>JBGTQJ010000016.1:0-164651 GCA_041941305.1 Saprospiraceae bacterium
ACTCGCACCCCGCAACAAATTGAATATCAACAGATTAGGCAAGAAAAGATAAACGAAAGGTTTTTTATTGCCAAAATTTGGGACGACTCATCTTTTTAAAATCTATTGTCAATTATTTCCAAAAGGAAAGTAAACCCTTATTTTATTAATACCACATCTCCTTCGTATACTTCCACAACCCCGTCGATAAACTCAATTTCTGCAAACCAGGCAAATACCCCTGGATTCAGTTCTTGCCCACGGTGGTAACCATCCCATCCAGAAGCTGGATCATTTGGTTGAAAATCACTGTATTCCCAAACCGTTTCTCCCCATCGATTGAAAACGAGGAACGTTTTGATTCGTTCCACACTATTTCCACCGTAAATGATCAATTTGTCATTGTTATTATCTCCATTTGGCGAAAATGCATTTGGTACATATACAGGGCGATTTTTCCTTACAAAAATGGTTAAATCATCTGTGTCTGTACATTGTCCTTCTTGAACCGTAATGGAAATATTCATTTGACCATCAGGTGTGACATAAAATGTTTGACAAGTATCACAAGGTATTGCTTCATTTGGTGTCCAAATGATAGCATCCAGAGAGTCAAATGGCAAATTTACCTGTACGATAATCCGCACACTGTCACCCAGGTTAATAAAGTTGTCATCATTTTCAAAATCTCCATCCAAATCTACTTGTAATTCATCAGGCTGTGTAATATCAATAGGAATTTCAACTTCGCAACCTTTGGAGTCTCTGCAAATAATTAGGTATTGACCTGCATTTAAATTTGTGAATGTAGAAATATTTGAAAATGGACCTCCATTAATAGAACATTCATATGGAGGCGAACCACCAGTTATGGGATCCAATGTGATAAAGCCATCATTTGCTCCAAAACAACTCAAATCAGAAAAAGTAATTGAAGGGTTTGGAGCAGATTGATCCAAAGTGATTTCAACTTGATCCGAAGCAGAACATCCTGTTTGATTATCAATGACAGTTAATGTGTACATTCCCGGAAGGGTAGTATTGGTAACTGCAACATTTGGGTCGGTGACTCCATCACCCTGCCATTGGAAGGTGAAATCTCCAGAGCTGGTATTCGGACCACCTAAGTTGGCAACCATAACATTGCAGGTAAGTTCTTGTGGATCTCCTGCATCGGCGACAGGCAATGGATTGATTATTACACATACGGTAGTTGCCTGATCAGGACAAGGAGCCTGTGCAAAAACGGTATATGTAAATTTGTAAGTACCAGGAGGTCTTCCAAAAGGATTAAATATAGGTCCAACTGGAATACCAAATTCATCCGACCATTGTCCTCCCATATCTTCTCCGGTAAGCAGATTTGCCAAATCAATATTTTGATCTTCTCCTTCACAAATTGCAATAGGATCTCCTGCTACCCCTGAGTTGACTGGTGTATTGACATTAATAGTAATTATTCCAGATGCTGAGTTGGTGCATCCGGTCAAATTATCAGTAATGCCCACTAATTCGATTTGAACATTTGCACTTGGGGACCAAACTACCGTTGTATCGTCTCCCCAAACTGTCAAAGTCTGTGGTGTATTATTTTCGAGATAATCTATAACGTGTGGACTTACTCCCGTAAGATTGAATGAAACATTTGCTGTTTCTCCCTCACAAATGGTGGTGGTCCCAGTAATTGTAGCGGTTGGAAGCGGATACCAAAATACTGGAGTACATTCTCCAACTATAAAACAATCATCTGTCGGATCTGGACTGCCTGAGCCCGTATCATTTCCAGCTACCGGGCAAATATAATAAGTTGTCCCTGTGAGCATTGAAGCACCGTCAAAAGCAAAAGTAGGAATTGTATTTGTTGCCAATGCATTTGAATAATCCCCATCTGGTTGACTGTGAAGCATAAATCCAAGTACGTCATTTGGATCAAGCATTTCGTCTCCATTGTGCAGGGAAGAAATAGATTCTGTTTCACAAGCAGCAATTACATTGGCCTCCATTGTTCCTGCTTCTGTTATACATTGACAAACAGGAGGACCATCTGTAACGAAAACTGGTCCACATCCGTTTTCGTTATCAATTTCAAATGCGAACCCATCCAAAGCATCAATTTCATTACTGGTGAAAATATAAGGTGCAGAAGGTGAGACTGTTCCTGAACCAGGAGGATTTACGGTAATATTTGGACTGGATGAATTGATTGTGAAACTTACAGTATAAGCAGTTGCCAAATCATTACATAAGGTGGTCAGGTTTGAAATTGTTGGAGCGGGATTAACAGTTACAGGAAAACTTCCTGCTGCTGTTCCCATACAATTTTGGTCATCAAGAGAAATCAAATTATAGACAGTAGATCCACTTGGTGTTACAGAAAAAGTAAATGGATTTTCGTCAGTTGTTAATTCTTCTTGACTTGCAGTGAAGGCATCCTCATAAATAAATGTATAAGGTGCAGTACCTCCAGTAAAAGAAACGGTTAAATCAACATTTTCACCCTCGCAAATGGTGGCATCACCAGTAAGTGCTATGGAAGGAATTTCATAATAAATCACCTCAGTACAAATTTGCGATACATGTCGACAAGGATCACTCAAAGAAACACAACCATTTCCGTTGTCGTTTCCAACCGAAGCACAAATGAAATAGGTTTGTCCATAATTCATATTTGCTGGTTGAAACTGGAAACTGGGTTCAGTCGGATTATTTGCCAATGGTGCACTAGGATCCCCTTCATGAAGAATATAACATAATACATCATCTGCATCCAGGATCTCACCACCACCATACTCTGCAATTGCAGGACCAATTCCACAAATTGTTTGGTCTAATCCAGTCATATCTCCAGCGAAAGATTCACAGTCACATATTATCATAGGCTCAGTAACTACAACCGGACCACAATCTTTGCAATCGTCAACCTGGAAGGTATAGCCGCTACCTGTTGGTATTTCATCACTCACGAATACATTTCCTGTAAGCGTTCCCGGAGAGCCATTTACAGTGTAACAAGTATTGTCGCCTCCTTCAATTTCAAATGAAACTGTATAGGCAGTATTGGTAGGATTACACTCTACAGATAAATTATTGACTGTGGGAGCATCGTTCACGACTACAGTTGCATCACCTACAACACTTCCAGGGCAATTATTGTCATCCACATTTTCTAATATATAAGTGGTAGAGGTATTTGGATTGACGTTGTAAATAAAAGGGGTACTAACTATTCCTGAAATGGATTGACCGTTAATAACTACCGTCCATGGAGAGTCACCTGTTAGTTCAATTATTAAATCAGTATCGCCTCCCTCGCATATTTCTATATCTCCACTTAAGGATCCAGTTGGTACTTCAAAGAAGGTCACTGGAGTTCCCGGGGCAATTAAAAAACAAGGCTCATTCGAATCTACATTACCTGTTCCGTCATCATTTCCGACAATTGCAGAAATGTAATAAGTAGTACCATATGACATCGTATTTCCGTCAAAACTGAAAGATGGTTCAGTATTGTTGGTTTGAATGATAGTGCCAAGATTAACATTCCCGGTATGTAAAACGAATTGGACGATGTCATCAGCATCTGTTGCTTGATTGGTATCATCATATATCGCCATAATTGGTCCATCACTACACTCATCTATTGGATTTGAGTCCATTTCTCCCACATCTGTAACACAATTGCAAACTACAATGTCATCCATAATGCTTTGAGGATTGCAACTATTTATGTCATCAACAATGATATCATAACCAGTATTGGTGGGAATTTCATCTGATGTGAAAATATAAGGTGCAGAAGCCGAAATAGAGCCATTAACACCTGTCACTGTGTAGGTGTTAGGATCTCCTCCGGTTATTTCAAAGCTTAAAACATAACCAGTACTTGTTGCATTACAGTCTGTTGATAAATTATTAACCTGAACCTCAGTGTTTACAGTAACCGTGATACTGCCATCAATTTCTCCTGGACAATTATCATCAGTTATTCCAATCAGGTTATAAACGGTGGTAGAACTTGGCGTTACATTGAGATTGAAAGGATTGGAATTTATTCCATTCACTTGAATGGTATCTGCATTTGCCATATAAAGCAAATTCCAGGGTCCAATACCTGTTAATTCAACGGATAGACCAGTTGACTCACCTTCACAAATAGCTTCATCTCCAATCATGAATGCACTTGGAATCTCATAGAAAACAACAGGGGTACCTTGTGCCACTGCCAGACATGGATCATTCTGATTTACTACACCAGATCCATTATCATTCCCAACTATTGCAGAAATATAATATTGGGTACCGTAACTCATACCTGGTTGAAATCCGAAGCTAGGTGTGTTGTTTGTAGCAATTTGGTTAACGATATTAACACTATTTCCTTCATGAAGAATGAATTCTAAAATATCATCCCCGTCTAAAACCTCATTTGAATTATCATAATTAGCGTTAACTGGGTCATTTCCACATTGTTCAATTGTATTTAAGTCCATTTCCCCAACAGCAGTTGTACAATCACAGATTACAATATCATCTTCCACTGTAATGGGATCACAATCATTCGCATCAGTAACTACAAAAGAATATCCATCCCCGTTTAAAATTGGATCACTAGTGAAAATGAAGGGAGCAGAGCCAGATAAGGTGCCCCCAAATCCCAGCACATTAGATGTGACACTATACGTAGTGGAATCACCACCGGAAATCTCAAATGTTAGAACATAATTAGTATTGGTCATATTGCAGGTAGTCATCACCCCTGAGACGGATGGTGCTTCGTTGACAACTACATTAATTATATTTCCGTCTCCAGTGTTTGTACAATTGTTTGCATCCGTCACCCCTGTTATTTCCACATCACCTGCCTGAGACTGACCTATTTCTAATGTATATGGGCTACTTGAAATACTTAATTGAGCTTGTGGTGCACCATCTACTGTCCAATCTACCAACCAATCTGAAGCTCCTGTTAAATCTATAGTCAATTCAACAGTCTCACCACTCCCTTCACAAATATCACCGCTTCCAGAAAGCTGAACCGTGGGTAATTCATTTTCTACAACATCTGCCTGTCCACTTACAACTCCAGAACAAATAGAAGCGTCAGTAACATCTGTAGGAGCATAAGATCCAGCTGTAATGGCATTGATGATGAAGGGGGAAGATTGTATATCATTTTCAGTGAAGGAATTAGTACCATCGGTATAGGTCAAATTCCAGGGTGCTACTCCTGTCAATGTTACGGTTAATTGAATGGTATCGCCACTCCCTTGGCAGAAATCACCTCCTCCAGAAATAGTTGCTGTTGGACTATCATTTACCGTGACTGCCATGCAGGTTTGTTGACTGATACCACAATCATTATTTGCTGTTACACATACATCGCCAGAGGTTATTCCAGTCCAATCCAGATCTATACAATTTCCAACATTTGGAAAATTACCTTGAGGAGTATCCCAAGTATAGTCAGTCGCATTGGGATCCGCAGTTACACAAAATGTGGCTATGTTTCCGTCGCAAACCTCAGCTGGTCCACTTTCAAAACCTGGTGCATCAGGGATATTGGTTACGTTTACTGTTAAACAAGTTTCAGCACTTGTCCCACATGAATTCATGCAGGTTACACAAACATCACCACTAGAGGCTCCACCAAAGTTAACCTCAATATTAAATCCATTATCATTGAATGAAGCACCCACAGGTACGGTCCAGGTGCAAGTTGCATCTGGCGTAGGATTGGTGATTTCATAGGTGAAAATATCTCCATCACAGACATCTTCAGGACCACTTAAAATTGGATCTTCAGGTGAGGTACCGATTACTATAGTGAGGCATGTTGGTGCAGAGGGACCACAATCATTGTCCGCTGTAACACATAGATCTCCTCCTGCCGACCCCGTCCAATCTACAGTAATGGTAACGTCATCATCATTCGTAAAGGGTTCTCCACCAGGTGTAGTCCAGGTGTAACCTGTAACATTGATGCTTCCAACAGGGGTGACTGTATAAGTGGCTGATTGACCATCGCAAATATCAGTTTCACCGTCCAATAAGGGAGGGTCGGGAACTTCGGTGTCTGCAAAAACATCTACGCAGTAAGTATCAGTACAGGATACGCCATTCCGCTCATGGGTTAGCTCCAGGCAATAAAAACCAGGTTGATCAACTATGATAGTTACATCATCATTTGGACCTACAATACCAGGTCCAGTCCAATTGTATAAAGTATTTCCATCTGGAACCAGGTTGAAACTAGAGCCAGTACCATCTAAAACGATAGTTGCATTTGCTCCACATCCCAATTCAGGAACGGGCTCTGCAATATTGGCAATTGGTTCCATCATTGCTAAATCTACGATTACAGTACTATCACATCCTTGATAACTTTCACAGACTTCGGTATATATTCCACTTTGATTGAAAAATGTTCCGCAAATTTCATATGCTCCAGGTGCGCATATATCGACCTGTCCTAAATTATTGGTTATTGGGGGAATTGGGGTAATCAGACAATTGATAATACTATCACATCCCAAATAAGAAGTTTGAGTAACTGGAAATAGTCCCGGTGTAAAGAAAACCTGTCCGGCACACATGGTGGATTGTCCTAAACACAATTCAGCTTCCTCGTCAGTAGGTTCAATTAAAGTTGAATTTATTGTAATGCACGAAGGGGTTGGATTACCAATACAAGGATTGGCAACGGTTACACACAATTGGGCAGTACCAGGAAGGGTAAAATTGACGGTAGCCATATTATCATTTGGAGAAATAGTGCCTATTGGAGGGACAATTGTCCAAGTATATTCTGTTGCACCCATGACTGGATCCAGGAAATAGGGTTGGTTTGCTCCTGGGCATACATTTATTAAACCAGTGACTGGTCCAGGTGGAGCGGGTGGAGTTGGTACCGTTGAACCAGCTAATACATTAACCTGATAGTCGCAAATATCACCTGCACATCCGTCAATAACTACCCAATAGACTTCTCCTACCACAAAATTATTTGATTGAAGCGTAAATGGGACTGCTGAACAATTGCATTGAGTGTCCATCACATTTCCATTGCAACCATCATACATACCTGCTTGCAAACCGACACCTCCACCTGTCCCTTGACAATTAGTTGGAACAATTTCTAAAATAATAGTTGGAGTACCGGCAAAAAATGCAAACCATTCATCATTATTCAGAACATTTGCAGGGCAGCCCGGGAAATTTTGAACGATATTGTTGTTATTTATAGTAGTACAATATCCATCAATATCCTGACATAAAATTGGAGCTTCTGGACAAGTATTTCCTGGGGCAGGAAATCCAGGAGGAGGACATTGTGAAATGACCTCAGTTACAATAAAGCACAGGAAAAATAGTGGAAGTAAAAGTTCCTTTTTCATGAGAATAGTCTGTATTTAGTCTGCAAAAAAAAATCCCGAATGCAATTGTATTCGTTTGGAAATCAGGGAAATTTGAAAGCTTGACCACCTATTCTATACCTCAAAATTTGCTTTCTGTCAATTATTTTCCATTAAACAAACAATAGCATTCGGGAAACAAAAATCAAAGAAATTAAATAAATATCAAATATTAAAATATCTAGAGTTATTTAATTCAATTTTACAAAAGAGGATTCTTGAATCGAATTCGCTGCTTAGCGTAGGCCAAAGCATAAGCGTATTAACTAAAAACTATTAATAATTGCAACAAAGTCTTCAGCTTTTAAGGAGGCTCCACCTATCAAACCACCATCTACATCTTTTTGTCTAAATAGTTCCTGTGCATTAGATGGCTTACAACTCCCACCGTATAAAATCGTAGTTGATTTAGCGATTCCAGCCCCATACTTATTTGAAACTAAGCTTCTAATAAATTCATGCATCTCCTGGGCTTGTTCAGGACTAGCTGTAACTCCAGTTCCAATTGCCCATACAGGCTCATATGCAATTACTACTTTGGAAAAGTCAGACGTAGTTAAGTGAAATAATCCTTCATTTAACTGATTTTCAACAAGCTTAAAATGATTGCCAGTTTCTCTGATATCTAATTTTTCACCACAACAGTAAATAGGGAATAATTCATTAGACAATACTGCATCAACTTTCTGTGCCAATAGTTCATTATTTTCCTTAAAATACGCTCTTCGTTCGGAATGCCCAATAATTACATATTCAACACCTACCGATTGGAGCATAGCAGAGGATACCTCACCTGTAAAAGCGCCTTTGGGATTTTGGTGACAGTTTTGAGCTCCCAGGTATACATTTGAAATGTCCTTAATAGTGTTCGATATGTTTTTTAAATGTATGTAAGGTGGGCACAGAATTACAGATACATCATTCGTGGTTAATTTGGCAATAATGCTCTTTGCTAAATTTCTTCCCTCTTCATAATCATTATTCATCTTCCAATTACCAGCAACGATTTGTCTACGACTCATTATTCAATTTTATTGGCTGTTTTCTTTGAATGAAATTGATGAATTTCATATCAAAAGCCAGGTTCATTCCAAAAAAAGATTGCCAAAGGTAAATAAAGATGCAATAATCAAAAATTGCCTTAGTTCTCTCCAAATATTCCCGAAAACCTATTCTTGTTTTTGAATTAAAAGACGCATTTTGTGCATTAAACCCAATCGCCCTCTATCTTGAATTAATGGCAAGCCAAATAGGATAGTAGTAAGGAAAAATTTACAATAATTTTTAATTTTTTTTTGAGGATTCCTTAACCAGTCAATCATCAAAAGCAATTATTATTGAATAAAAAAAATAGAAATATAGATAAACACCTGGTTTCCAAATGTGTAGGTTCGATTTTAAGATCTTTAATACTCACCAAATTCTAGCATAGCTAAAATAAATAATCTCCAAATATTATATCCTAGATTCTCCAAAATAGGAATAATTTAATCCTTGAAAATATGCTAAAACTTGCATTTAAACCTAAAAGAGTTTTTATTTGTCTTGGAAATTGGTCGTTCAAACATCATTTATTTTAGTTATTAGACTAAATTTTTGTTAAAAAACACAAAAACAATTATTCCTTCGACCAACTTTATTAATTTGGCCTTGTCTTTGCCAATTAGGACATATCTCCTCAAATCATTAACTTCTAACAAAAAATAATTTTATAAGCGGTAAACTTTTACACTAAATCTTAAAAAGAACATATTCCTAAACTAAAACGATTTAGTTATGCAAGTTACGCCGCTTCATGCCTATACAAAGGTCAATGACCAAGAGCTAATCCTCCGTTACCTTGACGGAGAAGAAAGAGCATTCGAAGAATTGCTCAAACGCCACAAGCAAAAAATCTATACTTCTATTTATCTATTCGTAAAAGATGAAAGCCAGGCAGAGGATATCTTCCAGGAAGTTTTCATTAAAATAATAGATACCCTTCGGAAGGGCAAATACAATCACGAGGGTAAATTTAGCCAGTGGGCTATGCGCATTTCCTATAACCTTTGTGTCGATTACTTCCGTCGAAATAAACGTCGCCCTAAAGTTCAACCTACAGAAACATTTGATATTTTCGATATCTTAAGGACTACTGATGATAATGCTGAACAACGTATCATCAAAAGTCAAACGCATAGGAAAATTCGTAACCTGGTTGATATGCTCCCTGCAGAACAGCGGGAAGTAGTCATACTTCGCCATTATGCAGATATGAGTTTTAAAGAAATTTCAAAACTGACCAGAGTGAGTATCAATACAGCCTTGGGAAGGATGAGATATGCATTAATCAATATCCGAAAATTAGTAGATGAGCATAAAGTCCAATTGCAATAACTAAATAAAAGCTTCACATATATTATCGATCGCCGATTGCCGGGTAGGAGCTTCTGCCCGGCAATTTTATTTTAAAATGCTTGTAACTGAATTTGTCTGATTTGACTAATTTCCTAAATTTGCGGCACCATAATGAGGTCGTTTAGCTCAGTTGGTTTAGAGCGCATGCTTGACAGGCATGAGGTCACAGGTTCGAATCCCGTAACGACCACAAATTAAAAGAGTTATGAAATTGCTTCATAACTCTTTTTTTTGTCACTAACTAAATAAACATGACCTGGATTAATACTATCAGTTATGATGATGCTACAGGTGCTTTAAAAAAGCTATATAATAGAGTAAAAGGACCAAACAATAACGTGGATAATATAATGATGGCTCATAGCCTTCGTCCACATTCCATGAAAGGGCATATGGTTTTGTATAAAAACGTCTTGCATCATAAGGACAATTTGCTTTCCAAAGAGCTTTTGGAAACCATTGGTGTTTATGTAAGTTTATTAAACCATTGTGATTATTGCATCAAACACCATTTTGAAGGCTTGAAAAGGTTGATTCAAAATGATATAAAGGCTGATCGGGTTTTTAAGGCATTAAGCAATCAAAATATTGACCTGATATTTGAAAAAAAGGAACAAGCAATCCTTAAGTATTCTCGTAAATTAACTCTTGAACCTGCTGCGATGACGAGACCAGATTATGAAAACCTCACAAAGTATGGTCTAACTGATGGTGAAATTCTTGAGATCAATCAAGTAGTCAGTTACTTCAATTATGCCAATAGAACTGTTTTGGGATTGGGTGTCAATACAAAAGGAGACATTTTAGGATTATCCCCAAATGATGATGATTCAGAAGACAATTGGACACACCAATAAATTATTTTATGTAAGCTTGTAGGATATCGTCATTGTTTGCAATCAAAAATAAATCTTTGTCATTGGCTAATTTAATTTTTGCTATATCTCGGGATTCTTTTGTAGCCCAAAAACCATTTTCCTGATTTTTGGAGAAAATAAATTTTCCAGTCCCATCTCCAAATAAAAGCGTACCATTTGCTGCATCATATCTTCCTGTTTCTACTTCAGTAGCATAACTGTTACCAACCATAAGAATGTCCAGATTTCCATCATTATTGAGATCTTCAGCTAGAATCCGAAAACAAGGGGCAAATTGGGCTTCCACTGAAAGAGTTTTTAAAGTGAAATTTCCATTTCCATCATTTTGAAAATAAGAAGTAGCCAATGTTTTTGCCTCCAACTTCTGAGCTGCATCCAATTCAGATTTGGAAAATACATCCGAAATAGAAGCAGTAGCATAATTTTCAAATCGAACATATTTTTTCTTTAAATGTGGTAGCTGCTTTATCATCATATCTCTTTGAGGTAAGGGAAACAAACGTCCCCCTTCATATTGAGTAAGGATTGGATCAATGCTACCATTATTATCAAAATCATTTGCATAAAGTGTCAAAGGCTTTTTTTCACTTGCTTTCAGCCTGGTATTTAATCCCAAGTTTCCCGCAACTAGATCGATATCTCCGTCTTTGTCAAAGTCACCGGTTTCCAGACAATTCCACCATCCGCTTGTATTCTGTAGCCCCAGTTCAGTTGTAATATTTTTTAATTGTTTAGCCTCCTTTTTAAATACGGAAACAGGAAGCCATTCTCCAACCACTACCAATTCCTCGCCGGGCAATCCGTCAATATTTGCCCATGCGAGACCAGTCACCATCCCTAAATTCTGGAATTCTGGTGATACTTCTTTTGTTACATCCTTAAAAGAACCTCCTTCATTTTCTAGAACATAGCTTTGTGGACTGGTTGGATACCGTCCTGGTATATGCCTTCCTCCTAAAAAAATATCTAAATCATTATCCCCATCGTAGTCATTTAATGCTATGCATGCAGTACTTGAAGTAATTTTTGGTAATGCCGAAACTGTTCTACTGAAATTACCCTGTCCATCATTTAAATAGAGCCTATCCTGGTAATTATCTGAGTTGGCTGAATATATGCTTCCGCCACTCACGACAAATAAATCCTGGTCTCCATCGCCCTCAACATCGAAAAATATAGCGTCCAAATCTTCGAATTTTGAATCGGCATTAAATGCTTCCTGAGGAATCAATTTGAAAGTAGAATTAGAATTTTGAATAAAAATTGCCCCAACCTGGTTCACTGCACCTCCCACATAAAAGTCTTCCAAGCTATCTCCATTTATATCAGCCGTGGCAATGGATGGTCCCAATTTGGACAATTGGTGCGGTAATAGTCTTTCCCTATTAAAATCCAAAAATTCATTTTCAATATGTTTGAATTCAGGGATTAGGTTCTGTGCAGATTTAAAAATGGTTTCAGCATTTGAATTGGTGGAAATGTTTCTTTTTGAAGCTTCCTCGTAGTTTACAATTAACTTCTGATTGGCAGAGATATTTTCCAAAATTTGAGATTTTCCGTCAGGCCAAATAATTTCTATTCTATCGATTGACTCATGTTTCCCTAAACCAAAATGAAAAATGGGTTCTACAGAAGAAAAGAAGCCTCTAATTGGGTTTAATTCTTGAAATTGAATTATTTCACCTGTATGTATTGTAACCTTTGTTCCTACACCAAACTTATTATTATTGCTCCCTACTAGCTTGATTTGTAAATGATTAGAACTTCCCTGTTCTTTACTTCGGTTTTTATAAATGAATGCCTCTTCATGTATGTTGTTTACAATGATTTCCAAGTCTCCATCATTGTCCAGGTCAGCATAGGCAGCTCCATTTGAATAGGACTTGTCCACAAATCCCCATTCGGTATTCACTTTTTTGAGGTTTAGATTCCCTTGATTGTGGAACATGTAGTTTTGCAGTTTTTCGGTAGGGACTATCTGAAGGTAATCTTCAATATCTTTGAAATTACCCAATCCACCTAACCTGTTTATGGAATCAACCGTATAGTTCAGGTAGTCCAGATTGGTTACATCACGACGGTAACCATTTGTGATGTATAGGTCCTTCCTGGTGTCATTATCATAATCTGCCAATAGACAAGCCCAACTCCAATCCGTGTTTGAAATGCCTGCTAATGTGCCAATCTCACTAAAAGTTCCGTTTCCATTGTTTACTTGTAGCACATTCCGCATGATTTGGTGTCCGTAGCCAAAACGCAATAGGGATTGATATCTTTCCAGAACCATAGTCGTCATCAGCGCTTTTTGTCTTTTATTTCCTTCTGCTATCATATCTAAAGCTACCAAATCTACATTTCCGTCATTATTAATGTCAGCAATATCAACCCCCATGGTGTGATTGCTCATGTGTCGAAAATAATCATCAGTCTTTATGGAAAAAGTACCATTTTTATTATTGATGTACAGCCAATCCGGTTCTATATAATCATTGCCTACAAAAATATCTGGGTAACCATCGTTATTAAAATCAGAAACCGTAACGCTAAGGGACCAGGCGCGATTGTTTATACCTGCCCGCAAGCTTACATCAGTAAATGTTCCATCTCCATTATTTCTAAATAACTTGTCAGATTCGTATTCATCTCTTGGTTCAGTATTTCTTTTATATCCTGAGGGGAGTTGCTGGACAGAAATTTTATTGACCTCAGAAAAAATTACCGGGTGATTTATGACATACACATCCAAATCTCCATCCAAATCATAATCGAAGAAGTTGGCGTGATTAGAAGCCGAAATATCTGCTAAGCCATATTCTTTTCCTTTTTCAGAGAAGGTTAAATCTCCATTATTAATAAATAACAAATTTCTTCGCTCTTCAGAGGGATTTAATCCAGATCGACAGACATAAATATCCAATAACCCATCATTATTGACGTCGGCAGCGCTCACACCAGTGGTAAAACCTCCTAACCCGGAGATTTTTGCGGTTTGGGTTATATCCTGAAAGTTTAAGCCTCCTTTATTGAGGTACAATCTATTGCTTTCCTGACTACTGGTAAAAAAGATATCTTGTAAACCATCGTTGTTTACATCCAATATGGCTACCCCTCCTCCATTGTACATGTACGAATTTGTTATAATGTTTACCTCGTGGTTTTCAGAAATGTTGTTTGAAAATCGAACCCCGGTTTGTTCGGAAGAAAGTCGCTCAAATTGAGCATTTTCAGGTGCGATTAATTCCTCCTGGACTTTACCTGTATTTTGTGGCGGTTGTCCTTTTTCGTTTTGGCAACTTATTAGAAATAAAACGATAAAAAAAGAAAAGATAGAATCTGAACTGAACCTCATTATGTTAAAATTGAAATTTTTTTCTTTGAAAAGGATGAAAATATTTTGGGGCGAAATTAGGCAATGTATTATTATTTTTAAAAAGTTTTATGCCCTGAAAAAGAGAAATTTAGGAGGAAGACTGAATTGTGGAATTCAAATGTTTTGCCAGAAAAAAAATCTTGATCTTAAAATAATCCCATTCGGTTGGGTGTTAGTTATTCCTGAAGTGTACTTTTGTATGCTTTTTTCATTATAATATATGGTGATTTTTTAATTTTAAACTCCAAGACTCATCGCATGATAAAGCAATATATTCTCCTGAACATTTGCATCTTGTTTTTTTCCTTTGGTTTTGCACAAAAACCAGCGGAAAATGAGAGTGAATTTGAAAAAAGATATAAGAGACAAATAGTCAAAGATTATCTCTATGGTGTTTATATACCAAGAGATTTAACAGACGCATTTATTGAACTCAATAAAAAAATAGATACAGATGCAAGGTTGAAATACAAAAATATTCCAGAAGATTCTGTTACAAATATTCTGTTTTTCAGTTTTGGTAGATGGATAATTCACAATTGGAATTTTTATGGTGGCTCTCGCCTTTCACATTATATTAAAAGCATGGGCATACATCATCCGGAAGATATGGCTCGCTTTATTATGATTGCCTATCATCGTAACCTCAATCGCAATCCACTCAATATTAGGGAATTAATTGGGTCTTTTCATTTAAAGCAGGAAAGCGAAAAAGATGCATTGCTCCAAAATGGGGAAATCCTGGAAAAGCAAACCCGAATCAGAGAACGTCCCGATTCACTAAAAAACAATTAAGCCTTTCTTTTTTTATCGATTTATTACAGTTTGGCATAATATTACAAAAGCATTATAATTATATTTGTATTAAGTAAATATGTTTATAGCCTAATGTTAATCTGCTAAAATTCTAATTATGAAAACAACTTTTACCTTCATCATTTCCTTCTGCTTCTCTACCATTATTTTAGCTCAATGGGTTCAAGTAGGTGGAGCTGTACAACCTTTTTCCAATAATGCTTCTTTTTCAGTAATCGGCTCAACACCTGTAGCAGCCTATACGGATATAGCAGATAACGGAAAAATATTTGTAAAAAAGTTTGAAAACAATAATTGGGTTCAAATTGGAGGCGAAGTGACTTCCACTTTAATGTCCTTTGTCAATTTAAAAATTGATAATGGGCAAAATCCATATGTTGCCTACCTTACTCTGGCTGGCGGAGTTAATGTAAAATCATATAATGGAACTGATTGGGTTCAGGTTGGTTTGGAAGACTTTGCAAATGCCTATGAAATGAAATTTGATATTGATGGGGATGATCTGTATGTAGCTTTTTCGGATGTTAACCATTTCGCAGCTTTAACGGTCATGAAATTTAATGGTACCTCCTGGGTGGAAGTTGGTGATCCAGGATTTTCAACTGCCGGCACAGACTTTCTTTCTTTTAGTGCTGTAAACAGCAATTTATTTCTCGGGTTTCGGGATTTTGGAGATCCTAATCAAGGAGCAAGTGTTGTGAAGTTTAATGATGCTATGCAAGAATGGGAATTAGTTGGTCAATCTGGATTTACCGGGGGCTCCTCTCAATACAATTCTTTGGATATTGCAGGAGAAACTTTGGCCATCGCCTATAGTGATGGAACTGAAAATAATAAGCTTTCTGTAATGTCGTATAATATGGTTAATGAGAATTGGGAATACTTTGGTATGGCAGGTATTTCAGAAGGAATAGCTCAATTTTCGGCGCTTACATTGATTAGTGGAAACCCCTATGTAGCCTTTAATGATGACTTTAACGCTGATTTGACTTCGATTTATTTCTTTAATGGGACAGATTGGGATCAATTAGGCGACAAAATCGGGGAAGGATTCACAACAGAACAATCTTTATTTAGATATGGATCTATTTTATATTGTGGGTTTGTTGACTTAGCTTCAAATGTGGTTCTATATAGTTATGATTTGGGCTGCGACATTGTTGAGATAAATGCAAATATTCAAGATGTCCTGTGTAATGGAGGTGCCAATGGTTCTATAGAAGTAAATATAGAAAATGCAGCTGAACCTATTACCTATAGTTGGTCAAATGGTTCTATGATTTCATCAATCTCTGATCTTATTCCGGGCGATTATTCTTTATCAATAATTGATGCCTTAGGTTGTCAAGTTGTTAATACTTTTCAAATTAACGAACCAGCACCTGTATCAATTACCATTGATGAGGTGATTGACCAGACAGGTCAAAGTTTAAATGGTTCAATTTCAATTACAGCTTCAGGAGGTGATAATTCTGGTTATACTTATAGTTGGACCCTGGATGGCACTCCATTTGAAACATTGGAAGATTTAACTGGATTAGAGGCTGGAGAATATTGTGTTACAGTGACGGATGTAAATGGTTGTAGTGGAAATGAATGTGTTACAGTAAATCTAAATACCTCAACCACAGGAGCAGGGTTTGACCATCATTTCCTGGTCTATCCCAATCCTGTAAATGGGTTTTTATTTTTGGAATCCAAAGGTATTTATAAGACTGAACTAAGGGTTGAAATAATAAACAACATCGGACAATTGAAGCTGGCAGAAGATTTGGCTGGAAATGGTACCGAAAAAATCAACTTGAACGGATTTAGTTCAGGAATTTACTTTATCAGAACAAAAGTTGAAGGAAAAGTGCTCATTAAGAAAATTGTCCTCATAGACTAATCAATACTAATGATATTCAGCAAGCACTTTAAAGTCTTGATCATAATATCCTGAGGGGATTTTTCCAATTTCACTTGAATTGGATGGACCAGTAGGATCACAGACATAATATTTTCGATCCTTGTACCATACAAATTCTCCTAAGTTTTCTTTTGTGGCGACGGCAACTGTAACATGATCCTGGTAAGCAATTACAATCATGGGAATATCTAGTAATTCTCTGGCGAGATTGAAGAATAGAGCGGAACGATCCTCACAGTCGGAATATTGATAATGAAAAACTTCTTCTGAAACCATTGGTTTGCTATAACCATAAACCTCCTCATCAGTTTTGTATTGAAACGATTTTCGGGTAAAGGAGGCTAGAATTCTCAGTGCTTGTGTGTTGCTTTTACCTTCAAGAATATCTTCGAGAATAGGTAATATTGAGTTTGAGAGTGCCTGGGAAAAAGGTACTGAAAGGTATTTATGCTCTGCTATTAAAGGGTAATGATTCATCAGTTCAATTACTGTGTGATCAAATTCCACCGAGATTTTATACCTGGAATGTTCATCCTCAAAAAGAATGGTTTTTTCTTTTTTGCGGATGGGCAAATTGGGCCAATCTATTATTTCAAAGGAAAAAGACTTTCCTCTTGGATTTGGAGTGAAATTGGAAATGTAAAGCACATCTGAGTCTTTCCTCTTATTGTGGATACTTGAGAGATTTGCAAAGGTCTTCCTACCTTCTTTTATCATTGGAACCTCAAATAGTTCATCTTTGGTGAAAACATTTATGAAGACCTCCCCATCTAAATAAGTAATCCGGGCATCATATCCCTCTTTTACCAGTAAAAACCAAACTGCAAGTCGTTTATGCAATTCAGGTAAAGAGGAATAAATAGCATAAGTCGCCTCTTTAATCAATTCATAATAAAACCAGTCATTTAGATTTAATCTTTCTCTTTCCAACCTTAAATTATTTAGAAAAGGTTGATAATCAGATTTTTCCAAATCTTCATAAAATAATTGTATGCTGGTTTTGCTATTGTTAATGTATTGTTCTCCTGGAATAACCCTTTTTGAAATGATAATTTCTGGATTATAAATTAAAGTGATCTTGTCGGAATAAAATTCAATAGTTGTATGTTTTAGATCATTGGTCGGAGTAGAAAATGAGTAAGAAATTAAAACTAATAATGCACCAAAAGTAAGTCCCTTAATATTTGAAGAGAATTTAATTTTTTGAAAATCTGGGTTTTGATGCTTATGAAGTAGGGAAGACAATTATTTTATGCGTTTTTGATTAATAAAAAGTACCAGCAAATAAAGAGACGAATTCAAACATATTTTATTATTAAGTAGTGATTAAAAAATAACTTCCACTTTTTGATTTCTTCAAATAAGCTCAAAAGCTCAACTTCAATTCTTATCAGGCTTTCAGTCTTGGCTTATTTGAAGAAATCGAAGATTCATGAGGCGTTTTGCCGAACTAAATGATTAAGTTATTTTTTAAGGGTTACTAATCAATAAAAATTTTGAAAAAAGAGCCATTCCAAAATTTTGGAATGGCTCTCGTTCATTTTTTATAGTGATTGCCAATTAATGGCTACTATTAGTGATTTACCACAACTCTACGTGTGATGGATTCCTCTGCTACAGTAACTTGAATCAGGTACATACCATTTGCTGTATCACCAAGATCAAATTGGAAGCTATTTCCAAAATCTTCTATTTGAACTTCAATGACTTTACCAGTTATTTCAAACACTTCAACAAGAGCATTGTCTGATAAGTTTGGTAATTGTAAATAAAGTTTGCCTGATGTGGGATTGGGAGTCAGAATCAGGTCTTTTGCCCAATCAGGTTCTACCACTCCGGTAATTGATTCTACCGTTATTACATTGGAGACAATCAAACATCCATTATCATCCGTAATTTCTACAAGGTAATCTCCAGCTGGCAGATTAGTAGGATCTTCTTCATTGGAAATAACATTTCCATTTAAAGACCAGGAGTAATTGTAAGGAGCTTCACCGCCTGAAACTGATATCTCAATTGATCCCGAATTGGTCATATTGACATCACCTTCCACATTATCCACTGCAATTAATATTTCTTGTGGTTCTGAAACTTCAATTGTTGAAGTGGCTTCACAACCATTTGCATCAATAGCAGTAACCTCATATGTTCCTGCCATAAGATTGCTCGCCGTTTGAGTGGTCTGTCCGTCACTCCATAAATAAGAATAACCTGGAGTTCCTCCATTTGGAAAAGCAGATATTGAGCCATCCTCTGCTCCATAACAGGATACAGGTTCAGATTGAATTTCTCCAATAATCAATAATTCATTTGCAGTTACAGTAAAAGCGCATTGTATCGAGTTACCACCTTGGTCAGTATATTGCCATGTCACTGTAGTTACTCCTACAGGGAACACTTCTCCACTTTCCAAGCCACTAATTAATTCCAAATTACCTGAATCACAATTATCCAAAACCATTGGCTGATCATAGACAACAACATTATCACAAGTAGTTGCCTGGATATCTCCAGTACAAGAGATTATAGGTGCAATGTCATCTACTATTGTAACTACAGCAATTGCGGAACTGTTATTTCCAGAACCATCAGTAACGGTAAGGGTAACATTATTGTCTCCAATATTGGAACAATCGAAATTTTGTTGATTTAAAGCCATCATTGCAATTCCGCAGTTATCACTACTTCCATTATCAATGTCAGCTGGTAAAACCAATGCATTGCCATTGTCATCCAAACTTACGGTGATGCTTTTAGCAATTGCAATTGGTGCAACGTTTTCAACAACTGTTACGATTGCTGTAGCTGTACCAACATTGTCATTCACATCTCTCACAGAAAGGATAACCTGATTGTCACCAACATGATCGCAATTGAAATTAGTTTGGCTCAATGTCATATTTTCAATACCACAATTATCTGTGGAACCATCGTTTATCATTCCAGTTGTGATGCTGGCCTCACCATTTACATCCAGAGTTATAGAAACATTTTGTACCTGAACATTTGGAGCCATATCGTCAACCACTGTAACCATAGCTATACCCGTATTGGAATTACCGTTTACATCTAGGATATCTAAAGTCACCTCATGAGTGCCAATTCCATCACAATCAAATCCAGAAACATTAATATTCATTGATTCAATTTCACAATTGTCAAAACTTCCGTCGTCCACCATTTCAGGAGTCAATAGAACCTGACCATTTGAATTTAATCCAAGGGAAATATCCTGTGTAATAACAGTGGGCAGTTCATTGTCTTCAGCTTCTATAGTCACCTCCAATGTTTCTGTACAATTATTTTCGTCTGAAATAGTGACCAAATAATTATTGGGAGCTAAATTCGAAGCAGTTGGTCCGGAGGCTCCATTTGACCATTCATAGGATATTTGTCCTGTCCCACCTTCGGCACTTACAGTAGCCTCCCCATTTTCGCCATCCTCACATTCAGCTGGTGTAATAGACTCAATATGTGTAATAATTTCTTCAGGCTCCTCAATTGTTACTTCGTGTTCAACTGGACAATTGTTGTCATCCAGAACAATTACAGAATAGATCCCTGCCGTTAAGTTTTCAATAGTGGCAGTAGAAGCTCCATTAGACCATTCATAATTAAATGGTGCTGTTCCTCCTGATAAATTTATCGTAGCAGTCCCATCTGCTGCTCCTTTACAACTGATGTTGGCCGAGCTTATCGTTCCATTGATGGTGCAACCAAATGGAGCAACATTAATGGATTGATGCTCAGTACAATTATTCTCATCTGTAATGGTAACCGTATATTCTCCAGGAGAAAGTCCCTCAATAGTTTGGGTTGTTTCACCATTAGACCAATTATAAGCATAGGTGCCAACACCACCTGTCGGTTCTGCAGTGGCGGTTCCGTCATTTGCACTGGCCATTGTTTCATTGGTAGAAGTTGCGTTTACAGCTAATATTTGTGGTTCAGAAATGGTTACACTTCCAGTTATTGGGCAATTGTTGTCATCTGTTGCCGTAACTGAATAGGTTCCAGGTGCTAAATTCGAAATAATAGCGGTGGTTTCCCCATTATCCCATTCATAAGCTACTGGATTAGCAGCATTTTGTAGATCAATTGTTGCCTCACCGTCATTGGCACCATTGCAAGAAATATCCGTACCATCCGGGGTGCCTGCAATAGTACAATTAAAGCTATTGACAGTAATTGATTCGCTTGTTTCACAATTATTGGCATCTGTCACCGTTACTGAGTAATTGCCCGGTACAAGTTGATCAATTGTTTTTCTCGTATCACCGTTACTCCATTCGTAAATAAAAGGGGCAGTTCCTCCTGAAGGATTTGCAGAAGCTGTTCCATCATTTCCGCCATTACTTGTTTCCCCTGTAGCGGTTGCATTGACTGCCAACTCATTTGGTTGGGTGATTTCCAAAGATTCTGAACTTGTACATCCCTCTCCATCGGTAACAGTTACCCCATAAGTTCCTGCCACCAAACCTGTAATTTCAGTGGTGGTTTCACCATTACTCCATTC
This sequence comes from Saprospiraceae bacterium, assembly GCA_041941305.1. Lineage (GTDB taxonomy): Bacteria > Bacteroidota > Bacteroidia > Chitinophagales > Saprospiraceae > JANSWP01. Next base: position 21,278 of record JBGTQJ010000016.1, read on the forward strand.
ATAATTATAATTTCCATCTCCACCAGTGGCTTCTACACCTGCCTCTCCGTTTGAGTTTCCATAACAATCAACATTAATATGGTTATTGATGTCAGCGCCCACTTCTGGAGTTTGGTTGACTTCTGCTTCAGAAGTTTCTGTACAGCCGTTTATGGTGTTTGTGACAGTTAAGAGATAATTACCCACTCCGTCCACTTCAGGAGTAAGGGATGATTCTCCGTTTAAAATATTTCCGTCATCGGTTGTCCAACTATAGGTAAATGCGGAACCCCCTGAGGAATTTGAACCATCGAGAAATACAGAAGGATTGTTGCAATTTAGTTTTTCATCTTCTCCAGCATCTGCGGTAGGTGCAGCAGTATCTTCTAATACATCGGTTTCATCCTGTGATGTACAACCATTTTCGCTAGTGACGGTAAGTGTATACAGACCAGTTTCATCCACTTCTGGATTTTGTTCTGAACTTGAAAAACCATTTGGTCCCTCCCAGTCATAGGTTACGTTTTCGGATTCCGAATTGCCCTCTAAAGTTACCGAGGTGATTATACACGTTAGGGTACCACCAAGGGCTTCAGCATCAGGAGACTCTGTGTCCTCAGTCACTTCTGCATCTTCTGTAGCTGTACAACCATTCTCCCCTGTAACGGTAAGCGTATAAAGACCAGATTCATCAACCAATGGGTCTTCTTCCTGGGAATAGAAATTATTAGGTCCATCCCATTCAAAAGTTACATTTTCTGTTTGGGAATTGCCATCTAATGAAACTTCCGGATTATTACAATCAATTTCATCTCCATCAGCTGAAGCATCAGGAATGGCAAAGTCTGCCGTGACAACTGTGGATGAGTCGGATTCGCATCCATTATCTTCATTTGTTACGGTAAGTGTATAGGTTCCTGCCTCATCTACCTCAGGCGTCAAGGTATTTTCCCCACTAATTATATTCCCATCGTCGGTTTCCCATAAATAAGCAATGTTGTTTCCACTTGAACCAGAGCCATTTAACTCCACTATTTCATTATTACAATCTACTATTTCTTCATCTCCGGCATCGGCATCTGGGGCTTCAGTGTCTTCATCAATAATTACCTGATCGTGTGATTCACAAGTAGTTAAACCGTCAATTACGACAATGGTATAAGTTCCTGCAGCATCAATCTCAGGTGTCAAGGTATTTTCCCCACTTACGATATTTCCATCTCCTGTTGACCATTGATAAACAATGGTTGGTCCTATACTTGAGCCAGCACCATTTAAGATCAATTCAGATTCATCACAGGTAATAATGCCCGTTGGTCCTGCTTCAGCAGTCGGTATTAGCGGTGGGTCTATTACAATATTCGGAATCATATCTGTACAACCATTTCCATCATAAGCGGTAACAGAATAGGTGCCAGCAGGCAATCCATAAGCGGTGGGACCAGCTTGCCCCGTGCTCCACAAATAAGTATGTGTTCCTGTTCCTCCAAAAGCAAAAACAGTGGCTTGTCCCGGAACCCCGTTGCAACCTGCATGCTGGATGTTTCCGACATTGAGGGATACTGGAGTTGAAGGTTGACTGATAATGATGGGACCTAATTCATCTGTACCTCCATTTGCACCCGTAACAGTACAATAATAAGTATCAGCAATTACATTAGAAATGTTTTGTGAACTCATTCCATTACTCCATTGGTAAGTATAGGGCGGGATACCACCTGTTACCGAAATATTAATTGCTCCTGTAGCTTGTCCAAAGCAATTGACATTCACTACATTTACTATGTTTGAAATAGGTGGCACTGGAGGACAAGCTTGTGCGAATGCATACAATTGATTCATCCCTACCTGCCCGACTTCCTCAACTGTTCGATCTGGACAAATACCATAAATGGTTGGATAATAATTGACATTATACAATGGAGCAATAGAGGCATCATCAATAATGGGGTATGAAATACCCGCAGTCCAGTTGCCTATTGTATTGGGTCCCGTGCCATAAATGTCACTTAACGTGGTAGTAGCATCACTTTCAATGGAAAAAGTCATGACTTCATCTGTTCCATTAGGTCCATAGGTCGTATATAAATTTTCAAATGCATGGGTTTGGTGATAATTCCAACACGGACCACACCAGGTTGCAAAGAAATCTAGAAAAACCGCTTTATCCTGATCCAGATAATCTGTGTAAAGATTATGTGTTTGACCATTGATATCAGTGGCGATAAAATTTGGTGCTGTACTTCCAGGTGGAAGTTGGGCAAAAGAAGTGGCTAGCGATAAAATCGCAATAAGCGTGAGTAGATTTCGCCTCATGGGTTGAATTGATTTTGTGTGTGAATAATGGTTTTAGTTTATTGTTCAATATTCTGTTTTCACGCCTTTTGAAAAAGACTGCAGACTAAAGAACCAATAGTCAAATATATTAGCCTTGCTTTTGGGAAGTTTTTTATTTTGATAATAAATATGTGTAAAAAAATAAAGTGAATATTTATCATTCACAAATTCAAATATTTGTGGAACCACACAAATTTAGTAAAATGTTCTGAAATTTGAATTTTTCCAATATATCCTTTGGATTCTAATCGGGAGAATTCTAATATCTTTTTCGTTCTTTAGCCAATAACAATTTTTTGTTGAAAAATTTTCTCTCCACAAATAGCTATCAAAAAATAAACTCCTGTTTCCAGGGTAGAAATATTTAAAGAGTTAAATTTTAATTTAGATTTAGTTTCGCTCAATAATTCTTGTCCACTTGTATGGAATATTTTAAATTCTATAATTGTACAGGGTAATTCTTCTGAAACCTCAATATTTAATGTTTTTACCCCAGGATTGGGAAATATTTTTATTTCCAATAATTTATTTTGGTTTTCAATATTTACAGGCAGGCAGCCATTTGAATTTATCAATCCAGGTCTAAGGGTTTCTAAAGTTGCCAACATGCGTTCTTTTTGACCTTTGGTAAACATTGCCATACAAGCATCATCGGTCCAATGAAGGTAATTCATAAACAGATCATTTGAACCACAGGAGTTTGAAGGATGGGCAGGGCACTTTCCTAAATAGCTTTGATCGGAGGTGGGGGTGTCATTTACCATATCATCAAAATTGCAGTCATTGCCAAATAAATGTTTCAAGTTTAAATAATGCCCTACTTCATGGGTGGTAGTTCTTCCAAGATGATATGGAGGTTCTAAATCTATTGTTCCAAAATGCTTGTAATTTATTTCTACTCCATCTTCCTCCGGTGGATCGACTCCTGGAAATGAACCAAATCCAGCAATTGATCCTCCTGCCGCCACCCAAATATTTAAATATCTCGAAGGATCCCATACATCGACACCTCCCATTGATTGGAAATGAATGTTTTTGCTACCTAGAATTGAAGGAGCTTGAGTAAATGTTCTCGTAATTCCATTGGTTGGGTTACCATTAGGATCTCTTTGAGCCAGGCAGAATTCAATTTCCACATCTGCAATAAGATTTTGAAATTCTGATGGTACTTCATCAATTTCAGAATTCAAAGCCCTGAAATCATCGTTTAAAACATCAATTTGGGAAAATATCTGATCATTGGAAATATTTTGATCATTTTGATTCCAGATTACGTGAACTACTACAGGAATGGTAATAATTGTCCTTTCTCGAATACTATTGGAATTTTGAGCAATCCATCCTTCAAGTTTACTTTCTTGTTTTGCCATGGATTTGGCCAGAGATTGATTTTTTTGAAATAATTCAGATTGATGGATTTCAGCTCCACATCTATTAAAATAGGCTTGTGGAAAAAGAAGGGTAGAAAGGAATAATAAAAATAGTACTGAGATCGGTCTAGCCATGGGAAAGGGTTTAATTGAGGTTTAAAGTTAATTAGAAATAATATAATATGGTGAGCCAAATTTGATACTGACAATCAAAAAACAAAAGAAAAGCTGCCAATACCTGGGTGACCTGATCTCATTAATTACCCAAACCAAAGACTGAAAATTGATTATTCCTGAATGGCCTGAATCCCTGGCAATGGTTTACCCTCCAGAAATTCCAACATAGCACCACCACCAGTAGAAACATAACTTACTTGATCTGCTAAGCCCATTTGATTGACGGCCGCGACAGAGTCTCCACCTCCAACTAATGAAAAAGCTCCATTTGCTGTGGCCACGGCAACAGCTTCAGCGATTCTTTTGGTGCCGTTTGAAAAGTTACTCATTTCAAATACTCCCATAGGACCATTCCAAAGGATGGTTTTTGAATTTTTGATACAATCAGAAAATTTGGTCCGGGCAATTTCTCCGATATCCAAGCCCATCCAACCTTCAGGAATTTTATCGCTTTTTTGGTTTTTAAAGGAAGCTTCATTGCTAAAATTATCAGCAACAATAGAATCTTCGGGGAGTAATAATTGAACGCCTTTCTGAGATGCCTTTTTTAATAAACTTTTGGCTAGTTCCAACTTTTCCTCTTCAATCAAAGAATTGCCAATCGCCCCTCCTTTTGCTTTTATGAAAGTATAGGCCATTCCACCACCAATAATTAAGTTATCCACAAATTCAATTAATCTTTCGAGTAACAAAATCTTATCTGAAACTTTTGCACCTCCGATAATTGCGGTTAATGGTCGTTCTGGATTGTTAAGTACCTTATTGGCGTTTTCAATTTCCCTGGTCATCAGGAAACCAAATGATTTAGCCTCATTTGGGAAATAATTGGCTACGGTAGTTGTGGAAGCATGCGCTCTGTGTGCGGTACCAAAGGCATCATTGATATAGATGTCAGCCATTGAAGCCAATTGTTTTGCGAAATGCTCGTCTCCTGTTTTTTCTTCCTTTTGAAATCTTGTATTTTCTAGCAACAGTACTTCACCACTTTTTAAGGCTGCAGCCTGTTTAAAGGTTGTTGGACCAACTGTCTGTGAGGCAAATTTCACTTTGACATCCAATAACTTCGAAAGATGGTTGATTAGATGCTCCAAAGTAAACCTTTGAATATCTACTTTCCCCTCATTCGATAATTTCTTCATTGGTCGACCCAAATGAGACATTAATATCAGTGCTCCACCATTATTGAGAATATGTTTTAAGGTGGGCAAAGCTGCTTGAATCCTTGTGTCATCTGTTATATTGAAATCTGAGTCAAGAGGAACATTGAAGTCAACTCTTACCAGAACTTTTTTGTCAGTGAAATTTAAGTTCATAATGCGAAAATTCGAAAAAAATTAGTGTGCAAAAAAATTGAGGTTCAATATCCTACTAATATTGAACCTCGAAAATTATTCTGGAATCAATTTTTTCTATGCAAATTCAAGTGCTGGCTTTTTGGTTAAAATCATATATGCCAAATCCGCCAATCTTGCAGCATATCCGGCTTCATTATCATACCAACTGACAACTTGAATCATATTTCCAGTTACACTGGTCATTAAGGAATCAAAAATGGAAGAATGTTGATTGCCAACGATGTCAGAAGACACAATTGGGTCTTCCGTATATTCCAATACGCCTTTCATTTGGTTATCGGCATAGGACTTAAATACAGAATTGATTTCTTCCACAGTAGGGATTTTTTTTACAGTACAATCCACATCAATCATAGATCCTGTCAAAACAGGGACTCTTACTGCAAATGCCGATAGTTTTCCATCTACTTCTGGAACTACTTTTGCAACTGCTTTTGCTGCCCCTGTAGAGGTTGGAACAATATTGTAAGCGGCTGCTCTGGCACGTCTCAAATCTTTATGAGGTGAATCCTGGATTTTTTGGTCCGCTGTATAGGCGTGGATAGTCGTCATCGAACCGAATTCCAAACCCCAATGGTCATTGATGATTTTTATGACAGGTGCAAAACAGTTGGTAGTACAAGAAGCATTTGAGAAAACATTTGCTCTTCGATCCAAATCCTCGTGGTTAACTCCCAAAACAATGGTTTGAACATCGCCTCCCTGAGCAGGAGCTGAAATCAACACATCTTTTGCCCCTGCCTGTAAGTGTAAGCTTGCTTTTTCTTTGGACCGGAATACTCCTGTACATTCTAAAACCAGATCCACTGCCAAATCACGCCAAGGTAGGTTTAGTGGGTCTCTTTCAGAATAGGCTTTAATTTCTTTTCCATTTACAACCAAACTGCCATTATTACTTTTTATCTCACCTGGAAATATCCCATGTGCAGAGTCGTATTTTAATAAATGCGCCAGGGTTGCGTTAGGTGCCAAATCGTTTACAGCAACTACTTCGACATCCTCACGCTCCCACAAATTTCTGAAAGTCAATCGCCCAATTCGGCCAAAACCATTAATTGCAATTCTTTTTGCCATTATGTTATAATTTTTTTTGTGTAGAAATATAAATCCACTTGTCTCAATCTAATAAGTATTTACAAGTTCTACACCTTAAAGTTTTGTTTGAAATTCCCTTTTCATAAAATTAATTAAATAACTAATTTGTAATTAATTCTTTTTCAACGAAATATGAAAAGGATGAATGGCATTATTTGGAAAGGGGCGCAAATTTAAAGAAACAATTGTTAAATCTGCAAGACATCAAGGTTAATTAAAATTTAACTTTGCTTTTTTAAAAGCTAAGTAAATAAAAAACAATTAGTCGGTAGACCTATTAGAAAATTACGGTCACCTTCAAAGATAAATAAATTTAAGCTTAAAAAATTTAATTGCCTTTTTGATTTTTTTTAAAAGATTATATATTTGCACCCGCTTTTCAAAAGAGGAAAGCTTTTTAATGAAAGAATGATAAATTCATCCATTCTTTCATTCCTTCATTATTCATTAAAGAGGCCCATTCGTCTAGGGGTTAGGACGCCAGGTTTTCATCCTGGTAACAGGGGTTCGAATCCCCTATGGGCTGCTATTTTGGGCATTAGGTAAGTCACCTGATGCCCTTTTTTTTATCTCTTAAGATGCTTTGCTAAAAAGCCAACCATAGCTTTATAGAATTCAAATTGATTCTCCTCATTTCCAAACCCATGTCCTTCATCATATTTTACCATGTATGGGACTTCAACTCCATTTTCTCTTAAGGCTTTGACTATTTGATCAGATTCATCAATATTAACCCTAGGGTCATTCGCGCCTTGAACTACAAAAAGAGGGGATTTGATATTGTTGACGTGAAAAACCGGAGAGGATGCATACATATATTCCTTGTCTAATTCCTCATTACCAACCATTTCGTACATCATTTCCAGGTAAGGTTTCCAATAAGGCGGAATGGTTTTCATAAAGGTGAACAAATTCGAAACGCCTACATAATCAATTGCACATGCATATAATTCAGGGGTATATGTTACACCTGCCAGGGTCGCATATCCACCATAACTTGCACCATAAATTGCAATTCGGTTTGGATCTGCAATACCTTCTCTAATTAACCAGTTGACGCCATCTGTAATGTCGTCTTGCATGGTTTTTCCCCACTGCTTAAAACTTTTTTCCCAAAAATCACGTCCAAAACCCGTACTCCCTCGAAAATTCATCTGGAAAATGGCATATCCTCTATTTGCTAAAAGTTGAATTTCTGGATTGTAACCCCAACTATCTCTTGTCCAGGGTCCACCATGTGGATTGATAATCACAGGAAGGTTTTTAGCTTCTATATCTTTTGGTAAAGTTAAATAGCTCCAAATGTTTAAACCGTCTCTGGATTGGTATTGTTGAGGTTTCATGTAGGCCATATCATTTTCATCAATCCATGGACTAACTTCTACAATTTTCATTAATTCATCTTTCTGCATATCGTAAAAATAATATGCCCCAAGAGAGCGATCACTATAGGTACGAATCATAAATTTATCTTCTTCTTTGTTATGACTCGTAATAAAAATTTCATACTCACCCAATTCTCTTTCAAGTCTTTTATAAAGGGATTTGGTTTCAGAATCCAAAAAATGTCTATGGCGAAGATCCGTTGTATATAAAATAGAGGTCAAAACCTTTCTTTTTCTTGAAAAACCAAGTTCCATAACATCTACCTCATCATGTTCAAATAAGGGTTCTCCGACTTCTTCTCCGTTTTCCAAATCTAATTTTACGATTGCACTTTTATCTCTACCATAATTTGATGTGGCATAAGCAATATTGCCGTTATCAAAATCAAAAAACAGTGGAGAAACATTGACTCGAAAATCAGTAGTCAAAATATCTTTAAATGGATCCTTTTCATTTTTGCGATACATAATGACGGAATTTGTTCCATCTTTTACTTTAAAGGCAACCCTTAGTTTCCCCTCATGATCAGTCATCCACCCACTTATTGGCTCCATAATATTATTATTCTCAGCCAATTGTTTAAATTCACCTGTTTGGGTATTTAATCGGAATGGTTCAAACAACTGGGGATTGTTCTTATTCATACCAATTATGATTTCATTGTCAATTTCCTTCAGTTGGTCAATAATGTCTATTCGAACTCCAGAAAAAGGGGTTAATTCTTTCATGTTGGAGCCATCAAAATCAACTGCATACAGATGGAAATCTTCATTTCCTCCCTGATCCTTACTGTATACTATCCTGTTCTTCCCGACCCAAAAATACCAGGCAATATTTCTATCTGTTTCAAAAGTGATTTGTTTGGCTTCTCCTTCTCCAACTTTTTGAATGAATAAATTCTGTCTGCTTTTGTAAGGCCCCATATAGGAGAAATAAGTTCCTTCAGGAGACAGTTGATATCTCGTTCTTTCAGGATTCCTGAAGAAATCTTCAACAGTGTATTTAAAATCTCCTTTTGCATAATTCATTAATTCTTGAATCTCTGCTTTTGAAGAAGGTAGTGTGGGGTCTCCAGGTAAATTTTTTGGTAGTACATTTGGTGCCGAAGAAGCGTTTTTGCTGAAAGCAATGTTATTTTTCATTATTTCTGATTTTGGGGCGCAAAGATAAATTTCCTTTTCATTTTTGATTTCATTTGAAATTTTATTTCTCTCGTCATTTCATAAGGACATTTCGTCAATTCAGGAATAGCCTACCTTCAACTTTTCCTATATTTGCGCACTCTTGATAATTAGTGAAATTTTGTAAATGATAAAAGAAATTATTATTTACTTTTTCATTTTCTTATTCCACAATCCAATGCAAAAAGATTTAAAAGACGTTTTTGGTAATTTTCATGGACTTGATAACAAGAGTGTTGAATTTCTTACAAAAGCCCTTTCCAAAAACAATTTGCCAGGGTTCGATTACCTTGAGTTCGTACAATCACTTCGAGCGCTATCAGATATGAATATTGATGAAGGTACTGCTATCAAATCTGCCTTTGCCACAGCATCCACTGTTGGTCTAACCAAAGAGAAATTGATTCAATCCGCAAATCACTATAAAGAAGTCCTGGGTAAAGAAAAAGAACAATTTGATGTAGCCTTAAAAAATCAGTTGTCAAAAAGAGTAAAAGGTAAACAATCTGAGGTCGAAAAATTGAAGGGGCAAATTGCAAAATGGCAAGCTCAGGTAGAAAAGCTTCAGCAACAAATTGCAAAATCACAGGAAACAATTGACAATGCTGATTCTATCATTCAGGAGGAAATGCAGAAAATTGAAAAAACAAAAGAGGCCTTTGAATTTACATTTCAAAGTATCATGAATCAAATAGATAAAGACTTGAAAAACGTTAACAACTATCTATAATTTGTTTAATTGATTCCCAATATTTTCTATAATGAATTGCAAACAAGGCTCGGATTATATAATTAACCAAATGTTGGAACTGTTGGAAACCATTGATGATGAGGCTTATAGACAGCCTTTGGAGATTTTCCGTGGTTCTACTTTAGGACAGCATTTCAGGCATATTTCAGATTTTTATGCTTGCTTGATTAAAGGACTAAAAGAAGGTTTGATCGATTATTCCACAAGGGAACGCAATCTTCTGATTGAAACTGATACCCAATTTGCAAGTGAGGTTTTTTCAGATATTTCTAAGGTTATATTGGATTGTAATGAAGCACTGGAAATTGAAGTACGTGCAGAGTTTTCCGATGAATTTGGAATTGAACAACCCATTGTTAAATCATCTGTTGGTAGAGAAATGATGTATGCTTATGATCACGCAGTCCACCACCTTGCGATGATTAAAATGGGGCTTAGAGTAGCCTTTCCCGAAGTGAAAATTGGAGATAAGGTAGGCGTCGCTCCTTCTACTTTAAAGCATTGGAAAAAAGAAGTAACCCCAGGGGCAGGGCATTAGATTTATTAAAATTATTCACCATTTTTGAATGGATTACTATCAATTCCAGATAAAATGTTCAGCAGAACTTGTTGAAATATTAATTGCATTTTTTAGCAATTCACCATTCGATACATTTGAAGATACTGAATATGGATTTAATGCCTATATCGCCAAAGATCTATATTCAGAGTCAATTGAATCACACCTTAACTCTTTAAAGGAGCAATTTAATTTTAACTTTAAAAAAGAATACATTCCATATCAAAATTGGAATAAACAATGGGAGTCTAATTTTCAAGCTATTCAAATTGGAAAATTTTGTGGAATAAGAGCTGATTTCCATCCGCCTTTTAAAGGGGTAATTCATGAAATAATTATTAACCCTAAGATGGCGTTTGGAACTGGACATCATGCTACTACCTATCTGGTTTTGAGCATAATGGCCAACTTGGATTTTGATGGCAAGAAAATTTTTGATTATGGCTGTGGAACTGGGGTTTTGGCTATTTTAGCTTCCAAACTTGGCGCAAAGGTGATTGATGCATTGGATATTGATATTTTGTCCTATGAAAATACCCTTGAAAATTGTGAAGTAAATAAAGTTAAAAATGTTTCTCCTTATCATGGAACACTTGAAAAAATCGTTCACAAAGATTATGATATCATATTGGCAAATATCAACCGAAATGTAATATTGATGTCTTTAGAAGAGTTGTACTTAAAGTTAAAACCAAATGGCATCTTGTTAATTTCGGGCTTTATTACTGAAGATGAAGGGATAATGGTTGAATCCTGTACAAAGGTGAAATTTCAGATTCAAAATAAACTTGAAAAAGATAACTGGCTTTGTTTCCAGTTGAAAAAATAAACCTTGGTTTAATCCCAATTGTCTTATTGTGTGTCTATTACCAACCCTACAAATACATAATATTAACGAAAATATTCAAGCCACTTTCATATCGACCGTTATGCGAAAAATACTTACAATTCTGTTTTTGTTTCTTTTCTTTTTTAGCGTTTTACCAGCTCAAAGACTTGCGGAATTTTCAAACAACAGCAATACTTTTATCAAAGAATTGCAGGGATATATGACTGCCAGCAAGCGAAAGAGCATGGAGGATATTTATAATGAGTTTGAAAAGATATTTAAGAGTGGAAGATTTAACTCTGATGAGGTTCAACAAATTTTGAAAACTAGCAATGCCATGTTGGGACAGCGGATGACAGCAAGTCCTTACTTTAGTGATTATTTACGTGGCCTGACGCTGGTGAAAAATGATGGAAACGGAGAAATACGATTTCAAAAATGGCATGCTGTATTAGACAGTATTTTGGCCAATATTGAAAATAGAAGGTTGAAACCCTATGATTTATTTTTGAAGTTTAGCTCTGAGTTTTTTGAACGAAATGCTCTCCGATACTCGAAAACAGGAACTACCTGGATGGCAATTGCTCCAAGGTATGAAATAGTTTATCAGGAAGATTCACCTATTATAGTTTATGACAAACTAAATTTGGTAGCAATACGAGGCAAGGATTCAATTGAAATAAAAGAAACATCAGGACAATATTTTCCTGTTGAACAAATTTGGAAAGGAAAAGGAGGAAAAGTGACATGGGAGCGATTTGGACTAAGTGAGGATGTCTATGCGCAACTTTCAGAGTACGAATTGGAAGTTAAAAAAAGTCTATATGAAGTGAAAGATGTAAAAATGCATTATCCACTTTATTTCGGTAATATAGCTGTTGCAGGAAACTTTCGGGATAAACTGACCACTACAAATAAAGCAAGTTTGGGATCCTATCCAAGATTTGAATCAAAAGAAGAAGTAGTAGAAATACAAAATATTGGTCAGGGTATTAAATATACAGGAGGCTTTAGGCTTCATGGAACCACTGTTTATGGCTTTGGGTCTAAAGAAAACAAAGCCCGAATAACGATTTATAATCAAAATAATGAGCTAACCTATAAAGGCTTTGCAGAATTGTTTACCATTCGTCGTCAAGAGCGAATTGCAGGAGAAAGAGTAGAGTCAACATTATATTATGGGCAGGATTCATTGTATCATCCATCTGTCAACATTCGCTTCGAAATTCCAACTAAACAATTACAATTGTCAAGAGGTCAAAGGGGATCTGATAGAAATCCTTTTTTCAACTCTTTGCATCAAGTCAATATTGATGCGAATAAAATTGATTATTTAATTGAATCGGATTCGATAACGATAGGAGCAAGGAATTTGGGATTTCAAAAAACAGTGGTGCCCATTTTCTTTGAATCCTTGAAATATTTTGAATTAGGTGACTATCAAAGAATACAAAATATTGCTACGACCAATCCCATAGCGCTCATGAAAATTGCATCTAAAGAAAATGATGACGAACGAATATTAGATGCGAATATGCTTGCCTATCGTCTCAATCCGAGATTTACTGTGGAGAATATAACTTCCCTTTTATATGATCTTGTTTCAAAGGGGTTTATCAATTACGATGCAGATGAACAAACTGTGGAGCTAAAAGATAAAATATTTCATTATGCTGATGCTGCACAGAAGAAAGTAGATTATGATGTATTGAGGGTAAGTTCTGAAACTTCAGGAACCAATGCAGTATTAAACTTAAAGGATAATACAATTGGGGTAAACGGGGTAAAACACATTGAATTGAGCTCAAGGCAGAAGGTTGGATTCCTGCCGGATTTGCAAAAAATCACACTCAAGCGGAATCGCGATATGGATTTTGAAGGAAAGGTATTTGCTGGCTACAGTACCTTTTTGGGTAAAAACAATGAGTTTGAGTATGATAATTTCCAAATTACCATGGATTCAGTGAGATACTTTGATTTGTTTATTCCAACTGGAAATTTGGATAAAAGAGGGCAACAGGAGGCACTTTCGATTGGATCCAGAATAGAACATGTCAATGGGGTATTATTAATTGATGCACCATTAAACAAATCCGGGAGAGAGGATATAGAAATGTTTCCTTCCTTTCAAAGCAAGAAGAATTCTTTTGTGTTTTACGATTATAAAGAAACTCAAAATGGCGCATACAAAAGAGATTCCTTTTATTTCGAACTTAATCCATTTAGCTTCAACAGTCTGGATAATTTCACAAAGGAAGAAGTCAACTTTGAAGGAACCATGCGGTCAGCGGATATTTTCCCGGATTTCAAAGAAACTTTGGTTATTCAGGAGGATGAATCACTTGGATTTCAAAATAAAACACCAGAAGAAGGATATGAAGCATATTTGGGTAAAGGCATTTATAAAGGAAATGTAAGTTTGAGTAATAAGGGATTTCAAGGTCAGGGTAGATTGAGTTATCTAGGGGCGGATATTGATTCTGAAGACCTTATTTTTAAGCCCAAACAAACAACGGGTTCTGCAGACAAGTTTGATTTGGAAGAAGACAGACTAAGTGCGATTGAAGTCCCTCAAGTTAGGGGTTTTGATGTAACTATTGATTGGAGACCTTATCGGGATAGTATGTATATCAGGTCAAAAGAAGCACCTTTTGAGCTTTTCCAGGAAGGATTACATACTTTGAAAGGATTGTTGATTCTTTCCCCGGGTGGTTTGAAAGGAGTGGGATTATTGGATTGGGATAAAGCGAGCATGGAGTCCAATTTATTTGATTTTGGAGCCTTCTCTGCACACGCTGATACTACGGATTTAAAAATACGGGCTTTTGACGCTGATGCTTTGGCATTGAAAACTTCCAATCTAAATGGAACGGTGGATTTTGATGAACAAAAAGGAGCATTTAAAGCAAATGCTGAATTTTTGACTACCACGCTTCCCTATAATGAGTATGAAACTTCTTTCAATGAGTTTGATTGGGATATGAAAGAAGAAACAGTAACTTTTAAATCCCATGAAGGGGTATTGGGTAGCTTTCTTTCAATTCATCCCGACCAGGATTCACTTTGGTTCCAGGGAGAATCAGCTTTTTACAACTTAAGGACTAATCTTCTAAAAATTGGAGGTGTGCCACATATCGTTACTTCTGATGCTTTTGTGTATCCGGAAACAGGTGATGTGGAAATTCAACCTGGTGGGGTAATGACCAAATTGGATAATGCCAGAATAATTGCAGATACAACTAATAAATACCACGTAATCAATAGAGCTACAGTAAGGGTTTTGGGTCGAAAAGAATATCGTGCAAATGGCTTTTACGAGTACAACATTGGAAACAAAGAACAAGAAATTGAATTTGCAGAAATTGTTGGAACCAGAGTTGGTAAAGGTAGCTATTCGACCAAACGTTCTGTAACTCGAGCAACAGGGGAGGTAGAACCTCAAGATAATTTTTTCATTGATCATAAAACAGAGTTTAGAGGAACCATTAGCCTAAGCGCAGAAAAAGCAAACCTTAATTTTGATGGCTTTGCAAGATTAGATTCTGAATCTTTACCAGCTAAACATTGGTTTACAATTAGCTGTGAAGCAGACAAGAATGATTTGGCTATTCCCTTTGATGTCCCTAAGAACTATCAAGGAGAGCCATTACATACTGGGTTATTTTTGAGTAAGGAAACCAGCACAGTCTATCCAAGAGTAATGATGCCAAAATTTTTCCGCAAAGACAGAGCGCTGATGCCAGCCACTGGAATTATGCAATACGATGATAAATTGGATAAATTCATTTTTGGAGATTCCCTGAAAGTAATGGCTGGGTCATCTGCAATGAAAGGAAATCAATTGGTATATGATGAAAATACAGGGAAAATAAGCATGGAAGGGCGATTTAATATTGGTTCTGGTTTAAAATATATCAGTGTAGATGCTGCAGGAACCGCGAAAACGGAGTTCGGGGAATTGGTAATTGACACTTTGATGGGGACTGCAGCTATGGATTCAGAATTGAAAATGGAGATGATGACAGGTTTGAAATTTAAGTTGCCTGATAACTTGTTAAAAACGATGATTAATGATTTTAAATCAAGCACTTTTGAAACCAATCCAGTAGTTTATGCCAAGGATATGATTTTCTATAAAAGAGCAGTTCGGGAATTATTTCCAGACAATGAAGAAGTAAGAAAGGCTGTCAGTCAAATCAATCACGGTCATTTGGTTATTCCAAAAAAGCACAATCCATTCACCCTGTTGTTTGCAAATATTCCGATGAAATGGAATGTGAATACTCAATCATTTGTATCCACAAAACAGAAAATTGGCTTGACGAGTATAGATGGAGAAAGCATCAACAGTATGATTCAGGCATATGTTGAATTTATCATGCCTACCAATGACGATGATAGGGTTTATGTATATATTAAATCTCCAAGCCAATTGTGGTATTTCTTTGGATTCAAGCAAAGTGAAGGAAAGCTTGAGGTGGTTTCCAATAGTACAAGATTTATGGAAGAATTGACAGGTTTGAAAGATAAAGAACGGATTTTTAAAATGGAGGATGGTAATGATTATGAAATTAGACTGGATACACCTCCTGCCAGGGCTCAATCATTCATAAGACGAATTCAGGATGCGAATCAATAATTAACGATACGGTATAAAATCAAGGCAAGAAAGAGTTGTTAATTTTTTCTTGCCTTTTTTATTTTTAATGAGTTTTCTACAAAATCTATTTCAAGGACAGCGTTCTTATCCTTTGGATTTTCCAACAACCAGGAAGCCAATGGTTTTACCAGGTTATCCTCAATTGCTCGTTGAAGAGGTCTTGCCCCATATTTTTCATGAAACCCAATTTTAGAAAAATGATCTACCAGGTTTTTTGAAAACTCCAAATACAATCCCTTTTTTACAAATCCTTCTCTTTTATTTAGTTCCAGCAATTCTTTCAAGGCAATTTTTCGAATGTCCTCTTGATTTAGTGAATTAAAAATGACAATTCCATCAATTCTGTTTACAAACTCAGGCCTAAAATAATTTTTCACTGCCGATAGATATGCGGTCTCTTCATCCATTGTTTGTTTATATCCAATTGATTTTCTATTACTTGCTCCCAGATTTGTGGTTAGGATAATGATGGTATTTCTAAAATTGGTGATCCTCCCATAAGCATCCACAAGCATCCCTTCGTCCAAAACTGTAAGTAAAGCGTCAAATATGGTAGGATTGGCCTTTTCCACCTCGTCAAGTAATAGAACAGAAAAGGGTCTTTGACGAATATCCCGGACTAGTTGACCTACCTGTCTTCCACTGCCAATCAACCTGGTAATTTGACCAGGATGCTGGAATTCACTCATGTCAATTCTTATCAATGGAGTTTGAGATTGTCCTGCACCAAAAAAATAATCTGCCAGGGCATTGGCACTTGCAGTTTTTCCAACTCCAGTTGGTCCAGCAAATAAAAGTGTAGTAATTGGTTTATAGGGATTGTTGAGTCCAGCTTTATAAATTTTGACTATTCCACATAACCTATCTAATGCTTTTGGTTGTCCAATTATTTTGGACTGAAAGTGATTGAGTAGCGCTTTTTGATCTAGCAATATGTCATCTCTTAAAAACAATTCTGGCAAGCCTGTTTGTCGAATGAAATTTTTTATCACTTCCCTGGGACCAATTGAGGATCTGTTGTTCATTTGGGCATCACTTACACACTGTCCCAGGAACTTGACCGCTTTTCCTGGAAAACTTTCATATGGAAAATATCTCAATAATAGCCGGTAAGCCAAAGCTAGGCCATCTCTTTCAATTGGGATTTTTAGATTTTTTGTTGAATATTCACCATAATTTGCCAATATTGATTGAATCTTTTTGTCAGATAATTCTTCGATTTCGACAATTTGGAAGCTTTCAACGAAACCGGGCAATAATCGTCTCATGCTTTCCAATTCCTGAGGAGTAGCTTCACCAATTAATTGCAATTTTCCCTGTTGCATAAAAGACATCAAAAAAGCTGCTACACTATCTTCGGGTCCTCGTCCACCAGTTTGCAATAATCGGATGATATTTACTGTCCAAAGTATTCCATTTGCTGCATTGAGATCTTCAATCATCCATTCTACAGACTCTTCCCATTCGCCGAGATACCTTGCACTGGCAGTAATTCGCTGAGGCATAATTCGCCAAAAGGTATAGTCTAATTCTTTTTTTCGACCATGTCCTGCAATTTTTTTAATTGCCTGTTTGAGCACTGCGCTTTTCCCAACCCCATGATTGCCTACTATCAGCAAATTTGCCCTTTGTTGAATTATTTTTTCAAACACAATCCCAACTTTTTCTTCTAATTCCCAGGCAGCATCTGGAAAGGTACCACGTCCTCTTCTTGATGATTTAGGTTGAGGAAATTTTTCTGCCAATTTTTCGAGGGTCTCAAAATGCCTTTCCTCATTCCAACCACTCCAATCAAAATCTCGATTTTCGTTTATTTTTAGCGGAACAATGTCTAACTCAGGTTTCGAGTAATTCTTCAGGCGAAATAGTTCTTCCGGGCTTTTGTTGTTTAAAATATTGGTGGCAATATGTCTGGCTAAGACTTCGAATTGTCTGTTGTCATAATAATAAAAGCTTTCATCGAAAAGAGGCAGATAACATTCATAGTTTCCCTGGTCTGTTTCGCCATAAACTAATGGGATGGGAATCCTGATTTTATTGGATAGTGGAAAAGAACCATGTTTTTCTTTATAGGTAGGGCGAATACTAATTTCTATGACTTTTAATTTGGGCTCAACAATGTCAACCATTGGATATTCATCGTGTTTCTTGTAATTTTTTTGCAAATAAGTTCCAATGATGGTTTTCATTTTCTTCAAATCCGATTCGATCATCTGGATTTCAGCACCTACCAAAATGCCTAAATAGTTTTCATCTGAGAGTTTGTAGTAAAGAAGTGGATATTGGAGTTTGACCATTAAATAACCAGCTATTTGGGGTTTGCAGGTTTGGAATATAAGACTTGAGGATTAGTCCTGTTTTTAAGCCCAATCCTCAAACCTTATATCTCCCTCCATTCAAACCACCTTAAATTTTAGTGATTTTCTGAACAATCGCCTCATTTCCATTTGAAATTAGTACATCAAAAACACCATTTCTCAAAACACCTAAATCTAATTGATATTTAAAAATTTCAGAAGATTTTTTTACCTCAAAATTGGAAACTTCCTGTCCTGTAACATTGTAAATTCTGATTTCCAGATTTCCAAGCCAGCTATTTTCTAATTCGATGGTTGCAATATCCCTTACTGGATTTGGGTATATAAATAATGTTCCTGAATTTTCAAGAATTGTTTCTTTTGTGGAATTTGGATTGAATTCATAAGCTCCTACATCAACAATATTGATTCTTGGCATTCCATCTTTGTCGAATTCAGGTGCACCTGCGTCTACACCAGCATCAATACAAGGACTACCAGCAGTAAGGTGGAAGTCAAAATTATCTAAATCTACAAATTTTGGATCGTCATCAAAGAAATCAGAAGATATCATGATGTCTGAAATACTGTCATCGTCGAGCATATTACCTCCATTGGAAGTTAAAGTTGGAGTTCCTGCTTCTATTGCATAATTGACGCCTCCATCCTGCCTAAAAATATTATTTTGAATTGTGGTGCTAGAAAAAGCATCAATAGTTCCCGTCCATGAAGCAATCCCACTAATCACACCGAGATTATCGACAAAAGTACAATTCAATATATCAGTAGCAATGGTATTTTCGTCTGAAGCATTTAGAGAAATAGCACCACCAAATCCATTTCCTGAAGCTACATTATTCGCAAAAACACAGCTATAAATCGTAGCGTCTGCATTGCTTATATTTAAGCCTCCAGCCTGATTGACAGCGACATTAAAGTTGAAGATGCTATTTGAAAGCATTAAGTTGGAGAAGTCATCTTCTGGTTGGTCATTATTTTCACCTATAAATACTGCTGCACCGAAATCAGCTTCATTTAATTCAAAGACGCAATTATCAATAGAAGTATTGTTGCTCCAGCCCATATAGACCGCACCTCCATTACTGGAAAAAGCTTTATTACTCAAAAAGGTACTATTGGTAATGGTTATGCTTGTGGTATCATTTTGGCAACTAATTGCTCCTCCTGAAGAATTGAGCGATTGATTTCCTTCAAAAAGACAATTGTCAACAAAAATATTTGCTCTGAATCCACCATTAAAGGCTCCACCCAATTCTGTAGAAGTATTATTTCTATAGGTACAATTTGATATCAAAAATGTGCCACCATCTCCATAGGCACTATGTGCACCTCCCCACCCACTACATAGGGCATTTTCAAATAGACAATTATCAAGTGTAATGGTTTCATTAGCGCCTGAAAGTGATAAATGACCACCTGAATCGCCTGCGGTATTATTTCTAAAAGTACAATCTTTTAATGTGATGCTTCCCTGCCAATTTTGCATGGCTCCTGAGCTATTGGCGGCAGTGTTTTGTTCGAAAGTGCAATTTTCAATGAGTAAATTATCCAATGCTTCATTGTCTTGTTCTCTACCATCGTGATACAGTGCTCCCGCATTTCCAGCCATATTTTGTAAGAAATTACAATCTATGATTTTGGTGTTTATGGAATTGTAATTAAACAAGGCTCCTCCAAATCCTGAAGGGTTATTATTACTTAAAAAATCGCAATTAGAAATGGTAACATCTGTACATCGTAATGGATAAAGTGCGCCACGAACAGTGGTATTGTTGGTGAAATTACAATTATCTACCGTTACTCCATTAACTCCATTTGCCATAAATCCTCCACCCTGGGAAGTAGTACGATTTGATAGAAAATTTGAATTCGTACAGCTAGTTGTTGCTCCAGCACCAATTACATATACACCTGAACCAGAACGAGCAAAATTGTCTGAAAAGGTGCATTGATTGATGCTAAGGGAACTATAACTGAAAATTCCTCCTCCTGCTCTATGCCATAAGCTGACATCTCCATCGTCACTTGTATGACCACCCGAAAAAGTTATTCCGTCAAAAGAAGTGGTACCAGCAATTAAACTGTCTACGTAAACAATATGGCGTGAATTATCAGCTCGGTTTGCCGTTGTATTTCCTTGTAAATCATCGCCATTAATATCCCCACTAATTATGGTGACATTGGCAAAAATGTCTCGTTCATCCAGTGTTGTTTCGGTGCCGGCAAATCCACCATAAAGAGAAATAGGGCTTCCGATTCTAAAAGTTGAATTGGTGTCCAGGTATTCTGGAGTATAGGTTCCTGCTGCTAGCCAAATATCTCCAGATGCAGTATTGGTCAAAGCAGATTGTAAATTAATGTAGGCGTTTTCCCATGAGGTTCCATCATTTGCTCCAGCTGCGTTTTGATTGACAAAAACCTGAGCTTGAACAATGGAAGCCATCATTAAAAAACACAATAATTGGAAAATTCTAAAAGTGTAAAGGTTCTTCATTTTCGAGTAATTTTGTTCTGAAATATTATTTGGACTTTTAGGGTAGTTTTAAATTTTTCGGAAAGTTAAGGAGCAAAAAAACAAATTCTAGTAGTTCAAATTGCATTATTTTAAAAAAGAGGGGCTTGTGGAAAAAAACTACCTATTTGAATAGTTTCTTTTTTCCTGTTTATCCAAAGAAATGCTTTCTTAATCAAATAAGCCCCATAATTAATTGAATTGATTCTATTTTTCGCAAAATTCAAAAATCACGCAAATGGCAATTCTTCAGATCAATCAATTAAGCAAACATTACGGACGCATAAAAGCAGTAGATGGGCTTTCCCTATCTGTGGAAAAGGGAGATGTCTACGGCATATTAGGACCCAATGGAAGTGGAAAAACGACTACTTTAGGTATTATCCTTGGCATAATCCATCAAAAATCTGGTAGTTATACCTGGTTTGATAATAGCTTTAAACACAATTCAATCGCACGTGCCAGGATGGGAGCATTATTAGAAACACCTAATTTCTATCCTTATCTTAATGCAATTGATAATTTAAATATCATAGCGCATATCAAAAAAGTGAAAGCTCCTCGAATCGAACCATTATTGGAAATGGTCAACTTAGCTCACCGAAAACACTCAAAGTTTAAAACATATTCTCTTGGGATGAAGCAAAGATTGGCGATTGCAGGAGCAATGATTGGAGATCCGGAAGTGTTGATTTTTGATGAGCCGACTAATGGACTTGATCCTCAGGGAATTGCCGAAGTAAGAGAGACCATTATAGAAATTGCCAAAAGTGGGAAAACCATATTGATGGCAAGTCATATTTTGGATGAAGTAGAAAAAGTCTGCTCGCATGTAGCCATTATGAAATTGGGAAAATTACTTGCAACTGGGACGGTAGGATCTATTCTTTCTGATGATATCATAATTGAAATAGCTTCCGATAACCTCGCTCATTTAATAAATATACTGCGTAAAAACCCTTCAGTCCACCAAATTCAAGAGGAAGATGACAAACTAATCCTGCATGTTGAAAAAAACCTTTCGTCAGCTGAGTTGAATTATATGGCTTTTCAAAAAGGCATTACTCTGACTCATTTATTGGCAAAACAAAAAAGCCTCGAATCAGAATTCCTGGAGATTACTAAGCAATGAGCCGAATGATTATCCACTTCCCCCGAACCTAAATTTTCAATTCTCCAACATAAGAAGTTACTCAAATGATATATTTATTCGAATTAGAATGGCTGAAACAAAGGAATTTTACTGTTTTTAGATCAATGGTAATTCTGTATTTGATAGCCTTACCTGGGTTATTCCTGGTTGCAAAAACAATTGAAATTGATGCCAATGAAATGCCTCCATTTTTACCCTCTATTGACCATTTATTTATGTTTCCATCAGTTTGGGAATGGTTGGCTTATGTAGGGAACTGGCTGTCCTTCTTTTTTTTAGGGTTTCTAGGTGTATTGATGGTGACAAATGAGCATAGAAATAAAACATTACGTCAAAATATAATTACAGGGATTAGCCGCAAGCAATATTACCTAAGTAAACTAAGTTTCATCATTGGTTTGTGTCTTGCCGCCACAATATACTACACGCTATGTGCTCTAATTTTTGGATTCATTCATACTGAAACTATTTATTTCAATACCATTACCAAAGATTCCCAATTCATATTTAGATTCTTCTTAATGGGAATGGGGTATATGAGTTTTGGTTTTTTGTTGGGAATGTTGATAAGGCGAACAGGAATTGCACTTTTCCTGTATTTAACCTATGTTATGGTCCTTGAAGCTATTTTAAGAGGAATACATTTCTATTTCTTTAAGCATGGGACAATGAATTATTATCCAATGAATGCAATAGAAGATTTAGCGCCTTTCCCAGTGTTTCGTTTGGCAGATCCTTTCATTGAAGAACGAGGATTTGATACTTGCTTATCGAGTACAGAAGCTATTATTCTTTCTAGTATTTACATTTTACTATTCCTTTCGTTAAGTTATCGGAGGTTAATGAAAGCAGATTTGTAAAAAAAGATAATCAGGAAGTAAAAGGTTATTATTTTTTCAATTTCTATAACCAGCAGATATAATTTGACTTGTTACCCTTTGAGAAATGCTTGACTGAGGTTTAGATTTATTGGCTATTTTTCCTCAAAAAATAGCCAATAAAGATATTTTCAGACAGATGTTCTTTATAGGGTAACAAATCTATTTTGAAAACTTGAGTTTTTGCTTCGGAAAAAAGGAATAATATTTTGTTTGAAATGAAAAAAAATAATTGTATTTTGATGATAACTTTCTCTGTTATTCACTAATTTGTTAAAAGAGTTAACATAAAATTAAAATTTCCTTAAAAAATTGTGTTCTTATTGTGGAAGATACATTATCTTGGCAGCAAATTAGATTAGGTTGATGAACGAATTCGCCGAAAACAATTCCATAAAAAGTAGGGAATTAAACCTAAAATTGTGAAATGTAATTCTAATCTTCTATAAACCATTTTGAAGAAAAATGGTCTTACATTAAGATATGTTAAATGAGGGTAATTAGAAAATCCTTCATAATAACAGTCGGGTGATTTCTTACAAGAGCGAAGCAAACGAATGTTTTCCCTTCGCTCTTTTTTTTTGTCAATAATCAACAAAACGAAAAATGAATTCAATGGAACTGAGTAACCTCGATATAATCATCATGGCATTGTATGGTGTATTAATTATCGGGTACGGACTCTATCACGCTAAACGCAACAGCTCTGAAGAATACTTTTTGGCTGGAAGAAATATGTTATGGCCAATAGTCGGTATATCGCTTTTTGCTGCAAATATTTCAAGTTCAACTTTAGTGGGATTAGCAGGAGACGCTTTTAAAACCAATACCCATGTTTTTAATTATGAGTGGTTGGCTGCAGTAGTATTGGTCTTTTTTGCGGTGTTTTTCCTTCCATTCTATCTAAAATCCAGAGTGTACACCATGCCGGAGTTTTTGGAAAGGCGATATGATGTACGTTCCCGGTATTATTTTTCATTTATTACCATTGTTGGCAATGTAATGCTGGATACGGCTGCTGGATTGTATGTTGGGACCATCGTTTTAAAATTAATGTTTCCTGAATTATCTACGGTTACTGTGGTGGTTATTCTTGCCGTAGCAGCCGCAGCATATACAGTTCCTGGAGGATTGAATTCAGTTATTCAAACAGAAGTGGTCCAAGCCATTTTACTAATTTTTGGTTCCATATTATTAACTTATTATGCATTCAGTCATGAAGCAGTGGGTGGTTGGGCAGGTTTTATTGAAGGATTAGATAAAATGGGTAGTGAGGGAAAGTTAATATCGGAAACAGCCGGTGATACTACCAGGGCTTTATCAGGGGCTGCTGAAACCCTTTCCCTGGTCAGACCAGGAGACGATGCCTTTATGCCTTGGACGGGATTGGTTTTAGGTGCTCCAATTCTTGGGTTTTACTTTTGGGCCAATAATCAGTTTATGGTACAACGGGTGCTAGGAGCTAAGGATATCAACCACGGTCGTTGGGGAGCTCTATTTGCAGGGTTTTTAAAATTACCTGTTTTATTTTTTATGGTATTACCTGGAACTGCTGCCATTCTAATCTATTCTGATTTGGATTTGAGTTTTATGAATTATCAATTACCAGGAGGCGAAGTATGTGCAGACTTGAGAAAATGTCCCAATGCGACTTATCCACTTTTGCTTTTTGATTTATTGCCAAAAGGGATTCTGGGTTTGGTGTTAGCTGGACTTTTAGCTGCCATGATGTCAAGTGTTTCTGCGACTTTTAACTCAGCCTCTACTTTGGTAACAATGGATTTTATTCAAAAACTGCGTCCAGGAATGTCAAGTACGCAATTGGTTAGAGCAGGTCAAATAACCACTTTGGTACTAGTTATATTAGCCTGTGCCTGGGCTCCCATGATTGAAAAATTTGATTCTCTATGGGAATACCTACAAAAGGTTCTGTCTTACATTGCACCTCCGGTTGCCGCAACCTTCATACTTGGATTGTTCTGGAAAAGAGCTAATGGAACAGGTTCCATTGCTGCACTGTTAACCGGATTTGTAACAGCATTTGTGATGGTTGTTGCAGGAGTTACAACTACAGCAGCAAAAGAGGCAGGAACAGAGGCTCCAGGGTGGGCAGCCTATTTGGATGGAATACATTTCTTACATTTTACTTGTGTCCTATTTATTGTTTGCTTGTTAGTGAATGTGATAGTTAGCCTGGCAACAGCTGCTCCTGAGGAAACCTTCAAGAGGACTGCTTCTGTTGATGATGTAGATAGAATTGGAGAAGGTTTAAAAGCCGGAGATTTAATTGAAGATCATTTAGAGAATTACGTTTGGAAGAAATCTCTATTTACCGAAGAAACAGCAGAATTAAAATCAATGCCATGGTATCTAAACTATAGAAACCTTGCAATTGGGTTGTTGATAATAACCGCTATTTTAGTCGGTTATTTTTGGTAAAAAATGATAGAGGAATAAGTTTAAAAAAGAGGGCGCATTTGCGCCCCCCTTTTCGTCTTCACTTGGTTTTATCTTGGTTTTTTTTTCTTAGTGTTTCATGAAAAAAACGAGGGTCGGACCTTTGCCGACCCTATTGTTCTCAATTGGTTGTCTTGAAAATGAGTGCTTTAATTCTTAAGAGTGTCCTACAGTGTTTCAAAGTGCTGACACAAAGATAGAGGACCAATACATATATTACAAAGCATAATGTGAGAATGGTCTGTTTAAGCGAGTATTCGGTCAATATTGAGCGGTAAACTGAAAAATAAAGAATATATATGAATAAAAAAATAGTAAAGAGTTGCTTAATTTCCTCGGAATGTTATTGTTTTATTACGCTTTTTCACCTAGAAATAACTACTTAGCCAATGGGTAGATTTATCAAAACTTTGGTTCCAACAGCTTTGCCATTTTCAGGATCTTTTAAATCCACTACCTCTACATTAGCAGACAAACCATATAATTGATTGGTTCTTTGAATTCTGTCTTTAGTGATTTTCATTCCTACTGATTGGTGAGAAGTGGCCAGTCTTGTGTTTAGTGATCGGGATTTTTCACGTCCAATTCCATTATCTTCAATAATAAATTGTATCGTACCATTATCTTTTAGAATGCCTATTTCCAGTTTTCCTCTTCCATCATCTTTATGCATTAATCCGTGCCATATGGCATTTTCTACGTATGGCTGTAGGATGAGCGGGGGAATTTCGATATCATCTGCATTTACATTTTTATCCAGATCAATGGAATAATCAAATTTATCATTGAATCTGAAATTCTCCATCTCGATATACAACTTTAATGCCTCCAATTCATCTGCCAGGCATACCATTTTACTTTTGGAGTTATTTAGTATGAGTCGAATCAACCTGGAGAATTTTGTCAAAAAGACTGATGCCGTCTTAGCATCATTTTGAACCATGTATAGTTTTATAGAATTCAATACATTGAATAGAAAGTGGGGGTTCATCTGGGCACGCAATGCTTTCATTTCAATTTCGGCTATCCTTTTATTGTATTCCGCTTCCAGATTTTGCTGGATAATAGCATTTTGTTTTTCAAGTATTTTTTCATTGGTAAATTGCTTTACCCTTAAATTATATTGGTAGGAAGCAATGATGTATACAGGAAATCCGATACCCAGAATTTCAATAATTAAAGCCACCATTGTAACCGGATCTTCCCTATGGATATATACAATCCCAATTATTACAAGTATTGCACTAAGCAGGTTAACGATATCTCTGGTTTTTTTATCCAGACTAAATACCAGATTGGCAATAATCATATAGGCAGCAAATGTTACTAAGCCTCTTTTGTCTATAGAACCTAAAACAGACATTGGAACCAGTGATAATCCCATAATTATCAAACAAGCAAGAAGCATATATTTGTATTTGCCATAATTGCCAGTCTTAATTGCATCGAAATTCTTATAAATATAATATCCAGGGAACACTAAAAACCCGAGCAAAAGATGCGTAATGGATAACCCAACATAAACAGGAGTTTCAAAATACTCACCAGTGGAAATTCTTTGGATATCTAAAACCGATAATAAAAGAAAGAAAAGAACACCCAATCCTGAAATGATGACAATATTTTCAGCATTACTT
The DNA here is from genome assembly GCA_041941305.1 of Saprospiraceae bacterium. GTDB lineage: Bacteria > Bacteroidota > Bacteroidia > Chitinophagales > Saprospiraceae > JANSWP01. The sequence continues at coordinate 47,912 of JBGTQJ010000016.1, forward strand.
TGATTTATCAGTCGTTGAAACTCTGCTTTATACTCATCATCAAGCTTAATTTTGAAGGTTTCGATGAATGTGTTTAGCATGTTTGTCTATGTTTTGTAGTTTTCCGGTTAATCTGGAATTCACTCAATGAATTATTCTTGAAATTTAGGAAACCTATTGATTTTCAAACGAAATGAAGATCCTGAGTCCCTGAAATTCCGGAAATATGTAAATGCTTTTTTTGTTTTATGGCTATTAATCAGCCAAAATGCTTTAATAATTCTTCTTTTTTAGTTCTTGAGACTTTTACCTGGTCACCATTGGACATTATCAAATACCCTCCATCTGATTTAATGTAATTAGCTATCTCGTTTAAATTGACGATAAACGAATTGTGTACTCTGTAAAATTGAAAGTCAGTGAGCATTTCACCAACTTCTTTAAGGGTTCTTGAAATCAAAAGTGGTTTACCATCATCTAAAATCACTCTTGTGTAATTGTTATCGGATTGACAATAGAGGATTTGGTTAATTTTCACAAAAACATACCCCTCGTAAGTGGGAAGCGCAATGTTTTTTACCCCATTCTTTTTCGAACTACTTACCTGATCCATTAAGACCTCCAGATGCCTTGAATCAACTTTAGAATGGAGCTGCTTTTTTTCACTTACTTTATCTATAGCAACTCTGAGTTCTTCTCCATCAATAGGTTTCAATAAATAATCTACAGCACTGATCTTAAATGCTTTTACAGCATATTCATCATATGCCGTTGTGAAAATTACCTCAAAATTTACCTCAGGTACTAAATCCAGCATTTCAAATCCATTCATATAGGGCATCTCTACATCCAGGAACACCAAATCCGGATGCAAGTCCTTTATTGCTTTTAAGCCATCTTTCCCAGTTTCGCACTTAGCTAGAATGTTGACCTCCGGGCAAGTATTTTGTAATTCCCATTCCAACATTTTCAGACAGTTGGATTCATCGTCTATTAGTATAGCTTTCAGCATATGCCGGCATATTTTTTATTTTTTTGCTAAGATAATTCAATTCGGGAGTTTCGCCTAAAGCTAGGAAAATAAATATGGTAGCCATCCCAAAATAAGGAAAAAACATAGGTCTCATATTTTCGTTTTTCTATTTTTTGATTTTTTCCTTTTTTTGTTTTCGGAAAGGACAAATGGGGAGCTGGTGGGTGAAAATCAAATTCTCTCAAATCTTTTTCTATTTTTGGCTCTCTAATTCTCAATCATGATTTTAGCAAAGAATATTCATAAATCCTACCATGATCTCCATGTGCTGAAAGGAGTTGATCTGGAGATAATAAAAGGAGAGATAGTTTCGATTGTAGGAAAGTCTGGCGCCGGGAAGAGTACCTTATTGCACATTTTGGGTACCTTGGATCAAGCAGACAAAGGGGAAGTGATAATCAATGAAACTAAGGTTAAAGTATTAAAGTCCAATGAATTAGCACTTTTTCGTAATGAAAATATTGGATTTGTATTTCAATTTCATCACTTGCTGCCTGAATTTACTGCCTTAGAAAATGTGATTATTCCTGGCTTAATTCAAAAACAAACAGAAGATACTGTAAAAAAGAGGGCAGTTGAACTTTTAGATTATTTGGGGCTGTCTGAACGATTGACCCACAAACCTGGGCAATTATCTGGTGGAGAACAACAACGGGTAGCTGTTGCAAGAGCATTAATGAATAATCCTTCTGTTGTATTTGCAGATGAACCTTCCGGAAACCTGGATTCTACATCTTCCACAGAATTGCACGAATTACTTTTCAAATTAAGAGACGACTTTCAACAAACCTTTGTCATCGTAACTCATAACAAGGAATTAGCAAAAATGAGCGATAGGATTTTAGAAATGCAGGATGGTTATCTGGAACAAAAATAGAACTATGAGACAACAAAGAAATGATGAAAAGCGAATTCAGGATTTTATTAAAATACTAGCTGAATTAGATACCCTTTTGATTGTTAAATTTTAGAACCTTGAAAAAACTATTGGTAACTGGGGCATCTGGATTTTTGGGTTGGCACATATGCCATCACGCCCAAAAAGAATGGGAAATAACAGGAACATGGAATTCAAATAAACGCGGACTGAAAAAAGGCATCAGAAATTTTCAGGTTGATTTGACAAAAAAGAAACTGACCCTCAAAATTCTGGGTAGTATAAAGCCAGATGCCATCCTTCATCTCGCAGCCCAATCAAGCACAGGTTTTTGTGAAAATTATCCTGAATTATCATTCCTAATAAATTATCAGGTTACAAAGACACTTACCGAATTTAGCATTGAGTCTAAGATCCCATTTCTATTTGTATCAAGTGGACAAGTCTTTGACGGTTTAAAAGAAGAATATCATGAACTTGATATACCAAATCCGCAAAATGTTTATGGTCAGCACAAATTTCTATCAGAGCAATTTATTCTACAAAATTATCCTGAAGCTATTATATGTAGGGTTCCAGTGATGTATGGTTTTGGGGGAAATCATCATCGAAATTTCATGAAAGAATGGTTGATGAAATGGAAAAAAGATCAATCGGTCACAGCATTTCATGACGAAATCCGAAGTTTTTTAAGTGGAAGGAATGCTGCTGAAGGATTATTTTTACTTTTAAACAAAGTCGAAAAAGGGATTTTTCACATTGGAGGAAAAGATCCTATGAGCAGGGTCGATTTCGCAAAAATGATTAGAAGACTTTTCCAAGTGACCAGGGGTTCTCTTATCGAAAAGAGCCAGAGGGAGATTAAATTTGCTGCTTATAGACCACCACAAGTCGTATTTAAAAACTTAAAGGTAAGAGATTTAGGCTTCGAGACTCAGTCTATAGAGCATGAACTGGCTATTTTAACTCAACAAAGCAATTGGGGGATATAAATCAACGATTAATAGGTGGAATTAAAAAATACTTACCATTGCTTTAGGATAATCATAGCCTGGTTTGAAATTTAACGTATTTTGATCTTCGTCGGATAATTCATTGAGTTTGTGAATTTTGTCATTTGGCAAATCCTTGAGTTCAGGCAACCATGTTTTGACATACTCTCCATGAGGGTCAAACTTTTTTGCCTGGCTTAAAACATTTATTTTCCTATCTTCCTTGTGGTCGTCTCCAATTCCTGCAATTAAATTCCAATTGACCCAATTGCTGCATGGGTCATAATCGATCAACAAACTTTCAAAATATTCTGCCCCAATTTGCCAATTTATATTTAAATTATTCACCAAAAAACTAGCAGCATTTCTTCTTCCAATATTTGATATATAGCCAGTAAGGTTTAATTCTTTCATAATTGCATCAACAAAAGGGATTCCTGTACGGCCATCTTTCCAAATTTGAAAGATTGTCATGTCGTTCTTCCATGCATTGTTGGGCTTTTCAATTATTCCGCCTCGCCTAAATATATTATTCCCGTGTTTCTTTCCCATAAATCGTAAAAAGTCTCTATACATCAACTCATGAAACAAATCTGTAGTAGATTTATCTTTTCCAAAATTTGCTTCAAATTCCAACAGTTTTTGATAAATCAATTTTGGAGATAAACAACCTTGAGCCAACCAGGGAGATAGCTTGGTAGAACCGACTGTGTGAAAGAGTGAATTCTTGGAATTCTTATATTCAAGTGGTTGATTTTCAGGAGATTTAAAATAAATGTCAAGCCTCTTAAGAGCCTCAGATTCACCTCCTTTAAAATGATAAGCAACTCGTTTATCATACTCGAAATCTAAATATCCGAAAGTTTCTAAATCAGGAAGTTTCCCAATGTCCAAATTTTCTGGAATTTGGGAAATGCTCTCATGGGGAGAGGGTAGGGGTGCTCTAATTTTTACAAACCTTTCTACTTCTTTTCTAAAGTGGGAAAAAATATCAGGCGTATGAGTAATGGGAAAAGGCAAATCAGCTGTATAATAAAGCATTTTGCCTCTTGAAAATCTTATCTCTTGCCCTACTGACCAAAGATTTTTTTCAAGAGCATCTTGGACTGCTTCTTCTTCATGTGTCCGTTCTCTATTGCAAAAGACCCAACTTGTTTTACATTTTCTTGCAATTTTCAGGATTTCTACTTCTGGTTTTCCTATGCGGATAATCAAATTAGATCCAAGATTTTGAAGTGAATTCCTTAAATCCTTGATTGACTCTAAAATAAATTTTAACCGATACTTGTTGGTTTTTGGAAATCCCGACTTTGTCATCCCTGAAAAGACCCTTTCATCAAAAACATATACAGGAATAACAGATTCGCAATATTTTATTGCTTCAGTGAGTGCTTCATTATCATGAAGCCTGAGATCCTGGCGAAACCATATGATACCTTTTCGTTTATCCATAACCAGAAATTTTTATAATTAAAACACTCTAAGTTTACAGATAAACAAAGATAATTGAGAATTGCTTATAAGAATAGATTAATTAGAATTTGTTTAAATAAGCTTCTCTTCCACTTAACATGGAATAGGAAATTAATTTCATGTTTGAGCGAATTTTGGTGATATACAGATTAGCAGTTTTGTAATAAACCCATAACGAAGTTTTGTAATTAAGCTTCAGTCTTTACAGGAAATTACGAATTGCAAGCACCGTACTATATGATTTACCTACCGTTTCTTTTGTAAAAATGACCGTTTTCTTGAATTTTGGACAAAAATTATTTTTTTAAATAATAAGTATGTTATATCTTAGTCCGACAATTGCACCCCGACACTAAACATACTGAGAAAACTATTGATTTTTGAAAACTGCACACATCCCGCCACGAAAATTGTCCTGATTTAGTGGTTTTTCAGAAAGTCACTTCTTCATTAAGGAAACGGTTGTTTATCTTTTTTGAAGAATTCCTTTTTAGAAGGCTTAAGTATTTTTGAAGGGATTAATTTACTTTACTGTAGGAGAAAAATAGGGGTGCAATTTTTTTTAAAAAGCATGAAGTATTTTCAATAAATACTTCATGCTTTTTTTTGTAACTTAATTACTGTTTTAAATGTTTGATTATTAACAATTTACGACCTTTTGTTCGTTAAAATGTTGAATTTAAAACTACGGCTAAATCAAATTCTTCAAACCAAACTTCCTGCGAAGCTCAAAAATTTTGATCTTCCCGAAAAGTACCATTATAAGAAAGCCCAGTTTTGTAGATGATGTCCTGATATTAACAGGATTTTTATTTAATGAATTATTGGTTTTAAAGGCATAAAAATCCTTCTCTTAATTACCTTTGGTTTTCATTAATCAAAGGTAATTTTGTTTTTATGAAGATAGATATTCTTGCTGTGGGTGTACATCCAGATGACGTAGAATTGAGCTGTTCAGGTACATTACTTCACCACATTTCACTTGGAAAAAAGGTGGGTTTATTGGATTTGACCAGAGGTGAATTGGGCACAAGAGGCAATGCTGACATTAGAGACCAGGAAGCATTAAATGCAAGCAAACTTATGGGTGCGGAGTTTCGGATCAATTTAAGCCTACCGGACGGCTTTTTTACCTACAATAAAACGGATATGCTTAAGGTCATTCGGGTTATTCGAAAACATCAACCTGAAATCGTTTTGGCTAATGCTTTGGATGATCGACACCCAGACCATGGTAGAGCCGCAAAATTTACTGCTGATGCCTGTTTTTATTCAGGGTTGGTCAAGGTAGAAACAATTGAGGATGGGGATTTGCAAAAAAGGTGGAGACCAAAAGCGGTATATCATTATATTCAAGATAGAAATCTGACTCCCGATTTTGTTGTGAACATAAGTCCCTTCATTGAAAAAAAGATGGAGTTGATACGGGCTTTTCGGTCTCAGTTTTTTAACCCAAATGCTATTGAGTATAAAAATGAATTGCAGTCTCCCATTTCTGGACATTCATTTTTAGAATTTATAAAAGCCAAGGGTCGTGTATTTGGAAGACCCATTGGAGTAGAATATGCAGAGGGTTTTAACGTAGTAAGAACACCTGGTGTGAATGATTTATTTGCCCTGGTTTAAATTTTTATTTTTCAAGGACGGCTTTAACAATTTTTACAACTCTTTCTTCTTCTACTAATTCCACCCCGAAGTCATTTAGGAGTTGAAACTGTAAGGTTGCCAAGGAAGTCATGTTTAATCCAAGGGAAAAAGGTTTTTGCAATTCCGTTTCGTTAAAAACAATGATATCAAAGCGGTATTCAATCAAATTTGCCAAATCGTCCATATAGCCATTTGAAAAACTTTCTAATCCCATTTCCCAATTGGCATGCAAATTCTCTTCAGGACTGATTCTATTCTCTTCTACATATTCAAATGGTTGAATTAGTGCATTATTTTTGTCCGATTTTAAAATGTAAACTTTTCGATTTTCATACCTAATTTCGGTCTTAAAATGAAATTGTGCTTTTAATTTTTTTAAAAGTATTCGTTCACCTCTTTTTGTGCTTAAATTTTCGGAGCGAAAATAAAGATCCAACTGAGGCACTTTAATATCATCACCAAAAACCATCCTCTCCTGATCGGTCAAAATATTTATCAATTCTGGTAGGGAATAATTCTGGTAATATAAGAAACCTGGTTCTCTTATAGTTTTTTGAGCTACTCCTGCCTGACTTTCAGTAATGTTGACTTCATAAACATCTTTAGGAGTTCCAATATTAAATACAAAGGAAATAGGTAGTTGAAAAAATCTACCCTGATGGTTTACTACAATATCTTCAAAATATATGCTGGTACGAGGCATACACTTTCCCAAAGCTCTTCTTAACGTTAGGGGGTCTAAATTTTTAGTAATAAAACCCAAGGGTTCACCAGCCTTTGGTACAATGGAGGTTTTGAGTTTTTCTATTTTAACATGTTCATTTCCTATGAATAGATCCAATTTGTTTCTGTAATTCTGCTTAAAATTAGTTTGAGTGAAATTTTGACTCGATGGTGCAGCCACCATTTTTCCCCAAAAAAGCTTGACCATTTTTGTCCTATAATTTTGATATTCAGGTAATTCGAACCATTGAATACTATCATCTATAATTAGATTATCGTATTTTATATCAGGAAAAAGGATATTTTCGGTTGTAATCAATCGTCTGTCTGTTGCAAAATTTGGAATGTGAATAATGTCATATTTAGAATTGTCAGAATATATATCCAGAATTTTTTGAGAGCTTTTTTGTGTTTTATCAATCCTGACTATTGACTTCCTTCCAGGCAAGGAGACAATTTGAAAGCCATAAGTTTTGGATTCTTTTTTTATGTTTGGAACCTTTATGATGGGTGAGTAGATTTCCTTTGGGTCCTTGATATTTAAATTTATACCTGCAAGGTAAATATTGCCTACTTCTCCGGAAATTGATATTTGATCGCCTTCCTCTATTTTGGACTTCATATTTCCCAAATAACGATGTTCGAAATCAAAATTATTGGGAGAAACCTGGGGGAACCACACAGGTCTATCTTTGCTTAGTTGATTTAAATGAATGGTTAAGTTTTTGAAAGACAAAGAGTCCTGATTTTCATAAACTCTAATATTTGAATCTAATGACTCAAATAACCGATTTAATTCAATTTCCAATTCTCCTGAAAATGCATTCGGTGCAGCCACTTTTTCTAATGGAACATGAATATTGCCCCAATGAAAGGCGAATTCCGGATCTTTTGGTTTTTGGTACTTGTAAATGCTCAACTCTCCAAACGCTTCAATTGAATTGGCAATGTTGGGAAGCGAATTGAGCCAAGGAATTTGATTGGAAGAATTATAGGAAAAAATGTAAAAGAATAATAAAATAAGGGAAATGACTACAACGGTCTTTATGCCTGCAATGAAAGAGTAACGTTCTCCTGATTTACTAGAATTTGTAAATTGATTGTGAATTTTTTTGTGTACTCCATTTAAATCCCTTTTAAATAAATAAATGATGGGATGAAACCACAATCCAATTTTTAGAATCTCTGTAAAAAAAACGTCCAGACTATTCAACCAACCAAAATCTTGTCTGTGTTCAATTAATAATTCTTTGGTTTCTCGAGTAAGCGGAGTAGGGCCCCAATATGCCAGGCTAAATAAAGCTGTTAAGGGATAATCTGAATAGGGCGAAGGAAACGCATTTTTTAAAAATGATTGATTCCTCTTTTTTGTGAACAATTCCTTGAATTTCCAATATTTATCTATAAATCTAAAACCAAAAAATGCAACTCCTGAAATATAAATTAGCTTAATTAGTGCGTTAAGGGTCAACGAAAATGGTGGAGCTTTTTCTTCAATTTGTTCAATAAAAGCCAGATCGAAATCAGGAACCTGCCCATGGGAATAATCTGTTGTCAATGAGAATTCTAATTCGATTCCAGGAAGAATAAGTGCTATCCATGGAGTCAGCAATAAATACCATCTATTCCATTGGTGAAAGCTTGATTTTTTGAAAAACCAATAGAAACACAAGTAAAAAATTGCCATGCAAATGGTGCTCTCTAAGAGATATTGCGTGAGGCCAATCATACCATCGGTTTTGAAAATGAATTAGTTGTACAAAATAATCTTAATAATACTTACGAAAATAGGGGAGTATTTGATAAGAAAAAACCGTTTTGTAGTTCATTAACAAAAACTTTAAGAATATTAGGATTTGAAACTAATTTTTATAGAAAAATATTGTTGCAAGAGTTTGAGTTTATCGCAACAGGTGTATATTGCCCTCAAAAAACTGGGTGCTTCCATCAATGAATTCTACACTTGCCCAATAAACAAAAACGTCGGGTTTTAGAAATTTGCCCAAAAATTTTCCATCCCATCCCTCTGGCTCTGCATTAGGTCGGAAGTCCTCATTTTCAAACATCAGTTGCCCCCATCTATCATAAATTTTTAAATCTAGGACAGTTCTAACACTTTTGTTGGAATAGATTGTAAAAAAATCATTATGCCCATCTCCATTTGGAGAAAATGCATTTGGGATATAAACAGCCAGATTTTTCACTACAAAAATGGTCATTTGATCAGTTTTACTACAACCATTTTCATCGTGGACTTCAATGCTAAGGTTACTGGTAGTTAGGGGAAAGGCCAGTGGTTCAAGGCAGTCTATACACGAAAGGATATTAGCGTTTGTCCAGGTAAAGCTGGAAACATTTGACGTAATTAACGCCTGGATTTGAATACTATCCCCCCAATCTATTGTTAAATCAGGTGGCAATACCACCAGGGGTTCTTCAGGTTGCTCCAAGTTAATGAGTGTATCATGCATGCAGTAATTGGAGTCAATAACCTGGAATTGATAATTGCCAGGTCCAAGATTTTGAAAATCAATAGGATCTGAAAATTCATCTCCATTCACATTGAAGCGATAGGGAGCAGTACCTCCGTCTACGCCTAATACTGCAATTGAGCCATCTTCATCACCAAAACAAGTAATATCCTGGTGATCAAATATTAAATATTCAGGTACAGTCACCAAATTAACCTCAAATTGATCTGTTATATCACAACCATCTTCGTGGAATGCAGTCAATCTGTAAGTTGAATTGAGATTATCATTGGGAATATCTCTAACAGGACCAATAATACCATCTTCCCAAAAATATTGACAATTGGGGCAATCCTCAATCGTTGCGTCTATTTGGATAGGAATATCTATACAGTGATTGGTTATGTCTGGCAAATCTAGTGAGATAGGACAATTGGTTTTTATGACGAAAAAATCATTTAAACCCTTTGAATTTTCTGATTTGGTCAGATGTGCATTGGAGCTTGAATGACCGCCAAATACATATCCTCCGTTATGAGCGTGGTGTAATTCGGGGGGTGAGTCGATATTATTGCCGCCGAATGTCAAATCCCAAATTATCTCCGTACCATCATTGTTTAGATAAAGCATCCAAAAATCATTGGCCCCGCCACCTATTAATTCGGCAGTTTTATTACCACCACCAGTATTTGGTAAAGATGAAGAAACTCCGGAAATTAGTATATTACCAATCCCATTTTCTACTACTCCATATGCTAAATCAGTACCTTCTCCTCCAAATGTTCGATCCCATAAATAATCTCCAGATTCAGTGACCTTTACTAAGTAATAGTCCCAATGACCAAAATGAGGTGAAGTTTTAAAGGATCCAGTCCCTGGTTGAGATGAGGATTGTCCACAGATTAAAATGTGATTATCAGAAGTAATCAAAATATCCTGGATGGTTTCTTCACCATCACCTCCAAAAGTCTGTTCCCACTCCAGATTTCCATCCCCATCAATTTTCACCAACCACATATCATTTAATCCCCAAAAAGGAGAGTTTTTGTTACCAGTATTTTGTGAGGATTCTGAACTCCCTCCTAGTAATAGGCCTCCATCGGCTGTTTTTTTCATTGAAAACAATTGATCTCTTTCATCCCCACCATATGTTCTATCCCACATTACATTTCTATCGTTTTTATCAATTTTCACTACCCAATAATCTGCTTTACCATAAACCGGTGCAGATTTTTCAGTGGTGGGGTCGGGAGGCGAGTTTGAAAATCCAGATAAGACATATCCATCAGAAAGTTCTGCTAATCCAAAAAGGGTGTCCTGACCAGTTCCTCCAATTGTTTTATCCCATTCATACAGACCATTTTCATCAATTTTTACAATCCAATAATCAAAACCGCCTCTTGAATCTTCTGATTTTTCGTCTAAATTAGATCCTGCATTGGAGTTGGATTCTCCTCCGAGTAAATAGCCCCCATCACTACATTTTATTGCTGTCCATAACCGATCCCATTCAGACCCACCGTAGCGATGATCCCATTCTAGTGTTCCTGCTGAATCTGTTTTTACCACCCAAAAGTCCCCTACACCGCGATTGGGTTCACTGACATCAAAACTTTGATTGGAAAATGTAGTACCACAAAATATATATCCACCATCATCAGTTAAGACTGTTCCATTGAGTTCCTCCCACCCAACTCCTCCAAAGGTTCTATCCCATTCAATAGATAATTGAGCTAAACCAACGTTATTGTATAGGAAAATACCAGGTAGACATACCAGCCAATAGAATAGGGTTCTCCCTGTTGTGGTAGGGTTCATAGTATTTGTTTTTTGTAGAAATTGACAGGCAATTGCCCTCAAACTTTTTACTCCTAAACGATTAGGGGGGATGCTTTGGAATTGTTTATGGAAGCTAATTCAAAAATTCTGAATGAGATAAAGATATTTTGAATTAAGGGTTTATCCAAAACAAAGAGCAGAATTGTATAGAAAATAGCTGAAATTACCTATTCGGAAAATAGGGAATGTAACCGACTCTAGTCAAAGAAGTTGTCGTACTGATTTACATGATTTACTTCTCTAACAGGCTTTGCGACAGGGGCATTCAAGTCAAGCACATCTGATTCACTATTTGCCTGAAGCAGAAGTGTTTCCTTTTCATCACCCAAAATTTTGGAAACGCCTTCCTTTTCCCATTTTTCAAGCATTTTCAGACCTTCCTCCTCAAAAACGCCGTTTTGTAAATCTACGGAATCCATAAAGTTGGAAGACATATCCATGAATCTTTCCATTTCTCCAACTTTTTGACTCACATCATCTGCTATTGCCTCCAAAGCCATGTCAAACATGTAACGTTGATCCTTATTTCCGGAAATGATATTCATGGCAGATTTCATGGCAGAATGAGAAGCATGAATGGCTTTTCGTTCTTGTTCTTTTACAGCAATTTGATCCTTCAAGTCTTCAGACATGATTTCTGAAGTCTCATACATTTTAGTCAGGACGCGGTACAAAACTTCCATTTTCTTGTAAAGATCACTCAAGCGCATATTCGATTCTTTCAATCGACCAGCTTTTCTTGACTTCAATATCATTTGAGCCTGTTTATTCGTCGCTTTTGCTTTGCTTGCCAACTCTAAATTGCTATCAATGGCTTTTTTGTTGTTGTGAATATGCTCTTTGAGTTTATGCATCTGTCCTCTCAATTTGCTAATCTGTTTCCTCATTTTCTTTAGATTATCCTCAAGATCATCTATATAGGATTTCAAAATGCCAATCGGATCTATTTGTACAAAAAGTCCTGTAATCCATCTCATAACACTTTTATAGGCATAAGAAATCAAACCTCTTGCTTTGGGATCCAAAATAACATACATAATGGCAGCCAGCGTTACAATGGTAGCCACCATTGCAAGAGTACTAGAAAACAGGGCAGCAAAAAGACCTGGGTTTGTTGCAAGTAAAAAGCCAATCCCGGCAACAAGTCCAGTCAAAAAAATCGCTCCTGTTACACCTTCCGGTTTTTGCCAAAACGATTTGGGTTTATAGTCATGCATATCCATATAAGAAAAACTATTTAATTGTTCAATTTGAAAAAATGGACGGCTGAATTTCACTTTATTTCAATCGAAGAACGTTTGCTTTCGCCCAAAGTTTTTCAATTTTCTACAAAGAAAGCAAAAATGGTGAAATGTGTAAAATCATTGCCCGATATTGAAGATAATCGCATTATTTTCGCCCAAAATATGGTTTATGACTTTTGATGTAACGATACCTGTATTAAATGAAGAGGCAACGCTTGAACAGAATAGTTTGATTTTGCATAAATTTCTAAAGAAGCATTTTCCAAATCCTCAGCAATGGCAAATTGTGATAGCTGACAATGGTTCAACGGACACAACTCTGGAAATTGCTAAAAAACTTGCAAATCAGGTTCCGGAAATTACCTGTGTAAGGGTTTCAGATAAGGGAGTTGGTCTGGCATTGAAAACTTCCTGGGGGCAATCAGAAGCGGACATTGTTGGATACATGGATTTGGACTTGGCAACGGATTTGTCACACTTTTTAGAAGTGTATGAAGCAATTGTCGAAAAGGATTTTGATCTAGTGTATGGTACTAGATTACATTCAAAATCTAAAGTAATCGGACGTTCATTTAAAAGAGAAATTGCATCGCGAGTTTTTAATTTTTTGCTTAAAATTTATTTAAGAGTTGGATTTTCAGACGGCATGTGCGGTTTCAAGTTTTTGAAAAGAGAAGTTTATCCAAAATTGAATCGCTTAGGAGCAGAAAACAATGGTTGGTTTTTTTCAACTGAATTATTGACTACAGCAGAGTGGGCTGGTTTGAAAATCTATGAATTGCCCGTTAAATGGACAGATGATGTGACCAGTTCAAGGGTAAAAGTTTTACCACTGGCAAAAAAATACATTCGATCAATGATAGCATTAAAAAAGAAAAAGAAATGAAGCTGCCAAAATTAATACTTGGTACTGCGATGTGGGGATGGACTATCCCTAAAGAAACTTGTTTTAATATCCTCGAAGAATTTTACAAAAACGGTTATCGAGCGGTTGATACGGCAACTAATTATCCTATCAATAAAAACCCTAAAGACTTTAGGAAAGCCGAAAATATATTACAGGATTGGATTCAAACTCATGGTGTTTCAGATCTTAAAATAATGATGAAGGTGGGTAGTTTGAATAATTTGCGGACTCCAGAACACAATCTCGTTAAAAGTTTTCTGTTGATGATTCTTGATGACTATCATTATAAATTTAGAAATAACCTGGAAACCATCATGGTGCATTGGGATAATAGAGAAGCCGAAAAAGATATCAGTAATACATTTGAAGCAATGGATATCATGGCAAAAAATGGCTTAAAACTTGGATTGTCCGGCATAAAATACCCGGAAATTTACTACAGGCTCAACCAAAGCTACCTATTTGATTTTGTTATACAGATGAAACATAATTTGCTGTTTTCAGATTACGATAGATATGAGCAATTTAAGGGAAAAAGGAGATTTATAACTTATGGTATTAACGCAGGAGGGCTTAAATTAAATCTGAAGAAATATCATTCTGTAAGTTCCTTAAAAGTGAGAGGTGGTGATACGGAACAATTGCATCCAGTTTCTGAAAAAGTTTCCAGATTGATAAATGAATTTAACTCAAATCAAAAAACCGTCATGCTAAATTCCTTTAACCAAATCGGAATGATTTACACTTTTTATAGTCCAGATATATTGGGTATTTTGATTGGTCCCTCTTCAGTGGAGCAATTAAAAAATACAATTGATTTTTATCATATCATTGATAAAATTGAACTACAAGAGTTCTACCAAAAATTGAAAACAATTAATTGAAAAAAAACTATAAAAAATATGATTTCGTAATTGTTGGCGGAGGTATTTTTGGATGCTTTGCAGCATTGTATTTGGCAAAAAAAGGATTGCGGGTTTGCATTTTGGAAAAAGAAAAAGAATTATTTAAAAAAGCCTCTATAGTCAATCAAGCACGTTTGCATAGTGGATATCACTATCCCAGGAGTGTCGCCACCGCAGTAATGTCTGATGATAATAAAGCCAGATTTACCAAAGAACATGAAGCATTTATCAACTTTAAATTTGAAAAATATTATGCCATAGACCGATTCGGCTCTTTAACGGACGCCGCCCAATTTGAAAGATTTTGTGATTATATTTCCATTAAATGTAAACCTGTCAATAAACATCCGCTGTTCAATTTTCATCGACTAGAATCACTATATACAACAACAGAATATACTTTTGACCCTATTTTGATTGCTGAATTCTATAAAGAAAAATTGCAGGAAGCTTCTTCTATTGAAATTAGAAAATCTATTCGGATATTAAATGCTATCTCCAATAAAAATTACTGGAACATTGAGGTACAAAATTTGGAAAATGAAGCAGTTGAAATTATTGAATCGCCAAATGTAATTAATGCTACTTATAGTGGAAGCAATGGCATCAATCAGCAGTTTGGTGTTGATGAAATCAATTTGATGCATGAGATTTCTGAAATAGCATTTGTAACTTCTCCGCAATTGAAAAATATAGGATTAACGATTATGGATGGACAGTTTGGTTCCTTAATGCCCTACGGAAAGTCAGAACTTTTGTCCCTTTCATCAGTAGCGTATACACATCATAAAGTTTCCTTCGAAAATACTCCGCAATTTGATTGCCAAAATGAAAATCCAACATGCCAGCCAAATTTTTTGTCCAATTGCAATTTTTGTCATGCTAAACCTATTTCCAACCAAAGGAAAATGATAAGTCAAATCAGCCACTATTTTTCCAATGAGGTCAATCTAAATTATTTTACTTCATTGTTTACCATAAAATCCAAACTAAAGGCCAATTATATTGATGATGGTCGTCCAACAGAAATTTCATGCCTCCAAGAAAATCCCCATTTTTATTGCATATTTGCTGGCAAGATTAATTCTATTTATGAGATAGAGAAAGTTGTGTGATATTTGGTTTGTAGTAAATTTATTTTGAACCATTTTAATCAATTTTGAACTATCTTGAACCACTCCTAACCATCTATTAATGTTCACATTCGATTTTAAAAAGCGGGTAAGATATGGTGAGACGGACCAAATGGGATATTTATATTATGGAAACTACGCTCAATATTATGAAATAGGTAGAGCAGAAATGATTCGATCCCTTGGATTGACTTACAGGGAGATGGAAATGGAGAAAGGCATTATGATGCCGGTAATGTCTTTAGAGATGAGATTTGTTCGCCCAGCCCGTTACGATGAGTTGTTAACCATACGAACAATTTTGAAAGAAGTGCCTGAAAAATTCATTATATTTCATCACGAAATTTTGAATGAAAGCAATAAGATTGTCAATGGTGGACGGGTAAAACTATGTTTCCTGAATAACAACAACAATAAATCAGTATCTGCACCTGATTTCTTAACTGAAAGACTAAAACCATTTTTTGAATAGAATTTCCACAAAACTTCTTTTTTTTTAGCTTCAATGAAATTTGACCTGTCCAAAATAAAAAATCTGAACAAAGCCCTTTTCGAGCATTCCTATGTTCAGGCTATTCTGGATTGGTCAAAAAAACATTCATTACCGGGTTTTTTCAGTGTTCCTTTGTACGACGTAGTAATTTTTGTAATCAACGAAGCCAAACGGTCAACATTAATTGCAAGGGCTAATTCAATGTCATTTAGTTTTTTTTTATCTCTTTTCCCTGCAATCATTTTCCTCTTTTCTCTGGCCACCCATTTTCCTATTTACGAAACCTTTCAATACGAATTGCATGAAACTTTATTCAAAATCCTGCCTGAAGATATCAGTAAACAAATAGATTCAGCAATTGCCTATACATTACAAAGAGATACCAGGATATTATCTCTCGGATTTATTCTCGCATTATTTTTTGCTTCGAACGGGATGTTAGCATTGATGCGTGGTTTTGAAAAATCTCATTTGGAATCTTTCAAAAAAAGAAAACCGCTTAGAAAAAGAATCATTGCAATTGCCTTAACTGTCCAACTAGGCATATTGTTAATTTCCTCTGTTATCTTGATAATTTTAGGTAAGCCAATCATTAACTGGCTTACAGAGTTTACCAATTTAATCAAATTCTCAGGTGGGTTAATTGATGGCTTTAGATGGTTGGTTACCCTTTTACTTTTTTATACTTGTATTTCAGTAATTTACCGTTATGGGGCTGCCAAAATAGAACGATTTGGTTGGCTAACTCCCGGAGCGACACTGGCATCCATTTTATCTATTCTTTCCTCCTTGGTTTTTTCATTTTATGTTGGCGCCTTTGATACCTATAATAAACTGTATGGATCGATTGGAGCCATTATTGTGATGATGCTATGGATACAAATCAATTCTTTTATACTGCTGGTTGGCTTTGAATTAAATGCAAGTATTGCGGTCAATAAAGATTTAAAGAAAGAGATAATCGATCCAGATGATGAATAATGTTTTTTCTACAATTTATAAAGAAAAACCTTTTTTGGCCAGAATAGGATATACTCAAACGGTCTTATTAGATACCAACTCTTTATTCTGTTAATTTTTTCTCCTTTCTTTTTTTGCGCAACATTTTGCTACCTTTAACTTTTAGTATTTTTGACACTAAGTCTTATGCAAATCGAAAAACTAATATATCATGTTTGAAAAACTGAGCAGTTTTGACATATCTATTGTCATAGGCTACTTCGCTATTGTATTTATTCTTGCCTGGTGGGTCACTATGAAGGAGCGAAGGGCAAAAGCCGAGGCTTATGGTTCCAGCGATTATTTTTTAGGTGGTAGAAATATTGGATGGTTCGTAATTGGAGCATCATTATTTGCTTCAAATATTGGTTCTGAACACTTGGTTGGACTGGCAGGCTCTGGTGCAGGAGGGGCGTTTGCAGCTGGCCAATTTGAGTTGTTGGCAAGTTTGATTCTCATCTTTTTAGGTTGGGTATTTGCACCTTTTTATTTAAAAAGTGGGGTCTTCACAATGCCAGAATTTTTAGAGAAAAGATATTCACCTGCAGCAAGAAACTACTTATCAATTGTCTCCATCCTGGCATACGTACTTACCAAAATATCCCTAACAGTACTTGCTGGCGCCTTGGTCTTTGAAGTCATGGGCATATCATTTTGGGCAGGTGCCATTATCGTTGTTATTGCTACGGGTATCTACACTATTTTTGGAGGCTTACGTGCTGTTATTTATACAGATATGCTTCAGATGATGGTTTTGATTTTGGGCTCAGTTGCTGTTACATTTTTCGGGTTAAAGGCACTTGGTGGATGGGGAGAAATGAGATCAGTTATTGCAGAAGCGGCTGCCGCATCTGGTGGAGAGATAAATGAATCCTATTTTTTCAGTATGTGGCGCCCACATAGTGATCCTGATTATCCCTGGACCGGGATTGTATTTGGAGCCCCCATTTTGGGTATATGGTATTGGTGTACAGATCAATTTATTGTACAGAGAGTATTATCCGCTAAGAATATTAGCTCAGCAAGAAAAGGAACCATATTTGGAGGTTTTTTAAAGATATTGCCTGTATTTATTTTTGTTATTCCTGGTGTAATAGCCTTTGCTTTGACTCAAAAAGATCAGTTGATAATGGGTAGCCCTGAGCAAGCGCTTCCTTCATTGATAAATGATTTTTTACCTGCAGGATTGAAAGGCTTGGTATTGGCAGGACTGCTGGCTGCTTTGATGAGTTCACTTTCTTCGGTTTTTAATTCTTGTTCCACCTTATTTACAATTGATTTTTATAAAAAGTGGAAGCCAAAAGCCTCGGAAAAACAATTGGTTTTTACTGGGCAGGTTGCGACAGTTGTACTAGTTGCGCTGAGTTTGCTTTGGGTTCCTATTTTGAGAGGAATGTTGGAAGGCGGGGGAAGTTTTTATCAAATATTGCAAAGTATTCAGGCTTACATTTCCCCACCGATTGCAGCAGCATTCCTCTTGGGTTTGTTTGTAAAACGAATGAATGCCCAAGGCGCTATTGCTGCCTTATGGACGGGATTTGTTCTAGGAATGTTAAGGTTGTTATTTGAGGTATTGAAATCGGAAAAAGTCTTTATCCCAGCCGAAGGGACCTTCATGGATGCATTTCTCGGCATCAACTTCCTGCACTATGCAATATTCTTATTTATAGTGAGTTCAGTAGTTATGTATGTTGTGAGTTTACGTTCTCCTCAACACTCTGATGAGAAGTTGAAAAATGTCATTTACGAGAAGCCAGAGGGTGGTAATTCATTTAATTCATCTAATCCAGATTTCTGGTGGACTATGGTATTGATTGCCTTGGTTGTAATTATGTGGATAATATTTAGTCCATTGGGGATTGCATAATGTCTGTGTAAAGGAGTCAATAAAAAAAGGCGAGTCGTATGAATCGACTCGCCTTTTTTTATTGACTTAAAGAAATAATTACTTCACTTTAAAGTCATATTTGATGGTTCCACATTGTTTATCTATGGTTGCTTTATCAAATCTCCATCTTTTTGCATTTTGAATTGCCAAATCAATCAACCTTGAATCAGCTGTTGTAGAACCTTTCTGAGTAAATTTTGGAGTTCCAATAACGTTACCTGAACTATCCACACAAACAGAAATAACGACAACTCCCGTTTTTTGAGAATTATCTGTTACGGTAGGAGAATTCCTGACTCCTCTGCTACCCAATCCTCCTCCAACACGACCTTTCCCAGTACTTATGCCTTCCAATATATCGGAATTAGGATCACCATTGGGGTCTCCCTGATTGCCAGCCGTTCCAGTTTTTCCTTTACCGCTCCCTGAACCAAATAGACCACCCAATTGATCTTTTAATTTATCAGCTTCTTTTTGCTTGGCCCGTTTTGCTGCTTCTGCTTTACGTTTCTTTTCCAGTTCTTTTTGTCTTTCCATCTCTTTTTGCCTTTCTATTTCCTTTTGCCGGTCAATTTCTTTCTGCCTTTCCATCTCTTCCTGCCTTTCTTTTTCTTTTTTCTTACGAAGTGCAATGGCATCTGGGTCCTCTGTCTTTACCACCTCTTTTTCAGTTTTTTCTTTTGGCTCTGAGGGAGTAGGTGGTTCAACTACTTCCTCTTCAACTTCTTCTGCTTCCTCAACTGGTTCACTTTCCTCAATTTCGGCAACTTCCTCCGCTTCAGATGGCGGTGCATTTTCGTCTCCTTGACCTACATCGGGAATACCCAAATTAACCAAAATCCCTTCCTGTCCTGGTGGAGGGTCTGGGAAGGTCAACCAAGGTATTAGAATCAATAAAAGGAATAGAATTATCCAAATAATGGATCCTACTCTGGCTTTACGCCTATTGGCTAATTCGTATCTGCCGACCAATGGAATAGTTGCCATAATTTTGAGTTTTTAGTTTTTCAATATGTTCAATAAACGATGCACAACAGGTAAAAGATACACAAAAGAGATTAAAAAAATCAAAAGTCAGTTGGCCTCTGCAGCCAAAATTCCATTGATATTGTGCCGTTTCATTATGTCCATCACATAGACTACATTGTCTATAGGAGCTTTACGATGTGGAGAAATCGTTACATCGTAATTGCCTCTTTTTGCTCTGGCTCTTCTTCTCAATTCCTTTTCCAGGTTTGATAAAGAATAGGTTTTTGAATTTAGGCGATAATTTCCACTGGAACTAATAGTTACATCATCCAGGTTTTTTGTTGATGGAACTTTAGAAGGAGATGTACCAGGCATTTTCAAAAACAATGAGTTGGGAGCCACCAATGAGGAGGTCAACATGAAAAATATCAAAAGCAGAAAGATGATGTCCGTCAAGGAAGACATGCTAAACTCTGCGCTAACTTTATTTCTTTTTTTGATACCCATAGGCTTAGGATTTGGGTTGTGTTGCCAATATCGCCTTCACCCTTAGTCTTCCCGCGACTTCCATAACTTTTCGAACATTATCGAAAGGAACTCCCTGTTCTGCGGCAATTGTAATGGTTACACTCCTTTTTTGTTCATTGTCAAGTCCTCTTATGTCCCTTCTGACGGTTCGTTCCAAAGTCCTGATATTTATTGCACTTCCTTTGTACTTGTAGGTTCCCCTTTTATCAACAGAAACCACAATCGAAGTAGGAGCAACAGATTTGGAATCAGAAGTTGGCAAGTCAAAAGGGTCAATTCTGACAAAATTGGCAGTCAACATGAAAAATATCAACAACAGAAAGATTATGTCTGTTAAGGAAGACATACTAAACTCTGCGCTAACTTTATTTCGCTTTTTTAGACCCATAGTGAATTTACGATTTAAGATTTACAGAATTAGATCGACAATTTTTGAAATTCACCAATTGTAAATCGTCAACTGAAATCTATTTATGCGCTTGGTTCCTGCAATAAATCCATAAACTCAACAGTCGTTCTTTCCATTTTAAATACTACTTTTTCGACATTAGCAACCAGTACATTATACCCTACAAAAGCCAAGATTCCAATGAAAAGACCAAATGCAGTGGTGATCAAGGCTTGATAAATTCCGCCTGCAAGTACATCTGGAGTAACATTTTCCTGTGTAGCCATTTCATAAAATGCGAGAATCATACCTGTCACTGTACCGAAGAATCCAATCATAGGCGCCGCACCAGCAATACTTGCTAATGTGGAAAGATTTTTCTCCAATTTGAAAATTTCGAGATTGCCCACATTCTCAATAGCAGCATCGATGTCGCGTAGCGGTTTTCCAATCCGCATCAATCCTTTTTCTACCATCCTGGCTACCGGAGAATCTGTATTTTGGCACAATGCTCTGGCTGCTTGTATGTTTCCAGCGCCAACATTTGCTCGAATGTTATTCATAAAATGTTCGTCGACACGGGCAGCTCTTTTGACTGTTAGATAACGCTCTATGAAAATGTAAAGAGCAATGACAGAAAGGACAACCAGAATCAAAACGATAATGATACCTAAGGGTCCTCCCTTAGCGATAATTTCAAATAAATTCATAGAGCCGATTGCTCTGTCAATGTCTGTTTCCTGAAGGAACAACAAGTTTTGAAACATAAGTGGTGGTTTTAAGTTTCGACTTAAATTTGATTATTGAAAGAAAATAATTTAGGGAAGCAAAGTCCATAAACAGTTTTCTCTAAAGTATTATTGTGTTGGTTCTTTATTACGTTTAAGTATTCATGTATTCATGTATCAAAGTCAAAGGGTAAGAAATCCAATACAGACAAAAACACTTAGACGCGATTTCAAAACAAAGGTCGCAAATTATCAAATGCAGCCGGGAAATTACAGCTTTTTGTCAATTTCATCTGAAGACCTTCCTGTATAATTATTTTATTAAATCGTTAACAGGTGCTGATTCAACTTCTTGACTTTAGAATATTTGTTTGGCTTTTTATGTAAATATCCATTTTTCAACATCCTAGTGCATTGGGAATAAGGTAGTGGCTGGTTAGCCGAACATATTTTGTAAAAAACCTAGGAACGACAAATGAAGATAGACATAGCTACCTGAATGACGAGCTAGGAGGGGTAGCCGCAAAATATGCTGCGTTAACTGTTCATGGTGTTATTCTCAATGCACTAGCAACTTTCAAAACAAAAAACCATCTGTTCAATAACCTAAAATCCGTTTTATGAAAAATTCACTTAATATTGTTTTTTTGGTATGCTTATCTACATCCATTGTCGCTCAATCTTTTGAAAAAGAATTATCTACGGAAATCGAAAAAGTTACCATACATTTAAAAGGAGCTGAAATTATCAGGACTAAGGAGGTGAGGCTAAATTCGGGAAGACAAAATTTTGTTTTTACAGGTTTGTCACCAAAATTAAATCCAAAAAGTGTGCAGGTTACTGGTACCAATGAAGTACAGATTTTGTCGATAACCAGTAAAATCAACTTTTTGAAAGAAGGAGAGAAAAGCCCAATTATTGAAGAATTGAGAGATTCTATGGAATTGATTATGGAGAAATATCAAAGTTTGGAGGATGAAAAAAATGCTTTTGAACAGGAAAAAAAATTGTTGATGGTCAACCAACAGCTTAGAGGTAATGATAGCTCTATTTCGGTTGATGAATTAACCAAGGCAGCTGATTTCTATCGAGAAAGATTCAAAGAAATTAATACCAGCTTATCGAGTTTAAAAAAGGAACAAAAGGATTTAAATAAAGAAAAAAGCCGGCTTCAAAATCAACTAAATGAATTAAATGCAGGTAAACAACCTACATCTGAAATTTATGTGGTAGTTAATGCTCTCACATCCCAAAATTCAAATTTAAAACTTCGATATATAGTAGATGATGCCGGTTGGTCACCTATATACGATTTGGTAGCCAAAGATCTTACTCAGGATATATCATTGAAATATAGAGCTTTAGCATTTAATAATTCTGGCACAGATTGGGAGAATGTAAAAATTACGTTATCAACTGCAGATCCTTATCAGGGAGCTGGAAAACCAAAATTAAATCCCTGGGTTTTGACAACTGCTCAGGCTAACGCTTTCAATCTCCAATTCAATTCAAAAAATAGACTGGAACAAGATAAAGCCTTTAATGAATACAGCATGTCTCAAAATGTGATTATTCCACAGGAAGCGACCAAAGGTTCTGGTGGTATAAATACGAATATTAGATTTGAAACTATTGAAATCTCTGAACTAAATATGGATTTTGAAATCACTCAGCCTTATGATATTCCTTCCGACTCCAAACCATATTCAATTGATATTTCCGATTATTTACTCTCGGCGACTTATAAACACTTTGCTGTACCTAAGTTGGATCGCGACGCTTTTTTAGTTGCCCAAATTACCGGTTGGGAGGATTTGGATTTGATATCAGGTCCTATGAATGTTTATCAGGGAGAAAAATATGTAGGATTGGCAAATTTGGATACCAAAACCATCAGTGATACACTGGAGTTATCCCTTGGAAGGGATCAAAAAGTAACCTTGAAAAGAGAAAAACGAAAGGAGTTCTCGAAAAACAGATTGCTAGGGGATAAAAAAATATCTGCCTTTTCATACAGGATATCTGTGAAGAATAATCATACAACTGATATTCACCTGGAATTAGTTGATCAGGTGCCAATTTCCAAAAACAAGGAAATCTCCATCGATATAAAGGAAATATCAAATGCCGAGCATAATGCTGAATCGGGTAGGTTGGTATGGGAGTTTGATCTGAGTTCAGGAGGAGCCCAGTCATTTAATTTTTCATATAGTGTGAAGCATCCAAAAAATATGGGTGTGAAATTATTCAGGAGTAAACAACTTGTACTACCTAGGTATTTCTAAAATCGAATTATAATTTGACCTTTATCAAATATAAAATGAATCACCCCAAACTTTCCAAAACTGGAAAGTTTGGGGTGATTCATTTTATATTCTGTTTTTTCTACGATTATTGATATTCTACTTTAAAACAATTTTCTTTACGACTTCACTGTTTTTAATGGTTATCTTTATAAAGTATACACCTGGTCTTAATGAAGAAGTAGCGACTTTCTCACCTAGATTGACTTCCATTATCATTTTCCCAGAAGTATCATAAATATTTATTCCTCCAGAAGAATTGTTCCCAAAAGGATACTTTATTTGTAAATCATCTCCTACTGTTAAGGGATTTGGATATATTTCAATATGGGAATTTATATTTGCCTCTCCCACATTAACAATTTGGCAACTAACCGAATCAATCCATAAAAAAGCTTCAGTCAAAATGGCATTCCTGTTTGGAAAGTCGATAGTGTGTCCAACCCCATTCATGAAGTTGGATTCAACACAAGCTTGATTATCAATTAAAGCATCTCGGATAGGGTAGAAACGGGCGTTTGGATTATCAAAACTTCCATGTACGATATAGTACGGTTTTCCAATTGCATTTTGAAGGACACCATTTACCTCATTCGTGCCATTTACTGCTGCACCAATTGGCAGGAATCCAGCAAATCGTTCGATATGATTTAAGCCATAAGAATACGTTGTGCGACCTCCCCAGGAGAATCCCATAGCGAAGATTTTGCTTTCATCAACATTGTACCAATGTAACATTGAATCTATCATAGCAGTAGTGAAGGCAGTATCTATTGGATCATCTACTTTTCCATCGGCCCCACCGTCAGGACAAATCATTAATAGATTGTTTGCCTCAGCAAAAGCAATTAGTGTGTCACACCAACTGATTGAATTCCAGCGGTTTACATTGAAAGGGTGTAGACCAACCATTAATTTGTTTGGCTCATTTTCATCGTATGAGGAAGGAATATAAATGGAATATTGTTTGGCAGGATCTGATTGAAATGGAATTGTATCATCAATTCTTGTTTGCCCAAACATATTGATTGTGACAAAGAGAAATGAAATCAGGATGTATTTGTGTGTCATAACCTAAATTTTGGTAAAAAGCCGAAAATTAAGTTGACCAGTAAGTCATACAAAATATTATTCCTACAGAATGAACCAAGGGTCTTTGATTTACCAAAAATCAAATAAAAAATTTAAGAACATTTTCCTTATTGGAATCACCAAAAATTTGAGAACATTCAGTTTTGTGAGTGATTTCCTGAGATATTGCTAACTTTTTCAGCAAACCAAAAATATTGCTTAAAATAGCAGCTCAATAACAAAAACCTTTATGGCAACAAAAACGAATCAATCAACGGCGACTATTTCTGGAGGCAAACCTGTCCTCAGTTTTTGGCAAATATGGAATATGAGTTTTGGCTTTCTGGGCATTCAATTCGGATGGGCTTTGCAATTGGGAAACATGAGCGCCATTTACGAATATTTGGGGGCTAATCCGGACGAAATTCCAATATTATGGCTTGCTGCGCCAATGACCGGATTACTAATCCAACCTATTATTGGTTATATGAGTGATAGAACGTGGAACAGTATCGGAAGACGTAAACCCTATTTCCTGGTTGGAGCTATCCTGGCTTCTATTGCATTAATCATTATGCCACATTCATCGGCATTATGGATGGCTGCAGGGATGTTGTGGATTCTTGATGCATCAATAAATATTAGTATGGAACCCTTTAGAGCTTTTGTGGCAGATATGTTGCCAAAGGAACAGGTAACAAAGGGTTATACCATGCAAAGTTTTTTTATAGGAGTAGGTGCGGTATTGGCTGCTGCTTTGCCATGGTTTTTTACCGAAGTGGTAGAAATGGACAAAACGATGGCAGATGGATCGGTGCCTACTTATTTGAAATATTCTTTTGCAATTGGAGGAATCGCATTTTTGCTTACTGTTTTATGGACAGTTTTTAGCACAAAGGAATACCCACCAGACGATATGGAAGCTTTTCTGAAAATGAAGGCAGAAAACAAGGGATTTATGCATGGAGTGAGAGAAATATTTTCAAGTATTTCTGAAATGCCAAAAGTGATGAAACAACTAGCCGTAGTCCAATTTTTTACCTGGATGGGTCTGTTCTTGATGTGGTTTTATTTTAGTACTTCAGTAGCAGTAGATATATTCAAGGCTCCAGGTACAGATTCTGAACTTTATGCAGAAGGGATTGCCTGGGCTAATCTCTGTTTTGGATTTTATTCGATTATAACCTTTCTCTTTGCCTTCTTTATTCCCGGTATCGCTGAAAGAATAGGAAAGAAACAAACCCATGCTGTTTGTCTGGTTTTGGGTGGATTGGGTTTGTTATTTACAGGTTTTGCAGCTGATCAATACTGGTTGTTATTATCAATGGTAGGCGTTGGCATAGCCTGGACCAGTATTTTATCTATGCCTTATTCTATACTGGCACCAAAGCTACCAATAGAGAAGATGGGGATATATATGGGGATTTTCAATTTTTTTATTGTAATTCCTGAAATTATGGCCACGTTGTTTTTTGGTTGGGTAATGCTCCATATTTTAGATAACGACAGGATGTCGGCGGTAATGATTGGAGGTGGATTATTAATGGTGGCAGCGGTGGCAGTTTTGTTCGTGGATGATAAGGACTAGCTATCAATCCTATCATGTCTGGCTAATTGGAAAACAACTGCGTCAACCATAGTCCCATTTTTATTGTAGGCTTTTTTTAGATAATCTACCTGCACATAACCACATTTCTCCAAAACCCTGGAAGAACCATAATTGTAATGGAACACGCGTCCTATTAATATTTGCAGATTAGAGAATTCCTTAAAACTGAATTCAGAAAATTTATTTACAACCTGAGTCATGATGCCTCGATTCCAATAGGGTTTTGCCAACCAATAACCAATTTCATCAATGTTTGCTTCTAAACCGTAAATAGTTAATCTACCTATGCCTCCAATTAACTCCTCCTGCCCATTTCGAATGGCAAATTCAGTTTTGTCACCAATATTGTCGTATTTCTGCTTCACCAAATTGAGCCAAAAATCAGCTTCTTTCTCTCCGTATGGATATGGAATTTGGAAGGTATTTTTAAATATTTCGAACTCATTGAGGAATTTAATTAGAAAAGATTTATCTCCACTACGATATTCGGTTAATTTGATTTCATTGTTAATTGTAAGCTCCATTGCAAAGATTTTTTAGTGCTAATTAGAACACTTTTAAATTTCAAAATGGTTCAATTTACTAACTTTTTGAGCTAAAATTTAGTTGGCAATATGGGAATTACTAATTTTCAGCCTCAAATTGATTGTGTAACAAAACTCCCTATAAATGAGATACTTGTGGCTTTGTATTTTTACCATATTTGTTTTTTCCGATTGCAAAGTAAAAAAATCAACAACTGAAAAGGTTGTAGAGGAAGTTGAGGAGGTGCTTGAGGAAAAGGACGACTGCATTGTATCCCGAAATGTTAGACCCCAAACTCCATGTACAAGAGAATACAACCCTGTGTGTGGTTGTGATGGTCAAACATATAGTAATGCTTGTGTTGCCAAAAATGCTGGAGTAAAATATTATACAAAAGGAAAATGTGGCGATTGTGTTGATGGAACTCAAATAAATCCAGAACAAGTTTGCAGAATGGCATATATCCCAGTTTGTGGTTGTAATAATGTAACATATGGGAATGTTTGTGAAGCTAAGGCGGCTGGAGTCTTAAAATGGAGAGAAGGAAAATGCGAAGAATCAGCATGTTTTGATCCCAGTAGGGCTAGTAAGGCAGGATGTCCGGAAAATTGGGATCCGGTATGTGGCTGTGATGGCAAAACCTATGGTAATGAATGTGAAGCTGACCATGCAGGTATTACCAAATGGACGAAAGGAGAATGTGAAAAATGTTTTGATCCAAGACATGTCAGTAAGGCAGGATGTCCGGAAAATTGGGATCCGGTATGTGGTTGTGATGGCAAAACCTATGGCAATGAATGCGAAGCAAAACATGCAGGCATCCTAAAATGGACAAAAGGAGAATGCGAAAAATGTTTTGATCCAAGGCAGGTCAGTAAGGCAGGATGTCCGGAAAATTGGGATCCGGTATGTGGCTGTGATGGCAAAACTTATGGCAATGAATGTGAAGCAAAACATGCAGGCATCCTAAAATGGACAAAAGGAGAATGTAAATAATTTGGAAGACAGTTCATCTATCCATGTAAACTGTCCTCCTTTAATAAAGCTATTCTAAAACTATGATTAGATTTTTGACAACCTACACTTTTATTTTATCAGCCTTCCTTGCATTTAGTCAGCAAAGGAGTAATGAGGAGGCTGCTATGTTAGCTGATTTTACTTATGCCATGCAAATACCAGGTGGAGATTTGGCAGACCGATTTGGTATAAATATTAATGTTGGTGGAGGTATCGATTATTTAACTGAAAAGAACAATTTAATATTTGGTATACAGGGAAATGTTCTTTTTGGGAATGAGGTAAAACAAAACGTATTGGGATTAATTGAAGGAGAAGAGGGAGTCATTTATAGTGATGGAGGATTTCCAGCGGAAATAGCTACCAGGGAGCGGGGAATTTATTTGGGAGGGCATTTTGGAAAGCTGTTTTCGATTTCTCAAATAAATAAACGAGCTGGGATAAGGGCTACTCTTGGTATTGGCTTATTGCAACATAAGATTAGGATTCAAGATGATCCCCAAGGTCCAGTTTCACATTTAGCAGATGAGTATAAAAAAGGATATGATAGATTAAGTAACGGACTGGCTTTTACCCAATTTATTGGTTATCAATACCTTGCCAGAGATCGTAGGATTAACTTTTTTGCCGGACTTGAGTTTACAGAAGCATTTACAAAAAATCGGCGTGATTTCAATTTCGATACTTTTGAAAAAGAAGAAGAGAATCGATTTGATTTGCTAATGGGCTTTAAAGTTGGCTGGATCCTTCCATTTTATATTGGGGAAAACCCGGATGAGATTTTTTATTGATTTTGATAGTTTTTAAGATACTGTATTATCTGAGCACACAGGTTTATTTTTCCTTTATTAAAATTGCTGCTTTTTTCCAACCAAAGGCTAATTACTGGGTGAAAGGAAGGAAGGCTATTTTTTCCCGTTTATCTGATGCCTTTCAGGATGGAAATATAAATGGAATGTTGGTTTGGATTCATTGTGCTTCTTTGGGAGAATTCGAACAAGGCAGACCAATTATTGAAGTGTTAAAAAAAGATTATCCTAAATTTAAAATCCTGCTTACTTTCTTCTCACCATCAGGTTTTGAAGTTCGGAAAAATTATGAGTTGGCAGATTATGTTTTTTACTTACCATCTGATAGCCCTAAAAATGCAAATCAATTTTTAAAAATTGTCAATCCGGATATAGCCATATTTGTAAAATATGAATTTTGGTATTACTACTTGAAAACATTAAAAAAAAGGGGAATTCCTACTTTTTTGGTGTCTGGAATATTTAGAGAGCAGCAAATATTTTTTAAAAAGCCATTGAATTTGCTGCACCTAAAAATGTTAGCTTGCTTTGAACATTTTTTCGTCCAGAATGAACTTTCAAAAGAGCTTTTAACGAAACATGGGTATAATAACTCAACAGTTTGCGGGGATACAAGAATTGATCGGGTTTTTTCAATAGCCAATGCCTCAAGCTCTTTTCCAGAAATAGAACAATTTTGTTCAAAAAATAAAGTGTTGATTTGTGGGAGTACCTGGGCGAAAGATGAATCGATTATAATTGAATTTATCAATAGAGAAAATAATAATTGGAAACATATCATTGCCCCCCATAACATTCAAGAAAGTCATATTGAGGAAATTGAAAGAAAAATTGAAGTGGAACATCTGAAATTTTCTGAAATGAAAAGTCAGCATAAAAAGCAAATTCAAAAGGCAAAGGTGCTCATTATTGATAACATAGGAATTTTATCTGCTATTTACAGATATGGTGATATATCCTACATTGGAGGTGGATTTGGCACAGGGATTCACAATGTTTTAGAACCTGCTGTATTTGGATTACCAATAATTTTTGGACCAAAATATCAGAAATTTCAGGAAGCGAATGATCTAATTCGATTAGGAGGCGCTTATTCTATCAATCGTTTAAAAGAGTATGAAGTTGTTCTCGACTACTTAAAAGTTGATTCCAACCGAGAAAAAACTTCTGAAATAATCAAAAAGTATATGACTCAAAACCAAGGGGCAACAAGGGTTATCATGACTTTCCTTAAGTCCTATCTAGAAAAAGTAAAAGGACATGCCTAATTCCAATGAAGTTTTTAAAGCTTTTGAAAGTATCAATGTCCTGATTATTGGAGATGTGATGCTAGATAGGTATTTAACAGGGAAAGTCAATCGAATTTCTCCTGAAGCCCCTGTTCCTATAGTTGAATGGGAAAAAGACGAAAATAGATTGGGAGGAGCCGCAAATGTGGCACTTAATATACGAGCATTGGGAGCTACGCCATACTTGTGTAGCGTAATAGGAGAAGATCTTGCAGGGAAAGAATTTTTGCAGATTATTGATAAGGAGGGAATATCTAAAAAAACTATAATTTCTTCAAATTCAAGAATAACAACTACTAAGACACGTGTCCTTGCACAAGGACAACATCTGTTGCGAATTGACAAAGAAGAAAGGGAGGATTTAACTTCTGTTGAATTTGAGGGATTGAAAAGAGCTTTTTTATCGCTTCTTGGTTCCAGGAATATTCATGTTGTTTTATTCCAGGATTATAATAAAGGCGTGTTAAGTGTACCCTTTTTAAAGATGGTATTAAGTGAAACCAATGCCAGAAATATACCAACTGTAGTCGACCCAAAGTTCAAGAATTTTTGGGCATATGAAAATGTCACACTATTTAAACCAAATCTCAAGGAAATTCAAGAAGCTTTAGATTTTGAAGTCATTGCTACAAAAAGATCTTTGAACAAAGCTGCAAAGATAATTCAGTCCAAACTCAATAATCGATATACTATCATCACACTTTCTGAAAAGGGATTGTACCTCTATGATGGAGAAGATGGATTTATTCTTCCGACTATGCCGAGAAATATTGCTGATGTATGTGGTGCAGGGGATACTGTAATCAGCATTGCCGCACTTGGAGTTGGTACTAATCTAAATCTTTCCACAATAGGTTTATTATCTAATCTTGCTGGTGGGCAAGTATGCGAAAAAGTAGGTGTAGTACATGTTGATAAAGACATTTTGCACAAAGAATTTGCAAGAGAACTGACCAACCAAATTGAATTCTTTTGATTAAAAATTAGAGGCCCTTATTTTGGTTTTGACTACTAATATCAAACGCGATTTTTAGCTCTCTAAATTTATAAGTTATGAAACAAACTATTACACTATTTCTTTTTTTTATTTCCGTTCCTATAATTGAAGCACAAATTTATTCACAGGATTTTTCTGATGGTATTCCTTCAAACTGGATAAATGAGGATCTTTCTGGAAATAATCTACTGTGGGAAAAATGTGAGAATCCTGCCGAATGTCCTCCTGGGAACTTAACTGCGATATTTGCAAAAGATCAAAAATTTAAATCGACAACTGTGGATAATGGATACTTGTATGTAGCACCTGAAACAATTCAATACCACAACCCTAGATTGACTACCCATGCGATTAATTGTTTTAATCATGATAGAGTTGTTGTAAAATTTGAAACTCATCTTTTTGCAAAACTATCTCCGCCTAATGAATCCGCCTTGCTCCGGGTAAAAGCGGGCTCTGATCAATGGAAAAGCTTTAAAATATTTCAAAACCTTGGTATTTTACCTGAAGAGGATACCCGGACCTGTAATCCAGAGACGATATATGTTGACATAAGTAATGTCGCTGCCAACCAAACTGAAGTTTTTCTTCAATGGGAGTGGCAAACAGACAATGATCACTCCTGGGCAATAGATGATCTGGAAATTCTTGATCATCATCCCTTAGAGGAAAATGTGGTCTGGGGCTTAGGTGGAGAAGGAGATTTTAGTGGTGGTTTGGGAGAATGGAAAACTGAGAAACAATTTGGTTTTTATGATTGTGAGTGGTATGGAGATCCTGTAGGGTGGGTCGGAAATAGCCAATTTGGAAGTGTTCCCAACGGATTAAAAATTTGTTCCAGGACAGGTAATAATGGGGCTGCAGTTTTACATGCTGAACAATGTCTTCATGATAGTGGATTGGGAAATGGCAATCAGCAACCCTTGATATGTGAACTTTACTCTCCTATCATTGATCTAAGCGACCTTGCTGGTGGGAATGGACTTATCTTAGAATTTGACCAGTTAGTAGCTGAAGGAAATATTACTACACCCTTATTGCCTTTAACTAGTGTCATGTATAGCCTGGATAGTGGTGCAACATGGGTAGATACATTAGACTGTAATCCCAATGTTTGTTTTGGTCAGGGTAATTTTCACAATAGTACTTTCAGAGAAGGCTTACCTCCAGAGGTGATAGGTACTTCTGAATTTCAACTAAAATTCACATTTGCAGGGGATTTATTCTTTTGGGTAATAGATGATGTCAGAATCTTGCAAAAACATGATTATGACCTAATGTTAAAAACGAATTTTTTCGCCATACCACCGAATAAAAAATTTCCATTAAGTCAATTAGAGCCATTTGGGTTATTGGTGGATGTTGAAAATTTTGGGAATCTTTCACAAGACAGTGTTTGGGTGTTTGCTGTCATTCAAAATGAAGATGGAGAATATGTGCATCAGGATTCCCTATTCATAAATACTTTGCTTCCAGGCGAACTATCTGAAAATATGGCATTTGAACAACTGGTTGAATTGCCTCCCCAGCCAGGAAAATATCGTGGACGATATTTTGTAAAAAGTTCGAAAAAGGATGATTATGAAAGTAATAATTCTATTTCCTGGAATTTTGAAATAACCAATTTTGAATTTGCTAAGGAAAATGGAGGCTGTAAAGGCACAGGGTTTTTACCAGATCATACTTTTCAGTTTGAAATGGGAAATTGCTATTACATTGCTAATGGAAAGGATATGAAGGCCACACATGTTAGTTTCGGAATCGGGAATCCTAATCAATTAATAAGTGAATCCATTTTAACCAGACTCTATAAATGGAAGACAGATTCAACTTTTGCAGATTCAAACGGAGACTTTTATGCCAACCCAAATGAATACGAAGAAATTGCCCTGAACTCACATATCGTAAACGGTCCAGAAGATACCCTTGTCACCATTCCAATTCATTTTGAATCTGATGAGGTGATCTCCATGGAAGATTCAACCTGGTATTTTGTTACAGTAGAAATGCCTAGTGCCTCTTCGCAAAAGCCTTTTTTTATTGGAGGAGCGGAAAGCATAGACTATAATGCCAGTTACTTTCTTGGACACGAACTGGGAAAGGGTATTCCAAGGTATTTTCCTGTTTTGCGAATTGATGACGAAGAAGATTTTAGTACAGGTGGCTTTGGCTTGAATAGGATTCCTGTTGTAAGACTAAATATTTCTCCAATCAATTCTCAAAAAACTCAATTGGAAAAAGAAGTGAATTTGGAACTATTTCCAAATCCAACTAATGGACAAGTATTCTTACATTTGCCCGACGAAAGCTTCCAGAAGGAAGTAATAATTGAAATTTTAGATATTTGCGGGAAATTAGTTGACTCGCGACACTTTGAAAGCCTTTTTGTCAACCAACTACCAATAGAGGTAGCCAATTTGCCGGAAGGTTCTTATATCTTGCGCTTTTTTTCTGATAATATTTTTGCAACGAAAAAATTTGTTTTGATTCGATAAGGGGAGAAGTGGAGAGTATGAGAGAAAGAGAATTTGAGAGTGTGAGTGATTAATGATGTATTCCTTACCCAATTTCTCAAATTCGCAAGTTCTTTAAAACTCAAACTCTTACTATCTCAAACACTCAAATTCTAAAAAGTAGATTATGACATTTTTTACAAAAAAAGTTGTCCATTCACTATTCGCTATCCTATTTCTTTATTCTAGCGTTTTAGTAGCACAACCAACTCCTTTTTACACTGAAACCTTCGCCCAGCCATCAGCATGGACAGGCGTTGAGGTTGTAGGTGATGGTACCCCTTCTGCTAATTGGGTCCACACGATGACAGGTCCCGCCGGAGGCTTTAATATTGGTACTTTGATGTCCACCTCACCTGCTGATGGTTGGATGATCTTCGATTCTGATTTGAATTGTAGTGGAGAACAAGATGCATGGTTGGTTTCTCCAAAATTAGATTTAAATGACAAAGCTGAGGTTATTCTCACATTCGAACAATTATATGGAAGATTTAACGACAGGATTTATATGGAAGTAAGTACGGACAGCATGACTTGGGAAGAAATCGAATTGTTCCCTGATTTGGCAAACAATGAGTATGGTGATGGCTCTCCAATTTCTTCCACTACCCCAACTAATCCACAGGTAGTGACCGTAAACCTTACCCAATATGCTGCAAATCAACCTGAGTTTTGGTTTGCGTTTCGCTTTTTGGCAGATCAATCAACAGTACAAGCAGGTACGGATGTAGGATGTGGATACAGCTGGCAAGTTGACAATATCAATTTGTACGATGAAGATACGACTCCATCTGTAGATTTAGGCTTGGGAGATTTCTTCTATCCACCAAGAAGTTTTGCACAACCTGTTACCCAAATTGACTTTGATACAATGGCATTTTCTGCTGATATCTCAAATTTGGGAACAGATCCTATTACAAATGTAGTCTTGAAAGCAAGAGTACTTAATGGAGCCGGAGGAATGATTTGGGAAGACAGCCTTTTAATTCCAGAAGTTCCAGTTGGAACTACAGACTCTACTTTTGGAACGCCTAATTTATATGTTCCAGAAGGCTTAGCTGTTGGTAATTATCAAATAGAATATGAAACATATAGTCTTGATGGCGATGATGGTGATATGAGTAATAATTCTGCTTCTGAAGATTTTCTAGTAACAGGAGATTTATATTCTAAAGAAAATCAGGCAACTATCGGTTTCCGTCTAAACGATTTGGGAGAATGGGCACCGGCAAATCTATATGAAATCAGCCCAAATATTGTGGATTGTTTTATGGCTACGGATGTAACCTGGTTTACTTTTAAAGGACAAGGAACAGGACCATTAACTGATCACAATGTAAATATCACTCTTTTTGAGGTAGATGACAGTCAAGTTGATGCAGGTTGGAATTCTTTTGACCCAGATGCTGCTGACTTTTTTGTACATCCGCAAATGAATATTCGCGCACTTACTCCCTATACATATACAACAACGGCGACATCATTGACAGAAACAATCATGTTAGAAGATTTTGATTTAGAAACACCAGGTGTTGAATTAAATGCTGGTGGTCGCTATGTTCTCGCTGCACATTATCCACAGTTGGATGCTGAGCTGTTTCATGGTTTTGCTCAGGAAATTAATTATTTCCAATTATCAACTTTTGTTTGGACAGCTGGTGATGCACAATGGTTTCTTGGAGGCTTTGGTGCAGATGCTGCAGCTACTCTGCGTATGAGAATTCAATTGTGTAATGAAGTAGATGTCGAAGAAGCTACACTTCCAGAGGGTTCATTGACTGTATTTCCTAATCCTGTTAGCGATCAATTGACTGTAGATGTAGATTTAGAAACGGCAGGCATTGCAAATATTATTATTGCAGATGTAACTGGTACTTTGATTCAGTTACACGAGTATGAAAACCTTCAAAAAGGTCAGTTTTCTTTCAACGTAAGTGATTTACCAAATGGAACCTACCTGGTTCGTTTGGCTACTGAAGAGGGAACAAAAACATTGAAGTTTATTGTATTGCACTAATAATTAAGCATTCAATCATTTTTTGTGCCCTAAATATTAAGGAGCCCCTTCTTCAAGGTTTTTTGAAGAAGGGGCTTTTTTAATTTATTTTGTAAGTTATTGATTTTGAGATGTTTAAGTAAAAATTGATAAGTCTTTTAACAATTTTAAACCGCAGAAACAATTTTGAACAATACTTTTTATACCTTTGCGCGCTCGTTGAAATCCCGTAGTTCGTTTTCGAATGAAACGGGTATGGTTTAACCAAATAAATTTTAACATGTCTGTAAAAATTCGTTTACAAAGAAGAGGTCGCAAAAAGCAACCTTTTTATCACATTGTGGTAGCTGATGCAAGGGCTCCACGGGATGGGCGTTTCATAGAAAAAATTGGAACCTATAATCCTATGACCAAACCTGCAACTATTGATTTGGATCGCGATAAAGCATTTGATTGGTTGATGAATGGCGCGCAGCCAACTGATACGACTCGTGCAATTTTGCGATTCAAAGGTGTTATGTATCGAAAACACCTTATGAGAGGTGTTAAAAAGGGAGCCTTGACAGAAGACCAGGCAATGGCAAAGTACAAGGAATGGATAGATGATAAAGATGCTAAAATCGCTAAGCGGTTTGCTGAAGAAGCTGATGCGAAGCGGAAATGGCTTGAAAAAGTTTCTGGAGTTGCTGTTGAAGTAGATCAAACACCAGAAATTCCAAGTGTGGAAGTTGCATCTTCAGAAGAGGAAGAATAAATTTTCATCCCATAAATATAAAGGCCCATTCAATTGATTTTGAATGGGCTTTTTTGTTTATCCCTATACACAATCAGGGACTTAGGAGGATTCAGAAATTTCAATTTCTACAGAAGGGCTCAATTCCTCAATTTCTTTTTCGCTTAATTTTCCATGAAACCTCAATAAATGTTTGGGAGCAACTTCATTATACAGTTCCAAAATTAAGTTCTTTTTTTGCCTGCCATCGTGGGGAAATAATATTTTGATGGGATTGTGAACGTAACCATTGTCCTCAAAAAGCAAAATTTGACTATTGCGGGTAGATAATTTAAACCTCAATAATTCTTCCACATTTTGAGGTACTGGAATGTCTCCATATCCCTCCTCTTTTAGAAATTGCAAAATCATGTCATAACTAAGCATCAATGAGGCTCCTCCAAAAACTGATCGATATAAATATCCGTCACTTTCACCACCAAGGTAATCCGATCCAGCAGGAGGAAATTTATCTCTTAATGCCATGTTTATTTAAAAATTTTGGAAGGCAAAGTTAACGAAAATTGGCAAGCAAAAGATTTGAATTTTAGTCTATTTTATGATGGAATAAGGAACACAAATAACCTAGTTTATAAAAGTCAAATTGTTTCAAATTAGGTTTTTTTGATCTGAAATTACGGATAAGCAATGGCTCAATAATATTAAAAACTTTTCCAAAAAGCCATGTAAACTTAAACTTCCGAAGACTTGAAAAAACATTCAAAAGTTTAGTTTCTATCCCGGATTCTTTTTCGTACAATACCTTCAAATTTTCAATTGCCTTTTTTGACTTTCCAAGAAAAACTTCGGTTTCTTCTAAGCCAATGTGTTCCAACGGGTTATCTATATGAACT
Organism: Saprospiraceae bacterium; assembly: GCA_041941305.1. Taxonomy (GTDB): domain Bacteria; phylum Bacteroidota; class Bacteroidia; order Chitinophagales; family Saprospiraceae; genus JANSWP01. Next base: position 84,883 of record JBGTQJ010000016.1, read on the forward strand.
ATTGAGATGTTATTTGATCTTAATTCCATACCAAACAGCGTATCTTCATGTCCATATTGAGTAAGGGATTCATCAAATGGAATTTCGAGAAATATTTTTTTTGGTATGAAGAAGTTATTGGTCATAAAGGAATGATAAGGCTTTTCCAATCTTTTTTTAGCCGAACTTTGTTCCCGGTGTATACCAAACGTCCAATGAAACAGATGATCTTGGTTTTGGGGTGGGAAAGGAGAGTAACACCTTCCACCATAGAGTAATTTATCAAAAACCGGGGCTGTGTTATTGTTATCTACTGGCTTAATGTATTCTATATAGTTTTTAATATAATTTTTGGAAACAACCTTAGAGTCACAATCCATAAAAATCAAATATTCAAAACTGGCTCTTTTTCCCAATTCATTCCTGATTTTTGAACGTCCCAGGTTTTGAGATAATTCTTCGTAAACAACCATTTCCAAGCTAATTATTTCACGATTTTTCACTTTGTATTTTCTTTGTGAACCATCATCCAGGCAAACTATTTCAAAAGGTATATTAAGATGTGTGCATTGGTTGTTCAAGTCATTGACCAAATTTCGAATATCAAAATTGTAAACTGGTATCAGAATGGAAAGCATATGTTACCTTTGCACCATTAATTTAACTTTTTTTTCTTTCAATAAAAACTGAAAGTTCAAAAAGTTGTTTTATTTTTGTTTATGAACAATGAGAGGCACGAAGATCATTAAGAAATTATTGGTTTTGCCTTTTTTGAAAATCTTTTTTCATGAGTATGCGAAAAATTGAAACTGTCATTGAGGACAAAAACTTATCCTCTGATCTTCGGAAAATTGGAACGAAGGTTTTTGATGGTGAACGACTATCGGAAGATGAAGGATTGCTTTTGTATCAGCAAGGTGAACTTGGTTTTGTAGGAGCATTGGCGAATTATATAAGAAACAAGAAACATGGAAATAGAACCTATTTCAACCGAAATTTTCATATCGAACCAACCAATGTATGTATCTATACCTGTAAGTTTTGTTCATATTCCAGGCTAATAAAAAAACGGGAAGAAGGTTGGGAGTATACCATGGAGGATATGATGGACATCATAAAAAAGTATGATGATGAACCAGTAACTGAAGTTCATATTGTCGGTGGGGTTTTGCCTCAATATGATTTAGATTTTTATGCAAGTTTATTTCAAAATATAAAAAAGCATCGCCCTGATTTACACATCAAAGCCCTGACCCCTGTGGAATACCATTACATCTTTAAAAAAGCCAAAGTCGATTATGAAGATGGAATGAAAATTATGAAAGATGCAGGTTTGGATTCCATCCCTGGAGGTGGAGCTGAGATTTTTCATCCTGAAATCCGAGAACAAATTGCTGCAGATAAATGTGATGCCAAACAATGGCTCCAAATTCATGAAATTTGGCATGGATTAAATATGCCATCCAATGCCACTATGCTTTATGGACATATCGAAGAATTCAGGCATAGAATCCATCATATGGAACAATTGCGCCAGCTGCAAGATCGGACAGGAGGATTTCAAACGTTTATTCCACTTAAATTTAGGAATAAAGGAAATGAAATGTCACATATTTCAGAATCTACTACTGTTGAAGACTTAAGAAATTATGCTATCGGAAGGATATATCTGGACAATTTTGAACATGTGAAAGCTTATTGGCCAATGATCAGCCGGGAGACTGCCCAATTGTCTTTGGCATTTGGAGTAGATGATATTGACGGAACAATTGATGATACCACCAAAATTTATACGATGGCTGGCTCTGAAGAACAAAACCCAGCAATGAGTACCCGTGAATTGGTTCATTTGATTAAAAATGTTGGTCGACAACCAATAGAAAGAGATACCTTATACAGGATAGTCAAAGATTATTCAGATCATGTTTTTGCGGAAGATGAAGTGTTTAGAGGATATGTTTCATTACCAGTAGTTGAAAACTAAAGGAAAATGAAAAAAACCATTTTTATTTATCGACATGGACAAACGGATTTGAACAAAAACGGAATCGTACAAGGTAGTGGTGTAAATTCCTCATTGAACGAAAGAGGGCGCGAACAAGCAGCTTTATTTTATAAAAAATATAAGGATCGAAAATTTGAAGTGGTTTTGACCTCTAAGCTTCAAAGAACACATCAAACTGTTTCCCCATTTCTAAAAAATAAAATCGCCTGGGAACAATTTGAAGAAATCAATGAAATTAGTTGGGGAATCCATGAAGGGAAATCCAGCAAACCTGAAATGATTGCTGAATACAAAGAATTGATGAATGGATGGTCGAATGGCGAATTACATTTGAAAATTATGGGAGGGGAAAGTGCTTTTGAATTAGGAAAGCGATTAAAAAAATTTATTGATATTTTAAGAAAACGACCTGAGAAAAATATTCTGGTTTGTTCCCACGGAAGAGCAATGAGGGCTTTAATCTGCTTGATGCATGATTTTCCATTGACCCGAATGCAGGATTTTACTCATCATAATACGGGGCTTTATGTTGCTCATTATCAAAAAGAAAGATTTGACTTTGTTATAAATAATGATATTTCACATTTAAAGGAATATTCCCTTTGAAAATAAGATTAAACTGAATAATAGTTTCATTTTCATTTTCATTTTCATTTTCATTTTATGCTTAGCATTACAGCAGTCAGTTATTTGAACACCAAACCATTTTTATATGGACTTGTAAAAAGCGGATTAGATAAAGAAATAAATTTGCAATTAGATATTCCTTCTGTCTGCGCAGAGAAATTGAGAGATGGCCAGGTCGATTTAGGCTTAGTACCAGTTGCAATTATACCTGAAATCGAAACGCCACACATCATATCTGATTATTGTATCGGTACAGTTGGGGAAGTGAAAACCGTTTGTATTTTCTCTGAGTGCCCAATTGAGGAAATGGAGCATATTTATCTCGATTATCATTCGAGAACTTCTGTCGAATTAGCAAAAATACTTTTAAGAGATTATTGGAAAGTAAAACCTCATATATTGGAGACCAGGGAAGGATTTGAAAATAACATAAGAGGGAAAACTGGTGCGTTAATTATTGGTGATAGAGCCATAGGTTTAGACAAAAGCTATTCCTTTGTTTATGATTTGGGCGAGGCATGGTTGAAACATACGGGCTTACCTTTTGTATTTGCTGCCTGGGTGAGTAATCGTCCTTTATCCAAAACAATGGTGACAAAATTGAATTATGCCTTCCAATTGGGATTAGAGGAGATTCCCCAATTGATGTATTTACTTCCTTCACCACATCCAGATTTTGATTTGAAAGAATATTTTACAAACTATATTAGTTATGAATTGGATGAATCTAAAAAGAAAGCTTTAGATATATTTCTAGAAGAATTGGATCCTGTTCTGGAATTGAACTACTAGGTTTTTTAATCTTTGAAAGTCCCAAAATTTGCATCCAATTAAATACTTGCCTTCTTCGTAAATATTCAGTCTTCAAAAAATTTCCAATTTTTCAACAAAACTGTATCTTCGTCGCCGCTTAAAAAGGGTCGTAATCCTAGGCTTAGATAGGTAAATCCTTACCCCTTTGAGTCAAAAACCTAGAATTTAGACCTGAATTCCTAACCAACACAAAATTTCTACCTATGATTGTTGGCATATTGAAGGAAGGCGAGGGCGAAAATAGAGTTGCCGTAACGCCAGATACGATTACAAATTTTCAGAAATTCGGAATTGAAAAGATTTTAGTTGAAAAGGGGGCTGGAGAAAATGCATATATACAGGATGCCGAATATCAGGAAAAAGGAGCAGAAATTTCTGATTCCAAAACCATTCTTAAAGATTCCAACATTGTTATAAAAATTCATCCAAACAGCGAATTTAAGAATCTTTCCAAAGAGCAAATTTTCATTGCTCAAATGAATCCACTCAGCCAAAAAGATTTGGTGGATGATCTCCTTAAGACCAATCTCACAACTTTTAGCATGGACTTGATACCTCGAACAACCAGAGCACAAGCAATGGATGTTTTGTCTTCCATGGCTACTGCTGCTGGTTATAAGGCTGTTTTGATGGCAGCAACACATTTACCTACCTTTTTCCCTATGTTTATGACTGCGGCAGGTACAATTAAGCCTGCTAAGGTTTTGATTTTGGGTGCTGGTGTAGCGGGACTACAAGCTATTGCAACAGCAAGAAGGTTAGGTGCAGTAGTTGAGGCATTTGATGTAAGAGCTGCTGCTAAGGAAGAAGTATTAAGTCTGGGTGCCAAATTCGTGGAAGTAGAAGGTGCAACTGATGATACTACAGCTGGTGGTTATGCTGTAGAGCAAAATGAGGAGTATAAAAAGAAACAAGGAGAAAAAGTACAAGAACATTGTATGCAAGCAGATGTAGTCATATGTACGGCTCAAATTCCTGGACGTAAAGCCCCAGTTTTAGTGAAAAAGGAAACAGTAGCAAATATGAAAAAAGGAGCTGTAATTGTTGATTTGGCAGCTTCAACAGGAGGAAATTGTGAATTGACGGAGAACGATAAAACCCTGCAAAAGCATGGTGTTACAATAATAGGAGATTCCAATCTTTCTTCTTCAATTCCCAAGGATGCCAGTCAGATGTTTAGTAAAAACATTTCCAACTTTATGAAGCTTTTAGTAAAGGAAGGAGCCTTGAATTTGGATTTTGAGGATGATATTATTCTTGGAACCTGTCTGACTCATGAGGGTGAAATCAAAAATGAAAGAGTAAAGAAAATCCTGACTCCAGCTTAATTAAGCACAATTAACTTAACCACAAACAATAACATTTAACAAATAAATATGGATCAGATAGCTAGTTTCTTTTTGGAAAATCTGGATATGGTTTATATCGTAATCCTGTCTATTTTCCTCGGAGTAGAGGTTATTTCAAACGTTCCGGCCATTTTGCATACCCCATTAATGTCAGGTGCAAATGCAATTCATGGAGTTGTGATTATTGGAGCCATCATTGTTATGGGACATGCTTCACCAGATGATTATTTGGCTTTGACGCTTGGATTTTTAGCAGTTGTCTTGGGAACGTTGAATGTAGTTGGTGGTTTTGTCGTCACCAACCGTATGCTCGAAATGTTTAAAAAGAAAAAATAAGGGTGATAACTGAGTTTAGAATTGGGATTATTGAATTTTTATTACAAGTCCAATTCTTAAGTCAGACCGCTGAAAAATCATCAAAATGGAACAATTCCTTCTTGAAATATCCTATCTCATTGGTTCAATTACATTTATTATTGGACTAAAAATGTTGAGTAGTCCTGATTCAGCCCGAAAAGGAAATTTAATTGCCGCTTTTGGAATGGGACTAGCCATTCTGGGTACTATTCTTTTTCATGAAAAAGATGGGCAAGGAATAGGTAATATTGTCTGGATTTTTGCCGCAATGGTTTTGGGAACAATTATCGGGTGGCTAATGGCTATGAAGGTGAAAATGACCGCGATGCCACAAATGGTATCCTTTTTTAATGGAATGGGAGGTGCGTGTGCCGCCATTATATCTATAGTAGAATTTGGAGCACATGGTTCACATGAACCAGGATTTTTACTAACCGTTTTTCTCGGACTGGCAATTGGTTCAGTTTCTTTCTCAGGAAGTATGATTGCTTATGGGAAACTTGACGGTTGGATTAGAGATATTTATTCAAATGTTTTTACTGTAATTAATTCTCTTTTCTTGATTGTAATCTTGGCATTGGTGTTTATTGGAGCTTTTTCACCAGATATGTTAGGTGAAAATTTGTTATGGATTTTATTGGGTGTTTCCTTGTTATATGGGGTTCTATTTGTCATGCCAATCGGAGGGGCTGATATGCCTGTTGTCATTTCTCTTTTAAACTCATTTACTGGAGTTGCAGCTGCATTTGGTGGATTTTTATATGACAATCCTGTGATGTTAACTGGCGGTATATTGGTAGGTTCTGCTGGCACTATTCTAACAGTTTTGATGTGTCAGGCAATGAACCGCTCATTAATGAATGTAATCATTGGATCCTTTGGTGGTGGAGGTGGAAGCAGTGCCAGAGGGGCTGCTGGTGAACAGGTAGCTAAAGAAGTAAATTTAATGGATGCCGCAATCATGTGTGCATATTCCAGCAAGGTTTGTATTGTTCCTGGTTATGGGCTTGCTGTTGCCCAGGCACAACATGTTTGTCATGAATTTGAGAAACAATTGGAGGAAAAAGGTGTAGAAGTAATTTATGCAATTCATCCAGTAGCAGGTCGTATGCCTGGACATATGAATGTTCTTCTGGCTGAGGCAGATGTACCTTATCCCAAATTGCAGGAAATGGAAGATGTCAATCCTATGATTGGTCAAGTGGATGTTGTAATTGTGGTAGGAGCAAACGATGTAGTAAATCCTGCTGCTGAAGATGACCCTGGAAGTCCTATTTATGGAATGCCCGTCATTAAAGTTTGGGATGCTAAATCAGTAATTGTTATGAAAAGAAGTATGCGTCCCGGATATGCCGGAATTCAAAATCAATTGTTTTTCCATGAACGAACAAAGATGTTGTTTGGCGACGCTAAAGATTCTTTGAATTCTTTAACAAGTGAGGTGAAGAATCTCTAGAAAAAATATTGAATTGAAAATATATTGGAGCCCTGGTTCATAAGACTAGGGCTTTTTTGTATTATTCATTAAATAGTTTTGGTATTTAATTTCAATAATTACTTTATCCTCCCTGCAATTTACTCCTTCTTAGTGTAATCGCCATTATTTGCAATTGAGATTTGAGCAAAAAACATCAGTCCCAATAGCATAGGAGTTATTGTTCTTTTCGTACTTCGTAATTAGGCGAATTTCAGTCCAGGATGAAATCGGAATATGTCAATAAATCATATTCTAAAAAACAACCAAATGTAAACAAAATGTTTTGGAAAGACTTTGAAAAAGCTATTTTTGAACAAATTTTGACTTTGGCATATATCAATATTAGAAACCTTAATAAATATTATTGATATGATTAAAATCTTTACATGTTTTTTTATAGTCACTTCTTCAATATTCTTGAATGCCCAATGTGATTGTCCACCTCTTCCTGATGATATTTCGGGTAAAACAGTTTTAAACGTTTCAACTGTAGCAGAGTTGCAAAGTGCTCTTCAAGACTGTAATGCAAATGGAGGAGATTACACTATTTTACTTGAAGATGGTATATATGAATTGACCAACAATTTATTGTACATCAGTCAAAATATGAAAAATTTGACGATACGTTCCGCATCAGGCAATCGAGACGCTGTGGTCATACGTGGACAAGGTATGGGTGGAAATGTAGGATATATTTTTAATGTAGCTGCGAGTCATTTCACTGCGGCAGATATTACAATTGGATGGATTTCTGTTCATCCTATACAAATTCATGCCGAACATAATGCAGATAGCTGTTTGATCCAAAATGTACGTATCGTAAATGGAAGGGAACAAATGTTGAAGGTTTCCGGTAACGCTTCTCCTACCTTCTCTGATGGAGGAATTGTACAATGTTGTTTGTTCGAATTTCCAGATGGAATTGCCTACCAATGGTATACTGGAGGTATCGACGCCCATAGAGCAAAAAATTGGCAAGTAAGGAACAATACATTTAAACACATTCGAAGCCCGGAAAACAATTTAGCTGAACATGCCATTCATTTCTGGTCTGATTCTGAAAATACATTGGTAGAAAATAATTTAATTATCAATTGTGATCGTGGTATTGGTTTTGGGCTGGGGAGCAAACAGCATTTTGGAGGTATTATTAGAAATAATTTCGTTCATACTTCAAGAGACGTAGGTATTGGGCTTGAAAGTTCACCAGACACAAAGGTTTATAACAATACTGTGATTACTGAAAATTATTTCAACTCAATTGAATATCGTTTTGAAGAAACCACAAACGTGCATATTGCTAATAATTTGGTTAATGAGGATATCGCCTCAAGGAATGGCGGAACTGGATTGGTTGAAAATAATTATCAAAATACCAATATGGATATATTTGTGGATGCTGCCAATTACGATTATCATTTGAATGATAATATAACGGGAATTGTAGATGCTGGGTTAGAGCTTACAAATGTCAATTTAGATTACGATTGTCATTCCAGGAATAGTGCGGGTATTCCAGATATTGGCGCAGACGAATTTGATTCTTCTATTAGTTCAATTCGTCAAAAAGAAACTCCTGAATATTTTTTATATCCCAACCCAACAACTGGAAAGTTTTCTATATTTAGTGATAATTTAATTGAAATGGAATTGTGGACCGCAAACGGGCTGACCATTTTAAAGAAAAAACCTATCAATGGATTATTAAATATGAATATTTCCAATTTTCCTAAAGGTGTTTATCTCATTGTGATGAAATTTAGAGGAACTGTTTTGATGCAAAAAATTATACGAGTATAGGGTTTCCTTCCTGATTCTTTTTATATAGGTTCATATTGATTTAGTAATCATTTATTTTATGTATCCAAAAATAATTCTATTTGCCTTTGCCCTGCTTTTTCCTCTTTTAACTAAAGCCCAGATTACCACCATAGTTAAAGAAGAGCCCAGGCCCAATATATCTGAAGATGAAGACTTAATGACCGTCCAGTATGTGTTGTTGCGGCAACAAGATGATTGGAACAAGGGAGATATCGATGCATTCATGGAGGGGTATTGGAAATCTGAAAAGTTGCAATTTATAGGAGGAAGTGGAGTTACATATGGTTGGAAAAATACCCTTGAAAACTATAAAAAACGTTACCCAGATAGAGCTGCAATGGGTAAGCTAACATTTGATATAATAAATGTTGAAAAATTAAGCAAGAAATCCATAATGTTGGTTGGCAAATGGCATCTACAGCGTGAAAAGGATAATCCGAAGGGACATTTTATGCTAATTTGGAAAAAAATCGGCAGGAGTTGGGTAATTATTGCTGATCATACCAGTTTGTCATCTAGTTGATTTCTATGTTGTTTATGATAAATTTTAGACCTTCCAGGGTCAAATTTGGGGCAATTTCATCAAAATCATCTTCAAGAGGCTTGAGAATTTGTGAAAGCCCGCCAGTAGCAATTACTTTAAATTGTTGTCCAACCTCATTACGGATACTTTCAATTTTGTGCCTAACCAGTCCGACATAACCCACCAAAATGCCACTTTGTATGGCTTTAACGGTATTTCCTCCCAAAACAGAGTCTGGATATTCTAAGGGAACTTCTGGCAATTGGGCAGCATTTCCTGCTAAAGACTTTATAGCTGTTTTTAATCCCGGTGTAATTGAAACACCTAGGATTTTCCCTTTTTTGGAAAGTGTAGTAAAAGTTAAAGCCGTACCAAAATCAATAATGATACAGTCAGATTGGTACAAATGAAAAGCAGCAACTGTATTGGCTATCAAATCAGCACCAATTTCTTTTGGATTATTAATCTCAATGGGCAATCTGAGATAAATTTCATTATCTAAAATGAGTACTGAACGATCGAAGACTTTTTCAAAAATCGATTTTATATGTTTGGTTAGGTTTGGGACTACTGAACATATAATGATTTGATCAACTCGACTTTTATCAATATTATTTTGTTCAATTAACGCAGATATTTGAAAGGAATATTTCCAGAAATAATCAACTTTGGTTTCTAACCGCCAGATATATTCCCAATTATTCATGGTATTTACCCCAATTACAATATTGGTATTACCGATATCAATTGCAATTAGCATAGGTATATTATTTATGAATTTTATCAAAAATCCTTTCTCAGATCTACCTTTGAGCTTTTTGAAATTGCGCCGAAGATATGACAATCATTCAAAATCAGACCTTGAAATATTTCAACACTTTTGGCATAGAAGTTATTGCCAAGCAATTCGTTGAAATTCAGACACTTAGTGAAGTGAAAGAGATATGCAAAAAACAAGAATATTCAAAATTCAATATCCTTGGTGGAGGGAGCAATATTTTGCTAACTGGTGATCTGGAAGGACTGACACTAAAAAACGCTATAAAGGGAATTCAAGTCATTTCCGAAAATGAAGAAGAGGTAATGGTGTCAGTTGGAGGAGGTGTTATTTGGCATCAATTTGTAGTTTGGGCATTAGAAAACAACCTGGGGGGTATTGAGAATTTATCCCTAATACCTGGTACAATTGGTGCAGCACCTATTCAAAATATTGGTGCCTATGGGGTAGAATTGGAACAAGTTTTTGATAGCTTGAAAGCTGTTCATTTGGAAACAGTAGAAGTACTTGAATTTAATAGTGTGGATTGCCATTTCGGTTATAGAGATAGTATTTTTAAAAATGAATTAAAGGGAAAAGTTTTTATTACCCAAGTCAATTTCAAACTCTCAAAGAAACATGTTCTAAATATTGCTTATGGAGCTATTCAACAAATTTTAGAAAAATGGGAGATTCGCAATCCTTCAATTCATGATGTGAGTAAGGCAGTTATCCATATCCGGCGAAGTAAACTGCCAGATCCTGCAGCTATCGGTAATGCTGGTAGTTTTTTTAAAAACCCTGAATTAGAACTAAAACATTATAACCAATTACAAAAAGAATTTCCAGGAATAGTTGCCTACCCATTGGAGAACGGAAAAATTAAAGTCCCAGCAGGTTGGTTAATAGAACGGGCTGGATGGAAAGGAAAACGATTTGGAGATGCTGGCTGTCATGAAAGACAAGCCTTGGTTTTAGTAAATTTTGGAAATGCTTCAGGGACTCAAATTAAAGCCTTATCAGAAGAAATCAAAAAGTCCGTTATGCAAAAGTTTGGGGTAGTACTTAACAGCGAGGTAAATATTTGGTAAAAACAGTTGTGAAAGATTTCAAAAATCTTTCACAACTTAATTGCTCTAAAGTGATAGTTTAGCTAAAATGTCCTTTGGTACAGCATCCTTATGTACTAAAAATCCAACAGTTTTCAGATCAAAATATGGAGCAGACATATATAAATATCCTTTGTAGTCGGAGACTTCTCCCCAAGAATTTTTGACGATATAATATTTAGTTCCATATTGGTCTTTAGCCATACCTGTGATGTGCATCAGGTGATCATCTGTAGTTGAATAATTCATGAAAGTTTGTTGTCGCAATTCCTGTGTTACTTTAACCTCATCTGCAGGTGCCTCAAACATATCCTTCCTTCCTTTATCTTTTGGTAAAATAGCTAGCCCATTCTTTGCTGAAAACCCCTTTTCACTAACGTCCCCATCCCAAGCTATGGTAAAATTATGTTCCATAGCATGATCGACTATTTTCTGGAAATCTTCAAAAGGAACATTGAAATAAGAACCATTGGAATAATTGTCAGGAATTTCCAAAATACATTCTTCATAAAAGGGGTGGTGGGTATATGAAGTAAAGCTGATATAGTCATCTGGATTGATGCCTAGTTCATCTGAAAAACTTTGGGGAGTGTATTTTTTCCCTTCGTATACAAAAGTTTCCGGACAATCTCCCATATATACGTCTATTAGAGCATCAAATGCACTTTGCCATTTAGAACTTGGTCTTTTTCCTTTGATAATTCCATCAAGCATTCCCTTGAGTGCTGCTTCCATTTCAGAATGATCGTGAACTGTCTCCCCCTCAAGTAAACCACTGTATACAGATTCTGGAACAATTCCATTCATTTTGTATGCTCTAATAACATCATGACCCAGGCTTCCTTGACTGAAATTAGCTTTGCCTTGACGAAGTACATAGTTTCGGGCTTTGTCTGCATATATATTTCTAACTACATGCATTTCAGACAAATCATAAGTTGGTTTTCCCATTCTAATCAATTCTGACTCCAGATAGGAAACTGTACTAAAGCTCCAACATGTACCCGTTCTTTGTTGGTTTTTTACTGAAGTACATTCGCAATTGTATACGATTTCAAAATTATATTGAGCTAAGCATATATTGAAAACGAATAGTAGACTAAGAATAGTTAATAGGTTTTTTTTCATTTTGATTATTTTTATTTAATTCTGAAGGCTGTAAAGATAAGACAAACTCATTAATCTAAAATTGCAAAAAAGTAATGTTAGGGATCCTATTCAATTACGGAAAATAATTAGAATAACTACCTCTACATGCATTCAAAATGACAGTTCTAAAAACATTAACAGCATTTTAAGAAAATGATGACAATTTTTAGTCAACACTTTTGGTTAGTTTGCTGTCTTTAACGTTGAAAAAGGCATACAATCTGAAAGCCGAAGTTACTTTTTCTAAAATTCAGGAACAGATAAAAAAAATAGTTTACAGTTTTCAAAAACGGCGTATGAATAAATAAGTATTGAACAATCGCTCACCTTAATCGAATAGGTTCAATTTTCATACATAAATCAAGTATCGCATCTATGCCAGACTTCCCTCAAGTCTGGCATTTTTTATTTCATAATTTTCTAACTTAGCCCCTCAGATGAGTAGGCAAGTTCAATGGATTTACACCTACGTCAATATCCTGACAAAATTAGCATAGCCAAAGTATTCCAAAATTCCTAACCACAACCATAACTTTAGTGCCCAATCCAGAACAACACGAAAAAGAATTACTCGACTTGTTTGAAAAAGATAGCGAAAAGGCGATTGATTTGCTCTTTCGAAAATATTATGCGTATTTGTGTAAGTCTATTTTTAGGATAATACCTAAAGAAAATATTGCAGAAGATTTGGCACAAGATGTTTTTTTTGAACTATGGAAAAAAAGGGATAATATAAATGTAAACATCTCCTTTAAAGCATACCTGAGGCGGGCTGGAAGAAATAAAGCTTTAAATTTTATCCGAGATCAAAAAATTAAATGGGACGACGTTGATGAATTGGATACGGTAGAAAGCAAATTTTCTGAAGCTAGTGAAAAGGTTGAAGCAGGTGAATTGAAAAAATTGATTGATAAATCCATCAATGAATTGCCTGATAGGTGCAGACTGGTTTTTTCCTTAAGCAGATTTGAAGAAATGAGCTATCAGGAAATCGCAGACCAACTTGGAATTTCTATCAAAACAGTTGAAAATCAAATTTCCAAGGCATTGAAACAGTTAAGATCAAAATTGGAACCTTATTTGTCGGAAGGAATGCTTTTTATACTAAGTTTAATAATGTTTTTATAAAAAAAGGAAAATCGAGTAGGGGGGAAGAAAAAATGTTGTGTCCCCAACAATGATAGGAATACAGAACCGGAAAATTTGTGAACGATTGAAAAAGCAGAATCTTAGAAAAATGACTTCTAAAAATCAGTCAGGCTGGAAAATTTGGTCGCATTACTCAAAAGGCGAACCTGAAACTTTGGAAAAACTTTGGACTGCCACTGGCAAGTACCACGAGGGTTATGAGCCGAATGTTGAAATTGGTTTAAATAAATTGAAAAAGAGGATTGCAGCAGACCAAACGAATATTGTTAAAATTAATCCAACAAGAATATGGTTGCGAATCGCAGCTAGCTTGGTTGTTTTGTTAGCTGTAAGCTTTATTGTTCAAAATCTTATAACTAATTCAAAACAACAAATTGTATCCTCAGGAAATATTGCCAAAGAAGTGCTTTTAAAAGATGGTACAACGGTTTGGTTAAACCAAAATAGTGAATTGACCTTCCCATCCCCATTTGATGAAGATATTAGAACAGTCAAAATCAAGGGGGAAGGATTCTTTAAGGTAGCAAAAGACCCGGAAAAACCATTTATTGTGGAAACAGATTTTGGCAAAATTACAGTTTTAGGAACTTCTTTTAATATTCGTTGTCTTGAAGAGGAAGAACATGAGATTGTTCATGTCGAACATGGAAAAGTCGTTTATACTTCAAATAAAGGTGAAAAAAAGTACTTGGAAAAAGCTGATAAAGGGATTTTAAAGAAAGAGAGTGGAGTTATTGAAATTGAAAACGATGAACGGTTCAATTCCTTTGCCTGGAGAACCAACAAACTTTCGTTTTTCGGCAATTCCTTGAAAGAAATTTTTGAGAAAGTCAATCAAAACCTGAAAGTTGAATTTAAAGTCGAAAACACTAAAGCACTAGATTGTAAGTACACCGTTGATTTTGAATTGAAAGAGGTTAAAGAGGTTTTTGATGCATTGATGTTGGCATCCGATAATAACTTAAGGTTTGAACAATTATCTAAAAAGAAATATAAGGTACTTGGAAAAGGATGCCAGGATTAATAAAAACACTATACTTAAAAATAAAAATAAAGCCCTTAGCTCTCAAAGTTATGGGCTTTATTTTTTTGTGAACATTGAACTTTAAGACTACCTTTGGAAAATCTGACTGACCAATTAGTATATGAAACTAATTTATCCCATATTTTTCATTCTCTTTCTAAAAAGTGCTGTTCTTTTTACACAATCTCCACTCGAAACAAAATTAGATTATAAGGTTGAAGATCAAACTGTTGAAAACGCTCTTTATGAACTGATTTCCAGCTCTAAGGTTAGTATTATTATTTCAAATAATTTATTGCCAAAAAACATTAAGGTGAGCCTTGATGTCAAAGAAGCGACTGTAAAAAATATCTTAGAATCAATTTTAAAAGAAACCAAGCTCACTTATCAGATAGTTGGAAATCAAATTGTTATTGTAAAACAACCTGAACCCGTCATAAAAAGAAAATATACCTTAAGTGGTTTTATAGAAAATAAAGAAACTGGCGAAAAAATAGTCAATGCTGGTATATATGATTCCAAAACCCAAATTGGGGCCTTATCAAACGAATATGGCTTTTTCAGCCTTACGCTCCCTGAGGGGGAAGTGGAATTGGTTTGTTCTTATCTTGGATATCAGACATTCACAACTACCATTTTACATTCTCAAAATCAAAAGCTAAATATCTCATTGAATCACACTTTTCTTAAAGAAATCGTGATTACTGCCAAAAATGATTCAGTTTTTGTTGAAAGCCCAAGCTTGAATTCTGATTACCTAATGATGGATAATGTAAATAAGCTTCCTAGTTTGGGAGGAGAGTCAGATGTGGTTCGGTTAACTCACCTGTTACCCGGAATTCAAACTGGTGCCGATGGAGTTGGTGGAATCTCAGTCCGAGGGGGAAATGTAGACCAGAATCTTTTTTTATTGGATGGAGTTCCAGTTTACAATCCTCATCATGCAATTGGCATTTATTCAATTTACAATTCAAGTGCAATTCGAAGTGCTGAATTGATTAGAGGTCCATTTCCTGCAAAATATGGAGGAAGGATAAGTTCGGTAATGGATGTCCGAACAAAGGAGGGAAATATGAAAGAGTCTTCCGTTGATTTAGATATGGGCTTAACCTCAATGAAATTAAAATTAGAGGGACCAATAAAGACAGATAAAACCTCTTATTTTATTTCTGGAAGACAATCGCTATTCCATTTATATAGCATTCCCCTGACAAGGAGAATTCGAGAGGATAATGGTATAGATGGGTTTATTAGTTATTCCTTCTTTGATTTGAACCTGAAGCTAAACCATAAAATCTCCGAGAGTGATCATTTTTATATCAGCTATTATAGGGGCAGCGATAATTTTACTGATGAAAACACCTTTCAAAGAACAGCTAGTCCAGATTTTTTATTTGATATCGATGACTTTGAAACCATTTCCTGGGGGAATGAAATAGGCTCTTTCAGGTGGAATCATGTGTTTAATCCCAAATTGTTTGCAAATATTACCCTTACTTATAGCCGATATTTTTATGAGGCCTCCAACCTCGTAGCCATTAGAACCAGTCAGGATTCTATCTTTTTGAATGCTAGAACAGGAGATTTTGAAAATGAATCCAGAAATAGAGATTTGGCAGGCTCTATTGAATTTGATTATGCATTAAATGAAAATCATCTGTTGGAGTTTGGATTGAATGCTACTTATCATCGCTTCAAATTAAGTACCTCCCTGGAAGAGAAAACAGTTTTTGAATTAAAAACCACTGAATTTCTTCTAGGAGATTCTGTCCCATATATTCTAAAGTCCTATGAATTTGATGCCTTTATTCAAGATCAATGGAAAATTTCTGATCAATGGAATGCCAACATAGGACTAAGAATATCTGCGATGGGTTGGACAGATAAAACATACCTTTTGCCCCAACCCAGGTTAAGCCTGAATTACTATCCAAGCGACAAAGCCCAATTTCAATTAGCTCTGGGGAAAACTGTACAGCATTTACACCTCCTTAGCCCCTCAAATAATATTAGTGGATTGCCAAAAGACCTCTGGGTTAATTCTACCTCCTTGATCAGACCTCAGGAATCCTGGCAATTTATGATCGGTTTCCAACAAAAGTTTAAGAATGGCGTGGAGTTCAATTTTTCCCATTACTACAAAAAGCTGGATAATTTGATCTCTTTTAAAGAAAGTAGTTTATTATTATTCAATTCAGATGATTGGCAAAATAGAGTTGAATTGGGACAAGGATGGACCTATGGAACTGAGTTAATGCTTAAAAAACAAACTCCCAGGTTTTCAGGGTGGTTAAGTTACACCTTAGCGAAATCTACAAGGCAGTTTGATGGTACAATTAACAATGGAAAAAAATTTCCTTTTCGATTGGATAGGCGCCATAATTTAAATCTA
The DNA here is from genome assembly GCA_041941305.1 of Saprospiraceae bacterium. Taxonomy (GTDB): domain Bacteria; phylum Bacteroidota; class Bacteroidia; order Chitinophagales; family Saprospiraceae; genus JANSWP01. The sequence continues at coordinate 101,414 of JBGTQJ010000016.1, forward strand.
ACTTTCTTATACAAATTTTCATCTAACATAGAATTTGCTGCGAACTGGGTTTATGCCTCGGGCAGCTTGTTCACGGCTCCAGAAGCAATCGCCTGGTTTATTGCTCCCAGTTCACCCGAGTCACCCCATGAATCTATTTTGAGTTTTGAAATTGGTGAATCAAAAAACAATCGTTCATTTAGAGATTACCATCGTCTTGACCTTGCGGTAAACTTTCTATTTCAATTTAGAAAGATCCATTATACCATAAAACTTGGAGTCTATAATGCCTATGTGCGATTAAACCCTATTTATGCTGACTTTAATGAGCGTTATACGCCTACAGAAGGTTTTGGAATTGACGCTAAACAAGTAAGCTTACTCCCTATATTCCCCTCCTTACGATTCCATCTTAAATTTCTCTGACCTTTTATTTTTTTAGGCATTTAACAATCTTCTTTCATATTGTGTTTTTTGACATATAAATGTGGAATAATTAAAACTATTCTGCATTGTCCTTTCAATTGCCAAATTTTATTGCGACATTTGTTGGCACACTGACGAATTTTTTAGTATGAAAGCCACCAACACACTTTTCCTTTGTTTATTATTTTCCCTTTGCATATTTACCAACTGTGAAGAACCTCTTGATCTTGATCTCCCCAATTATGAAGCAAAACTTTTAGTTCAAAGTAATTTTACAAATAATCATGTATTAAAGGTAACAGTGCAAAGAATGAATGAAGTAACAGGAAGTGAACCACTTAGGAATTTCATTTCTACGGCTGTTGTGAAGGTGTACCAGGATTCCAATTTAATTGAAATGTTGGAAGGTGAAACTTTTGAAGCAGATTATCAAGATGTAACTATTATTGCTCCTCGTTATACCACTGTTGATTTTACACCTCAAACCGGAATTCCTTATACTATCGTTGTGCAAGTACCGAATTTTGAAGAAGTTAGGGCTACCAGTATGATTCCAATAAATATTCCTCTAGATTCAATTTCTTTTCAAAATACAATAGACGATGTGGGAGGTGGAATTAATCAGGTGGATTTTGAAGTGAATATTGAATTTGATGATCCTGTTCAAGAAGATAATTATTATCATATTATTTTTATACAGGAAAAAACAGAATTTAATTTAACTCCTGATGGACAAATTGAACCGATTTATACAGATTTAGTATTGCCAGGCAACTTTCAGGTTAATCCTAAATATTCAAATAATTCCATTATTAAATTTTCTGATCAAAGAAGTTTTTTAATAGCGGACAATCTTTTGAACGGGCAGAAATTTACCATTCCATTTGAAGGTTATATTACCTACGACGCAAATTCCCATGTTTTAGAACCATTTAAAGTTGAGTTTAGAACCGTTACAGAAGATTATTATAAATACTTAAAAGGTATCGCTCAAAATTTGCAATTTGGTTCAGACCCAAATTCTGGACCTGGCTCAATCCATAACAACATTAGAGGAGGCTACGGTAATTTTTCAGGCTATAATTCGGTAATCACTACATTTGATATTGGGAATTAATACAATTATTATCCAGAAAAAATGCCCTTAAGTTTTATATGATGATGCTTAAGGGCATTTTTTTTGGAACTTAAAATTTTTGATTCTTTCGAAAATTCTCACCTTTTAAGAAAAAGAAAAAAAATATTCTGCTGGAGTAGGGGGGGACTAAAAATTTGGTGTCAATATAATTGAGGACGCCAAATAAAACCTTTCAAAGCGACTTCTTAAACATACCTGAGAACAACACTTTCAAATTGAAATTGTTAACGTATCCAAAAATATTGATTATGAATTCAATACATGCAAATTCCTTTCTCAGCCAATTTCCACTATTTGAACTTCTTAATGATGAGGAATTGAACCGCCTGCACAATATGGTGGAAAAGAAAATAAAACCGAAATACAGTTATATATACCTTCCAGATGAACCTTCAGATACCATATTTTTTCTTGCCAAAGGGACAATCAAAATTGGAACCCATTCAGACGATGGGAAAGAAGTAATTAAATCCTTGATACATCCCACTGCAATGTTTGGAGAATTGGGTTTGATTGGAGAAAAGAAAAGACAGGATTTTGCCCAGGCTTTAAAAGAGGAAGTCCATATCTATGCGCTTAGAGTTGAAGATTTTAAAAAACTGATGCGGACCAATTATCAATTATGTGATAGAGTAATGCAGTTATTTGGTTCCAGGCTTATGAGGGCTGAAAATAAATTGGAATCACTGATCTTTAAGGATGCAAGAACCAGAATTATTGATTTTATAAAAGATTCTGTAAATACCCGTGGTAGAAGAATTGGTTATGAAATGTTGCTAAAGCATTCTCTTACTCATCAGGATATTGCAAATATTACCTGCACTTCTCGCCAGACTGTAACATTAGTATTGAATGAATTGAGAAAATCGGATCTGATTTATTTTAATCGAGGAAAAATATTGGTTAGAGATATGGCAAAATTAGCCTAATAATCATTGATGTATTGAATACTTGCTTCATACAATTCAACGCTCTCTTTTCTATGGCGCTCTCGAAAAATTCTTAAAGTATTGTGCTCTCTAAGTTAAAATGGCTGTCCAAATTGGCAGCCATTTTATTTTAAAAGAGTTCAACAATTCATTTCGGAAGCTCCATTCTAATTCTATATTCTTTTGGCAAATAATTATTGAATCGATTACTAAAAACCTTTATCCAACCCAAGTTTTGCCCTTTATACCTTACCAAAATAAAACCTTGAAGGTCATTTTTGCATGAAAAGGCTTCCTTCTTAAGAAATTTTAAAGCTTCCTTTAAGCTCAAATCCAAATGTGGGTAATTGGGATTGACAATTGTGCTCAAAGCTAATGCATGTGAAGGAATAAAATGGTCTCCTTTAAAACTACCTATTTCGAGGCCGAATTCCTTTTTAAACAATATTGAATCGAGAAATTGACAATCGGAAATGTGTGACTTTAGGATTGCTCTGATTTTCATTTTAGGAGTATGGAACAAAGCGTATTTCTCAGGAGTTGCAAGCCAGGGTTTCAACTTCTCTGCATCTTTGTTTGCTAACTTTTTTAAAGCTCTAAAAGAGTTATTCTTAATCCTCCTTTTTTCTTGGAATTTACCAACTTTTTTTAAACATGCTATATAAAATCCTTCTCCTCTGACTTTGTGGGGATAAAATTGTTTGCCAAATTCAGTTGAAGTAATGTTCCAATCCTTAGGTGTGTGTATCGTTTTTATTTCATAATTGAAACTGTCAACCAACCATTTGACATTTAAGTCGTTTTCTATGTTGTTATAGGTACAGGTAGAATAAATCATATATCCCCCGGGTTTAATTAACTCTTGAGCATTGTTTATAATTCTCTTTTGTCGACTTGAACAAAATTCAACATGCTTTGCCGACCATTCTTGTCTTGCCCTTAAATCTTTTCTAAATAATCCTTCTCCGGAACAAGGAGCATCAACCAATACTATATCAAAAAAACCACAGAGTTTTTTGAGATCCGAAGAGTCATGATTACTTAAGTGAGTATTGATATATCCCCATTTAGTGATATTTTCTTTTAAAACTTTATACCTACTATGAATGACTTCATTAGAAAGTAAAAAACTCTCATCTGAAACTGCATCTGCCAACAATGTGGATTTTCCACCAGGAGCGGCACATAAATCAAGAATTTTCAAGTCTTCCATGGTTGGAAATAGCTGTGAAAGAACATATTCCAAATACATTGATGAAGCTTCTTGAACATAATATGCACCGGCATGAAATAAAGGATCCAATGTAAATGAGGGTCGCACTTTTAGATATATTCCTTTATCGAGATTCCATTTTACTTTATCAAGATTTTCTTCCCATTTTTTTAATTTTTTTGAATTTAATCGAATACTAATTGGGGGAGATGATTCCATTTCCTGTATAAAAGTAGTTAGGTCTTCACCTATCGAGGCTTCCATCTTATTTAAAAAAGAAGCTGGTAAAGGAATATGGATTTCTTTTTTCATTTATGGAAATTAAAAGGAAAAATTAAATTCTGTACAAAGAAATAAACTCCAGTAAAAAAGAATTGTTTCTTTCGAGGACAATTTGAAATGGCAAAATATATTGTAAGTTTGCGCCCTTTTTTTGATGAATTTCGAAATAATATTTTTTCAGCTAGATTTCCAAACACTATTTGAACAAAAAGACATAAAGAGATGATCAAAATTGAAGAGGAAACCCAGATTGAGACTTTCGAGCAATCCCAAATTCAAGATAAACCAATTAAGCATGCCGTCATCCTGGCAGCGGGCAAAAGCCAGCGATTTAGAGAAAAAGGCATGAAAATGCCAAAGGTGTTGTTAAAAGTAGGTGGATTAAGGTTAATGGAGCGCTCTATCTTAACACTAAAGGAAGCTGGAATAGAGCATTTTTATATTGTTTTAGGTGCTTACAGAGAACAAATAAGAGAAGTAGTTGGTAATATACCCCGTTTGAAAGATTTGGATGTCAACTTTGTAGAATGTGAAAACTATGAATTGGGAAATGGGGTTTCCTTTGCTGCAGGAGCTGCTCAGGTAAATGAGGCTTTTTTACTCACAATGTGTGATCATATTTTCGCACCAGAAACCATAAATCAATTTATTCATAAAGCCCTGGAAGAACCAAACTTACCTGCTTTAGCATGTGATCCTAATTTGGAGGAGGTTTTTGATATGGACGATGCTACAAAAGTGGTATCTAAGGATGGCTTCATTAATCGAATTGGAAAAGAATTAGAGGAATACGATTTAGTAGATACAGGGCTATTTTATTTCCCTGGAGGTTATGGGCAGGATATTGCAAAAAAAGCTTCTGAAGGAGCGCATTCGGTTAGTAATATCATTCAGCAATTTATTGACGGTGAGGGTGTTCGATCACCTGCCCTGGAAAATGCCATGTGGCAGGATGTTGATTATCCAGGGATGAAAAAAGAAGCTGAAAGGAGGTTGATGAAATATATTGAAACCCCAAATGATGGCTGGATCGCAAAAAACCTTAATCGGAAAATCTCCACACCTATAAGTCTTTTTTTAGCGCAATATGGAGTAAAACCAAATTGGGTAACCACTTTTGTTTTATTACTATCACTTTTAGGCGCATTCTTTGCCGGTTCTGGAAATTATGGCTTGATAGTTTTGGGAGCATTTATTTTTCAAATTGCTTCCATTTTAGATGGCTGTGACGGCGAAATAGCTCGCTTTACTTATCAAAAATCCAAATTTGGTGCCTGGTATAATCGGCTTACAGGTAATCTTAGGTTTGGTCTGTTTTTTGGTGCCTTGGGCTTCAGTGCCTACCAAAACAATAATTCAGATATCTATTATTATGGGCTTTTAATCTTTGTTGCACTAGCTGTTTTCACTATTCTGTCTTCTTCAGTTAAATCTTGGAATAAACCTCCAGAAAAAGTGGAAGCTAGTTTGGGTTCAAAAGATGGATTTTTCACCTTTTGGAGAAAAATTAACAAGCAAGATGTTTTTGCTTTTATGGGATTACTGTTTTGTATCGTTTTTCAATATCAAATTGTGTTTTGGCTAGCCTTGATTGGAACTTTTTTGATGGCAATTTCTTCAACTACTAATGGAGGAGGAAAAAATAAAGGTGCCCCTCTAAATTGGAAGAAAATAAGCCCTATCCTGTTTTACATTATTGGCTTTGGCATAATAGGGTTCCTTTTTTATTTCGCTGATTTATCTTCAGTAAAGCAAACAATTTATGAGGTAGGAAGCGCTGCATTCCTTGTTTTTGCAACTGCCATCTTATGGATGACCTTTGATACATTATCGGCTTATAATCTAATAGGAAAAAAAGTTTCTTTCCCGGATATGTTGTACAATCAGGTGACGGGAAATGGATATAATATATTGATTCCCTTGGCAGGTCTCGGTGGTGAACCATATAAAATCAAGCATTTGACTCAGTGGGTAGATGTTCATACAGCTACTCAAGTTATGATTCGTGATCGGATGGTTCATGCCACTTCAGGAGCCTTGTTTACGGTTGTTTTGGTGTTTTTGACCATTCTTTTTGTTCCATTTAAGGAAGTATATAAAACACCGTTTTTGATTGCTTCCGGTAGTTTATTTATAGTGGCATGCTTAATTATTTGGGCTACTTTATCGAAAGCACCCACAAAGCTCTCAGGTTTCCTGTTGAAAAAATTAAATTTTATAAAAGAGATAAAGGAAGATCCGCTTCCAACTTCCAGATACATTTTAAGTTTGTTTTATAAAATGATGAGCCGATTACTGTACATGGTTGAGATCTATGTTATTTTCAGAGTACTGGGTTTTACGCCGGAAATTCATGAATTATTGTTAGTAACCACAATGTTGATGTTGAGTGCCTCAATCTTTTTTGTAATGCCCCAGGGAATAGGGGTCAATGAAATTGGGATTGCAGGAGCACTAACTATGCTTGGTTATGCTGCTCCTGTGGCTTTGACATTTGCGTTGTTGCGAAGAGCCAGAAACCTTTTTTGGGGTGTTTTGGGAGTTAGTATTCATCTTGGAAGCACCTTAATTGTAAAATTAGGTTTAGATAAAAAACTGATTGGACTCAATTCAGGAAATTCTGAAAAAGATCCTCAAATCAATATTAACCGTGCAATTTAATCTTATACTAGAGTTACTTCTCATCCGATAATTAAACTTTCAGGCACCATTATTTTTTTAGCCCTTAAATACTCCCCTAATGTTTTTGCCTGACCATCATATTTGGAATTCGCAGCAACCCCTTCTCCTAAAAAACCAATAAGGTAAAAGTTTACCCCAAACAGATTTGGAAAATCATATCTTTTTATTTCAAATTGAGATGTATCTGGTAATAATTCTTTTAACTTTTCAACAGTTAGGAAAGCCCTTAGGAAGGCATAGGATTTCTGATTTCTTGCCCATACACCCAAATTTGCATTTCCACCTTTATCACCTGAGCGGGCCGCATAAAGGTTGCCAAGGAAAATTTCCTTTTGAGGTTCCTCTGCAAATTGATAATTGTAATCATTTTTTGGTATTGCATCTGCTAGAATAGTTTCCTGATTATAATACTCATTGACAAGAATTTCCATTCCTTCAATATTTACTTTTTGCTGTAAATACTTTTTTTCAATTAACGATGGAAAGTGAACAATTCTGTTTTTGGCTGCCAAAGGAGGATGCATCCAACATACGCCAGGAACCATGACCAATGCCAGTTCAACTATTTTTGAAGTAAAATACTTCCCCGCTTTTTGAGGATTTTGATCAATCACCGAAACTCGAAGTTGAGAAAACGCCTCTTCATTGGAGTTAGGGTTTTCCTTTGCTGTAGGATAATAATTGAATTCAATTTGGTCAAAGACATTTTCCCCTCCTACCTTTTCGAAAATACTTTTTTCCAGTAATTCTGCTTTCTTTTTATTTTCCAAACCAGCTATGTAAAAGGTCATCGAGTTTTGATATCCACCCTTACAATTGATAGTTACTTTTGAAGAGGGAGTAGCTGGACTCCCCTTTACCTTTGACATTGATACCTTATCTTTTCCAATTGCTTTTAATTGAATGGTGTCGAAGTGAGAAACAACATCTGGAGTAATATATTCAGGATCGTTTATTTCATACATAAGTTGGGCCGTTACCGTCCCTATATTTATTAGACCACCTGTATTTGGATGTTTTGTGATAATTGAACTACCGTCCTCAAAAATTTCGGCAATAGGAAAACCTAAATTTTTGTAGGATTTTACTTCTTCAAAAAATGAATAATTCCCACCGCTGGCTTGTCCACCACATTCGATTACATGGCCAGCAGCAGCAGCACCTGCCAGAGCATCCCAATTGTTTTTCTCCCAGCCATAAAAAAAAGCAGCTGGACCAATAACAAGTGAAGTATCTGCAACTCTGCCAGTCAAAACAATATCGGCTTCATGATTTAATGCTTCTACTATTCCCCAACACCCTAAATAGGCATTGGCGGAGAGTGGAGGCATCCCTGAATCAAAAAGAGAATTCCCATTATCAAGGTGTTTTAATTTAACACCGGCTTCCTTTAAATTATTCAATTTGGTCATTAAGTCATCACCTTCTATGAAGGCAATTTTGGGACGTAATTTTAGTGTTAAAGCTATTTCTCTTAATGCTTTGGCTAGACCACTGGGATTTAAGCCGCCGGCATTTACGACAACTTTTATTTTTTTGTCCAGGCAAATGCCCATAATGGACTCCATTTGCTTTAAAAAAGTAACAGCATACCCCATTTCAGGATTTTTAACTTTGGCCTTGTGTAATATAGCCATTGTCAATTCTGCCAAATAATCACCTGTAAGAAAATTGATTGATCCTCCTTCCACCATCTCTTTTGCAGCACTAAACCTGTCACCATAAAATCCACTCATGTTTGCTATGATAACTTTATTTGTTTGTTCGGGCATAGATGAGATGATTTACCAAAGGAGGATGGTTTTCTACTAGTTAATTTAGTCATTATCCAGAATTACAACAAACCCTTTTTCCAATGGATGCAAATTACTTTTTAAAACCTCAAAGAAGGTGTCTCCATATTTAATATAGTATTGGATAAAGTTTTCTTTTCTTTCGGTTAGACCGTTTTTAGGAAACAATTTCTCTTTTAAATTTCGAATTTGGTTAATGGATACATCAAATCGTTGTTTTTCGACTTTCATTAATCGCCTTTCCAATTGTTCCAGGCTTTTATTTTGTTTGGCATGTTCAGCTAATACAGTTTTGACTAAAGTAGCATCTATTTTTTTTGTCTTTTCTGCAATTCCTTCAAAAAGCAACTTTAGATTTTCTTTTTCAACACTTAAACTGAGTTCCCCTTCACTGTTTACCTTCACATAATCTTTGATGAGGGATTCAATATCACCTGCCAATTCAGGAAGACTTATTTTGAATTTGTTTAACTTTTTTAGTGCTCCTTTGTCTATCCACATAGCTGAATTTCTTCTTATCAACATTGGAAAGTTAATTCCAAAATGTTCAAATTGAGCCTTTCTTTCCAACCAATATGCAATTTCTCCCCCACCACCAATATAGGCTAGATTTGGTAAAATGGATTCCTGGTAAATAGGACGCATAATTACATTTGGACTGAATCTCTCTGGGTGGTTTTCAATTTCGTTCTCCATTTCGGCTTTTGAAAAAGTAAAATCTGAATTTAGCACCTTAAAAACCTCGTCTTCAAAAATAATTCTTTCCCTAAGCTGGTCCCTTAAATAAAAAAAGTTGATTTCTCGTGGAGCAGCCTGTGCGCTGATACCCACTTGTTCTAATTCACTGATCGTTTGATTGACGACAGGAAAAGAGGACTGGTAAATTATTTCTGTTTTAATATAGGGGATAAAATGCTTTTTGAGCCTTGGATGGTTCATGTTCAAAATGACCAGGCCCTCATCTTTAAAAAGTTCCTGAGTTAATTCAATAATCGAATTGGAATAAATATCATGTTTTGTGTGAGTTTGCTCAATAATTGACAGGATGTTTTTGGCATTCTCAGACGTTCCAATTATTTCCCTTAAATTATCGAGTACTGGTTGTATTGTATGAGTCTTCATCATTCCTACGGCTCCCTTTTCGTCGCTTTCCCAGGTCAGGGTTTTATTAAATATTTGAAAATGATTCACTTCTTCAAAATCGTGGTCTTCGCCCCCAGTAATAAAAACAGGAACAAACTGATAAGATGGATAACTTTCCGACAGGGTTTTCGCCAAGTTAATGGTAGAAATAATTTTAAAGATATAGTACAAAGGACCTGTAAATAGACTGGGTTGATGAGCAGTAATAAGCGTGAATGTATTTGTCTCTGATAGCAGGTCAATATTGTCTTGTACCTTTTTAGAAATATTAATAGATATATATTGCTCCTTCAAAACTTCAACCAGCAATTTCCTTGGGGAATTATCTTGTTTTTTATCATTAATTACATCTTGAAAGGATTGGATATTTGCCGGATACTTAAAAAATGGTTTTAGTGCCGGATCCTCATTATAGTAAGCGATGTCTTTTTTGGAAAACTGAGGAATTTTTTCAAAAGGGATTTTTATGATCTCCATTTGTGTTTTGTCTCTTTTTATGGAAAATGAGTTGTAATTACCCAAGTTTTTAGAAAGATTTTTTTCTCTATTTTTGGCGACCGCAAAAGTAGTTTATGATACTTGGTTTTGGGGACAATTGTTGCCAAAAAATTATGAACATTCTTGACTACTTATAGTTTATTGGTATTTCCTTTAATTTTTAAATAAAAGAACCTAAGCAGACATTTTGACACAATTATTAAAAAAAAAATATGAAAAAATACATCCTTGCACTTGACCAGGGAACGACAAGTTCCAGAGCCATCATTTTTGACAAAAAAAGTAACATCGTAGCAGTAGAACAACAAGAGTTCACACAGATTTACCCCAAACCAGGGTGGGTAGAGCACGATGCCAATGAAATTTGGGAAACTCAAATAAAAGTAGCGAGAGATGTTTTAACAAAGAATAATATTTCTCCTGATGAGATTGCCTCAATTGGGATTACAAATCAACGGGAAACGACTTTAATTTGGGATAAAAATACAGGTAAACCTATCCACAATGCTATTGTATGGCAGGATAGACGTACCGCATCGATCTGTGATGAGTTGAAAGCTAATGGCGAAGAGGCCTACGTTAGACAAAATACAGGTTTGGTTATCGATGCCTATTTTTCTGGAACAAAGGTAAAGTGGTTGTTGGACAATGTTCCAGGCGCTAGAGATAAAGCAAAAAATGGAGCATTGCTTTTTGGTACAATAGATTCCTGGTTGGTTTGGAAATTAACCGGAGGTCAAGTGCACATTACAGATTATTCTAATGCATCCAGGACTTTACTATTTAATATCAGAAGCCTTGAATGGGATGGTCACATGCTGGAAACGCTTAATGTTCCTGAACAAATACTACCTATAGTTAAAGCTTCAAGTGAAATTTATGGAAATAGTGAAGCCCATCTTTTTGGTGCAGCAATTCCTATTGCCGGAATTGCTGGTGACCAACAAGCGGCCTTATTTGGACAGGCATGCCACAAAAAAGGAATGGCGAAAAACACTTATGGAACTGGGTGCTTTATGTTAATGAATACTGGAAAAGATGCAATAGCATCAGAGTCAGGTTTACTTACTACCATTGCATGGGGTTTGAATAATGAAGTATATTACGCACTTGAAGGTAGTGTATTTATTGCAGGTGCAGCCATTCAATGGCTGCGTGATGGCTTGAAAATAATAGATTCTGCTCCTGATTCAGAGGTATTTGCTTCAAAAGTGGATGGAACAGATGGCGTATACGTAGTACCCGCATTTGCTGGTCTTGGAGCTCCTTATTGGGATATGTATGCTCGTGGAGCAATATTCGGATTGACAAGAGGGACTACCAAGGAGCATTTTATTCGGGCAACCTTGGAATCATTGGCTTATCAAACCAAAGACGTTCTATCTGCAATGGAAAAAGATTCAGGTGTATCATTGAGTTCCTTGAGAGTTGACGGTGGAGCATGTGCTAATAACTTGTTGATGCAATTTCAGTCAGATATTTTGGGTGCTAATGTCGAAAGACCGAATATCATAGAAACAACTGCTTTGGGAGCGGCATATTTGGCAGGTTTAGCTGTAGGGTTTTGGAAATTGGAAGAAATTAGCCAAAGTTGGCAACTAGAAACTACTTTTTCACCCACAATGAGTGATGAAAATAGGGATCAGCTGTATTCCGGATGGCAAAAAGCTGTCAAAAGAACGATGGGTTGGGATAAGTAATTTTGATGGATGAAATAATCAAAAAAAAATCAACTGCTTTCAGAAACTAATTTTGGCAAATTTTGCTTTTTGATTCTAAAATTTTAAAATGGATTCCGATAAACTGACTCGCATTCAAAGGGAATTAGGCATCCCTGATTTACTGGAACAGCTGGTTCAAAAATTATCGCCTACTGACAGACAATCTTTAATGCTGGAGTTTTACAATCGATGTGCTGAAAAAGTTGAATTAAGGCATATTTTTAGAAACTATCTATCCAATCGTTTTGTAAAACCAGCCACATCCAATCCATTAACTTTATCAATATTTGATCAAATTGCTTTTGAAAATGCTATAAAATTCAATTTTCGACCCATTGGTTTGTCTCCTTTAGCGCCGCTTGGCACTTGTTCAAAAATGGCAACTGTCCATCAAAATAAAATAGTTTCAACCATTCGAAACTCTGAAGTGCTTTCCGACACCACAAATGTACTTGCACTGGAGGCTTCCAAAAGAAGAGCTACTATTTTGAAGGAAAAAACTAAATCAAATAAAAAGGTAAAATTGTGTACAAGTCATCGCGTAGTTCGAGCTCAGGGTTTAGCAGACCCAAAACATTTTGCTCATTTTAATCTGTTTTCTTTGGTAACTGCAGGGAAGGATGTGGGCAATATGGTCTTTGAGGTTGAAAGTTTGAAGGAACAATTATGGTTTTATTTGGCTCTAATAAATCAACTTTCTGATTTTCAGTTCTTTAAAGTGGAAATTAAGGTGACAGTTCTGAAAAACAGAAGTTTAAAAAGCAAAATAAAAGAACATATTTTTCTACCACTAAAATCCAGATTTTCAGCAGTAGAATTTTTGTTTGATGATGTTAGAGAAGCTGGAAGAGGATATTACCAATCTATTTGCTTTAATATTGAGATGGAAAATGTTGATGGGCTAAAAATTAGTTTGGGAGATGGTGGGTTTACAGATTGGACCCAAAAAATCATAAACAATAATAAAGAGAGATTTTTAATAAGTGGATTTGGTAGCGAATTGGCTTGTATACATTTTAGAAAAGAAGCATAAAACTTTCCACACTATATTTACTATTTCCTGATTTTGATTACCTTTGCGCCGCTGTAACTGATTTTTGTAATCACTAACGGTAATTTGAAACAAGGATCTAAGATGCATTCTTCAATTTAATGAATAGAGGTTGCAGCAAATAGGCATGTTAGACTGAGTTTCGCATTTTTGACATTCAATGGCAGTTTATCTTTCAAAAGAAAAAATTCAAGAAATTTTCAAAGAGTATGGTGGAGGAGAAAATAACACCGGCTCAATTGAAGGACAAGTAGCATTATTTACTTATCGAATTCAAAGCTTGTCAGACCATCTTAGAGAAAATAAAAAAGATCATTCTTGCCGCCGAACCCTACTTACTCTGGTAGGTAAAAGAAAGCGGTTATTACGTTATCTAGGAAAGAAAGATATAGTAAAATACCGTGAACTTGTTAAGAAATTGGGTATTCGCGGGTAAAAATGATGGAAAAGTGTTTCCGGATTCGGGGACACTTTTTCATTTTTCACCACTGGAGAGTGGTAGATTGAACCAAGTTAACTGTTTGAAAACAATTGAAAAACTAAAGAGAATCAAAGATTAAATACAATCCTCCATTCTAGTTCAATATACTCTCCCGAAATGCTTGCTACATAATTAATAAATCCAGAGGTCAATATCATTTGAGCAAGTGTCTCCAACCACAATACTAAATTGGCATTACAAAACGAAGCAATTTAAAATAATATCCTCTGGTGCGATAACTTTTAAGAATTAAGAAACACCAAAAATTAATTTATCAAAATGGGTAAAAAAATACCAATTACCACCTCCTTTAATTTGCCTGACGGACGTGAAGTAACAATTGAAACAGGAAAATTGGCAACTCAGGCAGACGGTTCTGTCGTAGTCCGAATTGGAAAGACTATGTTGTTTTGTAGTGTAGTCTCGGCTACTGAATTAAGGGAAGGACAAGCGTGGTTCCCACTCTCAGTTGATTATCAAGAAAAATTTGCAGGCGCCGGCCGCATCCCAGGAAACTTTCACAGGAGAGAGGCTAGACTTTCAGATCATGAGATTTTGGTTTCCAGGTTAGTTGACAGAGCGGTCAGACCACTATTCCCGGATGGTTATATGTTTGACACTCAAATCATCATTAATTTGATTTCGGGTGATACAGATGTGCCTCCAGATGCCTTTGCTGCATTGGCAGCTTCCGCAGCTTTTGCCATCTCAGATATACCGTTTAACGGACCTATTTCTGAGGTACGAGTTGCAAAAATAGAAGAGGAATATGTTGTGAATCCTAATAAATCTCTTTTAGAGAAAGCAACTTTAGATATTATTGTTGCAGCTTCAATGGACAATGTCGTGATGGTTGAAGGAGAAGCGAAAGAGTGTTCTGAAAAGGAATTGACGGAAGCTATAAAGGTAGGCCACGAAGCAATTAAAGTTCAATGCCAGGCTCAATTGGAATTGGCAGAGAAGGTGGGAGCAACAACAAAAAGAGAATTTGAACCTCCAGTAGAGGATGAGGATTTGAAAAAATTGATTGAAAAACTATCAAGAGATAAAATTTTAGAAGTATCAAAAGGATTCTTACCCAAACATGAGCGAAAAGCTGGTTACAAAGCTTCTAAAGAAGAAGTAATCGAAAAGTTGACGGCGGATAAGGGTGAAGAATATATGGAAGAAAATGATGAATTGATCCAGCGTTATATTGAAAAAGTCAAAAAAGAAACAATTCGTGCAATGGTCCTTGATGACGGTGTACGATTGGATGGAAGAAAGTCTACTGATATTCGTGATATATGGTGTGAGGTAGATTATTTACCATCTGCACATGGTTCTTCTATTTTTACAAGAGGGGAAACCCAGTCATTAACTTCAATGACATTAGGGACCAAGATGGATGAAATGATGGTAGATAATGCTTTGGAACATCGATTCGATAAATTTTATCTTCATTATAATTTTCCAGCCTTTTCTGTAGGTGAGATTAAACCACAGAGGGGACCCGGACGACGCGAAGTTGGTCATGCTAATTTGGCTGCACGGTCCATTAAACAGGTTTTGCCTGACGAAATGGTTTATACCATCCGAATAGTCTCGGATATTTTAGAGTCAAATGGGTCATCTTCAATGGCAACGGTTTGTGCAGGTGCTATGGCTTTGATGGATGGCGGTATTCAAATAAAAGCGCCGGTTTCCGGAATTGCAATGGGAATGATTTCGGATGGTGAACGACATGCAATTTTGTCCGATATCTTAGGAGATGAGGATGCACTCGGGGATATGGACTTTAAAGTTACTGGTACTGAAAAAGGTATTACCGCTTGTCAAATGGACATTAAAATAGAAGGACTTTCCTATGATTTACTAGAACAAGCATTGGAACAAGCTCGACAGGGTAGATTGCACATATTAGGTGAGATGGCAAAAACGATTGGTGAACCAAGGGAAGACCTCAAACCTCATGCACCAAGGATTGTGGAAGTGATTATTGATAAGAGTTTCATAGGTGCTGTAATAGGACCAGGGGGAAAAATAATTCAGGAAATTCAGGAAACTACCAAAACAAATATCAACATTGAAGAAGTCGATGACAAGGGTGTAGTGAATATTTCCAGCTCGGATCAGGAATCTATTGAGGCCGCTTTGAAAAGAATTAAAGAAATTACATTTACTCCTGAAGTAGGGGATGTATATGAGGCAAAAGTAAAAACAGTGATGCCTTATGGTGTATTTGTTGATTTTAATGGAAAAAGTGGATTGTTACACGTTTCAGAAATTTCGCATTCCAGAATTGATAACGTTGAGGAAGTATTCAGTGAAGGAGATCCAGTCAAAGTAAAATTAATAGGAATAGATAAACGTACCGGGAAGTTTAGATTGTCAAGAAAGGCTTTGATGCCCAGACCTCCAAGAGGTGAAGGTGGTAATGATAGAGGTAGTGGAGATCGCAGAGGCGGAGGACACAGAGGAAACGGAGAAGACAGAAGAAATCGTTGAGGAAGTTTTTGAAAAGTAAATAATGTTCAGCTTTATGCTGGATTGAAATAATAATAACGGTTGGTAGAGCATTCTACTTGCCGTTTTTTATTTAGGCACTTTTTTTGAACCGTATTGTTTTTGAAATGAATCTCCAAAATCAAATTAATGCGCCTAACATCCCTAACCTTTTTTATCCTATCCTTTCCAAATTTTAGTAGCAACCATAGAACTTTTATTTCCTGGATCTTGTTTATTTGTCCAAAATAGTTTATAATAAAAAAAATCAAAAAGTCAAGTTTTTTTTAAAAAAATGGCAACTTTTTTGCTGAATATTCCCATAATTCTTAATATTTTGAGTTTTCATTTTAATAGTCATGCTTGTTTTTTGGGTTCAAAATCTATATAAATTCAAATTGGGAAAATGTTATTTCCTATAGCTGGCTGTCAATCAATTAATTATAAAACCCCTGACTTATGCGTCAATTAAAAATCACAAACAAAATTACCACTCGGGAAAGTCTTGCCCTTGACAAGTACTTGAACGACATTGGTAAGATTGATATGCTGACTGCCGATGAGGAAGCGGAATTGGCAAGAAGAATCAGGCAGGGCGACCAAGCTGCCCTGGATAGACTTACCCAAGCCAATCTTCGTTTTGTGGTCTCCGTAGCCAAGCAGTATCAAAATCAGGGGCTTTCTTTGAGTGATTTAATTAATGAAGGCAATGTAGGTTTAATGAAGGCAGGTAGAAGATTTGATGAAACCAAGGGCTTTAAGTTTATTTCTTATGCTGTTTGGTGGATTCGTCAGTCTATTTTGCAAGCTATTGTTGAGTATTCCAGGATTGTTCGACTTCCGTTAAACAAAGTGGGTTCTTACAACAAGGTAAATGAAGCTTTTCTTTCATTCGTACAAGAATTTGAAAGAGAACCAACTCATGAAGAATTAGCGGAATTGTTGGATATGACGCCAAAAGAAGTTTCCAATATGCTTAGAGGAGGTGGTCGTCATCTTTCAGTAGATGCACCACTAAGTGGGGAAGAAGGAGATTCTACAATGCTGGATGTTATTTCAAGTAAACAATCTTCTCCGCCTGATGAAAAATTAATGGATCAATCACTTAAAGAAGAAGTGCAACAAGGACTGTCCATTTTGTCTCCAAGGGAAGTGGAGGTTTTATCCTCTTATTATGGTCTAAATGGACATAAATCACTCACTTTGGAAGAAATTGGAGAATTGTATGGTTTAACACGTGAGCGGGTGCGCCAAATTAAAGAAAGAGCGATCCGCCGTTTGAGAAAATCTTACAATCGAAATGCCCTTAAGTCCTATTTAGGTTAAAAGAATTTATTCTTATATAAAAGCCCGAATTTCACTATCTGAAATTGGGGCTTTTTATTTGTGGGGATGTGTTATAGCGTACTGATTATCAGGGTTTTTTGGAGTGATTTTCCATTCTGATTTTATTTCTGGCCAATTGACTAATTTAATATTATTTGTTTTACAAGCCCATCCAATTGTCCAATCAAAACTTGTAAACCCTTTGGCTGCATAGTTTTTTAGAGGTTTTGATATAGCCCAAATTGGGGGATTTGTAGCAAAATTAGGATCAAGAAAATATTGACTTTGCATCAAATCTTGGGCGATGTCTCTGGTAAATCCAATGCATCCTCCCTGAATAGACTTCAATCCAGCTTCTTCCTGAACCATTCCGAAAATGCAAGAATTTCCTGGCAAAGAATTAAATTTTCTATGAACAAGGGTATCAGGATCCATTTTAAAAAGAAATCTTGAGTTACTATTTCGAAGAAATAATTCTAACATTTCATGAACTATTGCTCCTCCAAATTTCAATTCAATTAAACGCTCTCTATAAAAAAAAGTAGCATTGTACTTTTCCGATAATTCTTTTATTGCTGGGTTATTATCTCCATCAGATCTTAAAATTAAAGGACATTTGGGGTAATGTTTTCTTAATTGAAACAAACAATTGTAAAGCAAATCAACATCACGATAAACGTTGATAAAAAAAGTTAGGTCTTTTTCTTTTGGTACAATAGAATTCACAGAGCTTATTTTTGGTTTTTCCCGTATGTGTTTTCGTAAAGTTTAGTGACGCTATCTTCCGTCCTCACATACATCACGGTTCTTTCTGCTTCAATTGACCATCTTTTGATATTGTATTTTGAAGCTTCAATTTTTTCAACCATATCTTTATCATTTCCAAGAGCCAAATCAATAAACCCTCCTACCTCTTTGAATATATTGGCTTTACCAAAAAAACTGCTTGTACCACTACAGTCATCTACATGGATTTTTTTACTTGGATCATTTGCATCGGCAACGTATGGATCGCCTATTATTTTCATTCCACCAAAAATGACATCAACATTCGGGTTGGCGTTTAAATAATTCAACTTGCTTTCAAAATGATTTGGCAAATAATGATCATCAGAGTCCAAAAAACAAATATAATCACCGACTGCCATCATGAGACCTACATTTAGGCTAAGTGATTGTTTCCGATTACTGTGGGTAGCATATCGAATCCTGGGATCTTTATTCATGTAGGATTTTACCAAATCTGTTGTTTCGTCTTCACTTCCATCATCAATGATGATATGCTCCCAATCTCTAACTGTCTGATTTTGAACTGATTCAATGCATTTTTTTAGAAGATTAGCGCGATTAAAAGTAGCAGTAATCACACTAATTCTAGGAATGCTATCAGAATAACACTGTAAGTTTATCATATTGGATTTTTGAATTTCAAAGGAAAGGATTTAGAGGATGAATGATTTCCACCCAAACAAATCAGGGAGTATTCAAAGCAACTGGAATTATTTTCCCGTTCATGAGGGATTGCATGTTCTGGGAGAATTCAGCGATAAATTGTGCTATTTGCTTGCTCGTAACTGGTGCACGATACCCTGGAAAAGCTTGTTCAAGCATTTCAGTTTGAACTGCTCCCAATGCCAAGCAATTAACAGCAATATTTTTAGATTTAAATTCCTCAGCGAGGCATTCCGTCAGGTTGGCCAAGGCTGCTTTACTGGAACTGTATGCAGAGAGTCCGGGAAATTTGCTGCTACCTTGAAATCCTCCCATACTGCCAATATTTACGATATGGGCTTGTTTACTTTTTTCAAGCCAAGGCAAAATGAACTTTATAAATTTGGCTAAGCCAAAAAGATTGACATTGAATATGTTAAACCAATCTGAATAGGACAATTCTGTAAAGGGTTTGTTTATGAGTAAACCTGCATTATTAATAAGTACATCAATAGCATTGAAATTTTGAAAAAAGGAATACATTTCATTTTCAGAAATATCAGTGATATCAAATTGGTTAATTGTCAATTTTCCCAGATTATTTCTTTTTGAAAATTCCTTGTTAAGATTGTCGAGGGCTTTTTTATTTCTTGAAAGCGCAATGATGTGATTAGATTCATTTTTACCTAATTCCAAAACAGTTTCAAACCCTATACCTCTACTAGCTCCTGTAATTACTATATTCATTAAATTTTAAGTAAAAACTGATAAGCCTATTTTGCCAAAGGTATCGAACTTGTAAAATAAAATTATCAGTTGGAAATAATTATCAAGGTTCTTCTTTTAATTTCAGGTATTTCTTTTTGATGTAAAATCTATCAGTTGGAATTTTAAAGTTCTCTTTTTTAAAGTCTTTTAGTGTAATTTCCTGTATCTCTTTTGTATTTGGAAAGACCTGCACATAATTTCCTTCTTCTCCCAATAAGACTGGCATATCAAATCCATCCACATCTGCTTCCCATTTGTATCTTACGATTAAATCTTTCCCGCCAAGTTCCAATTGATATAACAATTTGGGTATTTGAGGATATTCCAGATATTGTTCAAAAAATTTACTCCAATCACGCCCTGTTTTTTCATTTACGAAATCTTCAAAGTCTTGACTAACTGTATGCGCCAGGGCATATTTTTGATAATACCCTTTTAATATTTCAAACCATAAATCATCATCATTGATTGCATTTCTTAAAGTATGCAGCATCCAGGATCCTTTAAAGTAATGGTCACTTGAGCCAAAATTGTCAAAATTGACATCCAAGGGACCTAGCATCGGAGCCACATTTTTTATCAATCTTTTCTGATTCTCCAAATATCTTATAGCATCCTTAAAGTTCATGGTATATTCTACATAAAGGGCTTCCATGTAGGTGGTAAAAGATTCATGTATCCACATCTCTGCATGATCATTTGAACTCACACTATTTCCGAACCACTCGTGCCCAAGCTCATGCACAATAATAAAATCCCAATTCATGTCCCTGGGAATCATACTGCCCAAATAACCACGCATATACCGATTTCCATATGCGATAGCACTCTGATGCTCCATCCCTAAATATGGGGTTTCAACAAATGCAAGACCATCATCCCAAAAGGGATATTTATCAAAATAATGTTCAAATGCCTCCAGAACACCATGCGTTTGTTTAAAATGTTCCTTGGCTTTTTCCAAATTGTATTTTAAAACATAAAAGTCCATGGCAAGGCTGTCGCCGTCTTTGGCGGTATAAGTATCTGAAAAATGAGCATAATCTGCGATGTTAACCGAAACATTATAATTGTTGATAGGGTAGGAGACAAACCATTTCCATTCTGTGTACCCATTTCCTAAATCTTTTTCTTCCCTTAAATTTCCATTGGCGACACACATCAAACCTTTTGGAATAGCGACGTTAATTGCCATACTGTCTGGTTCATCAGAAAGATGGTCTTTGTTTGGCCACCAAAGACTCGCCCCATCTCCCTCGCAAGCAACCCCTACCCAGTGATTGCCAGCCGAATCTTTTTTCCACACAAATCCTCCATCCCAGGGAGCATTAATTGCAATTCTTGGATAGCCTTCATAAAAGACCCTTATGGAGCCACTTGTTCCTGTCATCTGTTGTTCGGGTAACTCAACAAATACCGCATTATGCACTCTATTGAAATTTAAATATTTATCATAACAGGTAATATGGCTGATGGTCATATTTTTGAATAAATCAATTTGCATAGACGTAAAATCATCTAATACATCAAAGAAAATATCCACATAACCTTTGATAAATTTCTTTTCAAGATCCAGAGCGATATTCAAATCATAATAGGTCACATCATAACAAGTGCGTTCAGGCCGCAACATACCTCTTAAGGTATCAGCTTTTGAAAAAGAATAGTTTTTGAAAAAATCCTTTTGTCCAGTTAGATGCAATGAAAGGAAAAGTGGTATTAATAGAAGAAGTAATTTTTTCATAAGAGATTGGAGTTTGGTGTTCGGCGTTTTGAATTAATAGTTGGCAATTTATTGAATCGATTGCCAGAAAATTCAAAAGTCCAAACTCACTTATATGCTTTCATCATTTGCCTTTTAAAAATATTATCAACCCATCGAACGGGCAATAGTTTAGCAATTCTAATAGGCAAACTGTTTTTTATTACAATATAATGTGTCTTAGGTCGCTTTTTTAACAAGATTTTGTATATCAACTTTGCCAAAACCATGGGTTCTAATCCTCTTTTTGCTGTTTTGGCTATCAATTTATTGGTTTGAGCCAATAAAGGTCCATAATTGGTTGAATCATATGGATTGTCCTCCATAGATGCCTTTTCCCAAATTGGAGTTTTTATGGGTCCAGGTTGTACAGAAATGACATCAATTCCATAAATTAATAATTCCCGTCGAAGTCCATCCGTAATTGCTTCCAATGCGTGTTTGGATGCGCAGTAAGGAACGAGGAATGGATTGGTAAATAAACCAGAAACGGAACTAATATTGATAATTTTTCCAGGATTGGAAATTTTAGGTAATTGCGCTCCCAATAAAGGAAGAAACGCCTGGGTTACTTTTAATACTCCAGTTACATTAACTGCCATCTGAGTCTCAAATTCTTCCAAGGGCAAATGTTGAATGGGACCAAAAACGACAATTCCGGCATTATTTATTAATCCTGACAGGTATTTGCCAGATAAAATATTTTCAACTTCCAACTTGGCTTCAGCAATTTGTTCTTCATTTCTTACGTCAAAAATCAAGGCTTTAAAATTTTCATTGAATTCGGCTTCTAATCTCAAAGCATCTGCTTCTTTTCTGACACTCCCAAAGATAAAGTAGCCTTGTTGTATCAAGAATTGAGTTGTTTCATAGCCAATTCCTGTTGACGCCCCTGTAATTAGGATGTATTTCATAAATTAAATAAGTAGTTTTTTTGATTTAGAAACAGTTGCAATTTAGATTCTGCCCAAAGTAAGCAAAATTTTAAAAGATAATTCTAACTTTGGATTTGTGCCCAAAAATATTGTAGAATACTCCTTTGTATTATGAAAATAGATGTAGCTTCAGCAATTAGTGAATTACTGTTTGAACACGAGTCCATCGTAATTCCTGCTCTAGGAGGATTTACTACCTCTTATAAACCTTCCACCATTGATTATGTCCAAGGAAATTTAAATCCACCATCAAAAGAATTGAGGTTTAATGAAAACTTGATGATCAATGACGGTATTTTGGTCAACTATTTACAGGAAAAATACCAACTTTCGGTAGATGAATCTGAAGTTGCAATTCAGAATTTTGTAAAGGATATTCTCGGGAATTTGGCAAAAAAAGAAATGGTTGTTATCCCTCAGGTTGGTCGCTTGTATAAAGACTATGAGGATAAAGTTAAATTTCTACCAGAAACTACTAATTTTAATACTCAGTCTTTCGGTTTGCCAAATGTTCAGTTTTATCCTGTGGTTAGAGATAAAGGGGCAAATAGTAATAATAAACAGAAGAATAAGAGCAGTAGTAAAAGAACTCAAAAAGCGGAGGATTCAGAATTGCCTGGATGGATGAAAATATTGCTTCCAATTTTGGGAATCTTATCAATTATCGTAATAGGTTTAGGGATTTATATTTATGGATCAGGTTCAGATCATTCTAATACGATAACCAATTTGGAGGTAAATGAAGAAAGGTTGAATAAAAAACCTGGAGATAAGGAAAACGTAACCGCTCTGGATGATGATGAAGATCTGGAAGATTTAAAAATGGATGAAGCAGTTGGGGAAAACGAAGGAGAAGACCCAGCAGCAATTCGAGATACTGAAGCTCCCACTTTAAACCCAAACCAAAAAACAGCATTTGTAGTAATGCATAGTTTAAAAAATACAAGAAATGCAGAGAAATTTTTAGAAAGATTAAATAAGGCAGGCTATGCCTCCCATTCAATTAAAGAAAATGGATTGCACAAGGTCGGAGTTTTGAAGACTTATGAAGATAGGAAAGAATTGGAAGAATTGGTAGAACAACTCTATAAGGAATTCAATACCAGACCAGTAATTCTAGAAGGAGATTTTTAAAAAATTCATTTGAGGTACGGGAGTATTTAACTGGAAAATTAAATTTTTTGAAAATTTGGTCTAAAATTTGTGAAACAAATATTTGAAAAAATTAAAAACGCTACCCTCCCTACACTTTCCAAACTTCCGATTTATTATCCCCCACACCCAGATTTTGTTTGAGCAAATGATGATTGTATTTATTACTATCTGATAATCAATTGATTAAAGTGCTTGAACAGATCCAAAAAAAAACACAAACTATACCTTTCACTATTAGAAAATTCCAATTTATTTCCCCCCAGATTTAGACTGACTCATCCTATTTTACACCATATACCAAGCCCTTTTACCAAAATAGGGGACCAAATTTGAGTCTAACATTCTAATAAACAAGAATGATTTTAACATTCTTGCAAGACTCTACAACTCATGTTTAAATACATGAGAAATAATAAAACAGGAGATTTGACAGATTTTTTGGCATTACTACACTATTTAACACTACTGTTCAAATCTTCACAGTGCAAATTATAACCCATGAAGTATTTAACCTTTACACTTTTATTGGTGTTAGGGGGGGCGAAGGTATTTGCTCAATCAGACGCTCAGTTTTCGCAATTTATTTTCAACAAACTTTCGTTTAATCCTGCTTACGTTGGAAGCAAAGAAGCACTTACCCTGGCTGCTGTTTATAGACATCAATGGGAAGGTATTGCCGGGGCTCCTAGAACTTTGAATGTACAGACACATTCCCCTTTTGCAAACAACCGCAATGGAATCGGACTTTCTATTACCTCAGATCAAATCGGAATTGTAAATAGTTCTTTTGCAGATCTTTATTATGCATACAGAATTCCCTTCAAAAAAAATGCTTCCCTTAGCATAGGGATCCAAACAAGATTTGAATATACCCGATTGGATTTAACAAACATTGATTTAATTCATATAGGTGATGGTCAGGTACCTACAGACGCCACAGACAAAACACATATTAATTTTGGACTGGGACTATACTATTCTACGCCTGACTTTTACATTGGGGTATCTGTACCTCAGTTATTAAAAAGCACTCTTTATAATGATAGTTTTATTGGCATCGGCAGCCTAAACCGTTTTCGGAGTTATTATTTTATGGCAGGAGTTATTACGCCAATCGCGAATAATGTTCTGTTCAAACCATCCATGCTCATTAGCTATAACCCTAATGCACCATTTGAACTTGATGTAAATGCAAGTTTCTTATTTCTTGAAGCATTTTGGTTAGGGGCGACCTATCGCCTTGGAGACGCTGTAACCGGAGTCTTTCAATATCAATTTTCCAAACAATTTAAGGCTGGAATTGCGCTTGACTTTATTCACTCGGACTTAAGAAAATATACAGCTGGTAGTTTGGAAATTATGATTGAATACCTCTTTAGCTTTGATCAAAATGGGGTAAATAATATTCGATTCTTTTGACGGGGAGTATTCAAATTTAAAAACTCAAATCCTTTTGTGTTTTGAAATTTGAATTCCCTGAACCTAGAGCCAAAGACACCAATGAAATTATTGCTATTTTTTGTTTCATTTATTTTACTCGTAAATAATCCCACTAAGGGACAAAACAATACAAACATCCTCAATGGAACAGCACTCCTCTATATTTTACCTTTTTCTATAGATACCATTAAGGATCCTTCTGGTAGCAAATTGACTAGAAAACAAAAGCGTAGACAAGGTAAAGCTGTTCAACGAACTGATTTTACACTAAGCAAAGAGAAAAAAGTAGCTGATAAATTATATGAAGCACTAGGCTATATGGCTGCTGCCGAAAAATATGAGAGCTTGGAGGGCTTGGAACGAAACCGATTTGTCTTGGCAAAATTGGCAAATAGTTATAGGCTGAACGGTCAGACTGAAGATGCGGAATATTGCTATTCGAAGATTGTAAATGACTCTGATAATCCTGAAGAGTTGTTGCATTATGCCCAGGTATTACAGAGCAATGGAAAATGTGAAGATGCAGTGCGATGGTACCGGAAATATTTGGAAGTGGCTTTTGATGCAAAAAGAGAATTCATCCTTGACTGTGAAACATTGTCAGATTTCAAAGAATCAGACATTTATCTGGATAACTTACAAACTATTAATACCGAATACCTTGATTTTAGTCCTATACCCTATCAGGATGGATTCATGTTTACTTCTAATCGGGGCGGAGCTTCTCAATTGATGAAACGACGGGATACCTGGACAAAGAATAGTTTTTCAGATTTGTACTTTGCAAAAAAAGGAAAAGAAGGCGATGTGATTGAAGTGGAGGAATTGGGTGGAGAAATAAATGGCAAATACCATGACGGTGTACCAACCTTTAATAGTGCAGGGACCACCATGATTTTTACCAGAAATAACAAAAAAGGCAAGGATAGCAGTGGTAATCGGTTGCTTAAACTATATGAAGCCACCAGGGAGAACGGATATTGGATAAATGTACAGGAATTACCCCTAAACAGCGATGAATTTTCAAATTGCCATCCAACTCTTTCAAAAGATGGTCGTCGATTGTATTTTTCTTCTGACAGGGAAGATGGATTTGGGGGGATGGATTTATACGTCTCTGAAAACATTGGTGGAATTTGGCGAGAAGCAACCAATCTGGGACCCATTGTTAATTCTGAAGGCAATGAGGTTTTTCCATTTATTGGAGAGGATGACCAATTGTTCTATTCCTCAGATGGACATTTGGGATTGGGAGGATTAGACATTTTTAGCATAAAAAAAACCAATCCAAATGATGAAAAATCATGGTCAATTAGAGAGAATATTGGCAGACCATTTAATTCATCAAAAGACGATTTTGGCTTTATTATGAATAAGGATGGAGAGTCAGGCTATATCACAAGTAATAGAATAGGTGGAAAAGGTGGGGATGATATTTATGCCTGGAAAGGCAGTCTTGTCAAAAAAACAAAGAAGAATTCCTTGGAGCGGAGCATATGCGTATATGATCCTGAAACTGGAAATAAAATTAAAGGTGTTAGTGTAACTGTACTTGAGACTTCTGATAATCAATTAAATGGGAATTCAAATAGCCGAGAGTTATACCTGACCTTAAAGCCTTTGGATAGTAGAAATCAAGAATATGTATTAAGTATAATAGAAAAAAATAATAATTCACTTAGTCAATCTAACAATTATATCACAGACCAAAAAGGGACTTTTGATTATATCCCTGTACCTCAAAACAACTACATCTTTGTACTGGAAAAAACTGGTTTCCACACCAGCAGGCAAACCGTTTCTGCAACTGAAATATTAGATAAAGAGGAATATTGCTTCACTCTTGAAAAAAGAACTTGCCTTTCTTTAAATGGAATTGTGAAAAATACAGATTATTCATCCCTTATTCCGGATGCGGAGGTCAAATTATTTAATAAATGTACAGGTCAGGTAGAAGCTACTTTTTCTGATAAAAAAGGGGCTTTTGATTTTTGTCTGGATTGTGGTTGTGAATATGAAATATATGCGGCAAAACCCAATTTTGAAGGTAACAAAACCCTGATTTCTACTTTTAACAATGATTGTGAACAACTGGAACTACAAAAGCCTCTGGTTGCTACGATCGATATGAAAATAGTTGATAATCCAGATTTAAGCCTTTCTGATTCTGAAATTTCAAAGCCAGCTCCTTATTCTACTCCTTTTTGGAATTACCCGGAGAACGGTCAAACAAAAGGCCAACCAAATATTGTGTATGTCCCGGTAGCTGGAAATTACTATAATCCTGATGGAATTATTCCAACCCGGCCTCAAGATTTGAATGGTTATTTTTTGGGAGATTCCTCTAAAGAATTTAAGGAAGGGCAACTCATCAAATTAAGCAATATTTATTACGATTTTGATAAATATGTCATCCGAAGAGATGCATCCCGAGAATTGGACCATGTATATAATTTACTTAGAGCATATCCGACAATGGAAATCGCATTGATGGCCCATACTGATTCAAGAGGAAGTGAAAGGTACAATAACTGGCTTTCTCGTAAACGGGCTAAGGCAGCAGTTCAATATCTGCTCGATAGAGGGATTGAGCCGAGGAGATTATTGAATATTGGATTGGGAGAATCTCGAATTGTTAACGATTGTGGTAATAATATCAAATGTCTGGAAACAGAACATCAAAAAAACAGAAGAACAGAAATAAGAATACTCAAACTAAATGAACCCGGCGTTCGCGTCGAATATGAAGATTAAGCAGACATCCTAAAAATTACTTTTAATAAAACAAACAAGTCTGACTGTCTTCAAAACACTTCCCTGTAAGAACAAACACTACTACAATACTGGAATACAACCTTTGACGGCTTTCTGTAGAAGAGGGCACGGTAAATTAAGTTATTATGGGAAAGAAGCACTACTTCCTTCGTAAGATCAATAGGATACATTTTTTGGGGGGCCAAAATGTATTTTGGGTTTTTTCAGAAAAGAACCTAGCAAATTTAAATATTCTACTGTCTAAAGAAATTACTTCCAATTCATTCGGACTTAGCCTGATTTGGTGTAAACATAAGTCTTGGAAACTTGGGGTATTTAGTATATTGCTAATACTAGCTTCTTTTCCTTTTAATAATCCTTCTTTTGCGGAAGGGACCAAACAATTAGCTCCAAATTCTAATGACAGAATTTATCTTAGGTCAAGCCCCAATGGCTTCGCCTATTACAATGGACCTGCCGATCAAAGATTACATATACATATTGGTAACCCAGTTACTGAACAGGTTTTTATCGGATTCAGTCGCCCAGTATCTTCTCCCGTTTATCCCTGCTCAGGTTCATTTCAAACGAGATATGTAAGAATAAAAGATCCAAATGGAAATGTAGTATGGCCGTCTTCAGGAAGTCCGAATGGAATGGCCATGAACAATGGTAATTCAAATATCACTGCAAAATCACAAGCTATGAATGGACCAAACCAGATAATTGGTTCAGGTGGATATAATGCCCATGTTTTTGATCCCAATGGTTTACCTGCTGGTGATTATTATATTGAATTCAGTAGTCAGCAAGGAACTGCAGGAACTGGAAGGGTTAATTTGGAATGGTGGGATATAACCGTTGCTACAAAAGGAGCTAGTCCCCAAGCCATTGATGGTAGGGTTTACTCTAAACTTTGGTCCTTATATGCTCCAAGGACAGATTGCAATTGCTCTGGTCCTTATAATTGTTTCGATACTCCTTTTAATGGGCACTTTTTTGTTTATTCACCCAAAGACAGCATAGTAACAAAAGTGGATTTTAATGGATCTGGTTTACAACCAGCTTTTTTCAATATATTTTTCAACAGCTTTGGAACAGGAAATACAGGAAATGTATGCATAGATCGGCAATCAGTTGCCGGGTCAAATGCACTAGCCACAGAATATCCATTGTTTTTAAATGATCCTGATCCCAATATATACCTTTCAAGTACTTTTGGAACCTTTGATGGGTTACCATTTGCCATCTCTTGTGATGGAGAATCTGGATTTTTTGTGGTAAAAGTAACGCGACCTGGACAAATTGATGTTTTAATTGATTTGCATGATTCAGGTAATTTTGAATTCTCTCCAGGCACTAGAGATGTGGCCCTTGCAATGAAAGTTATTCCTCAACCAGGAGAGCAACCTCCATATATCCGCCAGGTACCCTGGGATGGGAACGACGGTTTGGGGGCTCAAGCGGATTTATTTTCACCCTTTGATTTTGAGGTAAGTTATACCCAAGGTATTTTCCATTTCCCTATATATGATGCTGAATATAACTTGAACGGATTTGATGTCCAAACGATTAGACCGCTTCCACCATTAAGTGCGGAACCATTAAAATTTTACTTTGATGATTCCAATATTTCCCCAAATCCTGGAACTGGTTCACCACAAGTAGAATTAGACGGATGTAATCCGCCCTGTCATACATGGAATAATTTCGGATTTGGAAATGTCAACACAATAAATACGTGGTTCTTTGGTACTGAAGTGAGATCTGTAAAAACTGAGGCAGCATTTTGTTTGGTTGGTGCGAATGATGATTTAGATACTACAAAAGTTGAATTGCCAATTAACATCAATGTTTTGGCAAATGATTTAGGAAGTGATATTGATACTTCATCCGTTTCAACCTTGGGAGTTTTACAGCCTTCAAGCGGAACAATAGTCTCAATAGAACCAACCACAGGGGCAATTACTTATCTGCCTAATTCTGGATTTACCGGAACTGATATTTTCGAGTATGTTTTATGTGATACAGCTGGATTAATTTGTGACACAGCAATGGTAACAGTTGAAGTAATTATTCCACCTAATGAAATTTGCGATAACGGAATTGATGATGATTGTGATGGATTAACTGATTGTGAAGATCCAGATTGCAATGGATTTGTGGGATGTAATGATAACGATGGTGATGGTGTTAACGATGCCATTGATTTGGATGATGACAATGATGGTATTCCAGATCTAGTCGAAGGTGGAGGAGATTCGGATAATGATGGTATTCCCAATTGGTTTGATTTGGATTCGGATAATGATGGTATTTTTGATGTCGTTGAAGCAGGTCATGGACAAACAGATTCCGATATGAATGGAATTATTGACGGACCTAATTCAGCTTTTGGAGATAATGGTTTATTTGATAATGTTGAAACTGTGCCAGAATCTGGAATGTTGAATTATTCCATTGTTTCGAGTGATGCAGATGGGTTTGCAGACTTTCAGGATAAAGATTCGGATGGAGATGGTTGTAATGATGTACTTGAAGCAGGTTTTACTGATCCCGAACAAAACGGAGAATTAGGCAATATTCCATTGTCCGTAGATGGAGATGGAATAGTAATCTCTGG
The DNA here is from genome assembly GCA_041941305.1 of Saprospiraceae bacterium. Classification (GTDB taxonomy): domain Bacteria; phylum Bacteroidota; class Bacteroidia; order Chitinophagales; family Saprospiraceae; genus JANSWP01. Next base: position 131,428 of record JBGTQJ010000016.1, read on the forward strand.
TAGCGATGGTTATACCCAACCCATCCAAACAAATGCTGGTGTTTATGATTTTAGGGATGTTAATGTTCTTGTAGCATGTGACAATCCTGCAATAGGACTTGCGAAAAATCTAAGTGCTATAACCAATAATGGGGATGGAACTTATGATGTTGGAATTCAGCTAATTGTAAAGAATTTTGGAAATGTTCCACTAAATAATTTGGAGGTTTTTGATGACATTATAGGCCAATTTTCTACTGTTAATCCCACCTTGTTAGTTGCCTCCGATGGGAATCTGGTTGCCAATCCTTCCTGGAATGGACAGAGTAACTCCAATATTTTATTTCCAGGACAAACACTCAATGTAGGAGCCTCAGGAACTGTAAATATTAGTTTTAGGGTAACCCCAGGAAACATTACCAATATGAGTAATTCTGCTGTTTCCGGAGGAAACAGCCCTTTAGGTACACCGGTTAATGATATCTCTACAGATGGGAATGATCCGGATGGGAGTGACAATGACGGAAATCCGGATGAGGCTATTCCTACCCTAATTGATTTTGCGGAAAACCCTGTTTTAGGTCTCGCCAAAAGCGACACAAACGTGATAAACAATGGTGATGGCACCTATACCATCTCCTATGTTTTTGTAGTGGAAAATTTCGGAGATATTGTTATCAACGATCTTCAAATTTTTGATGATGTATTAGGTCAATATTCTGGAATGAATCCCACAAGTTTCACAGCAACAAGTGGATCAATTAATGCCAATCCATCCTGGAATGGTAGCAATTCCAGTAATATTGTTGCAAATGGGCAAAGTTTGGGTGTTGGTCAATCCGGTGATGTAGCTATAACCTTTACAGTAACACCTGGAAGTACAATGGTTATTTCAAATTCTGCATCAACACAAGGCACCAGCCCTGCTGGAAATATTATAAATGATACTTCAACAGATGGTAATGACCCGGATGGAAGTGATAATGACAATAACCCTGACGAAACAACCCCTACACAAACTACTTTTCAGGAGAATCCCTCAGTAAATATTAATAAACATATACCCACTGTTACGATTAATAATGATGGGACATTCAGGTTTTCTTATTTGATAGATATCGAAAATACCGGAGACATTGTTTTAAATAATTTGATATTACTTGATGATGTATTGGGACTTTTTTCAGGGGCAAATCCCAATAATTTTGACATAACGAATGGAAGTTTAATTGGCAATTCCAACTGGATGGGAGAATCCAATGTAAATATTCTCCAAACGGGTCAGCAATTGCTTCCCGGAGTAACTGGAGACTTGACGATTCACTTTGATCTTACCCTTCCTAATTCGACTACATTAAATAATTTAGTCAATTTTGATGGTCAAAGCGCATCTGGGGCACAAGTAATTGATAGTGACTTGGAGACCTATATTTTTACTCCACCATTCTGTCCGGATTTGAGTTTTACCCTAGGGGATGATCAAATTTGTGGTTCTGATAGTACAGACATTATTTATGATTTTGAAGACAATTCGGGATCTGTATATTTTCTTTATTCAATAGATAACCTTTTGGATTCTACAGATCTATATTCAAACGGATTTGGCGGTGCCAACTTTTTAGATAGTGTGGTTATCGGTAGCAGCAATTCAATCAATACTATTTCAAGTGGCATCTTACTCAATTCTTCTACTGATAACCTGACTTACTACCTGTATGCTATTTTATCTCCACATAGCACTTATATTAACAATACTTGTAAGCCAGTGGTAGTTGATAGCCTAACGGTTTTTCCTAAACCAGCTATCATTGCAAGTGCTGGCGGACCATATTGTGAAGAAGATGAAATAAATCTTTATGCCTCTTCAAATTTATCAAGTTTGACTTTTTCATGGAATGGACCGAACGGTTTTACAAGTAATGAGGAAAATCCTATAATTTCAAATGCCACAACGGGCAATTCTGGCGTGTACAATGTAATTGCAACATCCGGAAATGGTTGTTCTTCAGAAGTCTCAAATGATGTGAACCTGGTTGTTTTTGACCGACCAACACCTCCAATAGCAAGCAATAATGGTCCTATCTGTGGTGACGGTAATAATAATGCAACATTGAATTTGACTAATGTTCCACCTGGTTCATTTATTACATGGTATGATCCTAATAATACACAAATTGGTTTCTCTAATCCGCTGATTATCAGCAATATAAATCAAGCAGATGCAGGCGGATATTATGGCACTGTTGAACTAAATGGTTGTATTTCAAAAGCATCAGCACCAACTATTTTAGTAGTTGATACAATTCCCAATTCTATGGCTAATGCAGGAACTGATCAAATCTTATGTGAAGGAACAATATTGACAGTTCTCAGTGCAGATATAGGCGATGGTTCCGGGTTCTGGACTCAGGATATTGGGAACCCTACTGGAGCACTTATTGAAACCCCAGCTAATTCAACAACAACGGTTACTGATTTAGTTACAGGGACCTATGGTTTCAATTGGACACTTTCGAATGGTGCTTGTTTGAATTATAGCACTGATGAAGTTACGGTAACTGTGAATTCAATACTAACTCCTCCTACTGTTTCAAACAATGGACCTTTGTGTGAAGGAGATACTATTATTTTATTTGCGACAGGAGCTCCCTCAGGAGTATCGTATAAATGGACAGGACCAAATGGTTTTAGCTCCACCCAACAAAATCCTTTGATTTATCCTTTAGGTTCAGCTAATGCTGGAGATTACACAGTGAAAATAACATCAATTGATGGCTGTGAATCCGCTTTTTCCAATCCTTCAACTGTTGTGGTAAATCCTCAACCTGATCAGCCAAATATTTTTGCAAATGAGCCATGCTTTGGAGAAGATTTGGTGCTTCAGGCAAGTGATGGTTATTCTACCTATCATTGGTATGCTCCAGGTGCGACCATTCCATCTGCGATAACAAATATCAATACGTTAACAGTAACTGATAGTGATTCCAATTATCACTCCGGACTTTGGAGTGTTAAAGTAGTAGATGTTGACGGTTGTGAATCACCTATTTCAGCATTTATCAATGTATTAATCAAATCATTACCGATTACACCTTCGGCAAGTAGTAATCATCCAGTATGCGTTGGAGAAGACTTAAATTTAACAGCAGCAACAATCCCAAACGCTACTTATAATTGGACAGGACCTTTCGGTTTTTCAACAAATATTCAGAATCCTTCTATTCCTGGAGCTAATAATACCCATGCTGGAGTTTATCAGGTTTCTGCCACTGTTGATGGTTGTACTTCAAATATCTTTACATTGGCTGTAATCATTGGAGATAACCCAATAGCTGCACCCACTAATAATGGTGGTGCTTGTGGTAATGATTTGAATTTGTTTACAAACCCAAGTGGAGGAAGTGGAACCTATTCCTATCTTTGGACAGGACCCAGTGGCTTTAGTTCAAATCAACAAAATCCTGTAATAAACAATCCAACTTCAGCAAATGAGGGTTTCTATACGGTTACTGTTTTCGATAGTTTTGGTTGCTCAAGTGAGCCTGTGACTACTCAGGTTTCCCTGATAACCGGAAATACGATACAACCAACAATCAACTCAAATTCTCCAGTTTGTGTGGGAGAGGAGTTGATTATTGCTACTGTTGATTTTACAGGAAATACTGTGAATTATGAATGGACAGGACCTTTAGGTTCCACATCAAGCGGAGCATATCCCAATGCTGCTTCGATTACCATCCCCTCTGCTCAGGCAATTGATGGTGGGGCATATTCTGTAATGGTTACTGTAAATGGATGTTCTTCAATTCCATCTAATCCCTACAATGTTTTTGTAAATGTTCTTCCATCCTCAAACCCAACCAATGATTTAGCAGATAATTGTGTTTCCGGTACTGAAGATGTTACACTGATGGCTAATCCAGCCGGAGGTGCAAGCCCATATTCCTTTTCCTGGATAGGGCCAAATAATTTTTCCAGCAATGCAGAAAATCCTGTACTTACTAATATTACCTCAGACGATTCTGGAAGTTATAATGTAACTGTTACAGATGCGAATGGTTGTGAATCCAATTTTGGATTAACCATTTTAGATTTAATTGATATGCCTCAATACCCAGGAGTACAGCCTTTTTACTTTAGTTGTGAAGGGGAAAGGTTGGAAATTACAGTAGCAAATTTTGATCCTGAGGTGAATTATACATGGCTATTTGAAACAAATCCTGTTGGAACCAATTCTCCTATTTTGGTAATCGATCCCGTTACACAGGCAAATGATGGGGTATATACTGTATCAGTTGAAAGTTCCGGATGTTCGTCTTTAAATGCTTTGTTCTTACTGACTGTTAATGAATCACTTGTGATAGATGTGCCTGACCAGGAATTCGATTGTTTGAATGGTTTTTCTAATATCAACATTGCTTCAACAGTTAGTGGGGGAGAAGTACCATATAACTTTTCATGGGTAGGACCTAATGGTTTTAGCTCAACTGATTCCATTCCAACCATCTTAAACGCTACAAGCAATGAATCTGGAACCTATACCTTGGAAGTGATTGATGCAAATGGATGTGAATCCAATGTATCTTCAGGAATAATCAACATTTCTGACCGTCCAGTTAATCCCCTTCTTCAACAGATTTCTGGAGGATGCGGAGACGAGGATTTGGTTTTATCCGTACAATCTTACTCTGGTGGAATTGTTAGCTATAATTGGTTTTTTGAAGGGAACAATTTAAATAATGATTCACCAGTTTTGAGTATTTCAAATCCATCTAATACCAATTCAGGTGAGTATTCGGTTTTTGTGGTTGTTGATAATTGTAATTCAGATACGACTAAATTAAATGTAGATGTCTCAACAGGAATTACTGTAAACATTGATAATCAAACACTAAGTTGTGTAGCTGCAAATACCAATTTAACACTTTCCTCAACTGTCAATGGTGGAGTTCCACCTTATAATTATTTATGGACAGGTCCTAATAATTTTACTTCAGCTGCGGTTTCCCCAGTTATTCCTAATGCAAGCGCAAATCACTCTGGAACCTATAATTTAGCCGTCCTGGATGCCAATGGTTGCTCCTCGGCTTTGACGTCTGCAGTCATTACAATTACCAATGCACCCGATGCACCAATATTGACTTCAACCGGGGATGATTGTCAGGGTGCTTTTGCAACCCTGTCAGTTCAAACCTATTCAGGTACTTCTGTGATATATAATTGGTCAAAAGACGGTGTTCCGATAATAAATAATTCCCACAACTTAAATATTAATCCGTTAAGCATTTCTGATGAGGGAACTTACCTGGTAAACGTTTCAGTTGATGGTTGTTCTGCAAATTCAGGGTCGCTTGAATTGGAGGTCTATGATAATCCCATAGCTACAATAGCCCCAATTGACACCGTCACCTGCTCTGATGGAACAGTTGATTTAACCTTGGAGTCATCTATAATTGGGGGTAATGGTAATAATATATTCTCTTGGTCAGGACCCCAGAGTTATTCTTCTACATCCCAGAATGCCCAGATTACAGATGTCACATCTGCAAATTCTGGCATTTATATATTGCAGGTAACTGATGGCAACGGTTGCCAAAGTCAAATAATTTCTACATCTGTTGATATATCGGATTCTCCAGATATGCCTATCATCTCCTCAAATGGAGAACAATGTCGTGGTGGACAATTGGTTCTTTCCACACCACAAATTTCAGGAAATAACGTCACCTACAAATGGATGAAGGACGGTGTCCCATTTGCAGGTGCTTCCAATTCAACTGCCTTGATTATTAATAATTTAGGCATGGTTGATGCCGGAGCTTATTCTGTTGAAGTTACTGTCGGCAATTGTTCCGCTATTTCTGAAACGTTTACCCAGGAGGTATTTGAGAAATCTGAAGTAATTGCAAGCACGGATACGCCTATGGGCTGCTTTGCAGGCAATCAAGACATAAATTTGAAGGCAAATCCACAAGAAGGAGCAGCCCCATTTACCTTTTTCTGGTCTGGACCCAATGCATTTTCTTCAAACCTGCAAAATCCTACACTTGTGAATGTTACACCTGCTCAATCAGGCATTTACACTGTATTGATGACAGATGCAAATAATTGTTCAGCTGAGCCATCAACTGTAACATTAGACATTCAAAGTGCAATCGACCAACCCCAAATATCTATATCTGGTGATATGTGTGCCGGAAATTTAGTTACTCTGGAGGTTCAACAATACAGTGGTTCTTCTGTAAGCTATATTTGGTTAAAGGATGGTTTTCCAATTTTAAACAACAGCAATTCTTTGATTTTAAACCCCAGCAAAACCACAGATTCGGGAAGTTATACTGTAAAAGTTGTTGTAAATGACTGTGAAGCTTCTTCCCTGCCAATAAATTTGGAAATTGATCCAGTACCCGTTGTTACAATTGATCCTGTTCAAGCACAAAATTGTGTTGTAGGCACTGAAGATCTAACCTTTAATTCCAATGTTATTGGAGGAACTCCTCCTTATCAATATAGTTGGTCAGGTCCTGGAAATTTTAATGCGGTAACTGCTAACCCCACACTTTTTAATCTAAATAGCGATGATGCAGGCACCTATATTTTAGAAGTAATTGATGACAATGGGTGTCAGGCACAGGCTGTTTCAGTTGAATTGGAAATTTCAGATGATATTGCATCACCTGTAATTTCTTCTACTGGCCCAGTCTGTGAAGGTGGTGATTTTATACTCTCAATTCAGCCATATAGTGGAAATAATGTAAATTATGAATGGTATTTTGAAGGAAATTTTCTGGAAAGTGGAAACCCAAATCTTATTGTTGACAATGCATCAGTAGCAATGACTGGTAATTATACAGTGAAGGTTACCGCTCAAGGATGTGAAGCAACTTCGGCCATTTATCATCAGATAGTTTATTCAGACCCGATTGCAACTATTAACCCTATTGATCCAATGCTATGTACAGACGGAGATCAAACTTTAGTATTGAGTGCCAATATCACTAATGGGCAATTACCGTTTTTCTATTCCTGGGAAAGTTCAAATGGATTTGTTTCAAATGTTGCCAACCCAACAATTCAAAATGCCAACATGGGGGATGCAGGTTACTATTATTTGACTGTCTTAGATGCCAACGGTTGTAAAAGCGCTCCTGTTTCAACCCACATAGAAATAACCGACGGCATTGAGCCACCAGTAATTACATCCACCGGTGTTGTTTGTGAGGGTGAGGCAGTGACTCTGGAAGTAGAGCCTTACTTTGGTTTTGAAGTGGATTACGAATGGTTTAAAAATGGAAATCCAATAAATAATAACACGCATTTCTTGATTTTGGGACCTGCCATGGCAGCTGATTCAGGTGATTATGTTGTAAATGTCACAGTTGACGGTTGTTCAGAATTATCTAATAGTTTTGTTCAGGTAGTACATAGTAGACCAACTGTTACCATTGATCCAGTTTCAGATATTCAATGTGCGACAGGAACCACTGATTTGACAATAAACTCAAATCCGAGTGGTGGGACACCTCCCTATTCCTTTAACTGGCAAGGACCATATGGTTTTTCATCAATTCTGGAAGATTTACAGTTTTTTGATGTGACGGCTTCAATATCAGGAACCTATACTCTAGTAGTTACTGATGTGTTTGGTTGCGAATCTTCAGTTGAGTCAGTAAATGTAGTGATAGATGATGGTATAGCTCAACCAGTGATAAGCTCAACAGGTCCTATATGTGAAGGAGAATCAGTGACGTTATCAATTCCAAGTTATTCAGGATCTTCTGTTTCCTATAGTTGGACTTTGGATGGTACTCCTATTTCTAATAATAGCAATTTACTAATTCTGAACACTGCGACTATTGGTGATGGGGGAAACTATGCGGTAAATGTAACGGTAGATGGCTGCGATGCGACTTCAGACCCTTTCAATCAACTTGTTTATGAGCAACCAATTGTAACCATTGATAGCCTACCCTTTATTGCCTGTTCAGATGGTCTTCAAGATATAGAAATCAATGCAACAGTGGCTGGAGGAGAAGCCCCATATACATATGAGTGGACTGGACCCAATGGTTTTATGGCCGTTACTGAAGATTTATTATTTGTAAACGTAGATGCTTCGGTTTCAGGTATTTATGTCCTAAGAGTGATAGATGCAAATGGATGTGAAAGTGCAGCTGTTTCTGCAACTTTGAGTGTGGAATCAGGACTGAATAAACCATTAATCACATCATCTGGCCCTACATGCGAGGGTGGGGAAGTGGTTTTAACTATAGCACCTTACACTGGTTTTGATGTGACATACAATTGGTTCAAAGACGGGCAAATGTTAGTGAATAATGGGACGGAAATAGTTATTACGCCCGCTGTTTTGGCAAATGCAGGTATTTATACTGTTGAAGTATCTGTGGATAGCTGCACCGCTTTCTCAGATCCGTTTGAATTAATCATTTTTGAAAAACCACAAGGAAATATTTCAGCAGTTGATCCAATTGAATGTGCAACAGGGGAAGAAGACATTCAATTGTTTGCTGAAATCAGTGCCGGGACTGGACCATTTGAATATGAATGGAATGGACCCAATGGCTTTTTCTCTACTTTGGATACTGTGACGCTATCTAATGTAACACCGCAAATGTCGGGCACCTATACCTTAGAAATTACAGATTCTAATGGTTGTGGTAGTTCAATATTAAGTACAGAAGTGGTAATTGAAAATGGCTTAAACGAACCTATTATTTCTTCGGATATTTCAGTATGCGCCGGGGAGGATGCAATAATTTCTGTTCAGCCCATTACAGGTGCGAATGTATCTTATCAGTGGCAAAAGTTTGGAATCCCATTGCCAAATTCAGACCATTTTGAACTTAATTTTCTTCCAACTGATACTTCTGATGCCGGGGAATACCGAGTTTTGGTTAATGCAAATGGGTGTTCAGTTTTGTCAGATATTTTGATATTGTCTGTTTTTGAAAAACCTGTAGTTACTATTCAAGATATAGATGAATTGAATTGTACGCCTGGTAATGAGGATATTAGTTTTTCCGTTGGAATTGAAGAGGGTGAACCCCCTTATAATTATGAATGGTCTGGTCCAAATAATTTCTTTTCAGTTTTGTCTAATCCAACTTTATCAAATGTAGACCAAACTTTTAATGGTACATATACGGTAGTGGTAACAGATAGCCTGGGTTGTATAAGTGATCCTACAGCAGTTGAAATTGTAATTACCGAAGCAATTGACCAACCAGTAATTGTTTCATCAGGGAATACTTGTTCTGGAGAGGAAGTGTCCTTGGAGGTTCAATCCTATTCCGGGAGCAGTGTACAATATTTTTGGACCTTAAATGGGGATGCTTTACCCAATAATTCAAACCTTTTGATAATCAACCCTTCAAATACAGCTTTTTCTGGTGAATATGAAGTAAGCGTAGTGGTAGATGGATGTGAAAGCAGTTCCGTAGCTTACGATTTGGTTATTTATGAAACACCTGTTGTCAATATTGAACCTGTATCTCCAATCTTATGTGCTGATGGAAGCCAGTCCACCCAATTAGTTTCAAATATTACTGGTGGAACCTTACCTTATATTTTTACCTGGACAGGACCAAATGGCTTTATTTCAAATGTGCAAAACCCTACCATTTCAGCATTAGACAATTCGAAATCTGGAACTTATAGTTTATTGGTCACTGATGCAAATGGTTGCAAGGCAATAACTACAAATGTGGAATTAGAAGTTACAGAATCTATTGACCAACCAGTAATCGTTTCAGGGGGCGCGACCTGTGAAGGAGGATCTGTTACTTTGCAAGTTCAATCTTATACAGGGACCAATGTTTCCTATGATTGGTTTGTAAATGGTGACAATATTCCTAATAATTCTAATGTACTGGTAATAAATCCGGTAACAAGTAATTTTATTGGAGATTATACAGTCACAATTAACGTTGATGGATGTGAGAGCACTTCTAATCCTTTGAGTTTGGATATTTTTGAAGAACCCGAAGTATTTGTTACTCCTATTGATCCAATTCCTTGCTCTGATGGTACCGCCATGCTAAACTTAATGAGCAATATTACAAATGGTACAGCTCCTTTTTCCTATCAATGGACTGGTCCAATAGGGTTCACTTCTGCTAATGCAAACCCTGTTATATCAAATATAGACGCAGGCTACAATGGAACATTTAATTTAATCGTAACAGATGCCAATGGATGCATAAGTGATATGGCCAGTGTTGAAGTATCTATCACTGATGCAATTGACCAGCCTGTTATTGTTGCAACAGGAGATGCCTGTAGTGGTGGTGGAATCAACTTGGAAATACAAAGTTATTCTGGTGCAAGTGTTTTATACGAATGGGAATTCGAAGGAGGCCATGAACCAGGAAACTCCAATGTAATGCAAGTTTCACCTCTGAATTCAAATTTCATTGGGGATTGGACAGTTACCGTAACGGTAGATGGCTGTTCAGCAACTTCTGAGCCATTTTCAATGAGTGTACTTGACTTGCCGGAAGTTACAATTGATTCTCTTCCGCAGGTGACCTGTACAGATGGAACTGAAACTTTGACCCTTTCCTGCAATGTAACTGGAGGATTGGCACCATATCAATATTTTTGGACAGGGCCAAATGGCTTCTCTTCAACAAATCAAAACCCGGTTTTACAAAATATAAATGCATCTATGACAGGAACTTATTTACTAACAGTTGTAGATGCCAATGGCTGTATTAGCCAACCCGAATCCAGTGAAGTATCGATTACAGATGCCATTATTCAGCCTGTAATTGTTTCTACAGGAGCTACTTGTGAAGGTGGTTTAGTTGTTCTTGAGGTTCAGGAATATACCGGAGCAAATTTGACTTATAGTTGGAATCTAAATGGTAACCAATTGAATAATAATTCAAATATTTTGATAATCAACCCTGCAACTTCAAACTTTTCTGGCATTTATGATGTCACCGTTGTTGTTGATGATTGCAAGTCTGATTCAGAGCCTTTTGAATTGCAAATTTTTGAAAATCCTTCAGCAATAATCGCTCCCATACCTCCAAGAAATTGTACGGATGGATCTGAAGATCTAAACCTAAGCCCAAGTATTACAGGAGGGACAAGCCCATATACTTACAATTGGACAGGTCCAAATGGATTTAACTCTTCTATTGCAAATCCAACGATTAGTAATATTAATGCTTCAAATGCAGGGACCTACAGTTTAGTCATAACTGACTCAAATGGCTGTCAAAGTGAGGTGGCAAGTGTAGAGGTCGAAATTACCAATGGATTAGAACAGCCAATTATTTCTTCTACAGGAAGCAAATGTGAGGGCGATTTAGTGGTATTAGAAGTACAACCATTTTTTGGTTCAAATGTAGTTTATGCCTGGATGAGGGACGGTAATCCAATCAGTAATAATAACAATGAACTAATAATAAATCCTGCAATTATGGATTTTGCAGGAGAATACGAAGTCATGATCACTGTTGATGGCTGTGGTTCGATTTCTGCCCCTTACAGCTTGGAAATTTTTGAAAAAGCTGAGGTAACCATCACCCCAGTTGATCCAATAGAATGTACTGATGGCACAGAGAGCCTGACTTTACAATCAGTGGTCACTGGGGGAAATCCCCCTTATCAATTCAAATGGACAGGTCCAAATGGGTTTATTTCTACAAATCAAAATCCTACTCTAAACAATGTAAGTCTTTTGAATTCAGGGTCTTATGTATTATCTGTTAAGGATGCAAATGGATGTGAAAGTGATGAAATAAGTGTTGAGGTGTCCATTACCGAAGGGTTGGCAGAACCTGTGATTGTCTCTACAGGAGCAGCATGTGAAAATGAAACCGTAACACTAAATGTCCAAAATTATCTAGGTGCTGAGGTTTTATATGAATGGTCTTTAAATGGAAATACTTTGCCAAATAACACAAATCAATTAATAATCAGTCCCGCAAACATTTCAAATGCAGGGAATTATGAAGTAATGGTGACCGTTGATGGATGTAGCACAAATTCCGATGTTTATCAGTTGGAAATTTATGGTCAACCTCAAGTGAATATTAACCCTGTAGCAAGTCTAGATTGTACTGATGGCAAACAATCTTTGACTTTGGAAAGTAATATATCTTTAGGAACACTTCCATATTCTTACTCATGGAGTGGTCCTGGCAATTTTTCTTCAACTATTCAGAATCCAATCATAGCCAATGTGGATGCCTCAGATGCAGGGACTTATATTTTAGTTGTTACAGATGCAAATGGTTGTGAATCCAATGCTCAGAGTGTGGAGGTCGAAATAACTGATTCCCCAGAACAACCTGTTATCCTCTCTTCAGGTGCTACTTGTGAAGGGGGAACGGTTATTCTCGAAGTTCAATCATACTCTGGAGTAAATATTGATTATGAGTGGACATTGGAAGGAATTGCTTTACCTATTAATTCCAACCAATATATTATTCAACCTGTCACCCTAGATTTTGCAGGTATTTACGAAGTCACCGTTTTAATAGATGGATGTTCCGTAACGTCTCAACCTTATTCTCTCGAGATTTATGAACAACCAACCATAACACTCGATTCTATAAACCCAATAGACTGTACTGATGGACTACAAAATTTGAATCTGTCAAGTTCAGTTTTTGGAGGTACAAGTCCTTATACTTATAACTGGACAGGACCTAATAGCTTTAATTCAGCATTGCCAAATCCAATCATTTCAAACATAACTGATTTAAATTCAGGTACTTATAATCTAATTATTACTGATGCTAATGGTTGCCAAACAAACACTGCTAGTATTGAAGTAGGAATTACAAATGCAATTGAACAACCAGTTTTAACCTCATCGGGTTCTGTTTGTGAAGGAGGTGAAATCATTTTAATGGTTCAGCAATACAGTGGTTCAAACATTTTATACGAGTGGTCATTTGATGGAAGTATTTTGAATAATAATTCCCATGAACTAGTCATCAATCCTGTAACGACTGATTTTGTTGGTGAATATGAGGTCACTGTTTATTCTGATGGCTGTTCAGCAAGTTCCCAACCCTTATCTATTGATGTTTTCGAAACTCCTTCAATTATCATAGAACCAGTTCTTCCTGTCTCATGTACCGATGGAGATGAAAATTTGACTTTATTTAGCAATGTTTCAGGAGGATTGCCTCCCTATTCCTATGAATGGTCAGGGCCCAATAGTTTCTTTTCTGTTAATGCGAATCCAACCTTGCAAAATATCAATTCAGATATGTCAGGATCCTATACCGTTTTCGTGACTGATGCTAATGGTTGCAGGAGTGTGGCCGCAAGTGTGGAAGTTAATATAACAGAAACGATTGATCAACCAGTGATAGTAAATTCTGGAGCAATATGTGAAGGAGGTTCATTTACCTTAGAAGTAGCCGAATATTTTGGTACAATCGTAAATTTCTACTGGACTTTAAATGGTAATCCATTACCATTTAATACCAATGCTTATGTTATTAATCCTGCATTATTGGATTATGAGGGTACTTACCAGGTGACTGTTGAGGTGGATGGTTGTTCCTCCGTCTCAGCACCATTCGATTTGGATATTTTCGAACAACCTATAGCGAACATTGATCCAGTAGCTGATATTGAATGTACAAACGGAGCCCAGGATTTGACTTTCAATACAAATATACAAGGAGGATTAGCTCCTTACACCTATTCTTGGACAGGACCAGATAATTTCAGTTCAGGGATCCAAAATCCTACCCTTTCAAATATTGACGCTATTAACTCAGGAACCTATAATTTAATTGTGACAGATAATAATGGCTGCGAAAGTGAAGTTGCAAGTGTGGAAGTAAGTATCACAAATGGTTTAATCCAACCCACAATTACCTCAAGTGGGGCAGTATGTGAAGGAGCCAGCGTAGAATTAGAAATTCCAGACTACAATGGAAATTCTGTTATTTATGAATGGACTGTTGATGGAACTCCAATTAATAATAACTCTAATCAACTGATTATCAATCCTGTAACAATGGATTTTGACGGTGAATATTTGGTTCATGTAATTGTGGATGGTTGCGAGACAACTTCTCTCCCTTATGATCTGGTTATTTTTGAAAGCCCAGAAGTTAGTATTGACCCCATCGATCCGGTGACTTGTACAGATGGGCTCCAATTTTTAACAATCAATTCAAATACTTCCAGTGGATTAGCACCTTACACTTATTCCTGGACTGGTCCAAACGGATTTACTTCTTCAAATGAAGATCCTCTTTTGGTAAGTGTCAATAGTACAATGTCTGGCACCTACACTTTAGTAGTAACTGACGCTAACAATTGTAGCAGTGTCGCTACTAGTATTGAGATACAAATTACTGATGGAGTGACGATGCCAGTAATTACTTCTTCAGGACCGACCTGTGAAGGAGGTACCGTTGTTATGTCAGTTCAGCAATATTCCGGTTCAGATGTTGTATATGAGTGGTATTTGGAGGACAATGGTTTGCCTAATAATAGTCATGAATTTATTATAAATCCAGCTACCCTTGATCAGGCTGGTGAATATCAGGCAATAGTTACTGTAGATGGATGTGCAGATACGTCTGATATATTTACCCTCCCAATATTTGAACAACCTGAAGTTTCGATTGCAGCAATTGACCCTGTATTCTGTACAGATGGGACCGAATCAATAAGCTTTCAATCTCAAGCAACTGGTGGATCTGGTAATTATACTTTTGAATGGATAGGGCCTAATAATTTCAGTTCGGCAATACAAAATCCGACTATTTCCAATATAAACAGCTCTAATTCAGGTACCTACACTTTAATAGTTACCGATTCTAATGGCTGCTCAAGTATCGCTGAAAGTGTAGAAGTGGTCATTTCTGACGCACTGAATGTTCCAGTTATTACTTCTAGTGGTCCTACATGTGAAGGTAATTTAATTGTACTTTCAGTTCCTGCTATTAGTAGTCCAAATGTTAGTTATGAATGGCGAAAAGATGGAGTTCCTCTCTTCCATAATGCTCATGAATTGATGTTGAACCCTGTATTTTTAAGCGATGCTGGAGATTATGAACTTATGATTTCAGCAGATGGGTGTGAGGTGACATCAGCTGTACTCGAATTAGATGTATATGAAAACCCAGCTGTAACAATAGATGGTCCAATGGACCCTTTCAATTGTGTAAATGGCAGCGATGATATAGAATTATCCGCAATAGCAACTGGCGGTCAAAGTCCCTATTTATATAATTGGTCTGGACCAAATGGTTTTATTTCTTCTTCACAAACAGCCTTACTAACAAATATTAATGCAACCAATAGTGGAAATTATTCTTTAATTATTGAAGATATAAATGGTTGTGAAAGTAGTCCATCTACTTTTAATGTTGAAATAACAGATGCTCCAGTTCAACCAATAATTAATTCAACTGGAACTGTATGCGAAGGAGGGGCTGTCACCCTTTTCGTACAAAATTATTCTGGTGCTACTGTCAATTATCTTTGGAAAAAAGATGGCAATCCATTGCCTCAAAATGGAAACCAGTTATTATTTGAACCAGCAACCCTTGCAGATGCAGGTACTTATATAGTGGAGGTATTGGTTGATGATTGTCAAGTTATTAGCGAAGCCTATGATTTAGAGATTTTCGAAAAACCCACAATTGAGATTGAACCTGTACCCATTTTTGCATGTACTGATGGTACCGAAACACTAGATTTAAATGTAAATGTCTTATCGGGAACTCCACCATTCCAATTTTCATGGTCTGGACCAAATGGTTTTATTTCTAATAGCCAAAATCCAAGTATAGCGAATATTTCTTCAATTCATGCAGGCTCCTATTCTGTAGCAGTAAAAGATGCTAATAATTGTCAATCAGCGGCTGCAAGTGTTGAAGTTGAAATCACAGACGATATAGACCAGGCTATCATAACATCAAGTGGACCAGTTTGTGATGGGGATCAAGTGATTTTAAGTGTTCAAATATATGCTGGACCTAATGTGACTTATTTCTGGACAAAGGATGGTAGTGCATTGAATATCAATTCTTTCCAAATAATTCTTGACCCAGCAACAACTTCTGATGCTGGGGATTATCAAGTGACAGTTGATCTAAATGGACAATGTAGTTCTACATCGCCTGTTTTCAATGTTGCTGTTTTTGACAAGCCAAGTCTAGCAATTGACCCTATACCAAATTTTGATTGTACTGAAGGTACACAGGAATATACAATCAATACTTCCATTAATGGAGGTGATGGAGCTTATACTATTGAATGGTCTGGACCCAATATGTTTACTTCCTCCTTGTTGAACCCAACCATTTCTGATATCACCTCCGATCAAGCAGGTACTTACACAGCAATTGTGACTGATGGAAATGGATGTCAAAGTGATTTAGAGAGTGCCGAATTAGTTGCTTCTGACGCGCTATTTCAGCCAATTATTTCCTCTAGTGGTCCTGCTTGTGAAGGTGAAGAGGTAGTTCTTTCAGTTGCGCAAGTGGCAGGGGCTAATGTGGTATACTTATGGACAAAGGATGGCAATTTGATAATTAACAATTCTAATACTTTAGTTTTTGATCCCGTTTTACCTGGTGATGCTGGTAACTATGCCGTCACAATCGAACAAGGAGGATGCTTAGCGACCTCGAATGTTTTCACTCAAGTAGTTTTCGAAAAACCTGTAATTAGTATTGACCCGATTGCTCCTGTTGAATGTACAGATGGCAACCAAAATTTAACTATTTCTACAAATGCTACTGGTGGGGGAGCTGCTTATACTTATACCTGGACAGGACCCAACAACTTCGGATCTTCTAGTCAAAGTCCAACTCTTTTAGGAGTCAATAATTCCATGTCAGGAACTTATATCGTGACTATTATGGATTCAAACGGCTGTATAGGGGATCCGGTATCAACTGAGCTTTTCATAACTGATGCTATAGCTCAACCCTCTATAACTTCTACTGGACCAGCATGTGAAGGTGAATCTGTTACCCTATCCATTCAAGAATATTTTGGTGCAAATGTCACTTATGACTGGACAGTAAATGGCATCCCAATAGGAAATAATACCAATGAAATATTTATTGCCCCAGCTGACATTTCACAAAATGGAGATTATCAAGTTCAAGTAACAGTTGATGGTTGTTCTGCCACCTCACAGCTGTTCTTGCAAACCATTTATGAACAACCTCAAGTCTCAATTAACCCAATTGACCCAATTGAATGTTCAAACGGGCTAGAAAACTTGATATTAAATGCCAATGTTTCAGGAGGAAACACACCTTATACCTATCAATGGAGTGGTCCAAATGGATTTACTTCCTTTAGTCAAAATCCTACCATTACGAGCTTGGATAATTCAAAATCAGGAACTTATAATTTATTAGTCTCTGATCAAAATGGCTGTAACAGTGAGATAGCTAGCGTAGAAGTATCTATAACTGAAGCTATTGATCAACCAGTATTAACTGGAAATTCTTCTGTTTGTGAAGGCGCAACTGTGACCCTGGAAGCTCCACTTTATCAAGGAGCATATGTCAATTACATTTGGTTGAAAAATGGTGATCAACTTTCAAATAATTCAAATCTACTGACTATTAATCCTGCAACTATAGATCTTTCAGGGGAGTATATTTTGCAAGTTGAAGTTGATGGTTGTACAGCAACTTCTGCTCCTTTTATCTTAATCGTCTATGAAAACCCAATTGCAATTGTGGATGCGATAGATCCTATAGAATGTACGGATGGGAATGAAAGTATAACATTATCTTCAACTGTCCTTGGAGGTGTTGCACCGTATCAATATTTTTGGACTGGCCCTAATGGATTTAACTCTGCATCCTCTCTTCCAACTTTGTCAAAAATTAGCTCAGATGAGGCTGGCACTTATAGTTTAATGGCTACCGATGGGCGTGGTTGTTTTAGCAATACATTTTCTTTTGAAATATCAATTACAGATGCAATAGATCAACCTCTTTTATCTTCAACTGGACCTGCCTGTGAGGGTGAAGATGTGATATTGGAGATAGATCCCGTGGCTGGCGCCACTGTAAATTATTTATGGATGAGGGATGGGACCCCAATTTCCAATAATTCTCATCAACTTATCCTAAATCCTGTACTTGCTTCTGATTCAGGTATTTATTCAGTTTCTGTAAACGCAGATGGCTGTGAAGGTAGCTCAACAGGTTTAACTCAAATCATTCATGCTCAGCCCTTAGTAACCATCAATAATATTGACCCAATAGAATGTACAGATGGAAATCAAACCCTTTCTCTGGAAGCTATGGCTAACAATGGTACAGGGAATTATTCTTTTTCATGGACTGGTCCTAATGGTTATAGTTCACAAAATGCTGTTGCCATACTGAACAATATTTCAAGTGATGAAAATGGCACCTATACTGTTTTTGCAACTGATGAAAACAATTGTACCAGCGATCCAGTAAGTATTGAAGTTTCCATTACAGATGCGATAGATCAACCTGTCTTGACTTCAACTGGTCCCGCATGTGAAGGGGAGGAGGTAATATTGGAAGTTGAACCGATTTCCGGAACAAATATTTCCTACATTTGGATGCGAGATGGCATTACGATTTCCAACAATTCCAATCAATTAATCCTAAATCCCGCGACAATAGCAGATGCTGGAAATTATCAGGTTGTTATAGAATCTGATGGTTGTAATGGCACTTCGGCTATTTTGAATCAAATAATATATGAGCACCCAGAAGCAAATATTACACCTATTGACCCAATTACATGTACAGATGGTACTCAAAGTCTAAACCTGAATGCTACTGTGACTGGTGGTTCTTCTCCTTACTTCTTTTCATGGACTGGGCCAAATAATTTTGTTTCAACAAACCAAAATCCCGTCCTAAACGCAATAAACAGCAGTAATTCTGGTACTTATATTTTCGAAGCCCAGGATATGAATGGTTGTATCAGTCATGCGGCTTCAATTGAAATCTCAATCACTGATGCTGTCAATCAACCCATCTTGACATCGACAGGGCCGGCATGTGTTGGGGAGGAGGTTGTTTTGGAAGTTGAATCAATTGCTGCATCTAATATAAGTTATGTTTGGATGCGGGATGGGATCTCAATTTCCAATAATTCGAATCAATTAATTCTTGACCCGGTATTAATTTCAGATGCAGGTAATTATTCAGTTGTTATTGAAGCAAATGGTTGTGTGGGAACTTCTTCATCTTTTGACCAAATCGTTTATGAGAACCCAGTTTTAGAAATTGATCCTATTTCGCCAATTGAATGTACTGATGGAACACAAAATTTATCCCTGTTAGCAAATGCGGTAGGAGGTAGTGGTATTTACAGCTATTCATGGTCTGGACCAAATGGTTTCGTTTCTGCAAATCAGAATCCTGTACTTACTAATATCACTGCTCAAAATTCCGGAACTTATTGTGCAAATGTTACAGATAGTAATGGTTGTCAAAGTGTTTCTGTATGTATAGAAGTATCTATAACAGATGCTTTAAACCAGCCTATTTTGAGTAGCTCTGGGGCAGTATGTGAAGGAGATGAAATCATCCTGAGTATTCCTCCTGTTCAAGGATTCAATGTCACCTACATATGGATGAAAGATGGAATTTCTA
Organism: Saprospiraceae bacterium; assembly: GCA_041941305.1. Lineage (GTDB taxonomy): Bacteria > Bacteroidota > Bacteroidia > Chitinophagales > Saprospiraceae > JANSWP01. The sequence continues at coordinate 151,029 of JBGTQJ010000016.1, forward strand.
TATCTAATAATTCAAATGAATTAATAATTAATTCTGCCAGTTTAGTAGATGTAGGAGATTATTCTGTAATGATAGAAGCCTCAGGTTGCGAAACCACATCAAATTTCCTTTATCAGGAAGTTTTCGAAAATCCAGGAATTGAAATTGAAGACATTGACCCTATTCTTTGCTCTGATGGATCTGATAATTTAGGCCTTCTGGCAAATGTGTCTGGGGGAGATGGAAATTATGATTACCAATGGTCTGGACCAAATGGTTTTACTTCTACATTGGAAAATCCAACGATATTCGGAATTAGTTCTCAAGAGACGGGGACTTATGATTTACAGGTTTCTGATGGGAATGGTTGTTTAAGCGATATTGTAAGCGTAGAAATAGCAGTTACCGATGCTATAGACCAACCAATTATCCTTTCAAGTGGCCCAGCATGTGAAGGTGGTGAAGTGATTCTGTCTGTTCAATCTTATGCTGGTGCAAATGTATCTTACCAATGGACTCGAGATGGAATTTCTATCCCAAATAATTCCAATGAATTAATTATCAATCCTGTCACGATGGCTGATATGGGTGATTATGCTGTCTCGGTAACTGTAAATGGATGCGAATCCATTTCTACATTGTTTTCACAAACCATTTACGAAACTCCAACCGTTTCAATAGACCCAATTGATCCAATAGCATGTACAGATGGTTCTCAAACGTTGAATCTGGGAGCTTCAGTTAATGGAGGCTCTGGAACTTATACTTTTGCATGGTCAGGACCAAATGGTTTTGTATCACCAAGTCAAAATCCAAGCATTCCTGGAATTACAAATGACAATGCTGGGACCTATTATTTAATTGTGACTGATGGGAATGGATGTGATTCACCCCTACAAAGTATCCAGGTTGCTATTACCGATGCTATTAATCAACCTGTGATTTCTTCAAGTGGGCCTGCATGTGAAGGTGGTGTATTGAATTTAAGTGTAGATTTAGTCCAAGGATCCAATGTCATTTATAATTGGTTGCATAACGGAAATATTCTCCCAAATAACTCCAATGAACTGATTATCAGCCCAGTTTCTGTTTTGGATGGTGGAGCATATCAAGTTGAGATTACCGCTGATGGCTGTTCATCTACCTCTAGTGTTTATAATCAGGACATTTTTGACACACCTATCCTTGGAATTGAACCAGTTGCTGCTATTAAGTGCACAGATGGAACCAATGATATTCAATTTATATCGGCAATTGATGGAGGAAACGGAATATATGATATTGAATGGACAGGACCTAATGGATTTATCTCCTTTAATCAGAACCCTATAATAAATAGTGTTACCAGCATCAATTCTGGAGTTTATATTTTGAATGTAAGGGATGGGAATGGTTGTGATGCTTCTCCTGTTAGTATTGATGTTTCAATATCTGACGCATTGCAACAACCAGTTATTTCCTCAAGTGGACCATCTTGCGAAGGAGGAACAATAACCCTGAACATTGAATCATATAATGGTTCAAATGTCAGTTACGTCTGGATGAGGGATGGTATTCCAATTTCTAATAACTCACCAGAATTGATATTGAGTCCTGCATTGGCTACTGACTCCGGAGATTATACTGTTACAGTAATTGTGGATGGATGTGAAAATACCTCTTCAGAATATGAATTATTGGTTTTCCCTCAACCACAGGTATTTATTGACCCGGTGGATCCATTACTCTGTACAGATGGGAATGAAAACCTAGTAATTAATGCAACTGCTTTTTCAGGCTCTGGTAATTTCACTTATCAATGGACTGGACCAAATGGCTTTAACTCTACCATACAAGACCCAACCATTTTTGGAGCAAATAGCACCAATTCGGGTACCTACACTTTGGTCGTAACAGATGATAATGATTGTCAAAGTGATCCCGTTTCAATAGAATTATTCATCACAGATGCTCCTCTTCAACCAGTTGCTTCAGCTACTAGCCCTGCATGTGAAGGAGAAATGGTGACTATTGAAATTCAACCAATAATAGGAAATAATGTGAACTATCAATGGTTTAGGGATACGACACCTATTCCAGGAAATTCACATCAATTGATTCTCAATCCAGCTGTTTTTAAAGATTCTGGTAATTATTGGGTAGAAGTAGTTGTAGATGGATGCCAGGTTAATTCTGCTCAAATTGAAGTCATTATTTATCCTACCCCTGAGGTAGAAATTGAAAATGTAGATCCAATAAGTTGTTCAGATGGTTTAGAAGATGTCCAATTGAATGCTACACCTTCTAATGGAACTGCTCCTTATACTTTTAATTGGACAGGGCCAAATGGCTTTACGTCAACTCTGGAAGACCCAATTTTGAATAATGTCACTGCTGATAATTCTGGGACGTATACTTTGCAACTTACTGATGTCAATGGTTGTAAAAGCAACCTTGTCTCAGTTTCAATATCAATAACAGATCAACCATTACAACCGATATTATCTGGAAATGGACCCGTTTGTGAGGGAGAAATTATCGAATTATCCATACCGGCTATTCCAGGTACTTCAATTGTTTATGAATGGATGCGAAATGGGGTTTCTATTTCAAATAATTCCAATGAATTGGTGATTAATCCTGCTTCTATTCTTGATGGAGGAGAATACCTGGTAAAGGTAACAGTGGATGGATGTGAGGCAACATCAAATATTTACACCTTAGCCGTTCGGGAAAAGCCTGAAGTTACAATTGATGATGTTCCTATTGCTGAATGTGTGGATACAGGATTTGATATTCAATTAATGTCTAATCCAGCAGGCGGTGATGGTAATTATTTATTCTCATGGACTGGACCAAACAATTATGTGAGTATTGAGCAAAATCCAGTTTTAATTAATGTAACCAATGAGCATTCTGGGACATACATTTTACAGGTTGTTGATGCAAATGGATGTGAAAGTGCTCTGGCTTCAGTTGATATAGAAGTGACCGTCAATCCTGAAAAACCGGTCATTACTTCCAGTGGACCAGTTTGTGAGGGAGATATGATTATATTAGAAGTTCAGAATTATATTGGTTCAAATGTAGTTTATCAATGGACCAGAGATAATGTGCCCCTTCCGAATAATTCTAACCAATTGATCCTCAATCCAGTGCAAATGACGGATATGGGCAGTTACAATGTGATAGTAATTGTAGATGGATGTGAGGGGATTTCTGATCCTAACATGATTGAAGTTTATGAAAAACCAATAGTAGAATTGCCTGAAATCGATCCTTTTGAATGTACCGATGGAGGTGAAAATTATGTTTTTGATGCTTCAATTACAGGTGGACTGCCACCATTTATCTTTGAATGGACAGGTCCAAATGGGTTTTCATCCTCAGCCATCAATCCATCAATTAGTGGATTGACAAGCATAAATTCTGGTACTTATACTTTACAAGTCTACGATGCAAATGGATGTGAAAGTGTACCAGCTTCGGTTGAGATGTTTATTACAGATGCAGTTTTACAGCCCGTCATAAATTCTAGTGGACCAGTTTGTGAAGGTACTCCTGTAACGCTTTCTGTAGATTCCTATTCTGGGGCAAGTGTTGAATATATCTGGACTAGAGATGGAGAAGATCTGAATGTCAATTCCAACGAATTATTTTTCAATCCTGCTTCAATTGACATAGCTGGGGAATATCAAGTCGTGGTTATAGTTGATGGATGTGAGGCAGAAGCTCAGCCAGTTCAGATAATTGTATATCCCAGACCAGAGGTCGTAATAGGAGAAATTCCACCTATTCTTTGTACCGATGGAAGTTTGGATGTATTGCTCAATGCTTCTGTTTCGAATGGTACGCCTGGATATAATTATTTCTGGCAGGGGCCGAATGGATTCTTTGCAACGACAGAAGATATTTTATTGAATAGTGTTACAAGTATTAAGTCAGGAACTTATTCTTTGTTGGTAACTGATTCAAATGGTTGTGAGTCTGATTTAAGCAGCATCACCTTAGAAATTACTGATGCAATTGCTATTCCTTTAATAACCGGTGCTGAGCCTGTGTGTTCTGGAGAACAGATTCAATTAGAAATTGCTCCATATTCAGGAAATAATGTCTCTTATATTTGGACAAAAGATGGGCTAGACCTAAATAACCATTCTAACCTATTATTGATTTCCCCTTCTTCTGTTGATGATGCAGGTAAATACCAGGTAGTAGTAAATGCTGATGGATGCGAAGCTGATTCACCAGAGATAGAAGTTATTGTTTTTGATAATCCTGAAGTCACCATCATAGATGCACCTGATGTTTTTTGTACAAATGGACAGGAAGAATTGGTCTTGAATGCTGAAGTTATGGGCGGAATTGGACCATACAGTTTTGAATGGACCGGGCCCAATAATTTTTATTCGGTAAATGAAGACCCGGAATTAGTAAATCTTAATGCAACGTTCTCTGGATCCTATACAGTTTCCGTAACTGATAGTAATGGTTGTCAAAGCAATGCTTATACCATTGAAATTGATGTTATAGACGCTATTCAGGAACCAGTTATTATTGCCAATGCGCCGCTTTGTGCAGGTGCTCAAGTAATTCTGGAAGTACAAGAATACAGTGGTGTAGATATTTCTTACGAATGGAGGAAAGATGGACAAGTCCTCAGCAATATCAATAATAACCAATTGATACTTAATCCAACAAGTATTGATGATATTGGAGAATACCAGGTTCGCGTTATAGTGGATGGTTGTGAAAACACATCTGATTTATACCTATTGGAATTGTATGATTCACCTGTTGTAAATATAGCACCAATCGCTCCTGTATTATGCACAAATGGACAAGAAGACCTTACATTAGATGCGACAATTACTGGTGGTTCAGGAAACTTTATTTATGAATGGACAGGTCCTAATAACTTTAACTCAAATAATGAAGATCCTGTTTTAATTAATGTAACAGCTGCTTTTAGTGGAACCTATTCCTTGGTAGTAACAGATGCCAATGGATGCCATAGCCCTCCTGTTTCAGTAGAAATTGATATCCAGGATGCTATTGAGCAGCCTGTTATTTCTTCCACAGGACCAGCATGTGAAGGAGAAACGATTATCTTGTCAGCTGAAAATTATGCGGGAATTGATGTTGATTATCAATGGATTACTCCTGCTGGAGCGAATAATATCTCTGGAATAAATACCAATGAAATCACCATTTCTCCAGTGGTTAAAGCATTACATGAAGGGAATTATATACTACAGGTATTTGTAGATTCCTGTACTACTATTTCAGACACCTTTAATGTTATTGTTTATAGTCAACCAACTTTAAATCCAACAATTTCAGACATCTCATTAATATGTTCAGGTTCTGATTTAGGTCTTTCTGCAAATGCTACAGGAGATTCGCCATTACAGATTACATGGTCTGGACCAAATGGCTTTAGCTCTAATTTGCCAAATCCCATTATTCACGATGTTTCTACATTAAATAATGGAGAATATCTGCTGGAAGTTCAAAGCATTTCAGGATGTATTTCAACCGCTACTATTCAGGTAGATAATATTCTTCCATTTCCAGAAACACCTACGGTTTCCAGCAATTCACCCATTTGTGAGGGAGAAAGTATTTCACTTTCAACATCCACACATGGAGAATTATTTGAGTGGATTGGACCATTAGGTAGTAGTTCATCTACACTTTCTTTGCCTGGCTTGACCACCTCAAATGGTAATACAATTATACCATTTGATCACCCTTCTTATTTACCAGGTAATTGGCAGGTAAGAATTACTGATTCTTTAGGATGTATAACTGAACTTTCCCTCCCTATTGAGATTGAGATAAACAACATTCCAGCTGCAATTGCAACCAACAGCGGAAATATATGCATCGGAGAAACAGTCCAATTATTTGCCAATGATCTGGAAGATGCAACATATCTGTGGTTAAAAAATGGGGACACCCTTTCAACCCAACAAAATCCTCAAATTGATCTATTGGAAACAACGACATTTGAGCTTGTTATACAACTCAATGGGTGTATTTCAGCAGCTGCCTCCACAACGGTTACCGTTTGGTCGCCCCCAACGGCAAACCCGGAGGCAGCTTATTTCCTAAACCTTGATTGTTCTCCTTCAGATTTAATGCTTTCCGCAAATGCACAAGGACAGGAACCGCTAATATATAGTTGGACAGGTCCAAATAATTTTACTTCTAATGTTGAAAACCCAGCTATTGCAAATGCTAGTTCTTCAAATAATGGAGTTTATGAATTAACTGTAACAGATGTGAATGGCTGTTCATCCGTTTATGCCACAGACATTGTCAACATAATTACTGATGATGTTCCTCAACCAATTATTAATAGTTCGGGGCCAGCCTGTCAAGGAGAAACGGTGACTTTAACGACTCAATTTTATATAGGCTCTACCGTAGACTATGTTTGGTTAAAAGGAAATGTGATAGTGCTTGGCAATAATTCCAACGAATTGGTCATTAGTCCTGTTAATGCAGCTGATGCAGGAGAATACTCAGTAAGGGTAAAAGTGGATGAATGTATTTTGGAATCAGGGATATATGAAGTGATTGTCTTTGACCAACCGACTCTGGCTCCAACAGATTCATTGAGTCAAAATTGTGAAGGAGGCACTTTATACCTTTTTGCAAATGCTGGAAATATCGCAGGAAATGTAACCTATGAATGGACAGGACCTAATGGATTTTCAAGCAATGCACCAAATCCACTCATACCGAATACAGAATTGGAAGATAATGGAGCTTATACGGTTAATGTGGTTAGTCAAAGTGGTTGTGTTGCATCAGCATCAGTTGTCGTTTCAGGTATTACGGGAATACCAGAAACTCCGATGGCATTTGGAAATAGTCCTGTATGCGTAGGCGCAAATATTGTATTGTCTACTCAACAGCCTTATCCAGGTTTAGCAGTTTTATGGTACAATGCTGAAAATACAGTCGTAGGTTTTGGACAAACCACTATTTTGTCTTCAACTGACCCAATCGCTATTCCACCCTTTTATGCTAAAGTAATTGAAAACAACTGTGCATCAAATTTGTCAAATTTGGTTGACATTGCATTCGTTGATGTTCCAATTGCAACCGCTTCAAATGATGGTCCAATTTGCGAGGGGGAACAAGTACAACTATTCGCCGGCACGATTGCAGGTGCTGAATATCAATGGAGAGTTTTGGGAGAACCAGATCATTTCTCCACTGAACAAAATCCCTTGGTTTTCAACCTGGATAGCACAACGATCTTTGAAGTACTAATAAATGTAGAAGCTTGTGATTCAGATTTGGTTGCAAGTACTACAGTTGAAGTAGATGCAGTTCCTATAATTTCCAGTATTTCCGGAAATGGAACTTATTGTGGAGGTTCAGACATTACACTTTCAGGAAGTAGTTCCGTAAGCACTGGAAATTTAAATTATACCTGGACAGGACCTAACAACTTTACATTTACAGGAATTGATGATGCATCAGGTAATTTTGAATTGGAAATTTCAAATGCCAGTCAAAGCCATACAGGAACCTACACTTTAATCCTGGAAACACAGAATGGTTGTGAATCTGCACCCCAATCAGTTTATTTAAATGTTGGTGAAGCTCCTCCAACACCAGTATTGACAGCCAATGGGACAATTCTATGTCAGGGACAAAACTTAATATTAAGTGCCACCTCTTATCTAAATCAAAATGTTGTCTATCAATGGATGTTTAATGATGGAACAACCAATTTCTTACTTGGAAATACAAATGATGCTACTTTCCTATTGAATTCTGTACTTCCTTCCAATTCGGGTATATACAGCGTGACAGTAATGGTTGATGGTTGCACAACTGCTTTAAGTAACTTAATTGAAGTTTCAGTATTTGGAGGAGCGTCACAAATATCAGCTTCTAACAATACAAGTTTGGTTGACCCTATTTGTGAAGGAGAGACCATTTTATTATCGACTGAATTTATTCAAGGTGCCACTTATCAATGGATTGGACCAAATGGTTTTAGTTCCGATTTATTCAGTCCTGCGATTCAGGATGCAAGCATTTTGGCAGCTGGGGATTACTTCGTAATTGTTACTGTTGGAAATTGCAGTTCAATCATTTCAGAGGAAACAACTGTTTATTTAACTCCCAGACCTTTGGCGCCTATGATTGCGAATAATGGACCTGTTTGTGAAGGGGACAGTGCAGCAATATTTATTTCCGGCAATTTGAATTTGCAACCAACAGATGTAGTGACATTTGACTGGTATTCGGTGACCAATGACATATATTTGGGAACTACTGATTCCACCTGGTTTGAAATTAATCCTGCTCTGGCAGGTGCGTCTGGTGGATATTATGTCATAATGAATTTGAATGGGTGTCCCTCAAATCCCTCGGCGCCAACCATTCTAGCAGTAAACGAAATGCCACAAGGTTTAATGGCAGATGCAGGTCTCGACCAAGATTTTTGCGCAGCAACAGAAGCCATTTTAGAAGCTGAAGAACCTCAAATAGGAATAGGTACCTGGACAGCTATTGGAAATGGAATTATTGAAGATTCAACTTCTACAACAACCACAGTGACCAATCTTTCGGAGGGCAATAACCTGTTTGTTTGGACTGTTTCTGTAGAGGAATGTGGTTTCTTCGTATCTGATACCGTCAATATCATGGTCGATATTATCCCGGTTGATGAGGCATATGCAGGAGTTGATACAGTTGTTTGTGCCATTGACCTGATTCCTTTAAATGCAAATGAAACCCAAGTAGCCTTGGGAACCTGGACTCAACCCCAATCTCAAATTGACCTGGGGGTAGAAATATTTAATCCAAATAGTCCAAATGCCCTTGTATTTGGATTTGAAGAAGGTGCGACCTATATTTTCTTTTGGTCCTTGTCGCAGGGCTTATGTGATGATTTTGATGCTGATACAGTTCTAATAACCGTAAATGAATCTCCTGACAATGTTGCCTTTATCTCTGAGGAGGAATTATATGCTTGTGGAGATGAACAATTGACCATAGTTGCAGAATTCCCAACCGTAGGAGATGGAGTTTGGACAACACCTGGGAATGGATTAATTGTCAATCCAGAAGAACCTTTTACAGTCATCGCAGATTTAGATTTGGGTGTAAATACCTTCTATTGGACACTTTCTACAGATGATTGTCCCACATTCTCAACTGATTCAATCCAGATCATTGTAGATGAAGAATTGATTGCTAATACAGACACTTTTACTTTGTTTTTCAATGAAAGTATGGGAGATAGCAGTGTCATTTTCAATGATTTCCTCGGTAATGTAAATGATTGGTCACTAAATGTGCTGAAATATCCAGACTATGGAATTTCCGTAGCAGATCTGGAAAATGGTACTGTGGATTATAGTCCAGAATTGAATTTCTTTGGTGTAGATACCTTGATTTATGAACTCTGTAATGACAATTGTCCTGATAGTCAATGCGATACAGCTATGGTTCTTTTCAGAGTATTAGGTCAAAATGGAACGGACGATTGCTTTACACCGAATATGATTACGCCCAATGGTGATGAGATGAATGATGCACTCATCTTCCCATGTTTGGAAAGTATGTATCAGGATAATTACATCATGATTTTCAATCGCTGGGGGGACAAGGTGTATGAAAAGCGAGGTTATCAGAATGATTGGAATGGTACATTTAATGGTCGTCCTCTTCCAGCAGGTGCTTATTATTACATTTTAGAATTGGAAGAGGGGATGAAGCCAATGAAGGGATTCTTTACGATTGTGAGGTAGATTTTTGAAATATTATATTAACTGAGGGGTGTACAACTGTGGCATTCGCCATCGGTGTACATCCCTCAAATATTAATTCTATTTGGCTTCATATTCGAAATGATAAATATGTAAATCAGAAAAATCCAAACTTCTTTCATTAGGTAATCCATTTTGATAGTATTCGTAAGTTGAATTTACTATAAATGGGTTTGTTGCCAATTGAAGCTCAGCGCTATGATCAATAATCTCGTAACGAGTGATATTGTTCGCATTTTGCTGAAGTTCGTAAGGTGCTATCAGGAAATCTGATAAACCATTGGCAAAATTTATTTTATTATCGTATTCGTAAAATTCCTCATATGCAAGAGTTCCATCTTCCTTGTAGGTTTCTGCCAGAACTAGATTTTCATTCTCATTGTGGGAATAATCCGTAATTTGGATAGTATCATAATTTATTTGTTCTTGTTTTTTCCTTAAGAGATGTTTTTGTATCAATTTTCCTCCTAAGTCATATTTATACAATAAAATATTTGTGAAAAAGGATGATGATTCGGGGGTTTTTGAATTTTTTATGACTTGTCCCAAATCATTGTAGACAAATTCCTCAACACTGGAAAAATTGGTATATTCTTTTGTGATTCTTTTTATCCTCAGTTCATTAAAAGGAATTTCAGATATAGAAGAGCCCTGGTCTTCTTTGCAACAACTGGAATAAAGGAAGATCAGCAGGAGAGAAAATAAAGAGAAAGTTTTAAAGAGACGCATTTTTTGTTAATTTATGTAGATAGTCAATTTGGATGGACACCAATAGAGGTGCCCATCCAAAGAATAGTTACTTAATTGTGAGAATATTAAAAGTTCCAGACTTAATGTATAGAATTGATTTTCTTTATAACTTTTTTACCTTCAAAATCCAATTCCAAGTAATAAATGCCATCAGATAAGTCCTCAGGATTAATTTTTACATAGTCTTGATACTGAGCTTTCTGAATGAAAGTTTGAAATACTGCTTGCCCAAAAACATTCAATAAGCGAATGCTCAAATCTTGAGGTGAGTCTAATTCAAGTTTTATAAAGAACTCATTTGAAAATGGATTTGGATACACCTCAAATAGAGGATCATAAATCTCTTCTTCTGTGCTTGTGATCTTAGTATTCAGATGTATCACCGAGCCATTCCAGATTTCTAAAGACTCCATATCCTGAACAAATACAGTCAATTCTGTATGGTCTGTATTTATCATTGGATCTAAAGAAAATTGAAAGCTTAATTCATCAGAATTAGAGGAAAGATTAATGGTGGCTTCTGCCATCGCTCTTTCTGTAAAATCAAGTTGTGTTAAACCAAGCCAGTCTTCCTGAATTTCAGACTCGACAATCACTGCATATAGTTTCAAATTTGGATTTTGGATAGGGGAGAGGGAGTTAACTTTTACAGTCACATCATAAATCCCCGTATTTAAATCCGCATGTGTAAATTCAAAGCTGACAGGTGATCCTTGTGCTGCTCTTTCATCTACATCTGGGAGATATTGATCAACAACACTCTGAGATTGATGACCTCCTGTAATTTTCGCCAAACCATCAATCATTACAGTTGGAAATCCAAAAACGGAATATAGATCCATTCTACCCTGAACATTGGGCGTTTCATATGGGTCACTCCTGTGATAAGCTATTGCAGCTACTGGCTTATTTAATGCGTATAAATCTTCAATTCCAAGCGCTGCTCCGGGACAATAAGTACACCATGTTCCAGTAAATTCTTCTATTACCACTACCTCTCTTGCACCTAATTGAAAAACATTTAAATTTCGTGCCCAAATGTCATTTTCAGGGTCCCCATCGTCGTCATTTTGAGCAGAAATTTCAACAACATATTCTCCTTCTACTGTGTTCCAGGAGCCAAAACTGACGTTGATGATTTCTCCAACATTCATATTATTTAATGGTACCTCATTTTCATACAATACATTTGAACCAAATCGCTCCTTTACGGTGCATTTTGCCACACAATTCACTACAGAAGTGCTATTATTGACAATGTCAGCTGAAAAAGGGAGTGCATTTCCAGGCTCATAGGTGGTAGGAGAATTAAAATCAAAAACTGCTACATCGGTCGTTGCCTGGAAGTAAGCTCGGATATTATCGACTCGTGTAATCACTCCAGGAAATTGGGTATTCCCTTTCATCGTAATTGAGAATTGAAACTGGTCGGAACCTACATCAGCGTTTGCTATTGATTTGATGATATCTTCCGTTACTTGTTGGTCAATAATCCATTCCTGAACTTCATTCCAGGTATTTCCGCCATCACTTGTGGTTTCTAAAACCCAGCTATAAGAAGTGTTATTGTCAGGCTCATGATAGTGGGTAAATTCAATTATTATGGCAGGCAAACCCGATGTGTTTAACACAGGAGATACTAAACGAACTTCCTGATTTGGTAAGAATGAATTTGAAGAAATCAATGCAAATTCTCCATTGTCTTTTCCAGCAATATCTGAAGAAAACCATGTCCAGTAGGATTGGGGCGTGGTTGAAACTGAATTCCAGGCAAAGTCATAATTTAATATTGGGTCACCAGGGGAGTTTACTATGTCCACATACAAATCATCATACAAAAGAAAATCATCCCCATCATAATGAATAGCATCAGTGGTTGCCTGGTCTCCGTCACCTGAAGAATTATTGGCTTGAACCTTATAATCCACTGTTCCTAAAATATCTAAAGTCTCAGAGAAGGAGGTTACATTCCCAGGGATAGAGTAAAAGCCTCCATCGGAACGGAAGATTGAATAAGAGGTAATCACTCCATCAAAATAAGCTCCGTTGCTTCCCATAGTAGGTGGTTCCCAACTAATTTCAACGTCAGGTCCACTATTCAAAATCTGAACATTCAAAGGGGCAGCTGGAAAATCTAATCCTATCCAGGTTGTTTCAGTAAATACGGAATGTCCGTTTCCAGCAGAATTAACTGGAATAACCTCGAATCTATAATACCCGGGAAATGGAAGGTTAATATCAGCTGCGTCATCAGCCCCAATTGTTGGATTATTGTGCGTATAAACAGATGTACCATTGACCAAAAATTGAATGGATGTCAATTCCATTAGAGGGTCTCCATCGGCTTCCAGGCTAGGATTTGTCCAGGAAATATTTACCTCCGAACTGCCTAATGGACCTGGTGTCATCGCGAGATTTGATACAGCAAGCGGATGGTTTGCCTCAAAATTGTCGTTGTACAAATGCCAATTGTCCAAATAGGTTATTTGGCTTTTTTCTCCAACCATTTTTAAAGCGAGGTGTCCCATTCCAGTGATACCGCCAATATAAACTTCATATGTTTGAGCTTGTTCATTTGCCACATTTACAACATGTAAAGCCTGAAATGAATTTTTATCTGAGGGATCTGTCCATACTCCTATATGGATATCTGGTTTGGTATCTGAATTAAATGCAAGATTGAAGGCATACATATCAACTTCAAATTTTGAATAATCTCCCAGGTTTAATTGCTCAGTACCAATCATTAATATTTCATCACCAGAAGATTGCTTGAACATGTTGGCTTCACCTCCAAAATCAGTTACAAAGTCAAACCCTGCTTCGGTATAAGTGACCCAATTGCCTGGAATGCCATTTGTGAAATCCTGGATATACACCTGGGTATATACCTTCGTTACGAATCCTAACAATGTAATAATTGATAATAGTCGAAATATCTTCATAATTGCTGTTTAAAGTTTTTCAGCGGGTAATAGTACTATGGGATTATGCACCAGTTCTTCGCTGAATTGTATCGTTTACAATATTTTCTTTGTAAATAAGAAGGCATGAAAATTAAGTTACTATACACTTTGAGCTAAGTTCATTGAAAATCAAGAGTTGCGGGTTG
>JBGTQJ010000017.1:0-11796 GCA_041941305.1 Saprospiraceae bacterium
AATCTTTCTGTCGGTTTTTCCGGCTCAATCTTTCTGTCGCATGACAGGACTCCTTCGGATGCGGCGGACGGCTTCCCTTACAAAATCTTTTCGAATAAAGTCTAGTATGTTTTAATATTAAACAAGCTCTAAAGGAAGGGCAACAAATTGGATCATCAGGGCACTGGTTTCAAAAAGAATAGAAGAAATAATGAAAATAGTCCTATCTTGGGAACTGATAAAATTTAACCTTATGAAACCTTTCATTCTTTTCCTGTCATTGATTTTCTCTTTTCAATTAAATGCTCAAATTACTTTTTCTGACAATTCTGGTTTATTAAACGTAGGCGGAGGTCCTTTCAATATTTTCACAAAAAAAGTTAGATATCAGAGTAAAAACCCTATTGCAATTACGGATATGGATTATGACAATATGGACGACATTGTCATTTTTCATAGAGAAGATTGTGATGATAGAAGCATGGTAATTCTATACCAAAGGGCTAATTCTGGAGGTTGGCCTTTCCTTAGAAGAAAAAGGTATTTGCATACGAAGCCTTTCCCAAGTGTTGGTGAAGTTATTGGTGTAACTATTTCAGACACTAAAAATAACAATGAACTTCAGGTATTCACCGGAGGAAAACATTTTGAATTAAAACTATATAACCCTTTCCAACCTACTGCTTCACCAGTTCCGATTTCACCCTCAAGTTTCCATACCATGTTTTGGCTCCAAGGATGCAATTTTGTCGATATAGATGGTGATAATGATCTCGATTTGTTTGCTTGCAATGATGACCATAAACCCGAAGTATTTTACAATAATCAGGGAATATTTCAAGTGAATTTTTCACAATTGAATCCCATTGCACCCAACCAAATATGTACTCACGCCAATTCAAATCAACCAAGCAACTTTTTTGATCCCAATTCTGGCAATTACGGTTCTGTCTTTGCTGATATTGATTTTGATGAAACGAATTTAGGGAATAATTCCCCTGAGCTATATATATCTAAATGTAGAGGAGGCGTAATTGCCAATGCTCCAATGGGTTGTTTGACAAATCAATTATTTAAAAAGATCAATACGGCTTATGTTGATCAAGCTGCCACTTATGGTTTGGATGACTCAAACCAATCCTGGGCTGCTGATTTTGGAGATATTGATAATGATGGCGATTTAGATGCTGTTCTAATCAATCATTCTGGTCCGCAAAACATAAGACTTTTTCAAAATCAATACCCAAGTCCTACCTTTGTAGATATCACTTCCAGTGCCTTTGTAAATAATATTCCCACAAGCAATTCCTATCAGGTGATTTTTGAAGATTTTGACAATGATGGCTACCTGGATATACTGGTTTCGAATAAATCAGGTTCTCATTTATATCGGAATAATGGCAATAGTTCCAATATTACCTATACAGATCAAAACAATTGGCTCAATTCAAATAATAATACCCATAATAATTACGAAGCCTTTTTTAGTTGTGCTACTGGAGATTTGGATAATGACGGATATGTAGACATTTATGCCAGCTACTTTGAACAAAGCTCGACACCAAAAAACGACATCATTTGGATCAATCAGGGTTTTGGGTATGATTATATTAAGGTTCGGTTACAAGGTAGCACAAGCAATAATGAAGCGATTGGAGCCCGTCTCCATTTAGAACACCCAACCTTAGGGACACAAGTTAGGGAGGTAAGGGCAGGAGAAAGTTACGGAATAGTCTGTTCTTTTATTCAACATTTTGGCATAGCCAATCATAACATTCAGGATTTTACCTTAAAAATATTCTGGCCTTCAGGAAATGATGATACCATACCTGGAACAAACCTGACAAAAAATTCTGTGAACGTTTTTTCTGAATAGCACTTGATTGTTTCAATTATTGGATTAAGAGTATGTTTAAATTTTACCTGTCCCTGTAATTATTGGTCTTGCATTAATAATATTCTTCGCCTGGCTTACCAAGAGTTTGCGCGGTCATCAATCTTATGGTACCAGGATTAAAGAAAGGAATTTCCAAATGATGGTCTTGTTTACAATTGTAGGAGCATTAGGGTATTATGGATATTGCCATTATGAAAGTTCCAGACCCTTGTTCCAGGACAAAGACATAGGCATTTTAGTTGCTGAATTTGAAAACGACGAAGGGAATTTAATACAAGACTTAATTAAAGTAGAATTAGACATTCAAAAACAGTTAAAAAAATTAGAATTTGGCTTAAGAAAACTACCAAGAACGATACAAACCGATGAAGAAGCCCCTCTGATTTTGAAACAAAAAAACGCCGACCTTCTTATCTGGGGCACATTCATTAAAGGTTATCAGGAATTTTATCGTATTCGCGCATGTGCGGGCGCGCGCATACGCGCGGGCGCGAAGTTGTAACCTTTTTCCTAATAGCCTTTATTAATGAAGAATATATTTGTTTTAAACTCCTTGGAAAAGAAGGAGAAATATTAATAGTTAAGGAAGAAAATTATCCTGAGATAGAACAACTCATAAACCGTATTATCCCTGGACGGTTTAAGCCTTAGTAAACTTCCTCTAACATCGACCTCAGATTTTATTTCTATTTTAAAGAATTTTGGAAGTTGTAAATAAGGTGGTTCGCATTCAATTCCTGTAAATCATTTTGAGAGTGGGCTTAATCACCTAATATTGGAATTGAATGCAGAACCCCTGTTTTTAAGGAAAGTTTTGTTGAAGTAATCATATCTATAGACCCCCTATATTCGTCAATGATGAAAGCCTTCAAATGTCCTAAACTTTAATTAATGCTTCCTCTATAATTCTATATTGTGCTACTACGAAAAAAGAATACTTTTCTTGAGACTAATTTTACATTGATCACAAATTAAAACTTTAAACAATGACAAAAAGGAACCATTTCATTTACCCAATTTTAATTGCATTGATGGGCTTTTGCTTTTTTCAATGCCAACCAACAGAATCCAACAACGACCCAGTAATTGGAGAAGCGGAGGAAACTTATTACGACCTAATGCGCAATGATTCAAACTTGACTTTGGCAGAAATACGCAAAAAGGCAGAAGCCTTATTTGCTAAAAACCCGGAATCGCAAGGGTATAAACATTACCAACGTTACCTAAGCAGAGCTATCCACAGATTAGGAAATGATGGCAAAGTTCAAAATTATGCCGCACATGCAGTGCATGAACTGGGTTTAAGTCCTTCGCCACAAGACCAAAACCACGGATACTGGCAGGCAGTAGGACCTTTTTCTATCTCCACCGATTCCGCTGCAACAAACTTAGGAGTTGGATTAGGCAGAATCGAGGTAATAGAAATAGACCCAAGCGACCCGAATACCATTTATGTAGGTACACCATCAGGTGGATTATGGCGAACAAAAAACAGCGGAAAAACCTGGAAGGCACTAACAGACCATATTCCTTTAATTGGAATAGCTGGAATTGCAATACACCCCCATCATCCAGAAACCATTTATATTCTGACTGGTGATGGAAAGAGAAGCCAAGTGCCATCAATTGGAGTATTAAAATCTACAGATGGTGGTATTACCTGGAATAAGACAGGACTAACGTATGACCCTACAAAAAATAAGTTTGGATATGATCTAATCATATCATCTACGAATCCTCAGATTCTGATGGCAGCAACGAATGAGGGAACCATGTTTACAAATAATGGAGGAGATACATGGGAACAAAAGATTGAGTATGAAACGTATGATCTTGAATTTAAACCAGGAGATTCCTCCTTTGTTTATGCAAGTGGATTATACGGAACTCTTTTTTTATCCAAAAATGGGGGTGAAAAATGGGGGAATTTAAGTTTTATGGCTAAAGAGTTAGGTTTACCAAATCTATCTAAATCAATTCTAGGGTCAAGAATTGCTGTTTCCCAGAACGAACCTGAAGCATTATATTTTTTAACGGTTACATATTCTGCCGCCAAAGAGGAAAACGTTGCAGGATTATTTTATTCACAGAATGTTGGTGCTCCAAATATTAAAGCTTCTGAAATTATATTTCAACAAATTACGATTAAGAATGCTCCAGACCTTAGTCAAGCACCTGCCTCAATGGCAATGGTTGTTTCACCAAAAAAAAGTAGTTCAATTACCATTGGTGGCTTAGATGTTTATCAATCATCTGACGGTGGTCAATCATTTAAGCAAATTTCTGACGAAAATGGAGATAATCATTTACCATATGTTCATGCTGATATCAATGATTTAGTTTACCAAAACAATTCAGACACCCTATATGTTGCAAGCGATGGGGGCATCTGGACATCACCAGATGACGGAAGATCCTGGTCAAATATATCCAATGGACTACAAATAACACAAGCATATAGTGTTGCAGTAAGTCCAGCGAATACAGATTTTATTTTGTACGCAGCACAGGACAATGGCTGTGGAAAAATTATATTAAATAATGGGCTTTTAGAACCATTAGCAGGAGCCGATGGAACATATGTTGCAATGTCTCCAATAAATAAAGATTTTATGATTCTTCAGACTCAATATGGCTCAGGCGTTTATAATAACAAGTCATTTGGTTCAGTTGCACCTTCTCAGGAAAATAAATTCAATACGCAAATATCTTCGCATCCTTATCATTTTTTACCCGGTAATCCTGAAAAAATAATCACAGGATATAATGATGTTTTTCTATCTTACAATTATGGGAAATCGTGGATCAATCTAACAACAAAGGGAAAAATAGGAGACCTGGAGATAAAAAACATATCAGTTTGCATGTCAGACACTAGTATTAGTCGAATATATGTTTCGAAAATTTCCGATATTTCCAGCCCTGTTTATTCTGGTACTAGCCAAACAGCTACATCCTTTCAATGGAAAGAAGTGACTCCAAAAAATATTCCTTCTAACAGCGCTGTTTCAGGGCTAACAGCACACCCAACCAATCCGGACCTGGTTTGGGTATCCCTAAACGGCTATTCAGATGGCAATAAAGTCCTCCATTCTACTGATGGTGGAGCAACCTGGCAAAATGACTCGGCAGGACTTCCAAACCTCCCAGGTATTACCATCCTGGCTACTGGTGGTGCCCATAATTCCGTATATTATGGAACGGATGTGGGGGTATATTATAAAGATGATACTATGAGTTCTTGGGTAAGATTTAGCAATGGACTACCTAATGTCACGATTGACCAATTAGTTGAACATCCAACCACTAAAGAGATTTATGTAGCTACCTATGGCAGAGGTATTTGGAAAACGACTCCTTATTAAGGAAATTCCAAAAGGTAGTGCTTAAAATGTAAATTAGTAAATGATATTATGCCATTACAGGACTTTCAGCCTCAAATTGGATCTTTTTTACTTGTTCTTATGTTCCCTTTAGTTATTTCAATAGTAATTTTTGAGCGAATCGAAGGGAAAAATATAAGCGGATTCCTAACGGAAAATATTTTAGATGTTTGAAATTCAGGATTTGGGAAATTCGAAAATTAAGAGAAATAAAAAATTGAATTTAAAAGTTCAAAATCACTCCAATTAAATCCTTAAATAATCAAGGTTAAACTCTGTAAATTTTTTGTCCATCACTTGGGGACAAGCCCAATCTTTCAAAAAAAGTATCTAAATAGAACCATAAATAATAATTCAACAAAACATTTTAAAAACAATCGCAATGACTTACCTAAAAACATTTTTATTATTTGGCATTTTGATTATTGGTTTATTTTCTTGTCAACCCACATCAACTGGCGACTCCTCCAATGAAGGGGAGGGATTGGGAGGAATAGAAGTAAGCTCAACCACTCCAACTGTAAACATGTACTACATGGATCATCCAGATAGTATCCTCTTACAACTGGATGATTTCAAAAATTCAGGTTTTAACCTCCTGACTATGTGTTTCATGGCAGTTGATGAAAACGGAAACTTGTCCTTCAATATGTTTGACCATAAACATGATAATTTTGGAATACCCTTAATCGTCAAGGATGGTAAAGGTACAGATGTATTTAGTCAAGAACTTATAGATTCATTGCATTCATTAAAAAACAAATTCGGCTTCAAACTTTATTTTTCTATGGGTGGCTGGGCTGCTTCACCTTATGTTTATAACAGCCTGGACTCAATCTTCACGATAAAAGGAGGTCAAGAAACGATTCAACAAAAATCAGCTAAAGAAAATCTCAATAAGAATCTTAAATGGCTAATAAATAAACTTCATATTGATGGAGTTGACCTCGATATAGAGAATAGACCTGGCTACGTTGTGAATGACAATGGAGACACAGTTTATGTCGATTATCCCTATTGGGGGGCTGACTTTTCAGAAGTAATCGCTTCATTCACTGGTTTTTTACATAATGCAGGATTAGAGGTTACTTACTGCCCTTATAGTAGCAATAGCCTTTGGATGGATTGTTTAAAAAAAGTACATCAAACTCATGGGAAGCAACTGGTTAAAGGACTCAACCTTCAAACTTATAGCCAGGCTACGGTAAATGGTTTTATCACCTCCATTGAAAATAACAGTGCTTCAGTTGGCATATCGGAGGCAGCTGCATTCCTAACTGCTGGATTTTGGCCTAACAAACCCGATTATAGTAAAGCCAAAAAATTCCCTAATGCACCATATCCTGTTCCTGCTACTACAGCACAATATTACCTTGATTGTAGAACAAATTTAAAGGAATGTTGTGGTGTATCTGGTAGTTATTGCCCATCCAAAATTGAATCTATCTTTAAATCTTTTGCATCAAATTCTAATACTGCCTCCATCAACGGTGGATATTTCTGGCAATATAATTTTATTAGGATTTGTAAAGAGGTTAATTGCACACCTGATACAGCAAAAACAAATAAAGAAGTTCTGCAAGCTTACTCAAAAGCTATTATTGGAGGATTGAAGAGTAAGTAAATATTTAGGCAAATAAAATAATGAAACTACATTATTCCCTAGCCATAATTTCAAAACTTATGGTTTCAAAAATCAGCAGCGAATCACAAGACTAAGTACTTGTGATTCCTGCAGGATTTTTCCAGTTCATTAACAGCCTATATTAGATGTGATAATGGTTCTGAGTTTATCAGTCAAAAGTTAGAATTATGGGCAGCAGACAACGGAATCGAACTGAAATATATTCAGCCAGGAAAACCTAAACAGAATGGGTTAATAGAAAGATTAAATAAAACGCTACGAACAGAATCTCTTAACTTGTGTTGGTTCACAAGTATGGAAGAGCTTAACGAAGAAATACAAAGTTGGTCGCAGGTCTATAATCATTTGCGACTTCATGAAAACTCAGGAAACAAAACCCCCGACTATTACGAAAATCAAATGCAAAATTTATACTATTCCGCGGTCGCTGCTTAGGGGAAGGCTACAGATCGAAATCATCAGATGTTGGACTATAGCCTTTGTTAATGACTGAGTGTTGGGTTGGGAACTACTAGATTGCTAGATAAATACTCCAGCTAAAATAAAAGTGCCCACGAAAGGACTCGAACCTTCACGTCCATTACGGACACATGAACCTGAATCATGCGCGTCTACCAATTCCGCCACGTGGGCATACAAAAAAAGGAATGAAAAAACACTTTCATTCCTTTTACTAGTACCGAAGGGGGGAATCGAACCCCCACTCTCTTGCGAGAACTGGATTTTGAATCCAGCGCGTCTACCAATTCCGCCACTTCGGCGGTACTTAAATTTAATTTGCTTTACTATTAAAGCGGCGCAAAAGTATGACCTTCTATTAATTAATCCAAGGTTAATCAAATAAAAAGTTTGGGAAAAAACGCTTATAAGGAAAAATTAGTTCATTGATAGATTTATTCTTCTTGGTAATCAGATTATCATCTAATTTTGCTATTCAAAATCTTCATACAATAAATACTTTCTCCTGGTTATTTTAAATTGGTTTAAATCCGCTTCCCATGTTTTGCGAATTTCTTTTTCACTTTTTCCATCAATAATGGCTTCTCTCAATGCTTTACCACCGGCCAGTTTATCGAAGAATAGGTTTTCGTTGAAGAAGGCATCCTTATGGGGATAATCCTTATAAAAATTAAGTAAAAAGGAAAGATCCAGTTTTGCTTTTTTCCATATCATTGCTTCTTGCAGGTGACTCAAATGAAAACCATTGCATTCCTTTCCTTCGTGTTTTGGGTATTTTGAACCTGGACCTGGTTTTGGGGTAAATTGATATTCCCCGTATTCAAAATCAGGAGCACCAAAAATTTGAAAAGGGTAGATGGTACCTCTACCAACGCTCACTATAGTGCCTTCAAAAAAACAAAGAGATGGATATAGCAATATGGCGCGCATATTGGGCAGGTTGGGGGAAGGTTTTATGGGTAATTCATAATAGCTGTTATGGTCATAATTTTCGCATTGAATGACCGTCAGTTCAACTTGTAAATTTTCACGCAGCCAACCTTCTCCATTGATCATTTGGGCATATTCTCCTATGGTCATCCCATGTACAACCGGAATTTCATGCATGCCTACAAAAGATTGATGGGATTTTTGAAGTAGCGGACCGTCCACGAAATGTCCATTTGGATTTGGTCGATCCAAGACCATAAAGTCCACCTGATTTTCCGCACAAGCTTGCATGACATAGTGCATGGTGGAAATATAGGTGTAGAACCTGGCACCCACATCCTGAATATCAAAAACGACCAGATCCAGGCCATCCAAACTTTCTGCTGATGGCTTTTTACTTTTCCCATAGAGGGAAACAATGGGTATTCCCGTTTTTGAATCCTTGCCATCCTGTATTTTTTCACCAGCATCAGCAGTTCCTCGAAAACCGTGCTCTGGCGCAAAGATTTTTTCAATCTGGATATTCAATTGCAGTAAGGTATCTACCAAATGGCTATTCCCAATTTTGGAGGTTTGATTGACGACCATTGCAATTTTTTTTCCCTCTAGTTTGTCGTGATATTTTGACAATCTGGAAGCTCCGACAAGAATTTCTTTCTCCGAAGAAATCTCAATAGCTTCATTATCAATCGTTTGTTCGGAACTATCATTTCCACCTTGTCCACAACCAAAATTTCCTAGTTGGAAAAGGAAAAGAATTACAACAAATATTTTTAATTTCACAACCAATTTGTTTTAATAATAATTTTGAGCGTCAACCCTTTTTATGGATAAAATCTATGCAATAATTGACATCGAAACCACAGGAGGACGTGCAACAAGGGATAAAATTACAGAAATTGCAATTGTTCTTCACGATGGACAGGAGATTGTCGACACTTTTGAAACTTTGATAAATCCTGAAGTACCCATTCCATATGGAATCACCCAACTAACGGGTATTTCGCAAGATATGGTAGAGGGCGCCCCAAGGTTTTTTGAAATTGCCAGGAAAATCGTAAAGATGACTGAGGGAGCCATATTTGTTGCTCATAATGTGCGATTTGACTATACCTTTATTCGTGAAGAATTTAAACGATTGGGTTTTACTTATACAAGGAAACAGTTGTGTACAGTTCGCCTCTCCAGAAAAGCCTTTCCTGGTTTACGGTCTTATAGTTTGAGTAATTTAATCAAACATTTCAATATAAAAATTAAGAACCGCCATCGGGCAATGGGTGATACCATGGCAACGGTTGAGCTGTTTGAAAAAATTATGGGAATTGATGACAGTGAGGAAAATGTAACCGAGATGGTAAATATGGGCATTAAAGAAGCCTTGCTGCCCCCTAATATCAGTGTTCAGACCTTGCACGATTTACCTGAGGATTGTGGCGTGTATTATTTCCATGACATTTTTGGTGATGTGGTCTATGTTGGAAAAAGCATCAATATCAAAAAAAGAGTAGCGCAGCATTTTTCAAAAAAAACGGAAAAGGCGAATCGGCTCCAAAAATATGTTCATGAAATTAGCTATGAAATTACCGGAAGTGAATTGATTGCACTGCTGTTAGAATCTTATGAAATTAAGCGCCTAAGACCATTTATCAATAGAGCTCAACGAGTTCAACACTATCCATACATGGTCTATCAATACCAAAATGAAGATGGTTACATTTGCCTGGAAATTGAAAAAATCACAAGGAAATCAAGGAAGCAAAGAGACATCGTAGCCGAATTTCCGAAAGTTCGCTCTGCAAAAGGGAAATTGGAATGGGCAAAAAAAGAATACGGTCTTTGCTCCTTATTCACCGGTGCTCAAAAAGGGAATGGTCCCTGTTTTGAGTATCATCTAAAGCAATGTACAGGCGCCTGCATCAATCTTGAAAGCCCAGATGAATACAATGAGCGGGTAAGAGCAGCTATGGAGTGGCTAAAAACGGTCTTTGAAGAGAGCTTCCTAATTATTGATGTAGGCAGGACTCAGGATGAAAACGCTGTTATTTCAGTTGAAAATGGAGAGTACTGCGGATTCGGTTATGCTGATTTGTCGGAAATGAATGGAAATTTGGAAGATTTGAAGGATATTATTAAGTCCTTTCCGGGCAATCCTGAAACCAATAGAATCATTCGAAAATTTATGGCAGAAAATTCAAAATTGAAGGTGATCAAGTATTAAGCACCAAGTCATATTTATCTACAATCGTGTTATTTATTTGTCCAGGTAGGCCTTCATTTGTTGTTGAATATTCAAAGCAGAGGCGCTGGCCTTTTCGGCAAAATCAATTCCATTTCCTGCAAAAATGATTCCCCTGGAAGAATTTACCAATAAACCACAATGATCATTAGAACCATATTGGCTAACTCCCTGTAAATCACCGCCTTGCGCTCCGACACCCGGAACCAGCAAAAAATGCTCAGGTGCAATCTCTCGAATCCTTTTGAACATTTCCGGATGGGTGGCACCCACAACAAACATTAAATTTTCAGGACTCCCCCACTCTTGCGCTTTGCGCAATACTTTTTCATATAAAGGCATTGTTCCATCCTGGATTCCAAATTGAAAATCCTGGCTTCCTTTGTTCGAAGTTAAGCCCAATAAAATAACCCATTTATTTTCAAACTCAAGAAAGGGGGAAACAGAATCTATTCCCATATAGGGAGCTACTGTGACAGAATCAAAGTCAAAGGTTTCAAAAAATGTTTTTGCATACATGCTGGAAGTATTTCCAATATCTCCCCTTTTAGCATCTGCTATAGTGAAATGACTTTCCGGAATGTAATTCATTGTTTTTTCCAGAGATTCCCATCCTTTTGAACCCAAAGATTCGTAAAAAGCCAAATTTGGTTTGTATGCTACACAGACATCTTTGGTAGCATCAATGATTTGTTTGTTGAACTCAAAAACCGGATCCTGAAAATCAAAAAGGTGTTTGGGTAATTTGGAAATATCTGAATCCAAGCCAACACACAGGTAGGATTTTTTTGCCTGGATTTGTTCAAAAAGATCTTTTCTGGTCATTTAATTCTCCAATCTTATTAGCTTAGTTTATTGCCTCAACAGCCTGAATACCAGGCACTTTACCAATAATGGCTTGCTCCAGCCCTGCCTTCATCGTCATCGCCGACATGTTGCAATTTTGACAATTGCCCAGCCATTTGATCTGGACTTTCATGTCTTCTGTCACATCCACTATTTCTACATCTCCGCCATCTACTTTTAAATGGGGTCGGATCCCTTCCAGTGCAGAATCAATCTGTTGAATTAATTGAGATTTTTCTGTTATGTTCATTTTTTTAGATTTTCTTTTTTTGAGTTCTATATAATTTTTTTAGTCCCTGATGCACGACTCTCCTTAGCCGTGACTTTTATACCTACTATATTTGCTGCTCGGCCAGGGAGAGCCGCAGGGCTGTTAAGTTCTATTATTGAATGTCAAAATGTAAAATGTAAAATGATAAAT
>JBGTQJ010000017.1:11802-50487 GCA_041941305.1 Saprospiraceae bacterium
CCGCAGGGCTGTTAAGTTCTATTATTGAATGTCAAAATGTAAAATGTAAAATGATAAATTTAAAAGTATGGGCATTCATAAAGACCTGATAACGAAATTCTTAGAAAATGTGAACTTTTACATTTTACATTTATCATTTTGACTTTTAACTTTATTAGCATAGAACTTAACAGCCCTGGGGAGAGCCATGCTACGGTAATTCCAAATTCTTTATGACTAAATAAAAACATTTCGAGACTCTTTTGCAAGTTAGGAATTTTTTGACCGCAAATGACAAAATAAATCAACATCAATTCAGTTTTACCTATTGATCGACTATGACTCTTTTGGTTTCGGGCATCATTTCATTCCTCATTTCAACTTGCCGCATTGTTTTATCAGCTAACTTTATAAACGATTTTGCGCTAATAGAGTTTTGTTGTAGCACAATTGGAGCACCATTATCTCCTCCTTCTCTGATTCCCTGGACTATAGGAATCTGGCCCAATAAAACAGATTGGCTCAATTTTGCCATTTTTTCTCCGCCTCCTCTTCCAAACAAGTAATATCGATTATTGGGCAACTCTTCGGGAGTAAACCAGGACATATTTTCTACGATCCCCAAAATAGGTACATTCACATTTGGCAACAAGAACATGTTCATAGCCTTAATGGCATCCGCTACAGCTACTTCCTGTGGTGTAGTTACGATAATTGAACCTGTTACTGGAACTGTTTGCACCAGGGTCAACTGAATATCTCCTGTTCCTGGAGGTAAATCCACAATCAAAAAATCAAGATCCGGCCAAAGCACATCATTTACAAATTGTTTGATAATTCCGGCCAGTCTGGGTCCTCTTAAAACAACGGCTTGTTCAGGTTCAATGATAAATCCAATTGACATTAGGGGAATGCCATGTGCCTCAAGCGGTGTAATTTTTGGCTTACCGTTTACATCCTGAACTTTAGGTCGCTGTCCTTGTAATCCAAACATCGTTGGTATGGAAGGACCATATAAGTCGGCGTCCAACAGCCCTACTTTGGCTCCCTGCTCTTTTAATGCCAAAGCTAAATTGCTCGAAATGGTAGATTTGCCTACGCCGCCTTTTCCAGAAGCAATTGCAATAATATTTTTTACTTGTGGCAATGCCCGGGTAGACTGCCCAGGAGCTTTGCCACCACTTTGAGTGATGACGTGTACATTCACCTGAGCATCCGCATATACGTTTCTAATTGCTGCAATACAGGCAAAATTAAGTTCCGCCTTTATCTCTGAATTTTGGTTAGGCAATACCAAATTAAAATTGACATTTTCCCCCTCAATGCTTAAGCCTTCTACCATGTGGGCAGCAAGTATATCCTGTTGAGTGGAAGGATTTATTACTGTGCTTAATGCCTCTAATATTTTTGATTTTTCAAAACTCATGATCAAGTTTTATTTTGGCGGGCAAAAGTAAGAAAAAGCCTTTGAATTGTGTTCATATGTTCAAGGGCACAAGTGTACATGTCCAATGAGCTTCATTTTTTTTTAACATAAACACATGAAGCTCTAAACCCATTAATACAACTCTACAATTTTTCTATTTTTGCCGCCATGAATGTCTTTAATGACCTGAACAATTTACCAAAATTCAAAAATTCGGTTATAACAATTGGTTCTTTTGACGGCGTACATTGTGGGCATCAAAAAATTCTTCAAAAAGTCAATTCCCTCGCCCGCAAGGTAAATGGAGAGAGTATTGCAATTACCTTTCATCCGCATCCAAGGGAAGTAATATTCCCAAAGGATAAAAGTCTTCGTTTGTTAAATACCATCAATGAAAAAGTAGAACTTTTAAAAAATTATGGAATTGACAATGTGGTGGTGGTGCCATTTACAATTGAATTTTCCCAACAAAAAGCGGATGAGTACATACAGAAATTTTTAGTAGAAAAATTCCATCCTAAATATATCGTAATAGGATACGACCATAGATTTGGGTTGAATAGACAAGGAGATATCAATTTTTTAAAATGGCATAGCAAAAACCATAATTATCAGGTCATAGAAATTGAAAAACAGGAGATAGACGATATAGCCGTAAGTTCTACAAAAATTCGAAAGGCTATTGAACAAGGTAGGATATCTGAAGCCTCAAGGTTGTTAGGACATTCCTATCTTATCACAGGCAGGGTCATTAAAGGGCAACAAATAGGTGCCAAAATTGGTTTTCCAACTGCAAACCTCGAAATTCAAAAAGCCAACAAATTAATACCAAAGGATGGCATCTACGCGGTGTATGCTTATTACAAGAATGAACGGTATAGCGGAATGTTATATATCGGAAAACGTCCCACTTTAAAGAATTTTTTCAATAAAACCATTGAGGTCAATATTTTTGATTTTAACAAAGACTTATATGGAGATTCCTTAAAAATTGAACTGCTTGAAAAAATTAGAGAAGATAATAAATTTGATTCCCTGGAATCTTTAAAAGCTGCGCTTATTAAAGATAAAGCCTCGACAAAAACCATCATTAAAAAGCTAGAGGA
This sequence comes from Saprospiraceae bacterium, assembly GCA_041941305.1. GTDB lineage: Bacteria > Bacteroidota > Bacteroidia > Chitinophagales > Saprospiraceae > JANSWP01. The sequence goes on from JBGTQJ010000017.1 coordinate 14,314, forward strand.
TGCGCAAAACAAGATTATAAGAAAATCGAATCCCTCTGTAGCAGTTGTCATCTTAAACTGGAATGGAAAAGATTTTTTGGAACAATATCTTCCCCCACTTCTGAAAACCAATTATGACAACTTTGAAATCATTGTTGCAGATAATGGTTCAACTGATGAATCCTTAATCACTTTAAAGCATAAATTTCCAACCATAAAAATTATTGATCTGGAATCTAACCACGGTTTCGCCAAGGGCTATAATTTAGCAAATCAACAAATTGATTCCGATTATCTCGTTCTCCTTAATTCTGATGTAGAAGTGACTGACAATTGGATCGATCCAATCATAAAAATGATGGAAAAGGATAAATCCATTGCAGCAGCTCAACCAAAGGTCTTAGCTCAAGCCAGAAAAACTCATTTTGAATATGCAGGTGCCTCAGGTGGCTGGCTGGATGTATTGGGTTATCCTTTTTGCAGAGGCAGAATTTTAGGGACTGTAGAAGCAGATAATGGGCAATATAATTCCATTCAGGAAGTTTTCTGGGCGACAGGAGCAGCGCTCTTTATCAGACCCCATTTGTTCAATAGTTTGGACGGTTTTGATGAGTCCTTTTTTGCACACATGGAAGAGATTGATTTGTGTTGGCGTTTGAAACGGGCAGGATATAAAATTATGGCAAACCCGGAATCTGTGGTTTACCATGTAGGTGGCGGAACATTGGATTATCAATCACCAAAAAAGACTTTTCTCAATTTTAGGAATAGCTTATTCATGTTGCTGAAAAATGAGCCTAAACGAAAATTATTTTGGCTGATTCCACTAAGGTTGATATTGGACGGACTTGCAGGAGCCCTTTTTTTAATGGAGGGTAAATTCAAACATATTTCTGCAATTATTAAAGCGCATTTCGCTTTTTATCAATCTTACTCCAAAATCATTCAGCAAAAGAAATTAGAGGATGAATTGATAAATAAAATCAGCATCAGCGATTCCCCAAATTTAACTGGTGTATTTTCAAAAAGCATTGTTGTAGCTTACTATCTAAAAGGTAAAAAATACTTCCATAAGTTGGGCTTGCCCATATAGGATAGAGCTAGAAGTATGAACTCATTTATTGGGATAATGAAACAAAAAATAAAAATATTATTTCATGACGAAAATCTTATTGTCGTCAATAAGCCTGCTCCTCTCTTGACCATCCCAGACCGGTACAAGCCAGATAAATTCAATTTGCATCAATACTTAAACACCAAATTTGACAATGCTTTTTTAATTCACCGATTGGATAAGGAAACAAGCGGGATAATGGTTTTTGCGAAAAATGAAACCACTCAACAAAACCTTTCTCAACAATTTCAGGAAAGAACAGTTGAAAAAAAATACCTCGCTTTGGTGGAAGGTCATTTTAAGGAGTCAGAAGGTATAATTGACAAACCAATTGCCCCTACTCAGGGAGGCATACATAGAATGATTATTTCCAAAAAAGGCAAACCATCTATTTCCCATTACCAGGTTCTGGAACAATTCAAGAAGTATGCGCTTGTCGAAGTAGCAATAAAGACGGGACGTACACATCAAATACGGGTACATATGGAATCTATTGGTCACTCCTTGATGATTGATCCTGTTTATGGTAGAAGGGATTCCTTTTTACTTTCTGACTTAAAATTGAAAAAATATCGCTTAGGCAAACATCAGGAAGAGCGTCCTTTAATGACCAGGACTACGCTCCATTCTTCAAAACTCAGTTTTGACAATCCAAAAAATGGCAATAGGGAATATTTTGAGGCAGCCTTGCCGAAAGACTTTAATGCTGTTTTAAATCAATTGAGAAAATGGGGAAAGGCATAAAAATGGAGGCCTTCAATCAATAAACACAAATACAATTTCCGGAAATAGAATTACAGCTACTAAAAAAACAATTTGAATAATTACAAAGGGAATAATCCCTCTGTATAGATGTTGAGTGGTGATGTTTTTTGGAGCTACCCCTTTCAGGTAAAAAAGAGAAAAACCAAAAGGTGGTGTAAGAAAGGAAGTTTGAAGATTCATAGCCAACAAGATTCCTATCCAAATCAAGTTGATGTCATATTGAACAAATATAGGCGCTACCACCGGCACAATAATGAATATGATTTCAATAAAATCTATGAAAAACCCGGCTATAAAAACCACGATCATTACCAAGGCTAGAAAAACCATTGGTGACAACTGGGAAGATTCAATTATTTCAATCAAAAAAGTATCGCCTCCCATCTCTCTAAAAACAAAAGTAAATGTGGTTGCTCCCAATAGAATAATGAATACCATACAGGTTAAATGTGTCGTTTCCTGCATGACCGACTTCAAAATCTTCAAATTGAATTTCCCTTGAAAAATTGTCAATAAACTCGCCCCCATCGCACCTACCGCTGCCGCTTCAGTTGGGGATGCCAAACCTGCGAAAATCGAACCTAGAACTGCAACAATCAACAATAATGGCAAGACGAAAGCTTCAATCACCTTCTTTAAAAAATTGCCTTCTTTAAATTTTTCAATTTCCTCCAATGGCATTGCTGGTGCATGTTCCGGATTTCGGTACGAGGTAATTGCGATGTATATAATGTAAATTAATACCAATAGAATTCCTGGTAAAAGGGCTGCTTTAAACAATTCTCCAACAGAAACATTTAAGACACTTCCCAACAATACCAAGACTACGCTTGGAGGAATTATTTGACCCAAAGTTCCTGCAGAAGCAATGGTTCCTGTAGCCAATTCAGGCTTGTAACCTCTTTTGAGCATGGTGGGGAGAGAAATCAGTCCCATGGTAATTACAGTCGCCCCAACTATCCCGGTGGAAGCGGCTAATAAAGCTCCGACAATAACTACTGAGATTGCCAAACCTCCTCGTATTTTCCCAAACAACATTCCCATGGTTTCCAGCATCCGCTCAGCCAGACCAGACTTTTCAAGCATTATCCCCATGTAGATGAACAATGGAACTGCAAGCAAAACATAGTTGCTCATAACCCCCATAATTCTAGGAGGCAGGGCGGAGAAAGCAGAGGGTTCTAAAAAAAGAAAGGCATATATTATGGAAATTCCACCAAGGGTAAATGCAACAGGAAACCCATAAAGGATGAGTATGAAAATGCTGACAAATAGTACAATCGCAAGAATTTCCATTGGTGGTTTTTCGCAAAAAGAAGAAAAGAAACATGAGTCATCCCAAATTTTGTTGATAAAAACCCTTTTGTTTTTTTCTTTTTTTTTCTTTGATAATCAACCTGTTGCGGGGTGCGAGCTGCGGGGTGGTCAACCCGCAACTCGCACCCCACAACAAAAGTAAATTACATAGTGAGTTGAAATTCAATGACTTAAGATAATATCTGAAAATTCAGCTTGCCCCTTTGTGGCAGGGGTGATTGGTTCTAGTTTTAAATGTAAAAGTCAAAATGATAAAGTTAAAATGTAAAAGTGTGTCATTATACTAAATGCCTAAGAATCAAATACTTAAAGTATATTTTACTTTTGACTTTTACATTTATCATTTTATGCCAAGGGCATCCCTTCGGGGCATTTTGACTTCGTTTCGTAGAACCAATCACCCCTGCCTTTGGGGGGATAACTCATGTCTATACTGATAGTTTATCTCAAAAGTGTAACATCTCCTTTTAAGGTAATTCTTCTGGACACTTCAGAAATCCTATAGACTATATAGAAAACATAAACATCGGATTGAGCAGGTTTTCCATCCTGCATCCCATTCCAACCATCCAACCCGTTTTCATTGTCATAAACCATTTGCCCCCAACGATTGAATACTTTAAAGTCTTCAACAATCGGTGTTAAATCATCGGGGAAAACAATGGTAAAAAAGTCGTTCATCCCATCATTATCCGGAGTAAAGGCATTGGGTATTCTGACAGGGTCATCAAGTATAGTAAGATTATCAAATAAGGGATCTAATGGACAACTATTGTCATAGGATATATCGACGCCAAAAGGAACAGTCAAATTGCCATCTACTTCAGGCAGGATTATTTCTCCTGTCGAATTCGTTTGAGTCAATCGCAAGAAACCGGTATTGAAAAACCATTCATAGGTAGGATTGCTCAACTGGTCATGTGATGGAGTCGTAAATACGGTTATATCAATTACTTCCCCTTCATAAAGATTGGTAGTATCTGTCAATAGTTCTCCATCCTGGAAAATTTGGAAGCTATCAATTGAAAGACCCGATAATACTGTGATTGTGGAAGCAGACATAGCAGATTCACATCCAAAGGTATCTTGTGCCAGTACCATGTAAGTAGTTAAATCACCTGGACTAAGACCATTTAGAACATTTCCAATGCCTACAACCTCACCACCTACTGACCAAATAAATTCTACATCAAATGCACCATCTATCGTTGCCTCAAGTGCAATTGTGTCCCCTAGACAGATCAAGGTATCCAATGGAGAAATAAAAACATCAAAAGGTTCAATTACTGTAACCGTAATCTCTTCACTGATTGAACAATCCCCTAAATCAGCAGTGACAAAATAAGTTGTCGTCATACTTGGTGAAACATCCGGAGGAATCGCCCCATTGAAATTCAAACTACCATCTGAGGCAGTCCATTGATAATTTGCACCAGGAGTGTCAATTGTATTTAAAGTAACAGATTCACCTTGACATATAGTAACATCCCCTGGAACATTGACCATTGGAGCTTCAATAACTTCAACTGTAAACATACCCGAAACCTGGCAGCCAGGATTTGAAGCGACCATCGTATAAGTTGAGGTAGTTAATGGTGTATCTGTAGGTTGTGAATTATTGCTGGAATAACCTTGATCACTTGTCCACGTGTAATTAGCTCCTGGAGATGAAATAGAATTCAGCAGAATTTCTTCACCCTGACATATAGACAAATCATCTGGAAACTGAAAGAGTGGATCCTCAAAAACTTCGATGGTAACAGAAGCATCGGTTTCACATCCGTTGCTTGCGAAAACATTATAAGTAGTGGTCGACGTCGGAGAAACTTCAGGTGCAGGTTCATTACTCAAAAAAGTACCATCACTCAAAGTCCATTCAAACGTGGCGGTTGGATCTGGTGTAAGATTTAATGTGATTGATTCTCCTGAACAAATTGCAGGAGGGTTTGGAAAATTAATTGCCGGTGCCAATTGAGCGAAAATCGTAGCTGAAGCACCAATTGGACATCCTTCAAATTCTCCCTCAACGCTATAATTGAAAGTACCGGAATTTGGAGGCGTAGCAATGGGATCAAAACAATCATTACAGCTCAATCCTTGTCCCTCCCAGGTAACTCCGGTAACATCCGGATTGGCGATTACCTGAAATTGAACAGACTCCCCTGGACATACCGTGGTGTCAGCTGGAATTATCTCCATACTTGTCACAGGAATTACTATTATTTCTATCGAATCCAAACTTGAACAGCCTCTGTTGTTGGTTTCACGAACGTAAGTAAAAGTATCAGTAGCCAATAAAACCATATTTAGAAAACTATCGGGTGTCTGAACTCCAGGGCCGAAATTCCATTGATGTTCAACATTCGGATAGTATGCAGGCTCATAGGTTTCACTGACCAAAGTAATTTGTTCCCCTTCACAGTAGGTTTCCTGGTCAGGAACTGCCATTATCGATAAATCAGGAAGCGAGTCTACAATAACCAATACAGAATCTACTACTAAACAATTGGCTGTTTGAAGCCAGGCATAATACCAGGTTGTTTCGGTTGGATCAACAACTACAGATTCCACAGTGACAATACTTAATGAATCTTGAGGAGTCCAGCTTAGTCCTACTCCATCTGTTGTTGTTTCAGTCGAAATTAGAACACTTTCTCCTACACAAATTTCTATGGTATCTGCTGTTAGTATATCGACATCAGCTGGTAAAACTTCAACGTTTACTTCAGCGGTGTCTGCACAGATACCAGAAGCACTTGTGGCAATTAATGTATAGGTAACACTGAAATTAGGAGTGCCTGTAGCATTTGAGATATTTGGATCATCCAATGAATTAGGTGGTGACCACTCGAAAGTAGTTGTGCTATTTGGCAAAGCCTCTGCCAGGGTTACGCTGTAATTTTGGCAGATGGTTGTATCCGTTGTAGTCAATTCAGGAAAATCGAAGTCATCAACCGTTACATCTATGGTAGCATTGGCACCACAGCCATTGAGAGAGACACTTGCGGAATAAGTAGTGACGCCAGGACCTGGACTTGCGACCACGGTTGGTGAAGTTGGATCATCTAAGCCTAAAGTAGGAGTCCACATTATACTTTCATTGCCGACATTATTTACAGCAACCAGCGTCACACTTTCACCTTCACATAATTCTGTTGGACCCAATGCCTCTATTTCTATTACTGGAGCGGTTACTTCCAACCAAACGGAATCCATATCAGAACAAACCCCTAAAGTTCCGACTACCTGAACCCATTGACTCACATCTGGAGTTGCAACCGGATCCGCAATATTGGGGTCGTCAAAAACAATTGGTGGCGTCCAAAAATAATTTAATGCCCCTTCAACGTCCATTGTGATTGCACCTCCTTCGCAGACAAAAGCTGTATCGGCACCAGCGAATATCTCCACTGCCAAATTATCATGAATTTCGATGGTTAATTCGGCGAGACTGACAATTCCACAACCGAAGTCATTTGTAAGTGCCAGTTCGATTGTTTCAATTCCTTCATCAATGCCATCAGGTAGTGCCTGGATAGGAATGGAAATCGAATTTTCTCCAGGTAAGAATGTCACTGTAGCTGGAAAGTTCGCGGAATAATCTTCATCAACAGTCGCAGTACCACTTACAACTAATGTATAGGTGGTAGTATCATCTTTGGCTTCTCCAAGTGAAATGACCAATTCATCGGGTACCAGCGTACATTCTTCAACCAAATAATCAATGCCCGAGAAATAGTTGACTTCTAATGTAGGTGTTCCCCCTTTAATTTCAGAAAGGAATACACCAGAATCAAATACCTGATCTGTTCTGTCGCCCACTGCGATTTTAAGATGATAGGTATTACAAGGTTCCACACCAACTCTGGCTGTCAGGCTTTTTTTAATCCCCATAAAATCCGAGGTCAAGCCATCATAAGCTACGCTGAGTCCATTTTCATTATTTCGATAATATTCCCAATTCTGTGAACTATTTACACTGTTTATCGTAATTGGGGTATTGTTCCCATCAGGGAGTGTTGCGATATTGAGTTGATTGGCAATATTGGGATCACCCATGATACCTGGTCCTGAAACGAGGAAAGCAAAAATGTCGTTGAAATTTGAATTCACAAATTCCGGATACTCTTCTGAACCAAAAACATATTCAAATGTCAATTCATCGGTAGCAACAAATACATCCAATTCAATGACACATGCATTGAAGGAGGGGTTTCCTACACCAGAGAGATAATCCAATTCCAGATCCCCTAAATTTCCATTATCAACTGAGGTAAAAAACGCACCGGGGTTAGCAGCACCATTGGCATCACCACTTGTAATGAGCAAACCTTTGTCTAATCCTAAATCAGAACCGTCGGCAGTAAAAGTTCCTATCGCACCACCTCCACAAATTATCGTATCAATTGTCACAATGGTCTGGTCGGTAGCAATGTTATCTACTATGGTTTGATTATCTATATCAGTATTTACCTGTATCGGATCCGGGAAATCACAAGGTTGGGCGGTACATTCCCAAAAGATATTGAATCCTTCAAAGGTTGTAGCAGCATCAGATTGAAACTGAATCGTTAAGCAGCCACTTGATGCAAAAGCTTGAAAGCATACGCCACCATTGGACGCCAAACCAAACCCACTACCATCTAAACTGGCAATTACAGGTGAGTTTATGTCTGGCCCATCATAAAAAATCAGGACATCATTGAAATTCTCAATATTGAAGAATTCCATACTCATATTTATACAATTATGTGGCTGGTCAGGGCAAATGGTAAACACATGATCTTCATTGTTTCCATAATCACCATCTTCTCCTCCTGTATCGCAAACCTGACCACTACAGGCTGTTGAACCATCCTGATCAATGGTAAATTTCTTCTCTTGTTCTTTTATACACAATTTAAATCCCCCAGAGTTCGGAATTGCGTTTGAGGACCAATCATTGATTCTTAAGTAGTAGGTTATTCCTGGAGTTAAAGCCGGTGGGTTCAAATCCACCTGATTGACTCCTGGATCTGGTACTTCTGGTGCACAATCCAACAAGACCAATTCATCAACCGCGCAAATATCACCACGGTAAATGGCTATTTGAGGATTGGTAATTGGAGCATATCCAAGAGGATGTGGGCAACCAATCACGGAAATGGTATATTCTAAAATAGTATCTGTAGCAGTAAATGAAAACCAAACATCTCTTTCCGGATCCCCAGTCCAACAGTCAGGAAAATTGTCATTTCCAATATCACTTTGGGTCGCATCCACATTGAAATAGATAAAATTATCAGAGCAGAAAGGTGCTACTCCCAAATCAAGGATTCCGTTACAATCGTCATTTGTTGGTTGGGCAAAAAGAGCAATTGAGAATAGCAGGATTGGGAAAATTAAAAATTTCTTCATAGAAGGTATTTGAGTTCTGGGTTCCCAATTCCCGGTTCCGGGTTCTATTGAAAATATTGGAACTGGGAATTGGGAACTCAAATTGCAGGGCAAAGAACGAATATTTTTTAAAAATACCGGAATAGATGAGTTGGAAAATAAAAATGCTACTTTAAACCTGTCAGCAAAGTAGCATTTATGTAAATTAATTCTGGTTAAGAACAAGAGCCTCACCGCCCTTACGGGCAGGGCTGTTAAGTTCTATGCTAATAAAGTTAAAAGTCAAAAGGATAAATGTAAAATGTAAAAGTTCACATTTTCTAAGAATTTCGTTATCAGGTCTTTATGAATGCCTATACTTTTAAATTTATCATTTTACATTTTACATTTTGACATTCAATAATAGAACTTAACAGCCCTGGCCCTTACGGGTAGGCTCGGGAGGTTTTTTAAGGGATAAAAGCGGGCAAATTGCCCGCTTTTATCCCTTAAAAAACACCTTTGGCGAGCTAGAGTAGCTGAAGAATCAAATTCGACGCACCTTGGGTAAATTTAGTATATGAATTAAGGACTATCTCAGGAGTGTCACTTCACCACTTTCACTCTGTTCAACTCCTGCAAATTCATATTTTATTTGGTAAACATATACATCAACCTGAGCGGCTTTTCCTTTATAATTGCCATCCCAACCCGTATCATTGCTATCATTATTATAAACCAAATCACCCCAACGACTCCATATTTTAAAATCCAAAATTTCTACATTTCCAGAAGCATGTGGCAAAAAGAAATTATTCCACTCATCCCCGTCAGGAGTAAATGCATTTGGCATCGCAAAAAAGCTCTTTTTGATTTGGACAGCTACAGTATCCATGGCAGAACAGCCTACTTCATCTGTAATTTCTACGTAGAAATTGAGGAAAGTAGAATCTTCTGATATAATTGGAGGAGCAACAATTGTGGTATTTGTAGCCGTAGAACCATAATCAAGACCTTCCGTACTCCATTCGTAAATCGCATTGGATAAAACCGGGGAAGTTAATGCGGTTAGGGACAGTTCTTCTCCCTCAAAGAGACATTCCGGATTGGCGGATAAAGTATCAATGATGAAGTTCTCCACTACTGTTATTGTTAAAGATGCTGATCTGGAAAAGCAGCCCATTGGAGCAGTATATAGCACATTATAGGTTGTAGTTTGTGTGGGAACATGAGAAACCTTCGAACCAGTTGCACTTGCGTCATGTGACCACTCATAAGTTCCTCCTTCCGTTGAAATTAAGGCTTCTAAATTAACTACATCTCCATTGCATATTGTTTCAGGGTTATCTGCAATTAATTCTAAATCCGCCTCCTGGATTACATTGATGGTAACCACATCCTCAATTGAAGGACAAATTCCATTGGAAATAGTCATGATGAAGGTTGTCGTTTCTCCCAAGGTGGCAGAAGGCATTGCTTCATCACTATAAAATGTTCCGTCATCAAGTACCCATTCATAAGTAGCTGTTGGATCCACCACATTATTCAGTACCACTGATTCACCCTGGCAAATAGTAGTTGGATTCAGTTCATAAATAGGAGCAGGCTGAACTTCAACAGTTACAACTGCACTGGAAGGACATCCCATAAATTCACCTGAAACCAAATAATCTATTGTAGCTGGAGGATTGGCTACGGGATCAAAACAATCTGTACAACTCAATCCTACATCTGGGCTCCATTCGAATTCATCAATATCCGGACTGCTTGCCATTAATTGCACGGGCTCGCCTGGGCAAACCACTGGATTATCTGGACTGACTGTTATTTCTGCTGTCGGAACTACAATTATTTCTATTTCAGAAGTATCTGCACAAGCATGGTTTGCAGTAACGCGGAAGTAAGTTGTGGTTTCAGTTGCTGCGATAACCAGATTTAGAAGGGAATCTTCGGAAATAGCACCAGTAATCGGTATCCATTGATGTTCAATATCCAAATAAGCAGAAGCGGGATATCCTTGAGAAGCAAGCGAAATAATCTCTCCCTCACAGTACATATCCCTTTGAGGAATAGCCTGAATAGTCAAATCTGGTAGAGAATCTACTCTGATATATACAGAATCCCTAACAGTACAAGAGCCTACTTCAAGCGTTGCATAATACCATGTAGAATATTGAGGATATGCCAGAACCAGCTCATCTGTAGTACTACTTAAAGAATCTACCGGACTCCAGGTCAATCCTAAACCTCCAGTACTAGTTAAAGCATTTATTTGTACTGTATCTCCAAGACAAATCTCTAATGTATCTGGATTTTGAATATCTACATCTGCAGGAAATACATCTATGTTGACTGTAGCACTTTGTGTACATAAACCGTTTACACTTGTTGCATTTAATGTGTATAAGGTGCTAACATCGGGAGTAGCGGTTGCATTGGGAACATTTGGATTGTTCAATCCATCTGAAGGAGTCCATTCAAAAATTGTAGAAGAATTAGGAATTGATGAGCCTAAAAGGACACTGGAATTTTGACAAATCAAAGTATCTGTAGTGGTCAATTCAGGAAAGTCAAAAGGCTCCACTTCAATAGTGATTTCATCAGTTGCAGTACAGCCCCCCTGAGTTTCAACAGATAAGGTATATGTCGTTGTAAAGGAAGGAGTAGCCGTCGGATTAGTAGCAGTGGGGTCATCTAATCCAAAACCAGGATTCCATGATAATCCCGCATCATTTACATTATTTGAGGAGGTTAATTGCACACTTTCTCCTTCACAAATCTGAATGGTCCCTGATGGAGTAATTGAAACATCCGGATCTATAATTTGAAGAAATACTTCATCTGTAGCAGAACACGATCCCAAACTACCTACAACTGTAACCAATTGATCGGAAGAAATCGTGGCAGTTGGATTTTGTGAATTGGCATCATCAAAAATATTAACTGGAGACCATTCATAACTTGCGGCTCCCTGGCCTTGCAGATCAGCTGTGAAAATACCTTCACATACAAAAACAGTATCCTGTTCTGGCAAGATGTCTACCTCTAATGCATCTTTTATTTCAATGGTAGTTTGATCAAAAATGATTTCACCACAACCAAAATTTGTTCTTAAGGTTATTTCAATGGTTTCTGTGCCCTCTACTATGCCATCATTAATAGCAGAAATTGGATAAGAAACACTGGTTTCTCCAGGCTGAAATATTATTTGTACAGGAACATTGGTAGTATAATCTTGTCCTTTCACCGCCGAACCGCCCATTTCAACCATAAATACCAAAGTTGTATTGATTGGGTTTGGCATACTAATTTCCAGGATGTCTTCAATATTTGTGCACCCTTCAACCAAATAATCAATTCCGGTTTGGAAATTAATATCTACAACTGGAATTCCTTCTTGCGTAGGTCTTACAAATAAACCAGAATCGTCATTGGTGTCAGTATCTGCAATTGCCAATTTTACTTTATAGGTCTCACATGGTGTAACATTCCGTTGAGCCAGCAAGGTTTTTTTTGAACCCAAAAAATCAGAAGTCAAACCATTGTAAGCTATGGTTTGGCTATTCAAATTATTTCTGTAAAACTCCCAGCGATTGGAAGAATTGACATTTTGAATAGCAACGGCAGCGTTCCCTGGTAGGAAAGCGAGGTTTTCCTGATTGTTCAATCCTGGTTCACCCGGAATACCAATTCCAGAAACCATAATGGCCATTAAATCATTAGAGAATTGACTAAAATTTTGCTTGTATTCATCCGAACCAAAAATGTAGTCGAAACCAATCCGGCCCAATTTAGGGGTAACATCCATTTCTATAAAACAAGCATCACCAGTTCCTCCAACACCATTACTGTATGTTTCATGCATGTATTCCATATCTGGGTCTCCGCCGGCAAAATGGTCAGTGGAAGCCAGAAATCCGGCAGCAGGATTGGGAATTTCTGAAGCAAGACCAGTAGTCAGGACCAACCCGTCATCCATTCCAAGACCGGTATTATCTGCGTCTGTAAAAACACCTAAAGCTCCCTGTGGGCAATTTATGTTCGTGACAGTTACATCCATCAGTGGATTTTGAAAATTATTTTCTATATCCTGAAAGGATGGATCTGATTGAATATTCATTGGGTCAGGATCCGGACAATCTTCTGTTGTACATTCCCAGGTCCCATAGAATCCTTCATAGTTGAGAAAATTATCTGAGCTAAATTGAACAGTCAGACACCCACTTGAAGCAGAAACCGAATAACACACCCCACCGTGATTTTGACCATTCCCACCTCCATTGATATTTCCTATTACGGGAGAAAAAATATTGTCACCATCATAAAAAGTGATCAAATCATCTCCATTTTCAACATTATAACTAAGCAGGTTGAACAAAATACAGGAATGAGGATCATCCGGACAAATGGTAAAAATGAAATTTTCACCATTTCCATAATTTCCATTAGGCCCTCCGGAATCGTACAATTCTCCGGAGCAAACAGAGGCACTTCCTTCATCGATTGTATATACAGTTTGGACAAACTCTTCTATACAAAGAGAAAAACTACCCCAGTTGGAAATACCAGATAAGGTCCAATCATTGATCCGCAAATAATAGGTTATGCCTGCAGTTAATCCATTCGTTTGCATAGTGACGGTGCTTTGGCCTGCAATTGCGGAGGCACAATCCAAAAGGACCAATTCATCAACTGCGCATATATCTCCTCTATACAGTGCAATCTGGGGCATTAACATTGGAGTAGAGCCCATACCATCAGTTTCACCTGTAACAGTTATGAGATAATCCTCAATTGATGCAACTGCATCAAATGAAAACCATACATCTCTGTCGGGGTCTCCAAAAAAGCAATTGGGAAAGTTATCATTGCCAATATTACTCTGAGTGGCATCTAAATTCGTAAATATATCAGGACCAGGGCAAATTGGAGCATCTCCTAAATTAATCAAACCAGAACAATCATCATTTATTGGTTGGGCGAAAAGGAGCGCAGAAAAACATAACAAACAGGTGATTATCAATAACTTATTCATATTCAGTTATTCAATTTTTAAAGTTGGTATCATCAATGTCGCTGTTGCTTAAGGACTAAGCGGCTCAAAAATAACTGCTCAAAAAGGATTAAAGAAATAATAGGTATGCTTTCCTGTCGGAAATCTGGCAAAATGGAAGGTAAGAAGGATTTAAAACAACTCGTAGTGGGTCAAATTTATTGCTGTTCACAGCTTTTCAAAGACTCCTTTACCTCGGTGATTTTGGTATAACCATAATTGTTTCCCCATGCAGAATTGATATAATTGATAATGTTGGTTATTTCATTATCGGTCAATTGCGGGCTGGCGGTCATTTCCTGATTATAAGTTTGGCCATTGACTATGATTTCCCCTTTTTGACCATAGCGTATGATACACGCAATTTCATCTTTGTGCTTTAACAAATAGTCCGCTCCCGCCAATGGAGGAATTACCTGCTCCAATCCACTTCCATCTTCCATGTGGCAATTGGCACAAAAATTTTCATACATTATTTTTCCGTGATTATAGGGTGTATCGTGACAAGCCTGTAAAGCAATTAAATAGAAGCTGATAATAAGCGATGCGATTAAAGCAACTTGATTATTTCTCCATTTCATATAATAATAGTTCTATATCACTCATAAATCGTTGAACCGAAACCGAATCAGTACCATCACAAAATGCCCGAACCTGACGATCTTTATCTACCAAAATCAATCGACCGGAATGGTTGAAACCACCGGGGGCCTCCGGGTCTTCAATGGCGATACTAAAATAATCATCCGCTATTTCATAAAGGTCATCTTTTTCACCAGTAACAAAATGCCACTTTTCTGAGGTGACTCCTAAATTTTTAGCGTAATGAGCCAAACGGGAAACGGAATCTCGTTTAGGATCTATTGAGTGAGCTAAAAGCATCAATCTGTCATCCTCTATAAATTTATCATGCAATCTTAGCATAGATTTAGTCACTTTGGGGCAAATGGTAGGACAGTTTATAAAGAAGAAATCGACAACATATGCTTTATCTTTAAAGGATTGATTGTCAACCGCCTGGCTATCTTGATTTATGAACTCAAAATCTGGAATAGTGTGGTATATGGTATCACCTGAATCTGTGTAATCTCGTTCTCCCAAAATAGGTAATTTTTGATTTTTAATAGATTCAGGTTGACCGCAAGATCCCAACCAAAAGATAAATGTTATATAAATGATATGCTTGATGAGTGATTCCATGTCTGGTTTTAAGTTTTTGAAAAACTATAAATCGATGGCTTCTAAAATGTTCAAAATAGCTTATTGCTCCAGTGATTCAAGCAATTGTTGACCTTTCTCAATGCTGGTTTCCATCATCTCCTTTACTTTGGTAATTTTTTCTTCTTCTGATTTTAAATAAGCCATTATTTCCTCATGAGTTTTGCTGTCTCTGAGCTTTCCAGGCTTTTTGTATTCCTGCATCCAATTCATCATTCCCTCATCTGCAGACTCCAATTCCTTCAAGGATAATTCAATCTGAGCTAAATGACTTGAATCAGGTTGGTTTTCCTTTTTTATTTTTTTTAAACTTCTGGAAATCCGATTAATGGTACTTATCTCCGGCATAACTTCATCGTGTATGAACATTACCTTATCGTGCATTTCTTCTTGAGCTTTTGTTTCAGGAGTATCTTCGCCACATGCCAGGAAAAAAGGAACCATCAGAATGAAAAGCAAATATTTATTCATAGTAATATTGGTTTGAAAATTAAGTTTGCAAATTTATATCAAAATAGTTTTTTGACTTCAAATGTTGAGATCAAATCCTTATTTAGACAAATTATAATTAAGTGGAGTTTATTTTTTTCCTGTCGTACCTTTTTTATTTGATAAATCATACAGGCTTTTTCCTTTCTGGGGTTGATTTTGAACCTGAGATTAGATCAGGTGGAACCAAAATTGCCAACTTTCCAGATTCTTCGACATTCAGCTATTGAAACCCGCAACATTTCTCAGTCGTTTTAAGTCCTTTATTATTTTTGTGTCTCGAATCCATTAAAATTTACTTAAATATGAAAAAACGACTGTTATCACTTACAATCCTTCTCTCTTTTGGTATTTGCTTGTTTGCCCAAGATTCACCGCTGTGGATGAGGTATCCAGCAATTTCTCCTGATGGACAAACCATCGTTTTCAGCTATCAGGGCGATTTATATAAGGTTGATGCAACAGGTGGGTCGGCAACTCCGCTTACCCTGCATGAAGCTCATGATTTCATGCCGGTTTGGTCCCATGATGGTCAGCAAATTGCCTTTGCATCTTACAGGTATGGCAATTTTGATGTATTTATCATGCCATCGGAAGGGGGGACTGCATCCCGACTGACCTACCATTCGGCAAGTGATTACCCCTCTGAATTTACTTCAGACAATCAATCCGTTCTATTCCATTCAAGTCGACTGGATGCAGCTTCCAATCAACAGTATCCATCAGGTGTCTTGCCTGAATTGTACAAGGTTCCTGCAAAAGGTGGAATGGTGAAGCAGGTTTTAACTACACCAGCGATGGGGACCAAGACCAATTCAGATGGTTCGGTTTTGGTTTTCCATGACAGAAAAGGATATGAGGATTCTTTTAGGAAGCACCATACTTCCTCGGTGGCCCGAGATGTTTGGAAATATGAAACTGATACAAAAAAATATACCCAATTGACTTCGTTTCCAGGAGAAGATAGAAATCCGGTATTTGCTTCCAATCAAAATGAAATCTACTATTTAAGTGAAGAAAAAGGCTCTTATAATGTCTTTAAAATGGACTTAAATAATTCCACTAAAAAGTCTCAGGTAACTTTCTTTGAAAATCACCCTTTAAGATATTTAAGTATTAGCGGAGATGGTGTTTTGTGTTTTAGTTATAATGGAGAGCTTTATACAAAGCCAGCTGGAAAAGACCCTCAAAAGGTAGCTGTTCACATCGCTTCAGATGCCCGCTATAATCCAGAAAAAATAGTTTCTGTAAATAAGAATGCCACCGAAATGGCACTTTCTCCAAATGGAAAAGAACTGGCTTTTGTACACCGTGGAGAAGTATTCGTTTCCTCAATCAAAGAAGGGACCACCAAAAGAATTACGAATACGCCTCAACAAGAAAGAAGCATTAGTTTCAGTCCAGATGGACGCTCAATTTTGTATGCAGGGGAAAGAGATGGCAGTTGGAATTTATATCAAACTTCCCTAACAAGAGAATCTGAAAAATACTTTTTCAATTCTACCATACTAAAGGAAGAAGCTATAATAGAATCACCAGCTGAAGAATTTCAACCTGCTTATTCACCTGACGGAAAAGAAGTAGCCTATTTGGAAGAAAGAACAGCATTAAAAGTGATTAACCTGGAAACCAAAGCAGTTCGGGAAATTATGAGTGGAGATAAAAATTACTCTTATGCCGATGGTGACCAACATTACCACTGGTCTCCTGATGGGAAATGGTTTCTAGTTGAATTTTTACAACCTAAGCAATGGATAACACAAGCAGGTCTTGTTAGTGCAGCGGGGGGAAAAGAAGTAAGCAATTTAACTCAAAGCGGATATAGTAATGCCATTCCAAGATGGTCCAGGGATGGAAAAATGATGATTTGGTTTTCAGATCGGGACGGAATGAAAAATGACGCCAGTTGGGGTGGAGAGATGGATGTCTATGGAATGTATTTTACCCAGGAAGCTTATGACAACTACAAGCTAAACAAGGAAGAATATGAACTTTCCAAAGAAGAGGATGAAGAGGAGGATGAAGACAAAGAAGCCGAAAAAGAGGAGGAGAAAGAAGAAGAAAAGGAAAAAGTTGAGCTTGTAAAAATTGAGCTGGATGGTATTGAAGACCGAAAGGTTCGATTAAGTGTTCACTCAACGCGTTTGGCAGATGCCATTACTTCCAAAGACGGCGAAAAATTATTTTACCTGGCTCGTTTTGAAAAAGGTTATGATTTGTGGCAAACAGATTTAAGAACCCGTGAATCCAAGGTTTTGACAAAATTAGGTGCTTCGAGCGTTGGAGATTTAATTTTAGACAAAAAAGGAGAGTATCTTTTTGTACTGGCAGGTGGAAAAATTTCCAAAATTTCTATCAAGGATGGAAAGAAAAAAGGTGTAGGGATGAAAGGTGAAATGGTATTGAATGAAACCAAAGAAAGAGCCTATCTTTTCGAGCATATTTGGAGACAGGTAGAGAAGAAATTTTACAAAATAGATTTGCACGAAGTCAATTGGGACTTCTATAAGCAAGCGTATTCAAAAATCCTCCCTCATATTAACAACAATCACGATTTCGCGGAGATGTTGAGTGAGATGTTGGGAGAATTAAATGCCTCACATACCGGCGCCAGATTTCGGCCACAAACAGAAAATGCAGATCAAACCTCATGTCTTGGTTTATTTTACGACAGCAATTATTCAGGAGATGGCTTGAAAATCGAGGAAGTAATGGATAAAAGTCCTGTTGTAAAAAATGACTCTAAAATCAAGGCAGGTGTAATCATCGAAAAGATTGATGGCCAAGCCATTACACAAGATGTGAATCATTATCAATTGCTCAACAGGAAAACCAAAAAGAATACCTTGCTTTCACTCTATGATCCCAAAACAGAAAAGAGATGGGAAGAGACAGTGAAGCCCATTTCTCTTGGGGAGGAAAGCCAACTCCGCTATCGACGATGGGTTAACAATTGTAGAGAAATTGTAGAAAAAGCTTCAGGAGGTAAAGTTGGATATGTGCATGTAAGAGGTATGAATGATAGAAGTTATCGAGTGGTATATGAAGAAGTTTTGGGAAAAAATGCTGGAAAAGATGCATTGATAGTGGATACCAGGTTTAATGGTGGCGGTTGGCTACACGATGATTTGGCTACTTTTCTGGACGGTAAAAAGTACATGACTTTTATGCCACGAGGACAGGATTTAGGCAATGAACCACAATTTAAATGGTACAAACCAAGTATTGTGGTTATGGGAGAAAGCAATTATTCTGATGCCCATATGTTTCCCTATACTTATCGTGCTTTGGGCATTGGAAAATTATTGGGCATGCCTGTACCAGGAACTGGTACAGCAGTATGGTGGGAACAGCTCCAAAATGGAATGGTGTTCGGTATTCCACAGGTAGGGATGGTGGGAGAAGATGGAAAGTATTTGGAAAATACACAACTAGAACCAGATATAAAAGTGATGAATGAACCAGGGAAAGTAAGTCAAGGGCAAGATCAACAATTAGAAGAGGCTGTAAAGGAACTTTTGAAAATTGTAAAACCTTAGACTTAGTTAGGATTTAAATTTTATCAAGGCTCAAATATGGTCAATTTGACTATATTTGAGCTTTCTTTTTTTATCCAATTCATTGGTAATAAACCTTTTTGCGAGTCAATCGTTCTTGTTTTCTTTAATACTACACGTTCCAATCTGAGAAATATTTTCCACAGGAAAACACTGAGCTTACCTCTATTTCTCAAAAAATTTAACCTAAAATATGCCTTGAAATTTCAACTTTGAAGCATCTTTGCGCCAAATTTTTAAATAGAATAAGCACACCTTTATGCAAAACACTGACATAAAAACTTTCCTGAGCAACTGGGCGGAAATAGTTGCAAAATATCAAACTCCAAATACAAAAAAAGCCATCATTCAAATCATTACTTCATTCGGTCCTTTTTTGGCAGTTTGGATTTTGATGTACTATAGTTTAAAGTGGTCCTACTGGGCAACAATTGCCCTGGCAATTTTAAATGCATTTTTTCTTGTTAGAATCTTTATT
Organism: Saprospiraceae bacterium; assembly: GCA_041941305.1. Lineage (GTDB taxonomy): Bacteria > Bacteroidota > Bacteroidia > Chitinophagales > Saprospiraceae > JANSWP01. The sequence continues at coordinate 33,639 of JBGTQJ010000017.1, forward strand.
ATTCAACACGATTGTGGGCACCAATCATTTTTAAAATCGCGAAAATGGAATAATGCGATAGGATTTATTTGCAGTTTTTTTAGCTCTATGCCTTACAAATATTGGGCGAGATCTCATGCATTCCATCATGCACATTGTGGACGATTGGAAGATGGTATTAAAGATATTGGAGACATCCATGTAAAAACGGTAGCCGAGTTTAGGTCTTTGTCAAAATTCAAAAAATTTGGATATCGTCTATATCGCTCCATACCTATCATTTTGGTGTTGGGGCCCATATATTACACGGTCATCTTGATGCGCTTTCCCTTTATCAATAAACAAGGTTGGAAAAAGACCCGTTTATCTCAGGTTTTCAATAATGTATATATGACTTTAATATGGGTCTTATTAGCCTTTGCCATAGGGTTTAAAGAATTTTTCCTAATCCAAATACCAATCATTTTTGTCTTCTTCATTATAGCTGTTTGGTTTTTTTATGTACAACACCAACATGAGGAAACTTACAAACAATGGAAGGAAAATTGGGAATATCTTTTAGCTGCAATAAAAGGCAGCACCTATTATAAATTGCCCAAAGTGTTTCAATGGCTTACAGGTAATATTGGCTTTCACCATATTCACCATTTGAGTTCAAAAATTCCTAACTATAATTTGGAACGCTGTGCTAATGAAAATCCCATTATCAATAAATATGTGACTACACTTACTTTCACCAAAAGCTTGAAAACCATTTTTAATCATTTGTGGGATGAAGAGCAACAAAGGATGATTTCTTTTAAGGAGTTTTATAGAATGGAAAAGGCACTGGCTTTGAAATAAAATACTTCTTTTACTATTAGAATTGACAAAGAAGCTAAATCAATAAAGAAAATAAAATTCTGAAGGTGAAATCAATTAGCAAGATATGCTAATTGATTTCACCTTTTTTTTTGCCTATTTATATTAGACTTTATTCCAAAATAATTTGACTCAAAACAAATATACATCGATGAGGTATATATTCCATTGTTCTTTTTTCATTTTCATTGTTTGTTTTTTTCAAAACTGTATTAATGAGGAAAATCAAAACCAATCAGAAGAGGAGCAGGATATAGAGGTAGAAAATTCAATTAGTGAAATAGATAGCATAGATGTGTTCTCATCAGATTCCCTGGAAAATTATTGGAGCAAAGCTGAATTGGTGGACACCTTTAACTTAAAGAAAAATTCAGAAGGATATTCTATTATTACCTGGAAGCATTTATCTCATGTTAAATTCAATGAAATCTATACTGAAGAAGTAGAAGCTTATGTTCCTTACCCCGTTTTTCATCCCTCTATTCAAAAATTGCAGAGAAAAAAAGTTATCATTGAGGGATACATTATTCCCATAGAAGAAACTGGGGATGAAACCCTCCTGGTGCTCTCTGCCTTTCCATTTAGTGCTTGTTTTTTTTGCGGGCTAGCAGGGCCTGAAACGATCATGGACATCCAATTAAAAGACAAATTGAAAAAAAGCTTAAAACAGGATGAGGTAGTATCTTTTAAAGGAAGGCTAAGATTGAATGATTCAGATTTGTACTACTTGAATTATATATTGGAAGATGCGGTTTTGGAGGATTGAGGTGCTGGGTGCTGGGTGCTGGTAAGATATTCGGTTTGGGGTTCTTGGGCAAAAAAAAAAGCCCGAAATTACTTTCGAGCATTTTGACAAATCTTACAATTTTTAACCAAAACTTACTAAAGGATTTTTTCCTGCAAAAGCAATGCCAAAAATTGTAAGATTTGCTAATATGTAAATAATTGAAAACTAGATAGCCGATACATTAAAATTTTATCGGCTATCTTATTTCAATTATTTTGCAGCGCTTGCAGCTCTTGAGAAAGATCTGCGGCTTTTCTTCGTTTCTTTAGGCTTCAACTCTCCAGTTAAGTCTGACATTATTGGTGTTGCGACAAAAACAGAAGAATAGGTACCTACCAAAATTCCAATCACAATTGCAAATGCAAATCCTTTAATACTTCCTCCTCCGAATACGAACAAGAAGGATACCATCAACAAGGTTGTCAAAGAGGTAATGATAGTACGGCTTATCGTACTATTGACCGCCATGTTGATAATTTCATGCTTGGATTTACCAGTATAGATATTCATGAACTCCCGAATCCGGTCAAATACCACCACTGTATCGTTGATTGAATAACCTATTACTGTCAAAATTGCTGCTATGAATGCCTGGTCTATTTCCATAGTGAAAGGTAGAATACCATGAAAAATTGCGAATATGCCCAGTACAATCAAAACATCATGGAATAAGGCAGCTACGGCGCCTAAGCTATATTGCCATTTGCTGAATCGGATAAAGATGTACAGGAAGATAAGCAATAAAGCAAAAATGGTAGCATAGTATGAACTTTCTTTGATGTCATCAGCAATCGTAGGTCCAACCTTGCTGGAACTGATTACATGTGTTCCGGAACCATCAGGATTTTTGAAGGAATCATATAAAACGTTACCTCCGGCAATACTATTAATTCCAGCATGTAATTGAGTCATCACTTGCTCTGCAGCATCTTTTTCATCGCTATCTACCAAATAGTCAGTAACAACATTGTAGGTATTATCTGTATTAACTGCTTTAACTACTGGTGTTTTGCCATCAAATACACCTGCCAGTGTTGTACGGATGGTTTCAGCCTCAGGAGCCTCTCCTTCAAATTGGATGTTGTAGGAATAACCACCCTTGAAATCTACCCCTAAATCAAAGCCTTTGGTAAACATCGCAGCCAAGCCAGCTACAATAATTACACTTGAAATGACATAGGCAATTTTGCGTTTTCCCAGCCAATCAATGGTAAGATTTGAGAATGCATTTTTTGATGGTCCAGTCCAGAAAGATATTGTTCTTCCCTTGCTTACCCACCAGTCAATCATCAATTTACCAATCAAAACTGCAGTAAATAAGGATGAAAGCACACCTACTATTAAAACCACTGCAAAGCCTTTGATGGGACCGAGTCCAAAATAGGCAAGAATTATGGCTACTAAAATGGTTGTTACGTTGGCATCGATAATCGCGGAATAGGAGTTACTAAATCCATCCTGAATTGCCATCAACATACTCTTGCCTTCCCGCAATTCTTCTCGCACCCGTTCATAGATAATAACGTTTGCATCCACCGCCATACCAATGGTCAAAATGATACCTGCAATACCTGGCAATGTCAAAACAGTATTCAAAGAAGCTAAAGCACCAAAAATGAAAAATAAATTCATAAAAAGTGCAATGATGGAAACGATTCCAGCACCTCCATAATAGAAAACCATGAATAAAATTACCAATGCAAAACCAACGATCATCGCAGTTAAACTGGTTCTGATATTATCTGCCCCTAGAGAAGGTCCAACTAAAGATTCCTGGATGATCTGAATGGTTGCTGGCAATTTTCCAATTTGGAGAATGCTCGCAAGGTCTTCAGCTTCCTGAACCGAGAACTGACCTGTAATCGATGAACGACCATTTAAGATTGGAGACTGCACCCTGGGAGCAGATACCACCTCATCATCCAAAACAATTGCAATTTCTCTGTTGGCATCATTGTAGGCTTCCTGAGTCATTCGACCCCAAATTTGAGCTCCTTTTTGTTTGAAGTTCAAACTCACCTGCATCTCTCCTGTAGTCGGGTCAGGATCTGCACTTGCATCTTTTACCAAATCACCTTCTAGCGGCGCATTGTCCTTACCTCTTTCTTTTTTGATGGCATACAAATGGTAATATTCGGCAGTAGACTCTTCTCCATCAGCGTTAGTGGTAGCTTCGGGATTTCTACTCCAAAGCAATTTGCAGTCTTCTGGAAGCAATCCTTCAACTCCTGGATCTGCTAAAAGCTCATTAATAGCTTTTCTATTGTTAGCCAAAGCCTGTCCCATTACTGCTCTTCCCAAAGCACCCTGTGCATTGAGATCCAACAAATCAAATAATGGCCCTTTTTCCAGCTGATTGTCAGCGTAAACCGTATCATACTGGTATCCCGTAATATTGGAACTATCGATATTTCCCAATTCATCTAATGCATATTGAGCAACAGAATCAATACTGAGTATTTCATTTACCTCAGTAGTATCGCCAGTCTTTATTTGTCTTAGCTTTTCATTAATGTCAAACAAGGCCTGAATGATGCTTGGATTCTGGTCATCCATTTGATAAACATTCCAAAACTCCAACTTAGCAGCAGCCTGCAGGAAATTTCTGGCACGTTCTGGATTATCAATTCCAGGTAACTCAACAACAATCAAGTCTCTGGCAGCATCCAAAGAAACATTTGGTTGTGCAACTCCTAATTTATCGATACGTTTTTTCAGTAGTTCAAAAGTTCGATTTACGGTAGCATCTGCTTGCTCTCGAATCACTCTCACAACTTCTCCATCGCTGGTTTCTGCATTAACTTCATCTCCAAGGGTCTGTGCCCGACGGAAGATGGATTCCAAAGTTTTTCCATTAGAAACTTCTGCCCAGGCATCACCAAACAAACTCACATAATCGGTTTGAGCATTTTTAAGGTTTTGAGAGGCTAGGTCTAACGCTTCTTTAAAGGTAGGATCTTTGCTATCATTTGCGAGGGCACGAATAAACTCCCTCAAATCTACTTGTAATACAACGGACATACCTCCTTTAAGGTCTAGTCCTAAGGCTAATTGTTGTCCCTTCAACTCCTGATAAGTGTAATTTTTCAGAAGTGGAATTTTAAATACTACTTCGTGGTTCATCGAATCTAAATAATCCGATCGCTTGCTGTTGTAACAAGCTTTTAAAGTGTCTCCCTCTAGCCCTGAGCATGCATTATTGGCGTAGTCATCTGCAGCTGCTTCCACTTTTTGGGTCGGAAGATTGAACAGAAACTGAACCAATGTTACCAGGGTCATCACTACCAGGAAGAACTTAATTACTCCTTTACCTTGCATGATAACAAAGATTTAAATGTGAAAAAATAAATAATAAAGCGTTAGAAAAAATAACATCAAACTAAAAAATCTTCAAAAAAGTTAAGCGTTAAAAATTCACATGATTCTTATAACTTATTGAAAATCAATTAATTCGATATTTTTATTTATACCTTTAAAAAAAACTTCGCAAATATAGGCTTTTTACTCAAAAATGAACTTTTTGTTTCGATTAATGTCCACTTTTGCAAAACCAGTATTCTATAATTATTCCAATATTACTTTTTTCATCAAATATTCTATAAGGATTGTGACTTTATGGGAGTTTTCAAGTCGCATTTATGTATCATTTGTGGGATAATACTTTTTACAACAATCAAACTATTCTTCCTACATTTGCCATCTAAACACCAAATCATATTTATGTAATTGGTGCATATCATTTAATTTTTATAACAAAATCAAATAAACTTCTATGGGACTATTTTCTTTTTTGAAAAAAGCTGGAGCATCCCTTGCGGGGAAAAGCAGTAGACCTGTTACTGCCGATTCTCCAGAACCAGTAGATGCTGGCTTATCAGACGCTGAAAAAGTAAGCATGTTAAAAGCTATTATTGAAAGCCATGGTATGTCTTACGAAACACTTGACCTGAGTGTTACAGGTGACAAAGTTACTGTTGGTGGAAATGTAAAGAGCCACGAAGAGCGTGAGAAGATCATTTTAGCTCTTGGAAATGTTTCCGGTATTGCTTGTGTGGACGACCAAATGAATGTGACGGCACCACCTTCACAATTTTATGAAGTAAAAAGAGGGGACACACTTTCAAAAATTGCAAAAGAATTTTATGGCAATGCAATGAAATATCCTGTGATTTTTGAGGCTAACAAGCCTATGCTAAAAGATCCTGACAAAATTTACCCAGGCCAAATGCTAAGAATTCCACCCCAATAAGAGTATGTCTAAAAAGGGAGCATAATTAAGTGCAGAGACCTAACAGCATACTAAATGTTGTTAGGTCTTTTTATTTTGGGTTGACTACATTTCTAGGTTGCCCCTTCTGAAACGCTTTTATATTTAATACGATTTCAGATAGCAACCTTTGTCTGGATTCTTTGGCAGCCCAGGCCTGATGGGGTGTAATCATACAATTTTTGGTGCCAATCAGTATATTACCATTGATGGGGGGTTCAGCCGAAATAACATCTAATCCTGCTCCAGCAATTATGCCCTGTTCTAAAGCGTAATGCAAATCTTTTTCTACGACCAATCCCCCTCTTCCGGTATTTATTAAAATGGATGAAGACTTCATCGACCTTAAATTGTCAAGATTTACGATTCCTTCATTTTCAGAAGTTAAGGGAGCATGCAAGCTTAGAATATCACTTTCAGCGAACAATTCAATTAAAGAGACAAACTTAACACCCTTTTTTGCATCTCGTTTTGGGTGTTTATGATGGGAAATAATATTCATCCCAAACGCTAAAGCGATTTCTCCCACCTTTTGCCCTATTTTTCCAAAACCATAAATTCCCATAGTCTTTCCTGCCAATTCAAAATTGGAATTTAATTGATAGGACCAGTCTTTTGAATTTTTCCATCCATCATTGTTTACATCCTGGGCGTGATTTTCAACTTGATGGTTTAATGCAAGTACCAGGGCAAATACATGCTGAGCAACCGAGTTTGTACTATACCCAACTACATTACACACTGGAATCCCTCTTTTCCTGGCTGCTACAATATCGATCACATTAAAGCCTGTTGCTGCCACACAGATACATTTCAGTTTAGGTAATTGGAGTAAAACTTCCTCAGAAAAGATCACTTTATTCGTGATTACAATATCTGCATTTTGGCATCTGTCGATAATATGCTGAGGCATCGTTCTTTTATAAATATTTACTTCTCCCAGGCGGGTTAGTTCATCCCAGCTCAGATCTCCAGGATTAATTGTATTCGCGTCTAAAAAAACAATTTTCATATCGGAATAATATTTATCTGACTCTTTTCTGAAAAATATAAAAATGAATTGCTCAAACAGCTTCTATTTTTTTTACAACTTTGCCTTTGAACAAAAACGATTCATGGGTCTATTCAGAAAAACTTGGGCATTATACGGAATTCTACTTTTCTTTCTTTTGTGGATAATCTTTAGCCCGTTCTATCTAATTGGATTTCTTTTCTTTCCTCGTCCATGGTACAAATACATCATTTGGTTCAGTCACCATATTTATACGCGTATTTTCTTTTTTCTTACACTCATCCGCATAAAAGTGCAGGGCAAAGAAAAACTAAACCCCAAAGAAACTTATATCATAGTTAGCAATCACCGTTCTTCTATCGATTTTATGATCAACGCTTTTGCATTTCCTGGTGTTTACAAGTTTTTGGCAAAAAAGGAATTAGTTAAAGTGCCTCTATTTGGATTTATTGTAAAAAGACTTTGCGTTTTGGTAGATAGAAAAGACCCGAGCTCGAGAACAAAAAGCATTCAATATTTAAAAAGGACCATGGATGAGGGTTATTCTGTTTTTTTATATCCAGAAGGAACCCGCAACCGTACAGGTAAATTATTGGGAAACTTCCACAAAGGGGCTTTTAGAATTGCAATTGAAACCCAAAGGCCTATCGCCATTCAGACCTTGAAAAATATAGAAAAGGTAAGTGCAGCCGCTGAATCTGTAGATTTGTCACCAGGAGGTATTCAAGTCATTTGGTCTGAGCCTATTTCAACCAAGGGTTTGACTCAAAAAGAATTACCAGGATTGGTTAACCAGGTGAGGGAGGTAATTGAAGGAAATTTAAAGGAGCCTTAGGGTGGATTTAAATTGTTCCAGGTGGTTCCAATTCGTTCAAAATGGTTTGTAGTGGTGCGAATTAGTATCTAGCTTTTTTTCGATAGCTCTGTTATTGCTTTTACTAGTCTGTCCAAATCTTCAATTCGAGTATAAACGTTGGGTGTTATTCTGACACCGTTGATATTTTCCCATTTGATGGGAACAGTATGGATTTTATAATCCTGAAACAAAAAGTGTCCAACATCTCCAGGATTCTTTCCATCTACTTTCAATAGCGCAATTGCACAACCAAATTCAGGTTTTTGGGAAGTTCCGATACTAATATTTGGTAAATCTTTTACTTTATCTGTCCAGTATGATTTCAGATAATGCAACCTTTTTTCCTTCCTGCTTGCTCCAATCATTTGATGAAAATTAATAGCTTGCCCTATGGCTTGTTCGATAGCAAAGGACCTGGTACCTAAATTTTCAAACTTTCTGATGTCTTCATCTTCTGGATTAGGTGCTGCAAATAGAGGGTAAATGTTTTTGATTTTTTCTTTTCTCACATATAAAAGACCACTACCAAATGGAGCACATAGCCATTTATGGAGGCTGGTTCCAAAATAATCACATTCCAAATCCGGAATTTTATAATCGAGATGTGCAAAGGAATGTGCAGCATCAACTAAAACTTCAATGCCTCTTTTTCTTGCTTCTCTGGCAATTTCTTTCACCGGCAAAATTTGCCCCATCCAATTGATGATATGTGTAATTTGAACTACTTTGGTTTTTGAAGAAAAAGCGTCCACAAATTTATTGACAATCAGTTCTTTATCTTCAATAGGAAAATCAAAATCAATCCATTTCAAAACAATTCCATCTCGATGCGCTCTTTGTTTCCAGGCATTGATCATGTTTGGATAATCCTGCTTGGTCAACACCACCTCATCCCCTTTTTGTAATCTCAGACCAAAAATAATGGTTTCCAATGCTTCTGAGGAATTCCTATTAATTGCCAGCTCTTCATGAGAACATCCTGCCAATTCTGCCAATTTCATCCTAAGGGGCTCCCTACCCATATCCAAAGTCCGCCACATATAGTAGGAAGGAGCTTCATTACTCAGCCGATTGTATCGTTCCACTGCCTCCTGAACAACCTTTGGTTGAGGGCAGACACCTCCGTTATTAAGATTGATAATATTGGTTGAAACTGTGTAGGCTTGTTGAACATAATACCAAAAATCCTCATCAGGAACTGAGTTTTCAACTGGTAGGTTTTTAGTGGATTCCACAGCTTTTAGAAAAGATTGACCTTGAAGTGTATTGTAAAAAGGTGCTATTGTTGCTGCGCCAGCTACACCCGCCAATTTTCTAACAAAATTCCTTCTGTTAACAGACATTTTATTTAGTTTTTATAAGCGGTTAGTTAAAAATTATACATCAAGTTCCTTTTCTAAGAGCACACAAACTACACAATGGTATTGGAATTCAAAAGAATAGAAAACATTAATATGCTTAATGAGCCAAATTGATTACGTCAATTGAACTGTTTTCCCTGTTCTAAATGATTCGTCTGCGGCTAAAACAATTCTTAAACTATTGACAGCATCTCTCAAATGATCGCTCAAATCTAAATCATTCTTAATTGCATTTAATAGAAATTTCTGTTCCAATTCACACAATTCATCATGATCAGGTTCATCAGAGGTGTCAAAAAGTTCATCCTGCTTTTCAAAAATACCGTTTTCATTAAGTGTTCCATGATGTAATTTCAAACACCCAGTGTTGGTATGTTCGTCGATGTTGTCTGAATCATGTGATTTATCAACTATACTAACGGAGCCCTTAGGACCAACTACATCTTTTATAAAAAATGCAGTTTCGCTCATCATTGGTCCCCACCCAGCTTCATACCACCCAACAGACCCATCATCGAAAGTCACTTGTAAATGACCATAATTGTACATATCAGCTGCAATCTCATTGGAAAGTCTGGCTCCAATCCCACTGACTCTGATGGGATTTGCGTTCGTCATCATACACATAATATCAACATAATGTACCCCACAATCGACGATAGGAGACATAGATTTCATCAATTGCTTATGAGAATGCCAATTTTGACCAGAGCTTTGTTGGTTTAAATTCATTCTCATCACCAAAGGTTTGCCCAAAGTTCGAGCCAGGTCAATAAACTTGGACCAGGCAGGGTGTACTCTTAAAATGTATCCTATTACTAATTTCCTATCCAATGAATTGGCTAATTCTACAATTTCTTGGGCCTCAGAAATAGTTGTGGCAATTGGTTTTTCCAAAAAAACATGTGCTCCAGCTCTCAAGCTTTTTTTGGCATATTCTGCATGTGTATCTGGATAAGTATTAATAGAAACAACATCTGGTTGAGTGACCTTCAATGCCTGTTCAAAACTTTCATATTCAGGTAATCCGCCTAATTCATTTGAAAGGCGTTTTCTGGAAGATTCACCACGGCTGACCAAACCAACAATTTCAAAATCATTCAATTTGTGATATGCACGGGCGTGGGAGGTTCCCATATTTCCACAGCCAACAACCAGAGTTTTTAGTTTTGTCATAAGATTTAAGCTCATTTTTGATTTTCCCCAAAGGTAGGAAAAGCAGAAATTCTATCTTTGGAAAAATTATTTTCAATGAAAGGAGTTTACGATGTCATCATTATCGGAGCGGGTTTTTCAGGATTAACAGCTGCTCGGAAATTAAAAGAAGCTGGCAAAAAAATATTGGTATTAGAAGCCCGGGATCGCGTTGGTGGAAGGGTTCACACCCATTATTTTGATGACAGAACCTATATCGATTTGGGAGGGCAATGGATTGGCCCTACACAGGATAGGATTTACGATTTGGCAAATGAATTGGAAGTCAAAACTTTTCCAACTTATAATTCAGGGAAAAACATCCTGGCTTTAAATAAAAAGTTGAAGCATTACAAAGGATTGATTCCAAAAATAGATTTTCTTTCATTAATGGATCTCGATTTGACCATTAAGAAATTGGAAAGGGAAGCAAAAAAAATAAACCTTCAAAAACCCTGGGAATCCAAAAATGCAGCCAAACTGGATTCCAGAACGCTTGCCAATTTTCTGGATAGTAATGTATGGTTTAGCAAGGCACGAAAAATATTAGATGCAGGGTTGGAAACAGTTTTAGCAGTCCATCCTTCTGAAATCTCCCTGCTACATACCCTGTTTTATATCAAATCCGGCACTGACCTTGAACATATTCTGAATATAGAAAATGGTGCTCAGCAAGACCGATTTATTGGAGGTGCTCAAAAGGTGACAAATAAATTGGCAGAACTTCTGGGGGATTCGATTAAATTTAAATCACCTGCGAGGAGAATCACCGAAAGAGATGATTATATGGAGGTTCGAGATGATTTCTTTTCCTATCCAGCCAAAAAAATAATACTTGCCATTCCTCCGGTCCTCATAAACCGAATCATTTTTGAGCCTGGATTACCAGCCAATAAAGCGCAAATGCTCCAAAGAATGCCGATGGGCACCGTCATTAAATGCTACGCAGTTTATGACCGACCTTTTTGGCGCGAGAAAGGATTAAGTGGACAAGCAGTGACCGACGAAAATTATTTTTTGCAAACGATTTTTGACAATTCTCCTAATGATAAACATAGCGGAATTTTAATGGGTTTTTCATTGGCAAATCGGGCAAGAAAATTATTAGAATTCCCAGAGGCAAGGCGCAAGGAAATTGTTCTGGATACATTTGCAGCATTTTTTGGTCAAGAAGCATTTAATCCAATTTATTATATGGATAAAAGCTGGGCAGATGAAGTCTGGTCAAGAGGATGTTATACTGGAATTATGCCACCTGGAGTCATGACCTCGTTTAAGGATATTTTAAAACAACCCATTGGCAATATTCATTTTGCAGGAACTGAAACGGCAGAGGTTTGGAATGGTTATATTGAAGGTGCAATTCGTTCAGGGGAACGGGCAGCGGAAGAGATATTGAAGAAAAAATAAAATCATTATAACAAACCCTCCAAGGTTTTTTCATTGTCCTTACCAAAACTTTTAACTCTTTAAATGATTTACTTGAATAAAGTATTTAGCATTTTTGCGAAGTGCTTATTTTTCCATCTATTCGTCGCCAACTTTTCGGTTGAATGAAAACAAAATTGTTAACCCTTTTTCTTTGTTCCATTTCACTTCTTTCTTTTGCTCAAAGAGGAATTCTAAGCGAAACCATTTCTGTTTCTTTTAACAACAATAGCTTATCAGAAGCATTTGAAATTATTGAAAAAATAAGCGATGCCGAATTTGCATTCTCTCCGGATTTCCTGCCTCCGACCCGCATTTCGAAGGATTTCAAGAATAAAAAAATTCGCACTGTACTAAATAACATTTTGAATGAAACCAAGCTGGTTTTCAAAACAAGAGGCAATAGAATCACCATATTCAAGAAAGATGAAAACTCTACTGACTATTATGAACCCGAGATTCCAAAATTCACTATTAATGGTTTTTTAAGAGACAGTGCATCCGGAGAAGAATTAATAGGAGGCACGATTAGAATCTTACCTGAAAACAGGGGAACTGCTACCAATGCATACGGCTTTTACTCCATCACCCTTCCAGAAGGAAAATACACTTTTGAAATAGGTTACATAGGATATAAAACCATAAGGGAAGAAATTAATTTAGTGAGCAACAAGCTGGTTTCTTTCGATTTAACACAAGTAAAAACAGATTTGGATGAAGTAATTGTAACTGCTGAAAAAGATGGTGATGGAATATTGTTTGGAGAAGCAGGCACGAATAAAATAAACCTACAGGACTTACAAAATTTACCTTCACTACTGGGAGAACGAGATGTTTTAGGAACCATGCAATTACTTCCTGGAGTTCAGGCAACTGGAGAGGGAAACGCAGGGTTTAGTGTACGTGGAGGGAGTAGTGATCAAAACATGATTTTGCTGGATGAGGCCCCTATATACAATCCTGCCCATATGCTTGGGATTTTCTCAATTTTTAACCCTGATGCTATTAAGGATGTCAGACTGATGAAAAGTCATATTCCAACCGCGTACAGGGGAAGGTTATCCTCTGTAGTAGACATTCATATGAAGGAAGGCAATAGCAAAGATTTCAAATTTGGTGGTGGCGTAGGATTATTACTAACAAAACTAAAAGCAGAAGGACCTTTTGCAGATCAAAAGGGGTCATTTATGATTGCTGGTAGAAGAACCTATCATGATTTATGGATGCGTCCATTATCTGATAATGACTTCAGAGTATTTTTTCACGATTTGAATGCAAAGGCTAATTTTAGGCTTACAGAAAAAGATAGACTGTACGTTTCCTTGTATCTTGGAGATGATGTTTTTCGGACAAGGGAAGATTTCGAAATAAAATGGGGTAATACAACCTCAACGTTGAGGTGGAATCATCTATTCAATGACAAAGTCTTTTCCAATACCACATTTATTATTAGTGATTTCGATTTTGATTCTTCAACTGATATGGCTGGGTTGTTAGATGTTGAAAAACAAGCTCCTGACTTCTTGTTAAGAACGAGGGTTCGAGATTACCATTTGAAACAAACTTTTCACTACTATCCAAATCCAGAAAACTCTTTCCAATTTGGTATAAATGTGATTCATCACACATTTATACCTGGAAAGTTGCTGGACGAAAATCTTGAACCTACTGGGGGCGAAACTTCAAATCGCTTTGCTGCAGAATATAGTTTGTTTTTTGCTCATGACTGGCAAATCAATGACTCCTGGCATATAGATTATGGCATTCATCTCTCAAACTTTTCGGTTCTAGGAGGGGATGATTATATTTATAATTATGATGGGGAAGGAAATCGAATAGACTCTACATTTTATAATAGATGGGAACTCATAAAAAATTATTTTGGATTAGAACCAAGAATATCTATTTCAAATCAATTGAATCCAAATAGTAAAATTAGTCTTTCCTATTTCCACACGATTCAGTATCTGCAATTGCTTCCAAGTGCCTTTATCAATAATCCTGCAAGTACATGGTTTCCAAGTAGTCACATTATTCAACCACAAAGAGCCCATCAAATTTCATTCAGTTATCGACATGAATTTCAAAATAAAGCCTGGGAATCCACTTTTGAATTATTTGGAAAATATATGAAGCATCAAATTGCTTATCGACAGGGTGCCGCGCTGGAGTTGGGGTCTGATATTGAATCACAATTGGTCTTTGGTGAAGCAAGGGTTTATGGAGCTGAATTTTTGATAAAAAAACGAAGTGGAGATTTGAGAGGGTGGTTGAGTTTGTCCTATTCTAAAGCAGAAAATCAATTCAATAATATTAATAGTGGGGAATTTTTTCCATCGGAGTTTGACCGTCCTTTGGGTATTTCTTTGGTTGGAATTTATGAAGCTTCACCAAAATTCACGGTAGCAGCCACCTGGAATTTCGCCAGCGGAAAAGCAGTCACTGTTCCAAACGGGAAATATCAAATTGGGGATCAAATTGTCAATGTTTATGGAGAAAGGAATAATTTCAGGATGTCTGATTTTCATAGATTGGATGTAGCTTTTCGCTGGTATGTTAAAAAAAAGAATAAAAAAGGAAGGCGATATTGGAGTGTTGCCATACACAACGTTTACGCCAGGAAAAATGCCTCTTTTGTCTATGTTCAAGATAGTCAATTGATTTCATTAGAATCAGAAGGAAAAGCATGGGAGTTTTCTCTCTTACCATTTGCTTTGCCTTCCTTTACTTACTACTTCGAATTTTAGGGTTTAGGCAAAAAATAACCTACCCTTTTTACTCGCTCTTTTTTCCTCATGCTGCGTTAGAAAGCCTCGCAGATGCGCTGCATCTCCTACGTTTTCTGCCTTGCCTGAGAAAAATACAGCTTCGTAAAACTTGGTAGCTTATTTATTTCCTAACCCCTTAATCCAGAAATTCAAAAAATCAATGAAGCCATATTTTTTAAATACTATTTTTTATTCCTTGCCAATAATACCACTTATTGGTATCCTTATTTTGGGAATTACTTCCTGTTTGAAACCCTTAGATCTTGATGATGTATCTGAACCACAAACTGTAATTGAAGGGGTGATTTTTAAGGATTCTTTAGCACAGGTAAGAATTAGTGAAAGCATAAGCAAAACCTCTGAAAACGTATTTCCGATTTTCACCAATGCATCTGTTATTTTAAAATCTAATGATCACATGGAAATTCTTGAACCGGATTCGGAAGGGATTTTTGTTTCAAAAGTGATTAAAGGTGAAGTAGGAAAAACGTATGAATTGACCGTCGAATACGAAAATAAGGTCTATGAAGCTACAACTTCACTTCCTGAAAAAAATATCAATATTAGCACCATAGGTTTTCAAGAGGTACTCGATTTTTCAAGTAATCCCTTTTATTTGGAAATCGATTTTTTTGCCTACTCAAATATTGATAATAGCTTCAATTCCAGCCATGGCTTGTTTAATTTGGTGCAAAACGGAACAAATCAAATAGGTAAACATTTTTTCTTTGACGCTGCAAATAACCATTCCAATCCTGTTTCCTGGACCCTGGATTTGTTGCAAAAAAATGACAGCTTAAAAGTTGAGTTATTTGTTATGGACGAAAGGCTGTATCAATACTTTTTTGAGTTAAATGAAGTGACCAGTGATTTAAATTTTGTAGGTCTGTCGGTAGCTCCCCCTGTAAATATCCATGGAAATTTTGGAGATGAAATATTAGGCTATTTTGGAGCCTTTCAAAAAGAAACCAGGACTTTTATAGCAGAATAAATTGAAAAGCCCCAATTTAGACAAAAACTGATTTTTTGGCTAGTTTATAACATTCAACTAATTTTTCAAAATCTGCTTCATTATTGTAAACGTTTGGAGCGATTCGAATTGCATTGCCTCTAAACGACACAAATACATTTCTTTTCTCAAACTCAGCTTTTAAGAACTCCAAATCAAATTCTTCAGTGAGTCGAATTCCAATCAAATGACTTCCCCTGTATTTTGCTTGTTCTATGTGACAGCCCATCTCCTCAAATTGATACAAATACTTGCTAGTCAACATATTACAATATGATTGAATGTTGTCAACTTTCCAATCAAGAATGGTTCGTAATGCGGTTTTCACCATTGGCAATCTGATAAAGGAAGTAAATTCACCTACATTGTATCGAAATGCCTTTGGACGATATGCATCCTGGTAATCCACAAGTCCCCTAAAATCTTCGGAATTTTTTCTCATCATCCAACTTTCCTCAATGGGAATACCCTTATCAAAGGCTTCTCCATAATAAGCAAAACCAATAGAATAAGGTCCTAATAACCATTTATAAGCCACACAAATCAAGGCATCAGGCTGAATTTCTGAAAAATTGAATGGCATAGCTCCAACCGATTGAGTCCCATCAATAACCAATTTTGCTCCCACCTCATTCGTTTTATGGCGAATGGCCTTTAAATCAAATTTTGTCCCATCTGCCCAATGGACTTGTGGCATGGTCACAACCGCAGTGTTGGAATCTATCAATGCAATTATTTTTTCATTCCAAAATTCACCTCTGTTAAAAGCATTTTTAGGAGGGGCAGCCATTTTGATGTGCAGCCTCTTTTCATCAGCCAATCGTTTCCAGGAATAATAATTACTTGGAAATTGCTCATCGACCATCACAATGTTTTGTCCCTTTTCGGCTTTTATATTTTTTACCACATTCGCAATGCCATAGGAAACAGATGGAATTATTACAATCCTTTCATAATCATTGGTTCCAATCACTTGTGCAAACAATTTTCTTGCTTCATTTGCCGGTTCAAAGAAATCTAACGCTTTTACCTCATATGGTAAAGCCTTGACCATTAATCCCTTCTCCCCAGCTTCAACTACCTTTTTCATTAATGGCCCCATATAGGCACAATTGATATAAGCTACTTCATTTGGAATACTAAATTGATCTCTTTGGCAGCTAAGCATAGAATTGAAGGATTATAAGTTTCGAAATGTAAAACATGAGTCATCCCAAATTTTGGCAATAAAAAACCTTTTGTATCTTTTCTTGCCTAATCTGTTGATATTCAATTTGTTGCGGGGTGGGGGGTGGGGGGTGGGTGAGAACCACCAAAACCACCCCCC
>JBGTQJ010000017.1:50497-74866 GCA_041941305.1 Saprospiraceae bacterium
TGGTGGGGGGGGCGTTGTTGGGGTTTTCACCACCCCCCACCCCCCACCCCGCAACAAAGATAAAATACATAGTTATTTAAATCTCAACGATTTATGGTGCCATTGAAAAATTCAAGATACTCATGTTTATCATGAATACATTTAGGGCTTTCCTTCAAAAAAATGAATGTTATATCATTTCCTATTATGAAATTTATACGCCACCGATAATTGAAAATAACGATTATGGCTTTTCACCTGTGAAAGTCCTAAAGGATCCACTAGTCCAAAATGATACTTAATACCTAATTCCCAAAATCTGGAAATCTCATAAAAGCTACCAACACTAAATGATAGGTCAAATTGATTAATTTTTGTGGGCTCACGATTATATTCGTTGTTGTCTTCAGCAGATAAGAGATCTGCTGAAAAACTATTGAAATTGAGATTATCAAAAACACCCCCAGTTGTTGAAGCTGGAGCGCTTGCCAACATCGCGATGTTTAACCCTCCCTGCAGTTTAACTCTAGTACCTACCCTATAATATATTTCCAGTGGTATCGTCAAGTAGTGCAAAGCAACAGGAACTACAATAAAATTGAAAACACTGGTGTCTCCTCTCGCCCGTTCAATACCTATCAGGGAATTTTCAAGTTCAGGAGAAAAGATGCCATTATAATCTAAAATGCCAGAATTGCCAGCTCCCGATGATTCAACTTTGTTTGAGTTGGGAATGGCTTGTCCTTCAAAAGGATTGGCGACGATGTAATCATAATTCAATCCTGTTTCAAATCCAATTTTGGTGTCCTTGTATTTAAAATCACTTACCAAACCTAAAGAAGGTCCACCCACGGCTTTTGTAGGATGAAATTTTTCGCCGGCTTTAATTTTTAATCCTTTAAAAGAAAACTTTGAGTCTTTTTTGGAATCAGCAGAATATGCTGTAGAATTCTCTAATTCCACTTGATAGTGCAATTCTGTAATTGGTAAATCCGGTATATTATGACTTGATAACTGCACAATTGATGGTGCAACAATAACGGCTTTTCTTTCCTCTTTTTTAGCTCCAACTACATGCAGTGATGTATTGGTAATATCATCGACTTTAAAATCTTGTTTTCTTTTTTGAATACTGGATTGATTGCTTTCAAGAGGATCATTTGAGACTAGTTTTTTTACTGATTTTATTGGCTCAATCACCTCCAGTTTATTTTCATTTATTGAGTTTTCCAAATTTGCATCCTGCTCCTTTGTTTTTACCTGCTTATCCTTTTGTTCAATTTTAGAAGGTAAAATTGAAGTTTCAATATTTTTGGCAATTGGTTTTTCTTCTTTTTGTGGAACTTCTTCTTTAAAAAATTCAGAAGTCACAAGGATTCCCCAGGTGACTCCAATTCCAATCAATAAAAAGAAAAGCAACAATAAATACCTTTTCCATGCCGGTTCTTTCTTGACAGCAACCGGCATCTTTGCGTCCAGGATTTTTTTCATCTCTCCCCATCCCTGATCTATTGTCCTTTTATCAATATGTGGGTAGTTATCCTGCATAATCTTTCATTTCGTTAGAAGAATAAATCATCTGCTTCAGTTTTTTTCTTGCGCTTGCTAAATGCCATTTCGAAGTTCCTTCGCTAATATTCATATTTTTTCCAATCTCTTTATGCGTGTATCCTTCAATAGCGTATAGTTTGAAAACTTCACGAGTGGCTGGTGGCAGGTCATCAACAAAAACGAGTAGGTCAGCCAAGTATAAGTTTTCCAATCCCTCATTTCTCAAGGGAGCATCCCGGTCTTCCAAATCCAAAAAATGAATTTGTCTTGATTTCTTTTTAAAATGATCCGATAAACTATGGAAAACCAATCTTCGAATCCAACCCTCTAAAGAGCCTTTAAAAGAATACATTTCAATCTTCTTGAATACTCTCAAAAACCCAGTATTTACAATTGTCATGGCCTCCTCTCGATCAGAGGTATAACGCAAGCACATCCCCATCATTCTGGCAAAATGCTTCCGGTATAACAACTCTTGAAAAAAGCGATCGTTCTGAACGCAACCTTTTACAAGTTCTTCGTCTGTATATTTCTTTTTTCTAAGCATGAGCGTGGATGACCCTTTTGGTGAAAGTTAATAGCGAATAGGGAATAACTTGCTATTAAGCCCTCATTTCCAAAGAGTTAGTCCTACACGAATTGTGATTCTTTTAAATAATATATCCCTCGTTTCAATATCTCTATTGGGCAATTCCTCCTTGAAAAATGCATCCTGTAATTTCATACCCAAGTCAATGGTCACATTTGTTCCATCAGCAGAGCCTGTTCGGTAGCCTATAGCCGGATGAAGCATGTATCCTCCTTTTGCTTCTTGAATGCCAAATTGTTCTCTCTTAAATGCAAATCCATAACCAATTGAGCCGGCAAAATAAACCTGCTTTGCTTTTTTAATCGGATAAAATCTGAATTCTGCATAAAGGGGCAATATGGTTTCTCCTCTTCTGGAGTAATTGTCAATACCAATTCCTAAACCTGCTGCAATTGCACCATTCAAATGTTTGCCAGTCACATTATGGACTCCTGCACCAAGCGTAAATTGATCAAATCGATTCTTACCCGAAGCAAAAGAGGTATAGGTTGAATTGTACCAACCTTTGGTTTTTAAAACCACTGGTTCTTTTTCTTTCTTCTCAGGACGATTTTGGATTTCAGCATCTAAATTTCCTCCCTGCACAATTTTTTTAACTTTCGAATCTTCTAATTCAATGGTTTGTCCATTTTGCAATTCAATTTTCAACGACTTGCCTCTTTCGTACTGAATAATTTTCCCTTGAAAAATGCTTCCATTTTTCAAATGAACAATATCGAGAGAACGGTCTGATTCGTCATTTTGTCCAAAACAACAAAAGGATGCAAAAAATAAAGAGAGCATAAAAAGCATAGGCTTCCAAAACATAATATGGATTTTTGTGAAATGTCTTTCCAAAAGGTCTAATGGATAAAAAAAATCAAAATCCAAAAAGACTTAATGGCAAAAGGTGTTTATAAAAATCTAAAATTAAGTATGTCCACCTACAAATACAAGCATTTGAAACCTCAAATAACTCAAAAAGAATAGACGGAAGGGCTTGAAATAATGGTTGGGTAATAATGAAAAAAAATAAATTTCAATTCCACAATTCCGAAATCATGTCACAAATCATATAACAATAATATTCATTCAATATTAGAGGACTTAGCTACTATAGAGGTTACATAGTCAGTAAAAACACGTAAAGTCCTAAATAGGACGTCACGATTGAGATAATTTTTAACAAAGTTTTTTGCAATATCACTTTTTTACATACTTTTGTTACCATCAGAAGGATGTAAAAATCTAGTTTATTTGATTTTTCGTCGCCCTCCCCTTCTCTAAGAGAAAACTGCACAACGCACTATGGACTTTGCGTATTTCTTAAACATACTATTAAGGAGGAAATGGTTGATTCTTTCCGTAATGTTGTTAGCCGGTTCGGCTGCCTGGTATTTTGTTGGCAAATTACCACCCACCTTTAAGTCTTCTGCCAGAATTTCTGCCGGAATTTTTGAGTTTAAGGGAAAAACCCTTACCACTGAAAATGCATTTATTCAACAATATGAAATTGATGCAAGATTTAATCAATTGATTCGGGATATGACTTCTCGCAGAAGTATCCAAAGGGTCACCAAGAGCTTACTCGATCATGATTTGAAAGAAAGGGAACCTTTCCGCTTGCCAGACGAAGAAATATTGAGTTTATCTACCATTCCTTTAGATGATTTTGCATTAGTTCTTCAAACTAATTTTGATACACTTCAAAAATCACCAGCCCTTGAAAAATATTACCGGGACTTCGCAGAAGCATTCGGATATGATTATGAGTCAATAATGGATCATCTGGTTGTATTGAGAGAAGGGGATACGGATTATGTGACCGTTTCATTTGAATCCGAAAGTCCTGAATTATCTTATTTTGTAGTAGAGAATTTTTGTAAAGAATTTTTGTCTTCCTTCGAAATAGAGGTTACAGAAGATGAAGAAAATAGAGTGGCTTTTTACACAGAATTGGTCAATCAGAAAAAATCAATATTAGACAGTCTTCAAAGAGAAATCAATAATTATAAATCCTTCAATGGCTTAATTGATGTGGGTGATCAAAGTACTTCTGTAATTTCCCATATCAGAGATTACGAAGCGAAACAGATTGCTGCCAAAGAAAAAATTCCCGCTATCAAGGCTGCTATTGCAGATTTAGAGAAGAAGATATTTAAATACAATCGTTCTTTTTCAGCAGCTTATGCCGAAGATTTGTATAGTCGGGAAGATTTTTTTGATCTTGATCAGGAAATAAAGCAATTGAAACAGCAAATTCTTGAGAAAAGAGGAAATACCAATGCACTGTCTAGAAGAATGAAGAAACTGGAAGGGCAAAAAGCCGAAGTCATTGCCTTTCATATTCGTTCAAAAGTTAAAGACGATCACCCCATACACGACCAGGTAAAGAAATGGATACAGGAAAAATCTGATAAAGAAATAGAACTCCAATTTGCAAGGGAAAGTGCTGATTCCTATGCTGTTGAATTACAGGAATTGACGGCAAGGGCGGGAAAATTACAAAGAGATGATGCTTACCTTAAATCCTTGGAGGCCAGTAAAGCAACAGTTGAGAAACAATACAATGAGAACCTTGGGAAATTGGAAGATGCCAAACTTGAAGCTGGAAGTGTAGATAATCCGCTTTCTTTGTTAGAAAAACCTGAGTTAGCAATCAAACCTGAGTCTAATCATAGAGCAATCATTTCTGCATTTTCAGGTGTAGCTGGCGGAACCATGGCTAGTATTTTTATTTTCTTATTGGCTTTGATGGATTCCACAATCCAATCTCCAAGTCAATTTCCACGGCGTACCAAATTGCCTTTCCTCGGTTTTGTCAATAAAATCAAAACCAAAAAACTGGATTTAAATTTCTTGTTCCATTCTGACAATCCAAAAAACAAATTGGATACTTTCAGGGAATCCATACGGAAACTGAGATCAATTTTGGAGGCAACAGGAAAAAGAAGCTTCCTCTTTGTAAGTCCAAAAAACAGCGAAGGCAAATCATTTTTAATTATCCTATTAGCTTATGCGCTAAGTTTAAATAACAAACGAGTATTGATAATTGATACCAATTTTAGAAACAATTCTCTTTCAAACTACAAGAACACACCTTTTTGGACAAATACGGGGGATGGTATGGGCGGCCTGGTCAATAATTGGATTGGTCCTGGCATAAGCAACGAGAGTTCCCATCCTGGTGAAGACAACTACAATCTCAGGAATGTAGATATAATTGGAAACAAAGGAGGCAACCAAAGTCCCTCAGAGGTATTGGCAGGCAAAGATTTTGAAAGAGTCATTCGAAACTATAGTACGCGATATGACTATATATTTTTAGAGGCAGCTTCCATGAATCAATATTCTGATGCAATGGAACTGATGAGATTTGTAGATAAGGTTGTGGCTGTTTTCTCAGCCGAAGCAACTATTGGTGGAACAGATAGAGAGACCCTGGCATTCTTAAGAAGATTAGACTCAAAGTTTCTGGGAGGAGTCTTAAATTTTGTGGATTTGAAAAACATTACTTGAGAATAGTGTTCAAGTGATTACTTGTTCAGGTGTATAAATAAAACTTACATATGAACATCTGCTCCGAAGGAGGTATTCCAGGAGTCACTTGAATATATTAACAACACTGCACTTGAGCAACATCACGAAAAAATCCTATTGGTTCAGATCAGGCTTTTTCACGCTGTCCGAAAGGCTATCCATATTGGTTTTTGGATTTGGGAGTGCAATGTTGTTGTTTCGGTCCTTAAGCAAAGAAGATTTTGGTTATTGGGTAGCTTTTCTGACAATAGTAGCAATTTTGGAAGTAGGAAGAATTGGATTATTGCAAAATGCTTTGGTGAAGTATTTAACCACGTGTGAGGAAGAAGATTATGCAAAAATAACTACCGCTTCTCTTGGTTTAAATATTATTCTTACTGGAATAATTGTCCTCATTCTTTGGTTTGTAGCCCCATTTATATGCATTTGGCTTAATGCTGAATCCTTAATTCCATTGTTGAAAATATATTGTGTTACAACCATATGTCTGGTTCCTTATTTTCAATTCAATTTTATCCAACAAAGTAATCTTGATTTCAAGGGGATTTTTTGGAGTGGATTTGGAAAGCAGGGTTTGATGTTTGTTTATGTTGGGTGTTTGTTTTTATTTGTTTCAGAAATTAGTCTGATGCAATTAGCTGTTTTTCAGATCATTACAGCTTGCGTTGGCTCATTGATATCTTTCTTATATGCCAGGAAATATTTGCGTTTCAGCAAGGATGTGAGCTGGGAATGGATAAACAAGTTATTTCATTTTGGGAAATATGTTTTGGGGACCAACCTCAGTACCATGTTGTATAAGAGCATAGATAAAATGATGCTTTTAGCGATTCCGGTAGCTGGTCCGGTAGCTGTGGCTATATATGAAGCAGCAATCAAGGTGACCAATTTTACAGATGTTCCCACTTTTTCAATGGCAAACATACTTTTCCCCCAAAGTGCCAAAAGATTAAAAGAGGGAGGAAAGACAGAAGTAAAAAAACTGTATGAAAAAGCAGTTGGTGCAATTTTAACCATTATGCTTCCCTGCATTATTGGGGTCATGGTTTTATCTGAATTCATTATTGGCATTTTAGCTGGAAGTGAATATCTGGAAGCTGCCAACCTTCTGCGTTGGACGATTTTGTATGGTTTATTTATGCCATTTGCAGTTCAATTTGGAACAGTCCTGGATTCAATTGGCAAGCCTAAAATCAACTTCTATTTTACACTTGGCAGCATGATTTTGAACATCATATTAAACTATTATTTCATTACCAGATATGGGGTATTTGGAGCTGCCTTTGGAACACTTTTGACTTATGCAACATCATTCATTTTTATGCAATTCTTATTGTACAAAGAATTGAATATTAAAGCATACCGTGCATTTTTCTATATGTTTGATTTTTACAGACTTGCTATTGAAAAGGGAATATATTTATGGAAAAACAGAAGCAAGACACCGGCTTTTTCGACTGTTATTGAGAAGGAAGGGTTGAGGGAATGAGAATTTGAGAGATTGAGAATTTGAGAGATTGAGAATTTGAGAGTTTGAGAATTTGAGAGTTTGAGAGTTTGAGAGTTTGAGAATTTGAGAGTTTGAGATAATAATGATTTTCAAACTTATTTTTTGACAAAAACCTAACGAATGACAAAGGAACAATTAGAAGAAGGTTTGGCATATGCTGAGGACAATTTTTTAAACGATGACGCTGCGCATTTAAAGGTGGACAAGCATTTGATCAAGCGATATTTTGATTTAAGTGGAAAGAAGATTCTGGATTTTGGATGCGGTATGGGCGGTATGAGTTTGTGGTATGCTTCAAATTGGGAATGTGAGGTTTACGGTTTGGATATAGACAGACATCACATTGAAATTGCTAACAAAATAAAGGAAAAGCATAAGATGGAGAATGTTCAATTTGTCGTTCGGGATGTCCTGAAGAATCCATTAACAGAAAAATATGATTACGTTTTTTTAAATGATGTGGCAGAACATATACCACTTCCTTTACTTGAAAAAATAATTCAGCAATTAGGGGATTCTTTAAGGGAAGGAGGTAAAATTTTTGTCACCTATCCTCCGTGGAAAAGCCCCTATGCATCCCATGTCACACATGCTGTTGGAATTCCGTGGTGTCAGTTTTTACCAGATAAGATTCTGATTAAAATGATTGAAAAAAATAACCAGGTTTTAGTTGGTGAAGCCGAAAGCGATTTGATTGAAGCGTATAAGGGCTTAAATCATTTAACTCATGAAAAACTAATGAGGGTAATAAATAGAAGCAGTTTAAAACCAATTTTTCGGAAAAGTCATTGCCTGTTAAACAAAGTGGAATTTTTGAAAGGGGCCAATTTCAATTTTTTCCCGCTTGATTTTTTGATTACAAAGGAATTTTTGCTTTTGAGTAAAAACTAGACTTTATTCGGTTGACGGTAAATCCCAAAGGGACTCCTTCGGATGCGGCAGTCGGTTGATGGTTTCCCTTACAAAATCTTTTCGAATAAAGTCTACTGAACAGGAAGAAAAATTATTAAGGGATTTAGAAATTAATAAACTACGCAAAATTGACGAAGGATTTTTTTTTTCTTACAAGGCGAAAAACGTAGGCGAAGCAAGCTTCGGTGAGGCTTTTCCCCCATCCCAAAGGGAGTCCCTTGGACAAGGGATGCCCTTGGCAAACGCAGTATGAGGGAAAAAGAAGGAGTTCAATTTCGTATGTTATTATTTGCTAAAGCCCCAAAAACAAAAAACAGCTGATAATCATTCCTCCAGTTTAAGGGCTTAGGGACATTAAAGCTTAAACCACTATGAACTCAAACCTCGATATCATTTACTTTACTCTTTTCCCATGGGAGAACACCTACTCCTCTGTTTCTCTATCTTTCACAAGAGAGTTTAGCAAACACAATCGAGTATTTTATATCAATAAACCCTGGTCGGTAAAGGATTTTTGGGAAGAGAGAAAGTCACCTTTAGCCAAAGAACGAAGAGCGGACTTATTCTCCAATCGATTGAGGTATGAAAGTATCAAAGAACTTCCTGATAACGTGATTGCTGTTCACCCTCCTCTGTCGATTCCAATCAATTTCTTACCACAGGGCTCTTTTTATGATTACCTAAAAGCTTATAATCATCACCTTGTTGTCAATACCATTAAACAAGTTATAAAAGACTTTAAGATTCGAGATTATATATATTTGAATTGCTTCAACCCATATGGTGGAGGGGTATTGCCAAAAGCATTGAATCCTAAGCTGAATATATACCAATGTATTGACGACATGAGGGAGGAGACCTATACCGCAAGGCATGGAGCCAGAATTGAGGATGAAGTTATTAAAAATGCAGATTTGGTATTTGTCACATCAAAAAATTTACACCGTCTAAAGTCTCCAATCAATCCCAATACCCATATCCTGCATAACGCGGCTGATTTGAACATATTTAGTGAAGCCGTGGAAAAGGAATTCGAAAAACCCGAAGAACTAAAAGGATTGAAGGGTAGAATTATTGGCTTTACTGGCAATATGGATCCTCACAGAGTTGATTACGAACTGTTGAAAAAGATTGCGAAAAGACATCCTGAAAAAAATTTGGTGCTGGTAGGACCCATCAACAGTGAAAAGTATAAAACAGTAGGATTAGACAAAATGCCAAACGTAATCATGACGGGTGGAAAACATATCAGAGAACTACCAAAGTACTTGCAGTTTTTTGATGTAACCATCATTCCTTTCTTGAAAAACACCCTTACTGCGAGCATTTATCCATTAAAAATAAATGAATACCTGGCTACAGGAAAGCCTGTGGTCTCCACTGACTTTTCAGAAGACATTCGAGATTTCCGAGACGTAATTTATTTATCCAAAAATCGAGAAGAATTTATAAATCTGATAAATAAAGCCATAGGAGAAGATTCAGTTGACAGAATGGATGCAAGAATAAAGAAAGCAAGTGAAAATACCTGGACAAAGCGCGTAGAGCAGTTTTGGGAAATTGTCAACGAACAATTAGCGGTAAAGGAATTTGCCAATTAATCCTGATTAAAGATTTTAGTAATGATGAATTTAACAAGACCAAAAGATTCAAAAAAAATTGAATTGACCCAAAAAGAGAAAATACTTGAAGGAGCTTCCATATTCATGTGTTTTATGATGCTCCTAGTGTGTTTTTTAAAAGTAGTATTCTTTTAATCAATGATTAAAAGATAAACCCGCTCAGAGCATTTGATTGGCCATACAATTTTTCTGAGAACCAAAAAATTTGCAAACATCACCAGTAGTAATATTTGAATGGGTTTAGGAAGGGAGAGCCGATGGAGAAGGGGAGGTAGCGTGTGTAGAAGACTTCATCGGTTCGCCTTCTTTTTTTCCAAAATGAAGCATTTAAACCACATTCATTGCTTCCTAAATATTTTCGGATTAAACAGTTCTAAAGGCTGTATTATTTGATTTGAGGCTTTTAAGTCTTTTACTATTAACATGATTAATTCTCCGCCCCCCGATCCTAATCAGACTTATGATATGTCTGTAATAAAGGTCAAACAATTTGGCAGTGTTAAAAATTGGTTTACCCGTCTGGTATTTGTCAAAAAGATGAATAGCCCTTTGGGTTATTTTTTCATGCTTTTGGGTGCATTTTGCCTTGCATATGTGATTGCATTGCTGCCCCTTAAATTTTCTATGTTATTGGTTGGAGGCTTAATTGGAATACCAATCATCTTATCCTGCTTTTCCAATTTACATTTTGGACTTATCGTAATGATATCCATTGCATTTCTATTGGGTTTGGCTGCAAAATATACCAATGCTCCGATAGGTACTTCAATGGATGGCATGTTGTTATTGCTTATGTTTGGCCTTCTAGTCCGCTTAGTCAAAGAACGAGATTTTAGTTTTGCAAAAAGTCCCATTACATTATTCATTGTTGCATGGATATACTACAATTTCATGCAAGTCATCAATCCATGGGCACAATCTCGCTTAGCATGGGTTTACACGGTTCGATCGGTTGCCCTATTGCTTGCATTGTATTTCATCGCCTGTTATGCTTTTAAGAATTTAAAACGCATGCTCACCATCACAAAAGTTATTCTCTTTTTTGGGTTTATAGCTGCTTTGTATTCATTAAAGCAAGAGTTTTTTGGTTTTACGGCTTCGGAGATGAATTGGCTGCATGCCGATGAAGAACGCTTTATGTTGATATTCCAATGGGGAAGGCTTCGGGTATTTTCCTTTTTTGCAGATCCGACCACATTTGGCATCTTGATGAGCTATTTGGGTATTTTTTGCTTCATATTGGCAACCCACCCTTTCAAGATTTGGAAAAGGATAGTACTTGCATTTGCTGGAACATGCATGTTGGCAGGCATGGCTTATGCGGGTTCCAGAACCCCTTTTGTTTTAGTGCCCCTGGGAATAATTTTTTACCTGGTTTTAACCTTTAAAAGATCAACCTTTTTTGTTGCAGGATTTTTCTTTCTTGTTGGAACTGCGGCGATGATGAAATCAACCTCCAATGCAGTGATTTGGAGAATTCAATCTGCTTTTAAACCGACGGCCGATGCCTCAGTCTCTGTAAGATTAGAAAATCAGAAAAAAATACAACCCTATATTCAAACCCATCCCGTAGGTGCTGGCCTGGGTAGTACTGGCGCATGGGGAAAAAGGTTCACTCCCGATTCCTGGTTAGCCAGCTTTGCTCATGATAGTCTATATGTAAGAATTGCGGTTGAAGCAGGTTGGATTGGATTACTCATCTATATGGGTTTGCTATTCACTGCGCTAAAATCCGGGATTTATTACTATTTTCGGTGTAGTGATCCACTAATAAAAATATTGTATTTAGGGGTAACAACCTGTGTTTTCATATTGGCTGTAGCCTGTTATCCCCAGGAAGCAATTACGCTTCCTCCAACAAGTATTATCTTCTATATCATGCTAGCAATGTTGGTTAGATTGAAAGACTGTGACCCTAATTTCGCAAAAGAATCTAAGGCAAAGTACTTATCTTGAAATAAAAAATTGCTTTCTGGAAAATTGTGACTCATTCTCCAATATTAGAAAATACAAACCGCTTTCTAAATCTAATTGTAAACCGCCATAAGAATTTTTTACCTGCTTTTCAAAAACCAATCGCCCTACCCTATCTAAAACCTTAATATTCAAACCCTTGAGGTCAATATCCCCAAATTCTAAATTTAGTATTCCCGAACTTGGATTGGGATGAATCTGAACCTCCATTTCGGATAAACCTTCTAAACCAAGAACTTCTTCAAAATAAATGGAATCCATTACACCTAAACTCAAATTTTGATAACGGCCACTCCCTGATTCTTCGAGTTTCAAAGTTTTTATCATGAAATAATAAGTACCAGTAGATAGGTTGTTGATAGTAAAAGTAGTATCTAATATGGGTCCGGCATGTAATAGGAAGTAATCTCCAAATTGACTGGTTGCACCATAGATGTAGTAGCTTAAAATATTAGTATCCAGAGCCGGAGACCACTTCAATTCAATGGTTTGGGAACTCGTATCAACCTGAAAATTCCTGGGTGGTTTGACAGGATGCATTCTCAAGGAAGGATCACCCATAAGTGCAGTGTGTACCAATTGAGGTCCTGGATTGTAATTGTCAATTGAGGCATTCTGGGTCCTGATGGTACTATAACCAATATGGTGACCCATTGCCATATGATGAAAGCTCCAGGGTGGATTTCCAGCCCAACAATTAGTTAGCGTCAAACCTTGTGCAAGTGGAGCTCTAAGAAAATTATCAGAATTGTCCCAATCTCCAAATTGGCTACCAAAGAGCATGGTAAACACATTTAACAAAGAGTCATTTGCAAAATCTGTGGTCGTACCAATTCCATTGGCACTCATATGAGATCCACTCCCCCCTCCATAGGACCACAAATAACTTTCATTGCTCATGCTTGAGAAATAATCCAAATTGTCAATGTTTTCCGCACCAAACATCGGGGCAAAATTGCGATAAGCACTAGCCGCAGGAGCCCCAAGGACAATATTCAGATTATCATCAATTAGCCCCCTCCTTTGTATCTCAAATTCTCCATGCTTATAGCGATGTGCTTTCTCTAAATACTTACGAGTCAATTCTATTTCATTATCTTGATAGGAAGGCAAATCAGTTAAATCAACTCGACCTACTTGCAACTCCATTTCAGTTGGGATACCGGTTTGGTCAAATTTTCCATCTCCCGGGACATTATGATTCCAAGGAAGAAAGGCTCCCGTATTATCTACTATCGTATCTGTCCAATCACCTGTCAATTCACCATAATAAGTATCTGCAGCCCAGGCTCCCCAATGATTTTCAGAATGCCCATCAGGATACATATCGCCAGAATAAGGAACAGGAATATTGCCCAATAAATACAGTGCTTTCAAATCGTTTTCCTGTTGATAGACTTCCAAAATTCGAGCCTTAACATCGGTTACAGCTTCATTCCTATTGGCTTCTCTAACTACTACCTTCCAGCCATCTTTGAATAAATCGTGCTTAAGTTCTTCAATTTCTCCTTGTAAAGGCGTAGAAAAAACATCATCGACCATCAATAAAATGGTCCCCCTTTTCTCTATTGGAGGCAGATTAATTCCAGCATAGATAAAACCATATTTCGCTTTTTCAATCAGGACAGTTCCCGGAGGTCCGGAGCTTCCATAAATTTGCCCAGTTTGAGCATTTTCTAAGCTCCAACTTGTTGTATTGGTCAGCAAATCAGGAAGCAGTGTTATTTCGATTTTTGTGGTAGTAGTTGTGTCTGAACATACCCAAAATGTTGTTTCTTCAAAATCCCCAAAATTGTCTCCATAAGCGACTATTTCCCCACATGATTCAACTTTGTACCATCCAAAACCAAAATTGCAACACAATCCACTGCCATTCGTATTCTCCACAATAAAATTAAGCTCAGACTCTATTGGTACTTCAACTGTCCAAACCAGTGTATCCCACCTTTGTTTGAAAAAAGCATATTCATATCCAACTCCCTTCAATACATTGGTATCGGACCATTCTATCGCCCCCCACGGCAATTCACCTATTGGTTCTCCCCAATTCTGGTCTTCCAGAGATTTCCGATATATTGTATACCCACCGGAAGACCAATCCCATGACCAGGAAAAGTCAATTTTAGTTGGATTATCATGGATTTCTGCAGATACCTGTACAGAACGGTTTTGAGCATCTTGTGAAAAAAGGGAATAATAGAAAAGGAATGCAAAAAAAAGTACAAGTGTGTTTTTCATAAATATGTGCTATATGTCAAATGTGTGAATTTCAAAATCTGAATCAAACATGGATATGGAAACTGCACTTTCCTTCCAAAAAAAAGATTTTATGAAAATGGAATAACCTAAATATGCAGCTAATTTTTTGTCTTGAATTCGATTTAAATTATTATTTCGTGAAACATCTATTTCCGTTAAAACTTCTGAAACCCCAATGCCTGTCAATTTCAGTAAAGATTCTTTTCGGGTCCAAAATTTATAGAATTTCATAACAGAATCTATGCGTCTTTTCTCTGATTTTGTAAAAAATCTATCCACTAAAAGTTGATAATCGAAAGCTTGGTCGATTTTTTCAATATCTACTCCAACTTCTGCTTCATCTTTGGAAAAAGCAAGAGCTATTTTTCCTTTTGAATGTGAAAGATTGAAAGAGAATTTGGAAAAATCCTTTAAATATGGTTTTCCATGTGCTCCAAATTCAAATTGAATTTGGGGATTTGAAATGTTTAAAAATTTCGAAACATAATCTCTTAGAACGCCATGAGCTATAATATACTCTTTCCGGTCTTTCTCAAAACGGAATCGTTTAGCCTTTTCTTTTTCCTGAATACTGAGCAAATCATAAAAGAATCGTTCCTGTTTTTCTGAAAAATCACTAACGTCAATCAAACAAATTATTGGGGAGTTATGATTTAAAAAATCTAATTTTGGGAGGGGATTTATATTTAGATTTAGTATGTCTTCACAATTGATTTTCAAACTTATTGATGTTACGCTTTGATCAAAATGAGTAGGATTACTCAATATTTAAAATAAATCTCCGTTTGGGAATAAAAAACATGCAATTTCAAATATACCTCATTTTTATCCTTTCTATAACTTTCCCATCAAAAATTGAAGGGATCATGAATTCCAAAACAACCATTTATCTCATTCCTGGCCAAGGTGCCGATCATCGAATATTTAATAATTTTGAATTAGACCTGAAATACAATATCAAGCATATCAAATGGAAAGTCCCAACTCCTAAAGAAACCTTATCAGAATATGCACAACGATTGGCATACCAAATTGATACAAGCGGCAAGTATATATTGATAGGAATTTCTCTTGGGGGGATGGTAGCTACGGAAATGGCAGAGTTCCTCAAACCCGAAAAAGTCATTATAATCTCAAGTGCCAAAAACAGAGGGGAACTACCAGGGAGATATAAATTCATGAGTGTACTCCCTATAAATAGAATTGTCCCTGCAAGCCTATTGAAAGCAGGTACTTTTATTGCTCAACCTTTGGTGGAACCAGATCGAAAAAATGAAAAAGAAACTTTTGTTGCAATGATAAAGGCCATCAATCCACAGTTTTTGAAACGAACCATTGACATGATCATAAATTGGGAACGATTGGATAACAACAAAGACATTATTCACATCCATGGCACTAAAGACCAAACGCTGCCTATTAAAAATATTCGTTACGATTACAAAATTGATGGCGGATCACATATGATGGCATTGACACGAGGGAAGGAGGTTAGTCAAATCATCAATTCTATTTTGGGGGAGTCATAATTTTCCTTTTCTTTAAAATGCCCTTTTTTGTGAGTTTCCTTTAATTTTTCGATAAAAATCTTGTCTTGAATAGATTGTCCTGATGCAGAGTTTATTGCAATTGAACGGAAAAAATAATAAGCCTGGGTTTTATTCAGGTTTCAATTTCCCCCAATACTTAAAGCTTCTGCCAGCTTTTCCAAATAACCAAATCCGAATTTTTCCAAATTGGATTCTGAATGAGAAAAAATGATGAGATCACGGTTCTTAATTTCTTCAATAATATCCAATTGTTGAGCCGAAGGATTATTTTTTCTTTTTGGATAAACTTGTTGGTAGTAATAATAAAAAGAAGAGGCTGAAGCAAATAGGCCTTTTTGAACTCCATAATCCAAAAATATTTTGTAATAGCTATCCCCAACTACTAAAACATTCGGCTTTACGGTTAAGGAATCAGAAAGGTATTTTATTCTCGGGTAGGGCATTTTGGGAGATGACAAATCTGACCACAAATTGGCACCATTCATCATTTCAATATCAGTACTTAAAATTTCCGCCTTCTCCTTCATTATTAGCTCCCAGGACATTTTAGGACAGTTTATTTCCCAGTTGGTGGAGACAAATTCACACAATTCCTCTGCAGCGAGTGTGGCACCCAAATAATTCCAATGTAATCCAAATTTTGGATATAATTCTAACTTCGTCCCGGTATGGGAATCCAGTAAAAAACCCAAATCCAATCTTGGTATTTTTTCTTCATCCAAATAGGCATTAAAAGTTGACCAGTTGGATTTAGGGTATGGATAATTTTGGTAATAATCTGGAAGATATTCAGGTAGGGCTCTCGGTTTTCCGGGAGGATTAAGCACGATGCATTGAATCCCCTTTTTATTTAGAGAGTCACAAACCTTTTTTAGCAGCGTTACTTTTCTTTTCACGTTTTTTTCACCAATAAAATCCTTTCCCAAATAGGCTTCACAATATTCAGTAGAAAAAAAATAGTCCTCTTTACCTACAATTATTTTGCTGGAATTGATATGATTAAAAAAGGAAAAATCTACCTGGTTTTTTCCACGGACCGCTATATTCGCAATGCCCGATTCGGTCTTAATATGATTCTCAAAACTTCTCTGAAAACTCTTGTTTAAATACTTTTTAATAGCAAAAGCCGGACGATGATACAGTTCTCTTTGCCCAGATAATTGTCTGGCCTGCATATTAGGAAAGTGTTTTTCTACAAATGGTATATAATGCGGCATTAGAAATATACCTAAACACATAAAGACGAAAAGGAAATATTTTAAAACGGTGTATCTCATTAAAATTTAAAATAGATAAATGGACTGAAATCTGATGCCATTAATTCAGCAATACATAAAAAGGCCAAAATAGTAGTGAAAATTGTCTTACCAGTCAAAATTCCCCAATGACCATTTGATGAAAAATATTTTTCTGGCAGTTGCTCCACCTTTGGGAAAACAGCTAAAAATGAAAAAATCAAGGCGCACATCAGGATAAACCAAAATTTACTGGTCAAATAAACATTCAAATAAAAGCCACTAAATGAAAACATCTGGATTAGATAATCAAAAGCCATCTCAAAATTATCTGATCTGAAAAATACCCAGCCTATTAAAACAATAAAATAAGTAAAAAGAATGGAAAAAAGCCTTCCACGATTTTGAAGCCATTTGACTAAAAACAATCTATCCAAAATTAAAAACAAGCCATGAAAAGCTCCCCAGAACACAAAGGTCCAGGCAGCTCCATGCCACAAGCCTGAAATTAAAAAAACAACAACCAGATTGAAATACAATCGATTTTTAGAAACCCGATTTCCTCCTAAGGGAATATATAGATAATCTCTCATCCAATTACTCAATGTAATGTGCCATCGTCGCCAGAATTCTGTGATACTCTGTGATATATACGGGAAATTGAAATTTTCAGGAAAACGGAAGCCCATCATTCTGGCCAATCCAATTGCCATATCTGAATAACCTGAAAAATCAAAATAGATTTGTAAAGAATAGGCAATAACTCCCAACCATGCGGTAGCTGTAGTAAAGTGTTCTTCTGGCAGGGAAAAAATCTGGTCGACTACTTCTCCTAAAACATTGGCAATCAGTATTTTCTTTGCCAAACCAATAATAAATCTATACAATCCTGCTAATTTATCTTCAATGGTATCATTCGCTATTCTATTTGTCAACTGATCAGCTATCTCACGAAATCTGACGATAGGTCCGGCAATAAGTTGTGGAAATAACATAATGTACAAGGCATAATTGACAAAATTGTCTTGAGGTTTGGTTTTTCCTGAATGACAATCCAATACATAGCTTATTTTTTGAAAAGTAATAAAGGAAATCCCGATCGGAAGAACAACATGAGTCACTGGGATGCTGGCTATTGTCAATACATTCAAAACTTCATTGATAGATGCTGTAAAGAAATTGAGATATTTGGCAATGATAAGTACCAGAACATTTAAAGAGACTGAGGTCAAAAGCAATCTTTTCCTAAGGGTGCCTTTCGAAAGACAAATAAGCCTTACCAGATAAAAGTCAATGATTAGCCCTGTAAATACAGCAATGAAGAATTCAGGAGCCCCCCAGGCATAAAAGTAACAGGAAGCAATTAGCGCTATTGTATTTTGAAGTTTTTTTGGTGAAGACCAATAAAGCAGCAAAAAGACCGGCAGGAAATAAAATAAAAAGTAATAGCTGCTGAAGACCATGCATATCGTTTTGGAAGATGCGAAGATAGGTCGATTATAGAATTGTATTGAGTCTGGGCTCTAGAAATAATTTTGTTTTCTATAAATTCATTTGATTCTTAATTTTGAGATATGAATTCCAATAATTTTAAATCTATTGTTGAACAGGAAGCATTCACGAAGGTGAGCAATGAATTTGGTATTGCTTTCTTTTTTTGGTTTATCCTTATCATCACTTCTGTTTTTCTGTTTGGAATCCATTTACCCCAAAAAGAAAAGATCACCTGCAATATGGAAACTATCAAAAAGTGGAAGGCCAAAGATCATTTTTATGAGAATGGAAAGTACTTCGATTTAGGAGGAGCACAAAGTAAAAAGTATTTCAAATCAGGAGCATATAGTTTTGAACTTGGTAAGGGAATTCCATTTGGATTAAATTATACCATTCCACGTCTCGAAGGAAATGAAAAAATCAAAGCCAGTATTTGGAGATTTTCAGAGAAAAAGACAAATAAATCCAACAGAATTGTGGCAGAAGTAAAAGGTGGCCTTTTTTGGAAATCCGGAAATGAAATAGTTGAAAAATCAAAAGATGGTTGGGAAAAAATCCAATTTACATTTGAACCCCCATCAAGAATCAAAAGCAAAAAACTCGATATTTATGTATGGAATGAGGGCGATGATTCGGTATGGTTTGATGATCTGGAAATCATAATTGAGAGAATATAAACCAACGATTAAATCGTTTAGAAAGGATCTTCAACAAAAACGCCCGGCGGCATGATGCATCGCCCGGCGCTTTTGTTAAAATTGATAATTTTTCTGAATCTTTTTACCGTCTGCTTATTTAAAAACATCACTAACGGCCTCGATATTATTTTAATTCTTAATGAGTTGTGACAGTGACTGTTTCCGCGATACAGTTATGAACACCTAATGAAACGAGTTGTCAACTCAAAAAAATTATCCTGCTGATTTTCTTTTCGTAAAGGTCATGCTTCATGCCTTTACAAATTTGGTGTCTGGTGGACTCATAAGCAAAAATATTTTATAAAACACAACTTAGCACATTGTATAATAAATCGGTTTGGATCATAATCCTTTTGTAAATCAACAAAGCCAAATTAGGGTTTCGTTTTTCCAGCTATTGAAGCCTGGAAGGTGGTGAAAGTCTGAAGGAAACCCAGAAGCTTTGGATAGGATTTTTTAGTTGATTTACAAGCTTTCAAGGAACTTATTATTGATGTGGGTGTGCTAACCGTTGTGACTACTAATTCGCAGTGCTAAGATAAATAAATATTTTTCAATATATCCATCAAACACCCATCTTTTTTACAAACAAAATTAAATTCAAAATTTAATTTTACAATTGCGCTATATTTTAAAATAAAATAATATTTCTAATTCATACTTTTATTGAGGATTTTGCATCAATTTCTTTTAATTCATTTTTTACTTTGAGTTTTATTTTTTCATTTGAATGATTAAATATAGTCGTTTTCTTTTTCTCAACTTTAACTTCCAAATAGTATCCTCTCCATCTAACTTTAAAAGAATATCCTTTCCATCCAGAAGGTAGAAAAGGGTTAAAATGAACCATATTGTCATAAACGCGCATACCTCCAAACCCTTGCACAAAAGCCATCCATGTACCAGCCATGGAAGTGGTATGACATCCGTCTTCCGTGTCGTTGTTGTAATCATCCAAATCCAATCTTGCAGTCCGCAGGTACATTTCATAAGCTTTATCTTTTTTATCTAATTTTGAAGCCAATACGGCATGTACGCATGGGGACAGTGATGATTCATGAACTGTCCGAGGTTCATAGAAGTCAAAATTTCTGCGTATGGTTTTTTCTTCAAAATCATCTTGAAAAAAGTACAATCCCTGAAGTACATCCGCCTGTTTTATGTATACTGATCTTAAAATTCTATCCCAGGACCAATTCTGATTAATTGGGCGATCCTTTTTTGTCAAATCATCAATGGTTTTCTCCCATTCCTTATCCAAAAAGCCATCTGCCTGAACAAAAATTTTCAAATCCTTGTCGTAAGGCAAATACATATTCTTTACAATTTTTTTCCATTCCTTAGTTTCCGTGGCAGTGTAAAACTTTATTCTTTCCTCAAAAGCACGATAAGCTTCAGGAGATTCGGTTTTCAATTCCTCTATGACTTCCAGGGTGTATTTCAAACACCAGCGAGCGATATAATTCGTATACCAATTATTGTTAACGTTATTCTCATACTCATTCGGTCCAGTCACGCCATGCATAACATATTGTTTCCTCCTTGAAGAAAAATGTACTCTTTGGGCCCAAAACCTTGAAATAGCCACCAATACTTCCAAGCCGAATTCCAGCAAATAGGATTTATCACCTGTATATCTAACATAATCAAATATAGCATAGGCAATTGCTCCATTTCGATGTATTTCTTCAAAGGTGATTTCCCACTCATTGTGACATTCCTCTCCATTCATCGTGACCATAGGATATAGTGCTGCACCATCTTTAAAGCCCAGTTTTTCTGCATTTTCAATAGCTTGAGGTAGTTGTTTGTGTCGATATTTCAACAATTGCCTGGCAACTTTTTGGTCAGCAGTAGCGAGATAGAAGGGGAAACAATAAGCCTCGGTATCCCAATAAGTTGAACCACCATACTTTTCTCCGGTAAATCCTTTCGGACCGATATTGAGCCTTTCATCTTCTCCGGTATAGGTTTGGTACAATTGAAAAATGCAAAACCGAATACCCTGTTGTGCAGCAACATCACCTTCAATCGCAATATCTGCTTCTTCCCATTTAGAAGCCCATGCCTTTGCTTGTTCTTTTAGCAATTTTTCAAATCCTTTTTTGGATGCTCTTTTTAATCCATCCTGGCAAGCTTCACCCAATTTGTTCTTAGGATAATTTAAAGATGAGACAACTGAAGCATATTTGTAAATCACGATTTCGTCCAAATCTTTAGCCTGAACATCTACCCCGCAACCCACATATTTTTCTTTTTGGTAGTGCCAGGTCTTAAATTCCTCTTCTTGACCATTTTTAAGAATGACAAACTTCATCCCTGTAGCCACCTGAAATTGAGTTTTTTTAGTTTCAGTAATCACATAACCTGAGCGGCGTTTTATTTGTTTTTCAATTTCGGTCCAAAATTTTTCATCGTAATTGGAATCTTGATTGACCACATCTCCATCCACGTAGGGAGAAATGGTTAATGTGCTTTCAAAATTTAAGGGCGTTATGGAATATTTTATGGCACCTATCTCATCATCCACAATTGAACAAAATCTGGTGCTTGTAACTTTCACTTCTTTACCGCTAACCATGCGGGCATGAAAACTTCGCTCCAGGTATCCTTCTTTCATATTCAGTACCCTTTTAAAGTTTTTCAACTTACAGGTGGCCAAATCCAATGCTTCTCCTTCAATCTCTATATCAATTCCTATCCAGTTTGGAGCATTTAATACTTTAGCAAAATACTCTGGATAACCAATTTTCCACCAACCAACTCTGGTCTTGTCAGGATAGTAAACACCTGCCACATAACTTCCTTGCAAAGTATCACCACTGTATTGTTCTTCAAAATTAGCACGTTGCCCCATTCTGCCATTGCCTATACTGCAAAGACTCTCTGATATCTTGTTGTTTTCAGCCTCAAATCCATCTTCGACGATTTTCCAAGGATCGTGCTTGATATAATTTTTCATTTTCCATTGTAAGTTGTAAGCTGTAAGTGTGAGTTTTGAAAATTTTTGAAAAAACTCACATCTACAACAAATTTCTATAAGGATGATAAGTGTAATATTTAGGTCTGGAATCAATTCTCACATGTAACCAATAAACGCCTAAACCTGAAGTGTTTAACCAAATTGGTTTAGCGGACAAGGCTTTTTTATATTCCATTCCTACTTTTTCCCAAAATGCATCAATTTGAGTTAAAGGTGCATTACGGATAAAAGTCCCAATATGTGGGAATTTAAAATTTGGTTTTGTTTGGCAAGGCACAATTAATTGGGCATCTCCTCCCAAATTTTTAAAGCTCACTACTTCCTCCCCTTTATTGAAATGTTCCGCAAAATAATGTGGTGTTGCTGAAACTTTGCTCAAGGTTTTGCTATGGACTGCAACGAATTCAAAATTCTTTGAAGTAGATAGTAGCGTAAGCGCGGGAGTTTCCCAAAAAAAGGCATCGTAGGGAATAGTTTTTAAAATTTCATTGAAATCAATTCTAAAATCTTTTGATTCCACTAATCCTTCTATCCAATGATTAAAATCAATATGTTGTTGATCTTCAAAAATAAAGTACTGTTTTGTTTGAGCATCAATTTCAATGCATTGATAATTAAGTCTAATGAATTTGGGATTGTTCATGAATATAAGCCCAATTTAGGGATACGTCCCAAAAGGGCGCAAGATAATTATCCTATGATAAAAAAACAGAAAAAAGCCTCCATTCTAATAACTGTTTTATATTTGGGTTTTTCCAACTCAAAATTTAAAAATGTCAAATAATTTCAAGATTGTAGTGCCTGGGCCGATTCCAAGAGATCACATCACTACCTATGAGGGAAAAGAAGTTTCAAAATATGGCTGTGTTTTATATCCAGTAGTAGCACTTTCCATTTTAATGGAAAATGAGGGAGAAATAATTCCCGTAACCCACGTTCGGAAAAAAGATACGGAGCCAATCAAAAAAATATTATCGGGCTATAAAAACGTAAACCTAAACCATATCACAGATGAACAAGATCGGGGTGACGTCATTACTTTGAAATATGTGAATCAAAATTTACGGCTGGAGAAGCAAACTGCCTTTATGAATCCAATCATTCCAGATGATGTAAAAGATTTATTAGATGCCGATGCTTTTGTTTTTGTCCCTGTTACAGATTTTGAGGTTTCGCTGGAAACACTTAAATATATCAAATTAAATAGTGACGGAGTCATCATTTTTGACGGTCATGGGCCTACCAATACTTGTACCCGTACAGGAGACCGCTTACTTCAATTCTGGATTGATCGGGATTTATGGTTGCCCTACATAGATATACTGAAAATGAATTTGATGGAGGCGGCTTGTAGCTGGTTTGGAAAAGAATTTAAACCTGAGGAATTAAATGAAGGTGAATTGCCCATGGATGAATTGCCCAAATTCGCCCAACATTGTCTCGATCAAGGCGTAAAAGCATTATATGTAACCCTGGATGAATATGGATGTGCCGTATATTTCAACGATGAAAGCGGGAAAATGCAGGAACGCTTTGTCAAAAGAGTGCCCGTTGAACATGTAGTTGATACAACTGGTTGTGGTGACTCTTTTGCAGGTGGATTGGCATTTGGATATTTAAAAACAAAGGATTATGTAAAAGCCTGTTATTACGGAAATGCAGTCGGCGCTCAACGATGTACAGGTACAGAATTGGCGATATACAAGCCATTGGCAGAAACCGAAAAACAAATATTGGAGACTTATGGAAGTCTGTAGCTTCTCTATCTAATTTCCATTTAATTTATTTCTGAAATCAGCAATATTTAGTCCTTTGAAATTGGGGATTACAATATCAGCTTTACTCAAATTCTTTTTTTCCCCTATGCCTACTGCGTAGAACCCTCCAATAAGCGCAGCCTCAATCCCCTTTGCAGAATCTTCAAAAACAATACACTCGCCTGGAGCAATCTCCATTGCCTCAGCAGCCAATTCAAAAACCTGGGGATCAGGCTTACTTTTCGTCGTTTTTGTTCCGTCAATTATCGCCTCAAATGAATTTGCTAAACCAACTTTTTCAAGAATCATCATAGCATTTTTACTAGCAGACCCCAATGCAAATGGGATGTTTTTCGACTTCAAATGTGCTAAAAACGGCATCACTCCATCCAATACCTCATCTGGGCTCATATCCTTTAATAATTCCCGGTACCAGCCATTTTTCCTATCGGTTAGTTTCAGTTTTTCGGTTTCAGTTTTCTCAATACCTGCCCATTCCAGAATAAGTTCAAGGGATCCCATCCTACTGACCCCTTTCAATTTTTCATTCTGTCTTTCAGTCAAATCATAGCCTAATTCTGCTGCCAAGCGCCTCCAGGCAATAAAATGGTATTTTGCCGTATCAACGATTACACCATCTAAATCAAAAATGCAAGCTTTTATCATATTGATTTACTTTTATAACATGAGTCATCCCAAATTTTGGCAATAAAAAACCTTTCGTATATCTTTTCTTG
>JBGTQJ010000017.1:74876-157601 GCA_041941305.1 Saprospiraceae bacterium
AACATGAGTCATCCCAAATTTTGGCAATAAAAAACCTTTCGTATATCTTTTCTTGCCTAATCTGTTGATATTCAATTTGTTGCGGGGTGCGATTTGAAATTCAATGATTTAAGATGTAATCTAAAAATTCAGCTTGCCCCTTTGGGGCATGGGTGATTGGTTCTATCATTTTTTCAAAAAATGAAAATCAAAATGAAAATTAAAATAAAAGAATGTCCCTTTGGCTTTATGAATATTTGGCTTTTTCATTTTGATTTTCATTTTAATTTTGATTAAAAACAGTTTAAATTAGAACCAATCACCCCTGCCTTTGGGAGATGACTCATGTTAAGAGCGCAAATGTACACAATAGCCATAAACTCTATAATTCCACACAATTCAATAATTTTGTACCGTGATTCTACAGACCATTCAACAATATGTTCAAGAACACCAATTGTTTACTGAAGGTGATCGGATCTTAATTGCCGTAAGTGGTGGGATCGATTCAATAGTACTATGCCATATCTTATCCAAACTCGCTGTTTCATTCGGCTTGGCTCATTGTAATTTCAAGTTGAGGGGAAAAGACTCAGAGGAAGATGAAGCATTTGTGAAACAAGTCGCAAAACAATTGAATGTCCCATTTTATTCCATATCTTTTTTCACTGATAAAATCGCAGAACAGAAAAAACAGTCCATCCAGGAAGTTGCCAGGGACTTAAGATACGATTGGCTTGAAAAAATCAGACATGAACACGATTATCAATACATTGCAACCGCCCATCATTTAAATGATTCAATTGAAACAGTTTTATACAATTTCACAAAAGGTTGTGGAATCAGAGGGCTACATGGCATTTTGCCCAAACGAGATAAAATCATCCGCCCATTACTTGGGGTGACAAAGGATGAAATAATAAAATTTGCAAATGAAGAAAAGATAGTATTTCGGGAAGATGTTTCAAACTCAACTGACAAGTATTCAAGGAACAAAATCAGACACCATGTTGTCCCTGTTTTAAAGGAATTGAATCCCAATTTTGAAATTACATCCAATAACACCATTCAAAGACTTAATGAAGCAGAGGAATTATTCGATTTTGCGATTGATTTTATAAAAAAGGATTTATTGATTAGACAAGACAATCAATTAAAAATATCCATTTCGAAGCTAAGCTCCTCCCCTGCCCCCAAAACCATCCTTTTTGAAACGATTCATCCTTATGGATTCAACAATCAACAGATAGAACAAATCATGCAATCAATTGAAAATCAGCCTGGTAAAGTTTTTTATTCAACAGATAACTGTTTATTGATTGATCGGGAGTTTTTAGTAATTAAACAGAAAGAAAATACTGGCGGAGTAAAATATTATTTAGACCAAACTGGTTCAACGCTCCCTTTGGAAATTTCTTCTATTCATAGCCAAATCATAGAATCCCCTCCTTTTGAGGTAGAAAAAAACAGTTCTAAAGCTTATTTGGATCTGGATACATTGAAATTTCCGCTAACCTTAAGGCAGTGGAAAGAGGGTGATAAATTTCAACCATTGGGCATGAAGGGTCATAGCAAAAAATTGCAGGATTTTTTCGTTGATTTAAAACTTTCAAGGTTTGAAAAAGAAAAGGTATGGATTTTGGAATCAGAAGGTCAAATATGTTGGGTGGTAGGCTTACGCATCGATGAACGCTATAAAGTCACCCAACAAACAAAACGCTGCTATGTCATTGAATGGAAAGAAGGTACATTTGCAGCTTAAAAATTAACAAATCAAAATTCCTATGAAAAGACTTACAATTTTAGTTTTAGTTTTTTTTGCAATTCCTATTTCCCTGGTTGCACAACAACCTGAGAATGTGCAAAGGACCTTATTAACCAAAAGAACAGCAACCTGGTGTGGTCCATGTGGTAGCTGGGGATGGCAAATGTTTGAGCATCTGCTTGATGAAAATGAAGGCAAGGCTATTTTGCTCGCCGCCCACCACAGTGGAGACTTACATTCAAATGTAGCAGAAGACATCACTGACAATTTCACTTCTTTTAGTCAACCCAGGTTTTTTCTAAATCACACTGACCAAAACACCACTTCTGGGAATTGGGCTAGCAAAGCTGATGATATTAAATCCCAGGTAGATGAGGCTTTCAATAATCAAACACCTATTGCAAACGTTGGATTTACAGCTCTTGAAGAGCCTATTGCAGGTATCATTACTATTGAAGCGAATGTCGAATTTTTTCAACC
The DNA here is from genome assembly GCA_041941305.1 of Saprospiraceae bacterium. GTDB lineage: Bacteria > Bacteroidota > Bacteroidia > Chitinophagales > Saprospiraceae > JANSWP01. Next base: position 77,101 of record JBGTQJ010000017.1, read on the forward strand.
AGCAAATGGAGATTATTATTTGGGAGTTTACGTAGTTGAAAGTAACATTATCAATTTTCAGGCAAGCCAGGGAAACAATGCCAATCATGCCAAAGTACTCAGAAGTTCCTTTACTTCTAATTCTTTTGGAGTGCCAATTGTAAACGGAGATGTCACAGCTGGTGAGACCTTTCATCTGGGAACTGAAAAATTTGAACAAATCAATTTACAAGATAGTCCAGATATAGAATATGTAGCGATTATTTGGAAGAAGGTAGGAAATAACTACCAAGTGGTAAACGTCCACCTTGAAACCGAAACAGAATTAACCGTTTCCAATACTTCAGAATTGGATGCATCCATTGCTGATTTTACCATTTCACCCAACCCATCTACTACGAATGTTCAAATTGAACTGAATTTAAATGATAACTACAATAACTTGGAATTGGAGATATGGGATGTTTCAGGAAAGGCAGTATGGCAGGTTGAAACAGGTAATTTTTCAAAAGGAAGCCATCACTTTGAAATTTCCAAATCCGATCTAGGTACAGCAGGACAATTTTATGTAAAACTCAGCATAGAAAACAAAATCAAAACTAAATCATTGATGATATTCAACTAATACAATGAATTCAACATGAATCATCCTGAATTTTTGAGTAAATATTTAAGGTATTGATGTTCAAACACTTATTTATAAGGTTTTTGTTGTCAGATGTCTGTTGTCAGTTAGATTAACAGACAAAAGTCATCTGACAACAAATTGATTATCAAAGACTTGAGTGATTTCCTAAACTCAGTCCATTTTTTACCTGCAAAAATCAGCTTGCCCCGTTGGGCAGGTGGGATTGGTTCTAGGATACTCGTAACAAACCATGTCTCTGACAGGGACGTAGTGGCTTTAAATTCGACCACCATGTCATCACACATATCCTCGCACAGGCAAGAGACCTGTTTTATTACGTTTGCTAAGCGGTCTGGGAAGGCATCTTAACTAGAACCAGTCAATTCTGCCTTTGGGGATGACTTATTTTTATCTTTAATTTAAATAAACCCCAAACTCATTCACTTCCCTAATTTTCACATCGATATTCTCCCTCAAAGTAGTAGCCAAGGACAAGCCAACATAATCTACTTTTACAGGGAAGGATTTATGTTGCCTATCCACTAATACCGCCACCTCTACTTTTTTGGGTAAAGCATCATAAAAAGGTTTGAAAGCATAAAATATCGTTCGTCCGGTATTGGCCACATCATCTACAATTATGATGACTTTATTCTCCAGTTCTTCTAAAGGCATTTCCAGCGAAACCTCCTCAGATATCGGATTGGCTGGATTCAATCGAATCCTTGTAAGTGAAAGTTTTATTTGGGTAATCCCTTTGAGTTCATTCAAAAGCATCTGGGCGAATCCCATGCCATTATTATTGATCCCAGCGAAAATAATCTCCTCTTCCTGGTAATTATTTTCAAGAATTTCAATTGCCAGGCGCTTTAACTTTTGCTTGATTTGACGGTCTGAAAGTATTTGCATAGTTGAATTATTGAATCAGGCACGAAACTAAAAAAATTGTACCTTAGCCACCCTTGATTGTTAAAATTAATTACACGAATTCTGTTACATGATTCAATCCATAATATTTGCAATTGTCACAATCGTAGCCTTTGGTTATGCGACAAAACAGTTTTTGAGGGTTCGAAGGAATATCTTGCTTGGAAATGAGGAGGAAATAAGTGGCAATCTGGGAACTCGATGGCAGAGAGTCGCTTTGGTTGCTTTTGGGCAACAAAAAATGTTCAAAAGATGGATTCCTGCTATACTTCATTTCTTTATCTATTTCGCTTTTTTGATTACCCAAATTGAATTAATTGAAATATTGATTGATGGTTTTGTAGGTGTACATCGGTTTTTTGCTCCCAAATTGGGTAGCTTTTATACTTTCATGATTTCTTTTATTGAAATCCTATCATTGGGAGCTTTCATCGCCACTTTTGCCTTTCTGTGGAGGAGAAACCTTTTAAAAGTACCACGTTTTCACAATCTAGAAATGAAGGGCTGGCCGACTCTTGATGGGAATTTGATTCTTTATGGAGAAATTGTATTGCTCATAGGGATTTTCAGCATGAACGGGGCAGATACCGTTTTGCAGGGGATAGACACAGCCCATTTCCCAAGCACTGGGAATTTAGCAGTAAGTAGCTGGTTAGGACCAATGCTTTTTGGTGGTTTGGATCAAAGTACCTTATTGCTCATAGAAAGAGGCGGATGGTGGCTCCATATTTTGACAGTTTATGCTTTTTTAAATTATTTACCCAGCTCAAAACACCTACATATCATTCTAGCTTTTCCAAATACTTATTATGCCAAAGTGACTCCAATTGGGCAAATGGAGAACATGCCTGAAATTATGAATGAGGTAAAGAGTATGATGGATCCGGAAGCTGCATTCGCAGAAGCACCAATGGATGAAGAATTACCGACATTTGGTTCAAATGATGTTTTCAACCTTTCGTGGAAGAATTTATTGGACGCCTATACCTGCACAGAATGTGGTCGTTGTACTTCAATGTGTCCGGCGAACATGACTGGAAAGAAGTTGTCTCCTAGAAAAATCATGATGGATGTCAGGGATAGAACAGAAGAAGTGGCTAAAAATCTGGATTCGGGTAATTTAGAATTTATCAGAGAAGATTTAAAAACCGAAGGTTCTAAATTATCCAAAGAAAATTACGATGATGGGAAATCTCTATTTGACTACATAAGCAGAGAGGAATTACATGCATGTACAACTTGTAATGCCTGCGTCGAAGCATGTCCAGTTTTGATCAATCCCCTGGAAATTATTTTGAAAATGCGCCGTTATGAAATATTGACGGAATCAGCTGGACCAGGTGAATGGTTGCCATTATTTAATAGTATCGAAAATGGTGGATCTGCCTGGGCTATTGCCGATGACAGAGATAAATGGGCACAGGAGGCGCTTTCATCTGAGTAGATTATTGTATGGAAGTTAATTCAAATACTATGAAAAGAACTATTGTATTACTAGTTGTCTGTACAACACTTTCTTTTAGCCTTACCAAATCAAAAGTTCAGTGGCTTACTCCTACTTCTCATGATTTTGGGACCATAAGTCAAGGAGAACCGGTTGAACATTTGTTTAAATTCAAAAACATATCTGACATTTCTCTAACAATAGATAATGTAAGAACGACTTGTGGATGTACTGCGCCTGATTGGAATGAGACGGAGGTAATTATGCCTGATTCTACTGGAACAATAATATTGGAATTTGATGCCAAAGCAACAGGCTATTTTTACAAAATGGCTAAAGTCTGGCTCAACGGACAAAACAAAGCTGAGAAATTATTTATTGAAGGAGAAGTCCTCCCCAATAGAAGACAATAAGAAAGATACGAGTAATTTCGTAGATATATAAAAGTGTTCTATCGAAAGCCTTCTAATTGTTTTCCAACTTAACATTTTCATAGGATTTGGCAAGTCCCATTTTCGTTTATCTTTGCGCTGCTTTTCGAATTTTGCCTGATGGATTGAATCTCTATTTCAATTACATCTTTTAACAGTTCAACAAAATGACCATTCTAATTTTCCTTATTGTATCTTATATCTTATTGAGTATCAGCTTAATGAAGGTTTTTGAAAAAGCTGGTGAAACAGGTTGGAAAGCATTGATACCTGGTATGAATTTTATGGTATGGGCCAAGCTTGTCGGTAGAAAATCAACTGCCTATGCTGCTCTTTTACTCATTCCTCTGGTGAATATTTTCATATATGCCGGACTCTGTGTAGATATGGTTCGCTCTTTTGGAAAATATCGATTTTGGCATAGTGCCATTGCCGTTATTTATGCCCCTATTGCATTTTTCTACCTGGGTTTTAAAAAAGAAGAAAAATATCTTGGACCTACCTTAACCGAAGAAAAGGCATATTTTGATAAACTTGAAGCTGCAAGAGAAGGGGGAAAAGCACGCCAGTTTAAAAAGCTCCAACAAAATAATCCATATAAAAAGTCTCCTGCACGAGAGTGGGTTGAAGCAATTGTTTTTGCTGTTTTTGCTGCTGCTTTTATCCGTATGTTTCTAATTGAAGCCTATACCATTCCAACCACCTCTATGGAAGGCTCCTTGCTCGCTGGTGATTTCCTTTTTGTGAGTAAGTGGCATTATGGAATCAGAACACCAAAAACAGTAGCGATGATTCCACTATTACACAATAGAGTTCCGGTAGTTGGCGGCGAATCTTATTTTGAAAATCCTAACCTACCGATGAAACGATTGCCCGCCTGGGAATCCGTTGATAATTATGATCCTGTGGTTTTTAATTTCCCTGCCGGAGATAGTGTTTACGTATTTCCTGAACGGACATGGACAATAGAGGATTATCGTTACAAATCAATGGATAGCAGGCGATATCGTCAAATAAAGGATGGAAGGGCGGAATTGGTGACTCGTCCAGTTGATAAAAAGGATCATTATATCAAAAGGTGTATCGCGATTGCAGGGGATAGTCTGGAGATTCGAAATCGACAGGTTTATATTAATGGTGAGGAAGCTTACAATCCCGAAAAAATGCAGTTTAAATACGTGGTTGATTCTCCAGAAGGATTAAACCTGAAACAGTTGGATGAATGGGGTGTGAACTTATCTCCTTCAGACGCTCAATTTGAAAGTAGTAATCGCGCATATTTAAACTTGAATAAGGAACAATTTGAAAAAATAAAGGCAATTGGGGCCTCCGTTTCTCCGTATCCTTCAAAGGCTTTTAATCGTTTTCATTTATTTCCACATGATCCAAAAATTACGGAAGGATGGAATTCCGACAATTACGGTCCTATTTGGGTACCCAAAAAAGGGGCTACCACTCAGATCAATAAAGACAACATTGCTTTTTACAGAAGAATTATTGGCATATATGAAGGTAATAAACTGGAGGAAATTGGCGATAAAATTTATATTAATGGGGAAGAAGCGACGGAATACACCTTCCAAATGGATTATTACTGGATGATGGGAGACAATCGCCATAATTCAGAAGATTCCAGAGTTTGGGGTTTTGTACCTGAAGATCATATTGTTGGTAAACCATTGTTCATTTGGTTTTCAACAAAACATGGCAACATTGGGAATGGAATAAATTGGAACCGATTGTTTACCTGGGTTAGTGATTTGAAATAAAGTAAATAGAAGGAAATTGCCTATAACATTCAAGACCTGTTAGCATTTAATTTGTTGACAGGTCTTTATTTTTTGTAGGTAGAAAAAATCAATAATCTTACTATCCCCCAATCAAAATATTTACATTTACGCATCGGATTGTCTAATCTATTGATAATCAATATATTTCTACGATATTTCACCCAATTCGTAAATCCCACAGCCTTATGTTAAAAAACTTTTTTGAAGCGATTTCCAATTTTTTCAAGTCACTTTTCGGAAAAGGATCTGAACCAAAACCGATTCCTAAACCACCAGTTAATTTAGATGATCAAAATCTGGAAACCAATCTTCAAGATGCCCATGAAGTTCCTACAGATACCATTCAGGTAGTAAATGAAGCTGATATCCTTAATGAAGTATTGGTTAGCAATGAACCCCCTTCATCAGAGGAACCTACAGAACCAGTCAATACAGATTCCACACCACCTGAAGATAAACAGGAAGAAGTTGAAGCACAAGTTGAAGAAAAGCACGAACCTCGATTTTTATGGTGCCTGGACAATGGACATGGAAAAGAACAAGCTGGAAAACGTTCTCCATATTTCGAACTTGATGGAAGTGAAGTTCAATTGTTGGAATATAAATTCAACAGAGATATCGTGGAAAGAATTATGAAAGTACTTGAAGAAAAAGGAGTTTCCTTTTTCGATGTTGTACCTGATGTAGAAACCCAGGGGAGTTTTTTAAAAGGGCGAGTAGAAAGAGCGAACAAAAAAACTTCGAACTTACCTAAATTATATGTTTCCATTCACGCAAATGCTGGCCCGACTAGTGATGGTGACTGGACCAGTGCTTCAGGTCTCGAAACCTGGTATCACCAAAATAGTAAAAAAGGAAAGAAAATGGCTGCTATTTTTCAAAACCAACTGGTCAGTCGTTTACCCAACTTCAGGAATCGCCATCTCAAATCCACTGCTATCAAAGGATTATATGTGTTAAAAGAAACCAATATGCCTGCTGTTTTGACTGAAAACGGATTTTATAATAATAGAAAAGAAGTCATTGAATTGATGAAAGATGAAGTCCGCCAAAAAATCGCAGATGCTCATATAGCCGCCATCCTGGAAATTGAAAAAAATGGTTTGTAATGAATACAAGTAGCTTTTTTTCTGTTCTTTTAACCTTCTGTATAATTGGATTTATTACAAATTTTAAAATTTTAGCAATCCTATCAACTGCTTTTGTTTAAAAGCTTCTTAAAATTGCATTTCCTTACACAAGTCCAGGTGCTTTTTCGATTACATTAATTGAAACAAGTAAGCTTATAATTTAAACTGTCATGAAATATTTTTTCTTTTTAGTTGGATGTTTTTTTATGCTCAGCTGTTCAAATCAAAATGATACTAACAATACAGAATCTGAGGCAGTAGAAATGGAAAAACCAACTTTTGATAAATCCTTTGAATCCCTCTTCGAAGAAATTATTGTAGTAAAAATGCATTTATTTTCTTCCCTAGATCAAAGCTTACCTGATTATCCATATGTGGGAAAGAAGCTGTCAGAGAAACATTTCAATTATTTAAGTGAAGAACTGCTTGAAAATCCTGGATGGGGCATCTATGCCACTTATAAAGTACAGGATGATATGTATATTCTCCGTGTTCCAAGTAAAGAATTCTCTAATGAACTCGTGTTGTGCTCAATTGATACTGAAACTGGAAAATTGGTCAAAAATCAGGTTTTAGCAAATGCCTGGTGCAATGGTCGTTGCCACCAACAAGATGGATGGTTGGCTGATTTGGATCTTGACCAACATTTAGAGTTGATAATCAGGGGAAAGGATACCAATGCAGAAGGCAAAGTAGTAGGATCGGTTTACAAAGTCATGACCCAAAATGGAGATGGTAATTTTCAAATTGGAAAAGAAGCAATTGCCAGTGCTCCAACCTATGTTTTACAAGAAGGAGTCATTCCTTCAACTAAGTAAAAGTGCATTGAGAAAAACGCTAACCTAAATATGAAATTCATTAGTTCTTGTCTGGGCACTATGCTCTTGATTATTCTTTTTTTTTCAAGCTGTCAAACCGTGCAGGAATCCACAACCTATAATTGGGATAATACTTTTGACCGTACCTGGGTTGGACCTGAGTTTTGGGCTAACAGACTCCAGGATTGGGAAATCCAAAAAGGTCGGTTACATTGTAAAATTGCAGACCCAATGAGGACGGTACATTCTCTAACGCATAGTCTCGATACATTAAATGGTGATTTTTCCCTTACTGTTGAAACAGGTATATTAAATTACAATGATTCAATAGCAACCGATGCAGCAACTGGATTTCTAATAGGTGCTGGTAGCGATTTAGATTATCGGGCAGCATCATTAATCCATAATAGTTATGGAAAAAGTGCAGGGCTTTTTGCCGGTTTGGACTTTGAAGGAAAACTATTTCTGAGAGACTTTGAGCAGGAATGGGCTTTTTATGATAGAAAAAAACTTGAAATACCCAATCAGTTTGATCAGCTGAAGCTGACCCTATCCGTGAAACATAATACAGCGACTAATCTTTATTCCCTACTGATTTCTGTTTTAAATGAATCAGGAGAGCTGATTGGAGAACTTGAAGTCCAGTCCCTACCCAAAGAAAAATTTGTTGGCAATATTGCCTTGGTTTCTCACAGTGGTTCTGGTAAAAATACTGGTCGATTTTGGTTTAATAATTTTCAAATCACTGGAAGCAAAATAAAGACAAATCCAAATAGGAATTGTGGTCCAATTATTTGTGCTCAACATACCTTGAATAATGGCATATTAAAACTTACTGCTCAATTAATGCCACTAGGATCAGAAGACAACCAAAAGGTCAGTTTAAAAATAAAACAGGGTAATTCATGGGTAAATAAGGCGGAATCACAGCTAATAACCCCCGGATTTACAGTTCCATTCAAAATTTTGGATTGGGATGAACAAATGGATACTCCCTACCGACTTACCTATCAATTGACGAATAAAGATGGCATTCCTGAAACGTATGATTATGAAGGAGTTATCAGGAAGAATCCTTTGGGAAAAGAAGAAATAATTTTAGCTGGATTTACTGGAAATCACAATAATGTCCGTCCAAACCGTGAAAAGTGGGGAGGAATTGATGTAGGCAAATTTCCCTGGGACTGGGGTTTGTGGTTTCCACATAATGACATTGTCAATCATGTCAAAAAGCACCAACCAGATGTTTTGTTTTTTAGTGGAGATCAGGTATATGAAGGGGCCAGTCCTACTTTTGCAGATAGGAAAAATGCCCATTTAGATTATTTGTACAAATGGTACTTATGGTGCTGGGCATTTGGGGAATTAACTGCCGAAATCCCTACAGTTACCATTCCTGATGACCACGATGTGTATCATGGAAATATTTGGGGTGCCGGAGGTAAGGCAACTCCAGAAGGGCTCTATGGAGCTGCAGCTCAGGACAAAGGTGGATACAAAATGTCTCCGGATTTTGTCAATATGGTACAGCGGACTCAAACCAGTCATTTACCAGATCCTTATGACCCCAATCCAGTATTACAAGATATCAGTGTTTATTATTCAAATTGGAATTATGGTGGGATAAGTTTTGCAATATTAGAAGATAGAAAGTTTAAATCTGCTCCATCGCCTCTATTACCTGAAGGAAATATTATTAACGGATGGGCACTCAATGAACAATTCAACGCCAAAACTCAAAGTGACCATCCAGAAGCCAAACTTCTGGGTGACCGTCAATTAGCCTTTTTGGAAAATTGGGTCGCAGATTGGTCCAATGGCACTCAAATGAAGGCTGTACTATCCCAAACCATCTTTTCAAATGTAGCTACTCTTCCTGCAAATGAATTAAACGATGCGGTTGTTCCCCGCCTCCCGATTCTACAGAAATTTCAATATCCTCCTATTGATCGCCCCGTATCTGATATGGACTCTAATGGCTGGCCAAAAACTGGAAGAGATAAAGCATTGGGCTTGATTCGAAAAGCATTTGCAGTGCATATTGCTGGAGATCAACATTTGGGTAGTACCATCCAATATGGCATTGAGGATTGGAAAGATGCGGGGTATGCTTTGTGCGTACCCTCCATAGCCAACTTTTTTCCTAGAAGATGGATGCCCAGGAATTGCGGACAAAATCGACATTTCGCTGCTCCCTGTTATGTTGGCGATTTTGAAGATGGTTTTGGAAACAAAATGACCATTCTGGCGGCCTCAAACCCTATGTTTCCCCAAAAACGCCCAATTGAATTGCATGGAAAATCCCCTGGATATGGAATTGCAAAATTTAATAAAAGCAAACGCGAAATCACTTTCTCAAATTGGCCGCGATTTGCAAATCCTGAACAAGACAAGCCTTATGAAGGGTGGCCAATCACATTTTCGCAAGATGAAAATTTCGGAAAAAAGATTTTTGGATGGCTGCCTGAATTAACTATTGAAGGAATAGAAAATGCTGTGGTTCAGGTATTTTCAGAGGATGAAAGCTTGCTTTATTCCATTAGAATTAAGGGTAATTCTATAAAGCCAAAAGTTTTTGAGGAAGGAGTTTATTCCATAAAAGTAGGAGAGCCTGATGAAAATAATTGGAAAAAATTTGAAAACCTGGTTCCTAAAGATTCTACCCAAAATTCAAGTTTGAAAATTCAATTCTAAAAAAAATCCAGATGTTCAATCGAACATCTGGATTTAAAATTAGTAATTGAAAGCAAAAATATTTACTAGGCTTTTACACTACTTCCATTTGCTTTCTTATTCGAATTATTCTTCTTTTTCATTTCCTCACCAATCTGATGAGAGGCTGCAAAACTCGTTACCATTTGTGAAAGCATATCACTTCCTGCTGCAGGAGAATTTGGAAGCAATATCAAATTGCTATTGGAACTCTCTCCCATACTTTGGAGAGTATCATAATGCTGTGTTACTACAATAAGAGCAGATGCCTCTTGCGAATTGATACCAACACCATTCAATACTTCCACACTTTCCTCCAAACCTTTGGCAATTTCTCTACGCTGGTCGGCAATACCCTGACCCTGTAATCTTTTGCTTTCAGCTTCAGCACGTGCTTTCGCTACGATTCTAATTCTATCTGCTTCAGCTTCATATTCGGCTGCTGTTTTTTGACGTTCAGCAGCATTAATATGGTTCATAGCTCGTTTTACTTCCTGATCTGGATCAATATCAGTCACAAGTGCCTTTACGATTCCATATCCATAATCATTCATCGCTTCTGCCAATTCTCTCATAATGGCAACAGCGATATCGTCTTTTCTTTCAAAAACTTCATCCAGTTTCATTTTTGGTACTTCTGCTCTCACCACATCAAATACATAAGATGTAATTTGCTCGAATGGATTTTCCAATTTGTAGAAAGCATCATAAACGCCATCCCTTAAAACTTTAAATTGTACAGAAACTTTCAATCCTACGAATACATCATCCTTGGTTTTGGTTTCCACATTTACGTCTAATTGTTGAATTTTCAAACTCATTCTTCCAGCAATACTATCAAAAATGGGTATTTTGAATTGCAATCCGGCTTGTCTAATACTATGAAATTTTCCAAATCTCTGGACAACAGCAATAGATTGCTGCTTTACTGTAAATAATCCCATCATTAAAATAAGGAGCGCAAAAATTCCTAAAGGCAAAAACATTAAATTTTCCATCAAGTTAATTTTTTGGCTGGTTCAGGTTGTTCTGAGATATATATACCCAACACACCTGACCAGCTTTTGTTTTAATTTTTTTAGGTAGGGTTTGAATAAATAAAAAAACGATTGAAAGTTAAGGGTTTCTTAAGGGAATTGCTACTATTCTCCACGAGGATCGTGAAAATAACGATAAACAAAAACAAAAAAAAAGGTGGAACTTATATTCCACCTTAAAAAATCCTGTTCTGAAATCCACATAATTCTTTTGCTATTGGAAAAATATTTGCTTAGGTAGCCCAATAGCCTTGGTTTGGTTTACAAAAAGATTAAATCATTTAGCCGGGTTTTACGTTCACGGCAGATTTCAAATTCTAGATTTATTGTTATACAAATTATTTTAGAACCCCATTTCTCCACCTCCCTCAAAATCGCCACCTCCTCGCCTGTCATTACCTCTCTTTTTCTTTTGATTGAGGCGATAATTTAGTGTTAGAGTCACTTGCCTGGCTCTCCATTGAAATTCTCCCTCTGAAAAGAAAGATTCTCCTTCAGTTGTAAAAAACCGCTTTCTTGAATTAAATAAATCTCTTACACTTAAAGTTAGGGTACCTTTCTTTTTTAGAATGTCTTTACTCGCTCCCAAATCAATAGAATACATCCCTTTTTGACTACCCTGGGTTGTTTCTCTTGGTGCCCTGTAGTTAGCTCTCAATTGGACATCCATGTCTTTCCAAAACGTCCATTTGGAAGTCAATCGACCATTCCAGGAAAATGCATCCGCATACAGGGAAGTCTCCTCTCCTTTAAATACAAAAGAGCCATCGGTAATAGAACGGAAGAAATTGACGTCACCATTAAAATTAACCCATTTTGCAGGTCGGAAATTAAAAGTGAATTCAAAACCATAGGCGTCTCTTTCTGCAAGATTTTGAGGCAATGTATTAGTGGTATTGGGTTCATCCCCTTCAGTCCTTATTCTTTCAATTACATCGGTGGTTTTTCTATAATATATTGCAGATGTTAAAGAACCTTTGTCCCAATATTTGATATGCCCCAATTCATATGAGTTGGTATATTCTGGATCGAGATTTGGATTTCCTCCAAAGAAATTCCGATTATCGGTAAATGTGAAGAAAGGGTTTAAAGACCAAAACCTTGGTCTGCGAATTCTCCGGCTGTAACTAACCTGAACCGCATTGTCATTCGCCAAATCATAAGTTAAATGAACACTTGGAAATGGATCGAAATATTGTCGATCATTCACCTCATTGGTTTGAAGCAGTTCCGTTCTCACGTCTGAATATTCAAATCTCAACCCCAGCTGATAGGAAAATTTGCCGTGTTTATTTCCAAAGGTGGAATAAAAAGCATGAATATTTTCGTTATACAAGAAATTATTGCTTAAACCGGTCATAACCTTCCAATTCAAATCATCAAATTCTTCAACCAGATAGTCATTATTGATGTCTCTGAATGAACTCCTTAAACCCGCTTCAAATTTTCCATCTTCTGCAAAAGGAAAGATATAATCTACTTGAATTTCCAGCGTACTTTCTCCTTCTTGATTTGAAGATCGTTGTAAGGAATCAGCCCGCATTTTGTTACCTTCTGCATCAAAATATTGTTCAGTGAAGTTAGAACTTTCTTCCTCTTCATTTTCTTCATAACGGACATTGAAAATCATTTCATGACCTTTTCTATCAAACAATCTTCTATAATTTATAGAATATTCGAGGTCAGTCTCATCCTCAATTTCATTATCAAGTCGATCAGTTATACCTATAAGATTATCAAAGGATTCAGTATCAAAATAGTCTCTATACTGCAATGTAGATAAATTATCTTCATCACTAATGCGATAAGAAAATGCAGTAGTTAAAATATTTTTTGGATTGAAAAAGTAGTCTGCTCCAAAACGAAAATTTCCTGACAAACCACCTCTTTCATGGTCTCTGTCTGCAGTTGTGATATCCGTATTTTCGATTATCTCGGCTATCTCTCCATTGGAATCAAATATGGTATCCTGGCTGTAAAACTCCTGATATACATATCCATTTCCTGGGTTTTTTCTATAGCGCAATCCAATATTTGTAAAGAAATTTAGTTTATCCTTTCGATAGTTCAGGTTAATTGCAGTGCCGAAATTATTTGGATGACCAACTGTAAAATCGAAGGAACCATTCAATCCCTTTCCTTGCTGTTTCCTCATGACAATATTAATAATACCTGCCATGCCTTCTGCCTCATATTTAGCCGATGGATTTGTTATTACTTCAACCTTATCAATCAAGTTGGAAGGGATGGTTCTCAAACCATTGGTATTTCCATCTGAAACAATACTAGAAGGTTTTCCATCAATTAAAATTCTCACACTCCCACTTCCTCTTAGGCTTACATTTCCATCAATGTCCACCGCTACTGAAGGGACATTATCCAGTATATCTTCGGCTGAACCGCCATTGTTTGCCAAATCTTTTCCTACGTTGAATATCTTTTTATCAAGCGCCATTTGCATCACACTTTTCTCAGCTCTTACTTCAATCTCTGTAAGCGTTTCAGCGTCAACAAATAGAGCTATAGTACCTAAATCGTTAAACAAATTTCCCTTTTGGAAGGCTACATTATTAATAATGCGAGCCTGATATCCAATATATTCAAATTTCGCGAAATATTGACCTGGACCTGTTTCTATAGAAAAGTTGCCTTTTTCATCCGTAACTCCTCCACTAACCAGGGAACTATCTTTTTTTGTAAAAATTGAAATGGTAGCAAATTCAAGTGCCTGCTCTGAATCTGCATCCAAAACCTGACCTGTAATAAAGGCTTTTGAAGCATCTCCCCCCTGTCCTTGCCAATTACCTCGATTTTGAGCATTTAGGTTGGAAACAGAGAAAATCAGTAGAAAGGTAATTAAAAGCGTAATCGAGTGATCTCTCATGAATAGTAATTATATGGGATATTATTACCTGAATTATTTGATTGCAAAAGTAAGCAGTGACTTTGTTTGAAATTTGTATGAATTCTGAAGAAATTCTGAATTAAGATTTACTTAACAAAAATTGATAGGAAGTAGTGGAAAATAATTTAATGCTAAAAAGAAATATTAACCAGATGAACATTGTCTGAATAGTTATAATGAATTTTTAATCCATTCACTTCGCAGATTTTTTTGACGATTGGCAGTCCCAACCCTAGAGAGGCAGAAGTTTGGTTGTTTTTTCTAAATCTTTCAAAAAAATGATCTGTAGGCAGAGAAGGCTGTTTTCCGGAATTAGAAATTTCCAGGTATTGATGATTTAACTCCAGTTTTACCCAACCAGCTTCCTCATTGTGCTGTATTGCATTTTTCAAAAGGTTACTCACTAAAATATCCGCCAATGATGGTTCAATATTTAATTTAACATCATCCAGCAGATGGCTTTCCATTTTTATTCCTTTCAATGCGCCTATATCCTGAAAATTAGAAAAAGATTTCGAAACGATTTTTGAAAAATCTATGGATTGTAACTGGGAAAACTCCTCATTTTCAATTTTGGTTAACAAGGACAGGGCATGACCAAGCTTGGATAATTTGCTTAAAGATTCATTAGCTGTTTGAATCAGTCCCAATTGTTCAGGGTTTAGATTTGGTGATTCTAGGAGTAATTCCAATTTCCCTTGGGCCACTGCGATTGGCGTCTGCATTTCATGGGAAGCATTTTCGGAAAACTCCTTGAGTGAAATATAATCCTGTCTGGCTTTTTGGGTCATTTTTTCAACAAAAGAATTGAGTTCTTTGAATTCTTTGGTAGTCGTTTGTGGCAAATTGATGGGCTCGTCTTTTTTAAGGTTGAACCGATTGATATTTTCTAAAATCCCTTTAAATGGTTCAAATAGTTTTCTCGATACTAAAAAGCTAAACAAAAGCAAAACAAAACTGAGCACGATGAATAACCTTGAAATGACTCCAAAAACACCCTCTAAAACATCATCTTCTTCAATAAAGACTTCAAGCAAATCAAACTTGTAAGTAGTATCATTCAAAATACGATAAGTCGTTAAGTGGCGGTGAGCCTCTAATCGTTTTAGTTGCGGGTGCATTGCAATTGTATCTGAAAAGGCATAGTTGGTATCAACAATACTCGATATGCCAAGATTGGAAATCTGGATTTTTTCTGTTTGAATGGATTCAATATTTTCCCCATCTGATAAAGCTTTTTGAGCCAACCTAAAATTGTACATCAAGGCATAATCAGTCTCCAATGCAACTACTTTCTTTACTTCATGATATATCGTTACACCTCCTATCCCAAATACTATTAGAATAATTGCCAGATAAAAAAGGGTAGTTTTTGTAATTAAGCTCATATTCTTCTTCCAGTTCTGGATTAACGAGAGATAAATATTAAAGCATGATTTCTTATTTGGTAAATCTATACCCCAGACCATAAATTGTCTTGAGATAATCGTTTCCACCTGCGTTGGTTATTTTTTTTCTTAAATTCTTAATGTGCTGATAAACGAAATCATAAGAATCCAAAAAATCCACATTATCTCCCCAAAGATGCTCAGCAAGACTCTGCTTTGTTAAAACTCTATTTTTGTTAGCTATTAAAAAAAGTAATAGTTCATATTCTTTCACTGTTAATTCAATGACTTGTTCATTAATGTACACTTCATGAAGGTTTGTATCAACTTTGATCTCTTCAAAATAAATTTCCATTTGTCCCTGGAATTTCCTCCTTCTGTAAATTGCTTTTAGCCTTGCGTTCAATTCAGAAAGATGAAATGGCTTAGTAAGGTAATCGTCTGCACCCAAGTCCAAGCCAGCTACGCGATCATCCAAGGCATTTTTTGCAGAAATAATCAATACTCCTGTTTCTGGATATTGTTTTTTTAAATTTTCCAAAAGGCTCAATCCATTTCCATCGGGAAGCATGATATCCAATAAAATTATGTCATAGGAGAATGAAGACAACTTATCTTCGGCTGCACCACAGGAATCCGCCATTTCACAAATCACATCCCCATTAGAAAGATAGGATTTAATGTTTTCAGCCAGCTGTATTTCGTCTTCAACGATTAATAATTTCATAATGCCTGCAAATATAAGGTGTGATTTTGAGGGAAATTTGAAGCAATGGTAATAGCCTTTCTTGAAAAAACAAAAACTCCGCAGCATTCACTACGGAGTTCAAAATTGTACCCTCACCTAAAGGGTTAGCAAATCACGTTTTATCTTTAATAGTTCATTATTAAAAATGATAGGTTATCCCAGCATTCACTCCTCCAGAAAAAGACCTGGATCGAATAGCGCTAATGTTGTGACGATCTGCTATTGCCCCAATTAATGTAGGCTCAATCGCCAGGTTGAAATTCCTGGAAATAAAAACATCAACACCAAGACTTGCCAGATAGTCAAAACTCAAACTTTTTAAACCTCTTTGATGACCTACTGGTCTTAATACCGGATGCAATTTGAATTTGTTATTTTCCACCTCAATGTCTGTAAAGTTAAACTCCTTTGATTTCAAAATATTGGCAAATAGACCAGCCTTCAATTTCAATCCTATTTTTCCGCGCCCCACTCTATAAGTTAACAAAACAGGGACCGTCCAATACTCGATCACTTGTTCTGTTTCCAAATTAAAGTCAAGCTTTTCATTTTGTTTTATATTATCATTGTGATTCTTCTGCTCCACTCTCAAATCCATATCCACCAACCCAAAACTTGTGTTTAAACTGTACTCAAAATTGTGTTCATAATCAGGATGATTGTGATCGAATTCATGATCTCTATCTTCAAACCTAAACTTAGCTTTATGGTCACTCGAAAAGCTAGTTCTTTTAACCATAATCCCAGTTTGGAAGCCCCAGCTCTTTGTGGATTGATATCCAACAGTAATCCCAGTTAAATGTTGTTGACCTTTTGATTGAAGGTCATCATTGAAACACTTCCTTTGTTTCCCTGGAAGTGGTGGAGGTCCAGGACCTGGTAAATCATCTATACCTAAAATCTTTTCTCTACTTTTTGAAAAAAGACTATTGACTCCTGCATACCAATTCCCTCTTTTTATAGGCTCAATCGCAGATTCGGAAATTCCTTCCAATTTAAAAATGATGGGTTTTGGGGTCATTGAAACTGCATTTTCGACTCTTAATTCAGGCATTCTTTTTAAATAGAAAGTGGGTTCAGGAATATCTATATCCTGGCTGTGTTTATTTGCCTGGTTAAATGGTTTTATTGGATTTTGGGTCAATACTTCATCTGGTTTTTCGTTAAGGCCCGGTGTTTCGATATTTTCATTTTCAGGATTAATTTCATTGGTACTTAATGTTGAATTTTCTTCATATAGTTTTGATTTTTGAATGCTGTTTTCTTCTTCCAAAACTGACTTTCCAATATCTCCTGCTAAATTTTCAGTTTGAAAAGGAGTTCCAGGGTTGGATTCTTCAATTTGCTTTATTTCCTCTAATTCTGCTACAACTTCCTGGTATTCTATTTCTTTGTTCTCTAATGCTTCTGAAACAGTATTCAGTTTATTCTGAAAATATAAATGCTGACAAAGAACGACTCCTCCAAAAACTGCCGCAGCGGCAGCCACCCACCATTTTTTCATAAGGATGGTTTTTCCAGTCGTAACGACAGCAGATGTTGAACTCAAATCACCTGCAATTTTGTCCCATACACCATCAGGTGGACTTTCAGTATAATCTTCAAAAGCCCCTTTTAGAAATTTTTCGAGTTCATCATTTGGTAAATTTTGTTTCATTGTATCCTACATTTGTTCTAGTATTGCCCATTATTTTTCAGCGGGCATACTGCATGTCTTATTTGGTCAAATTTTTTTCCAGCAAAGAACGCATGTATTTCTTTGCTCTATTAAGTTGAGATTTGGAAGTACCAATGGAAATCCCCAATTCCTCTGCGATTTGTGGATGTGTGTATCCTTCCAAAACGTATAAATTTAAAACAGTTCGAAAACCAGTCGGCAATTTGTGCATCAACTTTATCAGCCCCCTGGTAGCGCCCTCTTCAAAAACAATTTCCTCCTCTGTGGTTCCGGCATCCCAATCGTTTAACTCGTAGGTAGGAAGTAACTTTTTCTGTTTCCTCAAATTGTCTAAAGCTACATTCAAAATAACTTTCCTTATCCATCCTTCCAGACTACCTATGCCTTTAAATTGATGTAAATCACGAAATACTTTTACAAATCCTTCTTGTAAAACATCTTCTGCATCTTCACGGGAATTAGCATACCGCAAACACACTACAAACATCTTGCTCTTAAAACGTTCATAAAAAATGCGTTGGGCCTTGCGATTCCCCTGTTTGCAGGATTCTAATATTTCGTGATTGTTTCCTTGCATCAACCCTGGTGAGTTTTTAGTTGGTGTTGTTGTAGGAGTAGGTGAATCAAAATGCAAAAGGGTTGCATGGATACCAAAAAGATTTAATTTTACCTCAAGAACTTGTCTGAAATTATTCATTGAGTTCAGTCAAATTCAAATTTCATTCAAAATCACCCTAATCATGAAGTTCCTTTTTACTTTTTTTATTCTAATAGCTTTAATGAATACACAAACTTTCTCACAAGATCAATCTTCAGAACTTCCCTATTATCAAATTCCAGATTATCCAGACAAATATACGGCTGAAACAGTTGCCGCCAGAATGGTAGATGGTTTGGGCTATCGCTATTATTGGGCTACTGAAGGATTGAGACCTGAAGATCTATCTTTTAAACCAAGTGAGAATGGTAGAACAACAGACGAGACTTTAGATCATATTTTAGGTTTGACCAATACCTTGGCAAATGCCACAAAAAAAGAACCCAACATTAGAAATAACAATCGGGAAGAACTCAGTTTTGAAGAAAAACGAAGAAAAACATTGATGAATATCAAAACAGCAAGTGATATCCTAAGAACTGCCAAAGAGGGAGAAATCAAGGAGTTTTTAGTCATATTTCAACGGGGAGAACAATCTTCTGAATATCCTTTTTGGAATATGCTTAACGGACCCTTGGCTGATGCGCTCTGGCATGTAGGTCAAATCGTTTCACACAGAAGAAGTTCAGGAAATCCGCTAAATCCTAAGGTTAGTGTATTCAGAGGGAAAAACAGAGAATAGGATTTCTAATTATCATCAGTTAATAAAAATTCAGCGGGATCCGCCGTCCCATTTACGTCTCCTATTTTTATTCCAATAAAATTGACTATTTCGTCTCCTGACAAATTATTGATAGAAATGATCTCTGGAAAATCATCCAAATAAGGATTGGCATCATCAATAAATTCAAATTCCATATCCACAAAGCGCCAGGAAGTATTATTTTGAAATTGATCATCAATTGCCAAAATCAATTTTCTGATTGCGACCAGGTCAAATGTGGTAACTGTTCCAGATTGGTTGACATCAGCTGCAATGATTTTATAGGGTGAATCTAGTTTTTCAGTACCCAAAATATGCTTGGTAATTAAAACAAGGTCAAAAGTTGTAACTCCATTGATGTGGTTGGTATCCTTTAGTGGAGCAATCGTATAATCCCCTCCCACAGGAAGATCGAAGAAAATGAAACTTCCATCATCATCAGTGGTCATTGAATCGAGATTGGAATTTACACTTACCTGAACTTCGGCAATAGGAGCACCTTCAATTGAATACAGATTTCCAGAAATATTTGCATTTGCCAGGCAGGCATCCATATTGTCCTGAACATCCACAGTTACATTGCAATAATCTTGATTACCCACTTCGTCAGTAATCCAAATTTGTAATTGATTTATGCCAATATCATCACATTCAAAAACCTTAGTTATATCTGCTGAATTTGAAGAAAAAGAAAAATTTAAATCGCTGCTATGGGTGCAATTATCAAAACTCCCATCGTCAAAATCCAAAGCTGAAATGTCTATCATAGGAATTGGTAAATCCATGATTTCAACTATCAAATTCTTGCAATATGCAGAAGGATTTTTGCAATCTGAAATAGTGAAGTTAAATCCACAACTCGATTTATTATTGCAACCATCTTCAACAGAGTATACAATTCTATGGGTGCCAAGTGGATAATCTCCTTCAACTTCAGATCCCATACCCTGGATATCAAAAGAACCGTTGTCAAATAGATCTATTTGGTAGGTATATTCCAATAAATCAGGAGGCGTACAATCATCCTCTGCAAGTAAGGTCAATTTTGCCTCTCCAGTTTGGCAATTTGGATCATAACTACAAAAATTCAAAGGTTGACAATCTGATAAGATAAGGGGTAAATCAGAGGTTGAAATTTGCAAAACTTGTCCATAATCCCAGCTTCCTTCAAAAGTCGTTTGATTGAATTGACACCAATCAATAACCTTCCAATTTCTTAGGACTTCCACACATGCATTTGGGGTGACCACCAACCAGGTATCCGTATAGGAAAGTCCAATTAAGCTACAAGTAGAATCAGAGAAAATCTGTGGAAATCCAAATTCCTGAGGTAAAAATTCAGGTTCCAAACCAGCCCCACAGGTGTTAGAGGAATAATTCTGTGGCCAAATTATATCATCATTGGGGTCAAAAGGGTCCTGGTCGTTAATATAAAATGGGGCAAGATTATCCACATTAATTTCTTGAGTGCATTCTGCCATACGTCCTACAGCATCTTCTACTTGCCAAAATCGCAAAACTAAACCTATGCCACAGGTATTAAAACTTGTACTGTCAAAAGAACTCACAATTATATTGGGGCAGTTGTCAGTAACTTGTGGCTCACCTGTTAGCGTTAAATCCAAAAAATCTTCGCCGCAATCAATGGTCAAATCAGCAGGACAAATAATTCCGGGGTTTAAGTTGTCAAAAACAGAAGCCGTGGTCAAACTAAAACTTTCATTTTCCGCTTCGTCGGTCACCTTCAATTCAACTTGAACTGAGTGTCCTACATCACAGCAGAAAAAAGGAACCTGTTTCTCAAAAGGAGTACTATCATCTCCACTGCATTCTGGCGAATCCAATCTACGTACTTCTAATGTTATGTCGGTACAATTGTCCCAACTCCCGTCATCAAAAGTTGCAGCATTTACATAGGTAGGCTCTTGTGGCAAAAGGGTAATATTTGGAGCGTTGATGCTAACTGCTACAGGGGGAACATTGTCATCAACAGTAATTTGAAAAAGGCAACTAGATGAATTGCCACAGTCATCAGTAGCAATACAATTGGTAGGATAGATGCCGTAAGGAAGATTGTATATGGTTGTACCTGTTACAATGCCAAAACTTCCTTCAACAGAAAGAGCGATATTACTTCCACAAGAATCATTGGTAGCTGGCTGAGGCAGAATAACTGTTGCAGTACAATCTAGATTGGAAGTATTAACCGTTATATCTGAAGGACAAATAAAAGAAGGAGGCAATGTATCGAAGACATGTATAATCTGAGTTGCGGTTATACTTTCCGCATCACAGGCATCATATATTTCCCATTCTCGAAATACCGAATAGGAACCTTCACAAATGGTTACGGTTACGTCTGTGTAATTAGTTCCAAAAGAGCAAATGCTATCTACAGGTGTCCCTTTAAAATTTGGCATTCCAGTGAAAGAAGGATCCGTATTGGGATTGGGGCAGGCAAGGGCAGGATTTGAAATATCATCCAGGTTTTCAGGAAATGATAAGGAATCTAATTTTGGGCGTTCAACGTAAATTTTTTGAATACAATTTGAGCTTTTTTGACTGCTGTCTGAAACTGTCCAAAGGCGGTTAATAATTAAAATGGTATCAGTGGTATTGCAAGCAAAATAGAGGAAATTGTCGTTGAATTCGTAGATCAATGTGTCATTGCAATTGTCAAAAGCTTCTGGGTATCCCAAACTATCAGGATGGGTTTCGTCAAAACAGGTAATCAAGGTATCAATACAAGAAACCGAAGGCGCTAACTTATCTTCAACTAAAATGTTTGCCGAGCAATTATTACCAGAATCATCATCTGTTACTTTACCTGAAATTGTTCTATTTACAAATTCTTCAGTAATGGTAGGACTACTGGGTAACAAATCTCCATGCTCGTCATACAATTCAACATAAAAAGGTCCCAGGCAATCAGGATCAGGATCCCCTTCCAGGATCATATCCCAGGTAACAGTGGCCATACAATTTTGGTCTACAGATACTTGCACAGAGGTACATGTCATTGTACATTGAGAAAATACAGAATGGGTATTGGCTATAAAAAAAGAAGTTAAAAGAGGCAAAAAAAACTTATGTGGAATTTTAAAGGGAAACACATAGCCCCCCCCTACCCGGCGTAGTTTCGGTGTTCTTTTCATGGTTATTATAATTTGCTAATAGAACCTTGTAAAGGTAGCGAAAATCAATAATTATTTTTCATATTTCAAAAAGTAATAATTTGCAAATCTCCAACAAAAAACATAAATCATCCCGAATTTTTGGGCAATTTCTTAAAACATTGATATCCAATCGCTTATTAATTATGTTTTTGTTGTGGGTTGTCAGTTGTTCGTTGGATTAACCGACAACTGACAACAAATTGATTATCAATAATTTGAGTGGTTTTTCATTGCCCATTCAATTTTGTATGCAAAATTCGGGATGATACATGTTTGTAGTTCAATAATTAATAATTTGACATTTGCTGCTTAATTATTAAAAGCATTTACAAGCAGAAGTATTGCCTATCTCGAGATGATTAGTTTTTGAACTTCTCTTCCTTCGATTTGGACAAAATACATTCCTTTCTGCCAATCAGAAGTATCCAAATATTTTCTTCCTCCTGTTGCAATAAACGACTCAACCTGCCTTCCAATCATATCATAAATTATCACCTCGGCATAAATTCCTCCTTTCCATTCAATCGTAATCATATTGTTTGCAGGATTTGGATATATTTCCAAATAGTATTCTGTCATAATCTGATTCACAGGAAGTATTTTATCACAAAAAGTAGAATCGGGTTCCAGCTCAAGCCATCCTTTTTGGCTCAAATCCCTTCCTTCAAAAGCTGAATAATCAGAAGGGATTCTTTTCATTCTGAAAGTCAGATTATTATTGATCGACAGTGTGTCCCCTTGAGTAGCAGGTGAGCCACCAATGAGTGGGGTTTTATATTCCCAAACGATTTCGTTGTCTGGAGTCATTTCGAAAGAATAACCCCATCTTCCAACACAAATTAAAACGTTGCCATTTGGTAAAAATTGAACACTGGATAGACCAGTTGAATGCATCAAAGAAGAATCAACTGGATGTACAAGAGTCAAATCAAAACCATCAGGTCCATATGAATCTCCATCTAAAGTATAAGACCAATCGTACATATCCCAGGTCGGAGTAAAGACATTAACTGTAGAATAATTGGCTCCAACCCGATTATTAAATACAGCCAACTTCCCGTACATCGGGTTGGTTGGAATCAAAAAGTCATCAATCCATTGGGCGTCATGTTGAAAAAACAAGGTTTGATCATCTGCTGTCCCAGATTTATATGCTGCTGGATTGCCCCAACGATATAGCAAATCTCCTCCCTTTCCAGCCATTCCTCCGTTATGTCCCGCAGCTTGTGCAGTTGTTGTTGTATGGTCAATGATCCAAATTTCGTGGAAATATGGAACACTAAGTATGATTTGCTTCAATTCATCATTGTAATCGATTGCATTTGAATGATGCCAATCTGGATGTCCATTGTTGTTGTCATAATTAATGTCGATGAGTTCAGGGTGGTCTTCTACAACGCCATAATTATCCGCATTCGGATTGAAGTCCTGTATGAGGTGGTCCCAGGCATGCCACTCCCAAATAATTTGATCAGTTACCGGATCTACCTCAAGAATGAAATCTGGCCATAATTTGTCCTGATCAGTGGTAGCAGTATCTCTGCCAGCTTGCAAAGCTTCTGCCTCGGTCTTTAGCTCCCAGGCAATCATAATTATGGTTCCTTCTGCTGTCACAGCAATATCGTGATGAAGCCTGAACAATGAATCATTTAGTGTAAAGCTCCACTCCAAATTATTGTCCCAATCCCGTATTTCGACAGTTGCACCTCCACCACCAGCCCAAATTGGATTTCCTGCTACAGAAGGTGGACGTTTGGTTTTGACCAATCTTCCATCTTCCAGTAAATAGGCAGTATTTCCCGGTCTGGAATTGGTGGTATCTTCCCAAACGTGCACAATTTCACCGCAATTGTCTAGCAAATAAACATTGCTTTGATTGTGTGGATAGATCAAATTGTAACCATCAAAAACCTGTGCGGGTTTATAAGACAATAGCCCAACCGTATTTTGGGCATTACTGTAGAAATTGAAAATGCAAAAAATGAAACAGCAAGTGAGTAAATTTCTTATCATACCTTTTATTTTTATGATTAAAATTATTTGCTAAGCACCAATTAATATTTATGTATAAGTAAAATTTTGGAATTCTTTTTTTCTCTAACGAGGCGAAAAACGCAAGCATAGCCTTAGTCCTGACGAGTATTTTCAACAGCTTGTCCCGAACTTGATTCGGGAAAGTGAGAGGAAAAACAAACCAAAATTAGTTGTAGATAAAATTGATTTGGTACTTATAATCGAATTAGCTTTTGAATATAACTTTGGTTGTTGGACTTATTGATAAACTGTATCACCAGCATTCCATTTGGCCAACTCCGCGAGTCAAAGTTAGTCAATTCATTTTTGGATTCCCCCTTAAAAACAATTCGTCTTGTCAGGTCGCTTACTTCTATTGAAATAGATTCACCAGTTAAATTTTCAACCCACAATTCATTTTCAACGAGGGTATTTAGCGCTTGCACTCCATACAATTTGGATACTTCGAAACTAGAAACAGGCGCTCCAAATATGGTACAATCATTAACCATTGGGTTAAATTCAATTGGCAAACCAGGACTTAAATCTTTCCCTTCAAATGCTGTATAGTCAATCCCGTACCGAGTTGCTCGAAAAACATCATTGGCGTTAGGATTGTCACCTTGCGAAACAGGTCCAAAGTTATCAACCGGGCTAACGTATTCCCAGACTATTTGTCCGTCATCTGTAATTTCAAAAAAATGACCTCCCCTCCCCTCGCAAATAAGTGTATTCCCATTTATTAGCCGTTGTGCTCCTGAAATCCTGGATGAAAAGAAATCGCTTAATGGGTCAGAAAAATAAGTCCAAAATAAATCGGTTGGTCCAAATGGATTCATTCCTTCAATTGCATAGTTTCCATCATTTTCAATTGGAGGATCAATTACATCTA
This sequence comes from Saprospiraceae bacterium, assembly GCA_041941305.1. Classification (GTDB taxonomy): domain Bacteria; phylum Bacteroidota; class Bacteroidia; order Chitinophagales; family Saprospiraceae; genus JANSWP01. Next base: position 102,158 of record JBGTQJ010000017.1, read on the forward strand.
TTGACGAAAAATCAGGTCCTGGTCTCCCTTGTCCGTTGTTAAAAACCATAATTTTTCCAGCATCTGGTTTACCAGCTTCTATCCAATGGACATCGTGTTGGGAAAATAATTGTCGACTATCATTAGTCCCTCTGTCATAGGTTTGTGGATTTCCCCATCGGTACAAAATGTCTCCTCCTTTTCCCGAATTTCCTCCAAAATGACCAGCAGCTTCTGATGTGGTGGTACTATGGTCGATTACCCAAAACTCATTGAAATTTCTACTACTTATTATTATTTGATCCAACTCAGGATTATAATCAATTGCATTGGCATGAATCCAATCAGCATTGGTACCTCCTTCTACAAAATTCAAGTTGATTAATTCAGGATGATCAGCTACAGCCCCATAATTTGGGAGTGTATCGTTAAAATCTTGTACCAAATGATCCCATAAAAACCACTGCCAAACCACATTCATCTCAGAATCTCCAATCTTTTCAATTTCGACCACTTTTTCTGACCAAAGGCTGTTCCCAGTCATAGTGTTGGGATCTCTCCCTGCTTCAATGGCTTCATTCAGCGTTTTTCTATCCCATGCTAAAATCAAAATGTTCCCATTGGGTAATGGCTCAATGTCGTGATGTTGATGATACGTTAGGGAACTATAATTATATGCCCAGATGATTTCTCCTTCCCAATCAAATAACTCAATTCGTCCGCCAGTACCTCCAGAATTAAAATTGCTGTTAATTCTTGCAGCACGAAGCATATTCCCATTCTCTAACAGATATGCAGACATTCCCGGATCAAATTGACTTTGCCAGGAATTAATGGTAAAACCGCAATTATCGATTAAATAGGTCATTTCATTATTGGCAGGAGGGAATAAAGTATAGCCATTTAATGAAAGGGAATCATTATTAAAAATCCCCACAGTTTGACCATCCAGGGACATAGTTGAAAAGGCTATTAAAATAAAAAATAAATTTTTTGTCATCAAAAATCTGATTCAACTGACGATTATAAAATTTGGAAGGTGAAGATCAAAGAAAGGTTATCAATAATCCTATTTTCATATAAAAATATTGTCCTAATAATGGTTTTTGAAAGCTGATATACAAAATGGTAAGAAATAAAGGATTGTTCGAAAATGAACCAATTTAGAAATTAGTGGTCTTTTGTGTGAGAATATCCATACTTCATTTTAAAATGTCCTGATTTCGAATCCAGATAGCCTGGTCTAATTTCTTATAGGACTTTATTCCGAAGTGGAGCGAAAAAGATGCGGAAATAAAACTTCCCACAATTAATCCATTTTTAAAATTCGTATTTTCTTGCTCAATAAAATGGTAGGTAATTAATGAAGTGCTTCCTAGCATAAAAGATAGCCAAAATAAATTCCGTTGTTTTTCAAATTTTTCAAATTCATGTAAAGACCTAGAGCTTTTGAACAATTCTTTTTTTAATTTTTTTTGGGAAAAAAGAATAGGATATTTTTGATTGTTTTTTTTATAATAATGGGGAAACCTCAAAAGGATTTCATGATCTTCGGAATTTTGACTATTTCCACTATTAATTGAGAAGAGAGAAAAAGAAATGATAAAAAGCAGAACAAGGCTATTTTTCATACTTTTTGGAGTTGGAAACATTTGATCTTTTTCTTTTATGGTAAGCCTATTTCAAAAATATAACACTGTGAAAATAAAAATATTGTTATTCCTTATCTTTTTGAATACAATTAATCTTGATTCCCAAACCCAATTGTCTGGCATCATAAATCATTACACTCCAATAAAAGATATTTCCTATTGCGAAAGTAAAATCAAAGTACAAAGTTCTTCAAACTTTCAAATAGAAGACCGGATTTTGATCATCCAAATGAAGGGTGCAATTATTGACGAATCCAATAATAGTTCCTTTGGTGACATCCTTGACATTCAAAGTACTGGTCTGTTTGAAATAGGAGAAATTATAGACATTCAAGGCAATGATATTTTTCTAAAACATTTGCTGTTGAATGAATATCAAATAGAAGGTTTGGTTCAGCTGATTTCTTTTCCCAGGTTTGAGCAAGCTACTGTAGTAGACTTATTGACTGCAGAAGAATGGAATGGAGCAACCGGGGGCGTTTTGGCATTTGAGGTAGAACAAACATTAACACTGGAGGATACCATATCAGTATCTGGTTTGGGTTTTCGTGGAGGGCAAAAAGCTCCAATTACCAGTGATTGTAACTTTCTCACCTTTTCCAATAATTACTTTTATGATACCGGCAACTGGCGAGGGGCTCCAAAAGGTGAAGGAATCGCCAATTTTATCCAAGGAAAAGAGAATGGTCGTGGCAAACAAGCCAATGGAGGCGGTGGCGGAAATGACCACAATACAGGAGGTGGTGGTGGATCAAATTTTGGTTCTGGCGGTCTGGGAGGAGAACAGACGACTTCCCTATTAAGTTGCAATGGTTTGTTTCCAGGTTCTGGAGGTCTTGCATTAAATAGTTTGAACAATAGATTTTTTTTGGGGGGTGGAGGTGGCTCAGGGCATAACGACAATTCAGGTTTTGGAACATCAGGGAGCAATGGAGCAGGAATCATTTTAATTATAGCAAAAAAAATTGTTGGTAATAATCAATCAATTCTGGCAAATGGAGAAACGCCGGTTTTAAATTTTGGTGATGGAGCCGGCGGTGGAGGAGCAGGTGGCTCAGTATTATTAATGGCAGAGGATTTGGAAGGTGGAGTGATGATTTCTGCAAAAGGAGGAAATGGTGGAAATATTTCAAGCGATGATGACAGGTGTTATGGTCCGGGAGGAGGAGGTGGTGGTGGTGCCATTAGATACGCTTCAAATCTCAATCTTCAAAACTACATCACCTCTGGAGGTGCAGCCGGAGAAAACCTGATAATCGCATCTCAATGCACTGGTCCTTCAAACGGTGCTACCTCAGGAGGTGAGGGAACAGAAGCAAGTTTCTCAGATCCCATCCCAATGGGTACTATCGAAGTCATTGCAACTGAAATTATACAACAGCCTGTAAATCAATCGAAATGTGTGGATGAAATGGCAGTTTTTGAAATTTTGGCAAATGGCAATTTTTTACAGTATCAATGGCAAATAGATACGGGAATGGGCTTCGAGGATCTCGAAAACGGAAACAGTATCTCTGGGGCAGACTCCTCAGTATTGGTGTTTTCAAATTTGGGCCTTGACTTAAACAATGCACAACTCCAATGTGTAATGTCAAATAATTGTGATTCTTTGAATTCGGAAACCGTTACGCTCCATGTTCAATCTGCTCCTCTAGCTGATTTTGTTACATCTTTTGATGGTTTGGAAGTTACCTATTCAAACCTTTCTACAAATTTTGACTCAGTCTTTTGGGATTTTGGAGACGGAAACTTTTCAAATGACCTCTCCCCTATTCATGACTATGATTCTGAGGATAATTATCTGGTTATACTTTACATCTATAGTTCCTGTGGGAGCGATACCCTCAGCCAAAATATTTCTCTTTTTGTTCCTCCAAGTCCTGATTTTGAAGCGGATATGGTAGAAGGATGTGCTCCAATAACAGTCCAATTTTCCGATTTATCCATTGGAAATGGCATTACAAATTGGCAATGGTCTTTTCCAGGTGGTTTACCAAACAGTTCTACTGAACAAAATCCAACCATTGGGTATCTTAACCCTGGAATTTTTCCAGTTTCATTGTGGGTAATGAACCAAGCTGGGGAAATTGAATTAGAAAAAGAGGATTATATTCACGTCGAGGTATTCCCAGACGCTGATTTTGAATTTGAAATAAATGATTTGATGGTTTCTTTTCAAAATACTTCAATAGGAGGATTGGAATTTCTTTGGGATTTTGGGGATGGTAATTTTTCCAATGAAGAAAATCCAGAGCATACCTATAACGTGCATGATTCCTATCAAGTGACCTTAACTGTAACCAGTTTTAGTTGTGGCAGTACACTCGAAAAGACGGTTTTATTGATGCCCGATGCAGTTTTTTCACGTGGAAATATTCCAGCAATAAATATTTTTCCAAATCCAGTTAGGGATATGTTGTTCATCAAACTTGAAAATTCAGCTCAGGAATTTTCAACAAATATATTCTCAAATAACGGATTGGTTTTCAGAAACTTAGGAACAGAAAGGTCAAAAATCAAGACCTCAAATTTCTCCCCGGGCATTTATTGGATTCAATTAGTTGGAGAGGATTGGACTTATGTTCAAAAGATAATTATCAAATGATTTTTGAAAAAATTTAAAATTAATATGCAACCATTTTAAACCTTCCTGCGCCTTATGTATCAAAACCTCCAATATTCGCAAAACATATCAGGTTACAGTTTCAAAAATCAAGGACGTTTGAGAAATTAGGAACACCTTTGAAGCTGAAAAAGCAACAAACATATTTTTAAAATTAGAGCGCGTGACTTTTATAGAATGCAAGAGAAGCATTCCCAACCTTCTCTTGCTTATTTTTAAAAAATTCACCCAATTGTAACTAAGAACTTGTTTAATTTTTTTCTTCCTGTGCCACAGGCATCCCGGTGGGAAAAACCAACATCTTATGAACCTGGCTTCAAATCAGCTCAGTCATTTATCCCGATAAATTCCTGCCCTGATTTTCCTCCAGAACCATAAGTTATTGATTCTTCCCGAAGGGATACCTTTGGCACAGTTCGTAAAAATTTTAAACAAGCTCTAAATCTATTGTCTATAGCACAAGATTATTACCCTTTTCGCTTTGCGTATTAAATTCTTCTAACAATCAAAATGTGAAAGCTTGTGGGAACCCCTTTATAAGATAATGTTCACACACTCACACATGCTGATTATTTCTAACCTAAAAATTATTAAATCATGATGAAACAAATGTTTAAAGTTTCAATGCTAGGTCTATTTGCAATCGGATTGATGATTGCTTCTTGTTCAAAAGAGACCCTTTCTACCTCAAATGGTGTTTTCGATTTTGTAGATGAGTCTCTGTACACATTGCAGGAAAGTGGTAATATTGGAAATTATGGTTGTTATGAGCTGGTTTTTCCAGTCTCTGTTGAATTTCCAGATGCGACAACTGTTGAGGTCAACGATTACGACGAATTACGAGCCGAGGTTCAGGCTTGGAAAGAAGCCAATCCTGATATAGAAGGCAGACCATCATTTGTATTTCCCATTGAGGTTATTTCTGAAGAGGGTGAAGTCATCACCGTTAATGATTCGGATGAATTGAGAGCATTAAAAATAGAATGTGGTGGTGGAAAATTTGGAAAACACGGCAAAAAAGGACACCGTTTCAAATGTAAGCCTTGTTTCAATCTGGTTTTCCCTGTTTCAATAGAATATCCTGACGGAACAACGGCCGAGGCAGCTGATAGAAAAGAATTGAAAACATTGATTCGAGAATGGAAACAAGCCAATCCTGGTTCAGATGAGCGTCCAACTTTGGTTTTCCCAATTGATGTAGTGATGGAGGATGGAAGCATCGTAACGGTGAATAGCATTGAGGAGCTAAAAGAATTAAGAGAAAGTTGTTCAGACGAATAATCCAGATTTTGAAAAACCGGGTATAAAAACTAAGCCGAACATTTTTTGTTCGGCTTTTTTGGTTTATCAAAGCTTTAAAGCAAAAACAACTTAAAATTTAAATAGATGTCCGCCAAAAAACCAAATCATTTTATAAAAAACATAATTCGTAATACCTTTATTCCGAAACAAAATTCTTAGATATGAAAAATTCAATATTATTAGTTGCACTACTTTTTCTGACTTTCAATTTTTTAAGCGCTCAGCGAGGGGGTTGGGGCGGTTCACCTGAAGAAAGAGCTGAAAGGCAAACCGAAAGATTAACAACAGACCTTTCCTTATCTGAAGCTCAGGCTGAAAAAGTTAAAGAAGTGTTCATTAAGTATGGAAAAAAAATGGAGGAAGCACGCAAAAATGTAGCTTCTGATGAAGACAGACGAGCAATGCGTGAATCAATGAGAGGCATATATGATGAACAACACGAAGAATTAAAAACGTATCTGACAACAGACCAGTATGAAAAATTCCAGGAAATGGAAGAGGAACGAAGAGCCAGAAGACAACGTGGTGGGCAAAGAGGTGGCGAACGTGGAAAAAAAACTGAGGGTGATGGGGAAAAAAAGACCTAATTAGATTGTCTAACCTTTTTGACCATTTTTGTAGGAGGAGTTGAAATAATGTTTCCTCCTACCCAATCACTCAATTATGAAAAAATCTCTACTAGCTGTATTGCTATTTTGTTCCTTCCAACTGACAGCTCAAAATTTCAGTGTTTCTGGAAAAGTCCTCGATAATCAAGATAATAAGCCGCTGCCAGGTGCCCATATTTCAATAAGCCATCCCTGGGGTGAAGCATACAAAAATGGAGCTACTGATCAATCCGGGAAGTTTAAAATAGAGGGCATTTCAAAAGGCGGATATAAAATCAGGATTTCTTTTATTGGCTACGAGGATATCGAAAGAGAAATTACATTTACCTCAGAAAATATTGATTTGGGAAATATTGCTCTTTCTGAAGGTGTCATTTTGGGCGAGGTAGAAATTAAAGCAAAAATTCCACTTGCTGAACAAAAAGGAGATACCACTCAATACAATGCAGATGCCTTTAAAGTTATGAAGGATGCAAGTGCTGAAGAATTGGTAGAGAAAATGCCTGGTGTGGTGGTTGAAAATGGAAAAGTACAGGCTCAGGGAGAAGATGTAAAAGAAGTTTTGGTGGATGGTCGCCCCTTTTTTGGGAATGACCCTACTGCTGCCCTGAGAAACCTACCAGCAGAGGTAGTCGAAAAAATACAGGTTTTTGACCAAAGCAGTGATCAAGCCAATTTCACTGGTTTTCAGGATGGTGAAACTACCAAAACCATCAACATCATCACCCGCCCCAATATGCGAAATGGGCAATTTGGGAAAATATATGCAGGTTATGGTTATGATGATAAATATCAGGGTGGCGGAAATGCCAGTATGTTTGATGGCAACCGAAGGATTTCTATTATAGGGATGACGAATAACATCAACATACAAAATTTCTCAACTGAAGATTTATTGGGAGTTGTTGGTTCAGGTGGCAGGAGAGGAAGAGGTGGCGGAGCCCGAGGAAGTAGTGGCCGTAGCCGAGGTGGAGACCGTGGAGGAGGTGGAGGTTCGACGCGTGACTTTTTAGTGAGCCAGCAGGGAGGTATAGCCACAACCAATGCCTTGGGTATAAATTATTCCGACAAATGGGGAAAGAAATTTGATATCAGTGGTAGCTATTTTTTCAATATGACTGAAAATACAGCGCAGGATGTTTCAAGTACAGAATTTTTTGATAGAGAAATGGCAGGTGAAGTCTATAATGAAGACAACGCTAGCTTTACTGACAACTTCAATCATCGTTTGAATTTTAGAATCAACTATGAAATTGATTCCGCAAATTCTCTCATTATTCGACCTCGTTTGAGCTTTCAGGACAATAATGGTATTTCCAACACACTGGGAAAAACTTTCCTCGGTAATGATTTATTGAATCAAACTGATAATCAATATCGTTCAGACCTCAATGGAATAGACTTTTCAAACTCCTTGACTTTCAGACATAAATTCAAAAAGAAAAGTAGGACTTTATCACTAAATCTATCTCAACGATACAACGATAAAGCAGGTGATAGTTACTTAAATTCTGAAGATCTCTTTTTTGGTGGTGCGCCAGGTTCAGATACCCTCAATCAATTATCCCTATTGGATATCCAGGGATGGACCCTTTCCTCAAATTTGTCCTATACTGAACCTGTAGGAGAATCTGGCATGGTCATGCTTTCCTATAGATTTTCACAAACTGAGGATAACTCTGATAGACAAACATTTGATTTTGTAGAATCCCTCCAGGATTACAATAATTTGAATGTGGAATTATCAAATGTTTTTGAAAATGTTTATCAAAACCATAGGGTTGGAACGGGTTATAATTTTCGGAAAGGAAGAGATTTATTTATCATGGCAAGGGCTAATTTGCAATGGTCTAGTATAAAAAGTGATGAAACCTTTCCATTAACCAACCTTGTAACCAGGGATTACTTTAATGTACTGCCATTTGTGATGTTTAGGTACAACATTTCCCGACAAGAAAATCTAAGAGTATTTTATTCAGCCAGAACCAATGCGCCATCAGTAGAACAGTTGCAAAATGTGCTGGACAACAGCAATCCTGTACAACTTTCCATAGGTAATCCGAATTTGGATCAATCTTTTAGTCATCGATTTAATGCAAGATACTCCAAAACCAATACTTCAAGAGCGACCATCTTTTACTTTATGCTAAGTGGTTCTTATTCAGACGATTACATCACTAATGCAACTTATTTCGCAGAGACCGATGACCCAATTTTTGACGAAATTGAATTAGGACCTGGTACTCAACTTACCAGACCTGTAAATTTGGGCGGTTATTGGAATGCAAGGGTTTATTCAACCTACGGCGTTCCATTGGGAAGTTTAAAAACCAACCTGAACCTGGACATAAGTGCCAATTATTCTAAAACTCCAGGACAAATAAATGATGAAGTCAACCACTCAAAAAATAAAACCCTCTCCCTGGGAGTGACATTTAGCAGCAATATCAGTGAAAATGTTGATTTCACCTTATCAACCCGTTCCAATTACAATATTGCCAGTAATACCATACAAGAACAGCTGAATGATAAATACTTATTTCAAAACTCAAGACTAAAGTTTAATTGGATTGTCCCTGGTGGAATCATTTTCCGAACCAATGTAACCCATCAATTTTATACAGGTCTTGCCGATGGATTTGATGAAAGTTTCTTCCTGTGGACTGCCGGAATAGGCAAAAAGCTTTTCAAAAATGAAAGGGGTGAAATAACCCTCTCTGTATTTGACATTTTGGAACAGAATCAAAGTATCCGGAGAAACGTAACTGAAATTTATATTGAGGATTTGCGGTCAATGGTGCTTCAACGATATGCAATGCTGACTTTTACCTATAATTTTAGGAACTTTAGTACTGGAAAGCAGATTCAGCAACAGGAAAGAAAGGATAGAGAATTTTGGATGAGGGGGAATTGAGAAGTTTAAGTTTAATACCTAAGTTAATTAAATTAGATACTGGGCAGTTGGATTTTGCAATCCAACGTTTTTCAACTGAAGATTCCACAATCAGTTTTCGTTTAGCCCCCAGCATGTCGGGTTACAAAACCCGACCACTCGCATTCAGCTTTAAGATATTTAGATTACAAAGTATTTAAGTTTAAGGTCTAACTCATTTTTGTGTTTTATTTTTTGAACCTTCAGCTAAATATTTTCTCACTAGTTTTTTGAATCGTTTAGTATCTCTGATATTATCGAGGTCTGTGTCTTTTTGTATTTTGGTATGGTCATTAAATCCTTTTTCAAGGGCTTTTTCAAACCAGTCTAGTGCTGTGTCTTTGTCATTTACTAGTGCAAAGGCACAACAAATATTGTAATCATTACCTGGGTCGTCTGGTTTCAATTTTATTGCTTTTTGAAATATCTCCAAAGCCTTTTGTGGCTCTTTTATTTGTCCATAATAATTACCTACGTGCCTTAAATAGTGAGTATTTTTTGGATAGAGTTTCATACCACTTTTAAGGATATCATCTCTTTCTTTGAATTGTCCAGTTTGGTGATAAACTTTCGCTAATTGTAGGCGGATATAGCTCCATTTGTAGTTTGGGTTTAATTCAATGATTTTTTCTAACTGAATTTCGGCTGTTTGGAGATTTCCTCTTTTGAGGGCTATAAGCGCTGCATTTTTTATGGCATCCAAAAAATTTGGGTGATGAGTAAGTGCCATTTGGTTGTATTCCTCTGATTTATCCAAACTGTCCTGGGTGTAATACATATATGCCAAAGATTCTAAAGCTAGAATATGATTTTGCTGTATGGTGAGGATTTTTTTAAATTCGTTTTTAGCTTCCTCCTTTTTATTTAAATGATAAAAGAAAAATCCAAGAGCAATTCTATCTGATAAAGTTTGTAATTGGATTGAAATTATTTTTTGAATGAGTTGGTCTGCCTTTTCATGTTCTCCAAGATTCTTATAAAAGGAGTGAGCCTGTATCAATATTTTAATATTTTCAGGATTTAGCTCAACTACTTTATCATTCAAAGGAATAGCTTTATAGGGATATCCTTCACGTCGATAAAATTCTCCAATTCTTTGATAGGTATAGCTCCTTTTGGGAAGAATTTGGATAGCTTTTTCAAAAAACTGTTCAGCTTTTTCCTCGTTTCCCTTTTTTAACTGAACCCATCCTGAAACGACGAGAGCAGGAATATATTCCTTCCAAATTTCCAGTGCTTTGTTCAGGTATTTTTCTCCTTTGTCTATATTATCAAGGTAAAAATAAAGGTCAATTAATGTTTCGTATACCCAGTAATTATTCGAATCCAATTTTATGGCTTTCTCGGCGTATTTTACAGCAGGTAGGTGCATGTAAAGCATATTCAATGCATCTGATAGTCCGGCATAAGGAATTGCCCAGTTTGGAGCCTGGTCACTAGCTTTTAGAAAATACTTTTTGGCAGTATCGAAATCTCCTCTCCTTTTGTAAATCATGCCAGCTTCCAAATAACTATAGGGAACCCAATCAGCCAGTGATTGAGTTTTTATCTGTTGCTCAAGTGCCAGAGAATATAAAGAATCGTCATTAATTTGATCTGCCTCCAATCTCCATACCAAACCCTGGAAATAGGATTGTTTGGATTTCAAAGGTTTGTACATATAATGCTCTTTTCCTAATAATTCAGTAGCCCGTTCGAGGTAATCAGGGTATAGTTTGTACTTAGCGTCATTATTAAACCTGTGAGCCAATTCTGTGGAATCAGATTCCAAATAGTCATTGATAGCCTGTTGAGCATCGTCCATCAAGGCTGCTACGAAACTGCGAATCAGAAAACCATGCATTTCTTTGATGCCAGACTCTTTTATTAAAACCTCATATAGAGCATTGGCACTACCCGCTTCTGGGAACATCAGATGATCAGAGTCGATGGCTGCTAAAAAAGCATTGTAAATTTCCTGGATTGAAGAATCTGCATGCGCAAAGATCAATTCTTCCATTCCCCGCTTTGCCCCGGGAGAAAAAGGCTGAAGTTGTTGTTTTTTTTCTTCTAATTTTTGAGCTAGTAAGCCTTGATCCACCATAGCCAGTAAGGCTTCCTTATTTCCCATAGCAATTGGATTTTGGGTTTGTGGAGCTGTTTCCTGGGGCACTTGATCTTCCAGATAACGGTCAATTTCTTTGAGTTTTATCTTTAAGTCCTTGTCGTGATCAGCCAAACCGTATAATCCCTCGACTAAATGGTAGGAAAATGCACCTCTTCCACCTCCCCATTGTATGCCTTCCAGGCTAAATTCGTTGGATTGACAGGAAAGGATTTTAATTGCATTCTGAACCTGAGCAATATTCGCCGTTGTAATTCCAGTCCCTCCTATTGGAGTACCCGCGAGCTTCCCTGCCCGACAAGCATCCGTAATGAGCAAAACCTCGGCTTTATTTGATGTAGTCAATGTATTGACAACCGATTGAAGATTAGATACTTGTAGATTGTTGCCTGCCATGTACATAAAATTCATAGCGTCCCAACAAAGCAAAAACCCCAATTGATCCACTAATTTCTGTTCAATATCACCATGTCCAGAAAAGTAAATTACTGCCTGATCACCAGATTGGCATTTTTCAAGCAACCAATACATCGCCATGTTGACACTGCCTCCCGTTGCTTCCTCATTTAGCAGGATTTGGATTTGTTCTTTTGGTAAATTACCCCCTGCTGAAGATTGTAACCATTCTGCAAATGCCAAAGCGTCTTTATCTGCGAATCGAAGGTCGGGAAGATGTTGGTAATCGGAAATCCCCACAACTACTGCATAGGTGTTGTTTAAGGAAGTAGTTAAAGGTTGACACAATAAATTGATATTAAAAAAAACTAAGGCAAGACTTAATAGGCAGGCATTTTTCATAGCAGAATTCACTTTAGGATGGACTAAAACAACTTTAAATTAGGAAAATATTTTAGGACTCCTCTGTGTACTTAATTTGATTTGTTGAGTAGAATGTTACCTTTTTGATGTAGTGTAAAGTAAATTTACTTGCATATTTGGTTAAAATGGGTTCCAAAATCAAATTAAAGAAGAGTTTAATCAGACCAAAAGCTCATTTGCAAGAATCTCAAAAAACCTATCTCTTGCAAAACGTTCTCTCCACGGAGAATGACCACATTTTTCCAATTCATAAAACATAAAATCTTCCAATAATCTTGAACATGGGTCTTTTACACCTTTAATTGGATGTGGATCGTAATCACCATGAATGACAACTACAGGGCAATTTATTTTTTCAAAAACTTCCATCAATTTGCCAGAATTGCGCATTTCCCAGGATTCATTCCATGTGGTTTCTGACAATGAAGGTTCAAAATTTAATAGTTCAGGTTGGGAAGCGATCGGAGCATAGGAATCCGCTTTTGTAATCAATTCCAGAAATCGATTTAGTTTTTCTCCTTTTTTCATTCCTATTTCCTGCATGATTTCAAAATATTGGAAGATTTCATTTTGCTCTTTTTTTGTTAGCCGGCTTATTCGCTCATTCATAATTTCATTGCTCACTGCTTCTTCAAAAGGGGGTGTACCGACCAAAATTAATTTAGAAACAAATTGAGGGTACTTTTCACAAAACAAACAGGCCAGCCAAGCCCCCCAGGAGTGGCCAAAAACAACAACAGGAGCTTTACAAAGGTGATCCAAAATATCTCTGATGTCTTCAATTAAATCTGACATGCTTGTTTTTGTCTGGATGAATTCAATTACTCCATATTTTTTAGAAAGTTCTAAAGCAACAGGATTTAAATCACCAATTGCTCCTGGACCACCATGAAGGAGGATACTTATGAAAGGAGATGCCCCATGGATTCGATATGATTTCATAAAACTCATTCCGATTTTTGATACTTTTCAATTATTCCCTATTAAGGGCTGAAAGGGTAAAAAAAATTAACTTATATAACATCAATTATTTTTCCACAATTCCAACGCAATAATAAGGAATGAATTAACTTTGCCGCCACATGAACCATGGCCGAGTCATATTAAACCAAGCACGTTTTGAGCTGACCATCGATCGTCTTTGTCATCAACTCATCGAAAATTACGATTTGTTTGAAAACACCTGTCTTATTGGTATACAGCCTCGTGGCATTTTTGTCTCTGATCGCATACACCAAAGGCTGTTGTCCATCCTAAATATCCCCAGTATTGACTATGGCAAACTAGACATCACATTCTATCGTGATGATTACCGAATTCGAACCAAGCCATTGAAAGCCAATGTCACCGACATGGATTTTCTCGTAGATGATAAAAATGTTATTTTGATAGATGACGTCCTCTATACTGGACGGACTGTACAAGCAGCAATGACAGCATTACAACATTATGGCAGACCCAAACAAGTTGAATTATTGTCTTTGATTGATCGAAGGTTCAACAGGCATTTGCCGATTAAATGTGATTATACCGGATTTGTAGTAGATGCACTGGATGAAGCATATGTCAAGGTAGAATGGAAGGAAACAGATGGAGAGGATAAAGTTTTGATTTTTTCAGAGAAACAGGAATCGTAATTAATTATTCGAAATACGTAAAATCCCATATGGCGGAACTTAGTACGAAACATGTTATTGGTATCAAGGATTTGACAGCAGCAGACATCAATTTGATTTTTGAAACTGCTGAAAATTTTAAGGAAGTTATAAACCGCCCCATCAAAAAAGTTCCTTCACTAAGAGATATTACGGTAGCGAATTTATTTTTTGAGAACTCAACCAGAACCAGAATTTCCTTCGAGTTGGCGGAAAAAAGGCTTTCTGCAGATGTTGTTAATTTTAGTGCCTCCTCCTCCTCTGTAAAAAAGGGTGAAACCCTATTAGACACGGTTAATAATATACTTTCGATGAAAGTAGATATGGTGGTGATGCGGCACCCTGCTCCAGGAGCACCAAAATATTTATCTCGGCAAATAGATGCCAATGTTATTAATGCAGGAGATGGTACACATGAACATCCTACACAAGGATTATTGGATGCTTTTTCCATGAGAGAGCAATTGGGAGATTTGGAAAATAAAAACATTGCCATTTTTGGAGACATCATGCACTCCAGAGTAGCATTGAGCAATATCTTTTGCCTTCAAAAATTAGGGGCAAATGTTAAAGTTTGTGGACCACCAACACTAATACCCAAGCACATTGACAAGCTTGGAGTAGGTGTTTCGTTTAATGTTCAAGAAACGCTGGAATGGTGCGATGTTGCCAATGTTTTGAGAATACAATTGGAAAGACAAGACATCAAATATTTCCCTACACTTAGGGAGTATTCACAATATTTTGGAATAAATAAAAAGCTATTAGATAATCTTGATAAAGAGATAGTTATCATGCATCCAGGACCAATAAATCGTGGAGTTGAAATAACTAGCGATGTAGCAGATTCAGAACATTCAATTATTTTACAACAAGTCGAAAACGGGGTAGCGATCAGAATGGCGGTCTTGTTTCTCTTAGCGACAAAAAGATAATTTGTATATATAAATTTTAGAGCATGTTTAAATTTTTCCTGCCTGATAACCAACACTTTAAGAACCTGGTTTCAAATCAAATCGGTCATTAATAATGATAAATTCCCTCTTTGATTTTTCACCTGAATCTTAAATTTCTGATTATCAGTTTGTAAAATTTTTATACATACTCTTACCGAGAAATCACTTAGGTCATTTTTCTTGTCTTTTAGTTAAGTATCTTTTAAAACCGCACTTTTAGTATTCATTCGTTTTGTAAACAAGTCAAAATGACTATCTTGGTTGATTAAAATCCATCCGTATGAAAGATCACATATACATTTTTATTATTCTGGCTATAAGCTTTGTTGGAATAGACATTGATGCCCAAAATTGTGCTACCATTATTGAGGAAGATAAAACGATTAGTGGAACGCATATTTTAAGGACTTATCCTCAAACAATGGTGGTGAGAGGAAACTATACTTATTCAATTCAATTGTTGAATGATGATAAAGGAATTTTGGCAAAAGTTTTTTCCAAAGCTGGAGTATTATTCAATTTGGATGATGAAATCATTTTTATGGATTATGGCGGAAACAGAAAAAGTTACCGTTTTATTGAAATGGGAGAAATGATTCGCCAGGCTGGAACACCTGTACATCAAAACGTTCTTCAATTGGATCTTGCCGCAGTCAATTGGTTTGCAAAAACGACCATTAGTACCATATATATCAAGAACAACATTAGCAATGAAATGAGAAAGTTTACGGTTAACTCTAACCGTCAGGCTGAATTTCGAAAAATGTCCAGTTGCTTTTTTGAGCGATTGAATAAAAACCTGGTTACAGATACTCCATTAACCGGAAGTACAGTGGGTTCAAGGCCATCTACTCCTCCAAAAGCGAATTCAGGTTCAGATGACAAGGTTTGGAAAACCAAACCGGAGGAAATTAAATCTCAAAACAATGAGGAAGTTGTAAGATTGCAGGCTCAATTACAAGCGACAAAAGATAAACTCAAGGCTGAAATTGAGGCTGAGAGAGAAAAAGCCAACAAAGTAAAGCAACAATTGGCTGAAGAAGTTTCTGCTTCCCGACAGCAGGCTGAAGAACAAAAGGCCAAATATGCTCAAGAAGTATTGGAAGCCAGAAAAAGATCCCAGGCGGAGATTGATAATTCTCAAAAAGGTGTGGCCCAATCAGTTGTTGACGCAAAAGAAAAGGCTCAATCGGAAATTGAAAAGATCAATGCCAATGTTGTGGAAGCCAAGACCAGGGCAGCAAAAGAAATTCAGGATGCCAAGTTAGAATCAGCTGAACAGGTTGCACAGGCAAGAGAACAAGCAGCAAAAGAGATTCAGGAGTTGAAGAAGAATATGGAGATGACCAAATTGGAGTATGCTGATGAAATCGCCTCAGCGCGAGAAAACTCCTCCTCCGAGATTGACAAAATTAGAGAAGAGACTGCTTCAATGGTGGCCCAGGCCAGAGAAAAAGCTAAATTGGAACAAAATAGAACTGCTGAAGAGGTGGTTGAAAGTAAAAAAACAGCAGCAGAGCAAATTTTAACCGTCCAGGAAGAAAATGCGGCAGAAATCGCTAA
This sequence comes from Saprospiraceae bacterium, assembly GCA_041941305.1. GTDB lineage: Bacteria > Bacteroidota > Bacteroidia > Chitinophagales > Saprospiraceae > JANSWP01. Next base: position 118,351 of record JBGTQJ010000017.1, read on the forward strand.
GCTTAGAGAACAGGCTGTCGTGGAAAAAGAAAAAATAGCATTTGATATGGCAGAAGCCAAGAGAAAAGCTGCTGAGGAAATGACCTTGCTGAAGGAAACCAGTGCCTCTCAAATGGCTGAAATTCGTGAAAATAATGCAAAAGAAAAGGAAGCAGCTGCATTGGACATTGCAAACGCCAAAAAACGAGCCGCTGAGCAAATCAATCAATTTAATCAGCAAGTAGCGACTGAGAAACAAAAGGCCAATCAAGAAATCGCAGCCACCCGCGAAGCTTCGGCACAAGAAGTAGCACAAGCAAAAGCAGCTGCCGAAAAGGAAAAAGAGGATGCAGCAAAAGAAATTGCAGCAGCGAAGCAAAAGGCAGCTGAAGAAATTGCCAAAATAAACCAGGAAGAAGCAGCTGCAATATCGGCAGCCAGGGAGAATGCAGAAAAAGAAAAACAAAGAATTGCAGACGAGGTAGCTGCCGCCAAAAAACGTGCTGAAGATGAAATTGCAAAAATTCAGGAGGAAGTCCGCATAGCCATTGAGGAAGCAAAAACCAATGAGGAAAATATCAAAAAACAAACTGCTCAAGAAATTGTAGCCGCTAAGGAAAAGGCACAACAGGAAATTCAAAAAGCCCAAAGCGTAGCTACTGGGGAAGTAGAAGAAGCTGTTAAAAAAGCAGCTGAAGCCAAACAACAATATGCCTCCGAAATTTCATCGGCACAACAAACGGCTGAAGACCGAATTGCCCAAATTCAAAAAGAAGCTGCACAGGCCATTGAGGATGCCAGAAAACGAGAGGAAGAAATAAAAAACATGTCAGCCGAGGAAGTAGTAAATGCAAGGGAAAAAGCCAATAAAGAAGCATTAGCTGCTCAGGAAAAAGCTGCATTGGCAATTTCTGATGCGAAGCAAAAAACAGAGTTAGCCAAACAACAATCCGCTACTGAAATAGCTGAGGCAAAGAAGAATGCTGCTGAAAATATCTCCCAGATAAAACAACAAGAAGCTGAGGAGGTAAGAAGATCAAAAGAAGCTGCCGCCAATGAAAGACAAAGAATTGCTTCAGAATTAGCTTCGGCAAAAGAACAAGCTGCCCAGGATATAACAGCAATGAAACAACAGGTTGCTGAAGAAATACGAAGTGCAAGAGAGGAAGCTGCGAAACAAAGAGAAGCCAGCGCTCTTGAAATTTTGCGTGCCAAAGAAGCTGCTGCCGAACAAGTAGCAACAACCAAGGAAACTGCTGCAAAAGAGGTCGCTGCAACCAGAAAGCAAGCTTCAGAAGCAATTGCTGAAGCAACAAGACAAACAGAGGAGAAAAAAGCTGACTTAGCCGCACAAATTGCAGAAGCAGAATCTGCTGCGCAAAAACAAATTACACTTGCTCAGCAACACGCCAATGCAAAACTGCAAGAATATTCCAAGCAAGTTGCAGAAGCAGAGGCTACATCCAGAAAAGATATTCAAGTGGCCCAGCAAACTTCAAAGGAAGAAATTGCTAAAATACAACAGGATAATGCAGAGAAAAAGCGCCAATATTTAGCTGAAGCAGAAGATGCCAGAGCCCAATCATTGGAAGAAATAAATAAAGCTAAAAAAGATGCTGCTGATGCTATTTACGAAACCAGACAACAAGCTACAGAACAAATTACAAAAATAAAAGAACAAACAGCCAGGAGCATTGCTGATGAACGTCAGAAACTATCCGATGAACAGATTAAAGTTGCGGACATGAAACAAAAGTCTCAACAAGCTGAACAGGATTACATAGCAGCCCAAAGCAAATCTGATGAAATGATAAAAAAAGCTACTGAGGCTGAAACCAAATTCCAGACTGCTAAAACAAAGCTCGATGATATATTGAACAAAACAGCAGCCTCTGAAAGGAAATACGCTGAATTGGAAGGAAAGTTGGCTAATGAGCAAAGCAAGTACGACGACATCCAAAAACAAATCAAGGCAGCTCAGGCAGAATTGAAGCGAGTTCAGGACGAACTGGCAAGAAAGAAATCAGAATCCGGAAGTGGAGATGATAAAAATTAAATCTTTATTTTGTAAATAAACAAGAGTCATCCCCTCAAAGGGGCGTGCTGAAGTTTTAGATTGGTTCTTAAATCATTGAATTTCAACTCACTATTTAATGTGCTTTTGTTGCGGGGTGCGAGTTGTGGGTTGGTCAAACCCGCAACTCGCACCGCGCAACAAAAACACATTACATAGTGAGTTGAAATTCAGTGATTTAAGATGTAATCTGAAAATTCAGCTTGCCCCTTTGGGCAGGGGTGATTGGTTCTAAAAATATGCTCTGTGATTTTTTTCAAATTCAAGTTCAAGACCAAGTTCAAGCCCAAGAATTGAAATTGAACTTGGTCTTGAACTTGAACTTTCAGGAATTTAGAAGAAAAAAACCTGCATAATCCTTTAGCACATCATGAAAATAATAGAACCAATCACCCCTGCCCTTTGGGGGATGATTCATGTTTATTTATTAATGTTATTAATGGTTTAGTGCCGCCACAGCAAAAGATGCCAACCAATGTCCGCCTTCATAAGCATCACCAACTACATTGTTCAGGGAATGCTGGATGTGTTGATTGGCTATGTTCTCCAGATGTTTTAGATGTTCATTGTTTTGGGCAATGCCTTTAAGGCACCATGCCCGGCTAAAGTTTAAACCATCCAGGTGCACTAATTTACCATCGGATCTATCGGAAACTTCTGCTGGAGCGAGTTTAAAACCGGGATTTTCAATGCCAGGCAGGAATTTTTGGATCCATTGGTCGAATTCGGCTTTAGACAATATTCTTCGCATTAAATTGGCTTCTTCGAGGCAAGGGGAGATGAAATCAAAACCACTGGGTTCCCAGCTCAAGGGACAATTTTGATCATTTAGGTAATAAGCACTGGCCCTACTTTCTATCATGTTTTTAAGCGTATCGTTTTGAGTCAATATTGCATAATCATATGGAAATACCAGTCCAAATGCAGTATTGGTATGCTCTCCAACACGGATGGGGTAGGTAAGCTTAGGTAAAAACTCCAAATACTTCTGGACAATGTATTCCGTAAGTGGCTCTAGATTTTCTGACATCCTCTTTGCCGCAGGGTGATCCCAGGAATGGAGTTCATCTGCAAGTTTGAGCAACCAGGACCATCCATAAGTTCTTTCATAGGACTTTTCAGTTGGGCGCTGAAAATAGTCCAACTCTTTTAAAATATTCTCTTTTGAAATGTTAGTCTCCAATTTTGAAATAATAGCTTCAGAATTTTCCATTTCTGGAAACATCTTTAGCAATTTGACCAAAGTCCAATGCCCGTGGAGGGCTGAATGCCAATCAAAACAACCGTAAAAGGCGGGATGCAATTCTTGGGGTGTACCCAGGTCGTTTTCATCCTTTAGTGTTTGTCCAAGCTTATTGGGAAATTCCTGGTTAATGCATTTTAAGGGCATAGAAGCCAGACCTGAAGCCTGCTCGAGGTTTAAGTCCACTGGGTCATAAATTTGAGAGCGCTCTTGGTAGGTAGCTTCATTTGATGAATTATCCTTATTACAGGCGAAAATTGCTACCGATATGGTGATGAGGAAATAATGTGTAGTAAATTTCATTGAAACTATTTTTTGTCTGTCAGCAAGAAAGGAATTTCTTAGTTAAAAGTGAAGTGTAGATTTAACAAAGAGTGACATCAAAAAAAAAGGGCAGCCGGGAGGGCTGCCAATGAGGCAATTGCTTGCCTAAGAAAGATAACATCGGCTAAATGCTTTACGTTCTTGTGTTTATTAAATTGCGGTTAGTACGTTTGTTAATTAAGTATATACATTAGGTTGCAAGATCAAACTGTTTTATGCTGTATAAAACAAGAGATATTTATAATCGTATTTGAGGATTGGATATCGAAAGCATTCTATAGCTTCATACCTAAATCGCCGTCGGGATATCAAAACTCAATCCATTTCTGATATTAATTTTATTGGTAAGGATGAATTTGAACACAGTTCAAAAAGGTCGAAATATTAATCTATTCTCTAGACAATTCTTTTTGGTAGTCATTTGATTTTGGTGGGAGGATGTTATTTGAAAAAAAGAAATTGACAGAATAGTATAAGTAGTTTTTATTTGTAAGGCAAATATATTTAAAGAAATTTTTTTTTATCAAAAATTCTATTTATAAATAAAGCCGATTAACAAACTGTAGAGGGCTATTTACTGCATAAAGAAAATAGGTTGTCTTATTCTTTTTTGTTGTAATTAATTGAATATCAATGTTTTGTTAATTGTTTAATTGGGGTTTGTTTTATTGGATTTATTTTTTTAAAACAAATTCAAGTCTTTTCATGTTAGGTGCAGGATTTGAAAAAAATTACTAAAGGTTAGTAAACAAATGACTAAAAAAAATAAGGAATTCCTTGATTTCATTCTAGCGCTTTCCCCAGCTGAAAAACAACAGTTCAAGAAACAGTATTCTGGTGATTTTGACTTTATTCACCTTTTCGATTTTATTGTCAAACAAAAAAAATACGATGTTGAAAAAATAAGGAAGCGGCTTATAAAACTGAGAGGAAAAGAGAAAGCAAAAAAATATACTTCCGGCTATATTTCTGTATTAAAAAATTATTTGAAAGAAAGATTGGTTGATAGTCTTCGAAGGCAAGCTTATAACAAAAGAAGGACAACCTATGAGGTGCTTATTCGCTCTATCAATGCTGATGTATTAATGGAAAAGGGCTTTCCCAAAATGGCAAAGGCAGAATTGGAAATCGCTAAAAACCTTGATAAAGCTGGTCTCTTCCCGATTGAAAAGTTATTAACTTTTAGAAAAGAAAGTTTGCTGAACTTCTATGAAAATTATCAAAATGTGAGCATCGGAGATTTGGAAAATTTATTCCAACAAAGACTTTTTATGGCAGAACAAATGATGTTGGAGATCAAATATGCTCACATGTTATCTATACTGACCTATTGTCAAACCAAAGGCCTTGAGGCGACAGGGTATATCAAAAAAATTGAGGAGGATCCTATTATGCAAACTGGAGATCTGAAGCGTTCATTTGGTCCAGCCTATTTATACTACTGGGTGAACGGATTGATTGCCGAACATAAAAAGAAGAAAGAAGAAGCCATTGTAAATTTTTCAAAGGCAGTCCAACTTTGGTTAGATCATCCTGATTATATTGAACTAAATCCCAGAATGTATTGGGGAACTTGCTATGCTTATTTAAAAGTTCTGTTGAAGCATCAATCGGCTGAAAAGATGGTTTTCCAGCAGGAGGATATCCAGAAATTATTGAATTATCTGTCCTCTGTTCAATTAGCCCCAGATGAAGAGCTACGACATCGTCAAATTTTTCTCTTGTACAATCTTATTGTTTTAAAAGGGAATGAGGACTTTGAAGGGATAGAAAAATCGATACCCCAGGTAAAGGAAGTGTTGTCTTATAAAGAACTAATTTCAGATTATTTAAAATTGGCTTTTCATTTTCATGTTGCTGAGGCATTAGCCAATCAAAAGAAGTTTTCTGAAGCAATGGATTGGCTGGATTTTATCTTTGTAACCCAGGAAATAAAGGTAGCTAGCAATGAAAACTACTATACCAACAGTATTTTTTTGTACCTGCTCTTACACCTTGAAATGGGGAACACAAAATTTTTAAAATATGAACTCAAAAAACAAGAAAATACCTTGAAAAAATTAGGGGCTTTAAGCCCTCTGTACAAAACTTATCTACAACAAATTCAAAAGATTCTTAATCTGAAAGTTTCTAAAAAAACAGGAATCAGACCATCCGAAATATTAGAAGAAGCAAGAAACAATGAGTTGAATGAGGCTATTCATTTCAACAAATCAGCATCTTTTATTTCAATGGCAAAGTGGTTGGATAAAATGAAAACTTTGGATAGAATCCAGGCGGTTGTTTAATAAATTTATTAGGCTCACAAGCCCAATAAATTTATTAAACAACCGCTTAAAAACTAATCCATATTCACAATCACTAAACCCAAATTGTGTTTTTTCAAGATCTCCTCAAATGCCGGAATATCATTGATGACAATCCCCTTCATTTCTCTTTGATACATTTCCAAACGCCCTCTCAAAATTTTGTGTACTTCGTAATGCTGATCGGTAGGCGGAAAATCAGCGACGGCTATCGTGCTTGCCAAATAGCCAATCCTCTCAATGAGCATGGAAGGCCACCTTACTGGATCCTGTCCTGTACCAGTTATTTTTAATTGTATTAATTTACTTTCCAAATCTATCAATTTCTGATTCAACGAATCAGCCGCGGCTAAAACCTCTTTTAAATCCTTTTTATCTTTCAATAACAATTTCATATCTCCTATTTGCTGGCGAATCGCCTCAATTTTATGGACAACTGAACCAGCGGCTTCCAGGTCTTTTTTCAATTCCTTCATCAAAGCAGTTTGTTTGGCTATATCTTCCTCAGAACCCTCTGAGTGTGGGTCTTTTAAAATATCGAGGGTTTGAGCAAATTCCTGACCACCAGTTTTCATCTTTACGGTGTAAGTACCAGGTGGAACAACTATAGATATTGGTCCCTGGTGTGCATTTCGCGTTCTGTTTTTGTCTAATGGCACCCAATCTGCGTGGAGTGGGGGCGTGCGCATGGTGATTTGTTTGGAAGGCTCATCTTGCAAATTCCACCAAATGCGATTCATTCCCGGTTTCCCTGGACGTTTGAAAGTTTTGACTAGTTCACCAGCCGAATTGGAGATTTCAATGACGACGCTGTCCTTGTTTTCTGCTCCTTGCCAATAATTAATAGCCGCTCCATAAGGAGGGTCTTGCCCAACTGTGGGATCGCCCAGCAAATACATATTATCTGTAATGGGGCGAAAACGATATTCATGCCTTGGTTTAAACAAATGAGCTCCTGAAGCAGCTACATCTGTGGTAAATTGTTGCAATGGAGTCACATCATCAAGAATCCAAATTCCCCGACCATAGGTTCCCAGCACCAAATCATTAAAATGTTCCTGAACTTGCAACCAATACATCGGAGCAGCCGGTAAATTATTCATAAAAGGTTGCCAATTGGCACCATCATCAAAAGAAATGTAAAGGGCATTTTCTGTCCCCAAATACAATAAGCCTTGCCTGACCGGATCTTCTCTAATATTTCTACAATAACTCAATGTACTTTCGGGAATGCGATTGGTGATTTTTGTCCAGGTTTCCCCGAAGTCTTCCGTTTTATATACATAAGGTGCAAAATTACCAACCTGGTGAAAATCGACAGTGATATAAGCTTTACCAGCCTCCCATTTTGAAGCGTCAATATTCCTAACAGTTCCCCATGGCGGCAAATCAGGTATATTTTCAGTTACATTTTTCCAGCTTGCCCCATTGTCCCGGCTAATCTGAATCAATCCATCATTGGTTCCGACCCAAAACAATCCCTGCTGAACAGGCGATTCATCAAATGCATATATCACACAGTAATACTCCACATTGATATTATCTGGCGTCAATCCCCCTGAAATTTTTTGTTTGCTCTTGTCATTTAAGGTTAGGTCTGGACTAATGACTTCCCAGCTTTGTCCACCATTATTGGTGCGATGGACATGTTGGCTGGTTACATAAACCGTATTGTGGTCGTGAATAGAAACATGTAGTGGAAATGTCCACTGAAACCGGTATTTCAATTCCTCTGCAGGCCATCCACCATTGCTTTCTGGCCAAACTTCTACATGCCTGAATTGACGATTTTTTTCATTGTACCGAACGACGATTCCAGTTCTGGGCCCGTAACCCGAAGTGCTTGACCAAATAATATCGGGATCTACTGGGTCCGGTGTCGCAAAACCACTTTCTCCACCACCTACCTCATGCCACATAGCTCTTGTAATAGCACCACCAAACCAACCGCCAACCCTACTCCTGCTTGGACCAATAGCAGATGGACCATCCTGCCGATTGGTTAGTACATTATAGGGGATCTTATTATCCACCGTCACATGGTACAATTGGGCAACGGGCAACTGTACACGAAACCAACTTTTACCTCGATTGTGAGAAAAAGAAATACCACCATCTCCTGCAACTGCCAGTCGATCTGAATCCGTTGGATCAATCCACATGTCGTGGTGATCCCAATTTGGAGAATTGAGAAATCCGGCAGCCTGAGCTGTTTTACCACCGTCCTTAGAAACGAGATAACCTGCGGAAAGAAAATACAATTCGTCTTCATCCCTCGGCGAGACTGCACAGCGGGTATAATAGGCTTGCCTACCAGCCAGATCTCTATTGTAATTTACCAATTGCCAGGTCATTCCTCCATTATCCGAACGCCAGAGTTCACCGCTGTCGGTTTTTTGACCATGCCAGGGCACCCCATCTCCTGTCTCTATCAAAGCATAAATTCGCTTTGGATCTGCTGGGGTCATTGCCAGTGCTATTTTTCCTACAGGAAGTTTTGGCAATCCATTGCCTTCCAATCTTTTCCAGGTATCTCCACCATCATTAGACATAAAAATGCCACTACCAGGTCCACCGCTTTCACGCCCCCAGGTTTTGATGTCAATTTGCCACATTCCTGCAAACAAAATTCTTGGATTATTTGGAGCCATCACCAAATCTGAAGCCCCAGTATTTTGATCAACGTGGTGTACGCGTTCCCAGGATTCGCCTCCATCTTTGGTTCTGTATATACCTCTTTCTTCCTGCGGCAGATAACAATGACCCAAGGCTGCAACATAAACAATATCCGGATTGGTTGGATGTACGATTATTCTGGAAATACGCCCGGTTTTTCCCAAGCCCATATTCTTCCAACTTGTACCACCATCTGTAGATTTCCAGACGCCATCTCCAATTGAGACATTGGAACGAATAAAAGGCTCACCGGTTCCTGCCCAAATAACCTGATTATCTGAAGGAGCTATTGCCAAAGCGCCAATTGCATGAACCGGTTTATCGTCAAAAATGGGTTTCCAATTGAGTCCTCCATCTTCTGTTTTCCAGATACCACCAGAAGCAGCGCCTACATAATAGGTTAAGGGATCGCCTGGAATTCCCTGCACTGCAACTACCCGATTACCAACAGGACCAACATGCCTGAATTTCAGATCGTTAAAGTTTTTGGAATCGACTTGTTGTGAAAAAATGAAAGATGGAATAATGAAGAATGAAAGAATGGTTAGAATGGCTTTTCTGTTGATTGTTGAAAAGCAATTGGTGAATGATGTCATAGTTGGATTGTTTTGAACGAATAAGAGTGAATTTGTAAATATCTGAAAAATATTCGTTTCACAGTCATTTGGTATCGATTCAAAACTTGTGGACAAGGGAACATTCTTACAGGAGGGTTCTTGTAATAAAAGAATTGTAAACGTCGGAAGCCTAGTACAATTTTGTAGAACCTTTATTTACCCTTGCTATATTACCCAAAAACTCATCTTTTGAAGCAGCCTTAACAGTCTCTACGTAATACCATTCTGCTGTTGCAACGGAGTCTGTTAAAGTCAAAACCACATATCCATTATTTCGAAAATTGGCATATTTGATATGCGGATTTTTATCCATCATGGCTTTTTCTGCTTCCATGACCAATTCTTTTGGACGATTGGTTCCTTGCGTAGGTGAGGAAATACTTGTGGTTCCAAATTCCACAGCCAGGGTAGCTTCCGAACCTTTCTCAGCATAAGCTTCGTAAGTCAAAGGCGTTTCGAATGCCCAGGACGAATGGGTGTCACCAGTCACAAAAATGGTGTTCTCTATTTTTTGATTGTGAAGAAATTCTTTTATCAATTGTTGCTCATAAGGATATCCATCCCAGGCATCCAAATTAACCACACTTTTTCTCACATGTGCCATGTCAACTCCTGAAAAAATAACCTGATTGCCAATAACTTTCCAGGTCGCTTTTGACTTAGATAAATTATCAAGGAACCATTCTCTTTGTTCGATCCCTAACATTGTTCTTGTAGAATCCATGAAGTCCATCTGATCAATGCTGTCAGCAGGAGCCGTTCGACCGGCCAGTCGTTCATCCAGCATGATCAAATCTACCAGATTTCCAAATTGAAAGCTCCTGTATAACTTTTCCCCCTCTCTAATGGGAAGCCATTCATAATAGGTCTGCTTTGCCGCAGCTTTTCGCTCCTCGTAATCACCTTCACCTTCCTGATGATTTTGAGCACCGTGTATGAATGCATTATTGGTGATTTCGTGGTCATCCCAGATGGTAATAAAAGGGTGCAGGCGGTGCACTTCCTGCAAATCTTCATCCAGGCGATAAAGCGCGTATCTGGTTCTGTAATCACTTAAGGTAAACAACTCACCCGGCGGAATATTCAACCTGCCCAAAGTCGTATCCCCATAGCGATCAATTTCATATTCATAAATATAATCTCCCAAATGGAGTACAGCGTCTAACTCCCGCTCCGCAATTCTGCCATATGCATTGAAATACCCAGCTTCAAAATTGGAGCAGCTCACCACGGCAAATTTCACAGCTGTTTCTTCATTTTCAGCTGCTGTTTTGGTTCTGCCTATTTCAGATTTGGCGCCAAGCGCTTCAAATTGATAATAATAATAGCTGTCTGCATTCAAATTGCCGACATCCACTTTTACTGTATAATCACTTGTAGAATCTGTCTGTATTTTACCTGATTGTACAATATTCTTCATCCCTTCATCTGTAGCCATATTCCAGACGACTTCCACCGATTGTTTATTTTCAGGAGTCACTCTAGTCCAGATAATGACTTTATCTGAAAGCGGATCACCAGAAGCAACACTGTGATAAAATGGTTTTTTTGAAATATCAAACCAAATAGAGGTACCATCATCTTCGAAGGGGATAACAGATTCTTTGCAGGCGATAAACAAGGTGGATATAAGTAGGGCGATTAGTATTCGGTTCATTGTTTTGAATTTGCAATTGAATAATTGCTCAAATTTACATTTCCATTTGAGTGTTTCACTATATTTACCACTATTCTTCTATTAATTTTCTTTTTAAACAGCGCTATACGAAGCCTGGCTCAATAGTGAAAAACACAGCAAAATGACAGGTGGAGAAGCAAAAGTCTCTAATGTGATTGGGGAATCTTTTTCGGTATGGGATGGCTATATTTCAGGTAAAAACATAGCGTTGATCCCTGCTACCAAAATTGTTCAATCCTGGAGAACCTTGGACTTTAAAGATGCAGACGAAGATTCCATCCTGGAAATTGAGTTTGAAGAAAATGCGGAAGACTGTCAAATTACGTTGAGGCATAGCAACATACCAGAAGGTAGTCCTGATTATGAAACTGGTTGGGAAAATCACTATTTCAAGCCTATGCGTCAGTATTTTGGAGCGTAAAATCTGTTTGATTCAAGATGTGAAATGTTCCAGGTAGTTGAATATTTTCTTTTTTTAGAAAGGAATTAAAATCAGCATTGATAGTTGCCAAATTTATTTCGAAGCCTTTATCCCAGTGGATAGAAACCACTTGTTGTATAGCTTCCTTTTGACTTAATTCATGCGCTAACAACCAAATACCCCACTCAAATCTCACCCACCATTTTTTAGAGCATTGTCTTGAAAAGGGGATCGCCAGTTTTCGAAACCACCATTTTCGCTGATAATATTTATGAATGATTTGAATGCCGCGAACTGAATCCTCAAATTTATCTACAAATGCATCGAAGAAACTTTCCTGGTTCTCAAAAAAATAATGAGTTGGATTGACTCCATCTTTTTCAAATCGATCTTCAAAATTTTTGACTTCTATTAGCACCAGCTTTTCCAGATTTTTGATTGCCAAAAAATCAACAGCGCGAAGCCCTTGTCCACTTAAGCCTTTGTAAAACCTATGTTTGTCATATTTGAATACCAACCAATTTTCAGGGAATTTGAAAGTTAAACCACTTTCTGAAAATATTTTCAATTTGAAATAATTTGTTTTTGTTTATAAACCAATAAGTTTAATTTCTTTTCTTTATATATCTTCAAAATCTTACCTTCACGACTTAATTAGAATCCTTTTCTTCCAAATGATTCAAATCGAGAAAACGATGCAATTATTTGATACAAAGCCCATAACCAATCGCTATACCATTGTTTACAACCTTACAGAAATAGCACCAGCGCTATATGCCCCCAATGCCTACATCGTTCAAACCGACAAATCTGGTGAATTGACCCATATTCTCCAAAAAGCATTCAAAAAAACCATTCCAAGTTTTGGTTTGGATTTAACCCTTGAACGAGTCCGGCTTTTTGATATTATTGAAAGACTGAACACAAAATCACTTGAAGAAAAGTTTCGTATGCCACGCCGTCGAATCCTGCCTTTAAGTAAATTATTGGAACAACCTGAACAAAAACTAAAAATAGTCAAATATGTCCAGAAAGAATTGGATGTCTTTTTATCCCTTATTACTGAGCAAAAATTGCATCTGTGCTGGGAGGTAGAGAAAAAGGTTTTGGTTAAAGATGTAATGATTGAACTAGCTGACAATCAGTTGATTCCAAAACTGAATTTTCAGAAATTAGAAGATGTGGTTCATTATCATTTGCAGTTTGAAGACGATCAGGGTATTTGGGAAGTCAATTCCAGGGAAGTGGTACCATTGGTCAATTATCCGGCCTGGATTTTTGTAGACTACCAATTATTCAGAGTGCCCAACATCAACGGAAATATGGTAAAACCTTTTCGGAAAAACCAGATAGTGAAGATTCCACAACGATCAGTAAAAACCTATTTCCAAAAATTTATTTTAAAACAAGCCTCCAAACTGGACATTGAAGCAGATGGATTTAAGGTGGTGAAAAATAGCGATTTGACGAGCTGCCAATTGGAGTTAACAAGAGATATTTTTACCAAAGATTTTGGATTGAATGTCAAGTTTAGGTATTCAGATACGCTTTTTTACTGGAATGAGAAACGAGCAAAAAGAACGGATTTGAGTTTTAGCGATTCAGAGGACGTGGTCATACAGCAAATAATTAGAGCAAAAGAAGTGGAGGAGGAGTTTTTATGGAAATTAGAAGATTTTGGCTTGGAACCACAATCCAATAATTTGTTTCAATTATCTGAGCATAAAAATGATAATTATGCTATTATTGAATGGTTAATTGAGCATCAGCTTGTACTAGAAGAAGAAGGCTTTGAAATTGTACCGCCACATTTTGAACTTAAGCCCATTCACCTTTCCAAGCCCCAACTCAGTCAAAATTTTGAAAAGCAAAACGACTGGTTTGATTTACATATCATTGTGACTGTTGACAACTTTAGTATTCCATTTTACAAGTTGGCGCCTTTTATTAAGAATGGAAATCGGTTTTATCCCTTGCCGAATGGTTCCTGGTTTTTGATTCCACTCGAATGGATGACCAAATTTTTGGCTTTGGCTCAATTTGGTAGACGGGAAGCGGATAAATTTAGATTGTCCAAAAGTCAATTTACACTTTTAAGAGATTTAGATATTGATGCAGGTGAAACATCAGACAATGATTGGAAAGATCTTGACTTCAAATTACCTGAAGGATTGAAAGCTACCTTAAGACCCTACCAATTGGAAGGGGTAAAATGGTTGATTTGGAATTATCAAAATAACCTGGGGGCATGCCTGGCAGACGATATGGGCTTGGGAAAAACATTACAGACCATTACGGTTTTGCTGCATTCCAAATATCAAAAATCCCTAAATGGTACCATAAGTGAACCTTCCTTTGAGCAGTTGAACATGTTTGATTCAGCTGCGGATTTAAAATATTTGCAACCACTGAATGCGCTCATTATTTTGCCTGCTTCTTTGGTATTCAATTGGGAAAGAGAATTAAAAAAATTTGCGCCTGGATTAAGTGGATATCGACATACGGGATCAAAACGACATAAAGACCCCAGAATATTGGTTCGGTTCGATGTTTTGCTTACGACCTATCAAACGGCATTAAAGGATGTCGAAATCCTTAAAAAAATGGATTTTGAGTACATCGTTTTGGATGAAAGCCAGCAAATCAAAAACAAAGACAGCAAAATTTTTAAAGCAATAAATCAATTCCAGGGCAAACACAAGATTTCATTAAGTGGAACGCCTATCGAAAATTCACTTTCAGATCTTTGGTCCCAAATGCAGTTTATCAACCCGGGATTATTGGGCAGTTACGCTTTTTTTAAACGAGCGTTCATTCGGTCTATAGAAAAAGAAGGCGATGATGTAAAAAAGGAACAATTGCGAACCATGGTTTCTCCCTTTTTACTTCGCAGAACCAAAGAACAAGTAGCCAGGGATTTGCCCGAATTGGACTTACAGGTTTTTTATTCAGAAATGGCAACAGAACAACGAAAATTGTATGAAAAGGAAAAATCAAAAGCTCGTAATTTTCTTTTGGAAAATTACGATAAAGGGAATTTTGAATACCAGAGTTTGGTGATCCGTACCCTTTTGAAATTGAGGCAATTGGTCAATCACCCCAAATTGGTTTTTGATGATTTTGACAAGGAATCCGGAAAATTTAAGGATGTTTTAGAAAAATGGGAGGTCATTACCAAGTCTAATCACAAAATATTGATTTTCAGCAGCTTTGTAAAATACCTGAATTTGTTTAAAAATCACTTTTCTGAAAATAATCAGGCCTTCTCCTGGCTTACAGGGGGTGTTTCAGCAAAAAAAAGAGAAACAGAAATTGCCAAATTCCAGAATGAAGATTCTGTAAGTTCCTTTCTTATTTCTACCAAAGCTGGAGGAACTGGTTTGAATCTCACGGCTGCTGATTATGTGTTCATGCTGGACCCCTGGTGGAATCCAGCGGCAGAAAAACAGGCAATTGCCCGTGCCCACCGTATAGGTCAAACCAAAAAAGTTTTTGCCTTGAAATTTATTACAAAAGATAGCATTGAAGAAAAGATTTTAAAATTGCAGGAACGAAAGTCCGCACTTGCTGAAGATATTTTGATGGGAGCCGGCAAGCAAACTTTGACAAAAGGAGAATTGGAGTTTTTGTTGGATTAGTTTATGTGAGAACTAAAATCAATTAAAATTAAAATGAAAATGAAAATTGTCGCACTTGACCTATTTTCATTTTCATTTTCATTTTCATTTTCATTTTTTTGGAATGTATTGTCTTAAATAATTATAAGCTTGCTTAAGTGAAGCTATTCTTTTGTCCAGGCTTCCTTCATAAGCCCGGTCTTCTACTTCTACACAAACACAGCCCTCAAATCCTGTATCGGTCAGTATGGAAAAGAATTTTCCCCAATTTACATCACCCATGCCCGGAAGTTTTGGTGTATGCCATTGGTTTGGAGGTGCCATGATTCCAACTTCCTTGAGTTTTTCTCGATCTATTCTTACATCTTTGGCATGTATATGAAATAGCTTATCGGAAAAATCATTCATTGGTATGAGGTAATCCATATGTTGCCAAATCATATGGGAAGGGTCATAATTCAAACCGAAATAATCGCTCGGAATTTCCTCAAACATTTTTCGCCAAATAGCTGGTGAAGTTGCAAGGTTTTTCCCTCCAGGCCATTCATCATAGGTAAATAGCATCGGGCAATTTTCAATGCCTATTTTTACTTCATATTGTTCAGCAAAGGCAATAATGGATTTCCAGATTTGTAAAAATCTCGTCCAATTCTCAGGAATACTCTTAGTCCAGTCTCTTCCAACAAAAGTGTTCATCTGATTGATTTCCAAAAGGGCAGCAGCCTGAATGACCTTCTTGATATGGTTTTGATAGACTTTGGCTGCTTCCACATTTGGGGTCAATGGATTAGGGTAATATCCCAAACCACTTATTGCAATTCCATATTTATCGGAAAGCTCAAGAATTGTTATCGCATGCTCTTTGGTAAAATCGATCACATCAATATGGGTTACACCAGCATATCGCCTTTCAGCTTTACCTTTTGGCCAACACATCAACTCTACACAGTCAAACCCAATTTCATTTGCAATTTGAAATACCGCTTCTAAAGAAGCATCAGGCAATATGGCACTGACAAATCCTAACTTCATGGTTTTGTTTTGATTAGAAAAACCTAAAAATAAAAACCGTCCGCTTTCTGGCGTTCATCGGCTATCAATTTTTTCCAATTTCTCTAAAAAAATCATTGAAACCTCGACACTTTCCTACCTTTGTCTCCACATGCGTCTCAGTACCACATATAAACAAATACTCTCCATTTCTACCCCTATCATGTTGGGCAGTGCAGTTCAAAATCTCATAGCATTGACTGACAGTGTTTTCTTATTCCACAAGAGTGAAGCAGACTTTGCGACTATTGGCTTTGTTGGCGTTTTTTACCTGGTTGTAGCAGCTATCGGTTATGGTTTTTCCAAAGGGGGACAAATAATGATTGCACGCAGAATGGGGGAGGGCAATCCCCAGGAAGTTGGCAGGACTTTTTATGCCATGCTCTATTTTGAGGTTGGTCTGGCACTCGTCATGTTTTTGTTTATGCAATATGGTTGTGGCTGGTTTTTTGACCTTTTTCTCGATTCAGAAATCGTTTTGATCAAAAGCCTGGAATACCTGAATTATCGATCCTGGGGAGTATTTTTTAGTTATGTTGGAGTCGCAATTATTGCATTGTATACGGGAGTTGCAAGAACGGCATTTATCATGGTGGATGTCATGATTCTTGCGATTGTAAACGGAATTCTCAACTATGCCTTGATTTTTGGTAAATGGGGATTGCCGGAAATGGGAATAGCAGGAGCGGGATTAGCCAGTACCATCGCCGAGGTGGTCGCCTTCGTAGTCTATTTTATTTACATCATATTCGATAAAAAAGCCAGTGTCTATCGCTTGTTCAGCTTGCCAAATATTGATATTGAACTGATAAAGAAACAATATAAAATTGGAACACCAGTCGTGGCTCAGGCAGTCGTTGGATTGGGCAGTTGGTTTGTATTTTTTGGCATCATTGAAAATATGGGGGAACGCGAATTAGCCATTTCCAATCTCGTAAGAATGGTGTATTTGGTCCTTTCCATTCCGTGTTGGGGCTATGCAAGTGGAGTGAATACATTAGTAAGTGGATTTATTGGTGCAGAGAAAAGACAGGCTGTCATTCCTATGATCTGGAAAACTGCCAAACTATGTTGGTGGTCTACTATGATCCTGGCGCTACCTGTGGCCTTTTTTCCAGAAGTCATCCTTTATCCTTTGCTTGGGACAGAAGACATGTCGCTTATCATGGATGCGAAACCCATATTTTACATTTTGCTCATCATTCTCACTGGTTTTTCCGTTGGAGCTGTATACTTCAATGGTTTAACTGGTACCGGAGCTACCTATTTTGGACTGAAAATTCAGGTAGTTGGGGCTTTTGCATACCTGGCCTACATATACTTAATCGTAGAATTTACACATGGGGGATTGCTCTGGGCCTGGGCTTCCGAAATACTTTACTGGATCTTGATGATGGGTATGACCATGTGGTATTTGAAAGGAAAAGAATGGTACCATCTCGAGGTTTGATCAAAATGAGGACTGTTAATGGAGAATTGAATTGGAAAGATTCCGTTTTGTAGAAATGTCTCTGGGCTTTTTCAGACCGTTTCACTGTCAGAGGTCAGAATAAGTCCGACCTCTGACAGTGAAACGGTCTAGCTAGCACCAGTCCAAAACATTTAATGGAATAGGAATGTCCTAATCTATACACAAGAATTTTGTAATTTTCAATCTGAATTATGCAAGCAATTCTTTCTTTTGATTTCCAAAAAAATCATTCTTCGTCTTTATGAAACTTATGAGGTCCACCTTTACCATTTCTATTCTTTTAGGATTTTCTGTATTGCTCTATTCTCAATCAACAGATATTTCTCCAAATGGCATTTTTATCTCTATGTCTACAGTTGGAGATGATCCGCTCAATCCAAGAAATTTCAATAGGAAAGATTGGCGATTCCCCAGTTTTGAAATTGCTTATTTGCGTCGAAACCCGAAAGGTCAAATCCATCAAATAGGCATATATGGCCTGTATTTTTTAGAAGATGTGCTTTCCATTGCACAGTTGAAAGAATGGGGATTTGGAATTCGATATGGGTGGAATTTTGAAGTCATTAAATTAAGCCCCAGGATATTTTTGAATCTAACACCTACCGTATTAATTCACAATCGTTATTCAAAATACATCCCTTTCAATTCCACAAATAACTTCCCTGTGGAGGAGGGTTTGGTAGAGGCCATTACGGGAGTAACCCCATCTATAAAATTGAAAACCAAAGGATCTGCCTATTTTCATTTTGGATTCCCCATCTCTTTTTTCGCTTTTTCCAGAGAAGCTTTAAAATTAAAGGATCCAACTTTAACCAAGCGGCAACAAGAGTCTGTGGGTTTTTCCTTTGACTTGCTGACATTTTCCAGGACAGAAATTGAATTTGGTATTGGTTGGTTTTTTGAATGAATGATTGGTTGCTGGGTTGCTGGTTACTGGGTACTGGGTACTGGGTACTGGTTGCTAGGATTGGATTTAGTTATTAGTTAAGCATCTCAAAATAGGATAGTTTTAATTTTCAACTACCAACTGGCTCAATGCTTTCTTTTTACTCTCTTTCAACTCAAAGCTAAATCCTTCATTGATAAAGTTGCGGTATTTCTCTTCATCAAATTGAAACAATTTGGCAGGTCGATGTGCAACGCCTTCCTGGGTCTCATTCAGATCAATCAATAAATTCATGGATAGGATTTTCTTGCGGAAATTGCGCTTGTCGAGCTCGGTTACCAAAATGGATTCATAGAGATGTTGTAATTCGGTAAGCGTAAATTTTGGTGGCAACAATTCAAAACCTACAGGGCGAGTACGGACTACTTCTTTCAATCGTTCACAACAGGCTGCTAAAATTTCATTGTGATCAAAAGCCAAATCTTCAACGTCCGTAATGGAATGCCATTTTGCCTTTTTTGCAAATGAAGCGGGTGTCAATACATAATCGCTAATCTTAATCAGGGAATAGTAGGCGATGGTAATAACCCTGCCAAGGGGATGTCTGTCAACAGAACCAAAAGTTCGGACTTGCTCAAGGTAAACTTCCTTCAATCCGGTCAATTCCTCCAAGACTCTTTGAGCAGCTGTATTCAGGTCTTCATTGGGGTAAACCAAATCGCCCGGCAATGCCCATTTCCCTTTATATGGAACCGTACCACGCTTGATCAGTAAAACCTTTAAGCCACCTTCATCAAAACCGAAAATTACATTGTCCACCGAAAAGGCAGACTTAAAGAAGTTGCTAAATTCGTTCATATCCTAACGCTTACGTAAAACGGCTTACCATCACCGTACATTTAATAAAATCACGGTTGGAAGAAATTTGGGTTGTGTGTTATAATGTAAGATGCAAACCTCGCCGCACCTCCTGGTGCGGCTCGATGGGGTTATAAGGGGACAAAAAACCCGAAACGGGCTCTTTTGTCCCCTTATAACCCCCCGTGAGCGGTGCGAAAGCACCGCGAACAATTCTAATCGCACATTTTCCTACACCACCGAACCGTGCAACGTATTTGGTCGGAAATTAATTTTTTTTTAATAATTGGGCAAAGATCATTAGTGTAATTTTTACACAAGATTGAAGGTGGACTATTAATGTGTTGATAAACAGTCGATTAGGAATGGAGTGTTTTTTATATGCATATTGGATTCAAACGACTACTTTTCCTAAAACGGCTTTAGGTGTCAATCCAAATCGCTCTTTAAACTTTCGATTGAAATAAGATGGATTGTCAATTCCTACTTCCAGACAAACCTCTGAAACCCTCAGATACTGTCTTCTTTGAAGCATTTGCCAGGCTTTTTGAAGTCTTATCTCGCGAATGAATCCAACTGGAGATAATCCTGTAAGTCGATTGATTAACCTGCTCAGACTTCTGGAACTTATGGCAAGTTCTTTTGCTAATTGTTGGACGCCAAATTTGGTATCAGAAAGATTTTCTAAAACGGTGCGCTCTGCTTCTTTTAAGATTTTTCTATCCTCCGATTCAATTGCGTTTGCTTCTTGTGTGTTAACCGCATGCGTTCTGGCTATTTTGTTTTTCAATAAATTATCAATCCTTGCTACTAGTTCCTTAGTACTGAAGGGTTTGGTGATATAATCATCTACGCCCAATTGAAAGCCTTCCAATTTATCCGTTTCCAAAGAACGCGCAGTGAGCATAATGAAGGGAGTGTTTTTGTAAACAGTGCTGGTTTGTCGCACATTTTCCAAAAATTCAAAGCCATCCATATGTGGCATCATTACATCAGAACTGATGAGGTCAAAATGCTCTTTTTCCAGTTTCTTCAATGCTTTAATTCCATCATATGCATGGTGACATTCATAATACTCGGAAAGGGTTTGTTTGAGAAAGCGACTCATTTCTGGATTATCTTCTACTATCAGAATTTTGGGTTTGACCCCATCAATGACAATAGGGGTATATATGTCTTCCTTGAACGTTGATTCCACTATATGGTCATTGGCAAGCTCTGGAACTTTTATGCCTATAAGTTGGTCGTTTGGAGTGTTGACAACCTCAAGCGGCAATTTTACATAAAAAATACTTCCCTTTCCCAATTCGCTCTCCACACTCAAGGTGCCGCTCATGAGATGGACCAATTCTTTTGTAAGAGCCAGACCTATTCCGGTTCCTCCAAGCAGTTGATCTGAATTGCTTTGATAAAATCGGTTAAAGATCTTTGGGAGATCATCCTCGTGAATTCCTTTACCTGTATCCATGACTTTTATCTCAAAAAGACCCTTGGAATTCAATGGTTGGTTTATACCTGGATCTGCTTGATTTAGGCTGAGTGCTATCTTTACCATGCTTTCTGGTTTAGAATATTTGATCGCATTGGAAACCAGATTATTCAAAATTTTCTCCAATTTTGAAACATCTGTATTTACCCAAACCTGCCTGGAAAGATGGCTAACAAATTCCAGTTTGACATTTCGAATATCCGCATAAGACTGGAAGGCAAAAAATATCCTTCGAAGCACTTCTTCCAGTTCAAATCTGGTCGGTTCCAATTGCATTTGCCCACTTTCAAGTTTTGACAAATCCAGAATTTCATTGACCAAAACCAATAACTTTTGACTATTCCGGTGGACCAACCTTAAATCATTTTCAACCGCTTTGTCCTTCACCTTTTGGATGATTTTTTCTAAAGGTGCAGTCACCAAAGTGAGTGGTGTTCTCAATTCGTGTGAGATGTTTGAAAAGAATCGGGATTTGGTGGTATCCAGTTCTTCGAGGTGTTTATTGCGTTCAGTAAGTAGAGCGTTAGATTTCTTTCTATGCAAAATATTTCTCCAGGCTAGGAAAACAAGGGCTCCCAATAAAGCCAACAAAGAAATACCTCCAATAATCAGATTTCGCTGTTTGCTTAGCTGTAGGGTTTGTAATTCCAATAGATTTTTTTGTTCCCTGCTTTTGTATTTGGAGTCAAATTCCTCAATGGCTCTGGTAGTTTCTATTTGATACAGCGAATCTTCAAATGATTTAAACATTTCCAGATAGTAAAATGCACGTTCAAAATCTTGTTTATTCTTGTAGAGCTTAACGATTTCTTTGTAGGCATCGCCCTTGAGCTTTGGATCTTTCATTTTGTGAAAAAGACCCAAGGCTACCTTATTGAAGTGTTCCGCTTTTTCCTCATTCCCCATTTTTGAATAGCAATAAGCAATTTCTAAAAAAGATAAACACTCCTCTGAATCTTCGTAATTGTCTGACCTTGCGAGGCTGGCTTCGTAATATTTTAACGCAGTTTGACAGTCACCTAAATTTTTATAGTTGGTACCGAGACAGCCTTTGATACAGTATGCCCAGTCAGGATCCTCTTTTTCAATTACTGGTAAAGCCATCTCCAGGTAATAAATGGCGGAATCTGACTTTTGGTCATCATTGTACATTAAACCTAAATCTGCATAAGCACCATATTTCATAAAAAGGTCATTTGAATACTCTGTCAACTTAATGTTCCTGAAAAAATATTTCTTGGATTTTTCAAAATCTTTTTCATACCAAAACAAAGACCCTAAACGAAGATTGAGATTGTAAACCTGTGTAGTATCCGTTTCATCTAAATATGTTTTTGCAGAATCAAAATGGGTCAGCGCCATCCTTGTCGCTCCTATGAAATAGTTGATGCTCGCCAAATAATAATAGGTCCAAAATCGATCATATTCGCTATTTGAATTGTCATAATAAGCTTTTGCTTCCAATATACAGGATAAAGCTTCCGCATCTCTTTCTTGCTCGTGTAGAATATAGCCCAACAAATGTTTTCCCATGGCTTCCCTGGATTCCAAATTATTGGATTGGGAATGGTCAATCACTGCATTTGCAAAGATTTCAGCTGAATCGAGGACACAGCCTTCCAAATAGGCTTCTGCAATCGTATTCATTAAGTCAATTCGAATAGAATCAATTTTTTCGTTTTTCAGACTTGTAAGCAGACTGTCAATGTAGGAATCTTCTGCAAAAGAAAAAACAGGGCTGAGCAATGCCAATAAAATGATTAGTATGTAATTTTTCATAGTTTCCAATTTTGGCAAGCGGATATAAATAATAGTCCTGGGAAATGGCGCAGAAAGAAAGGTAGCGTCGACTAAAATTACGAAACGCTTTGCATACTTTCCAGCCTTCCATGAAAAAATATCTGCTAACTAATTGATTGTCAAAAATTTGAATTTTTTGGACAGTTCTTTCAACATTTTCAATTCATCTTTTTGACCACAAAAAGATGTGTCTTGAAAAGTAAAATTGTACCCAGCCTTCTAAAAAAATCCTAAAACTTCATTTTCCCATTTTGTGCAATTTTTTGGCGAAAAAGTGCAAGTGCCCAGTTTCTGCCTGAACCATATTTGTAGTGTACTTTAAAACCAAAATTTATAATCTTTTAAAATCATTTATCATGAAAACATTCTTAAAGCAAAGTCCAGAGAAAATAGCTTATCTTCATAAGGGAATCTTTTTACTGTTACTCTGCCTTCCTTTTTTGGGTAGTGCCCAGGGAGGGGTTTTGGTTGAACAAATGGTTGCCTCAATAGTACCAGCTGACCTAAGCGATTGGGAATCTCCCAACAGTGGTATTTTTGAATTGAATCTTTTTAATGAAAAGGGGATGCCACTGGAAGCACAGATTTACATCACAATTGAGCAAAACAGAAAGGTATTGATCAAGGCAGAGAGTGATATATTTTTACTAGAGTCTGGTAAAGCAAAACGCTACAAGCAATTTGATGGGAGAAAGTGGCCAAATTATCAGGCTAGTTCTATACCTAGAAGTTTACATAGTGGAATATTGCCCATAGGGGAGCTTGAAATTACCACACTGGTCATGAATCCTATGAATAATCAAATTATTGGAGAGGCTTACTCCAATTGTACCGTTGAAAGAAATGATGACCAAGAAGATGATCCTACTCCTCCAAAGGATGAATGTGCAGGAAGCAATGACAAGCCAATTCAAAATTTGGATGCCTTGGTTAATCAATTGGGTGAAGGTGTTTTTGCCAATATGGCTCGTTCTAATTTCAAGAAATGGAACAATTTTCAGGGGATGTGTGGCACTGCCATAATATCCATGCAGCAAAATAATCGGCAATTGTTTAATAAGTTTAACAGACAAGAAGCCCAAATTCGACAAATTATCGAAGCATACACAAAGCAGAATTCTGGTAATCATTCAAATCAGGGAATAGAAAAGGTAACCAAAAACTACTTGTTACCTCCGTCTTATCAATTGATGCACAAACAATTGGGAGATGAAAAGTTTGGAGAAACCATAAAAATAAATAAAAACAATAGTGGAAACTTTCATGGAATCGCCAGGAATATGTTGAATAGAATGAAGAGCGTAGAATATCAACAATTTAAAGTACGAGAGGGAAAATTTGAGGAATGGTATTCTGAGGTTTTCCAAGAAAATACATTCAGGAACCAAAACTGGGCTGATCATAATCAAAATGGCTCAATCCACTCCCCAAATGATGATTTGAGTGATCTTTTAGATCATGAAAGCGAAGATTTCTATTACTTCCTATTTGATAAGGACTTTTATAAAAAAGTAGAGTGTTGGCAATCAGAAAATGAAAGGGATGAAGAACAAGGATTTATTAATGATGGTGGTTCGGCACAGAAATTAGCCAAAGTAAAAAAGGAAGGGAGAAATTTGACTTATCTGAATAAACTAGGTCTGAAGCTTACTGAAAAGATATATGAAATTGGAAGATATGTTGGGAGAAAAGAGTTTAACCGAAATGAATGGACTGGTAAAACAGCCACGGTAAGGGCTGCAGGAATTAAAGAAACAAAGAGACGGTTACATTTGCTATTTGTCCATGGAAAATCATTAGGTATGGAATTGGTTTATAATTATTGCAAAGCCCTTCTACTTCAGAAAGATCCTGTAATTGACCGGAAATGGCTACTCAGTTATCTGTCTGACGAAGAAAGAGCCTTTATCATGCCTTTAATCGCTGCTGCTCTTGACGTTTCTCCCAAGACTTTTGCTTTTCTGAAGACTTTAACTGAAAAAGAACAGAAAACAATTGTCACAATTATGTATCAGAATCCTCAATTCACAAATAACGATTTGAAAGAATTGATTAGAAAATACTCAGGCTATGCTCCTAAAAATCTTCCAAAGAATTTGACAGATTTTGTAAAAATCCGACAAGCTTTTGATAAACTTAAAGCTAACCAGGGAGCTGGAGAATATACATATGCAACTGAGCTTTTTGATTTGCTAAAAATTTCCTTTATGAAAAAATTGACTTTTCAGGTGAAGGGAGGAAATTTAGAGACCCTCTTATTCTTAAAGGGAGTTGGATATATAGCTTATTGTGAAGACATTGAAGACCTGGATATCTTTTCGGCCAAAGCATTGGGGATTCCAGTAAGTTATACGAAAGATTACTGGCTGCGTAAATGGGGGTATATTGACAGAGCTGCCAATGATTTGAAATATGACAAGAGATTTCAGAAAGAATGGAGAGCTTATAAAAATGCAAAAAAGAAAATGAAGGCTTATTTGGATAACTATCGCAAAAGTGATGGGGAAAATCAATCTAAATACCTCGACAAACAAAGAGCGAGACAATTACTGCATCAATGTTTTGAAAGTTTGTCTGCCTTATTTAAAAGGTATGGTCAAAAAATAGACAATTTGAGAAAATGGCTTGATGTGGCAATTGTTACGGTAAGCACGATAGAAAAAACTTGTGACAAGGTAATTGAAAAATTGGGTGAACGCTTTCCACATATTCGTATGATTTACAAAGGAGTGAAGGAAATAGGCGTTGGAATTGTGAAAAAAGATGATCCAGATATCATCGCCTTAAGAGCAATGTTGGCTTCTTTATTTGAATTGGTACAACCGGTAAGTAAAACACCTTATAAAGAACTCATCGAAAAGTCAATAAAATCATTGGCGGTTGCTGAAAGTCAAGCGTGGATCGTTTATAATGCAACCAAAGGAACTGAAGAACAGAAAATTGAAGCTTACAAAGCGAAATTCAGATCAGAATTTACCGGTCAAATGGGGAAAAACGTATTAGGATTAAATAAACTACCTACTAAATGGTTGAATGAATTCCTGGAAATTGCATTTGATGTCTTTCTCCAACCGCGATTGGATGAACTTGCTAAAAAAAATAAATAAGGTGGGTAAAATCAGATTGATTATTAACCCTTGATCAGGGTAGTTTAATTACAATAAATGTAAGTCATTTATTTCGATTCTCAAATGACTATTAGAGCTGAAATGTAATTTTTAATATACAATACAACAACAAAAATACGGATAGTTTTCAAGGTGGGTTTAGCTCAATAGCTAAGCCCAAAATTACAACGAAGTAAAGCAGGAAACTCAGAATCAATGATCAATTTTTGATCTGCCATACAATTTTTAAAACCTTAAAAATCTTTTATCATGAAAACATTAGTAAAGCATCGTTTTGACAACTTCCATCTTTTTAAGAAGGAATTCTTAATCCTACTTCTATTTATCCCTTTATTGGGCAGTACCCAGGGAGAACTTTTGGTTGAACAATATGTAGCTTCAACAGTACCAACTGACTTAAACGCCTGGGAGACTCCCAATGGAGGTATTTTTGAATTGAGTATACTCAACGAAAGTGGAATACCTCAGGAAGCACAAATCATTCTCACATTTGAAATTAATGGAGCCCTTTTAATCAAAGCGGTTAGTGATATCTTTTTGCTGGAGCCAGGGAAACTTAAACAATACAAACAATTAGATGCAAGGAATTGGCCCACTTATCAGCCAAATCCGGGTTCAAGAAGTTTGCAAAGTGGTGAATTGCCAGTTGGAGAACTTGAAATTTCTACACTGCTCATGAACCCGATGAATAATCAAATAATCGGAGAAGCCTATACCGAATGTATAGTAAAGGGAAGCGATGATCAAGTGGATCCTCCTGCCCCGCCTCCGCCTCATGATGAATGTGAAGGGAGTAATGATAAGCCAATAGCAAACCTGAACAAAGAGATAAACCAGATAGGTGAGAAAAAATTGGAAATAAAGATGCTTTCCAATTTCCAGAAATGGAATAATTATCAGGGTTTGTGCGGATATGCGATCACGTCTATGCAACGAAACAATCCTCCACTTTATGTTCATTTTAGAGATATGGAAGGCCAAATCAATGAGTGGTTAAAACAATTAAAAGCACAGGATAAGAAAACGATTAAAGTTACCAAAAACGCCTTACTTCCAGCTTCTCATCAAGCGAAGCACAAGCGATTGGGAGATGACAAATTTGCGGAAGTTTTGAAGGGCAATAAAATCGCCAGTGGCAATTTCCATGGAATAGACAAATATGTGTTGGAAGAAATGAAAGTAATTAGTGCTCTTGAATATGAACAATATTTAAATAGGGAATCGAAGTTGAGTGACTGGTTTGATTTTTACCATAATTTTCCAAACGCTCCATCTCCAGATCAAATTGATGACCCCGGATATGTAAATAACCAACCAAACAGAGGTAGAGAAGGAGTTCATGTGGTCATTATCAATCAGTATTATGATAAATCTCGAGCTGCAAGACAGGGAAGCAATAGAAGAATAAAAAAATCGGGGTTGGCACTTGCAAAGTGGTTAAAAGACCAAAACAAAAAAGTCGTTGTAATCACAATCGGACAAGGAGGGGAAAAACCTACTTTTCCTTATAGGAGAGCTAATAATAAAAGTACCCCTAAGAAATTTGACAAGAATAGATTCCAAAATTTTCTAAACAAGAAACTGAAAGGGCAAAAAATTGAAACAGTTTACAGCCTGGGACATGGTACCGAAAGACAAGGAGCTCATTTACCTCATCCCAGTGGTCAGAGCATATTGGTGGCTGAAGGAAACATGGAAAACAGGTTGGTTCCAGATCCTACCGTCACAATAGAGGAATATGCCAATCTATTTAAAGGCCTGATGCGAAAGAGGGCAAATGGAGTTGGTTTTGTCTTAATGCATTGTTGGGGAGCATTAAAGCCAACTAAACAGCAAACTGCCATGGTCAGAACACCCTGGAATCCATTTCATCAGGTAATGGCCAATCATTTGGGTTTGCAAGTGACCAGTAGTTCTAAAATGGTAATTTTTACTGAGTTATTTCTAGTAAAAGGAAAAAAAAGAATTCCTCAAGGAGGAATAAGACCAATCGCTAGTCCAAGGGATGATAATGCTAGAATAAATGGCAAAAAAGTATCTGCTCCCTATGGTCATCCTCAAGCCAGGGATTGGGAAACTGCTAGCCCCAAGGTTAAAAAAGGAAAATAGATCCAAGTTCTAATTTAAAACCATCAACCCTTTGAAAGGCAAACCAAAGTGACATATAAAATCTTCAGGTTTAAAATTGCTTATCACCTTTCCTGGCAAGCAAGCTAAACCGAGTCATCAATGGTTAAAATTTGGTATTTGCCTTTCAATTTTTATAACCTTTTAAAATCTTTTATCATGAAAACATTCTTAAAGCATTTTAAAGAAATCAAGTATTATTTTAAGCACGGATTATTGTTAACCTTATTTTTTTTACCAGCATTTGTCTTCAGCCAACAAGAAATTAAGGTGGAGCAAATAATGCCATCACAAGTTCCAGCCAACTTGCAAGCCTGGGCAGTACCTAATGGGGGTGTTTATACTTTGAATTTGTTTAATCAAACTGATATGCACCTGGAGGCTCAATTAAAAGTTTTGATTAAACAAAACGGGATGATTTTGATTGAAGCTACCAGTGACATCTTCTTACTTGAACCAGGGGCTCCAAAGCAATACACCTATTTTGATGGAAAAAGTTGGCCAAGCTATCATGTGAGTCCTAATCCAGGAAGTCTTCAAACTGGCGTTTTGCCATCAGGACAACTTCAGGTATGCACTCAAGTGATCAATCCTCTTACCAATCAGTTGTTTGCAGAAATTAAATCAACCGTTACGGTGCAGGCTGCCGTCAATCAAAATGATTGTGATAAGTTAAAAAAGCTGGTTTTGCAACTAATGCAACAGGCGAAGCAGCAGAATAAAAACTGCAATGATTTGCAAGCTAAAATTGAAAGAACCATGAATCAGATTGATATAAAGCAAGATGAAATTGGTTTGACTCAAGCCATCATTGCTGCCAAAAAGCAAGCACTTTCTATAGCCAAATCCAATGCTAAATCTGAGAAATTTGAATTGGAGAGGGCTTTTGGGTCTAAAATATACCCAGGTAAAAATAGCACACCACCGGGAAGCCAGTTTATTGGAGTGAAAGGAGCTGTGGTAGCGGTAAATGATGCAAGCTCTTTAGTTGAAGCATTTAAAAAGTATGGTCAAAATAACGGAGGTAAAAGTGCAGGAAAAGCACTGCGTGATTATTCCATTCTTTTGGGAAAAATCAATCAGTTAAATAATCAGATAAATAATCTGATCAATAGAAAACTACCAAATTTGAAAGCAGATTTGGCAAGATTGGAAGCACAGTTGCAACAGTTACTTCGGGATTTTGAAAATTGTAAAAACCAGCAGCAGCAGCTCGCTCAATTGACCCAAAAGATGGAGGAGCTGGAAAAGAAATGCAACATTAAATTGCAAAAACTGGCTGAAGCAGATCGAGAAATTGGAAAGCTTTCTGGATTAATCAAACAGTTGAAAGGATTGCTAAACCAGGCAAAAAAGCAAGAGAAAAAGACCCAGGATGCCATTGATTCGCATAAAGATACTGGTACAGAAAGACAACAATTTGCAGCGGCAAAAGGTAATCTTCAAACAGCAAGTCAAAAGTTATCTACTGCTGAAAGCTCAATGGCAAAAGCCAGGAGTGACAGAAAAAAAGGCAAAGCTGAAACTGCGATACAGCAATCAAAGAATGGTCAGACGAATGCCCAAACAGGAATCAATTCCTACAAGACCTTCAGTAATGCATCTAAGAGCATTCTCAAGTCAGCTTCTTTGAAACCTTCAACTTGCCATGAATCCAATAAACCGAAGCCCTTGCCATCAGTCACCTGCTATAAAATAGTTTCTTTTGAAGGTGTAGATGTAGCTCCACCTGGTTTTACGCCAAATAAATACAAAGCTCAAATAAAAGCAGGGCATGGTCTTTTAAATACTTTAAATACCATTAAAGAAATTGCTAATGTGGCAAATGGGGCGGCTAATATTATTAAACAATGGGCTTTCAATGCCAATCCGACGGTTCAATTAAATTTAAGTGATGGTATATCCTCAAATGCTATTTTGGATGCAGGAATTAAATTGATGGTAGAAAGAATTATGGTGCTGTTTGTCTATGTCAAAATCCAGAAAATAACGGTCAGTTATAAAGTTGAATGCCAAAACGATAAATGGATTCAGGTTGCTCAAGTTGTATATGGACAAAGTCAGGATTACACCTTTAAAATGGACAATGAACAGAAGAATCAATATCTGACGGGCAGTAAAGAAAAAAGAGCAAAAAAGGCTACTAAAATGCTCAATAAGATGAAAAACTCAACCCGGAAGCGTTGTTTTACTTCAAAGGCTGATTTGGTAAACTATGTTACGAACGGAATTTATTTCAAGAATTAAGGGATTGCTCTGAAAACCAGATGTCTCGTAAAGTTCAATTTGAAATATCTTTTAATTAGGAATTAAAAGGGATGGTCTTTTTCCTCCCAAATTATTCTAATCATATCCTTATATGGTTTGGTGAGGAGTTGATTCTATTTCAAACTTTAGATAACTTCTGATACTAAAATTTGAAGTAGAACAACTCTTTTCCAAACCCTAAAATAAAAACCATGAAACAACTTTTTTTTACCTTAATTGCTTTCATTCTTGTCCAAAGTCTCATTTATGCCCAAAATGAGCTTGTGATAAATGAAGTACTTTATTTTCAAGACAACAATAATACTAATTCAGACAGGGATCACGAATGGCTGGAATTATTCAATGGATCATCTGATACCATTAACTTAGAAAATTGGACCCTTGGTAATAGAGATGCACAAGTCTTAGCGACTCTTCCTAACATTGATATTCCGGACAGTGCCTATCTAGTCATTCACTTCAAACAGGGTATTGATGATTTTGATTTCTCAGATGGTGAAGGGGATTTTTTTACCCAGCATGACCATTTGAATACAGATTATTTTTCTGAAAGTTTGGATGAAGTAGCCTTGTACGAGGGCAATCCAAATGAATCGAATTTAAGAGACTTCCTTGCATGGAAAGCCAGTGATATTGATTTTCAGGGAGGACAGGCCTATGACCAGGCAGTTTCAGCAGGATTGTGGTCAGAGGACCATTATTTTAACTCTGCAAATGCTTCCAATTTTCCTGGAAGCAAGGTATTAATGGTTGAACCTGGGACCTCAATAGGAAGAGATCAAGATTCTAATGATACTAATGATCCTGATGATTGGGCAATAGACGGTGGAAGAAATGCAATTGATATAAGTCCGGGAAGGCAAAATTATGATGAACTTCCATTTCTTCTTCAACAAAAAGAAATTACCGAAACCAAAGAATGGACATTTATGGTATACGTTGCAGGAGACAATGATTTAGAAAAATATGCCTGGAAGGATTTTAATGAAATGGAGGTAGTTGATCCGGATGATGAAATAAATGTAGTCCTGATGATTGACTTTCATCCCGATACAACTTCAGAAGATGGTTTCGTGGATATTAAAGTCAGTAAAGACAATGGCAATACTTTTAAAGCGACAGAGGGAACCTATAGAGGTTTTGTTTTAAATGATACCACTAACAATAATGAGAGGGCTAAACTGTATTACCTACCTGGTGAAAATGCAGATCTGGGAGAAAAAAATATGGGTGATCCGGCAGTATTAACTGAATTTATTACCTGGGGGATGACAAAATTCCCGGCCAAAAAATATGCAGTTGTCATATGGGATCACGGTTTGGGTTGGAAAGCATCTACCTGGGATGATACCTCCGAGGATGAGTTGCACATGGGAGAATTAGACGATGCACTGTCAACTGTTCCCAATATTATTGATTTGTTGGGTTTTGACCAATGTCACATGGCAATGATAGAAGTAGCCTATCAAGTGTACGCGCATGCAGACGTTCTGGTTGCCAGCGAAGAATTGGAAAATGGCAATGGCTGGCCTTACGATTCCATTTTAACACATTTGAAAAACAAACCAGCAATGAGTCCACAGGACCTTGGACGAAACATCGTTTCCAATTTTCAATTCTATTACGATAATATTGTCAAATACTCCAAACATACACTCAGCGCTATTGACCTGAATAACCAATTCCTTGACCTGGTGGATTTGGTCAGTGATTTTGGAGAGGAATTGACCATAGGCATAGCAGATTATAGAAAGCATTATGATCCTAGGGACAACGTTCAAATGAAAATCAGGGAAGCCTTGTTGAGTACTGAAAAGTTTGATGATCACAACTTTATAGACCTTTCCGATTTTGCCAAGTCAGTTAAAGACAATTCTGGAATTCCTACTGGTAATAAGAAAAATGCTCAGCCAATTATGAAGGCAATGGCTCTAGGAGGAGGCGTAGTTTTAGCGAGAGCCAATGGACCTGTTCATAAGGCTAAGGCAAGAGGGCTTTCCATCTATTTTCCTGAATTTCAGACCAAAAAGAAATTAAAAGGTTTTAATAGAAAAGGTAAAGCTATATATGTTGATCCCTATGATCATCCAAGTTGGTCCTTCATCACTGATCAAAAATCTGACAGGGTTAAATATGCTTCTGATCCCGATGATTGTATTCCTAATGATCCGCCCAATCATCCATTGGCACCAACTCCAAACTTTCACTTTCCACAAGACACCAAATGGGATGAATTTCTCCATCGCTATTATGAACCAGTTGCAGATGCTGGAGCAGATCAGGTGGTTTTTATCGGGCAACCTTTTGTTTTGTTGGGGTCAGGATCTTCAGATGCTGATGGAGTAGTAGAAAGGTACTTCTGGGATTTGGATCATACCCTAAGCTTTGACTCAGATGATTATGACAGAGATTGTCTGGATGAAAACAATGACGATAGAAACAAGGAAGGCATGGCAGTTACACACACTTATTGGTTGCCTGGTGAATATTGTGTGACGCTCAGTGTGTGGGATGATCATCATTTACAGGCAGACCATAGCATGCATCAGGAAACAGATCAGGATGATGTAAAAATAGTCGTTCTTCCTTATTTCTGGGATTCGATCCCTCCTTATCATGAAATCATAGGCGGAGGAGTTGATAAGCTGGAAGACGGAAATGATTGCTACAACTGGACTTTGGGAGAAATTATGGTGGAATCTTACCATCAGGGAGAGGTCGCAATTTGTCAAGGTTTCCACCAAGGTACTATGGTGTTAAATGTAGAAGAAAAACTGGAAGAAATTGAAATGCTCGTCTTCCCAAATCCAACTCAAAATTTCCTCAATATCAAATCAGATTTTCCAGAAAAGATGAATGCCTGTTTGATGGATTTAACTGGCAAAGTCTTGATTCAAAAAAGCCTGAGTCCATCTTTCGGAATAGCATCAATGAACCTGAGTGCCTTGCCTGCTTCCATGTATTTTTTGAGAATGACTGATGAAGACGGGAAGTTGATTGCTACTTATAAAGTTCAGAAAATCAATTGATTAAATCATTCAAATAAAAATCAAATCCTTATGAAAAATATAAAATTATTCTTTAGCATATTCTTTTTGACTTTCGCCTTATCCATTTCTGCCCAAAACGTTCCCCAAAAATTCAAATATCAGGGTGTTGCCAAGATTGACGGGCAAACCGTAGTCGGCGGTATAGGAATTCAAATAACGATTCGCAGTGGTTCTCCGGATGGGCAAATTATTTTCCAGGAGCGCCATTTTCCAACTACAAATATGGAAGGTGTTTTTGCAACAGAGATTGGAAGTGGAACCCTTACTCAAGGAGCTTTTCAGAACATCGACTGGGCTTCAGGAGTGTATTTTATGCAAGTTCAACTAGACCCCAACGGGGGAGCCAATTATGCTGATTTGGGTGTTTCCCAACTGGTCAGTGTTCCTTATGCCCTCCATGCTGCAACCGTAGATAATGCAGATGATGCAGATGCTGATCCGGAAAATGAATTGCAGTTTTTGGAATACGATCAAACAACAGGAGAGTTAACAATTTCCGAAGGAAATACGATTGCCCTTCCTACTGGTGGAGGAAGCCTCCAGGATCTAAGCTTAAATGGGACCCAGTTGGGAATAACGGGTGGAAATGCTGTTGACTTAAGCCCACTTCAGGATGGAACAGAAGATGCAGATGCCGATCCGGAAAACGAATTGCAAACGCTTTCTTTTGATGGTAATACAAATGAGTTGACTATTTCAGAAGGCAATTCAGTGGTATTGCCTTCTGATGGTTCTGATAATCAAGTACTTAGTCTGAATGGTACAAATTTGTCAATTGAAGATGGAAATACAGTAGATCTCAGTTTTGTTCAAGACGGTACGATTGATGATGACGCAGATCCTCAAAATGAACTTCAACATTTTCAGGTAGATGAATTAATGGATGTGATTGGAGAACCTCCTTATCCAGAAGCTATTGATATTATTCTTTCAGAAACAAATGATACTGCCAGAATCTATGATCCAAATCCTATCAACGAATTACAGGATCTTGAATTAGTTGAAATTTTTCCTTCTCCATATTCTGATGACGGCTGGCAAAAATTTAAGTTGACGAAGAGCGAAGTTGAATTAGTAGTTGATGACAATCCCGCTAATGAAATTCAGACATTGCAATTGGAATCCTTCCCCTATACTCCTTCCGGAGAAAAATTAAGATTAAATATCGTTGCTCCCAATGGACTGGCTCAAGCTGTAGAATGGGAAAATGACAACGATCCTGTCAACGAAATTCAACAATTGCAAAAGGATGGCAATGTGATAAAACTATTCAATAACATGTTATTGCCTGTTTCTCAAGTGATTCTTAATGATGATGATCCTGCAAATGAATTGCAGAATTGGGAAAACTTACCTGGCATTCCTGATGGTTTTAAAGACGGAATAGATAATGTAAATGATGCTGATTCGGATCCAACCAATGAATTACAATCCTGGCTTACCTTGCCACTCATCCCTTCCGGCTTTTCGGATGGTGTAGATGATGAAGGTCCCTGGGAAGAGAATCCTTCAACTCAAACAGTGTCCTATGAGGGAAAAGCAGTGACTGATTCTTATTGCACGACTTCTGGATCGGTAGTGATGGATGAGACAGGCATCAGCAGGTATCAGCCATCTTCTGGAAAAAATGTATCCAACATCTGTTTGGAGGAATATGGCAGCTCTGTCACTGGAAAAATTGAAATTCTTAAAGATGAAGACCTTGCTCTTGAAATGCTTGCATGTACACATGGCTCTGGGATCTGGAATGCGCTTGGACCAAATGGAAACTCAAATACTTACATGGCTCATCTGGATAATTTTCCCAATAATGGCTTGATGGGAGTTGTTGATGCAAGTAATAACCTTAGAGCTGGAAGTTATATTAGTAACAGTGGACAAGGAGTTGTTTTTGGAGACGTAAAAAACTTCAGAATGGAACATCCAAAAAATCCTTCAAAAGAAATTTGGTACGCAAGCCTGGAAGGTCCTGAAGCAGGTGCCTATGAACGAGGAACCGCTACGTTGGAGGATGGAACCGTATTCGTCCCATTCTCTGACCATTTTAAAGAGGTTGCCAATCCTGAAAGCATGACAGTAATGCTTACTCCACTTTCTGCCGATACCTACGGACTGGCGGTCGTAAATAAAACTGCTACAGGCTTTACTGTCAGGGAACTGGCAAAAGGAAAAGGCAATTTTGATTTTGATTGGGAGGTGAAATGTGTGAGAAAGGGATTTGAAGATTATGAGGTGGTTAGAGACAGGATGGAACTCATGCATCGAGATCACTAAATATATGTTTTTGAATCACCCTGATTTTTCTCTAAAATCAGGGTGATTCTCGTTCCTTTCAATAATCGATTTTCCGAAAGACAGAATAGGCACAAAACTAATTTTCACCCTAATGCTTTATCAAAATGGAATTAACTAACTATTATGAGACATCCTTTACATCCCTTACCCAATCAAAATGGTCAAAAAGGATTTTAACCCTCCAGACTACTCCTAGATTCGGGCTTTTTTTAATGCTATTAATTGTGCTTCCTTATGTGGGAAAAGCTGAAAAGGAATGCTATTCATTAAAGCCCGATTCATTGCTAGCCAATGAATACTTTCAAAAAGCACTTGTTTTTCAGGACTCTGCTTATTATGACAGTGCTTTGTTTTATTTAGAAAATGCCACTGAAATTTTTGAGGATGCCGATAATTGGGAGAAATACGTAGAAGCCTACAATATTATGGCAGAAATATATACCTGGCTAACTGATAATGAAAATTTGAAAAGGGTTGCTGAAAGAGCCAGGGCAATTGGAATAAAACAGCTTGGCCAAACTCATCCCCATGTTGGATTAGCGAATATGTATATTGGATTTTACCATTATAACCATGGAAGGGCAAAAATAGCCTGGAACTATTATCAAAGAGCCCTGGATATTAGCATAAAAGCATTGGGAAAAAAACATCCACAAATAGCGGATATTTATATCAAAAGAAACTTTTGCTTTTATGAAAGAGGGGAAATTGACAGTGCTTTGGCTGATCTAAAAAATGCAGAAAAAATATACCTGGAAGCTTATGGACTAATTCATCCCCAAACGGCTCATAGTTATGATTGCTTTGGATTTATATATTATTTTATGGGAGATTATGATGAAGCTATTCGCCAGGCTTTGAAAGGATTGAATTTAAAACGGAAGGTATTAAGAGTTGATCATCCCGACTTTACCATGAATTTCAATAATCTCGGAATGT
Organism: Saprospiraceae bacterium; assembly: GCA_041941305.1. Classification (GTDB taxonomy): domain Bacteria; phylum Bacteroidota; class Bacteroidia; order Chitinophagales; family Saprospiraceae; genus JANSWP01. Next base: position 154,647 of record JBGTQJ010000017.1, read on the forward strand.
TTTACATCCAAAAAGGAGATTACAACAAAGGATTGGAGTACCTTTTATTGATTCCGGAAATACTAAAGAAGAACTATGGAGTGCACCATGAACATTTGGAAAGATCCTATAACAACATCGGATATTGTTACGGTAAAAAAGGAGATTACGACAAGCAGCTTTTTTTTGCTGAAAAGGCATTAGAGATTCAAATTGTCAATTATGGGGAAGGACAACCAGGCATTGAAGAAATATATCACAATATGGCTGCTTGTTATAACAAGAAAGGTAACTATGAAAAAGCACAAATCTATTTGGAAAAGAGTTTGCCTTTGATGATAAAATCGGGAGGTCCTGATCATCGCAATGTTGCAAGTGCTTATAATCAATTGGGCAATGTCCTTAGCAATAAGAAAGAATATAAAAAGGCACAGGATTGTTATGAAAAAGAATACACCATCATAAGCAAAATACACGGAGAGCAACATCCCGAAGTTGCAATGGCGATTCATAACCTTGGAAAAAGCTATGAAAATGCTGGCTCCCTGGAACAAGCCCTGGTGAATTATCAAAAAGCCCTAAAAATTAGGCTAAAAGTTTTTGAAGAGGCACACCCTGAGGTAGCAGATAATTACGAGGCTATTGGTTCAATTTATTTAGCAAAAGGAGATCATAAACAGGCAATCCAGTTTTTTCAGAAGACATTGGAAATCCGCCTGAAGGTTTTGGGTACAAAGCATCCTGAGATTGCTACCAGTTATAATCACATAGGAGAGATACACCTAATTAAAAAAAATTGGGTGCCAGCCTTGGAATCATTTCAGGAAGCTTTAAAGTGTTTGATTCCTGACTTTCAGGACGCTCAATTTGAAAGCAATCCCAATTTAAAAAATGTGGGCTCAAAATTGATTTTGCTTCGGACATTAGAACGTAAAGCCTTTGCTTTACATCAAATGTGGAGTGATTCACACAGCTCTCCTGGGAAAAAACAGCAAAGCACTTCTAAGCTCAAATTGTCTTTAGATACTTACCAAATTGCCATTGGATTAATTGACAGTATTCGATTGGGCTTTAATTTAAAAGCATCCAGACAAGAACTCGCCGATAGTTCTATGCCGCTTTATCAACGTGCAATTCGTGTTTCAAATGAGTTATATAAGGTTACACAAAATCCCGATTATCTGGAACAAGCTTTTCAGATTGTAGAAAAGAGTAAGGCTTTCATTCTTTTAGAGGCACTAAAAGATGCTGAAACTAAAAAGTTTGCTGGTATCCCTGACAGCCTGGTCGATTATCAAGAGTCATTAAGCCTTGACCTTACTTTTTTTGAACAACAATTGATGGAAGCGAAACTCAAAAAAGATACAGCAAGAGCGGAGCTTTACCGGGATTATTTATTTAAAGGGCGCAGGGAATTTGACAAGCTTATAAAAAAAATGGAAAGGAATTACCCCAAATATTACCAATTGAAATACAATGTAAATGTTGCTTCGGTAAGGAATATTCAAAAACAACTTTTGGACAAAAATACCAGTCTGGTTGAATACTTTGTAGGTGATAGTAGCATTTTTGTATTTCTGGTAAAACCGAATGATTTTCAATTGTATGAAATAAATAGAAATTTTCCTCTTGAAGAGTGGGTTCGTCAACTGCGAAAGGGAACTTATTTTTACCAAATGTCTGGGATAAATGATCAATCTACCTATTTAGCCTATAGCGATACTTTTGCACTTGCATCCTATCAATTATATAAGAAGTTGATTTCACCTTTTAAAGCTCAACTATCTGAAAAATTGATCATCATCCCTGATGGCGTACTAAATTTTATCCCCTTTGAAACCTTGATATCACAGCAACCCAAAGAGTCCCACCATTTCAAGTCCCATAATTACTTATTGAAACAACATCAAATTAGCTACAGCTTTTCGGGAACCCTGCTCGAAAAAATGTCCAAAAAGAAAAGTAATGCAACGAAAAAACTGTTGGCTTTTGCTCCTTCTTTTGATGAATCCAATCCATCTATCACTGATGTGGAAATAAAAAGGAGTGAATTGGGAGTTCTTGCGCATAATATTTCTGAAGTAGCGCAGATCAATGCCATCATTGATGGGGACGTTTATATCGGCGATGAGGCCACAGAAGAAAATTTTACCAGATTAGCAGAGGCTTATCAAATTCTTCACCTTGCCACTCATGGGAAAGCCAATGACAAGATAGGAGATTATTCCTACCTGGCTTTTACAGAAATAAAAGATTCCATTGAAAATGAATTCCTCTATGTTCGAGATTTGTACAATCTGAAACTCAATGCAGAAATGGTCGTACTAAGCGCCTGTGAATCCGGCATTGGAGAATTACAAAGAGGAGAGGGCGTTATTAGCCTGGCAAGAGGATTCTCTTATGCTGGCGCAAAAAGCATTCTTACTACCCTTTGGAGCGTAAACGATAAAGAAACGAAGAAGCTAATGGAATCCTTTTACCTAAATATCAAAGCTGGGATGGGGAAGGATGAAGCCCTACATAATGCAAAGCTTGACTTTATTAACAACCGCTCTCATCATAGCGCCCATCCATTCTATTGGGCAGCCTTTGTGCCACTTGGAAATATGGAACCTATTTATAAAGAGCAACTTACTGTTCCTTCTCGTCACCTGTGACTGGCTGCTGATCAATAGGCTGATCTCCTCCTGAATCTTAACTTTGCTGGTAAATCACTTTTACTACATCTAGTTTCATATTATCTTGAGATTCTTGAATTTCTTGAGCTGATGCTTCATTATTGCTTTTATCTGGACTAATTTGATAATAAAAAGAATCGTTATCATCATTTCCTTTGGTCTTGCCGATGCCTTCTGGGTTAATTTCAATTCCTAAGCCGGTTTCTTTGTCGTTCTCCCAGTGACCATAGTAGAATCGACTATTATCATTTTATATAAATGTGCCAAGGCCATTCATTTTACCCTAAGAGAATTCTCC
>JBGTQJ010000018.1:0-15588 GCA_041941305.1 Saprospiraceae bacterium
CGAAAACGAAAAAACAATAAATTTAAAAAACGCTAACATGACTTTGTCAAGTTAACCTATTGGTTATTGGTCTTTTGTACCGTGATGTTTTCATCCCCTTAGTTTGGGTTGATTTGGGACAAGCAGGAAACAGCAATTGCAAACAACGCTTGGATTTATTGGATAAGTTAATTGATATATGGTCTTTATCCGATATTCCGATGCCACAGCTTTATATAGCAGGAGACCGTGAGTTCATTGGCTTTGATTGGTTTAAGGGCTTAGAAAAGCGAGGCATTCAGTTTGTCATGCGCATTCGTGCTAATTTCAAGATTGAACTTTGGCATAAAGGCAAAATCAAGGACAGAAAATTGGGACTGAAAGTTATCCGAAGATATTTATGTGCCTCTTGTAAAAGTTATGTCGAAGCAGTTTTAATGTCAGAATTAATCGTCAAACTGACTGCTTTTGATAATGATTCTTCCAGAGGTAAAGTAGATTACATCTTTGTGATGACTAACATGAACAACTTGACGGAAGCCTCGAAATTTTATCGAAAAAGATATAAAATCGAAATCTGCTTTAAGCACCTGAAAAAGAGCGGCTTACGTTTGGAAGAACTGGCTGTCCAAGGGCAACATAAAATTGATTTGATGTTTGCCGTATTGACTGTCATTTATGTAATGGCTATTCAAAAGGGCATCGTTCACTTTGAACAAATTGAGCCACAGGAAATGAGAATTTTTTATGACCCAAAGCCTTTTATAGCACCGGCTAAATCTGTCTTTATGCAAGGTTTTGAAAATTTATTGGCGGAAGTCTTCTCGTTTGAAGAATTCATTGGGGTAATTAATGAGGTGATACTTTGGAAGGCTAAGCCACAAAATCCTCTGTATCAGCATTTTTACACTTTAGAAAAATTTATTCCTCAGTAGAATACTGCCAGGATTCAAATTTGAAACGTCTAATTGATGAATTCGTTTTTCTGAAGAACCATTTCCATTTTCAGTAAAAATCCCAAATGTAAAGAATTGTAGACTATCAATTGTAGACATAAAAAAAGGTGTTAATCAACTTTGGATTAACACCTTATTATTTTACTGCGCATTTCGTTTATTTCATTGCCAACTGCGTATTCTCTTTCGGCAACAAAATCCACATATTTCCGTAGTGGTGACGCATGCTGGCTTTTACCTTTCCGTTATTTCCAATTCCCGAATAGACATCTACATGTCCAGGTCCGTTAATTGCTCCTCCTGTATCTTGTGCGAGGAGTAATTTGAACTCATGTCCTGCAAAGTTACCTTTTTTATCGTAAACAGGCATATTTGCTAAAATTACGCTACCCAATGGGAAATATTTTGGGTCAACAGCAATGGAAATATCATCCATTAAGGTGACTCCTCCGGCACCTCTAACACTTGAGCGAGATGGTCGGAAGAAAGCGTATGAAGGATTGGAATATAAAACAGTATCTTTCAATTCAGGATGATGATTCAAGAATCGTTTGATTCCATCCATTGTGATATTGCTCAATTTGATGTCATCATTGCGCATGATGAAACGCTCTATACTTCGGTATTTGTGTCCATTGCCACCATCAAAACGGAACAATATTTTCTCACCTGTATCTACAAATTCTACGTATCCTGAACCCTGTAATTGCATGTAATAAATATCTACCATATTTTGGGCGTAAGCTAATTCCAAACCCATTCCCTCCAATGCTCCTGCTCCATCAATTTCTTTTCTTGAAGGCAATTTACCTTCCCATTCGTCGGGATAAGTATACAGTGGATATTTATATTCTTCGTCTGCTTCTTTTTTTACTTTCAGTACTGGTGTAAAGTATCCAGTGAAATTTACATGTCCTTTTTTGTCTTTTCCCCAGGTTTGGTAAGCTGCAAGGTCGTTGCCGAGGTACGGATCTGCTGATTTCGCTTTTTCCAGTAATAATTCAATGGTTCTTTCCAATTGCTCAATAGAAACATCGATTCCTGCTACACGTTGGTTCTTTCTGTTCTTACGCAATTCTAAAACCTTGAGTTGCTTTTCAAGTCCTTTTACAATTTGGTCATCTAAAGTGGGAAAATCAAGGGAGTCTAGTGAAGCTTCGGCAAAAACGTTTTCTTTTTTAGACGCGAATTTGATTTTGCCATTTCTTTGTAACTGGTAATCGGATCTGGGAATTTTTTTACCCTGTTCGGAAAGCTCAGTTCCTTCGGTAGGTAGTGTTTCAGAAGTGTTTTGGCAGCCAAAAGCAACCAAAAGTAGCATTGCCAAAGGCAAAGCCGGTTTAATAATGTTCATGGAAAAATGTTTAGGGATTTTAAAATACTCTTCTTCTAATATGTGTGTACATTCCAAAAAACGCTCCAAATGTCTGCATTTTTTTGATAGAAAGCAACTTACGATTTTAAAAAAATCGTAATGCGTCCAGGTGTTTGTTATTGTTTTCATGGGTTTGGTGGTTATAAAAGGGTTGATAATCAATGGTTTTATAGCAATTGAGGGAATTATATATAAGTGTTTTGAACAAAAAAAATGTTACCCCAAATCGCTAAAAAAAATCCATTTCTGAAAATCGGCGCAAAAGTATTCTTTTTAACAATACAATGCTCTGATTTTCAACATAGGTAACTAACTTCTTAAAGAATTTAACGATAAGTTAACTTATGAAGGGGTTTTTTGTTTGATTCTTAGTATAAAACAAGATGAAGACGAGAAGTAATTTTGAGGAGTCCGAATACAAAACCAAATATTGTTCTTTTTTAAAGAGTATATCATCGGTGTTTTTACTTAATTCGACCGTTTTTCATCCAGAAACGGAATTTTCTTTTTTTAGGACTCAATTATGGATTGGGTGTATTTCTCCTTTTCGTACCAAAATATTATCAAAAGTAAGGGTCAGTGTCTCTAGATTGAGTAGTGCTTTGATTAGTCATAAAACCTCGGAGAGGTTGAACATGAATAACTCCGCATTTCATACTGGGTTATTCACATTAAATCCCTCTAGGATATTTATGAATTTTCAATAATCGACCCTAAAGAAGGTGTTGACAAAGTAAAGATTCTATCAGGAAAGTACTTCTAGGTCCTTTTGAAAGAAGTCATTTATTAATCTAAAAAGCAAAAAGGGAAATACACCTATCGATTTATTTTCAGATTGGGACCAAAGCAAAAACTTCTTCCTTGAAAACGAGCAATTGGGTGGTCCTTTTTCCAAAGAATTTTATTTTCGTGGAAAAATTTTAACCATGAAAAAATTCACATTTTCTTTTTTCTTCTATATCATTTTCTCTGTCCTTCTTTTTTCTCAACCTACTCATAAAGTCGATCTCCAGAAACTGGATCAATACTTTGAACAAGTTGTTACAGATTGGAATATTCCGGGAATGACTGTAGGGATTGTGAAGGATGGTGAAATGATTTTTGGAAAAGGATATGGGGTTTTGGAAGTTGGAAAAAATGAAAAACCCGATGAGCACACCCTCTATGCCATCGCTTCCAATACCAAAGCTTTCACCAGTGCTGTCATTGCTACTTTGGTCCAGGAAGGAACATTGTCCTGGAATGACAAGGTACAAGATCACTTGCCTTATTTTGAGGTTTACGACCCTTACATCAGCCAGTTGGTGTCCGTTCGGGACCTTTTGTGCCATCGAGTGGGCTTGGGCACTTTTAGCGGCGATATCATATGGTACAATACAGAACTGAAGGCAGAGGAGATCATCCAGCGAATCAAAGGACTGCCCAAGGCTTATGAGTTTCGAAATGGTTATGGTTATTCCAATGTAATGTATATCACAGCCGGGGAATTGATCCGCAAAGTTACTGGCAAATCATGGGGAGAAAATGTACAGGAAAGAATTTTAGATCCCTTGGGGATGGATAGAACCATTTATCGTCCTCAATATCTTGATTCCAAAGGAAATTATGCTACCCCACATGCTTTGGAAGAAGGAAAGAATATCCCAATTGCCTGGACGGATTGGGAACAAATCGCAGCTACCGGAGGCTTGATTTCAAGTATTCACGATGTATCGAAGTGGATGATATTTAACCTCAATCATGGAATTTGGGGAAAGGATACACTATTGTCAAAATCCTCCAGAAATCTAATCTGGACGCCCCACAATAATTTTACTGTAGACCATACCAAAGACAATGATTTTGGAACCAATTTCGCGGGTTATGGACTAGGCTGGGGGCTTCGGGATTATCATGGCACACTTCGGGTGAGCCACACAGGAGGCTATGATGGAATGATAACAGCTGTGAATCTTTTACCAGATGAAGGCTTGGGAGTGGTTGTTTTGACGAATGGAATGAAAAGCCCCATTAGCGCAGTTAGCTATTATGTCATGGATGCATTTCTGGGAAGAGAAGCGGTAGATTGGTCTGCTAAATTATTGGAAAGGACTAATAAGCGAATTGAAAAAGATACGCGAATACAAGATAGAAAGGATGCCAGGGTGGTGGATACCAAACCTTCTTTGAGTCAGGAGGCTTGTATCGGAAATTATAAATCTGACATTTATGGTTTGATTGAGATATATGAAGAAAAAGGCGATTTACGCGTTAAATTTGAACATACTCCATTCCTTGATGCTACCCTAAAACATTGGCATTACGATACCTGGAAGTTGGATTGGGATGAACAACACGCCTGGTTTTCATTTGGAACCATACAATTTGAAAAAGACAATAATCAAAAGGTCACAGGCTTGAAGTTTGATGTACCAAATAATGATTTCTTTTTTGAAGAGTTAAAGCCTTATAGGGTTAAATAATGAATAACGCAAGTTGCGAACAATAATCCTCCCTTTGGCACGGCTCGAAAGGGGTTTTAGGGGAGAAACAGGCTGGTTCCAGCCTGTTTCTCCCCTAAAACCCATCGTGAGCGCAGCTTTAAAAGCAGATCCCCTACTATCCCAATTCTTTGTATCATTGTGGCTAAACAGCACCACAATGAAGGCAAACACCCTAAAAGTCAGACTCATTCTTTACCATAAAGGAAAAATATTGCTGCTCAAACAAAAACGAAAACAAGGCGGCAACTATACTTTGGTGGGTGGAAATATCGAAGAAGGGGAAACTGCGATGCAGGCTCTGATAAGAGAATGTGAAGAAGAAGCAGGCATCCTCCTTAAGGTAAAAAATCTTCAACTTGCCCACGTCCTTCATAAAAAGACATCCAAGGGTCAACGAATGACCCTTTATTTTAAAGCCAATAAATGGCAAGGCAATTTTAGCAATAACGAGCCTCAAAAATTTAAAGGAGTAACCTGGTTTTCTCTCGAAAACCTACCAAATGAACTTACTTCCACTGTGCGTCACGTCATCAACCAATATCGAAAAGGGAATTTGTATTCGGAGATGTTTTAAGTACCTCGACTCTCCAGAGCCGAAAAAAGTACCCCCGGTTTTCCAAAACCGGGAAAGGTGGATTCCACTAAACTCCCAAACCCGCTTCGCTCCATGAGCAGAAAGCTATTTATATGTTACGGCTCTGGAGAGCCGTGCTACGTAAAAAAAAAGCGTGAACAGCTTTTCAACTATTCACGCTTCCGAACCTAATCGTTTTGCTGACTGCAAATTGCAATCTGCCAACTAAATTAGTTCTCGTTTTTTACAAACTTAACCTGAGCTGCGTCAGCTTTCTCAGCTTTTACAGACTTCGCAGATTTGCCCATGCAAGCAGCTTTTTCAGCTTTGGTGCAAGTTTTTGCGCAAGCAGCTTTTTGAGCCGGAGTGCAAGAAGCTTTGCTACTCATAGAAGCTTTGGTTGCTTTTGCTTTAGTTGCTTTAGCACCTTTTGCTTTTGTACAAGTCTTTGAGCAATCTTTTTTAGCTTTTGAAGGGGAAACATTGATAAATTTTGCAGATTTGGAGCAGTACTCAACGTCAGAGAAGCTTACTTTTCCAGATGCAGAGCAAACGCTTTTTTTCACGTAGCTTACTTTGCCTGACTTGGCGCAAACTCTTTCTTCGATGTTCTCATCCATCGCAGCCAATTTGGCAGCAGTTGTCTTTGAGCAGGTCGCTTTTTCTACAGAAGCGCTTTTAGCCTTGGAAGAGGAGCAGTTTTGTGCATTGGAAGTGAAAGCTACCAAACCAAAAAATGCAAAAAGAAGGAATACTTGTTTCATGCTTGTAATTATTTATTAGATTAAAAAATGTTTTAAAGGATATTTCTCTGGATAATTTTGAATGGTGAATGAATAAATTTTGAATAGAACATTTATTAAAAAATCACAATTCAACATTCATCATTTATCATTCATCATTTAAAATTAAAAGGTGGAGCGCGAGACAGGTTTTTCGATGAGCCGTTCAAAAATAGTGCACACAGCAACTGACAACAAATGAAAAAATGTTAATTATGAAATTTTTAACTTTTTTTAGGAACTAGTTTAAGCGCTCTTTTTCAGTTTTTTCGGATGATGAATAGATATAGATTAACTTACTTTTACGCGATTTTTGTCATCATATGTTTAACAATCAATCCTTATATTTGCCCTCTGGTCGAGATCTATCTTTTCCCTGGAAAACGTTTTAAGTAATCATGCAAATTCAATTTTGCAAAAACTGCGGCATTGCAACTACGGTGCTCACTGTAGAATTGGAGTTTAGGATGAAAACAAGGACCAAAATTCTGAAAATCAGATATTTTTGATCCCTGTTTTCCTCCTAAAACCAACTTTTCCATCAGCGCCTCCCATTGTGGCAATGCTGTAGGAAACAGTCAAAATTATTTTTTAAGGGTATTAACGAGTGAACTGCAACAAATGAGGAAAATTCAACATAGAATTTTGCTTTTGTGTCTGTTATCCTGTCATGTTCTATTACTGCTATCGCAGGAAGAATACCTCTATCATATTACAGACTACACACCCGAAAATGGCTTGGCAGGTAGTTTTACGAATTACACCCATAAAGATAGCAGAGGACTGATTTGGATCGGTACCCAAAGTGGCTTGCATCGTTTTGATGGACGTGAATTTAAAGTCTTTGACGAAGCCTATGGCTTGCCCTTTAACCAGGTGATGGAAATATACGAGGATAAAGAAGGGTGGCTGTGGCTTTACAGAAGTTGTAAAGGCAAAGACAAAGATTATTGTTACAAGGATTTGGCTTTTTTTCATCATGTGACTTATGAAATCCAAAGTTTTGAAGAACGCTTTGGAGTGGAAGCTCCCTTCAAACCAACAGACATTGACTTCATTACAACAAGCCCATCCAATAATAAATTTGTCATTACTACTCCAAATCAAACCTGGTTATGGACTGTGGATACACAATTTAAGGTTTTACCATTTTTTAATGAGCAGACAAATAATATGTTGGTTGGAATTTTGGATGATGGCAAAATAGGGATCATTAATAAGCAGGATGAAAAATTTCACTTTTGTTTACTGACCTCTGAAGGCATTGAATTGAAGTCAGAGGTTTTGAGCGGTATTGAGGATTACAAATTCAATCGATTTTTACTTAAAAATAAAGAAATTGGAAACTATAATTTTAATCAATATTTTAATGGGGCAGTTGTGATTGGAGCCCACAAATGGTATCGACTCAATAAGAATGGAGAACTCATCCTTCATGAAGCCTCCACTATATTTCCTGAGCAATATGAACCTAATGGGAATCGCCATATCTATTTTGACAAAAAAACACAGTCTTTTTGGACTACAGGGCGAGATGGACTCAGGTTTATCAATCTCGAAAAAAAGCGTTTTTGGGGATTTAAAAAAGATACGGTACCACGGATTCTAAATGGTTTATCGCCTATATCCAACCAGGAATTATTTTGTGATTATGGTCTTTATAACTTTGTTAACAATACCAAAGTGCCATCTCATCATACTTTTGACATTATCAAAAATTTTAGGCAGTTAAGACGAGGAAATTTCAGCAGGGAATTTCAAATTTATTTATTCAGAGTAGAACTGTTTGTTCAAGATGAGGAAGGTCAAATCAAGGGTGCTAAAGTCGATGTTATATTTGATAATCATTTTTCAACAATAAATACCTATCAAAAAAGAGGACCATTATTTTGGTTCGGAACAGATACAGGGCTTTGGTCTTATGATCCTGAAAAGGACGAGCTGGTACCCTTTCAACAATTCAACCAATTCACAGACTTTAAGGATTGCTTCATTCACGATATACAAGTCATTGGGGATAATGAATATTGGATAAGTACAAATAAGGGGCTTTTCAGATGGCATATCGACCAGGGAATTGTAGCTCAATACAGCATGGGAGGAGAGGGGCATTTTTTTATTCCTGAGAACAACATCTATCACATTCACCAAAAAGGGGATAATACCTTGTGGTTGGCCACTCGGGAAGGTTTGCTCCATTTATCATTAGATGGCGAAGTGGAATTTGAAAATGGACAGCATTACGAAATATTCACAAAGGAAGCGGGCTTGTTGGGTAATATTTGCGTGGCAGTTTATGAGGACGAATTTGGATTTTTATGGGTTGCTACGGATAAAGGATTGGTACAATTTGATTTAGCAACTTCAAACTTCAAGGTATATACCACCAAAGAAGGTTTACTCATCAATTATTTTCGGGAATACAATCACTTTCAGGCACCTACAGGAGAATTGGTTTTTGGTGGCATTGATGGCTTTGTCAGTTTTCATCCAAAAGATTTTAAAGATGAAGCGGTGTCGGCTCCGGATGTACCATTGATCATTGTGGACTACGAGCAATACGATCCGGAAGATCAGCGATTTGAAATGCAAACCCCGGAATTGATAGAGCAGGGCGAAATCGTTTTGAAGCCAGGCATTCGGCTGTCAAATTTGAAAGTGGCTTTAGCAGATTACAGAAATGCCAAAGATCAGCGTTATGCTCACCGAATACCAGGCTACCAGGAAGAATGGCAGGAAGATCAATCCAATTTGATTCGCATCAGTGGATTACCATATGGAGAGCATAAAATGGAGATCAAGGGCAAGTTGAGCGATGGAAGGTATTCCAGCCAGGTTTTGACAATCCCCATTCGGGTTTTGCGCCCTTTTTATTTGCAGTGGTGGTTTTTTCTTTTAATCACTTTGACACTCCTGAGTTCCATCATTTTTTGGATTAAAAACAGAACCCTAAGCCTCAAAAGGCAACAAAAAATATTGGAACAACAAGTCGCCGAGAGAACCGCCACCATTGCTGCCCAGGCAGAAGAATTGCGGAGCCTGGATAAAATGAAATCCCGCTTCTTTGCCAATGTCTCTCACGAACTGAGAACCCCCTTGACGCTGATGCTTGCACCTATTGATGCAGCTCTCAAGGAGAATAAATTAACCAACTTCTCCTTTACCAATCTTTTAATTGCCAAAAAGAACGGAGAGCGGCTACACAGAATGATCAATGAAATCCTCTCTCTGACCAAACTCGAATCCAATCAGGTGAAAATCAAAGCATCGCCTGTCAAATGGTACACCTTTCTGAAAACGATTGTCAATCAATTTGACTCCCTGGCAAAAGCGCGTCAAATCGATTTTCGTTTTGATTACCAACTTCCGGAAAACATTCAGATAGCCATCGACCAACAAAAAGTGGAAATCATCGTATTGAACTTGCTCTCCAATGCGTTTAAGTTTACCCCAAAAGGAAGATCCATTCAACTACAGACTTTTACTGAAAATCAGTTTTTAGTCATGAAAGTATCTGATACCGGCACGGGCATTCATCCGGATGATTTACCGCATATCTTTAATCGATTCTATCAATCCGGCCAGGCGGACGTTGCAACCGAAGGAGGGACGGGCATCGGGCTGGCCCTGGTTCGCGAATTTACCCAATTGATGGGCGGAGAGGTATTAGTGGAAAGTAAACTAGGCAATGGAGCCACCTTCACCCTGAAAATTCCCAAAGAAGAAGTTTTTGAAGAAACTACCCAGACACCAGAACCCCTTTTGAGTCCAATAGATAGTCACACTGCTGATCAGGAAGCCTTTGCGAGTTCACCAGTTTTAGTTCAAAACAAACCAACCATTTTGCTGGTAGAAGACAATCACGACCTGCAAATCTTTATTCAATCTCTTTTACAAGAAAAATACAACGTCATCCTTGCAGATAATGGACAAGAAGCTTTGGATAAATTGTCGGTAGACGGTAGACGGTGGACGGTGGACGGTCCAAATCAAGCAATAGAAAACCCACTACCAACAACCGACAACCGACAACCGACAACCGACAACCGACAACCGACAACCGACAACCGACAACCGACAACCGACAACCGACAACCGACAACCGACAACCGACAACCGACAACCATCTACCAGATTTAATCATCTCCGACATCATGATGCCCATCATGGATGGATTCCAATTACTGGAAAAACTGAAATCATCTCCAACTTTCAGTCCCATTCCGGTAATTATGTTGACTGCACGTATTGAATTAAAGGACAAACTCAAAGCGCTGAGAATCGGTGTCGATGATTATTTGACCAAACCATTTGTCAAGGAAGAACTGATGGTTAGGATAGAAAACCTGTTAAAAAATGCGGAAAATAGAAAACTGGCAAAAGTCAAATATGCCGAGGAACAACATGACTCAGCAGGACAGCCACCTCATACCGAAACCTCAGCACCTACACAAAACATCGACCACGAATGGCTCGGTCAACTGGAAAGTACCACTTTAGAAAAATTAGGCAATGTCAACCTGGTGATTGACGACATCGCCACAGAAATGAACCTCAGCCGCAGACAATTCTACCGCCGAATCAAAGAAAATACCGGGCTGACTGCCAATCAATACTTAAAAACCCTTCGCCTAACACAAGCCAGAACCTTCCTGGAAACCAGGCAATACGATTCCGTAAAAGCCATTTCCTATGCGGTAGGCTTTAAAGACGTCGTTTATTTTTCCAGACAATTCAAAAAGGAGTTTGGCAAATTGCCTTCGGAATATGAGGTGGAGCAGTAATCAAGTTCAAGTTCAAGTTCAAGATCAAGTTTAAGTTCAAGGTCCATCGTAATAAGCCGAATTCTATCATACGAGCAAGAAAACTTGGGAAAAAAGATTCCCTCCTTTTGCAAAAGCGCAAAAGATCATATTGAAAATTTGGTTTTTTGGTTTTAAGTGGTCTTTTCGGCTATTGATTAATGGTCAAAAATCACATACGGCGTACCTCGTTTGATGACTTTAAAAATGCGATGTACCAATTTGTTTTTGACTGCATTATAAATCCAACCTTTGGCTTTTCCTCTTTTCAATTGGCGATTAAAATATGCCTTGAGTTGAGGGTCAAACCTGACTGCCGAAATTGCTGCTGTGGAAAGCAATGCTTTCATTTGATGGTGCGCAATATTTGAAACAGTTGGCGGAAGATTTACAGAAGTTCCGCTTGTCCAATCAAAAGGAACGATTCCAATATGACAGGCAAAAGAACGAGGATTATCAAAAGCCGTAAAGCCATTTGTATGCACTAATAAGTAAGCAGCGATGACTCTGCCAATACCGACGATTGACAATAATAAATCGAAATGTTTTTTCAACCTCTCATCTGTTCGAATTAGTTTTTCGACTTGATTGACAATTTCTTTGGCAGCTGCATTCATGCTTTGGCAAAAAGGAGTTGACAGAGCTGTTACAGGCTCACTGATTTGTTCATTAACAGAGATTGTCAATTCCTGTTGAGCAATTTTAAGACCGTGGTGATACTTGACTAATCGAGCTCTTAAACTAAGCAGGGCTTGTATTTTGAGCAACAATTGGCTAGGTAAGGGTCTGCGTTTTTCCAACTCGTCGTGAAATCGAAAAGCATATTCGGCAATCGTACAAGCATCCGCTTTGTCATTTTTTTCCCGGCGAAGTCCCATACTGCGTTTGATTCGAAGTGGGTTTTCCAAAACGAATTGAAATTGTCGGCTTTCCAAAAAATCACAAATCCGCATGGCATACATTCCTGTGTGTTCCATGCAAATCAGCCATGTTCCCATGATTTGATGTTTTTGACTGAAAGTCTCGACCCATTTCAAAAAGGATTCATAGCCTTTCAGCGTTTGAACAAATCGTTTGTGAGGCATCTGTTTGGACTGTCTTCCAATACAAATGGCGGCATCAAACCATCGTTTTGATAAATCAATACCGATGAAAATACTGTACTTTCGCATAGTGCATTTTTTGAAGGTTGGGTGTCTGATTCAATAAAAAGTGACTCTTTATCCAATACCTTTAAAAGACCTGGTCTAACTTGTAAGAGAAGACTGTCTATAATTCTATTTGGTACATGAGGCATTTAATACCGCCACAAGACCAATTCGACTTAGGAGCCTAAACTCAATTGAGTTTATACTCAGTGTCTCTCTTGGTTCTCTTGTAGACGGCTATTGAATTGACATCCAATCTCTTTGTTAAACAATAGGTTTCTTGCTCTAAGCTAAGTACGGTTTAATCCATTTTTTTAATCTCGAATGGCTTCTTTTAGCCATCGCTAATGTAAAGGTGTCTCTCGCCTGTGCGTAGGTATGAGTGAGGACACGGCGGTCGAAAATTAATGATATCGCAGTATAGCAGCATAGTAGAATCACAGTATCAAAAAACAAACCCCATAAGGCAAGCCAACAAAAACCGAGAACTGAGAACAGAGAACCCTCTACCGTCCACCATCTACCAATACCTGGCACCGAATAAGCAGTACCCACCAACCGACAACAGACAACCGAGAACAGAAGACAGTCTACCATCCACGGTCCACCAATACCAAGCACCGAATAAGCAGTACCCACCAAACCGACAACCGATAACCGATAACCGACAACTGATAACCGACAACTGACAACCGATAACCGACAACTGACAACCCATAACCTGTAAATAATGTCAAAAAAATAGCACCCCTGATACGATTTTCCCAGTACATGACACGATAATCCCACCATTTGGCACAAATTTCACAGTTGCCTGTCCCAATCCTCTCAGTAGCCTGACACTATGTTTGTCCCTGTATTTCTCGAACAACTGAAAGCTATTAAAATGAGATTAACAGGCAAACGCGAAGAATACTGGTTAAGCGACTTTAACCAATACATTCTGGACAACATAGGAGAATCCTATTTAACGACAGACAGTATTGCCGCCTACTTTGGCATCAGCCGTCGCCAGTTATATCGCAAAGTGAAAGCACTTACCAACCAGACGCCACACGATTACCTCAACCAAATCCGATTTCAAAAAGCTTATGAACATTTAGAACAAGGAACCTATGAAACGGTAGCCGAAACTGCCAGAGCAGTTGGCTTTACCGACCCGGTCTATTTCGCTCGAAAGTTCAAAAGTCGATTTGGCATGCTGCCCTCAGAAGTGTGAAAATCAAAACAAGGAATAAATAAAAACAAGCCCTGAACCCTATCAAACCACTTGGAACCATTTGAAACGACTTTGAACCACTTGAACCAATTTGGAACCATTTCAAAAACCACAATCACTAAAAAAACACATCATTTTAAAACGAATACTACAATGAAAAAAAATCTACTTATAACTACCTTATTTATGAAAAGGAAACTCTTACTTTTTATAACAATCCTTTATTTCGCTAATCTGTCTCATGCTCAATGGACAAGCCAAACTTCAGGAACTTCAGAACACTTACGTGAAGTATCTTTTATAGATGCAAATAATGGCTGGGTATGTGGAAATGCTGGTGTAATACGAAATACAACGAATGGTGGATCATCCTGGTCTGCACAGCCATCTGGTATTGCATCTACTTTGCACGCCATTACCTTTGTTGATGCAAATAATGGCTGGGCCTGTGGAAATGGAGGAATAATACGAAATACAACGAATGGTGGATCGTCCTGGTCTGCACAAACATCTGGGGTTCCTGGAACACTCAACGATGTTTTTTTTGTTGATGCTAATAATGGCTGGATATGTGGAAATGGAGGTGTAATACGAAACACAACGAATGGTGGATCAACCTGGTCTGGACAAACATCAGCAACTGGAAGTGATCTTAGAGCAGCTTTCTTTATCGATTCCTCTACAGGTTGGATTGTAGCCAATAGTGGGAGAGTCCAAGTTACCACAAATGGAGGCAGCACTTGGTCACTCCAAACCTCGTCTACTGCTGAGAACCTTGTATCGGTAACATTTGTAGATGCCAACACCGGCTGGGCCTCTGGAGCCAACGGAACGATAATCCATACTACCAATGGAGGAAGCACTTGGTCAACCCAAACATCTGGTGTTACAACTGGTCTACATGATATTTTCTTTGTAGATGCAAATAATGGCTGGGCTGTTGCCAACGACGGAACCATAATTACTACTTGCGATGGCGGTTCAACTTGGACCACGCAAGTCTCTGGCACTGTAGAAGTGATGGTGGGGTGCAATTTTCCGGATGGAAATAATGGTTGGGCTGTTGGTTTTGCTGGCACCATTCTCAAATTAGAGGATAGGGTTTTAGATTTCGACGGGACAGACGATTATGTCGAGATCCCTTTCAATGCAGCTTTCAACGCTAATAAAGTAACGATTGAAGCCTGGGTAAAACCGGAAACAACTACCCAAACCTGGTCGCGGATATTTAGTTCAAATGACAATGAATTTGAATTAACTCAACGTTCTAATGGAGAAGATAAATTTGGTGCTTATACGACCGACGGTGGCTTAAAAAGTGTTGTGAACTCATCTACCTGGACAGCCGGACAATGGTATCATGTAGCGATGGTCATGGATGGTACCAATATGCACCTTTATGTAGATGGTTCCCTCATAGGGAGCGTTGCTGCAGCTACAGGTTCTTCAAATAACAACCGTTATATTGGTTCTAAATCCACTACGGCAAATCACTATTTCAAAGGTCAAATTGATGAACTCCGTTATTGGAATACGGCCTTGAGTGCCGCAGACATTTCCAATTTATACAATAAAATCGTTGTAGATCCTACACTTTTGTCGAGTTGCATAGTAGCCTATTATAAAATGGATGAGACTTCTGGAACATCCCTGCCCGATGAATCAGGTAATGGACATACCGGTACCCTCACCAACATGGCAGGTACAGAGTGGACTGCCTCTACCAATTCCCTGACTTCTCAAAATTACGCCAACTGTGGTGCAGCATTAACCTGTACGGATCCTTCAGCTATGGCCGCCAATAATATTACTTCCAGTGCTGCTGACCTGACCTGGACAGAAAATGGGAATGCCTGTAACTGGGATTTGGAATGGAAAGCAGGTAGTGACTTTACGCCTGGCACAGGAGCTGAAGATGGTTCAGCAGCGGTTATGACTACGCCATCTTATAGTATGAGTAGCTTAACCCCTGGTACCATGTATTATGTGTATTATCGCGCTGACTGTGGGGGCTATAATAGCAATTGGGTAGGGGCTTATACCTTTACGACTTCGGTACCAACCACCGTTTTGGGGGAATGCAATGGACTGGATTTTGACGGTACCGATGATTATTTTACCATTCCTGATGACGATGCATTTGATTTTGCCTCGGGAGGTACTTTTACCATCGAGCTCTGGATATATTGGCGAGGGGACCATAGTTCTTCACCTCAATCACAAGTCATTATTGACAAAACAGAAAGCAACAATACTAATTGGCGCTTCGG
>JBGTQJ010000018.1:15595-157431 GCA_041941305.1 Saprospiraceae bacterium
CTCAATCACAAGTCATTATTGACAAAACAGAAAGCAACAATACTAATTGGCGCTTCGGTGTTGTTGAATCAACCAACGGGCAAAGTCCAAGTGAGTTGTTCTTTTTTAATAACGCTGGCAATATTTGGTCAACGACGACAATACCTACAAACACCTGGACGCACGTTGCGCTAGTTCATAACAATGGTACTGCCTCTTATTATATAAACGGAGTTGCTGCAAACTCAGGGTCACATTCTCCGGGAGCAGTCAATAACGGAGCTGTTTATGTTGGACTTTCCAATCAAGTTGGTCACGATACCTATTTCAACGGAACCATGGATGAACTCCGAATATGGTCAACAGCCCGCTCGGCGGGTGAAATTTCCGGAAATATGAATAGCATCATTACCGGCACTACCACTGACTTGATTGCCTATTACAAATTCAATCAAGGAGATGCGGATGGCACCAATACCAATGTGACCACAGCAGTTGACCTGTCCAACAATTGTTTTCACGGTACGTTGAACGGTTTTGGCTTGTCGGGTTCCACTAGTAACTGGGCAAGTGGGGCTTCGGCCCTTCCTGTTGAGCTTACTTATTTCAGAGGGCAGGCGGTTGAAGAAAGCAGCCTTCTGACCTGGGAAACGGCTACGGAGACGAATAATGAAGGTTTTGAGATTCAGTGGGCGAGTAGCAGTGAGCAGATGGTCCCGATAGCTATCGGGAGCAGTTGGCAGTCTATTGGGTTTGTTAAAGGTGCGGGGGATTCTTTTGAGACGCGTACGTATCAGTTTGTGCACAAAAATCCTGTGAAGGGGGTCAATTACTATCGCCTCAAACAAATTGATTACGATGGGAATTTTGAATATTCGAATGTGGTGAGTGTAGATTTTTCGGTTGTCGGTTCTCGATTGTCTGTTGTACCGAATCCTGTTCAAAGTGGTGAATTCACCCTGTATCTCCCTGAAAATGAGGCGGAAAGCATTCCACTTGAAATATACGACT
Organism: Saprospiraceae bacterium; assembly: GCA_041941305.1. GTDB lineage: Bacteria > Bacteroidota > Bacteroidia > Chitinophagales > Saprospiraceae > JANSWP01. The sequence continues at coordinate 16,586 of JBGTQJ010000018.1, forward strand.
ACACTGGAAAATTGATACAGCAACAGACTTTGTATGAAAACCAAAGCAGCATTGATGTTGATCAGCTTCTGCCAGGCATCTATCTGGTGAGGGTTGCCATTGATGGTCGGTCTTTGGTGGAGCGGGTAGTGATTCGTTGATTGTCTTAGCATAATCTTCCTACGAGAGATAGGGTTTTGAACTCGGTTTTTGGGGTTAATAAGCCGGGTTCAAAACCCTGCCTCTCGTGGAATTAATTGTGTTCAATGGCTAGCGCAACCTCCCGACCTCCTAAAGGAATGAGTTGGCTTTTCCCAGTGGGAAAAAAAGTGGAATGTGCTTGGCTATTTCATTCCCTTAATGTCCATCGGACATTGCTATGCATCCCTTCAGGGCAGGGTTGATTGGTTCTATTATTTTCATGATGTGCTAAAGGATTATGCAGGTTTTTTTCTTCTAAATTCCTGAAAGTTCAAGTTCAAGACCAAGTTCAAGTTCAATTCTTGGGCTTGAACTTGGTCTTGAACTTGAATTTGAAAAAAATCACAGAGCATATTTTTAGAACCAATCACCCCTGCCTTCAGGGGGCTAGGGGGTTGCGCAGGCACTTGAACACATAAACACAACAAAACATGAAATTTCTACAAACACTTTTCAAAAACACGCCAAAAGAACATTACGATGTGCAGATTTCAGGTCGGGTTCAGGATGTCTGGTTTCGTTCCAAAGCCAGAAAGTTGGCGAAGAATCTAGACCTGAAAGGCTACATCAAGTATACGGGTGAAAACCAATTGTATGTCGAGGTGGAAGGAAAGTCAAATGCAGTGCAATCTTTTCTGGACTGGTGCCGCCAGGGACCTTCTCTTGCGAGGGTTGATGAATATGAGGCGCGGGAAAGTGAGTTGAAGGGGTTTAGGAAGTTTAGTATTCTATAATAATACTGCCATACTACGATGCTGCCATTCTGCAATGTAATTCACTAATAATGCTTACATCGCAGAATGGCAGCATCCTAACATTGTAGAATTAAAAAAGCTTTTGCTCCTCGAGTGGCAGGGTTTTGAACCCGGCGTTTAGGAAGCAATACGCCGGGTTCAAAACCCTGCCGCTCGAAGGAAATAAAACCAACTACTATGGAAGAAATACTCTTATTTGGTATTCTCTTTTTGGGCATTATTGTGCTTAATCCAGAAGTATTGACAAGTGCAGAGGAGGAGGTATTTTGATGCTGCAATGCTGCGATGCTACAATGCTGCTGTACTACAGTTTTATTGCGAATGTGGCAAAGTCCCTTTCAGGAGACTTTGCTCGAACGTGTTAATAATGCGATGCTGCGATACTAGAATTTATAGGAAATAAGAGACCAAAAGGCTAACAATAAAACCAAGTTACCAATAGAACCCAGCAAACCAGAACATAAGCGATTAGATTAATAAATAAGGTATCATGATGCCTCTTCCGCTTTGGGTCGGGAGGGGCTTTTTTTATAATTCTACAATACTACCATGCTGCGATACTACAATGAAGGTATTAGAGAAATATTAAAGCATTTCAACATTTAAACAGAAAAATATTGCAGTATCGTAGTATGGTAGCATTGCAGCATCATTAAGTGACTTCCTTTTCTGTTCCTGGGTTAATTTTTTTTGTCACTTTAGCTGTGCCAGATCTCTGATAAGAATTCGTCCTCTGGAATAATGGATGATGTTTTCCATTTTAGGGTTTTTCCGCAAAGCTGGCGAGGCGAATACTGCGCAAATTGAAAAATTTAGTTGGATCAAAACAAAAACCCTCCCTTAAAGGTGAACCGATTCTCTTCATCTGAATGGAATAAGGTAAAGTTCAATACGGCTGCATCAAAAGGACTGATCCAAATGCCGCCTCCAAAAGTATTGTGCCATTTGTCGGAATCTTGATCAGCCGGGAACCAAACACGACCATAATCGTAGCCACCCAGTATACCAAAGGTGAAAGGGATGTAATAATTTTCTGCTGTGAATAATCTTAAACGGATTTCGGAATTGTGATAAACGGCTGTTTTGCCGGAAAAACGTTCATCCCTAAACCCTCGGAGATTGGTAGAACCACCTAAGGTTGCAGCCTGATAAAATTCAAAATCATCACTGAAGCGATGGTCTGCCCCAACCCTGGAAGACAATACGATATTTTTGCCACCTGCATGAAAGCCAAAGCTGGCTCTGGCATAGGCAAAATTGCGCTCCGTTTCTTTCAAGTTGGCTTTCCAGCCGGCAGCCATATTCAGATGGATTCCCTTTGTAGGTACGTGAATATTATCCGCATTTTCAAAATTGAATTCAATCTCTCCTCCTCCAAATGCCAAATCGCCAAAAACCTCGTCTCTGTCCACCGTTTCTCTTGTAGTGTATCTTCCAGCTACTTCGTCAATCTCCACATTTTCTATCCCTGCCTTGATGGTAAAATAAGATAGGTCTTCCAGACGTTTTCTTATGCCCGGCGTGAATTCGTATATCTTTTGTTGAACTCTGTTGAAAACGAGATTATTTGTGGTTTTCACAGTTTCATTCCCCAATCCGAAGAAATTGCGGGTGTATCGTGGACTACTAAATCCGGCGTCCAAAGTGAAGTCCCAATCTCCCAATGCACTTAAAAATTCTCCACTGTAGCCAGCGCTGAGCCCTTTGGTAGCAAAAGCATAATTCAGGGAAAACTTGTGAGAAGAAGCATAAGGGGCTTTCTTAAAACCATAAACGATGTATTGGACCATTGCTCCCAACAAAAATCCATCATCCGGATTGTAAGCCATAATTGGAATTGGCATCGCATAATTGAATTCAAAATCCTTTGCTCGTCTATCGTAAGTATTTAATACCGGATTGTTGGAAGTTTTGTCTTTGCCTTCAGAGCCTAACTGCAGTTTGTTGTCCTTTTTAGAATCATAAACCAGGGTCTTTTTGGAAGGTCCGGATACTTTGGACTCATCAATAAAGGTATCGTCATCCACACCTCCAATACAGCGAATCAGGATGCCTTGATTTACATTTCCGGAAATATGAAAATGGTCGTCATCACCCAAACCATAAAGTCTAATGTCTTTGGTTTCGTTGGTCAGAAATGTTCTATCATAGAGCAATTCCTGCTTTTCCCCTTTCTTATTGGAATCGTACATTCTGACCCTAGTCTCATTATCGTTCAATCGCTCAACTTCAAAATATTCTTCTTTTTCAGTTCCCACAATCACGATTTTTTTCGCTATCAATTCATACAAATCAGAAGATATTTTCTGCAATCCATCTCGTCTGGCTTTAAGGGTTTTGATGATTTCCTCACCATCCAATTCATAAATAGGTTGTGGCCAGGATTTGATTGCTTTTTCAATGATATCATCCGTCAAATTTTCCTGAATAAATTTAGCCTCCCGCTCAAAATCTTCGCGAGTCATTTCGTGCAGGAAGGAAGGATCAAAGAATCGAGAGTGGTAATTGACCCATTGAATTTGTTTGATTTCTGGCGTGTATTCCCGCAATTGTTTCATGAATGGAATGGTCTTGTTTAAAATATTGGGCATGAAGCCGTCGTATTTTGAAAAAGGTTGATCGCGATCCCTTGGAATGGGGCGATACAAAATATTTCCATTATCTTGTTTAAAGGGTGCCCATCGGAATTGATCATCGTGCCTATCCCAATCCCCAATTACATTATCGAATAAACGACTGCGCAGGGTCCATACCTGGTCAATTCGGTGTTTGTTGTTTTTTTGCTGCTTTTGAGCCAATTCTACGGTGCTCACTGTTTCTTCCGGATACCCAAAACTCTTCAAGTTGCTCCAGTCACCTCCAGCTCGTTCTTCCACTAAATAAAAACCACCACCAAAACCTTCGTTAAACAGCCCCAGAGTGGGTTGCTTTGGTACATAATACAATTTGGGATTGGTGTGGTATATATTCACTGCTTCCGCCATATCCGGAATCACATAAGCTGCATAAGGATGTGCTGAGCTAAATTGGTCCGCAAACACGTCTTTCGCAAACGTTTTATTGAAAGGGTAGGGGACAATTCGGGTTGCATCCTTCAACATATCCCGCATGACCCACTGGTGACCATCGGGATCTTTTAATCGAATGGAATTGGTCTGATAACCTCCACCCCTTTTAATAGGCGTCATACCCCCCTGGAAAGTCGCTAAATCCAGCATTGGTGCTTCTACCGATGCACGGTATGCTTCCCGATAATGCTCTCCCCAAAACCATCTGTGGAATTTGCCCTTTCTCTCTGCAGGATCCAAACTAATGGTTTTGGTTTTGTCACCTGATTCATATTCAGGAAAAGATTCCTGGATTTCTATATCCAGTGCAGACAATTTGTCCTTTATCTTTTTTCGAAAAACCATCTTGCCAGTACTTCCATCATCTACGGGTACCCAAAACTCTACCCAGGCTGAACCATCTTCGTAAAAATTAATGATGGAATGCCCATTGTAACCATAAGTCATCACCGCATCATTCCCGATTCCGGCAGGACTTTTTTTGGAGCCCGCACCGCTCACGATATAAGTTTGTCCATCTTTTTCAAATAATTGCAGGTTGTGCTCATGTCCCGATGCGAAGATGAAACTTCCATTTTTCTTGGCAGAAGCCTGTAGTGCTTTTCTCAGACTTTTCAATTCGGGATGGGCGATATCTTGTCGTGAACCTACAGTGCCTCGCAAAAAAGAAAAGATGGTTCCGATTCCCGGAAGCGGGATATACAAATTTGGATTGACCTGTGTCAGTGGAAACAAGTGTTGCCTGGTCGTAAATCTTCCCCCATGAGGTCCATTACTGTATAGTGTATGGTGCAATGCAATGACGATGTTTTTTCGTCGATGCTTTTTCATGGCTTCTTCCAAAAAGTATTTGAAATTGGTTTTGCTTTTGTTTTCGCAACCTGAGTTGAGCTCTGGTTCATTATTCCAATTCATCAACCACCATTGAGAATCGATAAATAAGATAACCAGGTTTTCATTTACTTCTACTACTTCGGGACCTGAACAGGCGTCATCTGGTAACCATTTTATCTTCACTCCTTTATAGTCTTCCATGTAATCCTCCAGTTTCTTCAATCGCTTTAAGCCAGAACGCCAATCGTGATTGCCTGGCATGGCATATGCTTTTCCTTCGTAGCCTTTCAAAATGTCCAATTGGGCATTTACCCTATGTTCTGCCAGTGCTCTACCTGGATCTTTCTTCTTTGGGAAACCACCCGGGTAAATATTGTCACCCAGAAAAATGACGGAACTGTTTTTTGGCGCATCCTTCAATTGTGTTCCCAAAAATTTGACTGCGGGAGCGATTCCATCTTTAGGAGAGTTTCCTCCATCTCCTATCAGGTACATGGTATGCGTAATTGCAAGGTCTGAGGGCAAATCAGGTGTAGGGTTGGTAATGTCCTTGCTAATATTGAGTTTGTAATTGGCACAAGAAGAGAAAAGAAAGGTAATTGCGATGATATGTAGTAGTGTGGCTTTTCGCATAGCTTTTTTGAATAATGAATGATGAATGATGAATGATATAAATCTTGAATAGATTCATCATCCATCATTCATCATTAAATATGGGGTTTAAGGTAGAAATTTTTTGATGAAATAGTAAACAGTGCATATCACGTAAAGTTCGTATTTAAAAAACGTCCCTCAATTCATTCATGCTTCCGTATTCATTCATTCATTACTACATTTGCCACCCATGAATCAAACCAAAATCAACCAACAAATAGAGGAATTAAAGGAGATTTTACTCATTGAAAAAAAAGAAGATTTTGAGCAGTTTCGACAGGAAGTGGCACAGCTGTCTCTTTCAGAAAAACGCAAGAAGGGGCTAACGTGGCAGCCTTTGGAGGTGAAAAAGGAAGGCTATACTTTCGGGGAACGAGCTTTTGTGATTGTTGAAAGAACAAGTCAATTAAATGAGCCCAATCGTTTTAAAGCTGGTGCTCCTGTTGAGTTTTTTTCTCTGGCGACTGATAAGTTTTCAAAGTCAGAAAGTCAAAAACAAAGCGGTGTGATCCAGTTTTTGGAGAAAAACCGAATGAAGATTATTTTAAACTCCAAAGATTTACCAGATTGGTTGGGGAATGGACAATTGGGGGTAGATTTGCTTTTTGACGAAAGAACATATCTGGAAATGGAACGAGTGTTAAATTCATTACTCGAAACCAAAAATGGTCGCCTGGCAGAACTTAAAGCCATTTTTTACAATGAATTGTTTCCTTCTTCAAGGCAGTTGCCCACCGTCCACAATCCTTACCTGAATGACTCCCAAGTGGAAGCAGTTCAGCATATTCTGGCAGCCAATGATGTAGCTGTAGTACACGGACCACCAGGTACAGGTAAAACGACTACACTGGTTTATGCCATCAAGCAATTGTGCGAAACGGAAAAAAACGTTTTAGTCACTGCACCCAGTAATGCCGCAGTAGATTTATTGGCAGAAAGGCTAATGGAGAAAGGATTGAATGTCGTCCGTATTGGCAATATTTCAAGAGTCGATGAAAAATTGGTTGGGTTAACTATAGAGTCCCGTTTGTCTGCTCATCCGGAAAGTAAGCATATCAAAAAGGTAAAAATACAGGCAGCTAAACTAAGGCGCAATGCCAGGAGGTTTAAACGAAAATTTGGCTCCAAAGAACGCGAGGAAAGGCGCGATGCTTATCGCGAAGCCCGGGATTTGGATGATTGGGCTATACATTTGGAAGATCGACTGATTGCCGAAATTCTTTTTTCAGCCGATGTCATTGCCTGTACTTTAATCAATGCGGTTCATCCCGTTTTGGAAAAAGTGAAATTCAGGACGGTTGTGATAGATGAGGCAGCACAGGCACTGGAGCCTGCAAGTTGGATTCCCATTTCGAGAGCTAGCAGGGTGGTGTTGGCAGGTGACCCCTTTCAATTGCCTCCAACCGTAAAATCCAATGAAGCCCGTCGACGAGGTTTTGGAACCACCTTACTTGAAAAGTACGTCAAGCAATATGCGGAAGTTTCTTTTTTGAATACCCAGTATCGGATGAATCAAACCATTATGGGATTCTCCAATGCTCAATTTTATGAGAACCAATTGATTGCTTCAAAAGAAGTAGCTGATTGGCAGTTGTCTATATCAGAAAATGCATCCATCCTATTTATTGATACAGCGGGCTGTGGCTTCACAGAGGAAATCAATGCAGAAACCCTCAGTCGATTCAACAAGGGGGAATTCTTTATCCTTCGGGAACATTTTTTGAAATTGGTGGAAGATTTGACAAACCAACAGCAAGCCCCCCCCAGCATGGGCATCATCTCTCCTTATCGTGCCCAAATCCAGCACATAGAAGCAGAATTTAAAGCTGAAGAACAATTGAATCAATATATGCCATATGTGGACATTGACACCATTGACGCCTTCCAGGGGCAGGAGCGGGATTTGATAATCATTTCACTGGTTCGCTCCAATGAAAAAACCGAAATAGGCTTTCTGTCAGATTATCGAAGAATGAATGTAGCTATGACGAGGGCAAGGAAACAATTGATTGTAATTGGAGACAGTGCCACGATTGGGAGTGATGAGTTCTATGGAGCATTTTTGGAATATGTGGAGAAGGAGGGGAAGTATGTGTCGGCTTGGGAGTATATGAGTTCTTGATTTATTTTACTTTATATTTCTTTTCAATAGGCTGATTTTCAGCCTATTGAAAAGAAATATAAAGTATTTATGCTGCAACGAGTGCCTTTGGCACATTGTTGCAGTTTCCTATTCCTTCGTAAACAACCAATCCTTGTCACCAGAAAGCTCTTCATTAAAAACATGCCCATCTACATCCAAGCTCTTAAGCTTCTCAACATCCGTGATGTTATTCTGAATGATCATTCTTGCCATTACCCCCCTCATTTTTTTGGCGGTGAAAGAAATTAATTTATACTCCCCTTTTCGCTTTTCCTTGAAATTGATATGGTATAAATCGCCGCTTAATAATTTAGTTTTTACAGAATGGAAATATTCCTTAGAGGCCAAATTGACAACCACATTGCCACCTGAAGCTTCCAAGTCTTCATTGATGACTTGAGTGATCTTTTTGTCCCAAAACTCATAAAGGTTCTTCTTTCTGCCATTTTTGAGACGAGTTCCCATTTCAAGTCGGTAGGGCTGCATTAGGTCCAAAGGTTTGAGCAAACCATACAAACCAGAAAGAATGCGCAGGTGCTTTTGGGCAAACGCCAATTCTGCATCATTGAGGCTATCCGCTTCTAAACCCGTATAGACATCTCCCTTGAAGGCCAAAGCTGCTTGTTTGGCATTGCCCAGCGTAAATGGAGTTTGATAATTTTGATACCGTTCCACATTTAACTCCGCAATTTTATCACTGATACTCATCAGATTTTTCAAACTTCTGGCAGATTTCTTTTTCAAAACCTTCACAAGCCGTTCACTGTCTTCCAACATTCGAGGCATGCTATGGGTTTCCAAATCAGTGGGACTGTAATCCAGGGTTTTTGCGGGAGAAAGAAGTATGATCATATCAATTTGTTTTGGTGGGCAAAAATAGGCTTTTTAAAAGCAGTTGCAAATATCGCTATTCAGCTTGCAAATTGCATAGCTCAAGATTGAAATTACCTACCTTTGCGCGCTTAAAGTCATCTAATAATTTTCTAATAGTTGAAGAATGAAATATTTAAACATCATTTTGCTCCTCTTGTTTTCAAACTTGTTGATTTCCCAAAGTACCCGAATTTTACTGGATGGACATTTTTCAGATTGGGATAATGTTTCAGTGGCACATACAGATTCAAATGGGGATGATGGATGGTCTAATATCGATTTTGGGAAAATTTGGATTACCAATGATGAGCAATATTTGTTTATCCGAATTGAGACAGGTAGTGAATTCAATTTGCAAAGTGACAATACGGTGACCTTATACATTGATACAGATCAAAATCCAAATACCGGCAGACCCTTCAATGGAATTGGTGCTGAATTGACATACGTTTTTGGAGAAAGATTTGGCATTGCCCGCTTCAATAATTTCAATTATTTCATAGACCATATTGATATAAATTTGGTATCTGGACCAACGGTAGCAGGCACCCAATTTGAAATAGCCATCGACAAAAATACTCAGATTAGTAGTTTTGATTTGTTTCCAGACAACTCCGTCACCCTTGCGTTTCAGGATGACATTTCCAATGGAGACCAATTGCCAAACCAGTCTGGTGGGATAAACTACACTTTTTCAGATGATCCAATTTCAGACCTGCCTGCATTTGGTATTGCCAAACCAGCCGGAGAAACCTTCAGGGCCATCTCCTATAACGTGTTACAGGATGGTTTTTTTGATTCCTTTAAAGAAGACGAATTTGAAAGGATACTTCAAGCTTTGGATCCAGATATCATCGGTTTCCAGGAAATTTATAGCCATACTTCCAACCAAATTAAAAACCAGGTAGAATCTATGCTGCCATCGAGTGGGGGAGCACAATGGTATCACAGCAAGGTCAATCCCGACATTGCAATTGTGAGCCGTTTCCCTATTAAACAGGCATTCATCATAGGCGGGGCAAATGGAGGTGCCAATGGCGCTTTCCTGTTGGAATTGCCAGCTCCGTTTAATTCCGAATTGTTATTTATTAATGCACATACCCCCTGTTGTGATAATGATAATGCAAGGCAATTTGAAATAGATGCGATGATGGCTTTTGTCAGAGATGCCAAAGCAGGGAATGGACCCATGCCCATTGATGATAAAACACCCATTATTGTGATGGGAGATATGAATCTGGTGGGAAGCAAAGAAAACCTGGAGACCTTGATTACGGGAAATATAGTCAACCAGGGCACTTTTGGTGCTTCCTTTGCACCCGATTGGGATGGCTCAGAATTTGAAGATTTACTTCCTTTTGCCACCAATACTCCAATGGCATTTACCTGGCACGATCAATTCAGCTCTTTTTCACCTGGTAGATTGGATGGTATATTTTATTCAGGCTCGGTTTTAAAGAAAAAAAATGCCTTTACCCTTTTTACTTCCGCTTTGTCTGATCAACTGCTGACTACCTACAATCTTAAGGTCGATGACACCGCTATTGCCTCTGACCACCTGCCTTTGGTAGCAGATTTTGAAATCAATAAAACCAGTTCAACCGCTTCGCCTTCCAAATGGGAAAATGTAGATTTAAAGGTTTTTCCAAATCCTACCCCCAACAATTTTACTATCAAATGCGTATTACCTAAGTCGTCCAGGGTAAAAATAACCATGCATGATGTTTTGGGCAAACCCTTGATGACGATTTTCGAAGGAGAAAAAACTTTCGGTGAGCATGTTTTTGAAGCAAAAAACGTAGCATTTCCGAATGGCTTGTATCTGATTCAGGTTGATTCTGATTTTGGAAATTATTTTTCCACAATCCTGATTCAACACTAGTTGGTTTACTCGATTTTACAATTTCTTAACTTACCTTTGAGCCGCTATGGATGAGCTTACTACCGTTTTTTTGCATACAGGCAGCAACCTGGGAGACCGAATTGAAAACTTGCGTCGAGTCAATGAAAGGATCGATCTCCGCATTGGAAATATCATTCAAAAATCAGGTCTGTATGAGACAGAAGCCTGGGGAGTGACCGACCAACCAGATTATGTCAACCAGGCACTGGAGGTGACGACAATCTTGAATCCATTGGAACTTCTGGATTGTATATTCGAAATAGAGCATGAGATGGGCAGAATTAGAAAAACAAAGTGGGGTTCCAGAGTAATTGATATTGATATACTCTTTTATGGCGATGCAATTATTGATTTGCCAAATCTGACTATTCCTCATCCAAGAATCCATAAAAGAAATTTTGTTTTAGTTCCCTTGATGGACATTGCGGCTGAAAGGATACATCCAAAATATGGAAAAACGATAGCGCAACTTTTGATTGAAACCAAAGACGAATGTGAGGTAAGACCATTGAGCAACGAACATCAAATTTTTGAAGTGGGAACACTGGACTTGCTACAATAAAGCTCCTTTGGAAAACTTTGAACAAACAATGCCCAACCCTTTTCCACATAGTTTTATAGCCATTGAAGGCAATATTGGTGCTGGTAAAACGACCTTTTGCAATATGATTTCCGAAGAATATGGCTGTCATTTGATTTTAGAACAATTTACCGACAACCCATTCCTGCCTTATTTTTATGAAAATCAGGAGCGATACGCTTTCCCAGTTGAGTTGTTTTTTATGACTGAGCGGCATAAGCAGCTGCAGGAGTTGTTATCTCAGGGGCAGTTATTCCAGGATTTGATTGTGTCGGATTATTTTTTCATCAAAACACTGCTCTTTGCCAAGAACAATTTGAATGCAGAAGAATATCGTCTTTTTCAGCGCCTGTTTCATGTCCTGAATGCTACTTTCCGGAAACCAGATTTATTGGTTTACCTGCATCGATCTGTTGAAAATTTGCTCAAGAATATTCGAAAGCGCGGGAGGGATTTTGAAAAGGAAATCAAGTCGGAATACTTGCAGTCATTACAATCTGCGTATTTTGAATACTTTAAAACGGAGCAGGATATCCCGATTTTGGTTATAGATTTAGAAGATTTGAGCTTTGCTCGTGAAAGTGTTATTTTTGAAAACGTGGTTAATCTGATCAGGCAGGATTATCCTAAGGGATTGAATCGGGTAAATTTGTTGGAGGTCGTATAGCACTACTTTTTTCTAACCACAAAACCCTTTCCCACTGAATGCTTCATTTTTCCAAATAAGCCATCATCAATTCTAATTATTAAATCTGTTAGTTTTACCAAAAATGGCTCGTTTAAAGAAGGCCGCAATTTCATTTTCTTTTCTTCCTGACCAGAGAGGTTTCCCGAATTCTCCTTGAAAATGCTTTGGATGATACCCGTCCAATACATCTCCAAAAGCGCCACCAAATAGCCGCTTAGATTTTTTTCCTTCAATACTTCTAAACCATATTCTGATGCCCAGGATTTGAAATCTTCTCCATTGAGGAGGTACTCATGTCCAAAAGCATAAGCCCCCTGGGGAATTTTTTTAGAGGAAAAAAAACTCAAAATTCGATTGATGGGATCATAGGTCCAGGGAAAGTGGATTTGTGGAAAGGTAATAAAAGCCAATCCGCCGGGATTTAATGTTCTGGAAATTTCTTCAGTCATCCGTTTGGGCTCACCCACATGTTCCATCACGTCGACAGAAACGATCAAATCAAATTCATTTTTCGGAAAACTCAAATCGAGGGCATTTTCTACCTGATAAGTAACCGTTTTGAGGTTTTCATTCAATTGTTTTGCAAAAGCAATGTCATTCTCGTTGATATCGCATGCGATTACCTGCTTACAACCCCGGGCAATCATCGGATCGTAATCTCCCTCACCAGTACCTAAGTTCAAAGCCTTCTCAAAGTTTTTCTTTTCAAATTCTTTAAGACAGTCTCTTATAAACAAGTAGCGATTTCGATATGTGGGAAAAAGTAGTTTGTAGTTCATTCTTTTTTAATGATGGATGATAAGTAACGACGAAAAAATAACCTATCGATTTCAAGCCGATCTTATGCCGCTATACTTCATCTCTTATCAGTCGCGTAGCCTCCGGCTATGCTCCTTCTTCGTTCTTCGTCTAGCATCAAAATCTCTGGCTTGAAATCGAAACCTTATTTTTTCGTCGTTACTAAATGATAAATGATGAATGTTTTCATCATTCATCATTCATTATTCATCCTCTCCAAAGCTCTCAAAAACTTCTGTGCCCGCTCCGTTTCTCCTCTGCTTTCCAATATAGAAGCGGCCAGGCGGTATGCGGGCTTGAAGTTGGGAGCAGCTTTGATGGCATCCATGGTATTTTCATAGGCGCTTTTAGGATCATTGAATGATAAAAGCAATAAAGCCATTTGGTAATAACCGGGTGCGAATTTCGGATTTATTTCTGTAGTTTTTCTGAATTGCACAAATGCTTCTTCCTGATTCCCTAATTCTAAATTTGCAAATGCTTTTTGGAACCAGGCATTGGTATTTTCCGGAGCAACTTCCAATGCCTTATCAGCCGCTTTGATGACTTCCGAAAATTGTTCCAAATTGCTATGTGCATTGGCTTTTTTGAGCCAGGCCAGTTCATTGTCCGGGTGATGGTTTAATTCCCGTTCATAAAGGGAAATAGCCTTTTTGTAGTCTTCTGCCAGGTAAGCCTTTTCTGCCTCAAAAATGGTTTTGTCGCTGCCATCTTCAATTGCCAAAATAGCAGTGCTGCCACTATTGAAAATGACCATGGCTTTTGAATTTGGCCAAGTACCGTTCTGCAAATGAGGGGCTTTGATAAATCGGGAGGGAAACAACCCATAATCCCAATTCTTTTCATATCGCTGATTAAATGGGGTGTAAATAACTTTTACTTTGCCACCATATTTTTTGCCCAATAAAACCTTTAAAGGGTAGTAAAAGGTAGAAGCAATCGTCACCGTATCTGGCATCTCTGGACTGATCTTTTTTTCTTGTTCCAACCATTCCACTCCTTTTTTGATGCTCAAACCCCAGTAATCTGTTTCAAAATGTCCAAATGCATTTTTTACACCCCCACTTAAAGGATTGGAATAAATATAGGGATAGAGGTGATTTTGGAAGATGAAATAAGCAGGTTCGAGTACCATCAAACCCATAATCCCATAAAGCACAGCTTTTATTTTAGATGATTCAATGACTCTTTCCAGGTAAACCCAATACACAGCAGCCAGAACAATCATAGGAGGGTAAATAAAAATCAAATGCCGCCATCCATCATGTAAAATAGCATTGGAAATCAAAACATAAATAAGTGGAAATAAAAATGCGAATAGACAAATAATGAGTGGCAAAGGACTATAAATGGTTAAGATTCTTTTAAACATAATTAGGCACCCCAAAATTCCAATCAGCGCAAAAACCGGAATGGTTTTCCATAACCACGAAATGGGATAGATCCAACTTGTGGCATCTGACATTATATTTTCTCCACCATGCAATAGACGTATGCGGGTACCCAATTTTGAAAATTCTGATAGGGCCTCAAAAGTATGTGCAATGGGATTGGATAAACCGTAGGGCCAGAAAAGGAGGGCAAGGGAAAAGCTGGCAAGTGAAACAAGCAGGATGTTTTTTACAAGTTGTTGGTAATTGGGTTGTGTGTTGTGGGCTTGCCCCTTTGGGGTTGTGTGTTGTGCTCCTTTGAGGTTATGGGTTTTATGGGGCTTATTTCTTTTTTGCAACCACAGATAAATAAATCCAAAAACAATCAAATAATATATCAATAAGACCCCGCCGATTCGAGTAGCTGTTGCCAATGCGATGCCCAATATCATTCCCACCAGGATTTTCCTGCTGACTTTGGGTTGATTCTTGAAAAAAAGGACCATAAAATACAGGGCTATTGAAAAACCAGCTGCAAAGGGGATGTCTTTTGGGTTCATTAGGGTATGCCCAATAAACCTGGGTGAAACGAAGAGAAAGAGCATCGCTAGAATTCCAGCACGCCATCCCGCAATTTCTTTGGCTAATAATCCAGTAAATAAAATTGCCAAAAGTCCAAAAATTGCATTAAACAAATGCCGAATTTGGTGGTATGTCCAGTCGGAAGGTTCTAGTCCAAAAGCAGCATTTACCAAACCAGTGGCCACATCAAAAAAACCTCCATATAGGTGCATCCTGCCTTTTTCGATAAACAGAGCTGCCTTATCGGCTCCAAAAGAACTATAATAATTGACCAGTTTTTGGGAGTAATCATTTTGGTATTCGTCATCTGCATTGATGCCACTTTGGATTGCAAGTGCAAGCGTAAGTATGGCAAAAAACAGGAATGCCGCATAAAAATGTTTTTGAACCAACGGTTGTTTTTGGGAGAAAGCCCTGGATCTGAAAGGTGGAAAGCTTGTATGGTTAGAAGTTTGCGTTGGTACTGATTTCTTTTTATTCTGATGTTCGCTATTTCGTTTTTTTTGGCTCATTCAACATTCAAATATTGCGAGCGAAGATAGGGAAAGATTTTGAGGATGCGGGTTGCGGGGTGCGGGTATGCGGGGTGACGGGGTGGGTTAAGTACACCTCCTCAATCCGTCACCTCGCACCCCGCAACCCGCAACCCACAAAAACATCTTTTTTTTCAAAAAATAAAAAACTTCATTTTTGGCTTCCCGTTTGCTATTGCATGATGCAATTAAACTTCGTACGTTTGCGGAATTTTTGAATACAACCGTCCTGACCCAATAATTCTGAAATAATAGAAAGACTAGATTGTAGAACTACAATTGTAAATCGCCCTATAGGGGTAAATAAATCGTTTCACATGCACACAGCAACCTACCCTCTTTCCCGTAGAGTTCAAAATATGGCAGAATCTGCCACTATCAAAATGGCTCAAATGGCTCGCGACCTGCGTGCAAAAGGGCATGATGTCATTTCTTTGAGTTTAGGGGAACCAGATTTTGATACCCCTCAGCACATTAAAGATGCTGCCAAAAAAGCTTTGGATGACGGCTATACCAAATACACTCCAGTACCAGGCTTGGTAGAACTAAGAGAAGCCATTGTGGAGAAATTTAAACGCGATAATGATTTGGATTTTACAACCAATCAAATTGTCGTGAGCAATGGCGCCAAACAATCCATTGCCAATTTATGCCTGGCATTGCTGGATGAAGGAGACGAGGTGATTATATTCACCCCTTATTGGGTATCTTATTATGAAATAGTCAAGTTGGGCGGTGGAATTCCCGTAACTGTTAAGGCAGGCATTGAACAGGACTTCAAAGTCGCACCAACGCAAGTTGATGATGCCATCAACAACAAAACCAAGCTCATTATATTTTCCTCACCTTGCAACCCAACTGGTTCGGTCTATACCTATGAGGAGTTGGAAGCCATAGCCAATGTTATTGCTAAATATGACGATATTTTCATCATATCAGATGAAATATATGAATACATTAACTTTACTGGTAAGCACGCCAGTATAGGGGCTGTTCCCTCGGTGAAAGACAGAACAATTACAGTAAATGGCTTTGCGAAGGGATTTGCAATGACCGGATGGCGTCTGGGCTACATCGGTGCTCCTGAGTGGATTGCAAAAGCCTGTGCCAAAATTCAAGGTCAATTCACCTCCGGCGCCAATGCATTTGGGCAAAAAGCTGCCGCTGATGCCCTTATGGCGGATATGACGCCAACCCACGAAATGAGAAAAGCCTTTTTGCAAAGGAGAAATATGGTCATTGACTTATTAGGTGACATTCCAGGTATCAAAGTGAATCGCCCTCCTGGTGCTTTCTATATTTTCCCTGACATCAGTGCATTCTTTGGAAAAAGCCATGGAGATTGGACCATTGAAAATTCGGATGATTTTTGTGAGTATCTTTTGATGGAAGCTCATGTGGCAGTTGTGACTGGCAGTGCTTTTGGAGCACCGAATTGTTTTCGGTTTTCTTATGCGGCATCAGAGGAGCAATTGAAGGAGGCAATCAGGAGAATTGGGTTAGCTGTCATTAAATTGAGTTAATATTCCAAAATAGAGAAATAGGTTCCAAAAAGAGGAACCTATTCCAGATAAGAATCATGATATTCAATGGGTGCAAAACATGATTTCCTTTGTAATTCTTTCCTAAAAAGTGTAATGGGTAGGGAAAAGTCAATTGCACGAGCATGGGAAATAGCCAGAAATTCCTGAACAATCCTCTGCCACTGGCAAATTGTTTCCTAAATTATCCACAGTACCCGAAACACAATATTTCCCAATTTGTGCATTCCAAACATTCAAATTGTCAAGATTGCCATTCTCCAACCAGAGCGCTGTAATGGTTCCAATTAGGGTTCCGCTATTTTGAAAATGCCCATTGGTGAGGTGGATTTCTGAATTGGTGAAGGTCATTTGAGAACCAACCCCATTTGTGAAGTCACCATTGGTACTTTCAATACAAGTATTCACAAAAACATCTATTCCAGAATTATTTTCATAATTATTGTACAAGGTCAAACAAGCATCTTCTAAATATCTGTTTCCTGCACTGTTGTCAAACACTTGTCCAACTGCCAGGGTGCCACCTTTCATTGTTAACTTTGATTGAGTTACCGTCATTTCCAATTGGAGACCAACATCCACAGTGGAATTGAGAAAAGTAACATCTCCGTCTTCAATTCTCAATTTTGCATTTTGAATAGCAAGTGTAGCATTCTCTAACCACAAATAGCCGTTTCCTTTTATGACCAGATCACTTTGGATTTGTATAGCGTGATTAATAATAACTCCTTTCCCATTGATGATAGCTGGAGGGATATTTCCACCCTCCCAGGTAGAGGAAGCTGTCCAGGCTCCTGACGCAATGGTCTTGTAATCTGCACATGGACCACAATAATCACCATGACCCTCATGAATTTCCCAGAAATTATCCGCAACTTCTAATGTATATTCAGTCGAATTTGCGTTGTGACAGAGCGTTATCAGCCCATCTCCGTCAATATCATCGCAGGCATGGTTCTCGCAGGCCTCAGGATTTGGCATACAGGCATTATAATCATCCATATCAAATTGACCGTGAGCTGGAGGATAATTGGCAAAATATCCATCTTCATCCTGGTCAAGTCCTGAACAATATTGATTGGCTGGGTTGGGATCACAGGCGTCTAAAGGATTGGAGTCCGACAATGGATTAAAGATGCCATCACCACCTGTTTCTGCATTGTCTGAAACCCCATCACTATCTGAATCAGAATTTGGATTAAAAATATCTATATCATATTTGTCAATAACGCCATCATTATCATTGTCCAAATCAATGTTATTTGGGAAGCCATCACCATCAAAATCACAGGCATTAAAAGTAGCAACCGGATCGCAAAGATTTAGTGGATCAGTTTCACCTGCATCAAGCATTCCATTTTGGTTACTGTCCTCTATACCGTCATTGATACCATCTTCATCTGAATCTGCCTTGAGAGGGTCGGTCTCTCCAACATCGACGAATCCGTTTCTGTTTGAATCTTCCACATCGTCGTTGATTAAATCATTATCCGTATCCTTGTTTAGAGGATTGGTATCTGTTCCAACATTAAAAACGCCATCCCCTCCAGTTTCATGAATGTCACTTAGATTATCACCATCTGTGTCACTATGGACGTTGAAAGGATCAACATCAATGTTATCATTAACGCCATCATTGTCATCATCCGGATCATTTTCATTGATCAATCCGTCACCATCGAAATCGCATTGTGGAGCTGTGACTCCTGCCAGGCAAGGATGATTTGTAGTACCGAGATCGTGCTCTGGAAGGTCTTCTATCACTACAAAATTTGTGTAATTGTTTACATTTTCAGGTGTAGCCAAAGTTACATTGAATAACATTTTACTTCGGTCATTGTCCGGACCCTGAAAAATAACTCTTCCATCTAAATCCAAATCTTCATTCAAATAGCCAATACTAAGGAAATTCGCGAGGAAATCGATATTGGAGGAATCCAGCATGACTGCAAAGAATAGGGTAAAAATATCATTTTGCGGTCCCTGGTAGGTGGCATTCTTGTCAGCGTTTAAATCACCAGACCATAATATCCGTTCTCCATTTAAGTCTCCTGTGGGGAAATTCCCATATAAATTGGTAGCTGAGTTTGTAAAGTCTATATGAGTAGGAATAGGTGATAGAAAATGTGGCTCTTTGGTAATGAGCCCCAAATGATTTCTATGACGAACTGCTACGTAATAATTGCCACTGGGAAGAAATTCAAAGGTAATATTGGATTGACCATCAATGTGCACAAGATCGCCATCTCTTTGGAGTATTCCACTGCGAGTAGCAATAATACTATCTGCTCGAAGTGGACTACGCAATTCGACAACGACCCAATCAACAATTGCATCACTTCCGGTTATGTCAAAAATGCTTTGATCTACTTCTTCTCCTCCACCTCCATTGACGTGAGTGATATTGCCCATATTGGAATAGGGTTCTATCATTGGCAAGAGACCCTGTTTTCTCAAATCATCTCTCATTAAACCACCACCGCCATTGCCTATCATTGCTCCCTGTAATTTTACCTTAATGTCCAATGCGATTCCAATGCAGTTTTGGGTAGGGGCTGGATCACAAGGATCGCGAGGATCTTCTTCTCCGGTATCTACTATTCCATTGTGGTTATCATCTTCCATTCCATCATTATAGCCGTCATGATCTGTGTCATTGTTTAGTGGATCTGTCTCTCCCATGTCAAAATCTCCATCTCGATTGGCATCTTCTATTCCATCCAAAATAAAGTCATTATCAGAATCACTATCCAGGTATTTTCTTTCACCAGGATCTTGTATTCCGTTGCCGTTTTTATCTTCATTTTTATCCCAAATCAAATCGTTATCAGAATCAATATCATAGATATTCAAGATTCCGTCCCCATCATCGTCAATATCTGGTTCACCATTGTTTTCTCCCATAAATCCATCACTTTCATTGCTCCCGAATGGACTACTGTTTGGATCAGCCGAATCTTCCGGCCGACCGTCGTCTGTGTTCCCATCTGCTTCAGAAATAACATGCCCTGAGTTGGAGAGCTCGTCATCAAATCCATTGGCATCTACATCCACCATAGCATCAATTCTTCCATCCAAATCCAAATCTTCAGCTCCATTCCCGCTTTCTGTAATGTCTTTAATTCCATCCCCATCTGAATCAACATCCCTTTGATTGATATGATTATCCATATCTGTATCACATCCATTGTAGGCAGTTCCGTCTGCGTCATCATCTTCAGGTCTGCCATCTATAGTTGTTCCGTCAGAATCAGTGGTAATGAGTGGGTTGCTTGAATAATTATCGTGGAAGCCGTCCCCATCAAGATCCAAAAATTCTCCTGCATCTATCTCTCCATCCCCATTTTCATCTACTCCTCCAGCTTCCAATAGATCCCCTATACCATCATTATCAGAATCCAAATCCCAGATGTCAGGAATATTGTCAAAATCATGATCCGGATTCATACTAGGGTTGCCATTTTGGTAACTCAGGTTATTAAAAATCAATAAGGGATCGTGTGCATCTTCGGCAATTAATTGACCATCATCGTCTGGATCATAAGTATCTACAAAACCATCTCCATCTCCATCTTCCATGCTCAATGGATCTCCTGTGGAGGGATAATCAATAATACCGTTGCCATCTTCATCCACACCACCTGCCTCTATTAAGTCGGGGATGCCATCATTGTCAGAATCCAAATCCCAATAGTTGGGAATTCCATCCTGATCCCGATCATTCTGTAGGGATAGTGGGTCAAAATTATTAGACCCAATCAAAGACGTATCCAGGTCATTTGCGTCAAAACCGGCACCAAAGCCGTCACCATCTTTGTCCCAGCCCTCAAAAAGGAAATTATCTATGGTGCCATTTCCATCTCGGTCAGGAAAACCAGCTTCAACGATATCTGGAATCCCGTCATTGTCAGAATCCAGATCCAATTCATTTGTGATTCCATCACCGTCCGTATCAGCTGTAGTTTCAACAATATCTGGAATTCCGTCATTGTCATCATCATGATCGAATGGATCAGGCGTAGGATCTTTGTCTCCATTATCCGGATCCGTAACCCAAATGATTTGTGAACCTTGTGTCCTGTTTCCACAATCATCCGTTAGGGTCCATATTCGTTCAATGTATCCGGAACATCCATTGAGGTTGCCCAAATTATCTGTATAAACTGCCATTAGATCAGCGGAACAGTTGTCACTTTCATCAGTTACAATTCCGGTAGAATCCGGTTCAGTGGATTGCCCACAAGTGACCACCACGGTGGGAGGTATCGTAAAGGTGGGGGGAGTGCTGTCTCGTAAGATGATTTTTTGGGTAAATTGAGTACTATTTCCACATTCATCTACGGCTGACCAGGTTCTGGTAATAGTCGTATCTGAAACGCAATCAAAATTAATTGGACTCTCTGTATAAGTTATAAAAACACTGTAGTCGCAATTATCTACAACCACGATATCTGTATACAGACCAGGTGGGTCGGGTAGGGCAGTACATTCAGCTTCTGTATCAAATGGAATGCTACCCTCTACCACGAGGTAAGCAAGGTTTTCAGAAGCATGGTTTTGGTCACCGACTTCCCATTCTTCAATTTGAACCTTGAAACTGGTTGCTGTTATTTCTTTAACTCGAATGGTGGCCGCATCTGCTTCGTTTTGACTAATTCCTCCAAAAATCACAACTGGGTTGTGATAGGTATGCGTTAAATTTATAGCCAGGAAATTGTGATCAACAGACAGTTGACCTACCTCTCCAATGATCTCTCCCGATTCGGTTGTGATATTTCCAGCATTGCCAAAAGCCACATAGCCCATGTGTTCCAAACCGTGGGTCGTTTCAGCATCTAATGAGTTTTCCTCTTCAGACATAATATTTACACCTGAAGTTGACAAATTATTATAGCGCAAAGTCACTGGATCCAATTCATTGCTGGTTTGTACCGCTGCAATGAAAGCAGGTGCAAAGCTGTAATTTTGACTAAAATTCAAAGTTGTAGAATTGCTGGTAATGGTCGCTTTTCCTACCTCAAAGGGTATTCCTTCATCATTAATCCCCTGTTCAAAAGCAATCCAGGATACCTTCTCTTCCAAATGCACATTATCTCCATTCTCTTCTTCCTGGATCATTAGTTGAAATTGAGTAGTGGAAATATTTGCCATTCTGGTGACGACAGAGGCATTGTCATTTTTGGATACTACCTGGCTTATCACGACTGGAGGGCTGTTGAATTGAAAGGGAAATGAGATGTTTTTCCACCTGGTATTTACATGTTCAGAGACACCTGCTGCCATTTTTTTACCATTGGGTAGGGTATAAATCCGATAAATATCAGGGGCGGTTTTATCCTCAACCGTGATTTTTTGTTGATTCACCAAACTATTGCCACAATAATCAACAGCAGTCCAGTTTCTGGTAAGTACATAATTGATCAAAGAACAACTATCTGCTCCCTGGGTAGAAATTTCGTCTAAACCTAGGGTTACAGATTGACAATTTTCTACTGCCTGCACCAGGGGTAGCAGAGGAATAAATTCATCGCAATTGATGGTGACGTCAGCAGGAATATTTTCCAAGGATGGATCCTCCGTGTCAGTTAAATCAATTGTTACGGTCGCTTCATCACAGCAATTAGTGCCATCATTGCATACCTGGTAGGTAAATTCATCATGGCCACAAAAAGTGCTATTGGGTGTATAAACAAATTCTCCTTCTGCAATCAATTCAACTTCTCCATTGGCAGGTGGTGAAATAACGGTAAAATCAGGATTACTCAAATTATAATCATTTGCAGCAAAGTCATCAAAGTAAGAAAACCCGGGACAGGCAGCAGAAAATAAATCATCAACTACAATAGGTGGGCTTGAAATGATTTTGGTGACAATATTTGAAAATTGCCAATTTAAACAAGGTGAACGCTTCGCTTTCCTGCGGTATTGAGTGGTCTCTGAAATACTGGCTGGCGTATAGGAATCTGTTGTAGCCCCAGGAATAACTAACCAATTGGTTCCATTGGTGCTTTTTTCCCATTGGTATTCTAACATTCCTGCAAATCCACCTGCAGGGGAGGCTCCAGAGTTGATTTCAGAAGGCATATTGGTTCCACAGAGTGCTTCGTCTCCCAAAATTGATCCTCCATAAGTCAGATTTGAAACAACGGTGACTTCGGCTGTCAGATTGGTGGTGCAAAGCCCTTCTGTCATCGTTAAAGTCACTGTTTTATTGCCATCAGAAACATAGGTGACGTTATGGGGTCCTGCACCAGTAGCAGAACCAGGAGCAGCACCATTGCCAAAATTCCAGGAGTAAGTTGGGGAACCTGAGATGGGAATTGCAGTAAATAGAATGGTGGAATTCAAACAAACTTCATCTTCAGAAAGACTCAGGGTTGCGCCGGGGTCAGGAGGGTCAGAAATTGTAACTGGACCATAATCTTTTTCACAATCACCATTGGAATATCTAATGTGAAGATCATATGTTCCTTGTTGCAAATTACTGAAGGTCAAAACATTATTGTTGCCCCAGGTGGTTCCTCCATCAATACTAGCCTGAATAACGGAACCAGCCGGATAAATTGCCGCAATAACAATTGAACCATCTGTTGCCCCACAGGTAGAAGGATTATTGAAATCCACATCCTCAATGATAATTTCGGGTTTGATGTCAAAATTTTTAAAATCACTGTGAATGCAACCTTCCTGGTTAGTAGTCAATTGTACCAATACACTTGTTGAGATAGAATCTGGAGGTACATCAAACTGAACATAATGCGGACCTTTTCCACTTGCTATTGGAGGGTTGGCATAAGCTCCAAAGTCCCAGGAATAAACCACATTTGATCCCTCATCAACGGCTTCAAATGCATAAGCAGTTGATTCACATAAAAAACCGTTTAAACCAACCGGGAAGGTTTCAAAATTGGCAATTGGAGAATCGTAAACAATTTTACTAACTGTGTTGGAATTGACCCATGGAGCACAAGGTAATCTTCTTGCTTTTCTTCTATAATAAGTTGTACTGAAAATAGTGTCAGGAGCAAAAATAGTGTCTGTAGCACCTGTAATTTCTGTCCAATTTTGATTATCTGAACTTTGTTCCCACTGGTAAACGATACTTCCCTCTAGTCCTCCGCTGGCTTGAGAAAGATTTGAAATAGGCGTCGAAACAAAGCTTGTACATTCGCTTTCATCTCCCGAAATGATGCCAGCATCAGTGAAATTTATAACAACCGTTTTTGAAATGCTATTTGAATAAAGCCAGGAACCACATGGGTTTCTCCTGGCTGCTCTTCTATAAAGGGTAGTTTCGGTGATGGTCCCGGGGTCAAAAGATTCAGCTGAGGCCCCAATAATGTCTTCCCATTCAGTACCTCCATCAATGCTTTTTTGCCATTGGTAAATCAAGGATCCATGATTGCCACCGCTTGGCTCAATTGCATTCCCTATAACCGTAGGGTCATAATTGCCACAATTTTCCTCTGTACCACTTATTGAACCGGCATCCGTAAAATTTTGAACAACAATTTTTTTGACTTCGCTGGTAAAAACCCAATTGCTGCAAGGGTCTCTTTGCGCAGCTCTTCTATAATAAGTTGTCTGTGTAATGGAGGAAGGGTCGTAATTCTCTGAATTTGAATTGCTTATATCATTCCAATTGCTGCCGTCAAGGCTACTTTGCCACTTGTAAACCAGGGCGCCATCGCTTCCTCCACTTGGAAGTGCTCCTCCAATAATCAAGCTTGGGTCAAAACTATTACAAGCTTCTTCCTCCCCTATGATGGTTCCAGGGTCGGAATAATTGGTTACCACGGTTTTTATAACATGATTTGAATAAAGCCAGTCTGGGCAATGTCCTCTTTTGATACCTCTCCTAAAATAAGTTGTTTGAGTGATGGTCAATGGATCGTAGCTACTGGAATTTGCACCAATTATGTCGTTCCAATTTATGCCATTTATACTGTTTTGCCATTGATACTCAATGGTTCCAGTGCCACCAATAGGAGCTATAGTTTCGGTAATGTTTGAAGGGTTAAAACTTCCGCAACCTTCTTCTTCAGAACCTATTTGACCAGCATTGGTAAAATTGCCATTACCTTCTATTGGAATATTCTCAGCAATAAAACAACCTTCTGAATCATATGCAGTTACACCGTAATTTCCTGCCATCAATCCAGTTCGATCTCCTGTATTATTTGCTAAATCCAATATTTGATTTGAAGTCAATGCCTTTTCAAAATAATACCTGAAATCATCCATTTTTCCAGAAAAGAAACTGCCACAAGTAGCCATTGAACAGCCCGAAAAAGAACTTCCAATACCACCATTATTACCGTGATTTGCCATTGTCGTCTCTGCTGCAATCGCTGTGCTGTCCGGAATACCATCCAAATAAAGAGTCACAGCACCCCTGTCGAAACTTAATGCTACATGATGCCATTGTCCATCCGATGGGAAGGTGTGGGTTCCGGGATTTACTTCAGTTGAAGGACCATCAAAGCGAACACCCGCTTCAAGGGTATTGTCGTTTAGCTGAATGGTCAAGCCATTGGTATAACCTCCTTCTTCAAACAACATCTGATATCCTGTTAGTTCATCTGGTTTTAACCAAAAAGCCACCGTGTTTTGTGAAAAAGCGGATTCCATGAAATTGCCATCTACACTGTAACGGACTGTACTAGAGCCATTTAAGAGCAACGAATAATTTCCCTCTATGGCATCAGTAGAATAGGCCAAATTTCCACCAATTCCGTTATTGTGATGGTTATTTCCACTAATGTCATCTGTCGTATTTTCAAAAGTATAATGGGCAGATTCGACCATGTCATCCCATTCAAAACGGAAAGGTGAGCTTCCGCTAGTCATGGTTATATCTATGGAACCATCTAAACTTCCACAATTTTCATCAGAAGAACTATAAGTAAGGCTTGGCTGACAATCCGGATCATCACAATCTGTAAAAGTATCACCGTCGTCATCCAAGCCATTTCCACAAATCTCTACGCAGATCATGACGGTTTTGGTGACAACATTTGAACTAATCCAGGAAGTACAAGGATTTCTTCTTGCATTCCTTCGATAATACATTGTCTGAGTTATGGTACCTGGGTCAAAACTTATACCCGTCGCTCCTGAAATATTTGTAAAGGAAATGCCATCCGTACTGGATTGCCATTGCAATTCCATAAATCCATCATTTCCACCATTTGGATCTCCGGCATTGCTAATGTTTGTTGGGTCAAAACTGTTACAACTCGATTCATCCCCGGAAATCATGCCCGCTGAAGTATAATTATTAATGACTTCCTTTAAGACACTCATTGTGTAAATCCATGAAGAACAAGGATTTCGGCGGGCTCCCCTTCTGTAGAAAGTCGTTTGAGAAATGGTAGAAGGGTCATAAACTGCCGAGTTGGAATTGGAAATATTAGACCAATTGCTATTGTCGAAACTCTGCTGCCACTGGTATTCTATTGTACCGTTATTGCCACCTTGAGGAGGGTTGACATTTATTATTTGGGTGGGATCGTAATTTCCACAATTGCTTTCCTCTCCTGAAATACTGCCGGCGTTGGTAACATTATCAACAATTGTTTTTACAATATTATTTGAATAAATGAATGGCGTACAACCACCTCGGCGAACACCTCTTCTATAATAAGTTGTTTCAGAGATGGTGGGAGGATTATAATTTGTTGAAGTCGCTCCATATATGTCGGTCCAGTTAATGCCATCTGTTGATGATTGCCATTTATATTCTGTATTTCCAAGACCACCAGCTGGGGCGCTGATTTGAATAATATCTCCAGGATTAAAATTGCCACAGGCTTCTTCATCACTGCCTATTGTACCAGCCGTTGTATAGTTGTCACAAGCAGTAGGGCAAGTAGAAGAAATGACCATACTTCCTATCATAAAAGCATCACCAGCGGGGTTGGAAGCATTGGATGGTGAACGGATCTCTACACTTATTGTATCTACATCTGGAGCCACATTACTCAAAGTGAGGGTAGCAATATTTAAAGATTGTCCCAAATTTACATCCCAGCTTGTGAAACTCTGACTGGTAGTCGAAGCACCCGCGGAGGCTGATATTGTTGCTATCTGGGTATTATTTGACAGACCAATTATTGGAAGTGTAAGGATAATGTCCCGACTATTGTCTGCTGCTCCAAAAGGAACTTTGAAGATTCTTACATCTTCCTCACTTGTTCTGAAATCTTCGTCAACATAATAATTAATGGCTGTGGCATCCATTTGAGTGCGAAAGACATATGCGATTATTGCAAAAGGATTACAACTACTTGTATTTGAAATGGTTATGGTAGAATAATTTCCTTCGAACAATGCTCGATAAGCTTTTGCCCCATTTGTTACCGGGACTCCCTGTGTAGATAAAAGTTGTCCCGCTACCGTTTGTGATTCTCCTCCTGCATGTAGGGTAATATTCCCTGAAGGGGTACAAACATTAGAATTGGCATCATCCTTAAAAATCACTTCCACCAATACTTTGTCCATATTTTCAGAATTGGGAATATCAACCCAATGGATGCCCCCGAAAACCCCATTTCCATATACCTCAATGGTTTTGTCGTCTCCACAACCCAAAATCACCTCATCTGGAAAAGGTACCGGAGGCTTGGGAGCTGAAACCAAACAGGCACATGCTTCGACATCCGTCCCACTTGTAGAGAAAGCTTCAAAGTCTTCAATTTGAGTGGCTGTTTCCGAAGCTAAGTCTATGATATACAATGAGTTATTAATAGATCCAGTGCAAGTACTCGTCCCAGTCGTTCCAAACAATTGTCCGGTATTGTTAAAACCAAATCCTTCAATGTCACAGGTATTTAGTGTAGCAACTATGGTTGTTGTGCCATCCAGGGTATCAATTGTGACCACTTTATCATAAACACTTTCGCCCGATACCGTCGAAATGCCATACAATTCATGAGTAATTGGATTAAAAGCTATGTCGTCCATGTCCTCCAGTGCACCTGTGATTTGAACGTAGTCTACTCCTGAGCCAAAAGCATCTTGAACGACCCTTCCAGTTGTTGGATTGATTTTTACCAATAGATCGTGTTGCCCACTTGATTCACGCCTATGGGTTCCAAAAAGTAGTCCGGTTTGATCGTTCATAGCCAGCCCGTCTATATCATCAATATCAATATTTCCATCATCTCCATCGGCATATCCAAATGTATGAGGAAAGGCAGTAAATGCACCTGTTGTAAAATCTACCGTACCCAAACGATCCGCATTTACAGCGTACATATAGCTGCCATCAAAATTTAATGTCATTGCCTCAATTTGACTGACACCCAGGGTGCCAATGTATTCCATTGTTGCTGAAGGACCTCCATCATAGATCCAGGAATAAAGCCGTCCATTGTTACTTTGAGCAATTGCATAACAGATTTCATTTGCATTGACAGAACAGGTTGCAGGAGCTATTACTGCCGTATTCAACTGACAAGTCCCATAAGTCTCATCAGTAATTGTAATATTTCTACTTCCTGAACTTATCGCAAATGGACCAAAAGAGGTGGAAGCAGTTCCATAGGATAAATTAGTTGCGGTAATATCTCCACTCACAGCATAAGTGGAACCGTGCAGACTGCCAGTTGGATTCAAGGTAAAAGTATAGGTATCATCAGAAGCATCATCTGGTGTTCCATTATCATTACAGATTGCTATCGCTCCCGCGCTGGAAATATCACAACCTTCTGGCGGCGTACAATAATCTATGACTATCATTGGGGCTTCATCTGATTCTCCATTATAGGATTCAGCGACCCGTGCACCATGCCCTTCTACGATGATGACCATAGCATTGCCGCTTTCCCAATTTGGGCGCCCGACTATTTCTTGAATAATATTAGAGATATCAGGAGTTTGATAAACAGAATTTCTCGACCAGCTGGAAATGCTATTCCAATTTACATATGCTGTAGTTTTTGTTCTGCTGGAAATATTGTAATCTGAATTAGAAAAAATTGCTGCATTGTCTGTGTCTTCACCAGCAATCGTCAAGCTGGTATTTCCACTATCTGATTCGTCCGCTTCAAATTCAATATATGCATCAATGATTCTGGAATTTTGAGGGATGGAAACATTTCTAAAGCGCATGCCTACAAGTTGTTCCTTGCTACCATCCATCACCATTTCCAGGTCTGAACTACTCCTCTTCATATCGCCGTCTGATACTTTTTCTTCTGCATCATCGTTTCCATTGGAAATTCTGGCAGTAAAATTTGCATTTCCACCTCCTATATTCCCTGGACAAGTGCTACCACAGATTTCAACTACCAATAAGGGCGCTTCAGCACTACTGCCTTCATAAGATTCTGCAACCCTCCGGCCACTTCCAGTAACAAAAATGCTTAAATTGTTGCCACAATTCCAGCCTCCTCGATCTACTATCTCCTGAATAATTGGAGTGATATCTGGTGATTGATACTCGTTGTTGACTGTCCAGGCAGGAATATTTGTCCAATTTACATTTGAAGAGGTGAAAGTGCGGTTTGTGATATTGTAATTTGCAGAACTAAAGGAGGAAGAATTATTGGTGTCTTCTCCCCAAATGGTCAAATTTGCATTTCCACTGGAGTTTTCGTCGCAATCAAAAACAAGGTGCGCACTCAAAATAGTCGCCCCCTGAGATATTTCTACATTTTGGAACCGCATTCCAACTGTCTGAGTCGTACCGCCATCTTCTACAAATTCTAAGTCACTACTATTTCTGTACATACCACCACTTTCATTTTCTTCCGCATCATCATTACCTGTGGATACTCTTACGGAAATGGTTTCTACCAATTCAGCCTCTAAGTGCTCCAATGTTTGAAAGATTACTGCTTTCAAGGATTGATAGGTTTCCTTGGCGAAACCAACCTGGCAGTAAGTTGGATTGTTTCCATTTGCTGATGCTATCCCCATAAGGAAAAAACAACACCCCAGGGTGAATGACCTGGTTTTTGATTTTTTTAGCCGTCTCATTATCTTGTTCATAGTTTTTGGAATCAACTATTGGATTCCTTTCCAGGCAGGGGTGATTGGTTCTACGAAATGAAGTCAAAATGCCCCAAAGGGATGATAAATGTAAAAGTCGAAAGTAGGACATCCTTTAAGGATTTGATTCTTAGGCATTTAGTAATATGGTACACTTTTACATTTTACATTAATCATTTCGACTTTTACATTTAAAATTAGAACCAATCACCTCTGCTTTGCAGGGGGGGATTAATGGGAGGATTTTTTACCATCAATTAGTGAAGTGCCCTAGTTTAGAAAACAAACTTTGTATTAGGAGGGATTTAAGCATTTGGTAAAATTCAATCCTGTCAATATACGTAGATACTTGTAAAGTATATTCAATTACTTTTTTAGTTTCTTCAAGTTATTTTGAGAAACCTTTTTATATAATAATTGCCGATATAAAGTTTTAAAGAATAAGGACAGGTGTTAATACAACTTTAAAGATGATGAACAGCTTTAATTTATAAAGTCTTTATCATCAACATCTTAAGCTTTCTTATTAAAAACTGGTGATTTATTATTCCAAATGAGCCTTAAAACGGAGAGGAGAGATAAATCCTAAGATATCAAATTTCATACCGAATAAAATACTAATACTTAGTAACCTTAAAAAATAACTACATCATTTAGTTCGGCAAAACGCCTCATGAATCTTCGATTTTGTCAAATAAGCGAAGACTGAAAGTCTGATAAGAATTGAAGTTGAGCTTATTTGACGAAATCAAAAGGATGAAGTAATTTTTTAATCAATACTTATTGTCTAAAAGATCATTTCTGTTTTTGTTGAAATATTCAGAGGAAAGGCACTAAAAATCAATCAATCATTTTTATTAATCTTCGTCCACTTCTATAAGGATAATCCCCAATTTATGCATGGCCTTCTCTGATGCGGTTTGCTCGGCGCTCTTTTTATTGAAATCGTCGGCTGTTGCCATCTTCTCCCCATCTACCATGACCGCGACTTTGAAGCGATCGCGTTTTTCAAATTTGTAGCGAGCAACGAGCTTATAAGAAACAGATTGCCCATTTTTCTGGCACCATTCCAACAACTGGCTTTTATAATTGTCATCAAAGCTTTCCAGTTCATGCACATTGACGTAGCTGCGCAAAATTTTCTTGACGACAAATCGCTTGGTTCTGGTATACCCTTTTTCTAAATATACAGCACCCACAAGCGCTTCTACAGCATTTCCCAACATGGAACGACTCAACCGGGTTTGGTTGTATTCTTGCAGCAGCATGTCCAAACCCATTTTGTCTCCAATTTTATTGAGCGATTTGCGTTTCACAATTTTCGAACGCATTTTCGTCAAAAACCCCTCATTGGCATTCGGATACTTTTTGAAAAGATATTCAGCTACAATGGTACCTAAAACAGCGTCACCCAAATACTCCAGCCGCTCATTATTCTGTATGGCATAAGCTTTTTCAGAAGGGTTGGATTTATGGGAAAAAGCCAGTTTGAAAATGCCCACTTGTGCAGGCATGAAGCCAATCATTGGGCGGAGCTTTTTTGCAAATTCCCTATCTGGAGAAAAATAATAATTGTAAATCCTCAAAATAAACCGCAGTAACAAAAGCAATCGTGTTAGGATTTCAAGACATAATCTTTGGAGAGCAAAGCTTTTTCAAGGTATTTGGTTGGGATAGGAGCTATTGAAAATTGTACCTATCTGGTGGTTTATGTTTTGGGGATATCCAAAGACTTTGAAAAATTGATCTCCTCGATCTTAACCTAAAAATCGGGTTAATCGAAATAGTGCACTTTCATTAGTACAACTTATTTTCGATGTAAAATGAAACACATACTTTTCAATTTGGAGTTATGAATGCCTAAAAAGTGAATGCAGCGCATTCATCTCTCCTCATCTAAAAGCACCCTTCTTATATATAAAGTCTTGAAAATTAGGGTTTGAATACATTATCTATTCCGGAGGGATAAAAAATGCAGCGGTTAGGGTGTGAAGATTCGCTTTCTCTTAAATATTAATCGAAGAGCGAGAAGCTAGCTGGGTTTTTAAGCTCAAATGCTATCTTCTTACTCTTGATTGGATTGCTTGTGGTCACCTTAACCTTTTCAATTTTGAATCTTGAATGATGGTTATTTGAATGATAATGCAAGATTAGAGTCATTCAAAATTTAAAATTCACAATTCATAAGTTGAATAATCCTAATTTTCAAATTTTCTCATAATAACCGAGGCATTATGCCCTCCAAATCCAAAAGTGTTGCTAATCACAGCCTTTACTTCTCTATCCTGTGCCTGGTTAAATGTAAAGTTTAATTTTTTGTCGAGAGCTGGATCATCATTGAAATGATTGATGGTTGGGGGTACAAATTTATGATTTATTGCCAAAATCCCTGCAATTCCCTCTACAGCACCTGCGCCTCCGAGTAAATGACCGGTCATTGACTTAGTAGAACTAATGTTCAAATTATAAGAATGGTCACCAAATACATTCATAATCGCCTTTACTTCTGCGATGTCACCCAAAGGTGTTGAAGTACCATGGACATTCACATAGTCAATTTCATCTGAATTCATTTTTGCATCTTCCAAAGCCTGATTCATGACTTTTATGACACTTACTCCTTCCGGATGAGGAGCGGTAATGTGATAGGCATCTGCTGTGGCAGCTACCCCTACAATTTCTCCTAAAATGGTTGCACCACGTTTCTTAGCGTGTTCCAGTTCCTCCAAAACGATGGTACCTGCTCCTTCACCTAAAACGAAACCATCTCGCTCTGCATCAAAAGGGCGACTGGCAGTTTTATAATCGTCATTTCTGGTAGACAGTGCTTTCATAGAACTAAAACCTCCCATTGCTGAGGAGGTTATGGTTGCCTCTGCTCCGCCCGTAATGATTATATCGTTTCTACCCATTCGAACATAATCAAAGGCATTCATAATAGCATGATTGGAAGAAGCACAAGCAGATACGGTACTATAATTGATACCTCTAAATCCATATTTGATTGAGATTTGCCCTGGAGCAATATCACAAATCATTTTAGGTACCATAAATGGATTAAAACGCGGTATCCCATTTCCTGTCGCAAAATTCTCAATGTCATCTTGCAAGGTTTTTAAACCTCCAATTCCAGAAGCATAAATTACGCCAACCCGATCGAGATCCAGTTTTTCAGGCTCCAAACCTGCCATAGCAATTGCTTCATCCGCCGAAATCATAGCAAATTGGGTAAAGCGATCCAATTTTCTTGCCTCCTTTCTGTCAAAGTAGTCCTGAACGTCGAAATCCTGAACTTCGCAAGCAAAATGGGTCTTAAAGTTAGTTGCATCATATTGGGTGATAGGGCAAGCCCCACTGATGCCTTTTTGTAAACCCTCTAAATATTGTGGAATATTATGTCCAATTGGGGTGACGGCACCAATACCTGTAATGACAACCCTTCTCATATAATTGATTTGGAAGATTGATTAGTGGAGAAAATCAAATTTTGGGAAATGCAGTTTAATGGAAATGACTGCAAAAAGTTGATTTTCGATTTGGCCTAAAACCAAAAATTAGAGGACCCAGGTCCTCTAATTTTTGATAAAACAAAAGCTAGTTAACTATCCAGCCTCTTTTGTGGTCAGATATTCAATTGCCGCTCCTACGGTCAATATTTCTTCGGCATCTTCATCAGGAATATTGATGTTAAATTCCTTCTCCAATTCCATGATCAATTCAACGGTATCCAGGGAATCCGCTCCAAGATCAGTGGTGAAGTTAGCTTCTTCATTGACTTCGCCTTCGGAAACGCCAAGTTTGTCAACAATTATTTTTGTTACACGATCTTTAATGTCAGACATAAGAAAACTTCTTTTTGATTTCAAAAATTTTTGCAAAGAAAGGTATATCTAAACTACTAACCAAAGTATTTTTTGCCTTTTTTGACGGGATAGAATGTATTGAGTTGATTATTAGTTTTTAATGAATAGTTAATTTAATAATGCAAGGATAATTTTTTAAAACTTGTTGATAAAATTTCTATCTATCTCTTTTGTCCTCTCATTCTGAAAAAGTAGCTTTACATTTTATTTTTGTAAAAAGTACACTTAGTATGTTTTTTGTGTACAAACTCAGGTAAATTTTATTTGAACGGGTGAACGCAAAAACTTGAATACAAACCAGTTATGAAGATAGTTGATCATCAAAATACAAAAATTGTCGCTACCATTGGTCCAGCCTCTAGTTCTGAGGAAATGCTTACAGAATTAATAAAGGCCGGAGTTGATATTTTTCGACTTAATTTTTCGCATGGGTCCCATGAAATTCATGGCCAGGTTATAGAGCGAATTGTCAGAATCAATATTGAGTTGAAAACGCATGTGGGCATATTGGCTGATCTGCAAGGCCCCAAATTACGTGTGGGGAAAATTGAAAATAATGAGCTTGAATTAATGGAAGGAGATGTCATAACTTTTGTAAACGAAGAATGCTTGGGAACAAAGGAGGCGATTTATATGAGCTACAAAAGAT
This sequence comes from Saprospiraceae bacterium, assembly GCA_041941305.1. Lineage (GTDB taxonomy): Bacteria > Bacteroidota > Bacteroidia > Chitinophagales > Saprospiraceae > JANSWP01. Next base: position 50,596 of record JBGTQJ010000018.1, read on the forward strand.
TTGCTCAAGATGTAAAGGTTGGGGAAAAAGTATTGGTAGATGATGGGAAATTAGAGTTTGAAGTCCTGGAGACCAATGAAGTTGATAAAGTGAAAATGAAGGTGCTTTTTGGAGGAGTTTTGTCTTCTAATAAAGGCGTGAATTTGCCTAATACCAAGATTTCTTTACCCTCTTTGACACCTAAGGACGAAAAGGATCTGGAGTATATTCTGACCCAACCTGTCAACTGGATTGCCCTTTCATTTGTAAGACACCCCAAAGATTTGAGAGACTTGCGAGCCCGAATAAATGAGAAAGGTCATCAGGCAAAGATCATTGCCAAAGTAGAAAAACCAGAGGCGATAGAGCGAATCGATAAAATTATCAAAAGTTCCAACGGAATCATGATTGCCAGAGGTGATTTGGGTATTGAAGTACCAATAGAAAAGCTACCTGGTATACAAAAAGATATTATCCAAAAATGTATGCAGCGGGCTCGTCCTGTAATTGTGGCAACCCAAATGATGGATAGTATGATCACCAATCCACGACCAACCAGAGCAGAGGTGACAGATGTAGCCAATGCTGTTTTGGATGGAGCAGATGCTGTGATGTTGAGTGCAGAAACTTCCGTAGGAAAACATCCCATCAAAGTTGTTGAGGAGATGAACAACATCATTTCCGAAGCCGAAACTCATTTTTTTCAAACGATAAAATTAAAAAGACCCAAACCCGCAAAAAATTCCCGGACTTACTACTCTGATGTAGTCTGCTTTAAAGCCGCAGAAATTGCAGAAACGATTCGGGCAAAAGCTATAATAGGAATGACCAGCTCTGGCTACACTGCTTTCAAAATTTCCAGCTTTCGGCCCAATTCCAAAATATATGTTTTCTCAGAAAAACACTCCATGTTGTCCACATTGAATCTCTGCTGGGGCGTCCGCTGCTATTATTACGATCGCTTTTCCACCACGGATGAAACTATTTTAGATGTAGCTCAAATTTTGAAAAAATTTGAAAGAGTGAATAAAGGAGATACGATAGTCAATACGGGCAGTATGCCAATTCATAAACGGCACCGAACCAACATGTTGAAGATCTCAATTGTTGAATAAATTTTTTTAACATTAAACTATAGGTTTTGCTAATTGCCTGCTCAACTAGCATTTGTTCTTGTGGACATTTCCCCCTCAGTCCTGCGGGGATTAAGTCCCTAAGATCATTTGTCGGTTCAGTTAGCATTTGAATGAAAATAAAAAACTAACCCTTGCCTCATTTTCATTTTCATTTCAATTTTCATTAAAATTTTCCAAAGCTTTATCTAGCTTGCCCTACTAAACTTTGGAATGTTTCTGAACTTTCAACAAAATTCTATCTTTGTTCCCGCCAATTTCGCTCCCTGAAGCATAAATATTATTCATTCTTTCAATATTCACTATTTCATTAAAAAATAAAAAACGTCCCTAACAAATGAAAGTCAAAATCATAAATCAATCCTCCAACCCATTGCCTCATTATGAAACCAATGGCAGTGCAGGAATGGATATCCGATCGAATTTGGAAACAGCCATTTCATTAGCCCCAATGGAGAGAACATTGGTTCCTACCGGACTCTTTATGGAATTGCCCCTTGGTTATGAAGCACAAATTCGTCCAAGAAGTGGATTGTCAATTAAAAAGGGTTTGACTTTGGTAAATACTCCCGGAACCATCGATAGTGATTATCGAGGGGAAATAAAGATCATTATGATCAATCTCTCAACCGAATCTCAAATTATTGAACCAGGGGAACGGATTGCTCAAATGGTGATTGCGAAATACCAACAAGTAGAATGGACCTCTGTTGAGGTTTTATCTGAAACGGAAAGAGGTATAGGCGGTTTTGGAAGTACCGGTGTCTCATAGAAACTTTCTATCTTAAAGGTTTGTTTTTCAAAACATTATGATACAAAAAATAAAAATTGAAAATTTTAAGTCAATTCATTCTTTGGAGATTGAATTAGGGCGTTTTAATGTTTTGATTGGTGAGAATGGGAGTGGGAAAACGAATATTTTGGAGGCAATTGCTTTTGCAGGGGCAGCTAGTACGGATAGATTGGATAATGAGTTTTTGGGACCTAGAGGGATTAGGGTAACTGAGCCTGAATTTATGAGAGCTGCATTTGGTAAAGAAAAAACTTATGAAGCAATAATTATTGAAGTTTTTGAAACAAATTCTGATAAATTTTGGCACATTGAATTAAATAATCAAAATGAACCTTATTCTTCTTGGATGGGTGTGTTTTACAATAAAAATGAATTAGCTTCAAAAGGATTAAATATTCTTCAACATGTTGGTATTTTAACTGGGATTCAAGCTGATTTTTCTAATTTTTTAATTTATTGTCCAGAAAATACTTCTTTAAGAAATTTCCATGAAGAAACTCAAATTGAGCCTTTAGGTATCAGAGGTGAAGGACTTTTCAAACTCTTAAATGTTTTTCAAAAAATTGAAATTGAGAAAAAAGGAAATTCATTAAGTGAATTGAAGAATCTATTACAAGTTATTGATTGGTTTGAAGATTTTTCAATAAAAAGAAGCAATCTCGGCGAGAGAACTCTAAACATCAAAGATCGTTATTTAGACAATGAATTAGAATATTTCTCCCAAAGAAGTGCTAATGAAGGTTTCTTGTACCTCCTTTTCTACTTCAGCTTATTCATCAGCGAACATACTCCTAAATTTTTCGCAATAGATAATATTGAAAATGCTTTGAACCCTGGATTGTGTAGAAAGCTAATTCAGATGCTAACTGAACTTGCAATAAAACATGACAAACAAGTGATATTGACTACCCACAATCCTGCAATTTTAGATGGGCTTAATTTGAATGATGATGATCAACGCTTGTTCATAGTAAAAAGAAATAAATTGGGACATACCAAAGTCAAAAGATATATACACAAACCTCGATTGGATAATGGAAAACCATTGAAACTTTCCGAGAAGCTGATGAGAGGGTACCTTGGAGCTATCCAAAATTTTTGAGAATGAAAACATTTGGTTTGATTGGAGAAGGGCATACTGACCACAAGGTTTTGGAAAACATCCTTGTGGGATATTTTGATGATTTGGAAGGCGATGAACTGGATTTTGTTCACCGTCCCGAAATTGGAGATAATACTTATCAGATGTCTCAAGAGCAATTTGGAGGTTGGTATCAAGTCCTGGAGTATTGCGGTTCTGAGGAATTTATGGAAGGAATTTTGGAGCAGGATATTGATTTTTATGTCATACAAATTGATACGGATAAATGTCATGAAAAGCAGTACTTAGATGATGACATTTCTAAATTAACAGTTAAAGAGCAAATTGAAACTGTGTCGGAAAAATTGATAGAAAAGATCAATAAAATTGACAATGATTTTTATAAACAATATAAGGAAAAATTGATTTTTGCTATCTCAGTTAATGAAATTGAATGCTGGCTTTTACCTATTTATTTTAATGACAAAAATAAAGGAAGAACCAATAATTGTATTCATGCCCTTAATAAAGTTCTTTCGAAAAAGAATTCGAACTTGATTATAAACCCCAACAAAAAAGAACCAACAAAATATGATAAACTTTCCTCAGATTTTTCCAGAAGAAAAAAATTATTAAAACTTTACCCCCATAACCCAAGTCTCCTTTTGTTCGTGGAAAACTTGGAACACCGGTTCAAATTATTTGAAAACCCAATTTAAATTATGAATATTATCATACCCATGGCGGGACGGGGCTCCCGGCTTCGTCCTCATACATTGACAGATCCTAAACCTTTGATTCGGGTAGCCGGAAAACCAATGGTACAACGAATTGTTGAAGATCTGATGAGCGGAATTCCAGATAAAATTGAAGAGGTGGCCTTTGTGATTAAAGAAGATTTTGGCAAAGCTGTCGAAGATGAATTGAGGGGAATCGCCCAAAAATTAGGCGCTAAGGGGAAGATCTTTTATCAAGACGAACCACTTGGGACTGCTCATGCAATTCTTTGCGCTAAAGATTGTTTACAAGGAAATTGCATTGTTGTTTTTGCAGATACCTTGTTCAAAGCGGATTTTTCATTCAATACGCAGGAAGATGGCATCATTTGGGTTCAAAAAGTAGAAGACCCACGTCCGTTTGGTGTCATAAAGCTGGATGAAAATAACGTAATTACTGATTTTGTGGAAAAATCGCCTGTATTTGTATCTGATTTGGCGATTGTGGGCTTATATTACGTACGAGAAGGAGAAACCCTTCGTGATGAGATGCAATATCTGTTGGATAATGATATCAAAGATAGAGGAGAGTATCAATTGACCAATGCGCTAGAGAATATGCGTTCAAAGGGATTTAAATTTAAGCACGCCCTTATTGAAGAATGGCTTGATTGTGGTAATAAAAACAACGTGGTGTATACGAATCAGCGGATGCTGGAAATTAAAAAAGGTTCCGAACAACTTTGTGCAGATTCCGTTAGCCTTGAAAATGCTACGATCATCGAACCCTGTTTCATTGGAGAGCAAACGACCATTAAAAATTCTGTGGTTGGACCATATGTTTCTATTGGAAACAACTCAAACATAGAAAATTGCGTTATTAAAAATACGTTGATTCAAAGCAACTCCTCAGTCAAAAACGCCGTCTTATCCGATTCAATGATAGGTAATCATGTTGATTATGACGAAGGGATATCGGATATTAGCATCGGCGATTATACTAAAGTCGGTTAACGGCTGACGGTTGACGGTGAAGGGTTTTACAGCAAATGACCAAACACCGTTGTCCATCTGCCGCCTACCGTCCACTATTTAGATATGAAACACACGTCCTTCTTGATAATTTTTCTAACTGCGTTCCAACTGCTTGTTGCACAAGGAGGAAGGCTAGGTCAGTCTGATATTGAGCTCCAGCAGCTTTTCATAGAAGCGAATCAGCAGAAAATTTTAGGCAATCTGGAGAAATCTGCCAAGCTCTTTGAATCTTTATTGGAAAAGGACAAAAACAATGATGCAGCTGCTTATGAGCTCGCAAGAGTCTATGAGCAAATGGATAAAAATGAAAAAGCAGTTAAGAATGCTCAGTTGGCAGTTAGCAAAGAAGGAACAAATGTGTGGTACAAAATTTTTCTCGCTGATTTGTACCAAAAGACGAATCAGGATGATAAATCAGCAGATGTTTATGAAACCTTGGTAGAGCAGGTTCCCGACAATGATTATTACTATTTCAAGTGGGCCTACTTTCTCGTGCGCTCCAATCAGCCTGAAAAAGCAGTAAAAGTATATGAGGATTTGGAAAAACGAATTGGTATCAACGAAGAACTGACACGCAGAAAACATACCCTTTACCTTGGGATGGGGAATTACAAAAAAGCGGCAAAAGAATTGGATGAATTGATTGCGGCCTTTCCCAGGAACATTAATTATCGCCATTTATTAGCCAGTTTTTATGAGCAGATTGGTGACAAAGCCAAAGCAAAAGAAGCTTTTGTGGAAATATTGAAATTGAATCCTGAAGATGCACGAGCAAATATCGCATTGGCGGAAGGTGGCAAAGGGGACAGTGATATTCGATACCTCCGTTCGTTGAAGCCCGTTTTTGAAAATCCAAATGTGCACATCGATGTCAAGATCTCAGAATTGCTTCCCTATTTAACCAAGGTTGTTGAAACCGGAGATGTGCCTCTAGCAGATGCTGCTATCGAGTTGACGGATATTTTGGAAAAAGTTCATGCCAATCAGGCGAAATCTTTTTCAGCAGCAGGTGATCTGTATTTTCATTCCGGAAGAAAAACGGAAGCGATTGAGAAATATAAGGCAACCCTGGAGTTGAATGAAAATGTATATTTGGTTTGGGAACAATTGCTGTATGCTTATGCCGATATGAGTGATTATGAAAATCTGGTCAAAACTTCTGATGAAGCATTGGATTTATTTCCCAATCAGGCTTCTGTATTTTATCTCAACGGTTTGGGCTGTTACCGCTTAAATAAGCATAGGGATGCTATCAGTTCCCTTCAACAGGCACTTTTGATGTCTGGAAGAAATATGCCCCTTAAATACGATATTCAAGTACTACTCGGCAAATCGTACTTTGCTATCAATCAATTCCCAAAATCAGATAAATCATTTGAAGAAGCATTGAAAATCAACCCCAATGATGCCAAGGGCTTAAATGCCTATAGTTATTGCCTTGCTTCTCGCGGTGAACAATTGCCTAAAGCTAAAGAAATGGCTGCATTAGCCAATGAACTCTCTCCCAAAAATGCTAGGTATCAACACACTTATGGTTGGGTACTCTACAAAATGAAGGAATACAAAAATTCCAAAGAATGGATTGGAAAGGCGCTCAAAAATGGAGGAGATCATGATAAGGCAATTTTAGAACATTATGGAGATGTTCTGTTCCAATTGGGAGAAGAGGAAAACGCTGTAAACTATTGGCAACTAGCGCTGGAAAAAGGAGGCAAATCTGAACTTTTGGAAAAGAAAATTTCTGATAGGAAGTTGTATGAGTGAAGTTCATGGAGAAACTACACAATCAAATAGCCAACTTACGAAAACCCGTTCTCTTTGTCATTCTCACCTTTAAAAAAAAAACAGTATAATTGCCTTTAGCCAAACACTCATTTTTGTAAGGCCAAGAATCGAAAACTACATTTCAGATTCTTCATTCTTTAATCGAAAAACCAACATAATGAAGAACAGTAAACCCTTGCCCTTTTTTTTCTTTTTTATTCAAGACTTATTGTTAATTCTATTTTTGATTTCTCCCTTAATGCTACCTTCTCAAACCAGTCTTTTCGAATTAGCTGTTACATTGGATGACTTGGATGAAAGACTTACGGAGGATGACAAAGCAGCAGAAGCATTTTTTGAACATCTTAAAGATTTGTACCCTGGAAAAAATGTTTCTTCAGAAGTCATTGCCGTAGACTTTAGAAATAACTCCTACCTAAATAAAAGGGTTGAATTTGCTTTCGACTTGCTACAAACATCCAATCAGGGAGTAAAAGATGCTATACTCATCCTTTATGAACAAGCAGAAAAAGAAATTCAGGAATTAATAGATCAGGCTTCCTTTACAAACTTTAAGGGAGCGCAACCAATTCTAGATGCAAATCCGGACATATTGCCACCAGCGATTGCTTTGCTGGAAAGGAATCCAAAACTTGACAACCTTGATTCTCTGAAAGCCAAATTGAAGATTCTGCAGGAAGTAGAAGGGAAAACTACTGGGACAATTGCTTCCAGAATAAATCAATCAGTAGCCAAACTTAATAAGATTCGTTCTAAAATAATTGATGAGGAGGAAAAGGTCACCAACGAAAAATTTGATTTTATTGGCGAAGGAGATATCCTGGCATTGAATATGCCTGGTTTGGCTGATCCGGTGGCTAATACCATATTGGTTCAGGCAGCTACTCAAAGTTCTTTCCAAAGTAGCCTGATAGATGCCACCGCAACCTTTATTGCCGAAAGGATGAAGGAGGAATTAAACATGGCTTTTTTTGAACGGTTTGAGCGGTTTTTAGAAGGGCATAACATTCATATCCTGTTTCCGAATACTGCAAAAGCTTTGAAGTCTGCTATCTCCAGCGATTATGCCTTGATGATCCAGGTATTCAGGAAAGCTTTTGAAAAAGACTTGAATACCATAATATTTAATTTAGGAGGGTTTTTAGATAAAGAATTGGGCTATCAGGAACTAATTGATACCCTTCAGGTAGAGGGGAGGCTAAAGCTGGGAGAAATTTTGCAACACAATTTGGAAGTAGATAATACAGACCTTGATTCTTTGACGGCAGATCTGACAAAAATACAAGAACAGGTTGCGAAGAAAAGGCGAATTAAAAAGGAAGTGTATCAAATTCTGGAGTATATTTTATTGTCAATCAAGACAATTGAAATGCTAAACAAAGGGGAGCATCCCACTACCCTAATTTCTTTCCTGGATCAAAACATCAAAGACATCCTTCCAAATGCCGATAAGATTAAACCTGCATTGGTTATCCTGAATGTTGTTTCTCAAAGCCTTATTACTCATAGGAATGGAAAAGTTGAATGGTTGAATAGAGAGGAGTTGGAAGTCTTGAATAGAAACGCCCAGCTACGTAACTTTTATTTAGGATTGGTTTATCAAAAAATCCTTTTAAATCTGGAGGTAGAAAGGGAAATTCTGAGAAAGGAAAAAAGAAATTTGGTAGATCTGGCGGTAAAAAATAAAAATATCCCCACTTATAAAATAGAAGAAGTCAAACAACTAAGTACTGTGTTATTAAAGGATCTGGAAAACTTTAGTTCTATTGATGCAAAGATTGGATACACGATTAACAAAAGCAGGTTTATAGACACGCTTAAGGCTAAGAGAGGGTTGAATGAAACAGAGAAAAAATTGATCGAGAAAGCTGTGAAACAGGTACAGGAACAAGCGAAAGACTATTCTGAATTAATTAGAAATGATAGCCTGTTATCAGCTCAGATTAACCAGATTATTAAAGAAGAAGACACTATTTTTTACCAAAAAATACCAGTGATCTTAAATAAAAATAGAGTAACTACAGCAAAAAAAGATTGGGATGATATTTATGAATATACTTATGAAAAGGCAATTGATATTTTAAAACTGGAAAGCCTTCCGTTTGATAGTGTCGACAATACGCATTTTGCTTTACTTAGGCAAACTGTTTTAAAAATGCTAAAAGACTCTTTACAAGGCAGTTATCAAGATGAAAATCTGCAAACTGATATCCTACAACAACTTGAATTTATTCTTGATTTGAATTTGAATTATGTTTCTGCAAGTTTCCAGTCCTACATCGATGAAAAAGATATAATTAAACCCTTAAAAGAAGAGGCTGCCTCAATTTTTATCGAACATGCAAAACAAGAAAATAAAAAGCGTATAGAAGAATTTTTAGCAACAGACCCCGATGCGCTACGCTTGGAATATCAAATCCTTACATTAAACAAACACCTGGATTTCACGGAAAAGCTATTAAATAACAGTAAAAAATTTGGAGCGATCATTAGTGAATTTCATACTTTTTCCAGGCGAATTGAAAACCTTCGTCAGAACTTGGTAAAGTTGCAAGCTCTGGATAAAAACAAGCTCACTTCTCAGGATTTTGTGGTTTTTCTTAGAAGTTCATTGGAAATTCTGGAACAGGTTTTTCGAATTTCCCTAACGGATGAAGAGAAGGAGGACAAGTTGAAAACAATCATTGGACTAAATCAAAATCTTTTGGATGCTTATGCTGCTATATTAGAGAAAGATTACAATGCAGTTATAATGAATGCCATGTTTGTAGCAGATTCTATTTTAGAATTGAGTTTTCAGGAAAAAGTGAATCATTTGGTTCCGGAAGAAGAACAAAAAGCCTTTAGATTACTTCCTCGATTTTTAAGATCACAATCTAACTCTGCAAGCAATTCACTAGAGAAACTTGAAGACGAAAAGGAATTACATAGACAAAAAATCCATCAAATCTTTCGATACGGGGCATTTATTGCTGCAATGGTAGAAGCCAAAGACGCAGAAGAGATAAAGAAAGCCATAAAAGCCATAGCTCTGCCTGCGGGGAGTTATAGTATAAAACGAAAAACCGCTCACAATATCAGCCTCAATGCTTACCCAGGTTTGACGGGAGGATGGGAGTTGGCTTCCAATAGCGAAAATTCAAGATGGGCATTTAATGGAGGTTTTACCGCCTTATTGGGGGTAGGAATTCATTGGGGAAATGTCTCAAAAATCAATTTGGATAAATACCAAAATAATTCTGATTACCGTGAAGTGGTAAATAGATCTTCAATAGTAAAAAACAATCGCTTTTTAAGTGGGCAATCTCATTCTTTGTTTTTGTCATTAATTGATTTGGGAGCAGTGGTCCTGTTTAGGTTGGATGATGCGACAGGGGCATTGCCCTCCGATGTCAGCTTTCAGCAAATTTTTTCACCTGGAATACTTTATGGCTATGGATTTCGAAATGCACCAATTTCTCTGTTAGGTGGATTGCAAATCAGCCCACAATTGAGAAAGATAGATGAACTCAAAGCCAATTCTTTTAGATTCAATCTTTCTTTTGTGGTGGATATTCCAATAGTCAACTTCCACACCAGAAAAGACAAAAAAGAGAAAAGGAAGAAGAAGTAAAACCAACATATTCTTAAAAAAATCCTAAATCTTTTGTCCTTTTTAGGGGAGTCCTTAGTTTCGCTGTAAGAAAGAACGGTATTGGTTATTCGTTTAGGATTTTATTTTCGAGTTAATTATATAATGATAACTCATAGCCAATACCTAATACCCAATTATTTTGAATCGTAGGGAACAAATTGAATTGCTCGAAAAGCTATTTCGGCAATTTCAGCCGATGATGATTTCATTCGCTCATAATTATGTCAGATCTGGGGAAGATGCCAAAGGCATTGTTCAGGAGGTATTTATGTCTGTTTGGAATAACCGCGAACACCTCAGGCTAGACGGCAATTTGAAATCTTATTTATTTACGGCGACCAAAAACAAATGCCTTAATTTTCTTGAAAAAAGGAAATTGAAGACGATATCCCTTGATACTTCTGCAGGTGATTTTGCGCCTGAGTCCAGAATTCCGGCAAATATTCCTGACTCGGCAGAGGTGATGGAGGCAGAAGAGTTAAGAGCAGTTATTTTTGATGAAATCCACAAATTACCTCCAAAGTGCAGGGAAATATTTGTTTTTAGCAGGGAAGAAGGATTGTCGTATAAAGAAATTTCTGAGAAACTAGGTGTTTCTACAAAAACTGTTGAAAACCAAATAGGCATTGCCCTAAAGCGGGTTAGAAAAAGAGTGGAGAGCTTTCAGAAGGCGCAACAGAATGGTGGAAATTTGTCGGCAGGATTGATTTTTACATTATTTTTTACAAAATATTTGATTGACTTAGGGGGAGAGGGATATTTCCCTGTATAGGGTAGGGATGAAATAAATGGATTCTTTAAAATTAGCTTTGACCCGTTATTCTGATTTTTTAAGAATTTATGTTTGTGTTAACCCATGAAATGGCTATGGACCCAATCAACTAATCATTGGAAAATCCATGAAAGAGGAAAAAGTAAATTATTTAATTGACAAACATTTGCGTGGCATAGGTTCACAGAGCGAAGAGGATGCATTGCAATCCTGGCTCGACAACAATGCTCAAAATCGTGCACATTTTGACCAAATCGCCCGCATTCAACAGGAAATCAAGCATTTACCACTTGATATTAATCCAGAAACCGATAATCAATGGTCATTGCTCCAGGAAGCAATAGAACAAGAAGATCGTAAAAATCCTGAAGCCAGAATCGTTCGGATGAGCCCGATGCGTCAACTTTTGCGGATCGCAGCTATGTTGGTGTTGGTTTTCGGAATAGGTTGGATTATACAAGACCGGTTTTTGGATCAACCACTGGAAATTGCCCAGGAATATCACATTCAAAAAGGTGATATAGATATACTAACTTTAGAAGATGGAAGCAAGGTATACCTTAATTCAGATTCTAAATTGGCAGTGTATGAGGGATTCAATGAAAAAAATCGTCGGTTGAAACTAGAAGGGGAAGCCTATTTTGAAGTATCTGAAAATTCAAAATTGCCATTCCTCATTCAAACTGGAAGCGTAGCAACTGAAGTAACTGGTACTGCCTTTAATTTAAGAGCTTATCCTGAGAATGAATCAGTTTTGCTCAACGTAGTAGAAGGCTCTGTGAAATTTCAAACTGAAAAACAAGAAGTTTCAGTTGTAGCCAATGTTGCGGCTGCATTCGATAAAAAGAACCAACGAATTCAGCGAGCAGAATTTAATGAAGATATTGCCTCAGCCCTCAAAGATGGCAAATTGGCTATTGAAGACATGACGCTGGATGAAGGTTTAAGAGCAATTGAACGACGCTACAATATTGAATTTAGTAATCAATCCATCATTGTCCCAACATCCTTTAGATTGATTATTAACAAAGATGAACCCCTGGATGCAGTGTTGGAGGAATTGGGTGATATTCTTTCGGTGCAAACGGAAAAAAATGATCGAATCATTAGATTCTTTAAATGATATAATTCCTTCTCGTATTCTTGATAAGGAGGTATTTTGATTAGGAAATACCTCCTTATTTTTTTGTCTTTACAAAATGAGCTTTTCTCTTTTTTAAATATGTTTTTTTTATTTTTTCTTTTTAAAAGTTTCTTCAGATAAAAATTCTCCTAAATTTGCCTCTCAATTATTCCAATTATCAATTTACTATCCAAAGACAGAACAATTTTCATCAGGCATTATTCTACACTACACAAAATTCATTCTTTTTAAAATTATTAAAATACTCATTCACATTTAAGTGCTTTTTTATATCAATTGGAATAATATTTGTCTAAGCATTATATCCCATTCAATAACTATATTTCTGATTTTTCATCTTCTTCGCCCTTTATTGTCTTGCTTTAGAGGGCTTTTTTTTTGCCTTTTATTAAATGATACTCTTTAATTTATTTGATAGCATTTGATCTGGATTTTTACAATCAACCTCCCGGCAGTATTATTTATATTTTTTTATTTTGCCCATTATGAAGATCGATGGAAAATCTTACCGAACCATATGGCAAAAACCTGGAGCCCCTACCATTATTCAAATCATAGACCAACGCTGGCTACCACATCAATTGGTGATTGAGGATTTGAAGCAACTGGACGATTTTGCTATTGCTATAAAAGACATGCATGTGCGAGGTGCACCATTGATAGGCTCTACAGCTGCCTTTGGTATGTACGTAGCTGCATTGGAAGCCCCTGAAACAGATTTGATGCCTTATTTAATCGCTGCTTCAGAGAAACTAAAAAAAACTCGCCCTACAGCAGTAAATCTGCAATACGCTATAGATAAGGTTTTGAGTAAATTTCAACATTGTAATTACAAGAGCGATTGTATTTCAATGGCTTTGGAAACAGCTTTGGAAATTACCGAAGAAAGTGTGGAGCAATGTCGAAAAATAGGGGAATTCGGTTTACAGTTGATAGAACAAATAGGCAATACCAAAAAAAGTAAAAGCGTGAACATTTTGACTCACTGCAATGCTGGCTGGTTGGCTTGTGTCGATTATGGAACTGCCACAGCCCCAATTTACGCAGCGCATGACAAAGGCATAGATGTCCATGTTTGGGTAGACGAGACGCGACCACGCAATCAGGGGGCACGCATAACCGCCTATGAGCTATTGCATCACGGTGTACCGCATACGGTAATTCCAGATAATGTGGGAGGGCATTTGATGCAACACGGAATGGTGGATTTGGTCATTGTTGGAACTGATAGAACAACAGTGACTGGAGATGTCGCCAATAAAATTGGGACATACCTAAAAGCTTTGGCAGCTTATGATAATGAGATTCCTTTTTATGTGGCCTTACCCTCCTCAAGCATAGATTGGACATTGAGAGATGGTTTGAAAGATATTCCCATTGAGGAAAGAGGAGCCGAGGAGGTGAAATTTATTCAGGGGCTTGATGAGAAAGCAATAAGAAAAGTATTGTTGACTCCATCGGAAAGTCCTGCCTCCAATTATGCCTTTGATGTGACTCCCGCAAGATTGGTAACGGGCTTAATCACCGAGCGGGGAATCTGTGAGGCAAGTGAGGAAGGAATCCAAAGTATGTTTACCAAAAAAGCATTGTAGTCGCCCAATTTATTGGGCTGGCTAAAAAGCCTAAGCCCAATAAATTGGGCGGCTACAATATTCTAAATTTTAGCTGAATTCTCTTTAACCGCCATCCCTATCACTACCAATGTTGATACAAGTGCTACCCATAGAAAAATCGAAGTTTGCCCTTCAAACAACCATTTGTACATCACTGCTCCTAAAATACCTCCCAGGATGGGTCCTACCACCGGAATCGCAGCATAATTCCAGTCAGAATCCCCTTTCCCTTTGACAGGCAATAAAAAATGGGCAATACGTGGAGCAAGGTCACGAGCGGGATTAATGGCATAACCTGTCGTTCCTCCCAGGCTCATGCCAATGGCAACAATCAAGGCACCCACCACCAGGGGGTTCAAGCCTTCTGTAAAATTATTTGCACCTATAAATAGCAATCCGCCAATTAATATAAATGTCCCAATCAACTCACTCAAAAGGTTCGCCCAAGGAGAACGTACTGCCGGACCGGTACAAAAAACTGCCAATTGAGCAGCAGCCTCATTGTCTTTGCCCCAGTGAGGTAAATAATGCAACCACACAATGATCGCACCCAAAAAACCACCTATCATTTGTCCTGAAATGTATGGAAATACTTCTGCCCAGGAAAATTCTCCAGAGACTGCAAAACTAAGTGTTACAGCAGGGTTGATATGTGCGCCACTGATTCTTCCTACAGCATAAATTGCCAAAGTGACCGCAAGTCCCCAGCCAATGGTAATGACTACCCAGCCTGCATCCTTCGATTTGGTTTTATTTAAAACTACTCCTCCAACGACGCCGTCGCCGAGGATGATGAGCAACATGGTTCCTATGATTTCTCCTAGAAATGGTGACATGATTTATTCGTTTTGTTTAAAAATGAGCAGATAAAGTAACTTATTTTTCTTAATCCAATAGGGTTGACTAAAAAAAATCACCAAATTTCGTTAAGGCATTTTGGAGACTATCCACTGGTTGAGGAGAAATATGAAGTGCAAAGGGCTCTACAGGCAAGTGGTAATAATGAGTGGTTAATTTCCAATACAGGATGCCTCTTAGATTGATTTTTTTTTGGACAACTTCCTCATACAATGCCTCCACGGCAGTGGCTCGTTCAAAAGGGCTTTCTTCCTGCTCCTTCCAAATTATCAATCGTTCGTTTTTTGGTGGTCCAATAATTGAAAATCCAAAGCCTTGCCAAGGTTCCAGGGTTGTATCTTTGGCCCTTAAATAGCCCAATTCAGTAAAGAGGATGGGCTGTTCCTGAATGGTTTCCAATTCCTTAAAGCTGGCTATTTCTTCAAAAATGGTTTCCCAGCTTTTTTGCATTTCTGCTTTCATATCAATGCTGGAGGGATATTCAGATTGGGGTTTCCTAAGTTGGAAGTAAGCATTGATGCCCATAAAATCCAGGTGCTCCCAAAAGCCAACATCCTGATAGCTGTCAAAATTGGCCGCATAAGTCAGTTGACCACTGTATCTGGTCCTTATTTCCCGGATAATGTCTATCCAATAGGCTTCTATTTTTTTCCTCCGTTCATTCATGAGCTCCAGAAAATTTCCATCGTCTTGAAAAGTGATCTGATGTGCCCAATCTCGCTGAGCTTTGATTCTGTCATTGATCAAATGTTCCAAATGTTGATAATTGCTGTCTCCTCGTATCCAAAGGTGTTCATCTTTTAGAATTCTATCGTATTTCAGTGCTCGTTTTTCGTGCTTTTCCTGAGTAGTATCACTATTAAAATATCCATATAAGGGAGGCATTTCCTTGATGGCTTGGGTAGCGGTCATGGCATTTAACTCACTTCCTATTGCAAAGATATCTACCCCTTCTTTTTGGGCGATATCTGCCCATTTGATTGCAAAATCCTTATACCGCCAAAACCAGGAGTACAAATCAAAGTCGGTTTTGGGATGAATCATGCCATGCCACAAAAACTTGTTTTTCGGGTACATCGATTGCAGGGCAACTCTTAATATCATTATTACTTTTAATCCTTCTTGTTTGGCTTTTCTAATTTCCTCAACGACCCATTTCTCTTCATCATTGTACCAAAGATGATAACCATCCCAATTGGCTTGTTGCGCATAAACAGTAACAGAAACTGTATTCATGCCGATGGAATCAAGTGTTTTAACCCAGCGATCCAAACTATATTCATTGACTTGAATGCCGCCAAGATAGAAGGTGTTTACTTTTGGAGCCGATATCTCTGGAGCTGGTTTTGGAGAAAAGAAAAACCAAATTCCGGAAAGGATAATTAGACAAACAGCAATAAAGGAAATCCACTTCATGCAGTCGGAGATAATTTTGAATTACAATTTTTTGCAAACCTAATCAATTCAAAATTATCTCATAATCACTTTGCTAAAATCATTCTTCAGAAATTGAATTTGAAAAAAAATAACACATTGGAAAAAAATACTATCTTTACCCCGCAAAGACATACTACCCATTAAAAATGTCTGCTAAATATTCTAAATTCCACTACTCTTTGCGCGCAGACAAATAAACAAGGACATCAAAAAGACTGGATGAGGTTTAAGGTATATGTTCAAGGTACAATCCTTCCTTGACTAACTATCTATTTGCCTACCAAGTTCTTTTGGACATCTTCCCATCATTATTAAGTATAAGTTTAAGGCTAAGTTTAAGCTTAATTATTAAACTTATACTTACACTGTATTCAATCTGACCCTTCCTGAATACTGACATATAAGGTGAAATAGTATTGCTGAATTGAGAATGAAATGAATTATTCATTATTCATTTTCATTCATCACTACTGACTAGCAAACTACAATCTCAGTTATGAAGTGTTTTACTCTCCTTTTCTGTGGAAGGGCGGAGTGGTTGAAGGCTTGCCTTGTGCTTAGCTGTCTACTGTTGATCCCCCTCTTTGCTTTTAGCACAAATCCAAATGATTTTTCGCTTTCAGTTAGTCTGAACGCCACGCCACCAACGTGTGGTGGGTTTGCTACTGGTAGCATTACTGCAAATCCAATGAATGGCTATCCGCCATATTCTTATCTATGGAGTACAGGTGCGACCACTCAAACCATTAATAACTTACCAGCTGGATATTACTCGGTTACAGTTACTGATAATCAGGGTTATACTGCTTCGGCTAATACGACATTAAATGAACCGCCTCCTATAAGTGCTTATATTACAACAACTTGTGGTATTCCTGGCTCCATGACGGTTTATCCATCAGGAGGTGTTCCCGGATATACTTATCTATGGAGCAATGGAGCAAGCTCACAGACCATTATCAACTTGCCTCCCGGGCAATATTGCGTAACCGTAACAGATGCTAATTCCTGTGCCATAGTTAAATGTGCCAATACAGGTACTGGACCTTCGGTAACAGTGACCACTACCAATGCAGGATGCAATGGCTCAGGAGGATCGGCAACTGCCAATCCAGCTGGGGGTACACCTCCATACTCCTACTCATGGAGCAATGGCGGAAATACCCAAACAATTAACAATCTACCTGCCGGGAATTATTCTGTCACAGTAACTGATAATAATGGTTGTACCGGGACTGGTAGCGGTACAGTAAATATTTCCAATAATGGCTTTCCAATTTGGTTGACCACCACTCCACCAAGTAGTTGTAGTTCAAATAATGGTTCCATTACTGCTACACCAATGGGCGGTCTATCTCCGTATACATACCTGTGGAGCAATGGCGGAACTACTCAAACCATTACAGGCTTGGGAACCGGAACTTATACGGTGACAGTAACCGATGCGACAGGATGTACTGCTACCAAGTCTGCAACCCTGACAGCTCCTTCTAATGTTTCCGCCTGGGCAAGTTCCACTGATGAAACTTGTGCGGGGGCCAACGATGGAACAGCCTCCGCCTCTGGCATGGGAGGAACACAACCTTATACTTACATTTGGAGCAATGGGCAAACGGGCTCACTAATAACTGGCTTGTCTCCCGGGAGTTATACAGTTACGGTGACTGACTTTTTTGGCTGCTCAGGTTCTGCAACCGTCTATGTTGCGGCGGGTTCTACATTTGCATTGACCATCAATGCTCAAAATGTGACGACCTGCGGCGGCAGCAATGGTTCAGCGACTGCAGTAACAAGTGGAGGGACTCCTCCATTTTCCTATTCCTGGAATACTGGCGCGACTACGCAAACCATTACCAATCTTCCGGCTGGATTTTACTCAGTAACCGTTACGGATATTAATGGTTGCCAAAAAGCAAGCTCCGTTTGGATTACGGAACCACCAAACTTGAGTGTTTTCGTTCAAGCGACAGGAACTGTTTGTCCAAATCAAAATAATGGGATGGCTTCTGCCTTTGTAAATGGTGGAACAGCCCCATTTTTCTATTCCTGGAGCAATGGGGGCAATACCCAAACAATTTCCAATCTGGGAGCAGGTAACTATTACGTCACAGTCACAGATATCAACGGTTGTCAGGGTACAGCTTCAGCAACAATTAACGCTTCAGATTTGATAATTGATGTGATAAAAACCAATGTTTCCTGTTATGGTGGAAATGATGGAGCAATTGAAGTAACAGGGTGGAATGGTACACCTCCTTATTTTTATCAGTGGAACAATGGTTCCAACTCCAATGTGTTGACGAACCTACCTGCAGGAAATTATACTGTTACGGTCACAGATTCAGATGGTTGTGCGGTTTGGGAAACAATAACCATCACCGAGCCTCCAATGATCGTTATCAATTTCAACGCTACCCAACCGGGATGTACTGGTGGGACTGGAAGTGCCACGGCTATCGTCTCCGGAGGAACTCCTGGCTACACCTACCAATGGAGCAATGGCGGAACCGGACCAACCATCACTAACCTTTCTTCAGGAACTTATTTTGTTACTGTGACAGATGCGATGGATTGTAAAGAGGTTGGAGCAGTGACGATTGCAGCTCCGCCACCATTGAATGTAGCAGTTAATGGAAATGATGTGACTTGCTATGGAGCCAATGACGGTTCTGCTTCGGCAATGGTTTTTGGTGGGACACCACCTTTTAGTTTTAGTTGGAATAATGGAGCCTCCACCCAAAGCATTTTCAATCTGACCGCCGGACTTTATGGGGTAACGGTAACAGATTCGCAAGGATGCACGGGAAGTGGAAGTGTGTGGATCAATGAGCCTTCTAATATTTCTGTTAATATTACTGCGACACCTATTCTCTGTCCAGGCAATAATGCTGGAATGGCATCCGCTTTTGCCAATGGTGGCACAGCACCTTATATCTACCAATGGAATACTGGAGCAACTACTCAAACCATTTTTGGTCTAACAGCCGGAACCTACTCGGTAACCGTAACAGATGCACAAAATTGTGCAGCCATAGCTTCCGCAACCATTCAAGCCAGCGACTTTATTATTGACGTCGCCAAGCAAGATGTTTTTTGCTTTGGGGAAGCGACAGGTAGCATTTTGGTTTCTGGTTGGAATGGCACGCCTCCATACACCTACCAATGGAATACCGGGTCTATTAGCCCAGACATTATGAATTTGCCAGCAGGAAACTATACCGTGACCGTGACCGATGCTGCGGGCTGTGTTCTTGTGGAAACAATTACCATTAACCAACCTCCAAATCTGAATTTGAATGCAGTTTCGCAAAATGCTGGCTGTACTGGAACAGATGGTACTGCGATGGCAATTGTCTCTGGTGGAACTCCACCTTATTCCTATTCCTGGAGCAATGGCGCCAATACGGCAAACATTTTCAATCTCACTCCGGGTACTTATATGGTACAAGTACAGGATGCCAATTTCTGTACAAAAACGGCAAGTGTAACCATTTCAGGTGCGAGCTTTTCAGTGAATGTATTTTCCAATAATGTGACCTGTTATGGTGGAAATGATGGCTTGGCAATGGCTAATGTTTCGGGAGGTATTCCGCCTTATTCCTACAGTTGGAGTAACGGTGGAACAGGCAATTCCATTTTCAATCTCACTGCAGGGCTCTACGTTGTAACAGCTACTGATTCTCAGGGTTGTACAGCTACAGAAAGTGTATGGATAACTGAACCTGGAAACTTTACTGCCAGCGTCACAACCACTCCCGCTGATTGTGGCGTCTCGAATGGATCAGCGGCTGCATTTGTAACCTCCGGCGGAGTTGGGAATTTGACCTATTCCTGGAGCAATGGAGGATTTGGTGCTGTCATCATGGGCTTATCGCCAGGAACCTATACCGTTACCCTAACAGATAGCAATGGATGCAAGGCCATTGCTTCAGGAAATGTAGGCGGCGGGCCTGGTGTCTTTGTAAATGTGAACATCAATAATGTCACTTGTCATGGCTTCAATGATGGAGCTGCAACTGCCAATGCCTCGGGTGGTACTGCACCCTTTATTTACAATTGGAGCAATGGTAGCAATAACCAAACGATTTCCAATTTAGATGGCGGGCAATATTCGGTTACCGTAACGGATATCAATGGCTGTACAGATGTAGAAACAGTCTGGATCTCAGAGCCAGCGCCCATTACTCTGAATCTTTCAGTAACGGACCCTTCCTGTGGAAATAACAACGATGGTAAAATAACAGCATTCCCATCAGGCGGTATGGGCAATTTTAGTTACAACTGGAGCAATGGAGCGACTACCCAAACAGTAATAAACCTTTCTGCCGGAACTTATTCGGTTACAGTAACCGACGACAATGGTTGCACAAAATCCGGTTCTGCTACCTTAACGGCTCCCTCAAGCATCAATGTCACCGCAATTACCATCAGTTCCAGCTGTGTCGGTGCCAATAATGGTTCGGCAAGTGCCGATGCAACTGGCGGAACTCCCCCCTACACATTTAATTGGAGCAACGGAGCCACAGGTGGAACGGTTTTCAACCTCGCACCTGGCAGTTACACCGTTACCGCCACAGATGCCACTGGATGCTCCGCATTTACGAATGTATTCATTCCAACAGCAGCCAGCCCTACTTGTAATGCATGGGTCATACAACAACCGACTTCTGCAAGTTCAAATGATGGTGTTGCACAAGCCAATGCCTCAGGTGGGGCACCTCCCTATACCTATTTTTGGAGCGATGGACAAACGACCCCAGTAGCTTCTGGATTGGATGAAGGAACTTATTCAGTGACTGTTACCGATTTCAATGGCTGCACTGCAGTTTGTAGTGTTACTTTGGAAGCCCCCCCAGGGGTTTGTGACAATGTCACCTATCCAGGAGAGATTTGCTGTAATCAAACGCTTTGTGGACCTGGCAATGACCCGGCACCAATTACCGAAATTGTGCCTCCATCGGGAGGATCAGGCGCATTGGAGTTTTTGTGGATGTGGACGGTCGATCCTGGACCATTTAATCCTACTGTCTGGAATGCAATTCCCAATTCCAATAGTCCAAGCTACGACCCTGGACCTCTTTATGAAACTACCTACTTCATCAGATGTGTTCGCCGGGAAAATTGTGTGGATTATTATGAATCCAATATCATTACCATTACCATTGGTGCTGTTGCGATTGCCGATATTGATGGTCCAACACTCGTCTGTGTTGGAGATCCGGCTACCTACACGACGATTTCCTCTGGTCCTGGAGCCACCTATTCATGGGATTTTGGACCTGGTGCCATCCCACAAACAGCGTCTACTCAAACTGCCACGACAATGTGGAATTCCTGGGGTGTCAAAACCATTGCTTTGACAGTTACGAAGAACAATTGCACCTCGACAGACACCATGAATGTGACGGTATCCAATAATCCAGCAATTTGCGGTAGTGCCCTGGTCATCAATGCCAATCCGGTTAACCAGCAACAAGTTTTGGTTGAATGGACAACAGACAATCACATGATTTATGATAGCATTCGGTTTATTATAGAACGCTCGCCCGACAATGTCGAATTTGAAGACATCGGGGAAAAACCAGGTCTTCCCAGCAATGGCATTTTGACTCATTACGAGTTTTTCGATAACCAGCCCAAAAAGGCACGCAGTTTCTACCGTGTTCGGATGGAAGATCAAGATGGGAATTATACTCATTCCAACACTGTAGAAGTGATGCTTACAGGTGGCATATCGCTTGCTCATATCTATCCAAATCCATTCAATGATGTATTCTTTGTTGAGATACTGGAAGATTATGGCAATGATGTGAGTTTGGAAATCTACACACCCAATGGTATCCTCCTGGAGACAATTGATTTGCCAGATGATGCTTATCGGTCGGAGGTAGATTTATCCGCTTATTCAAGGGGAATGTACATTTTAGTGGTCATGTTTGACAATGAGCGGCAGAAGGTTGTACGAGTGTCGAAAATGTAGAGAAGTGAGTACTAAAAGCGCTACAAGCGCTTTTAGCACTCACAAAACACTAATAATTTGATTGGATATTTTTGGAGTTATTATGTGCAGTTTTGAAAGGCTTCCGCGGGTAGCGGGAGCCTTTTTTCCTATACTTTCCTACCTTTGCACCCATGAGCATTTACGACCAATACGAAACAGTGATAGGACTTGAAATTCACGTCCAGCTATCTACCAAAAGCAAAGCATTTTGTGGAGATGATACGCGATTTGGGGCTGAGCCCAATACCCATGTGAGCACGATTTCTCTGGGGCATCCTGGGACCTTGCCGCGATTGAACAAAAAACAAATAGAATATGCCGTAAAACTCGGTTTGGCTTTGGGTAGTGAAATCAGTCCAACCAGCTATTTTGACAGAAAGAATTATTTCTATACAGACTTACCAAAAGGATATCAGATTACACAGGATCGCCTGCCAATTTGCATAGGAGGTAGTTTGGATGTCAGGGTGAATGGCGAAAGAAAAACAGTTCGGATTCACCACATTCACATGGAAGAAGATGCGGGGAAATCCATTCACGACATCGACCCAAAGCATACCCTGATTGATTTAAACAGAGCTGGTGTACCACTTTTGGAAATTGTCTCTGAGCCGGATTTGCGCTCCGCTGAAGAAGTAGATGCTTTTATGACAGCCATGCGGCAATTGATTCGCTATTTGGAGATTTCAGATGGCAATATGCAGGAGGGTTCAATGCGTTGTGATTGCAATGTTTCTGTTCGAAAAAAAGGAGATCCCAAACTGGGCAATCGATGCGAAATCAAAAACCTCAATTCCATGCGTTATGCTCGACGAGCAATTGCTTTTGAGGTAAAACGGCAAATAGATCTGATAGAATCTGGTGGCAGAGTGATGCAGGAAACCTTGAATTTTAATCCTGCGACGGGAGTGACTACGCCCATTCGGGATAAAGAAGACGCGCACGATTATCGCTATTTCCCTGAGCCGGATCTACCACCGGTTGTGCTTCCCAAAACATATGTTTCTGATTTGGTAAAAAAACAACCTCCTTTGCCATTGGCACTGTATGACCAATTTGTAAATGATTTTGGGCTATCAGAATACGATGCGAATTTGCTGACAGAAGAAAAGGAAACAGCTTTGTTTTTTCTGGAAATGACCAAAAAGTCCAAAAACCACAAAGCCGTCGCGAATTTGATTATCAATAAAATCAACCCTTTTGTAAGTGAACAAAACATTGCTATTCAGGATTTTCCCCTTACATACGGTCAGCTTGCCGAATTTATTCAACTCATCGAAGATGGGAAGGTGAGTAATTCCATAGCATATCAAACCTTGTTCCCAGAGTTGTTGAAACAAACAAAGAGCAGCCCACTTGAACTTGCTCAAAAACTAAACCTGATCCAATCCGCAGACGAAGATTTTCTCGAAAAATTGGTCAATGAAGCCATCGCGAAATATCCCGATAAGGTAGCAACTTATCGAAAAGGCAAAAAAGGATTGTTGGGCTTTTTCATGGGAGAGGTAATGAAAGCTTCCAAAGGAAAAGCAGATCCTAAAGCTACCAATGCACTTCTGAGGGAGAAGCTAGAAGGGTAAAAGCAAATCTCAATCATGTTCTTTGAGGTGATGCCTTGAGTATTAGCTTTAGAGAAGCAGGAAGGTGTTGCCTCAAGGAAAGGAGCTTTTTAAGGCAACACCTTTTACTATGCTCATATTCTGTGACACAAGGCATCACCTTAAAAAGTTATTTATTAAAAGTTCCAATTTTTGAAAAGAAAGGTGAAATTTGTTCAAATGTTATAAAATGGTTCAAAGCATGAAAAGCTATAAATTGCCTGCAATTTATAGGAAACAATTTTGAACAATTTTGAACAATTTTGAACAATTTTTAAATCTTTTTTACCCCTCCAATTCAGCTTCTTCCAACATATAATTATTACAAAAGCCATTGAGCGCCATTTTGATTCGCTCCATTTTTGCTTCGTTTAGGTAGTAATATATGTTTCGATTGTAAGAAACCTGGTGTATCACGTCTGCTTTTTGTAGCAATGCCAATTGGAAGCGAACTTTATCGAAGTCGAAACAAAAACGACGAGATAAATCATACATGGTCATCTCCTCATGAGCATATAATAATTTAAGGATTCTTCGACTGATAGGGTGAAAACAAGTTTCGAGAATGAAGGCCGATTTTTGCAATGACCCAGTTGGGAGTAGGGAGTGTTTCATAGTCATGTTGTTCCAGGAATTATAATTAAATTAAATAAACCCGTTATTTACAACGGGCTTTTTATCAAATGGTTACAATTTAATGTTATTTGTTATTCCAAAATCGTTCCAAAATTAAAAAAGACTAATTTTAATGTATTCCTGAAACAAAAAGCGACGGTCAACCACATTTGGTCTCCCGTCGCATCAAAACAAAATTTAGGTATGAACGAGAATCTTAGAAGTCTAATACAAAGCCGATAATCGGCAATACAGAAGGATCTGATGGAGGAACCACCACCAGCTCCAGAGGATTGATTATTTGTCCTGTTTCATCTCTGTCTAATCCGTACACAGGTGGTTCTGGAGGGGTTTGTGCAAATGCATTTTGAACTTCCAAATAAAGATTGAAAGCCAGTTTTTTGAAATTCCATTTTTTATCAATCCTGATATCAGCCTGATTGAAGCTGCTCAATCTGAAATCTCCCAGATTGTCATAATTGAGAATGACCGCCGGATAATTTTCAAGGGTTGCCTCCTCATCAGTTAAAGGATAAGGTGTTCTACCACTGTAGCGATAGCGCAAACTCACTTCCCAATTATTGCCAAATTTATAGCCACCTGTGAAGCTCGCCAGGTGCCTGGCATCCCAAACAGATGGGCGATACACTCCATCGAAATCAGAGAACTCACTTTTGAAAAATGTGTATGCCAGGATGCCGTAGAAATTTTTGGTGAATTTTTGCTGAAACATAAATTCCACACCGTATGTGCGTCCTTCACCTCTACTTTCTATAGCCTCATTGCCCAATACTTCAAAATCACCTCCTTTGTTTGCCAGGGAGATCCTATCTAGCACCGATAAAGGGTAATTGTCATATTTTTTGAAAAATCCTTCCAAAGTAATTCGGGTAGCATTGGAAAGATTGCGTTCCAAGCCCAATACAAAGTGATTACTGCTAATATATTTAGCGTCCTGATTGATATTCTCACCTTGATTATTGCGGAAGCCTAAGATGGTGTAGGGTGGAATTTTAAAATAACGCCCAATGCTACCATTGAATCTCCATTTTTTAGCTGGGTCAAGGGCATAGGAAAAAGAGAATCTGGGAGATACTGTTTTTAACAATTGGTTTTCTTCGGAAGTAAAAGAATTGCCATCAGCCCGCAATCCAAATGAAATATCCAGCCGATTTTGAAAAAGCGACCTGGATGCCTGGAAAAATAGTCCGTATTTTAGAAAATCTATTTCTGAACGGTAATTGATGTCGTCGATAAGATTGGTCGTCCGGTTTTCATAGCTTACCTGTTGAATACCAAATCCGCCGGTCAATATCCAGTCATTGATATAGCGGGTTTGTTCGTACCTCAATTTGGTTTCTGTCTCACGGGAGTCGTTTTCGAAATAAAGACCAGTTTCTGCGACATTGTCGGAATATTGTGAATAGTTATTGTCTAAAATGTTGTTGCTAAGGGTGGTACGCATGAAGCCACTTCCATCTTTGAATCTTCTTTTCCAGCTTAGACCTGCGGTTGTTGACCATTGTTTGATAATGGGCACTTGTTCCAACGTGGATTGCTGAAGAGCATCGTATTCGTTTGGCACATCTACCCGGAAGTCATCAATGGCGCCTATTCCCAGAAAGTTAATCTCGTTGTATTGATCAATCTGGTGGGTCAATTTGTATTGATAATCCCAATAATCCGGAAGAATGGGCAAACCAATCAGCTTAAATAAAAACTGTAAGTAACTACGGCGAACAGAAACGATGTAGCTCG
Source organism: Saprospiraceae bacterium (assembly GCA_041941305.1). Classification (GTDB taxonomy): domain Bacteria; phylum Bacteroidota; class Bacteroidia; order Chitinophagales; family Saprospiraceae; genus JANSWP01. Next base: position 76,548 of record JBGTQJ010000018.1, read on the forward strand.
TCTTTGCATCCTCCGCACCGTTTTTGAATAAAGGCCCTTCACCTGTAAAAGCAGTCTCACTTGCACTCACCCTCAAATTGCCTTGAAATTTTCGGGTGTTGCCAATCCTTTGATTGAATTGCAAAACTCCAGAAAGCGGGTTGTCATATTTTGCATTAAAGGCAGAAGTTGCCAAATCTACATTTTCAATAAAAGAAACATTGAGCAAGCCAACAGGTCCTCCAGCGCTTCCCTGGGTGCTAAAATGATTGATATTTGGAATTTCTACCCCATCAAGGTAATACACATTTTCATTGGGTGCGCCCCCTCTGATAATGACATCATTTCTAAAACCAAGTACAGATCCTCCAACTCCTGGAAGGGATTGCACCACTTTGGCAATATCATTATTTCCACCGGGATAAGTGGCAATTTCAACTGCGGAAAGTGTTTGGGTGGAAAGTGGTGTTATGATATCTTCAATAGAACTGGCTACAACAACCACTTCATTAAGGGACTTATTGGCTTCAGTCAGGTTGAAATTCAATGCTACATTTCCTACAGATTTAACAACGACATTGAATTCAGTTTTGGATTCATATCCAATATAACTGGTTATTACATTATAAGTCTTGGTAGGTATTTTCGAAATTTCATAATACCCATCCAAATCCGTAGCTGACCCCAATCCAGTACCTTCCAATTGTACAGTGGCTCCTATCAGTCCCTCGCCGGTTTTTGCGTCCTTGACATAACCACTTAGCGTTCCGACATTCTGAGCGAACCCTAATGAAGTGAATATTAATGAGAAGGAAAGGAATAATGATTTCCTGAAAAATCGAATCATTGAAGTTTTTTTTTGACTTAAGTAAGAGAGCAGAATTATGTTTAAAATTTTGCTCTCTTACTTAGCTGCTGGATAAACCCCAATTTTTCAATTTTGTTTAGAGCGGTCTCAATAACAAGAATTGTTTCACTGGTAACACAGGGTTACACTTTCCGGTTCCATGGCATTTATGTCAGAAGTTCGAGCTATAATTTCACTGAGATGCTTCGATTATCAAAGTCAATATGGTCAGTCTTTTAGGAACACATTTTTCAAACGCTTTTTAAAAAAAGATATTCAAGAAAGATTACTTTTGCGCTTTTTAGCAACTTACTTCGCCCGATGCCAAAGATTGCAGTTTATTTAGTGACCTGTTTTTTGATGCTTTTTCTTGGAGCTTGCCAGCCAAAAGCAATTCCCGACATTCCAACAAGTAGTGAAATTAGTTTTGCCAAGCAACCCAAAAACATCATCCTGATGATAGGAGACGGCATGGGTTTATCGCAGGTATCGGCTGCGATGTTTGCTGCCGATAATCGACATGTATTGGAAGTCTTTCCGGTTGTAGGATTTCAAAAAACACATACACAGGAAGGGCAAATCACAGATTCCGCTGCAGCATCTACTGCTATGGCTTGTGGTGTCAAAACATACCGAAATGCGGTTGGTGTCAATGCAGATACAGTGGCTTGCAAAAGCATTTTGGAAGAAGCAGAGGAGCGTGGCTTGGCAACTGGAATGGTGGTAACTGTCTCCATTACACATGCAACGCCTGCTGCTTTTGTGGCACACCAAAAATATCGAAACCTGCACGAACAAATTGCGATTGATTTGGTTAATTCTGGGATTGACTTTTTCATAGGTGGAGGTAAAAAGTACTTCGACCGCAGATACTTTGATGAAAGAAATTTAATTAAAGAATTGAACAGTAAGGGATATAAAGTGTATGATTATTTCAGTGACAGATTGTCGGAAAAGATTATGACCAGCGACCAAAATTTTGGCTTTTTCACAGCAGACAATCATCCACTATCCAAAATGCAGGGAAGAGAATATCTGCCAAAAGCGACCAAATTGGCGACCAATTTTCTGGAAAACAGAGGAGACAATGGTTTCTTTTTAATGATTGAGGGATCTCAAATTGACTGGGCAGGACATGGCAATGAAGCATATCAGTTGCTGGATGAGCTGAAGGATTTCAATGAATCCATCGCAGTTGCCTTGCAATTCGTACTAAGAGATAAGGAAACCCTGTTAATCGTCACTGCTGACCATGAAACCGGCGGAATGGCGATCAATAAAAAATCAAAAATGAAGCGGCTAAAATTGGCATTTACTTCAAATGATCATACAGGCGTGATGGTTCCAGTATTCGCCATTGGACCAAAAGCGGAGTTGTTTAGCGGCATATTTGACAATACGGAGATCTATTCGAAGATGCGGGAAGCCTTTGGGTGGTCTGACTAGGCACTCGGGACTGGTTTACGGGGTACTGGGTGTTGGTTTACTGGGGACCCTGCAAACCAGAACCCAGCAACCAGCAACCAAAAAAAAATTACAAGCAATGAATTTAGAAATGACAATTGATAACCTCCAGATGATCAAGGAAAGTGCAAGAGATTTTGCGAACACCTACATCCGTCCGCATGTGATGGAATGGGATGAAAGTCAATATTTTCCAGCTGATTTGTTCCATCAGATGGGAGAGTATGGTTTCATGGGTGTATTGGTGCCGGAAAAGTATGGTGGCTCAGGATTGGGTTACCAGGAATACATCACGGTCATTGAAGAGGTCGCCAAAGTATGTGGCAGCATAGGTTTATCCCTCGCAGCACACAACTCCTTGTGTACCAATCATATACTGCTTTGTGGTAACGAAGAACAAAAACACCAGTACCTGCCTAAATTGGCTTCGGGAGAGTGGATCGGGGCCTGGGGATTGACAGAACCCAACACGGGAAGCGATGCCAAAAGAATGCAATGTGTGGCGACAAAAGATGGAGACTATTACGTGTTGAATGGCACTAAAAACTTCATCACGCATGGTCGTTCCGGCCATGTCGCTGTAGTTATTGCAAGAACAGGAGAACCTGGCGACAATCACGGCATGACCGCTTTTATTGTTGAAAGAGGAACCCCTGGGTTTAGTGGAGGTAAAAAAGAAGATAAGCTGGGCATGCGTGCCAGCGAAACAGCTGAAATGGTTTTTGACAATTGCAGAATTCACAAAAGTCAGGTAATTGGAGAAGAGGGAGAAGGATTCATTCAGTCCATGAAAGTATTGGATGGAGGTCGTATTTCCATTGCAGCATTGTCCTTAGGAATTGCCAAAGGAGCTTACGAAGCAGCAGTCAATTACTCCCAGGAACGCCATCAGTTTGGCAAGCCCATCTCCAGTTTCCAGGGCATCAGCTTTAAACTGGCAGATATGGCGACCAAAATTCAGGCGGCTGAATTGCTTACCCGCAAAGCAGGTGTTTTTAAGGACCAAAAAAAGAATACCACCAAGATCTCGGCAATGGCAAAATACTATGCATCCGAAGTTTCAGTGGAAGTAGCCAATGATGCGGTACAAGTCTTTGGTGGCTATGGTTACATTAAAGAATTTCCAGTTGAGAAATTCTATCGGGATGCTAAGCTGTGTACAATAGGGGAGGGGACTTCGGAGATTCAGAAGCTGGTTATCTCCCGCGAAATTTTAAGAGAATAGTAGCTCGACTCTCCAGAGCCGAACAAGTATCCCGGTTTTCCAGAACCGGGCAATGAGCATCCTTAATAACATGAAGATTTAGTGGAATCTTCCCGGCTCGGGAGAGCCGGGTTACTTTTTCTATCCTACCTCAAATATTTCGTAGTGTAATGGTTGTATGATTACTCGAGTAAAGTAGCTGAATTTATATAGATTCCGCGAGTAATAATTTTTTTTGCTCGCGCAAAGTGATTGTCTTTATATAAATATCCCCTTAGTAATGGATGATTTATTTGTTGATTGAAAAAGCTTAAACGAATAGCCAAACTATGGTATTTGTAAAATTTAAATATGACATTTTCCCTACCTTCCCCAAGATTCAACTATCTTCGCAATCCAATACCCGTCTAATCAACTTAGGATTTTCCTCCAGTCAACTTAATGAATGGGTTATTACCGAAGCCCTAAAGGTTACCTTTTCCAAAATCGATTTAACTAATGTAAGTTGCGAGTTATCTGGGTTCTGGGTATTTGGCGGCTTTACAAATAAAGAATCTGGTAGAATTAATTGAAAAAACAGTTAAGCTTTTTAAGCACCCAGCACCCAGCAAACCAGTAACCAGAACCCAGTACCGAGTACCCAGCAAACCAGCAACAAGAACCCAGTACCGAGTACCCAGCAAACCAGTAACCAGTACCGAGCACCCAGCAAACCAGTAAATCAACATTTATAATCCCAAAAAATCCCATATACCTTTCAATTAATCTAATTCAATCATGAAAAGAAATATACTGCTATTTTTCTCTTTGTTGATAGTCAATTATTTCAATGCCCAATCCTTATTTGTAGATGATTTTAGCTATGGCACCGGCAATTTGGTGGGCAATGGCTCATGGGCGGCGCATAGTGGAGCAGGTAGCAATGCCATTCAGGTGATTTCGGGATCCTTGTCTTATACCGGATATGCCAACTCAGGTTCGGGCAATTCCATCCAGGCAATTATGGGCAGCGGGAGCAGAGAGGATGTAAATCATGCATTTACAGCCCAAAACTCTGGAACCGTCTATACCTCTTTTTTAATAAGTGTGAGTGGAGGAAATAATCAAACCTACTTTTACCATTTTAATAATTCCGGTTTTAGAGGGAACATCTTCGTTGGCTCTTCAGGAGTGGGAGGAGATTTTGATCTTGGTATTAGAGCTTCTGCAACTTCTTCTCCTGTTAAAACGGGCATTAGCTTAAGTTTTAGTACGACATACCTGGTGGTCATGAGCTACAACATCGATACAGGAGTTGCCAACTTGTGGGTATTTTCAGGAGGAACCCTGCCATCTACTGAACCTGCTGCACATGCCACCGATACCGGAACAAGTGGGACCACCATTGATGAAGTGTCCGTGAGACAAGCATCCGGTGATGCTACCATTCAAATAGATGGCATCCGAGTAGGAACCAGCTGGAACAATGCCCCATTGCCTGTCGAATACAAGCGATTTACTGCCCAGGAAAAAAATGGAAAAGTGGAACTCAACTGGAGCACCCTATCTGAAAATGAAAACGATTATTTCTCCATTGAGCACAGTACAGATGGGTACACCTTCTCAGAAATAGGACGAAAAGCAGGCGCAGGCGATTCCTTTCAGGAACTTCATTATTCATTCCTTCATTCTTTCCCTACCAAAGGCAGCAATTACTATCGCCTCAAGCAAACAGATTTTGATGGAAAATATACCTATAGCTCTGTTGTAAGTTTAGCACTTAAAGAACAGCCAGATATTCGAGTATATCCAAATCCTTTCCAGGAACAAGTTCATATTTCTTTTGATGAGGAATTGGATGAAACTGCTTTTGTTGAAATATATGACCTTGCCGGGCAGGTGCAATTTCGAAAAACTGTAGGGGCTGGAAGCCTTCAGCAAACATTGTCTATGGAAAGTTTACCGACTGGGATGTATGTACTGAAAGTTCGTTCTGACAGAAGTTATCAGACCAAAAGAGTTTTTAAAAGGTAGCCTATTTCCAGTAAGGCTTTTTACACAACCTTGAGATAAATAATCCATTTTTGACAACAAATTCCATGATTTTTAATCATAGGCAATATTTATTATTGATGATAGTTGCTGATTAATAAGTTTTATCATATACAAGGAATTTAATATTAGCATTAAAAGACATTACGGCTAATTTATATTAATGTAATTATTATGTTTTTTTTGTATTGAAAAACTTTTCTTGTCTTTGAAAAAGTCCTATTTTACCGTTGATTTTGAAATTCTTTTTTAATACACTGTGCCGAAAAGATTGTACAAATCAGCAAAATAGTGCTGACCAAATGATTTGAGATCCAACTATATTTGATAGTTCCATTTTCAAATCTTCTCTCAACACCTTTTATTCCTTATTTACAAAAATGTGTTAAAAAAGAGAAAACTACACCCAATCTGGCTTTTGCGTGACTGACTCGTGCATTGGACTGCTAGATATCCTGTATACATTTTCCCGAATTCCAGGCCACTAATAGGCAATTATCAACCCATGCGAAAGATTGGAGGTGCGTTAAAACACCAAAACTATTGAGATACTGCAATACTTGCTGATTCATCACAGCGCTAAGTAGGATTGAGTGCCTTTAGTTCTTTTAAATCAATGATTAGTCGAATTCAAATGAATAGGATTTGACAAATGATTGAAAATCAATAATTTGTGAATTGAGAAAGCAATTTTGAACCACATTGAAACCTTATATAAACACTCAATAAAAATTTAAATGAATACCTCAGCTTGTCAATACTAATCGCTTGCAAGTTGTATTTATTAATCAAAAAAGATGATATGAAAAAGAGAAAATTACACTTGGAAAACAAGCTCAACAATTACCGCAAACAATCAAAAGGAGTCAAGTCCCAAATCGGTACCACCGCACAGCACATCGCCAAAACGGCAGCAATTGCACTTCCTGGTATCGCCTTTTTGACTGCTCCACTGCATACGAGAGCGGCCACAGGTACCCGAATGCTGAATATCACGATTCAAGGCAATTACAATGGGGAAGCCACTGCCCTCATAGATTTAGACGGCGGAGGAGCCAACGATTTCAGATTTGTAATGAGTGATGATGGAGGTGCTGGACAACACGCTTACGAAGGTGTAGCACTTCTCATGAATGGCTTGAGTGGTTCGCGTATGGATCAAAATGGGACAGGAGGTGGAGTTCAAAATTTAAGGCGATTGACGTCTGGTCAAACTATCAATGCGAATGCTGCTATTAATATACAGAATATGAGCTACCAGACACTCCATGTATTCGATTGGGATATGTCCGCGCTTTTGATTGAAACGGGTTTCGTTGGTGTTCGCTTTCAATTGGGAGCTGTTACCCACTATGGATGGATAGAAGTATCCTTTGAGGCTTATAATGACAATCCCGGAAGCCATATGAACAGGGTCAACTTGATGGAAATGAAAATCATCAAAGCTGGTTGGTCCACCAATGCTAGCATGAAGGCGGGAGAGGGAGCGGTACCTATCGACTTGGCGCGTTTCTGGGCACGTACCGGGCAAGATTTGATCAATCTGAATTGGGAGACGGCTTCGGAAGTCGATAACGCCGGTTTTGAATTGCAGCGCTCCACGGATGGCAAGGAATTTAAAACCATTGCCTTTATAGATGGCGCCGGAACGACCTACGATAAACAGGAATATTTCTATGACGACCGCGAGATTCGCGAAAATCAGATGTATTTCTATCGCCTACGTCAAATAGACTACGATGGCAATTTTGAGTTCAGCGATATGGTGACTGCCATCATCAGAAAAGACGAAATCTTCAGTGATTTTGTCCCTAATCCGGCACCCGCTGGCAAAACATCTATTGACTACAATTCCGATGGAGAGACAGAGGTAGAACTTACCGTCTATGATGTATCTGGTAAAGCGCATATCCAACAACAGCACCAACTGTTGAGTGGCAATAATACCCTTGACCTGCATTTCACAGACCTGACTGCAGGAACCTACTTCGTTAAGTTCAAAGATGGTAGTCAGAATGTTTATAAAAAATTGATAGTTAAATAAATAGAGGATTGAAACAGGTTTACTAAACTTCAAAAGTCAAAAGTTTAGTAAACCTACTAACTATATTGAATAAAGGCTTTTCGTACAGTTCTTTATTTAGAACTTATCTAAAGTTGTTTTAATGGCTTATTTGCAAGTCATTGATTTTGAATACTTCAGCTATTTATCGCTCCGTACCTTCGAGGTACGAAACTCAAAATGAGCTTCGTCTTCAAAATCAAGCACTTACAACTAATCTCATCAAACAACTTCAGACAAGTTCATCGAAAAAGTAAGTGTAATGTAAATTCGGTAGTCTGAGCATCTCCTGCTTAGGCAGCTACTCCGAATTTTCTCTAAATAAGGTATCATTTATCGAAAACTCCTTTACGGGAAATAGTAAGGGAGTTTTTGCTTTTTGCTTATAGAGGTGGGGAAGAGAAAAATTTGCATTAGCAAATTTTTCTCTTCCCCACCTCTATAATTTTTTATTATGAAAGAAACGACGACAAAAATTCGGCTCACCACTCGGGAAGGCAAGCCGATGGAAGTGACGGAGCATGGTTCTTTGGGGCTACTAGCTCTAGGTTATAGAGGATTGATGCTGTGGCGTGCGAAGAAGGAGGAGTTGAGGAAACAACAGAATGAAGAGAATAATTCTTCAATTTGATGGAGGTTGAACGAAAGAAAGCCGCCAAAGCGGCAAAATAATTTTAGAGAGTGGCAGCATTCAAATTTGCTAGCAAATTTGTATTCTGCCACTCTCTAAAAGCTGATTCGGCGGCGCAGCCGCCGAATCAGCTTTTTACTATGAGAAATAATGACAAGAAAAAAGAAAGTATTACTAATTGGCTGGGATGCAGCAGACTGGAAGTTTCTGAATCCCTTGATTGACCAGGGCTTAATGCCCAATTTGCAAAAATTGATAGAAGAAGGCGTCATGGGACGCCTGGCGACGCTGGATCCGCCTTTGTCTCCTACTTTGTGGACATCCATTGCCACTGGAAAAAGACCCTACAAGCACGGTATTTATGGTTTTACTGAGCCTACGGAGAATAATGAGGCGATACGTCCCATGTTCAATACCAACCGGAAAGTGAAAGCGATTTGGAATATCCTCACTCAGCATGGATTGAAAACGCACGTGGTGGGCTGGTGGCCCTCCCACCCGGCTGAGCCCATCAATGGCACCATGATTTCCAATTTGTACCAAAGGGCGCACAACCGTATTTTCCAGCCCTGGCCGATGAAAAGTGGAACTGTGCATCCGGCTGAAAAAAGTGATTTTTATGCTGCGCTCAGGGTACATCCGGAAGAATTGACGGCGGCGCATTTAAAGCCCTTTGTGCCCAATATTGAAAAGGTAGATCAGAGTAAAGACAGGAATCTTTTGCAAATTGCTCAGAACCTCGCGGATTGTTCTACGATTCATGCTGCCAGTACCTATATTCTGGAAAACGAGGAATGGGATTTTATGGCAGTGTATCACGACGCCATCGACCATTTTTGTCATGGCTATATGCAATACCACCCGCCGCGACGACCCCATATTCCAAAAAAGCAGTACGAATTGTACAATTACGTGGTGCAGGCGGCTTGTCGCTACCACGATATGATGCTCCGGCGCCTGCTGGACTTTGCAGATGAAGATACGACGGTAATGCTGATCAGTGACCACGGATTCCATCCCGACCATAATCGCCCGGATGCCATTCCAAATACACCCACCGGACCTGCGATAGAGCATAGTGATTATGGCATTATCGTCATGAAGGGACCAGGTATCAAAAAAGACGATACCATTTTTGGAGCCAGTCTGTTGGACATTACGCCTACCATATTGTCGGTGTATGATTTGCCAGTAGGGGAAGATATGGATGGTAAGGTATTGGTACAGGCTTTTGAAGAAGCCCCAGAAATTGAAAGTATTCTTAGCTGGGAAAATATCAAGGGCAAAGATGGCAGCCATCCAAAAGATCTGCAGGTTTCTGAGGAAGATGCTAGGGCGGAGTTGAAGCAGTTAATAGAACTGGGATATATCGAAGATCCGGGAGAGAATGCAGAAGAAGCCATAAAGAACACCAACAATGAGAACAATTTCAATCTCGCCAGATCCTATATCGATGGCGGCAAATGGCAGGAAGGCATTGAAGTACTGGAAAAGCTACACGAGGAAAATCCAAAGGTTCTACGCTTTGCCCATCATTTAGCAAGTGCTTATCAGTTTACTGGGGATTTGAACGGGGCACGCAAGCTAGTCAATCACATTCGCGATATTGAAGATAGAGATAGTGCGACTATGGATATTTTAGAGGGAACGGTTCTATTGGGTGAGCAACGGTTTGAAGAAGCCTTGAGCTTATTTCAAAAAGCTGATAAAGAAGGTGGTCATGTGGCGAATCTCGATTTGCGCATGGCGCATGCCTATTTGAATTTGAACCGAGTACCCGAAGCAGAACAGGCAATTGAAAGAGAATTGAAAAACAACCCTGAAGAAGCACTGGCGCATTATACCAAAGGATTAATTGAAATGCAGAAAAAAGATTTTGAGTCAGCGCTGGATGCTTTAATGGATGCCGTGGCTTTGGATTATTATTCTGCCAATACGCATTTGAAAATTGGGCAATGCCTTGTTCGATTGGAGCAATACGAAGCGGCTGCGGAAGCATTAGAGACTTGCCTCAAATTATTTCCGGGATCATTGGAAGCCAGGGAAGAAATCATTCAGATTTACGAACAGCATTTGCAACAGCCTCAAAAAGCCATATTGTTCAAAAAAGACCTGGAAAGCTTAAAAGAGAATCAGAATGAAATACGGAAGGATGAAACCCTACCATCCGGTTTAGAGGAAGATGGTCTGGTAGATCCGCATTTAATGCCTTTTGACCCGGTTGAAATCAAGGAAGCTGTTCCAGTTGAATCTGTGGAAGAGGAAGATTTGGTGCAAAAATACAATCAAGCATTAAGTTATATTGATGGGGGGAAATGGAAAGAAGGAATATCACTTCTTGAAGAATTACATGCTCTGAAGCCTGAGCATGTGGATTATGCCTATTCTTTATTTCAGGGATATCACAACACCGGAAAATTTAAGGCCGCCAGAAAGGTGTTGCTTCAAATGCGGGAAAAACAGGATGGGAAAAATGCTCGAATTGATATATTGGAAGGCATTTTACTAATGACAGAAAAAAGATTTCCCAAAGCCCTTGAATTTTTTGAGAGGGCAAGAAATGACAAGAATTTGGAAAAGGGTTTAAATCTGTTAATTGCCCGAGCCTGTATGCATATGGGAAGGTACGATGAAGCAGATAAAGCCATCCACAAAGAATTGGAAAAAAACCGGGAATCGGCTGCGGTCTGGCATACCAAAGGTATGGTTCATTTTCACAGGCTGGAATACGAGAAAGCTTTACAAGCATTAAGACATTCACTTGGACTAAATTATCGTTCTCCATATACGCAATTGTATGTGGGGGAAACCCTCATGGGCATGCAACGATATGAGGAGGCGATTGAGGTATTTGACAAGTGTATCGAATTATTCCCCAATGCCAATAGAGCCAGAGAAAGGATCATTAAAATATATTGTATCCATTTAGACCAGCCGGGCAAGGCAGTTCCTTACCTGGAAGCATTTAATCAAAAAATCAAGGGAACCATTACCATTGTTTCCGGTTTACCCCGAAGTGGCACCTCTATGATGATGCAAATGCTGAAGGCAGGTGGGATGGAAATTTTTACAGACGAAGAAAGAGCTGCCGATGAAAACAATCCCAAAGGATATTATGAACACGATGCGGTCAAATCTTTGAAAGGCAATCATCAATTTTTAGAAGAAGCTTCCGGCAAAGTCATGAAGGTCATTGCCCAATTGTTGCGCGATTTACCAATGAACTTCAGGTATCAAGTCATTTTTATGGAAAGGGACATCATGGAGGTCATCGCTTCCCAGCAAAAGATGTTGCAAAGAATTGGTAAACAGGTAGATACAGAAACCCTTCCATTGAATCTGGTGCAGCAATACGAAAGAACCATTGAGGAGGTCAAAAAATGGGCGAAGAAGCATCCCACAGCAGAAGTGCTGTTTGTGCCTCACCGAAGAGTGATTGAAGCGCCTTTTGTTCAAGCCATTCAGGTCAATGACTTTTTGGGAACAAATATGGAGGTAGAGAAAATGGCGGCTGCCGTAGATAATCGCTTGTATAGGGAGCGCTCAAAATCCAAGAGTGAAGTAGCCTAACACAGCTTTGGAAAGCAACCTTTTGATTTTAGCAGATAATAAGGTGTTTTATTATGTACCCGTACTGAAATGTCAATAAACTAATTTATTAAAGAAAATGATTTTGTGTGTACATGCTGTTGAAGAGATTATTAGATGATTCCTTTAATTGATTTTGTTAATTTTACTATAATTAACCATTAAGCAACTATAGTTTGTTTTAATCAAACCATAACAAACTGAGTTCAAGTTTAACGTTTTTAAAATATGATGATAATAATTAATTTTTTCAACACGATCTTTTTTTCCTTTCCAAAAAAGTTCTATTTTACTGCCGATTTCGAAAGAAACCATTTCTAGTGCCGAGAAAAATTAAGAATTCAGTTTGGTTATGTTGTTTATTTAAATAATAGACAATAAACGCGAACAATTTAACCATTTAGCAACTGTATTTGACATTTATTGATTTAACAAATAGAAAAACTTTCCGCTCTTTTACCCAAACAGATTGAAGGAATACTTTCAGGAGTATATGGAAAGACACTTAAAGCCTTACTTCATATAATTAAAACTTAGAACGTGCTTTAGGTGCATTGTTGAATCAACCAGCCGGGAGTAATATGTATTGAATCCCCAGTTCTCTTGACTCCCTACCGGCGAGTGTTTTAAGTTTTAAATCGACTACTTTTGATGAGTGCTGTTTTAAAAATTGAGAAACTAGACAAAGATTTGATAAGCAGATGAGTGTTAGTCATGACTTGCTGTTGTATCAATCTAAACCTGTCGCTATACAAATTATAATTCCTGTAGTTTAGAAAGACTTATTCATAGATAGCCAACTTGTATATGAAAAAATCTTTTGGCTATTTTTCATTTTTTTCTGTGAGCAAGTCAAATAGTTGTTTGAATAAAGACACTTTTACCATTATATGGAACCTTTCATCAACAGGTTTTTATAAAGCCTGAAAACTTTGTGTTAACCTCAAAAAGGTGGATAGATGGATTAGAAAGTATTGGAATTCTCTTCAAGACTTTCGGTCTATCACAACTTGGTGGTTCCAATGCTTAGCTTATCCTACAGATCGGATGTTTCGAGCTATTGTAACCGAACCAAACATAAATACATTTTTTAACTTAAAAAACTTTATTTTATGGAACCTTTTCTCGGTCAAATTATGCCTGTCGGCTTTAATTTTAATCCCCGTGGCTGGGCGATGTGTAATGGCCAACTTCTGCCAATTGCTCAATATACCGCATTGTTCTCTTTATTAGGTACCACTTTTGGTGGAGATGGACGTACTACCTTTGCCTTACCAGATTTGAGGGGTCGTTCTATTCGCCATGTAGGTAGTGGAGCTGGTCTAAATCCCACTACCTGGGGACAAAGAGGCGGATCGAATAATGTTGTGTTGACAGTTGCCAACATACCAAGTCATAATCATTCTGTAACTGCTGGAAAAGAAGGAATAGGTTCTGGACCCACCACTACTGCTGCTGGCAGTTATATGGGTAATGCTGACGATCAAAACTATCGTACTGCCGCTGGAACTAGCGCAATGGCAAATATGGTTGGAAATACCGGAGCCGGGCAATCCTTTAATGTAGATAGTCCTTATTTGGGTATTTATGTCAATATTGCACTTACAGGTATATTTCCTTCCAGAAGTTAATTTTTCATTTACTTTATTTAAAAAAATCTATAAGTGGTGGCTTTAACCATCTAATGGTGCCATCAACAGAATAAAGTCTAATGTATGACATTGAATTCTGGAAAAATTTATTAAATTAATTCATTCAAAAAAACTAAACAATATGGAACCTTTTCTCGGTCAAATTATGCCAGTTGGATTCAACTTCCCACCTAGAGGTTGGGCTTTTTGTGATGGTCAACTTCTGCCAATTGCTCAAAATACTGCACTGTTTTCTTTATTAGGTACCACCTTTGGAGGAGATGGTCGAACCACTTTTGGTTTGCCTGGTTTGAGGGGTCGTTCTATTCGCCATGTAGGTAGTGGAGCTGGTCTTAATCCCACTACCTGGGGACAAAGAGGCGGATCGAATAATGTTACGTTGATAGTTGCCAACATACCAAGTCATAATCATTCTGTAACTGCTGGAAAAGAAGGAATAGGTTCTGGACCTACGACTACAGCTGCTGGCAGTTATATGGGCAATGCTGACGACCAAAACTATCGTACTGCTGTTGGAACTAGCGCAATGGCGAATATGGTTGGAAATACTGGAGGCGGACAATCTTTTAATATTGATAGCCCTTATTTAGGCATTTATGTCTGTATTGCACTAACAGGAATTTATCCTTCTCGAAGTTAAATTTTTCTTTTATTAATTGAGAAACATTAGCTAAGCAATAAAAATTTTAGTGGGTTCATTCTTATCTGCAATGACCCGCTAAAATTTGTTTTGTTATGGTATCTAAGGTTGAGCTATTTAACGACTTAATGGTTTATGGACTTTATTATTAAAACCAGCTCTGAAGAATTGAAACGCGCCCAAAAGTGGTGGCGTGATCTAGAAATGCAATGGAAATTAGCTTATAATGAAGCGTGCTTTGGTAAAGGATCTGTTCTGGAACCTCCCAAGGATGATGAATTGATGATTTTGTTGATAAGGGCAGACACTTTTAGGTTTGCAGGGCCTATGGCGATGAATTCAAACATGACAACTAAATTGACAAATTTGTCGGGCATGATTCCGCTCTATCACATACATTATCTATCTATTTCACATACCAATATCACTTCCCTCAAAGACCTGAAAAGACATACAAAAATTGAACACTTGTTTGTTCAGGAAAATAAATTGACTTCCCTGAGGGGGATTGAAGGAATGACTAACTTAAAAGAGTTGTACTGCCAGAATAACGCAATAAGCGATTTATATCCTGTTAATAAGTTAAGCAACTTAGAAACTTTATACGTTTCAAATAATAAATTGACAAATCTAAATGCAGTGACTGAGGCTCATTCAGATAATATGAAGAAATTTTATGTATTGCCAAATGAAGGTTTGAAGGATAGAGATATTATCAAGTTTCAGAATTCTGTAGGAATCATATGCCGAAAAGGGTAAATGGGATGCTCCCTTTTAAGTGGCACCCTACCCTTGTGATCATGTTTTAGAGAAGTATTAGGACATTTTAATTGCAAATATCAAAGGGTCATGTTGAGGTTGCTCAAGGCAGGAGAAGGGTTTACAAAGCATCGTGACCCGATGTACTACGAAAAAGGAGAAGCCAGAATTCACATTCCCATCATTACAGACGAATTATTTGAAATTTACTTCAATGATGAAAGGGTGATTATGAAAGAAGGAGAATGTTGGTATTTGAATACCCGACAAATCCATTGGGGCATCAACAAAAGTCAAAATGATAGAGTTCACCTGATTTTGGATTGTGATGTGAATGATTGGCTGGAAAGTATTTTTATCGAACATGGATTTCCATCACTAGCCGAATCATCTGCAACTTTTGTCTGATGTAAAAATAATCCTCCAAACCAAAACTAACACAGAAATAGATAGCCACGTTTAATAAGATGATCGTGCACCGAAATTGAAAAGTCAGTATCGGTGCTTTTTAATTTTTATAAGATGATTCCACGTTTTAATATTACTGAAAAAGATTTTCAGAAAAACACTTTTCCTTTAGAGCAGCTAGAAGTTGCAGTCAATAATTTTTCTGAAAAGGGGTGCATTATCATTGAAAATGCTTTCCCAAAAGAACTGATTCAGGAATTGTATAATCATTATGTTGAAAAGTATAATGATTACTTCAAAGAGGAGGCAGATCCAAATGCTTTGAAGGTTGGGCAAAAGAGGATAATGATTTCTGTTGAATTACGCCCACCTTTTAATACACCACTTTTTTATGCCAATCCATTTGTGCTGCCAATTCTTGAAAAATTACTCGGACCAGACATGATATTAGGGAGTATTGGATCTGTTATTTCTCTGCCTGGCGATCCAGATCAAGGGAAACATAGAGACAATCCAGGATTATTTGGAATGGACATAGATGGAGAGGTACCTAGTTATATTATTGATTTATTTATCCCATTGATTGATTTTAATAGCCAAAATGGGACGACCAGAGTTTGGCCAACGACCCACCGAAATTTTGTAAATGGAAATCAAGTTAAGGAATATTTTGATCCAGAAATAAAAGTTGGATCATGTATGTTAGTAGATTATCGATTGTACCATGCCGGTACAGCAAACTTATCGCAGAATCTGAGACCCTTAATTTACAATGTGTATCATCGTCCCTGGTACAGAGAC
The DNA here is from genome assembly GCA_041941305.1 of Saprospiraceae bacterium. Classification (GTDB taxonomy): domain Bacteria; phylum Bacteroidota; class Bacteroidia; order Chitinophagales; family Saprospiraceae; genus JANSWP01. Next base: position 92,614 of record JBGTQJ010000018.1, read on the forward strand.
TATATCAATTACAGGAACCAACCTGCAAGGATTATTTGCAAGGAAGAATTTGAAAAGATTCCAGAACGATTTCATTCACTTTTTTCAGTAGCTTTAAATATATAACCTAGTACTAGTGTTATTCTTGACAAAGGTGATCGCAAAATTTGATACATTATTAGTAGTTTTTGAATATCTATTTTCTATATTTGAGCTATTGACTATCAATTAGTTATCAATAACTAAATTTCCGGAACCATCCCTTTCTAAAATTAAATAAATTCCATATATTTGGTAAAGTTTTAGTGAGGGAGTCATCTAAACAAAAGTGTTATGAAAAGAAGGACCTTCCTTACAACTACAGGAGTCATTGGAACCGCAATTGGGAGTGGCCTCGCGTCCACTCTTGATCTTGCCATTTCATCCACTCCCTGGCATTATTTCTCAGGTTTACAAACTTCCGAAATTCAACATATTGACGACTTTGCACAACGGCTTCGTCAGTATTTAACGATACACCATGCCGATACTCGTATCGTCAAAAATGTGGTGATGCCAAAAGCAATCCTTTATCAAAAACACGCCGATGGCAATTATTGCCTGATCTATCAAAATATCAATGATAAATTCATTCAGTTGGAGAAAGTGGGGGAGCAGGTGACTACCAAGGTTTCTTCTGTTCATCCCAAGCAAGCGTGAGAGGGAATTTATCATTCTCCTGTTCGAAATAGATAGCCACGTTTAATAAGATGATCGTGCACCGATATTGAAAAGTCAGTATCGGTGCTTTTTGTTGGGGTGGAGCGGGGCGGCAACAATGCCGCCCCGCTCCAATAGTTTTTTATAAAGGGAAGCCCTCAAAAATTTTATTCAAAATTTTTGAGGGCTTCCTTTTATATTTTTTTTTGAGATTAGGTTTGTTTTTCTTTCCATTCCTGACGGATTGTCTTAATGAACTCGATTGGTTCATTAACTAGTGCAGCTAATTCGGTATCATTTTGATCTGGAAATTTTTGAAAAATTTGAAAGATGATTAATTTCTTACCTTCTTTAACCCCCTCTTCAATTCCTTCTTTGTAGCCGGTTTCTTTAGCGAAATTCATGATGGCTTCTTCGATACCCATGGTGCTTTTATTTTTTGTGATTGTAAAAACTTCGTTTTCAAATTTACGATTTAAATTCTTTTGATGAAAGTGGACATAGAGTTTTATGAAATTCGTTATTCTTCGGATTTGGACTTTGGAATATCCTTTTTCCAGCATGGTTCGGAAAAGGTGGATTTTCATATTGAATAGTTCCTCATCTTTCCAGTTTCGTTTTAAGCCCATTAGGGCCGTCTGCATGATTATGCCGAATGGATTCTTGGTTGAGTGATATTCTTCGGGGTTATGATCTATCAATTTATAGGTTTCAAATTCATACACGAGTTGTGTACTAAGACAGGAATATTCATATTTTGATGGACGAAATCTTTTATCTGAATCTGTCAGTATTGCCAAGCTCGCGATGGGTACTTTAAAACGATCTAAGCTACGATAGGCATAAATAAAAACTCTCTTGGCAAATGTTTCATCCTTGTAGCCTTGTACTTCAATATGAATTAGTATCCATTTTTCTTCTCCGTTTTTTAAAAATACTTTGACCAATAGGTCTGCTATTCTATGATCCTGCTTTTGTTCTGGAAATAATTGCTTGAGTTCTTTGTTTAAAAATTCATACCCTTTTTTCAGATCAAAATGGTCGTAATATTTTGAAAAGAAGAAGGAGAGGAATTCAGGGAAAAAGTCTTGGATAATTCCTTTCCATAGAATGTCGCGGGTTATTCTCATGGTCTATTCAGTTAGCAGGTACTTTCTTTTTAGTACCACTTGACTGAAAAAAGTAACTACGATACCTGAAAAGAGGTGACATCTTTTTGCAGAGCAACGGAGAAAAAGGTGTCATCTCTTTTCAGATTTTAAGATGACACCTTTCCTTTTGCTTATCGCAATGTATTTCACAAGTAAAGATGTCACCTTAAAATCTAAGTGTGATTTAGGCGCTCTGCGTAGCGCTGATACGGCTGTTTGAGAGGATGAGGGGAAGGAAAGCGCTGATACGGCTGTGTGTAGGCATCCGCGGATGCGAAGCGGTGTTAGCGCTTGGGAGTAGGATAAATAAGATTTCTGCTAAGACCATTTAGCTTCCCCCGCTTCTAGGCACAATGGTATCAGCAGAAATAGCTAAGTAAGCGGATACGTTTCCTAAACTTTCGAAGTCTTACGATAGGACACAGAATAACTTATTGAAAATCAATTGATTGTAGAGCTGATAGATTTTTAACAAATAGTTTACTCGATTTTTCAAGTTCTAAATAGCTTAAAATAGAGCAAATTGGAGTCTTTCGAAGTTTTAAAAATTAAAAAAGCAATCTCAATTATTCTTAACATATTGATTTTCAGCCGCTTATTCTGTGGGGTATCAATAGACTTTCGAAGTTTAGGAAACGTGGATAGCTTATTGTTGAAAGATTTATCCTTTAGCGCCAGCTTTGATGGCTTCCACTACTTCTGGATTCAGTAAGGTAGAAACGTCCCCTAAATTAGAAGTATCTCCAGAAGCGACTTTTCTTAAGATCCTACGCATAATTTTCCCGGAGCGTGTTTTGGGCAAGCCAGGCACAATTTGAATTTTATCTGGCTTGGCGATGGGACCAATGACTCTGGTAACCACGTCGCGGAGTTCTTTTTCAAAGGCGGCTTCGTCATTGACGGGATCTTGGGTGATGACATAGGCGTAAATGCCTTGTCCTTTGATGTCATGAGGGTAGCCTACCACGGCACTTTCTACCACGCCTGGATGTTCATTGATGGCGTTCTCAACCTCTGCAGTGCCCATTCTGTGCCCGGATACATTGATGACATCATCGACTCTTCCGATGATTCGGTAGCGTCCCTCGGCATCCCTTCTGGCGCCGTCGCCAGTGAAATATTTGTCTTCAAAGCTGGAGAAATAGACTTGCCGACATCTTTCGTGGTCGCCATAAGTGGTTCTGATGATTGAAGGCCAGGGGAAAGTGATGCAGAGCAAGCCTTCCACATCGTTGCCTTCGACTACATTGCCATCGGAATCTACCAATTGGAGTTGAATGCCGGGCATGGGGTAGGAGGCGTAGCAGGGTTTGGTATCTGTGATGCCGGGAAGCGGGGTGATAAGGATGCCGCCCGTTTCCGTTTGCCACCAGGTGTCTACGATTGGTGATTTGCCTTTCCCGACTTTTTCATTGTACCAATTCCAGGCTTCTTCGTTGATGGGTTCCCCTACGGAGCCAATGACTTTTAAATCGCTTAAGTCGTAACCGTCAACGTATTGATCGCCCTTTGCCATTAAAGCGCGGATGGCGGTTGGCGCGGTATAGAATTGATTGACTTTATGCTTTTGACAAACTTCCCAAAAACGTCCTGCATCCGGATAAGTTGGAACACCTTCAAACATCATGGTTGTAGCACCAGCCAATAGGGGACCATATACAATGTACGAGTGTCCTGTAATCCAACCGATATCTGCTGTACACCAGTACACATCGCCTTCCTGATATTGAAAGACATTCTTAAAGGTAAAACAAGTATATACCATATATCCGCCACAGGTGTGGACGACGCCCTTTGGTTTGCCTGTGGAACCAGAAGTGTAGAGAATAAACAGCATGTCTTCACTATCCATTTCTTCTGCCGGGCAGTCGGGGCTTTGGGCATTGACTTCTTCATGCCACCATTTGTCCAGGTTCTCATTCCAGGAGATTTCACCTTTTGTTTGCCCCTTTGGGGTATTTTGGTGAACCAGCACAGTTTCTATACTATCGCAACCCATTGCCAGCGCTTCATCCACTACCTTTTTGACTGGAATATTTTTAGCGCCTCGGTTATTGTAATCTGAGCAAATGACCATTTTGCAGGTTGCATCCTTGATCCTGTCAGCCAAAGCGGAGGCGGAAAAACCTGCAAAAACGACAGAATGAACCGCGCCAATTCTTGCGCAGGCAAGTACGCCAATCGCCAATTCGGGTACCATGGGCATGTAAAAGCAAACGCGATCGCCTTTACCAATGCCATTGGCTTTGAGGGCATTTGCAGCTTTGCAAACTTCGGCATGCAATTCTTTATAAGTATATTTTTTTGCAGGTGCCGTTGAATCATTGGGCTCCCAAAGAATCGCGACCTGGTCGCCTCGGCTTTCTAAATGTCTGTCAAGACAATTTTCCGTAATGTTCAATTTTCCACCCAAAAACCATTTGACATTGGGTTCTCTGAAATTCCACTCCAGCACTTTGTCCCATTTTTTTCGCCAGTTAAAAGTTTTTGCCTGTGCTGCCCAGAAGCCTTCTGGATCTTCGATGCTGTTTTGATAGACTGCGTTGTATTCTTGTAATGTTTTGATTTGTAATGTCATGATAATAATTCAGTTTTAGGATTTTGGTGGGCATCGAGCTCCTCCTAATCGTGATTAATAAGAAAATAAAAAGAGCCTGGAACTTTCAATCAGCCCCAGGCTCTTTGCATATATTGTATATTAAGACTTTATTGAATTTTCAAACCTTGAGCTTTGATTAACTAGCACTTCTGCGATTGATTTCATCGCGTATTTTGGCAGCCTGCTCGTAATCTTCTTTATCCAGCACATCTTCCAGCAGCTTATTGAGTTCGTCGGTGGAATAGGTATTGAGTGCAGCACTTTTATTTCTTTTGGTTCTTGCTTTTTTTACGGGTGCAGCGGGATCTTCTTCTGTATCTTCCAGTACGACGCCTGCGGCATCCAGAATGAACTCATAGGTATAAATTGGACAATTGAATCGAACAGCCATGGCAAGTGCATCGGAGGTTCTGGAATCTATTTCAACCAATTCTCCATTTTTCAAGCAAATCAATCGTGCATAAAAAATGCCATCCAGCAAATTGTTGATGATGACTTCTTTTAAATCTACCTGGAAGGTTTCTAAGGCATTTTTGAATAAATCATGTGTCAATGGACGATTTGGGGTCATGCGCTCCATCGCAACGGCAATGGCTTGTGCCTCAAAGCCTCCGATGACGATGGGCAACCTTCTGGAACCGTTTTGTTCTCCAAGCACCACTGCATAATTGTGCGACTGGGTCACACTATGCGATAAAGCGACTATATCTAATTCTATTTTTTTCATAAAACAGTATAGAATATTTGTTTATTACATACTTCCTCTTGAGCTTACACGGCAAAGAACAAAAAAAGGAGGTATAGGGTTTGCCGTCAACGCGAACTAAAAATAAAACAACTTGCTGAAAAGTACCACCCACATCATTTTTTTTTTCGAATGAGCAAAAAAAACTAATTTTCTGTTTGGGCTTTTTTCACAGGCGGCGCAAAAGTAGGGAAAATGTGGGAATGTATGAGCTTATCTCAAACGCTTCCCTTTATTTCTTTATTCTCTAATTTCCTGACACAATTCTACAAGCACCCCATTTGCACTTTTTGGATGCACAAAACAGACCAATTTATTGTCAGCTCCTTTTTTTGGCTTGCTGTTCAATAGTCTAAACCCTTCATTTTCAAGGCGTTCCATTTCTTTTTCAATGTCGGCTACTTCAAAAGCTATATGGTGGATTCCTTCTCCACGTTTTTCAATAAATTTTGAAATTGGGCTGTTTTCAGAAGTTGCCTCCAATAGTTCGATTTTGGATTCTCCAATTTTAAAAAAGGAAGTATTTACATTTTCAGAAAGCACGGCTTCAATTTTATAATGCTCCTTGCCCAGTAGTTTTTCAAAAAGGGCGTTGCTATTTTCCAGGCGCTTCACCGCAATACCGATGTGTTCGATTTTTTGCATCGTTTTCAATTTTCGGTAAAGAACGGAATTCAATTGGAAAGGGGGAAATTTTATTTGGATGCGATTTCCGTTGTCGGTTGTCGGTTATCGGTTGTGGGTTGTCGGTTGTCGGTTATCGGTTGTCGGTTATCGGTTATCGGTTGTGGGTTATCGGTTGTGGGTTATCGGTTGTGGGTTGTGGGTTGTCGGTTAGGTTCTCCAGTTATTTTCTACGTATTCTATGAATTTATATAATTTGCCTCCAAGTATATCATAATCGATTTTCAGTTGTTTGGCTTTCTTTTTTAAACCTGGGTAAAGTATTTCAATTTTCTTTAAGTGATTTAGAAGTTCAAGATTGCTTGCATGGGCGTACACTAAAAATTTAATAAAATCGGCTTTATAGCGCCTTCTACCATAGCCCTCTATGATGTTTGAATTAATTGAATCAGAAGCTCTTCTAATTTGACTGCCTAATTCGTAACATTCATATTTTGGTAATTGAGCGGAAAACATATGTGTTTTGATAAATAAGTCAAAAGAAATCTGATAAACTTCAAGTTCTTTATAGGATTTGGACATAAATAAAATTTTTAAAAGATATATTGATTAATTTGTGTTGGTATAATTAGTTTCAAAAACAGCTATCATCGTAACCTGAAGTCAAACAAAAATAGCCTTATCAAGAAAAAATAAGGCTAAATTCCAATTAGGGGTAATTCAAAACAGATAACTGGAAACACACAACAGAAAATCAAAAACGGAGAACAGATAACCGACAATAGATTTTTCATTATTTTGCCCCAAACAAACGAATTATGGAAACCATACAACACTTTGGCTTTTGGTCGGTCCTTCCTCCTGTAGTTGCAATTATTTTGGCGATACGCACAAAGCAGGTATTTGTCTCTTTGGTATTTGGAATTTGGTTTGGGTGGGTGGTCATCAATGGTGGCAATTTACTCCAGGCGAGTTTTGACACGGTTACTGCTTTTGTGGATGTGTTTAGTGATGCCGGACAAACGAGGACCATCATGTTTTGTGTATTGGTAGGAGCTTTGATAGTTTTTATTCAGCGGTCGGGTGGGGTAGCAGGGTTTATTTTGAAAATCAATAAGCTATTGGATAAATACGAAGCAAGAAAGGAAGGGAACAACCGCATAGTAGTGCAATTTTTGGCCTGGCTGACTGGGTTATTGATTTTTGTAGAATCCAGTATTTCGGTGTTGACAGTTGGTGCACTTTACCGTCCAGTGTTTGATAAATTGAAGATTTCAAGGGAGAAATTGGCATATATTGCTGATTCCAGTTCTGCCCCATCGTCCATTTTAATTCCATTCAATGGCTGGGGGGCATTTATCATGGGGTTGCTGGCAGCAGATTTTGCCAATCCATTTGGCGTGATGATGTCCGCCATGAAGTACAATTTTTACCCCATACTTGCCCTCATTTTGGTGTTAATCATCATATTTTCAAAAAAGGACTTCGGACCTATGGCAGCTGCTGAAAAACGGGCCAGAGAGGAAGGGAAAGTATTGGCAGATGGTGCTCAGCCAATGGTTGCTGAAGAATTGACGGAAGTAGAAATGAAGGAAGGGTTGACTCCCAAAGCCCGAAATATGGTCATTCCCATTGCCATCATGGTTTTGATGATGCCTATAATGCTCACCTACACCGGCTGGCAAGCCGCTTTGGAGGAAGTAGCCGAGGCTTCCTTTTTTGGAAAAGTCTTCCATGCGATTGGAAATGGTTCGGGGTCTACTTCAGTCCTGATAGCAGTACTTACTTCTCTTTTGGCTTCCATGTTATTTTATCGAATTCAAGGCATTATGAGGCTGAAGGAGATGGTAGACCTGACGGTCAAAGGAATGGCAGGCTTGATGCCACTTGCTCTGTTGATGGTTTTGGCTTTTGCCATTAGTACCCTTTGTAAAGAACATCTCTACACCGGAATTTATGTAGCAGAAGTGTCCAAAACCTGGTTATCTCCAAGCCTGGTTCCCTTTATCATTTTTATTGTGAGCTGTTTCATTGCTTTTTCTACTGGGACATCCTGGGGCACTTTTGGAATTATGATGGCAATTGCTTTACCCATGGCTCAACAAATGGATGCCAATGTTTATATCGCCATTGCTGCAGTGATGGGTGGTGGTGTTTTTGGAGATCATTGCTCACCAATTTCAGATACTTCTATATTGTCTTCGATGGCATCTGCAAGTGACCATATTGATCACGTCAAAACACAATTGCCCTATGCAATGGTGGCGGGGAGTGTAGCAGCTGTGTTTTATTTGATTGTGGGGTTTTTGTAAAGGGATTTATTTGAAATTGAAAAGTCCAATAAATGGTATAGGAATTCATTAAATGTACTAAGATTTTTTATACCACTTTATTGGACTTTCCTGGCTGAAATAAGCATTTTCCAAGTGCTTTGTATGTCGGTATGCCTGATTGGAAATTACTTTGAGCACCAACTACCTTGAAGGTCACACTTTCAGGCTTTCAAAAAAGTTAGAAAATAGAGACTTCAAGACACCTTGTTTGTCCAACTTTCATGATGATCTAATTAATAAAAAGACCAATATGACCCACTAACAACTAATATCATTTTACGGCCTCAATTTCACAAGACATCACACATTCCGTAATGCCTGTGTCATCATCTATCACAGAATACCTAAAATTGGGAAAGTTGAGTTGATTACCTGTCAAGGTGGCTGTACCCGTCAATTTTAAAGTGACATCAAAAGGGCGATTTCCACTACAAGTGAAGTCGTACCAACCAGGCCCTACGGCAAAGGTTGAATTATCAAAAAATAAAGAGTTATTATTAACGGTAGCAATCCACGGTATTGAAAATCCCCCTGGATATAGCCCCTGAACTTCTTTATCAGGAAAGCGAACTATTACATTATTGACATGTTTGGGATCTTCATGAATACCAAACTGAAAATCGTTGCTATCCCAAAGATCATTCGGAATACATTCGCTTGTGCCGGAATAATTACCTAAAAATTTATCTCTTGCATATTCACAGGTGCCATCGTCCATGTTTGCATCAGATACATAATTCAAAGCATCTGGGTCTGTACAGCCTGGTTTATCTTCCTTTCCACAGGAAGTTATTGCCATAAAAACAACTGCAAAAAGAAGAAAGCAAATGAGGGTTAGGAAATTCTTTTTCATAATACCGTATTTTAAAATGTGAAAAAATAATAAAGCAAAGGTGATGGCATAAGAGTTTTGCCACTTGACTCTGAGTCCCAAGTGTTTGGATTTAAGTCCCAAAATAGATTTTGGAATGAAAAAGAGGTGCTTATTAGCGAAACTCGCTTGGCTTTTTCCCAAAGGTTTCTTTAAAAGCGCGGGAAAAATGAGCGGGATCTTTGAAGCCTGTCTCGTATGCGACTTGCGTAACATTTAAATCGCTGGATTTGAGTAAATCCATAGCTTTTTGGAGGCGAAGGCAGCGAAAATACCGTCCAACAGACTGGTTGGTGAGGGCTTTGAATTTCCTGTAAAACTGGGTACGACTCATCCCTAGTGTTTTGCACAGACTGGTTATATTGAAATGTTCCTCGCTCAAATGCGCTTCCAGGATTTCCCGGACCTCCTTTATAAAGGCGTCTTCGATTTGAATGTCGGTGTCCTTTGAAGCTGGAAAAGGATATTCCAAATTTTGATAGCGCTTTTGCAATTGTTTTCTCAAGGCGACCAGTTTTTCCAGGCGAACAAACAATTCTCGCTTATTGAAGGGTTTGGCCAGGTAAGCATCCGCCCCTCTTTCCAAACCTTCAATTCTGGAAGCGACATCTGCTTTGGCGGTCAGTAGTATGATGGGGATATGACTAGTACGTAGGTCTCTTTTTAGTTTATCGCAAAGCTCCAGACCATCCAACTCTGGCATCATGACGTCACTAATGATGATGTCCGGTATTTGTTCAATGGCTTTATCGAAACCCTTCCGTCCGTTCCTAGCTGCCACAACGCGGTAATTATCCTTAAGGAAAGAACTTAAATATCGTACGACGTCCAGGTTATCTTCTACGATCAATAATATGGGTTTATTTTCAACCTCGGTAGATTGTCCTGCCAGGCTTATATTAATTGCCGGTAATGAGGGAACATCTTCTGCAGGAAAAGTTGATTTTTCTTCCAGGCTCAATGGCGCCTTTTGAGTGATAGGCAATAAAATAGTAACCTCAGTTCCTTCTGTTTCTTTGCTTTCCACTTTAATATCTCCATTCAGCAATTTCACCAACCCCTGCGTTAGAGCCAAGCCTATGCCAGTGCCTTTGGCTGATTTGGTCAGGTCATCATCCACCTGGTAAAAGCGATCGAAAATGTGGGGAAGTTTTTCGGAAGGAATGCCTTTGCCCGTATCCTTGACCCGGATTTCCAAAACTGCGGATGTTTGGCGGCTCACAAAAACATAAACCTCACCGTCTTCCGGTGTGAACTTAATCGCATTCGTTAGCAAATTCGATATTATTTGCATTATCTTGTCAGGATCGTAATCCATGAAGATCTCATAAGCATTGTTTTCATCGTCGGATACTGAGAAGTAAGTCTGGTCTTGCATCAAATGCAAGCTTATATTTTTGCTTTCAACCATAGATTGAAAGGATTCCAACAAATATTTGAGATAGGCGATAATATCTCCCTGGATGTAGTTTACCTGCATTACGCCTGCTTCTAGTTTAGACAGATCCAGCATCTGGTTGACTAATTGGAGTAGGTTTCTCCCATTACGTGTGATCATTTTCAGACCTTCGGAAAACCATTGTTCCGGCTTTTCCCTGATTTGATCAGCCATGCCCAAAATAATGGTCAGAGGAGTGCCGAATTCGTGAGTGATATTTGAGTATAGTTTCGTTTTGACTTCATCCAAGTCTTTTAAGCGACGGGCTTCGACTTTGATAAATTGACGATTAAGCTCATAACGCCAGAGACTCCATATGATGGCCATGCCGCTCAAAAAATAGAGACTATAAGCCCACCAGGTTTGCCACCAGGGGGGGGAAATGGTAAACTTGTAATTAATAGGCTCACTCCAGGCTTGCGCTTCTCCAATTGCCTTTACTTTGAATACATAACTATCATAAGGGATTTTGCGATAATCCGCTTTGTTTTCCGGATTGGGGGTACTCCATTCTTCATCAAATCCTTCCAAAAAATAACTGTACTTAATCTTGTGCCTAGCCGCCCAGCCTATTCCTGAAAAATGAAACGTGAGATGATTTATACGATGAGGTAATTGCATCTCTACTGGGTAATTATAGAATGGAACGATACTATCAAATGAATCATTTAAGTCTTTTCCAAAGGGGAGGGTATTTTGATAAATAGTATCCTTCAATCTTCGAAAGTCTACAAAGGATCCTTTCACTTCAACATGGTCTAACCTAATAAGGGGCGGTCTGTCCGACATTCCAAATTGGTTAAGATCCAGCGTAGTCAACCCATCGGCAGATCCCCACCAGATACGGTTATTTCGATCTAAACAAACGCTGTTTGGTTCAAAGTCCAATCTTTTTAATCCATCCGCCTTGCCAAAAGTGAAAAATTGATAATTAACCGAATGGGAATCACTGATTAATGAGAATTTGTTGGAAACAGGTTTTAATAAAGTAATCCCCTTTTGGGTGCTTAACCATATATTTTTCTGCTTATCCTCCAGGATCGACAAAACCCAATTGTGACTTAAACCTTCTTCCGTGGTATAATGGGTAAAGCGGTGTCCATCATAGCGATCCACTCCACCTTCAGTCCCAAACCATAAATTTCCCTGGCTATCCTCTAAGATGGACCAGATGCTATTGTGACTTAAACCTTCCTCTGTGGTGTAATAGGTAAAGCTGTGTCCATCATAGTGGTTCAGACCACCGCCTCTAGTCCCGAACCATAAATTTCCCTGCCTGTCTTCCAGCATGCACCGGACGTTATTGTGACTCAAACCTTCCTTCACTGTGTAATGGGTAAAGCTGTGTCCATCAAAGCTGCTCACTCCGCCACTTGTCCCGAACCATAAATTTCCCTGGCTATCCTCTAGGATAGACCAAACTAAACTGTGACTTAAACCTTCTATAGTGGTGTAATTGGTAAAACTTTGACCGTCATAACGGTTCAGACCACCGTTTTCAGTCCCGAACCATAAATTTCCCTGGCTATCCTCTAAGATGGACCAGATGCTATTGTGACTTAAACCTTCTTCCGCAGTGTAATAGGTAAAATGGAAGCCATCATGGCGGCCAACCCCGCCACCTCTAGTTCCGAACCATAAATCACCATGACTATCCTCTAAAATACTTAAGACCAAATTGTGACCTAAGCCTTCCTCAGCGGTGCACTGGCTAAAGCTTTTGCCACCATAAAGGTTCACCCCGGCACCCCCCGTCCCAAACCATAAATATCCTTGGCTATCCTCCAAGATGGACCAGATGCTATTGTAACTTAAGCCTTCTTTTGTAGTGTAATGAGTAAAGTTTTGGCCATCAAAACGGCTAACACCACCGTTCTCAGTCCCGAACCATAAATTACCTTGGCTATCTTCCAGGATAGACAGGACCAAATTGTTACTTAAGCCTTCTTCCGTGGTGTAATGAGTAAAGCTGCGTCCATCATAGCGGCTGACCCCACCCCCCCCCGTCCCGAACCATAAATTTCCCTGATTATCTTCCAGAATAGACCAAACCAAATGGTGACTTAAGCCTTCTTTCATGGTATAATGAGTAAAGCTGTGTCCATCATATGCGCTCACTCCACCGCCCGTCCCGAACCATAAATTTCCCTGACTATCTTCCAGAATAGACCAGACCAAATTGTGACTTAAGCCTGTTGCTTTTGTGAAATGGGTAAAGTTATGTCCATCATAGCGGTTCACCCCGCCACTCGAAGTCCCGAACCATAAATTACCCTGGCTATCTTCCAGGATAGACAGGACCCAATTGTTACTTAAGCCTTCTTCCGTGGTGTAATGAGTAAAGCTGTGTCCATCATAGCGGCTGACCCCACCCCCCCCTGTCCCGAACCATAAATTACCCTGGTTATCTTCCACTATGGAACGGACGCTATTGTGACTTAAGCCTTCATTTATAGTGAAATGGGTAAAGGTGTGTCCATTATAGCGGCTAACTCCGCCACCTGCAGTCCCAAACCATAAATTACCTTGGCTATCCTCCAGGATGGACCAGATATAAGAGGAGTTCATACCATGATCTACATCCATATATTGAATATTGCAAATTGCAGCGTCTTTCTTTCTGGGGGCTAATGCTGGAATAGGTTTGGGGTGTAGTGTGGCCACGACTTTGCCCTGAGCCAAGACGGTTTTTGGCAAGGGAACGCTATCTGTTCCTGGGGTGATAACACGAAGTTCCTTTGGGATTTGTACAACTTTTGGTGTGCCAGTGGGATAAACATTGGTATAGACGGGCACTACTTTGGGCTTGCCTTTTAGAGGTATCCTTTTGGGTTTTGCTACACTGTCTGGGTTTATCCACTTGCCATTAGTTGGAATAGGAATGCCGGTGGGAATTGTATCACCAGTACTGGAAATCAGAAAATTTGCTTTGGTTGCTTTCCCAATTGCATCCGAGCGAGTACCAATCTTTTTTATCTTGGTGATTGCTTCGTCTCTTTTACGGTCACAGGAAGCATTAAGCCCCATAAATAACAATATCAAGATTAGTTGATTAAGCAATTTTAGTATGCTGTATTTTGGTGACATTCCAGGTCAGTTAGCTTACCTAAATTTACAAAGTTTGAGGGAATAATTAGTTGAAAAAAACCACCTTTCGGTGGACTTCAAATCAGATTAACCAAATTTGTTGAAAGCGGCGGATTTCGGCATCATAGCCAATGGTATACTCCAGGATACTGACAACCCCTTGATGTTTATACCAGTTGGGCAATTCGAGCGTCTTAAGCCGGGTTGCCTGGTCGTGAATATTAGTTGCGACGAAGGTATGGGCTTTTCATTTGCCAAACCTACCACTTTTGAGAAACCGATCTTTAAAGTAGGTCAGGTACTACCGTGTAGACCATACGCCTTCATACCTGTGGAACATTGCTTCCTGGGAAATATCTAATAGCCTTATACCTTATTTGCCTATTGTGATGGAAGACCCGGATAGATGGGAAAAAAGTGAAACCATTCAACGAGCCTTTTAAATCAAAGATGGAATTATTCAGAATCTAAAGAGTATCTCGTTTCAAAACAGATCAATTGATAAGTAAAAAACTCACCTTTTGTTAAACCTTGGTTGGATGACTTACAGGCAGGACCAGTATGAACCAATTCTTTTTTGCTAAAACGATATTCATTATCAATAACAGAATTAACAAATAGCATAAATATGAGGCCAATTAATATAAAACCAGTTAAACTACTTGCCAGGAAAAAATCATGAAGGTCAATTGAGAAGGTGATTACTATAGATTTTATGACCCTCAAAGAAAGAACAAAAACCAGTAATGAAAATAAGCGATTTGTAATCCTGTTTCAATTTTTGGACTATTTTGACTTACACAAATCTATACGAATATTAAAAGACAGAAAAGTTCTATATGATCTTATTTGGTCAACGTAGCACAGTTTGGGAAAGTCGTGCTACAATTTTCCTAAAACGTTTTTGGTTGAATAGAATCATTTAGCCCCAACAAAAAAGGGCTCCCGTAAAAACGGAAGCCCAATTGAGTAATTAAAATTACCTTACCGAAATAATCCTTTGGTGTTCTGTACTAGTGTTTGTTTTTAGGTGTTCAGGTATTAATCTACTTGAATTCCTAAACACTCTTTCAAATTATCTCAAAACTGTAATATTTCCTTTCTTAAAGTATTCTCTTCCGCCGTAGCAGATGATTTTCAGGTAATAGCCATATACGTCACCAGAAACGGTTTTTCCGTTGAAAGAACCATCCCAGCCTTCGTCGAGGTTGTCTGTTTCGAAGACTTTCTCGCCCCATCTGTCATAAATGGTCATGTAAACCTCATCGATGTTTTCTCCTCGTACATACAATACATCATTGACACCATCTTTATTTGGTGTGAAGGCATTTGGTACGTAGATGTATGGCTCTTCACAAATGGATTCTTTGACTTTGACGAGAATTTCATCTGAAGAACGACAGCCAGATGATTCATCGGTTACTTCAACTGTGTAAACGGTAGACTCCAATGGTCTTGCAATTGGATTAGAAGTATTACCGCCACTCAGTGTTTGATTGGGCGTCCAGTTGTAGGTAAAGTTTGGATTTGAGTTGATAGACAAGTTGGATGTTTGACCAGGGAAGACTTCAACTATCGAAGCGGTAGCCTCCAATTCTTCAGGAAATTCGATGACATTCACAGTAAAGGTTCCGGAACCTTCACAACCGAATCCATTGCTGTATTCATAAGTGAAAACAGTATTGTCCAAAACAGGATTTTCGAATGGATCGTAAGGTGACCAATTGGTGAAGTCCTCAGCCGGATCAACTCCCTGGAATTCATAATCAAAAATTTCACCTTTACATATTTCAAAGGCATCGTCAAATGTCAATCCTGTCGCCAAATTGGAAACAGTGACCTCTTCTGTTGCTTCACAACCATCAGCTGTTGTGACCATTAGGTAGAAGGTAGTTGGGTTGTTTCCAGGAGTCACAGTCAATGATGGTTCATTTGAATAAATCGTCGCAAAATCTTCATCCAGAGACCAGGTGACATCTATAGTTGTATTGGCATTGGCAATTAAAGTGACTTGTTCATAGTCGCAAGAGGTGACATCTTCAAGTGGGTCGAGTACAAGTGGTGTATCTGGTAATTCCAGCGTCACTTGTGCAGACGTAGAACATCCACTTCCATTGGTGTCAGTAATCACAACGTTAAAAGTAGTCGTACTATTCACAGTAGCTGTTGGGCTTACTGCTGTAGGATCGTCTAGTAAATTAGCTGGCGACCATAGGTAGCTGAAATTTGGATCACCACCTGGGTTCAATTCTACATCTGCACCAGCCTGGCAATTAAAGGCATTGCTCAGAACATATGGTGGATTGAACATCACCACATTGAAATCCTGTTCAACTTCTACTACACAGCCATCTCCGTACTCTACACTCAAGCTTGCTACCACTCCCTGGTCATTTGTAATAGTAATGCTTGGATTTTGTTCATTTGAAGTACCCAATACACCAAAGTCCCAATTCCATCCTACGATGTCTCCGCTTGGAATATTTGATACATCAGTGAATTGAACAATCACAGGATTGACACAATTGTCCATCTCAAATTCGAAATCTGCTACAGCACCTTCTCCAACATCTACTGTGAGGAATTGTGTTTCTGCACAATCGCCAACTGGCTCGATAGCAATGGTATAAGTACCTGGTTCTGTATACTCAAAACTTGGATTGGTGCCAGATGCACTTGCCGTTGGGTCATCTGGATAGTTGAAGAACCAAACGAAGTCCTGGGTAGCATTTGTAATTTCAAAATCAACCTGCAGACCTTTGCATTGCTTGTAAGTCATATCTACAGGATCCATTGCCGTTGCTGGTTCAATGGTAATTTCAACCTGATCTTCGATGACGCAACCGGCTGCATTTTCCAATTTTACGCTAAGCGTATATTGTCCGGCATCAGCCGTGGAAATGACTGGATTCGTGGTTCCATCACCAGAAAGAATTAAATTATCTGGAGACCAGTCTATTGTGACGTTTTGAGAAGTCAGGTCGAGGTTCACTTCATGGTAAGCACTTTGACAAACTGTTTGGATGTTTTCTACTGCGTAATTGATTAGATCCAAAGTGAAATCCTCAGTTACGACATCTTCACAACCATCAGAGGTGGTAATTGTCAATTGGGCGCTTACATTCTCGTCGGGAATCAGGAATATTGGATTTTGCTGAACAGATACCTGATTGGTGCTCAAGCTCCATTCCCAGGCTACTGTATTGGTACCATTCAATGAGGAAAGGTCATTGAATTGAATCAACATGCCATCTTCCGTACAATCTACAATTTCCCAACCAATGGCTGCATCTGCTGGAGAATTGGTTTCAACATCAAAATCTTTGGCTTGGGTACAACCTGCTGCATCCGTTACGATTACAGAATATTGCCCCACAGAAAGATTGGTAGTGCTCACCTGATTGGTCCCATCGCTCCACTCGTAGCTGAATGGTGCTTGTCCACCATTGGTAACATCTACATCGGCATATCCATTAGGATTGCCGTGGCAATCGGCATTGGACACGTTGACAATTACTTCAAAAGGTACGGTTTCAATTTCCACGAAATTGGTTTGAGTACAACCGTTTGCATCCGTAACGACTACTTCGTAAGTGCCAGCTGTCAAGTTGGCAACCGCTTCGGAAGTCTCACCATTGCTCCAGGCATAGGCGAAAGGCGCAGTTCCTCCTACTGCTACAGCCACCTGAGCTGTGCCATTGGCAGCATCTTCGCAAGACTCATTGGTCATATCCATGTTTACCTCAATTTCAGGAGTCGAAATTAGAACGTCAGCTTCTTTCTCACAGCCTGCTGCATCTGTTACAGTTACGGTGTAGTTACCTTCTGGCAAGCTTCCTATAGCAGCTGCTTGAGTGCCATTGCTCCATTGAATAGTGAAGGGAGCCTGTCCATTTTCGATAACTGTTTCAAGTGCAGTATCATCAGCGCCAAAACATCCCAAATTGGTGATTTCAATATCAACCTGCATAGATTCGTCCAGGACTTCTACCATCTGCTCTTCGGTGCAACCAGTCGCATCTGTAATGGTTACTCCATACCATCCTGCAGGGACAGCTGTTAAATTAGGTGTCGTCTGACCATTGCTCCATGCATAAGTAAAAGGCGCGGTTCCTCCGCTGGAAATCGAAGTTTCCAACTTTCCTGAAGGAGTATCTTCACAAGATGCATTGGTGATGTCAACCACAACGTCTATAGACTCGTCAGGTACCTCTATTTCCATCGTACCTGAGCATCCAGCATCGTCTGTTACAGTCACTAAATAAGTCCCCGGAGCCAGTTGGTAAGCAGTTTGACCACCTTGAGTGAGTGGGTCGTTCCAGTTGAAATAGTATGCACCAGTTCCTCCTATTGGATTCACTGTGGCGGTTCCATTATCGCCATGACAGCCAGAAGGAGTAGTCGTGTATGAATCTATTTCTATCTCTGTTGGTTCTTCAATGGTGACTTGAGCAACTTCTGTACATCCTCCAGCATTGCTTACTGTGACGGTATAATCACCTGGTTGCAGGTCGGTTACCGTTTTATCGAGGGCACCGTTGCTCCATTCGTAGGTATAAGTGCTGTTTCCGCCTACAATATCAACAGTTGCCTGTCCCATATTGGTTTGGCAATTGGCATTGGTAGCAGAAACCTGAAGATTCAAATTGCTGGCACTCATGATTTGTACTTCTTCTTCCTTTGCACAATTATTGGCGTCAATCACTTTTACAAACCAGGTTCCGGTATTTAAATAAGCATTGGGACCATTGGTGCCATTGTTCCAGGTGATGTTATATGGAGGTGTTCCACCAGTGACAGCAGCTGCAACGTTTGAGCCATCATTACAAGGAGTGGCGATATCCACTGCAATTACAATATCGTCGGGTTCATTAACCTGCCCAAATGCAGTTTTTGTACAGCCCATTCCATCAGTTACCGTTACATTATAATCCCCAAAAGGGGCAACAGTTTGAATTTGGCTGCTGGGCTGAAAGCCATAGTCCCATTGGAAGAAGAAAGGTGCGATTCCACCTTCAACCGCTACATTGATACTTCCATCACAGGCTCCAAAGCAAGTTCCGTCGATGGAATTAACCTCTAGAGCCATCGGTTCCACATAAGATTTTCCAGCAACTTTTACACAGCCCTTACTATCTGTAACGGTTACGAAGTAATAATCAGTTTGGTTCAGATTAGTCAAAGATTGACTAGTTGAGCCATTGCTCCAATTAAAATTGAAGGGAGCTGTCCCTCCTGTGACCATTGCGGTCATTGAGTTATTGTCATTCCAACAGTCATAATCCCCCCCGTCTACAGTCACATCCAGGGGATCTGGAATATTGATATTCATATTAGCAGAGCCTGTTCCCCAGTTGGAATCGGTTACGGTAACGGAAAGGTTGCCTGGACCAACATTCGCAATAGATTGCCAGTTTTCGCCAGAACTCCATTGATAAGTATATGGAGGTGTTCCTCCTGTGGCATTTGCTGTAGCATTTCCGTTATTATTGCTACAACCAGCGGAGGCATAGTAGTCTATGGTTACTGTAATTTGAGCAGGAAGGTTCAATCCTATCAACATAAAGAAAAACATCATGAATACTCCTGATTGCCATAGATGAGATTTAAGACCAGAATTGTTTAGTAACATTCTCGGTTTCATGTGCGTACTGTTTTTAAGCGTGGGATTTAGAATATAATAACCAACTCACTCTGACTTGCCCTTTTGCTTCCTGAGAAACTTTTACAAATCCTTACTTAGCTATGGCTAGGTGCGGGTTGTTAAAATTTCTCAGAAAACAAAAAATCTGCGTCATAATGAGTAGCTTATTAAATTCTCAATCCCTATGAAGGAGAGAGATTGAGGAAAGCAAAAACAAGAGCTCGCTATTGTTTAAAGCTTTCTATTCCACGCACCCGAAGCCCCTCACAGTTTCGAAGAACAAGTCCTTTGGGCCAGAAAGGCGATTATTCTTCGAGAAGGGGCTTTGGGGTGCAATTGGAATTATTAAAACTCAAACCTCTCTCTCTTCTGGTGTTTTTTATGAGTGATTCCAGAGACCAGCATCCAGGCAAACAGGTCCCCGAGTGTTATTCATTCAATGATGTACTAGCGTCAGAGGTGTCTTCATTTTTGTTTTTGACTCTTACACCTGTTACGACAACTCTTCTTTCTTTAGAAGCCTTTGGGCTATAAATTGAAGACCGTACATCAGATTTATTATCACTAATATCTGTGGCAGCTTTTTCTTCACCATAGGGTGTGGCATTAATGATCAACTTGCCATTGCCCAAATAGGGTTTGAAAGCTCCACTTTTGTAATATTTAAAATGATTGATAACCGTTTTGATTCTTCGGCGGGCCAAAGCCTCATTGTACTTTGCGTTTGCCAAAGGACTGGTATACCCTTCTACTGCCAATCTTACTTTTTCTCCACCTTCCAGTAAGGTCAGGAGATAATCTGATAGGTCTACCAAAGCATAATAACCTGATTTTATTTCCTCCTCAAAGAATTGGGAGGCTTCAAGTTTGGCATTTTCCCTTTCTTTTCCAGTTAATCCAGAAGCATATCCGGCCTCAAATCTCGGTTTCTTCTTGAGATACCTTTCGAAGGTAGCTCCATAAGAAGTATTGGGATGCATTTTGTAGTGAGGAGCGCCATTGTCGAAATACAAAGTAATTGGGAAAATGTCCTCTTCTATTTCATTGACAGCCATTTTCGGCTGTTGTGGAACTGGCACAGCTTTTTTACTTGTAGCAGGAGGAGGCACAGGTGTCGCTTTTTTAGGCTGAACAGCTGGTCTGTTATTTTGGACTGCTACTTTACTTTCCTGTTTAGTCGGTGTATTGACTTTGCTCAAGGCTTCAGTGTTGGCATTTGTTCCTTCAATGTCTAAGAATAAATCCCTTGTCAATACTTTTTGAGATTCGTATCCTTTGAAGGAAAGGACATGCGGATTATCATCATACCCCTCTTTCAAACCAATGATTTCATATTCCCTGTCTGTTTGAATAGGAATTCTGACCATGAATTCCCCAGAACTAATTGTGTATTTTTGACTGATGTTATCTTTCATGTCCCTTACTTCCACTTGCAAGTCCTGAATTGGTTTTCTTGTTTGGGCGCTAAAGGTTCTGAGTACCAATTCACTAGACGGTCTTAAGAAGACATATTTTTTAGGTTCTCCTTCATCCAATAAGTCGTTGGTATTTACTTCCAAATAACCGGGGTGATAACCTCCTTTCGAAATTTCAATTTTATACTCTCTACTTGGAAATAATGGCAAATCAATTTTATACTCATCATTGCCCATGATGTATTCCTCTGTAATGCCCTTATTCAAATCTTTTATGTGAACAGTTGCGCCATACAACATTGAAAAATCAATCTCATTAAAGGCAGAAACGGATAAACTAAGGTGATGCGTCAACTGATAAATATCGTGCAGGTTGCAATCCCGATCAGGGCTGATACACAATGAACCTGCTCGATTGGAGGCGATGTATGCAGTTGAGGTCAAAGGGTCGACGATGTAATATAAATCATCAAAACTCGTATTGACCGGATAGCCCATGTTTTCAATCTCACCCCATCCTTTTTCGCCCTTAATGGTTCTAAAAATATCATAACCACCCAAATTTTGTCGGCCGTCAGAACTAAAATACAAGGTCTGATTGTGTGGGTCGAAAAATGGAGTCAATTCATCCGCATCTGAATTTACTTCCTTTAGATTTTCAGGACTTGATATTCTACCTGTACTGCTCACTTTACTGACCCATATATCCATATTGCCTTTTCCACCAGCGCGGTCTGAAACAAAAAACAACAATTCCTGTCCAGTTTCAGAGTCCCAACCAACAGCAGGTTGAGTGGAAGAAGAACCAGGTAAGTTGACTGGTTCCTGAATTTTATTGGCACGTCCCCAATCTCTTCCTGGCATTCTTTCCCGATAATACAAATCGCAACGGAAATCTTGTCCCTGGTTCAATTGCTCACATATTGAATAGTACATCCTGTTACCTTCAGCATTCATAGCGAAATTGGCAGTGAAAGTATTGGCAGCTCTTGAGTTTTGGCGAATAGGTCGACCTTCTTCGCCATTGATGGATCTAAATACTTTTGTAACCAATTTGTACTCTACATGCTTGTTTTTCTTTTTCGCTCGTTTTTTGCGTTTTTTCTTCTTCTTTTTCTTCTTCTTACCTAATTCAATCCTGGTTTTTGAAGTTGATGTATAATAAATCGTATCCCCAACGATGAATGGTCCATAGTCTGAATAATAGGAATTTACGGTTTCTGGCAACTGATAGACTTCTACCTTTACAGGTTGTGCCATCGCTTTTTTTGCCCATTCACAGTTTTGAATCTCAGTTCTGGCCCTTCTTTGAGATTTTAAACTTCCTCCTGGCGTATTGGCATAAGTATCGAATAGCTCTATCGCTTCATCAAATTTCTCCAGGCTCTTTTTTACGGTTGCCAACCAATAATTGGTCATTTTGTATTCCTCTTTTCGCTCTGCTTCTGGAATTCTTTCAAAGTATTCTTCTGCGACCTTATAGGAGCGCAAATTATGGGCAGACAAGCCGCCATAATACAGCGCATCCAAACGATCGCTCTCCTCGTCTAATACGATTTCGTAATAGGCAAGTGCTGAGGAATAATTTCTAACCTCGTAAGCTTCCTCCGCTTTCGAGACGTAAGCTCGAAGGGATTGTGTAGCCCCCCATTGGCAGACAAACGCTAGTATCAGCGCCGTCATCAGGTGTTTTTTAAATGTCATAACGGTAAGGTTTGAGTGTAGTTTTCTAAAAATTTATTTCGGTGTATGGTTTTCTTGTTGCTGGTTTACTGGGGTCTTGGTTACTGGTTGCTGTTTGCTGGTCACTGGTTGCTGGTTACTGTTTGCTGGTTACTGGTTGCTGGTTGCTGGTGCTCTTTTTTTCTTCCTTAGTTAACCAAAACCGAGTGAGGCTATTTCTTTTCTTATAAAAATGCTGGGCAATGTGGACAGTAGGATTTAAATGGAACTTCAGTGATGATGTAAATCGCAGAAACCTCTAATCCTCCAAAGCCTAGTGTTGCTTCTCTAAATTGAGAAAGATTGGCATCATAACTAAAGGTGATTTTCCAGCCATTGTAGTGGAATCCCATATAAGGAATGATGGCATCATTGAGTCTGTAATAGACACCTGCATCGATCGCTGCAACTCTTGTGGGTCTGCTGACCAGGAAGTGTCTCACACCTGTACCAAATAATATCTCCTTATAAGGTCCTTGTAATTGTCCAGTTGCGTAAAATGTCACGTCCATATGGCTATTTACCACTTTGTTGCCCATGGCATACACACTATACCTGCGTTCCAATTTTACTTCTGCATTGTCGAAGAAAGATTTGGTTGGTTCACTTAGGTGGAATATTCCGAACCCAACGTCCAGGCTGGAACGATCGAATGGTGCAGCGAGGTGAAGATTGATGCCTGCCGAAACATCACCAAAGACCACTTTTGTTTTATCGAAAAGATCTGCAGTCGGGCAGGTTGGACAGGCTTCCCCGTTGACGAATTGATCGGGAAAGTATAATTGATAAGTATTGAATGACCTTTGAATTGCACTTCCTGTGATCCCAATAGTCATGAAATTGCGCATCTTCTTATCGAATTTCACAGAATAAGATCCTGTGAAACTAAATTGAGCATAGGTTAGATGTGAATCTCCCGCCTGATCATAATCAAGAAATAATCCTGCTGCTAAAGGACCGTTCTTTTCTTTATTAAAACGGGCATCCAGGCTAGTGGAAAATTGAAGATAAGAGACTGGGACGGAGTGCCACTGAGGTTTGAAATTGCTGGCAAAACGCATGTCTCCATTAAAAACTCCTGTAAGTCCAGGATTTAGATTGACGTGGGAGTTATTGAACTGGGAGTAGTGAATATCCTGAGCGTTTAATGTAAATGCTAGCAGAAGAATCAAACTGCCACACCAGAATTTGAAGGTGTTGAGTTTCTTCATAGTTTTTGTTTTTTGTTTTAATAATTCCGTTGATTAGTATTTGCAGTTTTGTGTTTAAAAGTGTTTGAGTTTGAGATATTCCTGCAAATACTAAAGTTTAATTTTCGCGCAGGCGAAAGAAATAAGTTTTACATCAAAACAATACGGGATACGGATTCGGACAAGTTGTAAACTGAAGCCTTAAAATCTTTCATAAATTTGACTTTACGGATAATAAACAGTCATTATTATCTGAAAGCAAACTCACGGGAGACGCTTCAAGTAATTTTAATTTTGATTAGGACAATTTAGAGTATCGGCGGTCGCCGGGTCATCTAGAAATTTAGGGCGGTGTTTAATCAGTTGTTTTTGTTTTCTACCACTTTAGATTATTAAGTCCATGTAATGACGAATATTCTTATTGTATGTTTAGTGCTCCATAAAATGAACCTAAGGATATAAAAGCTATGGCTTAGAATATCATAGATCCTGGTTGTTTTTCAAAAGGTTTAATACTGATGGGAGACTCTAAATAAAATAGAATGGGTTGGAATAAATCTGAAAAATTAAAATGAGTTAATTATTGGAATGTAAAAGTTTAACAATCAATAATTAAAAGAACATAAGTATTTGTATTACAAGAACTTAAGGCAATTATCCAGAATAATTCCTGAAAAACCAAAGGATGAAACACATATTTTTTTAATAAATAAAACAAGTTTTTATTCAATATTAGGTATTAAAATATTACTCTACGCATAAATACCTAAAGCAAAAACTTGAGGCTTGAATTTATTTTGTTTTTTAGATAGTAACTAAGTTTTATAACAATTAAAAATATTTGAAAAATACTACTCTTTAGCTTTGAAAAAAGAAGGAGAAAAAACTAGATTTGCTCCACGTCCCAGCTCGCAGCCTTATCGCTATTTCCTTATTACTACTGGTTTCATTCCCCATAATATCCTGAAGTTGTCTAAAGTTTTTCATTTGGGCTGAAAACTCGTCTTTTCCGCCCTGTATTCAGAAAATTTTTCAGCCGTAGCGCTGCTATGCCTTCTCCAAAGGAGTCCTTCGGACAAAATATTCTGAATACATGACAAAAAATCCATCATTTTCATCTTCAAACAAAAACTTTAGACAACTTCACTACTTATTACGCCCAATCTGATAAGCTTCGCACCCAAACCGAAATGGAAGCTGTTCAGCAAAAACGTTCACTATGAAGAGAGCTACTACACAACTAATCTTATCATTGGGGTTGTTATCCTTCCTTGGTGCGCAAGAGGGATTTCAAAGCGGTTCATCCTTTAATTATTACAACCCCAAAAATCATTCAGTTGAAATTGGCTTACACGGAGGCCACTTTTTCAGTTCTGGCAATATTGATTTTGTTCCAGGCTACGCAGTTGGCATTCACGCAAGAAGGGCACTTGATCATGTTTTTTCACTTCGTTTAGAGTTGTTGTATGGCTCGGCAAATGGGGAAGATGATGGAAATTTAAATGGTTTCTCAAATAATTTCTATTCAGGTACTGCTCATATTGTAGCCGCTCTCAACAATTTGAAATGGAATATGAGAGAACGAAGAACCAATCTTTATACCCTGGTCGGAGTGGGACTCAATACATTTGATGTAAGTATAGAGGAAAACGGAGAAAAGATTGGGGAAATAGGAACAGACCTCGCCCTGAATTTAAACCTGGGTGCTGGTATTGCCTTTAGAATTAACGAAAAAATAAATATAGCTATTGAACATCAGGCTATTGCGGTGATGGGAAATCGCTCTGATTTAATTGATGGAACGGAAACTTTAACCAGCAATGCCTCCAACCGTCGAACCTTTAGCGACATTCTCAACTATTCCAATGTTCGATTTAATTTTAACATAGGTAAGTCCTCTTCGAATACCGAACCACTTTACTGGCTGAACCCACTTGAGACGATTATCAATGATGTTACTTTATTAAAAGATACAAGGGTGAACATGAGCGATATGGATGCTGATGGAGTGATCGATCAATTGGATGAGGAGGAAGCCACACCCGAAGAGGCGCCGGTGAATGTAAAAGGGATTGCGGTAGATAGTGATGGGGATGGCTTGAAGGATTATGAAGATAAAGAGCCTTACTCTCCCATGGGGGGCTTTGAAATTGATGATGAAGGTGTAGCCCAATTGCCGGATATTGATGCACTGGTTAATAAATTGGTGGAAGAAAAACTAAAGGAATTGTTGCCTGCAAAGGATGAAACAGAAAAATCCAAAGTAGAAATTGTCTCCTGGTATTTGCCAACTATATATTTCCCTTCTGGAAGTACGCAGGTCCAAGCCTCTGACTATGGCAAGGTCGCTGCAATTGGAAAGGTTATTAGGGAAAACCCCAAATTGAAGTTTGTCATTACAGGGCATGCGGATGTCACCGGGTCTGCAGTTAGAAATAATCAATTATCGTATGAGAGGGCTCTCTCTGTAATCAATTATTTGGTTGAAAAACACAAAATCAATCGGGAGCGGCTCCTATTGCAATGGAAGGGAGAAGATAATAACCTGGTAGAAGGTATGTATGATGTAAATAGAAGAGTAGAAGTGAAAGTTGCCGGAGATGAAGTTGAAATGGCAGCACCGAAGCCCGGAAATTAATGTAGAAGGCATTTCGGAGTTTCAAACACTTAATTCACAAAAAACAAAACACTAAACTAATGAGAGCACTTTTTTTAATTATCTCAATTTGTTGCCTCAATTATTTATCCGCTCAAACCATTATTTTTGGAAAAATCACTGATGCCACCAATGAAGAGCCCCTCATTGGAGCATTTGTTTCTATAAAAGGCTCCCAATTAACCACCGTTTCCAGTACAGATGGTTCCTTTCAAATTATCGCTCCTTCTGTAAACAAAGGAACCAAAATGGTTTTATCCGTTAGCCATTTAGGTTATCACGATAATTTGGAAGTCCTTGAATTGATGCCGGTTGACGATGGCGAAAGCATAGAAAGAAATGTCGTTTTGTCTCCCGACCCGCTTACCCTTAAAGATGTTACAGTTACTGCAAATAAAGTAGAAGAAGAATTGCAAGATGTTCCAATTGCTGCAACTGTGATTACAGCAGAAAATATGCAAAAAAGAACGGTAGCAGATGTAGAGGAGGCTTTCGAGTCTGTTCCAAATTTGGTGATTGAAGGCTATGTGCCCAGTCAGACATCGGTATCATTGAGAGGTCTGGCATCAGATTTCACGAATGTTGGAGTTGAGAATTCTGTTGGTCTGTATATAGATGATGTATACTACTCAAGATCAGCTAATTTTAATTCCTCCATCATGGATATTGAAAGGGTAGAGGTGTTGAGAGGTCCTCAGGGAACAAATTTTGGGAAAAACTCTATTGGTGGCGTATTGCATATTATCCCGGAGAAACCCAAAATGGCAAATTTTGGAGCGATAGAGTTAAATGCTGGCAATTTTAATTATTTGCGGGTGCGCGCCAAAGGAAATACCATGCTTGTTAAAGATAAATTAGCTCTGCGAGTATCTGGAGCTTATAGAAAAAGAGATGGATGGATGCTCATGGAAAATCCAGAAATTGCTGAAGAAAACGGCATACTTTTTTATGGTGGGCGGGCTTCCCTGCTTTTTAAACCAAATGATAATATTACTTTTAACCTGAAAGGCTCTTTTTCAAAAGACGAAAGGGCAGATATCAGAACAGATTATAAAACCCCTGAAACTGGTGATGTTTTGCCTGTGGACAAAATAGAACAAAATCACTTTGATCGAAGGGGTAACATTAATGACGATAACCGGAGATTTAAAAGAGATTTATTTGGTGTCAATGGAAAATTGGACATCAAACTTGGTAATCGACACACCCTTACAAGTGTAACAGCTTACCATACTTCAACTACAGATGCCTATCGTGATTTTGATGGAACTTCCTTTGACGCTTTTGGTAATGGAAGATACCTGGAAACCAAAAATATAAGCCAGGAAATCAGAATTGCGACACCCCGGGAAAATCAAAAGTTCTTTTATGTTCTTGGTGCCTTTTTCCTTAAAGAAGAAATCAATAACGACGATGAGTTGCTGGCAAATGAAGCTGCTGAACATGTTTTTAGAGTAGTTAGAAACCTTCCTGGTCTGGATTTGCCCCCCAGCTATGAAGAAGTTGCAATTAACCATGGGCGAAATAGTTCTACCAGCTATGCCGCATTTTTGAATACTTCCTATGAATTTTCTGATAGAATCAGGTTGAATGCTGGATTGCGCTATAACTATGAAGATAAAACAGCAGATTATTGGCAGGATGTCATTACTACTTTCCCAATTGCATTCATCAACCAACCAATTGGAGCCATGGATAATCCAATTTCAAGAGATACTTCGAATAGTGTTGTAACTGGAAATATAGGAATGGATTTTAAGACCACTGATAATATTTTGTTGTATGTCAATTATTCAAGGGGGGTTAAAGGCTCTGGTTTTAATGTAGTTTTTGCAAGAGATTCCGTGGTTTTTGATCGGGCATTTATATTCAAACCAGAATTTATCAATAGCTATGAGTTTGGGATAAAGTTGAAGATGCAAAACCGATTCCTTTTCAATGCTGCAGTTTTTGTCACCGATTTTATCAATAAACAAGAGGCAGTAGCAGTTGGTAACAACATTTTTGTTTCCAATGCCGAGGCTGTACAGGGACAGGGAATCGAAGCAGAATTTGTAGGGGTGTGGAATAGGTTTTTTAAAACAGAAGTATCGCTGGGGGCTTTAAATATGAAGTATACCAATTTCCCATTTGTAGACCCCAATTCTGTAGATCCAGGTACTTTATTGCCCACGGATACTATTAATTTAAGTGGAAACAGGGCATTCAAAGCACCAGATTTTACCTTTAAATTTTCACCAGAATTCCATTTTCCCCTGGGAAGAGAACTGAATTTGTTGTTGAGAGCAGATTACAATTTTGTTGGAAAAATTTATAATGACATATTCAATACAGAAACCATAGCGAGAGCGCCAACCGGTATCTTAAATGCCCGATTGGGTGTTTCTACGAAAAATAAACGATTTGAGGTAGCGCTATGGGGAAAAAATATCTTAGACAAAACGTATATTCAACATGGCTGGACATTCGCCTTTGGCGATTTGGTTGCCTTAAATAATCCTAGATTGATCGGTGTGGAGCTGAGAGCTAATTTTTATTGAGAAGTTGTTTCAAACAGAAATGATGCCCGCCACACCTTTTTAAAAACAAAGACTATGAGAGTTCTACACGTTTTAGCAATTATTCTTTTTATTTCCGGGACATCGCTTTTTTCCCAGGAGAATATCGATAGTGCCTTGATAGCTCAAGTGAAAAAAAAGGACACTATCCCTACCTGGGAATTGGGCATACACGCAGGACATATTTTTTCGGTGGGCAATGTAGACTATCTGCCGGGACTTGGAACAGGCTTGACTTTTCGGAGGGCCCTGGATTATGTGTTTTCTATCAGGGGTGATATGTTTTATGGAAAAGTTCGGGGAGAAGATAAAGGCAATGTTCGAAATTTTAATACGGATTGGCTTTCAGCTTCTATTCTTTGTGCGGTTACCTTAAATAATATGAAATGGAAAAGAGACGAAGAACGGAAGACCAATTTATATTTTCTGGGAGGAATGGGGGTCAACTATTTTACGGTGGAGATTGAGGACGAGGCATCGCCTATCCAGGAAATAGGAGGAAAGGTGAGTTATCATGGAGAGGTAGGTGCAGGATTTTCATTCAGAATAGGACCAAAAGCCAACTTAGGCTTAGAGCACAAAGCCTTTATTCCCTTTGGTGATCGGGGAGATTTGATTGATGGTTTTAGAACTCAAACGGCCAACAGTGCCCGTCGTACATTTTCAGATGTTTTACAATATTCAAATATCCATCTCAATTTGAATTTTCATAAATTCCATGATGAACCAGAGCCTAAGTATTGGATAAACCCAATGGATGGCATCTATGCAGAACTTGATGAAATAAAAGAAAAACTGACAGGCATGGAAGACAGCGATGATGATGGTGTGGTCGATTTTGTAGACAGGGAACCCAATACACCAAAAGGGGCAATTGTAGATACAAAAGGAGTAACAAAAGATGGAGATTTGGATGGTATTCCTGATTTTAGAGATAGGGAACCGTATTCACCTCCAGGTTTTCCTATTGATGCCTATGGCGTAGCCAAACAAAATGTACAAAAAGTAGAAGAAGATGTAAGGGCAATTGTGCGAGATGAAATTTCAAAAATTGAATTTCCAAAGCCTCCTGCTCCCATAATTGAAACCAAAACATCCAATTGGTATTTGCCCAATATATACTTTGAAGCTGGAAGTACAGAAATCAGCTCAATAGATCATGGAACCTTATTGACCATTGCGGAAGTCATGAAGGAGAATCCGGAAGAAAAATTTGTCGTTATTGGGCATACAGACAGAGCAGGTTCTGAAGCAGCAAACAATCGTTTGTCTTATAAGCGTGCTTTGTCTGTAGTCAATCAATTGGTGAATTTTGGCGTATTGAGAGATAATTTAATTTTGAAGTGGAAAGGCGAAAAATCTACGCTAATGAAAGGGCTACATGAAGTGAATCGGAGGGTAGAGATACGACGGTCAAAAGGAGATATGGAGATGTTGCCACCAGAAGGAATTAGATAATTCTTGTTCGAAACGCTTTTTTCCTAACCTTACCATAAAATTTATTATTTATGAAAAACACCTTTACAGCTATCCTTGCAATTTTTCTTTTTTCCTTTAGTCATGCCCAGGAATTTCCAAATGGAGGTATGGAAGACTGGACGGTTTTGATACCAGGTTTAGTGGCATTTCCTGATGGTTATTTTACCTCACAGGTTCGAGCAATTCAAGGCGCTCCTACCTCAGCTTCTCAAAGTAGCGATGCGTATGAAGGTTCTTCTTCATTATTATTAGAGACTCCTAATGGTGAATTTTCGGCTTGGGCTGCAATTGGCACCTTCAATATTGCCGATCCCATGAACCCTGCATTGGGAATGGATTTTACAGAAAGACCAGAAAAAATGCGTGGCTATTACAAAGGCAATATTGAAGGAAACGATATTGCACGGGTGATCTGCCTTTTATTAGCCAATGATGAGCAAGATACACTAGGTATTGGTTCTTGGGAATGGTCAGGTGTTGAAGCTAATTACACCATGTTTGAAGCAGATTTCACATACCTCTCAAATGAAACTCCAGATGAACTTCAAATCAACTTTTCTTCTAGTTACCTGGTCGATCCAGGTCTGGAAGAACCAGGCTTAACCAACCCAGGAAATCAAATTTATTTTGATGCAATGGAATTTCAATTGGCCAGTGGAATCAGGGTGCCACTATTCTCAAAATACAAAATTAATTTGTTTCCTAACCCTGCAGCAGATTTTGTAACTGTTGAATTTGGGGAAAATTTAGAGGGAGAGCTGGTCGAATTTTCCATTTACAGTTCAAGTGGGCAGTTGCTTCAAAGTCAGCAGATTAATCAAAAATTGAATTTGATTGATATAAAACATATTCCTTCTGGTACATTCTATTACCAATTAAAACGATTGGATGGACAATTGTTGGATGGAGGAAGTTTTGTACGTCAACATTGATTACAAGGATAAGAGTCACCTCAAAGTTCTGTTTGAGATTCATTGAGATGACTAATTTTTCGAGCATTAAGTTAGAAGCTTTATGATACACCCCATATAATCATTAAGTAAAAACACCGAAAATTTGATTTTAGTAAAAATCTTGTATCTCCGATAAAGAATTAAACCGATATTTAAGCTACATTAGCAGTCCATTCGATAAAAATTTCATGAGGTTAGCCCAAGCCGAATTTTTGATTGTTTATATTTTCGGCTTGGGCTAAGTATTTATTGCGAAAAACCTCTTTTTTGAAATTAAAATCCCTCCTCGTTTAAATTCATTTATACGTAAAAAAAATATGTCTTTTTTAGCGTATTTTCTGCATGGAAAATGCATTAAAAAATATAGTTTTGCTTCAATTGAGAAGCTAATATTGGTAAATTTAGTATTAATTATTTTGAAAGTTTAATATTTGTAACAACAGATTTTCAGAGAGAGAATGCCCTTGATCCCCATCAAAAACCTTTGAAAAGTCATTATAAAATAGAGCTTTGCGAAGGAAAAAAATTCTCAAAAATACCTGAAGGGATCACTCACGAACCATTAATGATAAGATTGGAATAAAAAAAATAGGAAGAGAAAAGCAGCAATGGAATAATCAAAAATGATATGCCAACAGTTTCTCTTTTTGCTGAAAATCAAATAATTATGAATAAACCTATAACCCTGACGATTGACAAAGAAATAGAGAACTCAAAATATCGAATAATAAAAACTTGCACTATGAAGAGAATCGCAATACTTCTCGTATTTGCCTTCGGGGCCATCTTCAGCACAACTGCTCAAGACACGAATGACCCGACTACAGGCATATCCACCGCTCCGACTGATCACTCATGGGAAGTTGGACTTCATGGTGGACATTTTTTCTCAGCTGGAAACATCGATTTTACTCCTGGTTATGCCGGAGGTATTCATTTCCGTCGGGCTTTGGATTATGTTTTTTCTCTAAGACTTGATTTAATGTATGGACAAGCCAATGGGGAGGATGAAGGCAATACCCGGGGATTTACCAATACCTGGTATTCAGGATCCTTGCAAGGCATTGCTTCACTCAATAATTTAAAATGGAATCTTGGAGAGCGAAAGACCAATTTGTATGCATTGGCTGGAGTTGGAGTAAATGGATTTGAAGCCGACCTGACCCGAAATGGGGAACCTACAGATGAAAAAACCGAAAATGAGGTAGTTGGACATGGAGAAATTGGAGCTGGAATAGGTTTTAGAATCAATAACCGAGTGAATATAGGTTTGGAGCACAAAGCCATGTTTATTTTTGGAAAACGTGGAGATTTGGTTGATGTAGTTTCCACTATTACCAATTCGGAAGACAGGAGTACCTTTAGAGATGTACTCAATTATACGAGTGTCCGTTTGAACTTCAACCTTGGTAATCCTGCAACCCATATGGAACCACTTTATTGGCTCAATCCGCTGGATGCTGTTCTTGCGGATATCGATAAATTAAAAGATGCCCGAGTTACATTTAATGATTCGGATGGTGATGGAGTCATTGATATGTTGGATGAAGAAGAAGATACTCCTGAAGGTGCTGCTGTCAGCGCCAAAGGAATTGCGCTGGACAGTGATGGCGATGGATTGAGGGATTATGAAGACAAGGAACCTTACTCTCCGCCTCAATATACCACCAATTCAGAAGGTGTAGCCGAAGTGCCCAATGTCATGGATGATGTGGAAAAAATGATAGATGAAAAGCTAAAGAATTTTCAGCCTAAAACTGAAACGCCACCGGCCACATCTACTATTTCTTACTGGTATATGCCAACTATTTATTTTGGTTTGGATAGCTATACTATTCAGGATAATGATTATGGAACCTTAGCGAATGTAGCCGAGATGATTAAGTCCAATCCAAATATGAAGTTTGTCGTAATTGGACACACCGATCAAACTGGCTCAGAAGAGTACAATACTCGCTTATCCTACCAAAGAGCAAAAGCGGTAATCGATCATTTGACAGAAAATGGAAAAGTAGATAGAGGATCGCTTATATTAAACTACAGGGGTGAAGCAAGCAATCTGGCCGAAGGGAGGCATCGCATTAATCGGCGAGTAGAATTTAGAGTAGCTAGCAATGAAACTGAAATGACTGAACCAGCTGGCTCAAGTTCTGGCAATTAAAATAAAAAAATGGTCAGGCTTTCTTGAGCCTGACCATTTTTTTAGGGAAAAAGTAAGAAAAGCATTTATTCCTTCCAAAAATCTATTAGAAAACTACCTCCTAGCTAGTACTGACCATATTATTGAAACACAATTTATTAACTCGTCCTTACAGGGCATACCACTTTTTGCGATGAGAAGATACTTATCATTATTTATCATATTAGTAATTCCATATCTATTAAGTGCTCAGGCAATCATTCAAGGCAAGATAAAAGATGTCACGAATAATGAGCCACTCATTGGAGCATTTATTAGTTTGAAAGGAACCAATTTGGTTTCAGTTTCTGATGAAAAAGGGGATTATTATATCATTACCCCTGCACCAAGCCAACCACAAAAGCTAATACTGGTGGTTACTCATTTAGGGTACAGAGACAATTTCGAAATTGTAGAACTGCTGCCAATTGATGACGGGGAGACCATATTCAAAGATTTTGAATTGGAACCTGATCCACTGACCTTGAAGGATGTCACCATAACAGCAAATAAAGTGGAAGAGGAACTTCAGGATGTTCCAGTAGCGGCTACCGTTTTAGATGCTGAAAACCTGGAGAAACGAACTGTTTCGAATACGGAAGAAGCGCTACAGGCGATTCCAAATTTAATTACTGATGCTTATTTGCCGAGTCGAGCGACTTTTTCCTTACGCGGTCTGGCATCTGATTTTACCAATCTCGGGGTTGAGAATTCTGTAGGACTATACATTGATGACGTATTCTATTCCCGCTCCTTCAATTTCAATCAAACCCTGATAGATATTCAAAGAGTGGAAGTACTCAGAGGCCCTCAGGGAACCCTTTTTGGCAAGAATACTGTAGGAGGAGTGCTCCATATCATTTCTGAAAAGCCCAAATTCGGCAATTATGGCTCAATTGAACTCAATGCCGGAAACTTTCAATACTTTCAAACCAGAGGAAAGGCGAATGTAGAATTGGTGGAGGATAAAGTGGCGCTTAGACTATCTGGTGCCTTTAGAAAGCGCGATGGTTGGCTTTTAGAAAGAAATGAAAAAGTCGGAGATGAAAATGGTATTTTGTTTTACGGTGGAAGAGCTTCTTTATTGTTTAAGCCATCAGAAAAACTGGAAGTTTTACTTACCGGAAATTATGCCACGGACCAAAGAGCAGACTTTACCATTGATTATAAAGTACCAGATGATAGTTTGAATCGACTACCAATAGATGCTTCCCAGATGGATCAATTTGATCGGAAGGTACACCAAAATGAGGAAGATGTATTTTTTAATCGCGAAAGTTATGGTGGTACTGCGAGGTTGGATTATAACCTGGGCAACATTCACAAAATAACATCTATTACGGCATTTAATCGCTCCACATCTGCCTTTTTACGTGATTTTGACGCCACTACAGTGGATGCAGCTGTTTTTGGAAAAGATGCAGGCATTAAAACACTTAGTCAGGAATTGCGGATCACAACTCCAAGGGAGAATCGAAAGTTATTTTACATAGCTGGAGTGTACTATTTACAAGAAGAGTTATCGAATAAGGATACCCTGGCAGGTAAACCGGGGATTGCACCAGTTTGGGAGGGCTTGCTAGCGAGCTTTGGGGTTCCGGTTGATTTGCCTGACAATTATGCTGAATCAGCCTCTAATGGCAGTATTGTAAGTTCGACCAGTTATGCAGCATATGTAAGTGGCTCCTATGAAATTTCTGACAGAATTCGATTGAATGGAGGGTTGCGATATAACTACGAGACAAAAGAAATTGAATATTGGCAAAGATGTAATTGTGTTCCTACGATTCCCATTTTGGGTTCTCCGTTTTTGGCTTTGGTGGCTCCGCCAATTGGTTTGGAATCAACTCCAATCATGAAAGATACGACCAATAGCGTAGTGACTTATAATGTGGGGATGGATTTTAAAACCACAGACAACGCATTACTTTATGTCAACTTTTCGAGAGGATTTAAAGCTTCTGGATTTAATGTAGGTCTTTCTCCAGATCCTGACCTCAATCGAGTCGCCTTTTTGTTCGAACCTGAATTCATCAATAGTTATGAAGTAGGTCTGAAGTTGCGTTCTGGCAATCGTTTCCAATTCAATGCTGCAGCATTTGTAACGGATTTCAAAAATAAACAAGAGGTCGTAGCAGTGGGGAATAGTATTGCGGTGAGCAATGCCAAGACCGTTCAGGGACAAGGGGTTGAAGGGGAGTTTACGGGAATTTGGAGTAAGTTTTTTAGAACAGATATTGCGCTTGGAGCCTTGAATCTCAAATATCAGGACTTTCCATTTCCCAATCCAGATGACCCCTTTGGCAGTTCTACCATCAATTTGAGTGGAAACCGCTCTTTCAAAGCTGCGGATGTTACTTTTAAGTTTGCTCCTGAGTTTCACATGGACATTGGTCGAGAATTAAAATTGATGTTGAGGGGAGATTTGAACTATGTTGGAAAGGCTTATAATGACATTTTCAATACGGAAAGCCTGGCAAGAGAGCCTACAGCTGTCTTAAATGCCCGATTGGCGATTTCTACAAAACACGAGCGTTTCAGTCTGGCGATTTGGGGAAAAAACCTTACCGAATCTACCTATATACAACATGCATGGTCTTTCGTATTTGGAGACCATGTGGCGGTTAATCCACCCAGAATGGTTGGTGTGGAATTAAGAGCTAACTTCTATTGAGAAAGAAAAATGATTTTCAAAAAACATGCGTCATCCCCCCAAAGGCAGGGGTGATTGGTTCTATTATTTTTTCATTTTAATTTTGATTAAAAACAGTTTAAATTAGAACCAATCACTCCTGCCCCAAAGGACAGGCTGAATTTTGACAATAAAAAACCTTTCGTTTATCTTCTTTACTTAATTCTTTGAAATTCAATTTGTTGCGGGGTGCGAGTTGTGGATTTGATCAACCCGCAACTCGCACCCCGCAACAAAGGTATATTACATATTAAGTTGGAATTCAATGATTTAAGATACAATCGAAAAATTTGGTGTGATTCATGTTTTTGTTTTTAGGAAACAGTTCCCTCTTTCAAAAAGGCAATTAATTTTTTGATTGCCCTCCCTCTGTGACTGATCTCATTTTTCACATCCTTCCCCATTTCCGCAAAAGTAATATCATAACCTTCTGGTTGAAAAATAGGATCATAACCAAAACCACCATCTCCAGATTTTTGGTGGGTGATACTTCCCCTCACGATGCCTTCAAAAACCTGTTCTTTTCCATCAATAATCAAGGCCACTGCTGTTCGAAATTGAGCGCCTCGGCTAGATTTTCCATGTAAGTTTTTCAAGGCCTTGTCCATGTTGGCTTGTGCATTCCGGTCTGGACCTGCATATCGTGCTGTGTATATTCCAGGATCCCCATTTAGTGCATCTATCTCCAGTCCGGTATCTTCAGAGAAGCAGTTGTAGCCAAAATTTTTATATACATATCGCGCTTTTTGGAGTGCATTGCCTTCAAAGGTCGGGCTGGTCTCGGGTATTTCCTCTTCGCAGCCAATGTCTTTTAAACTGAGTACTTCGTATTGTCCCTCTAGCATTTCCTTTACTTCTCTGACTTTGTGAGGGTTAGATGTGGCGAAAATTATTTTTTGCATGGTTGTAACTGGTTTACTGGTTGCTGGGTTCTGGGTATTGCTGATACCATTGTGCCAAGGGCTAGCAAAATGGTGTTAGCAATAGAACTCCAACCCACTGCCCACTGCTCACTGTCTATTTGTTCAAAAACATAGCTTGCAAGGCTCCCCAAAGTTGTTTTTTTAATGAGGGTTGTTGGTTGATTTCCTTTAAATCATGTGCAAATAGAAAAGTTTTTTCCTGAAAAAATAGAGGTTGATAAGCGGAAAAATTAAAATTCAGGCCGGCGCGCTGAGGGATTATTCCAAAGAAAATTCCGGTTTGGATGTCCTGGTTTTTACACAATTCTGTAAAACTAAATTGCTGATTGGATTGTAATTGAAGGTGCAAGCAATCTTTTGCCAAATCGTGTTGTACAGCCGCCAGTATTTTTTGTAGGAGTTGAATCAATTCTGCTCCATTTTCGTTGTGATTAGAAACAATCAACAATTTTTTTTCGTTTTCGCCAACAGCTTGTTTTTGCAATTTTTCGGATTCAAGCTGGGCAAATATTTGAAAGTCCAATAAATTGCTATTCAGAATATCATTTTGAAAATCTAACATTTTAAAAAATTTATTGAAAAATTTAAAGAAAAAACCTTTAATAATTCCAAATGTCGAATAAATTTAGTTAATTTTGTAAAAAAATTATAAAAGATGAACTTTGAAATTTCTGTTACCAAAACCTCCAACTCCAGACTCTCCAACCTCGATTTTGACAACATTCCTTTCGGAAAGACTTTCTCCGACCACATGTTTGTAGCAGACTATTATGACGGGCAATGGCAGGATTTCAGAATTGAACCTTTTGGCTACTTTCAAATGCATCCTGCATCTATGGTGCTTCATTATGGGCAGGCTATTTTTGAAGGAATGAAAGCCTCCAAAAGTGTAGATGGCCATGCACTCCTATTAAGACCTGAACAGCATGCCAAACGAATCAACTATTCTGCTCACCGAATGTGTATGCCTTCCTTCCCTGAAGAAGTTTTTGTAGAAGCCCTTCACCAACTTGTTGGTTTGGATGCTGCCTGGATTCCTCCCAAAGAGGGTAGTGCACTGTACCTTCGTCCTTTTATGTTCGCTAATGATGAATTTATCGGTGTTAAGCCTTCACAAAAATACAAGTTTATCATTTTTACCGGACCAGTTGGTCCTTATTTCCCCAAGCCGGTTCGTCTTCTTGCCGAAACCAAATATATACGAGCAGCAGATGGGGGTACAGGTGATGCCAAAGCAGCAGGAAACTATGCTGGTTCTTTGTACCCAGCCCAACTAGCACTCGAAAAAGGATTTGATCAGGTTTTATGGTTAGATGCGGTTGATTTTAAATATATCCAGGAAGCTGGAACCATGAATTTGTTTTTCGTTATTGATGGCACCGTCATCACTCCAGATTTGAGTGGTACCATTCTACCGGGTATTACCAGAGATAGTTTCTTACATATTTTAAAATCAAAGGGAATACCTACAGAAGAAAGACCCATTAGTATTGATGAAGTGATAGCAGCCCATCAAAATGGAACCTTGCAAGAATGTTTTGGCTCTGGAACAGCTGCTGTAGTCGCTCATGTAGATGAAATCCAATACAAAGACACTTTGATAAAATTACCTCCGGTAGCAGATCGCCACATTGGAAATATGCTGAAAGAAACGATTGATGGATTGCGTGCAGGTACCTGGGAAGATACATTCAACTGGATTGTACCTGTGAAGGCTGTAGAAACAGCAGTGGCGGTATAGGCTTCTAAAATTTGAGATTGAAAAGCCATTTCGAAATTCGGAATGGCTTTTTTGTTTGCGGGTTGTAGAGCATTCATGCTTTGCTACCGGTTTTAATAATCCGGTACTTCTTCGATAACCACATAATTTCTGGGCATGGGCAATTTATAATCATTTGAAACATAATCCTGAAGAGAAGCTTCGAAGGTGAAGTAGAAGTCTTTTTCAGTGATGTTAGCGTTTTTAAACTTTTCTTGCCATTGAGCATAGGTTGTATGGTAATTTTCTAGCATGGCTTCCAGAGTTAATTCATTGTACCAAAATTGGATTTCCTTATTTGAAATGACTTCTTTTGAGCCAATAAAAATCTTTTCGAGGGGACAATCCATCCCACGTATTTTTAGAAGGAACTTAAAAAGTTGGGATAGGGGAATGCTTTGTTCAATATTGAAAACCAAGACCTTGTCTTTACACAATGTTCGTTCAATGTATTTATCAATAAATTCAAAAGATTCTGTAACACGCCGATTGTGCAAAACCCAGATTTGAAAGTCATCTGATTGGTTTTTCAGCTTTGTTTTTTCTTTTCCCCAATAGACTGTTCTTTTTCCCGCAACTGAACGATAGTTGACCATGCTGTCTGTTGCTGCTGTTGTAGGCAAATTCAAGTGAATTTTGGAGGTAGCAAAAAAATCCAATTCCTGGTCCATAGCATCTTTGGTGGCTCTTAAGCCAATTTGCTTCCCATTTCGGCTGTATAAAAATAAAGTATCGCGCTTTACATCAAATTGAATGGTATCATTGTCGCCATACAAAACGCCCAAAATTTCTTTTCGGTCGTAGTCAATTTTTCCTCGTCTCTCAAAACCAGGTTTGTTGCTAAACCAGGTGACAGTAGAGTCTTGTATATCTATTGAAAAATAAGAGCTTGGAGCACTATTGAAGAAGATGACCAATTCTCTTTCAGTCCAGACGTGCCAATGACCATCGAGGTTGGATAATTTATCTTGGGTACTTACACAACTAAGGAGCGTGATGATAATCCCTACACTATAGAGGAGTTTTTGCATAAAAGGAGTCTTAAGTAGTCTTGGAAAAAGTCAAAAAATGTAGCCCCAAAATAAAGTAAATTTGTGTGTAGAAAAAGAAGCCCTGTTATGAAAAGAATTTCAACTTATTTAATCTTCCTCAGCTTTTTTCTGATTGCTTGTCCACAACAATCTGAAATTGAAAGGCTAGGTAAACACTACCAAAAGCAGAACGATTTTTACAGCCTCAATAGAGTGGTAGAATTAATGCCAATGGATGCCGATACTGCCTATGTAAGAGCCATTTTGGGTGAGCCCATCGATATGGGCTTTGATTTTAGGTACTTAATAGATTCAACTGGACAGAATGGATGTGTGATGGGTGCAGTTTTTCACATCAATGAAGCTGGCAAGATTGATCAGAAGTGGTTGGATGAGATTTGTGAGTAAGAAGAGATTTTAATAATTACAGCGTGCTGAACATCGCTGAGCGATGTTCAGCACGCTGTAATTATTAATTTGAATGACGTGGAAGCTTGAAAAGTAATACACCAGCCATAATCTCCCATATTGCAAAAACTGAAAAGCCCCCAATAAAAAGGAAACTCAGCCCTGGAACATGTTTAAAAGCTGGAATAAAACTCAAACTTCCCGTTGCAGCTAATAATATGACAGGCACGAAAACAACAATTTTAAGATTGAAAAAAATTACCGAACTTGATGGACTATTGGTCAGCATTCTAAATATGAAATTGAACCGAATCCTCCTATTAATTTTTGTTATTGCTGGAATGATACGGCCTGTGATTTTCAGAATAATTAGATGCTATCCACAAAATTCATCCTTGGTTCAAGGGAAGATTGAAGTTAGAATTGATGCCTCCTCAAAACACAGATTTGGTCATTAGTGCACAGAAGACAAAACAATTTAAAGAATGGTTGGATAGGTGAACCGAGCCTTCAATGTCCATCCTGCTGATATTAATTAACGCTGAAATAATAATGAAAAAAGAAAACTTTGTTAAAACCTTCCTGGTAGTTATTGTCCTTTCTTCTGGCTTCAGCTATGGGCAAGACCTACAATTCAAAACAAATTCAAGATTTATTCTTGGTCTTGATAAAGAACGCTCCGCTTCCATTGTGGCAGGTGATATTGACAATGACGGGGATAAAGACATTGTCGTAGTCAATGGAAGGCATTGGCCGGGGCAGAATCGGATATTTGTCAATAATGGTCGAGGGATTTTTTCCATATCCAGACATTTGGGGACGAATAGCGAAACGAGTTATGCTGCTGAAGTGGCAGATTTTGATGCTGATGGAGATTTAGATGTCGCTGTGGGAAATGACAATGCCCCAAATCGGATAATGCTTAATGATGGAGATGGTTATTATATCAATGGTCCTTATTTTGGAAATATGAATGCTCCAACCAGAAATATTACACTGGCAGATATTGATAAGGATCATGATATTGACATTTTAATAACCAATAGAGGCAGTGAAAATGAATTGTGCCTAAATGATGGAACGGGGCGGTTCCCTATTTGTCAGGGATTTGGAACCAAGGATGATTCAACTATAGATGTAGAGGTTGCAGATATGGACGGAGATGGTGATTTTGATTTGATAGTGGCCAATAGAGATGGACAACAAAACTTCATTTATCTAAATGGAGGTAATTTAGATTTTTCAAAAAAAGTCCCAATTGGTGGTGGTACTGATGATACAAGATCTGTGGCGGTGACAGATATCAATGGGGATGGATTTTTGGATGTTATTACTGCAAATATTGGTGCTCCAAACGCCATTTACTTTGGAGATGAAGCATTAAAATTTTCAGAAAGTGTTGAATTTGATACAAGCCACTCAAGAACCTTTGCTTTGTCAATTGGCGATTTGGATTTGGATGGGGATGAAGATATTGTAATCGGCAATTCAGGCAGACCAAATATGGTTTTCCTGAATAAATTGGGAGGCCAGGTTTGGGATCCATTGCAACTTAGTGAAAACAACTATTATACATACGATATCATTATTTCAGATTTAAATAGGGATGGAAGGTTAGACATTATCGAAAGCAATTCGGATGAACAAAACATCTACTATTTCAACCTAAAGCAGTAACCATCTTTCTTTATTTTTTGTACACTAACAAACGCTTGGTAAACTTTTCATTCCCTGATTCAAACAGCAAAAAATAAATTCCTGAGGTCGTGATTTCAGATAAGGAAATAGACAATTTATTGTACCCGCTGTTTTTGGGATGATGAACTTGGGTGCTTTGTATTTTGCCGGATGCATCCAGAATACTTACCTGAATAGCTGATTCCGTTGCGTTTAATTCGATGTATGTGATGTTTTGTGCTGGATTGGGTGCAATTTTTCCTAGATAAAATAAGTCGCTGTTCTTAAGCAATGCCGAGACAGTATAGGTGTCTTCATAACTGCCATCAAAATCGTATTGGCGAAGGATGTAATAATAGATTCGATTGGGTAAGATATCATAGTCTTCATATTGGTAAGCAAGTTTTTGGAAGGAGTTTCCAGCCCCATTTTCTATGCCAATGGAATGAAAGTCAACGCCATTGGTGCTTCGATATATTTCAAAATAATCATTATTAACCTCCATGTTGGTTCCCCATTCTATTTGAATGGAATTTTCAGATGTAGGATGGGCATGGAAAAAGGTGATTTCAACGGGAAGTGCAGTGAGTTGAGTGACTGAAAGTGTATGATTGGTGGCATTGTGCATACAGGAACCATCATCAACGAGCACATTCAGTTGTCCTGTGAATCCAGCAGTTAAATCTATTTCTTCATGTTGGGTTCCCATACCACATTCGTTCATATTACTCCAATCTTGCACACTTCCGTCAGAATCTTTCCTAAGCGTGATATAGGTATCATTTGCATGAGGAGAACTACAAGTAGAGAATCGATAATCAACGCCAGCATTTACATTAACATAAGAATACTCTCCTGCCCAAATACAGCAATTGGTTTGGGTATTTCCTTGACCTGTGGGTGTAAGATCGTTGCCGCTGGGTGAAAGGGTGTTGTCATTTGGACATTGGGCGTAGGAATGGAGATTGAATGCAAAAAGACAAAGTATGAAGATGGGTATATGTAGTTTTTTCATGATAGACTTTTTTCAGTGTGCAGTATGCAGTGTGCAGATTTTAGTTGGTAGTGGCAGTGCGGGTAGTTTGACAGCCTACTGCCAACTGAAGACTGCCAACTGGAATCTGAAAGATATAACCTAATCCATATCGAATATGGGCAAATTGATAAGTGTAAGAAGGAGATTGATAGGTGTAATGGATTTGGAAAGAGTACTACAATTCCGAAAGATTTTTAAGGAGCTCCTCTCGTCTTCGGAATGAAACCGGCAAGCTTTGTTGATTGGTTAAAAAGACCTTGCCGCCGCCACTTTTTTCGTACCGAACAATTTGGTCTAAATTGACTAAATGGGAATGGTGAATGCGCAAAAAACCATGTGATTCCAGCAGTTTTTGATATTCTTTTAGGTTCTTGGAAACCAAAATGGAAGTATCATTGGACAGATGAAAAGTGGTATAACTACCAGCTGCTTCACAACTTATTATTTCAGAAATTTTCAAAACGTGGAGGGTGTCAGATTCTTTTACGATTAATTTTTGGGAGGACTTTGATGAAGCATCTAAATTGTGGGATAGTGTCGCTAATTGCATTTCAAATGCTGCATTTTTCATCTGCTTTTTGGCTTTAGCTACTGCCTGAACCATATCTTCGGGATCAACGGGCTTTAATAAATAATCGATTGCACTAAATCGAAAAGCTTCAACGGCATACTTGTCATAAGCGGTTACAAAAATGACCTGAAAATTTCTTTTTGGCAGCAATTTTAGCAAATCTATCCCCGTGCCATCGTCCATCTCC
Source organism: Saprospiraceae bacterium (assembly GCA_041941305.1). GTDB lineage: Bacteria > Bacteroidota > Bacteroidia > Chitinophagales > Saprospiraceae > JANSWP01. The sequence continues at coordinate 136,220 of JBGTQJ010000018.1, forward strand.
ACATCTAAAAAAATTAAATCAGGATTGGTTTGTTGGATAAGCTTGAAACCGGATGCTACCCCTTCTGCTTCTCCGAGCAAATCTATTTCTGGGCAAAAAGTTTCTAAAAGGGTTTTTAGTCCCAGCCTGATTTGGGATTCATTTTCAATAATGATGGTTTTCATAGAGAAGTTTTATGGTACTTGCGTTTATATAAAATATATGAAGGGTGGAAATTGGCAGCTTCAGTCGCCAATTTCTACCCTTCATATTAAACAAATACCACTGGCAAATCAATTAACACTTTCGTTCCAATTGTCCTTTCTGCTGCATCCTTCCAATCTTCGATGGTCATTTGGAGTGGGTTTTTTCGATTTTGATTCAGTAAAAATAGGCGATCCCGAATGATTTGGGTGGCGCGAGACCTATGTCCATTTTTTGATTTTTTTAGTGATAAGGCTGAGCTTAAACCAATTCCATTATCCCGAACAGAAAACTCAATTTCCTGATTTGATTTTTTCTGGAAATCAATCCACAATTTTCCCATTTCCTCCTGATTTGCCAAACCATGTTCCAAAGCATTTTCAATAAAAGGCTGGGCAAACATAGGAGGGATGGAGTATTTTTCAGTCAGTTCCTCATCACAATTGATTTCGTACTCGAAACCTTTGTTAAAACGTATTCTTTGCAATTCAAGGTAGTTATGAAGGGTATCCAATTCTTCCTCAAGTGGGATGAAACTTTCATGACTATGTTCCAAAACCATGCGCATAAGCTTGGACAATTTGGATAAATACAGAACTGATTTTTTGTTGTCTTTTTCGGTTAAAATCAAAGTTTGTAAAGAAGCTAGAGAATTGAAGAAGAAGTGGGGATTGAGTTGGGTCAACAATAATCGTCCTTTGATTTCGGCAACTTTTTTCTGCGTTTTGAGCAGATTTTGATGATAGGTAAAATAAATGAGTGTTCCAATTAAAAGCAAAACCAGCAAGACCACTACAAAGGCTGTTGTGCGTTTCTGAATGGCTTGATCTTTTACCTCTGAATCCAATTTTAAAGCCAATATTTCCTTTTCCTTTTGCTCCGTTTGAAACTGCTTTTCCAGAAAGTTAATTGCTTCCGTTTTTTCGATATTGACAATGGTATCTTCTAATGTTTTAAAGGCTTTATAGTTCTCATAAGCCAATTTGTAATTGTCCAGATTTTCATAAATATCAAAGTATCGCTCAAAAATGACCATCCTGTAATAATCTGAACCATACATTTGGGCATATTTCATGGAAGAATCGCAGGGAGGAATAGCTTCCCGAAATCGCTTCAAACCTATCAGGGCATCGGCTGTTTTGTAAAAGGCTTCACAACGCACCTGGTATTGATTATAACTGGAACGGTCAAGAATTTCCTGTGTTAACTTCAGTGCCTCTTCAAAATTTCCTTTGGCATTGTTGATACCTATCTGGACACTCAGGAATCGCAACTCCCTGTCGAGGAAATTGTTTTTGCGTGCAATGTCCAATCCCAAATTGGTGTAAAAAATACAGCTGTCAAGATAGTGGGGTATTTCATAACTCAATTCTCCAAAGGCACCTGCCAATCCCCCAAGAATGTATGTTTGGTGAAATGGATTGGAGTGTATTTTCCCAACTTCCCAGGCTTTTTTTCGGTAAACCAAAGCTTGCTCATAATCCTCCTGACGGGCAAACACCGTCCCAATGCTTTGATAGGAATAAGGTAAGCCAGAAAGGTCGCCTGTTATTTTATAAAACTTTACTGCCTTGAGAAAATAATCCAGGGCTGTTCCATACTCTTTTCTTCGATTGTATACCGCTCCAATTTTTCCCAGAGCCACTGCCATATTGAAGGTATCGCTTTCGGATTCATAAATTTGAAGCGCTTTTTTCCCACTTTGTTCAGAGCGGTCGAAATCGTTGATTCTTCGGTAATAATCAGAAAGAAAAATATTTGCCTTGGCAACTTTCTCTTTTTGATTCAGTTTCTCTGCCAATTCTAATGCATGTGTGGCGTAATATAACAAAGAGTCTAAATCCAGTTTTTCTTTAAAATAGAGTTCTCCCAATAAGAAACTGGTTGCTAAGGCAGTATCCGGTGCTTTGTAAAAAATTTTAGTGAGGCTGTCAATTTTGGAAGCCTGAAGAGATAAGGGGAGCAAGAGCATCAACAAGACACTCGTAAACAGATTGGTATTCAATTTTTCCATACAGTTATCAATTGGTTGGACACATTTATTTCGAAATTTTCGAATAACACAAATACCAGGTGCAACTTAGGGTAGGTAACATGAAAATGCTACCCAAATATCTATGTTGACATTTCAGCCGATTTCGAAAATATGGGGGAGAACTTATTACATCATACCAATCTGCCTAATGGTGTACATGTGTAATATCCAAGAGTCTCCCCCCAAACTTCGCACTTCTCCTCCACTTTTTAAAAAAATTGCTTCCTTAACATCAAACATTCATTTTCAAAACACCCTGATAGAAACCGAAGTCCTCAATATTTTGACCTATGAATATTTATACAACGGAGGTGGGGTGGCAGTTGGAGATGTAAATAATGATGGTCTTCCAGATCTATTCTTCTCTGGCAACATTGTACACGATAAACTCTATCTGAACCTAGGCAACTTTCAATTCAAAGATATTTCAGAGAGTGCCGGAATAACGGATTATGGCTTTTCAACTGGCGTTTCCATGGTCGATATCAATGCAGACGGTTGGTTGGACATTTATGTATGTCGTTCTCTGGAAGCAAATCCTGAGAAGCGCAAAAATGTTCTTTATTTAAACAATCAGAATTCCAAAGAAACAGGTGTCACTTTCACCAATAGGGCTGAGGCTTTTGGTTTGGATGACCCCAGTTTCTCAAACCATGCTACTTTTTTCGATTTTGACAAGGATGGAGATCTGGATTTGTACTTATTGAATCATCGGGTGGATTTTCAGGATGCTTTAAAAATTTTTCCCAATGGACTACGCCCAAACCTTAATTATGAGTATGTAAGTGATCGATTGTATGAGAACCTCGGCAATGGAAATTTTGAAGACATTACGCTAAAAGCGGGCTTGCTGAATTATGCCTTTGGTTTGAGTGCAACTGCTTCGGATTTGAATGGGGACGATTATATGGATATTTATGTAGCCAATGATTTTTTGGATAAAGACCATTGTTACTTGAATAATGGAGCAGGCACTTTCACAGACCATATTGACTCCATGTTTGCCTATATTTCCAATAATTCGATGGGTTGTGATATCGCAGATATTAACAATGATGGTTGGATGGATATTTTTGTTTTGGATATGGCTTTTGAAAGCAATCAACGCCAAAAAAGATTGAAGGGAGCCCAACCTATAGAAAAGTTTGAATTGGCGGCAGCAAATGGATATCATTATCAGGTCATGCAAAATGTATTGCATCTCAATCGCAATGGAAAAGGTTTTTCAGAAATTGCTGGTTTTGCTGGTATATCGCATTCAGATTGGAGTTGGGCTGCGCTTTTTGCAGATTATGATTTGGATGGCTGGCAGGATTTATACGTTACCAACGGTTACAGAAGGGATGTTACAGACCTGGATTTTGTCAAATATGCAAGTGGAAAAGCTACTCAAAACACCGGGAGCATGGCAAAGGTGCAGTTAATGAATCTAGTCAATTTGATGCCAGAAACAAAAGTGAGTAATTTCATTTTTCAGAATAACCAGAATCATACCTTTTCCAAAAAAAATAAACAATGGGGAATTGATATACCTTCCTTTTCAAATGGAGCTGCTTATACAGATTTGGATCTTGATGGAGATTTGGATTTAGTCGTCAATAATCTCAATGACACAGCTTTTATCTTTGAAAATCAAGTAAATACCCTATTCCCCCATAATCGATTTTTGAAAATTGAATTGAGGGGAGCGCACAAGAATACTTTCGGCTTTGGTGTCAAAGTGACTTTGAAAACAAGTACTGGAATACAGACTAGAGAAATGAATCCTTATCGGGGTTATTTTTCAAGTGTGGAGCCAGTTTTGTTTTTTGGATTGGGGGAATTGGAAATGGTGGACGAAATAGAAGTAAAGTGGCTTAGTGGGAAAGTCCATAGGATATATGATGTACTGGTAAATCAAACATTAACAATATTTGAAAGAAGCGGTAGCCGCCCAATTTATTGGGCAGGCTTTCAAAAGTCAGAAAAAGTAGCTAATGAAGCATTTCCTTTTTTTAGTCAGCCCAATAAATTGGGCGACTACAATACCATCACGAAAGCAGACATCGAGGGCGATGGAGATATGGATTTCTTTTTTGAAAATCCAGGGCCCAACTCCTTTTGGAAGATTTCAAAAGAAAAGCCAGTAAAATTATTAATAGAAGATATCGATAGAAATGGGACCATCGACCCTATAGTATTTTATTGTTTTGAAGATGGCAGATGGTACCCCAGATCTGGTCTCGATGAGCTTGCATACCAAATTCCCACTATCAAAAAATACTTTCCCAACTATCGGCAATACTCTGAAGCGACTTTAGATACATTCCTTCAAATGTTGGGAAAAGAAAAGCCAACACTGATCCAACTTGAGACTTATGAATCGGGTTGGCTGGAAAATTTCGGAAATGGTCAATTTCAATTTCGTCCCATCGAAGCAACCCGGTTTCACCAATAGCCATCCCAAAAATGCCTGTTTTATTAAAAAAAGTCCTTTGATCGCAGGAATCCAACAATTCTATATGTTGAAAGCTATGGTGAATACGTCAAAATTTTTACTAAAGAAGATGTTATCCTCGCTTTGCAACGTATGGGGTTTATGGAAGAAATGTTGCCTTCAGCAGATTTTGCAAGGATTCATCGTTCTCATATTGTCAATGTCAATCATATCAAAGAAAAAGATGGCAATACCGTAGTGATCGAGCAGCACCGCTTGATGGTGAGTAAGAGAATGAAAGAACAGTTTATGTCAGTAATTAGCCAAAAAGGGATCATTTATAAACTGCACCTTCAAATTCTGTTACTTCTACTAGTCTTCTGCATTAGGGTGATGGATATAGATTATCGGGTATGTTATCGCGTTTATCGTTTTTGGGTGTCATCATCCTAACCAACTTTAACATTTCACATCTTTTTGCTCAATCTGACTACGACCGCCAGATTGACTATCCTGCACATCTGGTTTCCAATGTTTTGAATTTGGATGATAGTTTGGGGCGAATAGACTCCGCCATCAAGGCTTATCAAGTCGAAAACAATCGAGCCGCACTTGCCAGACTCTGGAATGAGAAGGGAAATTTGTATTCACAGCGCTCTTATTATAATTCCAGCTATGAGTGTTACAAACAGTCTTTATTGTTATTTGAAGAGCTAAAAGACTACAAAGGTATTGGTAATTGTTATATCAATTTTGCGAGGTTGTCAGAGCACAAGGACAAACAACTCTACTATTATCGGAAAGCACTTGATCAATTTTCTATGATTGAAGATACCCTCGGGGTTAGCAAGGTATTAAACAATATAGGTGTGACGTACGAAGAAGCAGGAAATCTGGACTCTGCGCTTTATTACTTTGAATATGCCCTGGACATTGGGGTGAAAAATAACTATCCGAAAACCAAAGCTGCCTGTCTAACCAATTTGGGCAATGTGTCTATTTTAAAAGGAAAGTGTAGGGAAGCGCTGGCTTTTTTGGATTCAGCAGAAGTGATTTTCATAAGTCTTGGAATGAAAAATGGGCTCACTTACAATATTGGAAAGAAGGGCGAGGCGCATTATTGTCTTTATCAAAAAGATAGTGCCCTGTTTTATTTTAAGGAGCATTATCGTCTCGCAATAGAAACAGGTCAAAGGGCTGAACTTTTGGCGGCTATCAATTCCTTAAAAAAGTATTATGAAGAAAAGGAAAAATATCCACGTGCCCTTCGATATGCCAATCAGGCTCTGAAATTGGAAAAAGAGATTTCTGAAGATTCTAAATTGGAATACTCAGATATGTTGAATTATGAGATGGATGTTCAAAAAAAGAATCAGGAACTTGAAAAAATTCAATTGAAAGAACGACTAAGAACAGTAAGGTTGACGGCTATCGCTATTGGTATTTTACTCGTTTTTGTCATTGTAATCCAAATTCTTTTTAAACAGCGGGCCAAAATCAAAAACAACAAAATAATCGTTCAACAAAAAGAAGCCTTAATTTGGGCAAATATTGAAAAGCATAAACAGGAGCTGCATTTCAAAAACAAGGAATTGAGGCAACTCTCGAATTACATTCTTCAAAAAAGGGATTTTGTAGAGTTGGTCAAAAAGCAAATCATACAAATCAAAAAACTCAATCACGCACCAGAAGTGATAAAAAAAATCAATCAGGCCTTGGTCATTTTAAATGGGCAACTCAACCTGGCTCAGGACAATCAAATCCTGCATGCAGGGATGGAAGAAATTCAGAAGAAATTTTTGCGCCAACTTAAAGATGCCTATCCAAAATTGACTCCCGGTGATATCAAACTCTTGTCTTTATTGTCAATTGACCTTTCTTCAAAAGAGATTGCTCCCATCATGGGTATCAGTGTGGAAAGTTTGAATACCAAACGCTATCGTTTGAGAAAAAAACTCAATATGCCCTCTAATATGAGCTTTCATGAGTTTTTGCAACGGATGACTTAAACGAGATTAGATGAGTGCATTTATAGGTAGAAATATTATACAAATCCTTGACTTTCAGTCTTTAGTTGTCATTTTGTCTATATTTTGTTCATGTTCTGTCTATACCGTATCTATATTAAAATCAGGTATTCCTTTTCCTCGATTCATAAATTTGTAATTACATAGTTAGAAAGACAATCCAACAAGGTCATTTTTCTCGTTTTAGCTTTTGAGGACAATTTTCATACGATAGATAGTCATCGGCAAATGTTATTTTTGAAATATTTGCCCTCAATTAGAAAATGCGATAGACATATTTACTACAATCAGGGCTACTAAAGACTGTGACATTATTTCCAACTTATCAAACTTGTTGTCGCCATACTTTTGGCGACAATTTTTTTTTTGGATAATTATCCCTCAGAGGTTTCTACCTTTGTACAGAAGAAAATAACCAACTTTGAATCTGCATCAAAATGGAACGACTGAGCATTTTTGATATTTTTAAAATCGGAGTCGGACCCTCCAGCTCACACACGCTAGGTCCATGGAAAGCAGCACGACAGTTCGCTTTGGACATTCAACATTTGGAATTTGATAGGGTAGAGGTGCACTTGTATGGGTCTTTGTCTAAAACAGGGAAAGGACATGCAACAGATGTGGCAGTTCAATTAGGCTTGGAAGGATTCGACCCGGAAACAATCGCTACTGAAAGGATTGATGAATACATTGAAAGAATTAAAACCAGCCAGACGATTTTAATCCATCAAAAAGCAGTTGCCTTTCATCCTTCCAGTCATATCTTTTTCCACAATTATGCGCTGCCCAATCATCCCAATACATTGATTTTTAAGGCTTCATATAAGGATGGACTAGTGAGAAACGATACTTACTATTCTGTAGGAGGGGGGTTTATTCAAAAGGAAGGTATTTCAGAAAGTGTTGAAAACCATGTCGTACTGCCTTATCCAATAGACAAGGGTAGTGAGTTATTGGAATATACAGAAAATGTAGGTTGCTCCATTTCTGATATTGTCAAAAAGAATGAAATACATTTTCGAAATTGGGAAGCCGTGGAAAAAGGAGTTTCCGATATTTTCAACACGATGCTCGAATGCACCTTTAAAGGTTGTACCACAGAAGGCATCCTACCTGGGGGATTGAATGTAAAGCGTCGTGCCCAAAAACTCAATCGGGAATTGTTGAACGGAGCTAACTTTGAAAACAAGGAAGAATGGCTGCAGGCAGTAAAAAAATCACCTAAAGATTTCAATTTTATCAATAAATGGATCAGCTGCTTCGCCTTGGCAGTGAATGAAGAAAATGCTTCATTGGGAAGGGTTGTGACTTCTCCAACCAATGGTGCTGCGGGGGTAATTCCTGCTGTATTGCTCTACTATTATTGTTTTTGTGAAAACAAGGGCATGCCCGACATTCAAAGGTTCTTTTTTGTAGCAGGGGAGATTGGCTGTTTGTTTAAAAAAGGGGCCACCATTTCAGCAGCAGTTGGTGGCTGTCAGGCAGAAATTGGGGTTTCCTCTGCTATGGCGGCAGGTGGTCTGACCGAGGTGATGGGGGGTAGTCCAAAACAAGTACTCATGGCTGCCGAAATCGCGATGGAGCACCATCTTGGATTGACCTGTGATCCAATAGGTGGCTTGGTCCAAATTCCCTGTATTGAAAGAAACACCATGGGTGCCATGAAAGCCATTACTGCCAGCAATCTCGCCCTTACCGGCAATCCGGATGATGCCCTGGTGAACTTCGACACGGTAGTCAAAACCATGTGGGATACAGCCCAGGAGATGAATGGAAAATATAAAGAGACTTCGGAAGGTGGACTGGCTTTTAATTTGCCTGTGGTGTTGCCGGATTGTTAAGAAGAGACCTAAAGTCATTTTCTCAGAAATTAGCAACAACCTATCGTCAGCACGACAACTGATTAACATGAATATTTTTCATGCCCTTCCGTTAATTCTTTGGATAAATTATTAACTAATTTCGCGATCATTCCTTCTAACTAGCGCTTGAACAAGGGTTTCAACTCTTGAAAAGCCAAGAACTATTGATTATGAAATTTTCTGTATTGACTTTCTTTTGCTTTTTATTGCTCAACCCCATCTTCTCCCAAATGCAAACCGAAGTTGAGGACACCTTAAAAATGGACTTTGAATTGTACGACCCACCTTCGACTCTGGTCGTGCCGGAAAATCCAAAAACCCGGGCGAAGTATCCTTTCATAGATGTCCATAGCCACCAATGGCGCATGGATACCCAAAATTTGGACAAATTGGTTGCAGATATGGATGCAATCAATTTGGGGACGATGGTCAACCTTAGTGGTAGAAACAGCGAGAAATTGAAAAGAATGGTGGAAAATGCCAAAAATCAGGGCTATGGGAATCGAATTGTATGCTTTTCCAATATTGAATGGCGAAGTATTGATGAACCTGATTGGGCGGAAGAAACCTGCAAGCAGTTGGAATACGACGTGAAAAACGGTTCGCGCGGATTGAAAATCTACAAAAGCCAGGGGATGCGTCATGTAGATAAAAATGGTGACCGCATCCGCATTAATGATCCTCGCCTGGATGCAGTTTGGGCAAAATGCGGTGAGTTGGGAATTCCCGTCCTTATACATGCTGCTGATCCAAGACCATTCTGGCAGCCCCATGATGAAAACAATGAGCGTTGGCTGGAACTCAAACTTCGTCCTCGACGCAAGCGGGAAGCCGATGATCCTGCCCCTTGGGAAACCATCATTGCAGAACAGCATGACATTTTCCGCAAACATCCAAATACGACATTTATTAATGCTCACATGGGCTGGTTTGCCAATGACTTGGCACATCTTGGCAAATTACTGGATGAAATTCCAAATATGTATGTTGAGATTGGGGCGGTCATCGCAGAATTGGGCAGGCAGCCTCGCATGGCCAACTGGTTTTTTGAAAAGTATCAGGATAGGGTGCTATTTGGAAAAGATAGCTGGCGACCAGAAGAGTATCCAACTTATTTCCGCGTATTGGAATCTGCTGATGAATATTTTCCCTACTATAAAAAATACCATGCTTACTGGAAAATGTATGGTTTGGACTTACCAGATCATATTTTACGCAAATTGTACTACAAGAATGCCCTAAAGATTATCCCTGGATTGGATAGAAGTCTTTTTCCAGAAGATTAGGGGAGATTGGCTTCCTGCTATAATAAAAAGTTAATAGTATTGCATTCTGAAGGAGGAACTCGTTGAAAAATTAACGTAAGGTTAAAATAGCAGGTATTTTGAAGTTGGCATTTGTTTGGTGTACGCTTCATTGCGCGCCCGTAGCCCTAAAGGGTTATGTTTTAGATGCAAAATAACTACTCAAAATGCCTCCAATCTTAAGGTATCCAGGGATTGAAAAGCTCGGCTTAAAGTTCCTTAATCTATATTGCAATATGGTTTTACGTACTGAAAATCTGGTCAAAATTTATGGAGACCGAAAAGTGGTCAAAGAGGTTTCTATTGAGGTTCATCAAGGAGAAATAGTTGGACTATTGGGACCCAATGGGGCAGGGAAAACCACGACCTTTTACATGGTTGTAGGGTTCATTAAACCGAATGAGGGCAAAGTTTTTTTGGATGAGGAAAACATCACCAAACTTGCCATGTACAAGCGTGCCAGAAACGGTATTGGCTACCTGCCTCAGGAACCATCGGTTTTTAGAAAATTGAGTGTGGAAGACAATATAGCCGCTGTTTTGGAAATGACCGATTTGTCAAAAGAAGCGCAAGAGGAACGATTGGAAAGTTTACTGGATGAATTTGGTTTGCAAAAAGTGCGGAAGAGTAGGGGTGACACCCTTTCGGGAGGTGAACGTAGGAGAACAGAAATCGCTCGCGCCCTGTCTACGGGACCTAAATTTATTCTCCTGGATGAGCCTTTTGCGGGCATTGATCCTATTGCTGTCGAAGACATCCAATATATTGTTGCCAAACTGAAAACCAAAAATATCGGCATTCTCATCACAGACCATAATGTCCAGGAGACTTTGTCTATTACCGACCGTGCCTACTTGATGTACGATGGTGCTATCTTAAAGGGCGGTACAGCAGAGGAACTGGCAGCTGATGAGCAAGTACGGAAATTGTATTTGGGACAAAACTTTGAACTGAAAAGGAAAGTGATAGAAGTGTGATTGCAAAAGTAGTAGCAACTTGAATTAATTACTACTTCCACTTGCTATTGAAATATTCATCGTAAAATAAAAAGTAAAGGTAGTCTATTGAAATTTAGGTTTTTATACAAAATTGGTGCAAGTCTTATTTTATCTCTTCTTTTGTTTGGAAGTTGTACAGAACCTCCTATCCCTTCTCTAAATGCCAAAGATAGAAGCCTGGTAGATAGTTTGTATAAAGACACGATTAACTTGCTATTGCCGCAATTGGACAGTATTTGTGATTTAGAATTTGATGCACGTGTAGCTGCGGCAGTTGATTCAATGATGAAGAAACGAATAAGTGAAATTGAAGCACAAATGAGAAGGATTCGACAATTTGAAAAAAAGGAGACTGATGAAGAATAGCAGTATGCATTCTACAGTTGGTATTCGGCAGTATTTCCGGAAATGGATTCCAGTAATTTGTTCATTATTCATTATAGCCTGCAATCCGCCTCCAGCCAAAACAAAAGCTCAGGTGATAAGTGAGCGTATCAAAAATCGAGTGACCAAATGGCAGGCAAATGTTGAGGCAAAATGCACAAGAGAAGTAATGGAAAAGGCAACTGCAATTGTGGATTCTACAATTAAAGCAAATGCTCGTGCGCAAAAAGATACATTGTTTCGTCCAATCAAACCGGGTCATCCAGATTATACGATTCCAGAAGATTCCATTCCCATTGCACCATTGATTGTGATAGATTCGGTAAGTGGAGATACCCTATTTAAAAATACACTGGAATTGGAATTGTTGAAATTACTGGAAGGGGATACAATTAATTGATGATTAATAATTTCAAAATGAAAATGACTTTTTGGCTTTCTGTTCTTTGTGTTGTCTTTTTTAATTGCGGAAATTCCACTCCAACTCCTGATGCGGAGGTTGAAGCTGATGTCCCGATTTCAGACTCTTTGTCCCAAACTCCCGTTTTGCCAGCATACAAATTTCCCTATGATTTGAATAATCCAGATGAGGAATACAAACTTTCAGGTAAATTGGTAGAGATTTCTGGGCTGAGCCTTTCGGAAGATGGGGGTTTTCTGTTGGCAAATAACGACGAACAAGGCAAGGTTTTCTACCTCAACAAAACCAATGGGGAGATTGTAAAGGAATTGAAATTTCATAAGAGTGGGGATTATGAAGGGGTAGAGGCAGTCAATGGAAAAATCTACGTCATCAGAAATACAGGAACACTCTACGAAATTCAAAATCCGGCAGAGGAAGATTTAGAGGTAGAATCTTTTAAAAATCACCTGACCGGAGCATTTGATGTGGAAGGCTTGGGACACGACCCCAAAAATAATCGCCTGTTGGTTGCTTGTAAAGGTATTTCTGGAGAGGGAAAAGAATACAAAGGCAAAAGAGGTATTTACGCATTCGATTTGAATTCCAATACTTTAAGCAAAAAACCAGTCTTCCTGATTAGCCGCAGTGATATCAAGAAATACATTCAAACCAACTCTGATAAATTAGAGAAGTTACTGGAAACCTTTGTTCCCAATCAGGCAGCTTCAGCTTTTGCACCTTCTGGCATTGCGGTGCATCCTAATAGCAATGATATTTATATTCTATCCTCAGTAGGGAAATTATTGGTAGTCATCAATCAAAAAGGTAAGTTAATGCACATCCAACAAATTGATAAAAACATCATTCAGCAGCCTGAAGGAATTTGCTTTGAAAAAGATGGTACACTTTGGATTAGTTCAGAAGGAAAGGGAAAACGGGCGAGATTGTTTCAGTTTTTAAAGTGATCCTTAAAGTATTTCTAAAACAAATTCCGGCAATTCTTCTTTGGAGTCGATCGTCTTATGCAAAAGATGATAGGCTTTGATAGCATCCATTCTAAATCCTTTTAAAATCGGTAGTAGATTTCGGACAGCAATGATTTCATATAACCGAACTTCATTTTTGTACTTTGGATCAGTGAGTTGGTATTTTATCCATTCTGATTCATGAGAGTCCTCAGTCATCGAGTACCAATCGTATCTTCTGGCATAGTTGGTGAGAGTCTCGTCAATAATTTCAGAGGTTTTTTGCTGAAACTCTTCCACCCTATTTCTGTCTGCGTTGTACAATTTTTTCAGTTGGGTGACCAAAGCAGTTTGTTCTTCAGGTATTTTATCTATATGCAGGGTTAGAACTTCATAACCATTGCTATTGATTTTCAAGGTACGTCTATTCAATATTAAAGTTCGATAAGAGTTGCGCCTTTCATAATCCTTGGCAGTAATTTTATTTTCCAGAACCAATTGGGTCAGTGTATCTTTTTTTTGATAGAATTTAATAATGTGATTGATTTCAGGAATATCGTCCGAAAGATCATTCAATATTTCCTGATAAATGGAATTTATTTTTTCCTGGTTTTTAGTTTGTTGATTCCAATTGTTGATTTGGAGCGCCAGCAAAATGCCAATAACCACCAGGAGGGTTTCTCCGATCGCATATATTAGATAATCTCTGGTGTTTTTGGATTTTAGTGTATCAGATCTCATGGTTCGGAAAAATTTCATCATATTAATAGGATGAAAGGTTATTGTTGAGCTTAATTACAATAATAGCAAAAATCGAGAATAGCTTAAAATTAATCATTTCCAAATTATGAATAACAAAGCTGGTAAAACTAAATCCCTTTTGTTAAAAAAAGTCATGGTCGTTTTTATCAGTGTCTTAACTACATTGTTGATTCTGGAATTGATGACACAAATATGGTTTGCCTACATTGCTTCAGATGAGGTCACCAAAAAATACGGACTCTACACTCAAATACCTGAAGACCAATGGCAAATCAGCAGGCATCACTATCTGAATTACTGCCTGACTCCAAATTACAGAAAAGATAAAATGAGTCACAATTCTCTTGGGTTTAGGGGCAAAGAGTTTAGTCGATCAAAACCAGATAGTCTATTTAGAATTGTTGCATTGGGAGGTTCTACAACTTACACCGCTGCTGTGAATGATGATGAATTGACATTTACAGCTCAGTTGGAAAAAATCCTGAAAGTAGAATATGGATATCAAAAAGTAGAAGTTATCAATGCCGGGGTGCCTGGGTACAATTCCTGGGAATCTTTGATAAACCTTCAATTCAGGGTGTTGGACATCTACCCGGATTTGATACTGGTTTATCACGGGACCAACGATGTACATACCCGTCTGATTCCAACTTCTGAATATGAGGGAGACAATTCAGGAAGGAGAAAAGCCTGGGAATGTCCTGAGATTTCAATCTATGATCGCAGTGCATTGCTTCGAATTATAAGGCGACGACTCAATATCAGTCATCAAATTGGTTTGGAAAGCTGTGTACACAGGCACCACAGGGGCGAGACCAAATTGGATCAAAATCAACTATTAGATGAAAATGATCCCAGATTTTTTGAGCGCAATTTAATGAATATGATTGCCATCGCCCAAAAGCACCATATCCAAATTGCACTAGCTACATGGGCGCATTCTGATGAATTTAAGGATTATGCCAGCAGCGCTGTATATCAGCGAGGATTTAAAGAACACAATGATGTAGTAAAAAAAGTAAGCAAACTAAATCAAATTCCGGTTTTTAATTTTGCAGAAAACATGTCAAAAGACAAAAAATATTGGGCGGATGGTCGACATGTCAATGAAGCAGGCGCTTTTTTGAAGGCTAGGCTATTTGCAACATACCTATATGAAAATGAGTTAATTGTGTATTAAATTGACTACAAAATTCAAAAAACAAATAAAATTTTTTGATTCTTTAAAAAACATATCCTAGATTTTTTGTTCTATTTTGTGCCGAAACAATATACTAAACTACAAAATTGAATTTAAACGCCTAAAACAGATAAACATGAATAATCAGGTAAAAAGACCATCATTTTTTTGGCTGGCAACAGAAATTGGGAGAGCAGTGACAGAAGCGGGTGTTTCCCTGCCATTTCGGTCAATTTACACACCAAAACAAGAAGGCGATGGACATCCGGTTTTTGTTTTGCCGGGATTTATGGCGAGTGACTTTTCAACTGGACCCCTGAGGAGATTTGTTAAGAAACTAGGGTACGAACCCATACCCTGGGGTTTGGGAAGGAATTATGCAAAAGTTGAGTATTTAGACGATTTGCTTGATAAACTGGAGTATTTTTACAAAACACATGGCCATAGGAAAGTTAGTTTGATAGGTTGGAGTTTAGGAGGGATTTTTGCCCGTCAAATAGCCAAAGAAAAGCCTCACCTCATTCGTCAAATCATTACCCTTGGTTCTCCTTTCAAAGGGGTTGAGAAACCCAATAATGCCGCCTGGATGTACAATCGATTGGTAAAAAGGAAAAGAATCCGGGAAGCTGCTCCTGAGCTGATCCAGGAATTTCCCAAACCAGCTCCGGTGCCTACAACCTCTATTTATACTAAAGAAGATGGAATTGTACCATGGAGGTTATGTCTAGAAAAAGAAACCCACATCCATCAAAATATTCAAGTCTTCGGAAGCCATTTGGGGCTTGGCGTAAATCCATCTGTCCTAAGGATTATCGCCGACCGACTTCTATATACGCAAGAAGACTGGGAACCATTTAGTGCCGGCAATTTTGCTGAGGAGTTGTTGTTGTATCCCTCCCTGTAAGAACCAACTATTCAAAACGCCAAATCTTTTTTTATGAAAAATGCATTCTTGTTTTTGGCTATGGTTGAGTCTCCTTTCCACAAATGCACAAAGCTCCAAACATATTCATAAGACAAGATTTCCATATCAAAATTTTGATTGGAAACATCTAAACCTTCAAAGTTGGAAAGAATTGTCTCCCCCTTTCCCTAATTCAATCCTATTCCCGCTTAAGTTACTATACACTTTGAGCTAAGTTCATTGAAAATCAAGAGTTGCGGGTTGTTCGTATGTTTAAGTCGACGAAAACAAAACATGCGATGAGACAACCAACACAACTCCCGACAGCGAGTAAAATTAAATCATTTTTCCCTATGCACCGCAAGTGTGTGGTCAAAGTGATGTTACTTTTGATACAATGCATTGTTCGCTGTCGAACCGTCAATTTGAATAAATGCAAAGCTGAAGCGGGTGCAGTCTTAGGACGCAAAGACCTAAAGTTGCATAATATTTACACTCGCTTTATCCGCTTTTTCAAAATCAAAAGCATTGATGCCTTTTGTGTAGGGATTACTTGGTTAATCATTTATCTGATTGGTTTTAAGGAGAATGTTTACATGGTAATGGACAGAACCAATTGGAAGATTGGCATAATTAACATCAACGTATTATTTGTCGGATTACTGTTGCCCAATGGTGTGTTTGTTCCCATCATTTGGAAAAATCTCAATAAACGAGGAAACTCCAATGAGCAAGAACGAATGAATTTAATGACACGATTTTGTAAAGTTTGGCATCAGCATTCGAAGCTTCAAATTACGCTTTTGGCAGACAGAGAGTTCATTGGATTAAAGTGGTTCAAGTTTATTCGAAAGCTTAAGTGGGGCTTAGTCATTCGGCTGCGCTATCAGGATTATTGGGGACAGGTCGCTCAAGCTCTTGATAAAACTATTTACAAAACGGAGCGATTGATTGAGCGAAAAGTCAAACGAAACGGCTTCTTTCAAGTTCAAATTGAGCTGAATGGACAAAAGCTTTTTTATACCGTTTTTCCCAACAAAGGGAAACGAAAAAATAAATCCAAAGGAGATAAATATGTTATCCTCCTGTCTGATTTTGAAGACTTGAAATTGATTAGTGAAGCTTATTATCAGCGATGGGGCATTGAGGTATTTTTCTATCACTGCAAATCCAACGGATTTAATCTGGAGGATTTAAATCTGACACAATTACTCAAAGCCCAATTGATGATGGGAATCACTGCGGTGGCTTATGTTTTATGTATTCTCAACGGTTTGAAATGTCAAAGAACGAAGAAAGTCAAAGTATATTTAAAAAATTACAAAGGCAAAAAGGCGCGTTCCGTTTCACTTTTCCGATTGGGATATGATGAACTTAAAAGCACAGTGCATCTATTAAAAGATTTAATCCAAATCATTGTGAAATGGATAAAGCCAGTGCCTTTGGATTTTCAAACAACTGCAAATCCAATTTTAAAAAGTGTATAGTAACTTGCATGAAAATACTATCTATTTGAGAATGAAGTACTATCCTTCCAAAGTTTTCCCGTTATAGGTCGAAATTATGGATACACTTATCTATAAGCAGTGAACTAATTCATTGGATTGATATGGCAGGATATCCGAATAACTATAAAATGGGTTTAAGTATATTCTGGGGAGTTTACGCTTTAATCTGGGTGTTTATTGGAATTCGAAATCAAAAAAAATAGGCCAGAGTAACTGCTATGGTCCTTTTTGCTTTTACCCTGATAAGGGTTTGTACCTATGATTTGGACCACCTGAATGCATTGTCAAAAACCATTGTTTTTGTTTCATTAGGAATATTTCTTTTGATTATTTCTTATCTCTACAACAAATTCACTGAATCCATTTTCGAACCTAAATAAAAAAAAGGCAGCCGCGATGCGGCTGCCCCCTATATATAATCAGTTTTTCAGATTCAACATCAATCCATTTTTACAATTTTGTGCGTGAATCCTTTTCTACCTGGTTGATCTATTCTGATGAGGTAAACTCCAGCAGGGTATTCACCTAAGTCCAATACTTTTCGAACTTCTTTTTCTGCTAAGTTTTCTTTAATCATCAACTGACCTAGTTCATTCACTATCCGAATTTCGGTACCTGGTTCTGAAACGTTCGTAAAATCAATTATCAAATCTGCTGTAGTTGGGTTTGGATAAATTCTGAAGTCAGGAGTAAACTCATTTGTAAGTAAGACTTCTCTAACTTCTGAATAAATTGGAACATCCGTCACATAAACAGCTTTGATCCTGTAGAAATTATAACCTGGTTGTGGGCTTGGATCAATGAAGGAATAAACATCAACTCCATCGATATCGAAATTGAGTTTGCCTTCAAGCGCACCTATAGAATTGAAAACATTATCCCCTTGTGATCTTTCAATCACAAATACATGACTATGCGGTACAGCAGTAAATGAAAATTCGAGGTAAACCTCATCCTGTGGAGTGAGTGCTGCGCCAAAATCAATAAACCCATACACCCCTGGGTCGAAGCATCCATTACAATCCAATACATGAATTTTTTGTTTGGCAACTGTTTCATTTCCACAGTCATCTCTTGCAGTCCATTTTCGAACTAACGTACAGGTATAATTGTCATTGGTCTCTACATGTTCCTCAAAATTTAAACTTACATCCACAGCACAATTGTCATCTGCGTAAACATGTGGTGGATCTGGAATATCTTCACATGTTACTGTTATGTCATCAGGTACCCCAAAAATTTCAGGTCCTTTTTCATCAACAATTTTCATTGTTAGAGTGAAAACAGTCTCATTGCCACAAGCATCGGTAGCTATCCAATGACAAGTCATGGTAACTCGAACTCCTCCACCATCATCACAATTACCATCAATGACATCCCCTTCCTGGAATACAACCGTTGGGTTGCCATCGCAATTGTCTATTGCAGTCACAGCAGTTTCATCTAAGAACCAGAAATTTTCGCATTGAATGGTGAGTATATCCCCGTTTTCGGCGCCATTAATCATTGGATGATTGGGAATGACATTTGGTCCGGTTGTATCCGTAATCAAGAAAACCAATTTGTATGTACTTTCATTTCCACAGTCATCTACAGCAGTCCATTTACAGGTCATGATAGCTTTATATCCATTTGAGCAATCCAGTTGTTCTACTTCTTCTTCAAAAATTATCTCCACATCGTCATCACAATTATCTGTTGCCTCAAAAGGTGAATCGCCAAATGTGGGTAAAGCATCACATTCCAAAGTGAGGGTGTCGCAATTTTCAGTATTCAACAAATCAGGATGAACTGGATAAATTTCAGGAGCTGTTTCATCTACTACCATTATTTTTTGATCGCAGGTAGTTGTATTGCCACAATCATCGGTAGCAGTCCAGGTACGAATAATTATGGTATTGCACGGATCAGGATCCCATATTTCATCTTCAAAGGTAATGTATGGATCATCATCGCAATTATCAGAAGCATCTGCATAACCAGTTACTGCTGGTGAGATAGACTCGGTGCATTCAATTGTAATGTCAGCAGGACACCATATTTGAGGAGCTTTGTCATCGATAAATTTGAAGGTTTGCACACAAGTTTCATAGTTTCCACAATCATCTGTAGCTGTCCAGGTTCTGAATATTACATAATCGCAATATCCATTTACGAATGTGGTATCATCTGCCCAGGTGATATCTAAATCGTCATCACAATTATCCCAACCGGAGGCATAACCAGTTACATCCGGTTGAACATTTTCATGACATTCAAATTGCCCATCGTCCGGACAAGTAATTTCAGGTTTGGTAGTATCTTCAAACTTAATTTTTTGGACACAGGAACTTGTATTTCCACAATCATCCTTGGCTGTCCACTTACGTTTAATTAGATACTCGCAATTGGATGTAATGTAAATGGTATCATCTTCCCAGGCAATGTATACGTCGTTATCACAGTTATCCCATGCAGAGGCATAACCAGTATCATCTGGATTTGCTGATTCATCGCATTCAAGGGTAACATCAGCTGGACATGTGATTTCAGGAGCTGTACCATCCTTAAAATTAATTTTTTGGATGCAAGTATTCGTATTGCCACAATCATCCGTTGCATGCCATGTTCGTTTGATGAACCAATCACAATTTGTTAATACATAAGTTGTATCATCGCTCCATGTGATATACACATCATCATCGCAATTGTCCCAAGCAGTCGCATAACCTGTGTCGGCAGGATCTGCGCTTGCATCGCATTCTAAAGTGACATCATCTGGACAAGTAATTTCAGGTTTGGTAGTATCCTCAAATTTAATGGTTTGCTTACAGCTTGTAGAATTACCACAGTCATCCGTAGCTACCCATGTTCGAATAATCTTGTACTCACAATAGGCTGTAATATAGGTTGTATCATCACTCCAGGTGATATCCACATCATCATCACAAGTGTCCCATGCAGAGGCATATCCGGTATTTGCAGGGTCACCGTTATCATCACACTCTAATGTAACATCATCCGGACAAGTAATTTCCGGGGCAGTGGTATCAATGAATTTGATTTTCTGGACACAAGAGCTGGAATTACCACAATCGTCGGTAGCTGTCCAGGTTCGCTTAATCAAATATTCACATTGTGCAACGATGTAAGTGGTGTCATCCGCCCACATGATATAAACATCATTGTCACAATTGTCCCATGCAGAAGCATATCCAGTATTATCAGGGTCTGCATTGGCATCACATTCTAAAGTTAGATCTGCTGGACAGTTGATCTCAGGCTCAGTTGTATCCTCAAACTTGATTTTTTGGACACAGGAATTGGAATTACCACAGTCGTCGGTAGCTGTCCAGGTTCGCTTAATCAAGTATTCACAATTGGCTGTGATGTAAGTCGTATCATCTGCCCAGGTGATATCTACATCGTCATCACAGTTGTCCCATGCAGAAGCATATCCGGTGACAGAAGGATCACCATTTTCATCACATTCTAAGGTTACATCATCCGGACAGGTGATTTCAGGTTTGGTCGTGTCTTCAAATTTGATTTTCTGCTTACAGGAAGTAGCATTTCCACAATCATCCGTAGCCGTCCAGGTTCGAATTATCTTGTATTCGCAATAGGCTGTAATGTATGTGGTATCATCACTCCAGGTAATATCTACATCATCATCACAGTTGTCCCAGGCTGAAGCATAGCCTGTATTTGCTGGGTCACCACTTTCATCACACTCTAAAGTCACATCATCCGGACAGGTGATTTCAGGTGCAGTTGTGTCTTCAAATTTGATTTTTTGAACACAAGAACTGGTATTACCACAGTCGTCGGTAGCTGTCCAGGTTCGTTTGATCAAATATTCACAATTGGCGGTGATGTAAGTCGTATCATCTGCCCAGGAAATGTCTACATCATCATCACAGTTGTCCCATGCAGAGGCATATCCGGTATTTGCAGGGTCACCGTTATCATCACACTCTAATGTAACATCATCCGGACAAGTAATTTCCGGGGCAGTGGTATCAATGAATTTGATTTTCTGGACACAAGAGCTGGAATTACCACAGTCATCGGTAGCTGTCCAGGTTCGTTTAATCAAATATTCACATTGTGCAACGATGTAAGTGGTATCATCCGCCCACATGATATAAACATCATTGTCACAATTGTCCCAAGCAGATGCATATCCAGTATTATCCGGGTCTGCATTGGCATCACATTCCAAAGTGAGATCTCCTGGACAGTTAATCTCAGGCTCAGTTGTATCCTCAAACTTGATTTTTTGGACACAGGAATTGGAAT
>JBGTQJ010000019.1:0-59887 GCA_041941305.1 Saprospiraceae bacterium
CATCAAAAAATGGGGGGAACTTTTTTAAAAAAACACCCCCACTTTCGACGCCCCACCTAACAGGTTTTCCTCACGACCACCCCCAAACCAAATCGCTCATCGCTCGTTCCAATTCTGGAAACTTGAATTGAAACCCGTTATCCAATAATCTTTTCGGAGCTACTTTCCTGCTTTTCAATATCAGTTCTGTTTCAGTTCTGATAAAAATAGCCCCAATTTCCAATAACCAGGCTGGAGCGGGCAAGCCAATAACATGACCAGTCACTTTCCGCAATGTTTTCATGAAATCTACATTTCTGACCTGATTTGGACTTGAACAATTTACAACATCTTCAATATCCTTATTATCGATCAGCCATGTTATTATCCTCGCAAAGTCTTCAATATGTAACCAGCTAATATATTGATTGCCAAGACCTTGTTTGCCGCCAAGTGCTAACCTGACCAACCAAAGCAATGGCTTCATCACCCCACCATGCTTTCCCAATGTGATAGCTGTTCGCAATTTGATTTTTCTTGTGTTCGGTGTATGACAAGCGTCGAAAGTTGCTTCCCATTTTTTACACACATTCACAGAAAAACCAGAACCAATTAATCCCGTTTCTTCATTATTGGCTCGACCTTCTAATGTGTGTTTGTAGATGGTTGCGGAAGCTGCATTCATCCAGATTTCAGGAGGGTATTGACAGTTTTTTATGGCTGCTCCAATTGCTTTAGTGGAATCAATTCTACTATCTAAAATTGCCTTCCGATTTCTTTGGTGGTATCGACAATCCACAGATTTGCCGGTAAGATTCAAAATGAGCTTGGCGTTTTCAAATGATTTTGCCCAATCCCCTAGAGTTTTACCATCCCAATGGAGGTAAGTGATTCCATTTTTAGTCATTGCCTGCTTTCTGGTCAATACAAAAACTTCATAGCCTTTTTTGAAGAAATATTCAGAAACATAAGTGCCAATAAATCCCTTACCTCCCGGAATAATGATTTTGGGTTTCATACCTTAATTTTTTGGTGAATCAGGATTTGCGAAATATTACATTTTTCAAATCCCTGACACAATAATAAAACTTAATTTCATAAATTTCAATATTTACTGAAAGAAATGAATTTAAAACCTGCTTCATTCAAATTTCATAGGTCATTAAAAAAGATTAATTATTCGAGGTTTTCAATCATAAAGAATTGATTATTAGTTTCTTGTAATACCTTTTTGAATTTTGGGTAATAATTCTTAGTGAAGATTTTGAGGGAGGATTTGTGAGAAAACCCATGTTTGAACCTGAGGAACAAGGGTGAGTTTGGGTTTGAGGCAAAATCAAGCTTAGAATTGTCCTAAAATCAAACAAGTCTTGATTTTTTTGGTTCTTTTTTTATCAAGAAAAAAAGAACATAATAATTTGATAATCAGTTTGATAAACAAGTAGGTAATGATGGTGGGCAAAAGAAATCCCGAATTATCCAATTAAGGAAAATTCAGGATAATGCATAGTTGATAGTCTTTAAATTTTACTAACCATTCAGCAAATCGTCCAAAAACTTTCTCGTGTCCTGGTTAAAAATCCCTGAAACATTCAGTTTATCATCCGTGGCCTGTAATTCTTTCACTGCCTTTTCAGTCATTGGACCAAATTGACCGTCTGAGGTACCGCAATCAAAATTGGCAAGTTTAAGTGCATTTTGAAGCTTGACGACCTCTCGACCACTATTCCCTTTTCGGAGGGTTTTTTGAGGGATAGCAACACGATTGGCTTTTCGAAGTCTTCGAAAACCCAGTAATCTGGTAGCAGAGTATCCAGAAACCGAAACTGAATTTCCTTGATTACCACCCAGTGTATAAATCCTGGTTCTATCTCTCGAATATCCCATAAAAATCCCCACATGACCTTTGTGAGAGTCTTCCCTTTCCCGCCAATAGATGACAATGTCACCAGGTTCGGGGTTCACCACCTGGATGCCTATATTGAGCCAGGAGCGTGCATTTGCTCTTTTGGTGCGCTCATAGTTGGTTTTCATTGCTACCCAATTCATAAAAATGCTGCACCAGGGTGTTTCATCGTCATTTACCCAATTAAAACCTGCTTCTCTCGCATAATTAAGAATTTCAGGTGCATGACCTGCTGCTCCCGGTACTTCTAAAATTCCAAGTTCATTGGTAGCTGTTTGAATTATGTCGTTCATGTGTAGTTAGGTTTTTTGAAAAAATGGATAATTTTGGTATAAGAATTCCAAATGTAATTAAAATATACCTGATGAATAAAGAAACGAGATTGCTCCTAGGTGTTCTATTGTTGTTTTTATTTTTTCAATGTGGTAATTTTACAAATTCAAATTCTGAACAAACTTCAGATAGTACCAAAACCCCCAATTCTACAGAAAAACCAAACCAGCATACTGAAAAATCACTGGAAGATTATCCTGAATTTCAACCCAATGGTAAAGTTGTCCAAAAATTGGAATGGGAAAAAAACGGGAAAAAACACTTTGCCATTTTCTCTAAAGGTGAATCCGGTTCTTTCTTCAACCCTGATTGGCGTTCTGAACTATACATTTACCATTTCTCTTTAATCAATTCAGAGTTGAAATTGTTAGCTAGCAATTCGCACAAAAACCCAAATATGTTTACGGAGCTTGGATTTTTTGATACACTTAACGAAGTTATTGAGTTGTCAGAAAATGAGGATAGAGCAATTTCCTATACTTTTTACATTTGCCCGGATGGAGAAGACCCTTGTGAAATCAAAACTGTTTTGATAGTTGAGGATCAAACTTTTGAATTATCCAGAATGGAAAATGAGGAGGACGCAGACGCATATTCAAAAGAAGTTCCGATTGCGTGGAATCGAGTGATGGAGCAGAAATTGGGGGCAGCTAAAAAAGATTAAGTCATTTTTTCTGGATCTTGCCTGGTATCGAAAATATCAGTTATCGAAATAATTTTTCCTTGAATTCTATAAATGATTTTGTAATTACCTTCAATTAAATATCTATGTCCCAGTCCAAGTGATTCCAAGTTTTCTTCAATTTGGCCCATTTTTGGGAATTCCTTCAATAACATAGCTTTATGGTTATTTTAGAACGAACTTGCCTCCCATGTTTCCCATTGCCTAAATCTTTATAGTATTGATAGATTTGTCCTAAATCTTCGCGTGCTTTAAGGGTTATTTGTATTCTCATAGATATTGGTTAGTTAAATATAGTACTTACCACTTCTCCATTTCTTTTTCTAAGTTTTCAATATCTATTACCCTTCCAGCTTTAATATCTGCCTCCGATTGAAGCGCACGATTAATTAACGCTTCTTTGGTCATAGGCTTTAAATTATCCTCATAGCCTTTTATCCGCTCTTGTCGTAATAAATCTTCCATTTTAGAAATGAGTTGTTCATCATTTAATTGAACTAAAAGCTGGATTAAATTAAATTTTCTAAGTTCTAAAGTCATAAGAAAAATATTATTCTCAGAAATTTTCTGCCAGTTTCTCACTTGCTTAACAAATTTACGTCTTTTTTAGGTTAAATATTAAATAGATAAATTTTCATTTTGGTTCCTGACTCCAATTAACAAAAAACTCCAATGCCCAAGGATTCTTCATCGCATCTTTATTCGCAGCCTTTTCGACTGGCACGCCCATTAATATCTTTTTCACAGGCGCTTCCAATTTTTTCCCACTGATCGTATAGGGAATTTCCTCAATTTCAATAATGTCATCCGGGACATGGCGGGGGGTGTATTCACTTCTAAGTGTCTTTTTTATTTTGGTTTTTAGGGCTTCATTCAACTCATTTCCTTCATTCAATACCACAAACAATGGCATATAATCATCTCCTCCGTCTAGCTCCAGGTTAACAATTAGGCTATCTGCGATTTCAGCAATTTGATTCATAGCGCGATAAATTTCAGCAGTACCTATTCTGACCCCTTTTCGGTTTAAAGTGGCGTCAGAGCGTCCGTATATGATTACTGAGCCTCTATCGTTAATCTTTATCCAGTCTCCATGTCGCCAAATACCCGGATACATTTCAAAATAACTCGAACGATAGCGAGCCATGCCTTCATCATTCCAGAAAAAGACGGGCATGGAGGGCATTGGTTTGGTGACCACCAATTCTCCTACTTCTTCAGTCACTGGCTCACTCATTTCATTGAAAGCATACAAGGGAGCACCAAGGCTTACGGATTGAATCTCGCCTTCATAAATGGGGAGCATTGGACTACCACCAACCCAGGCAGTACAGATATCGGTGCCACCTGCCATTGAACAGAGCCAGACATCCTTTTTGATTTTTTCATAGACATAATCAAATGCCTCGGGAGGAAGTGGGGAACCAGTTGAACCAATAGAACGCATGGCACTCAAATCATGATCTTTGCCTGGTTCTAAACCTCTTTTCATGTTCGCAACCAGGAAGGGGGCAGAGGTTCCAAAATGATTGATTTTCGCTTTTTCTGTCAGCTTCCATAAAACACTCAAATCAGGATAACCAGGACTGCCATCATAAAGGACCAAAGTGGCACCCATCAGGGCAGAAGCCTGAACGTAATTCCACATCATCCAACCCGTGGTAGAGAACCAGAAAAAACGTTCACCAGGATGCACATCATTGTGGAAAGCGATGTATTTGTAGTGCTCTAATAAATTACCTCCGTGAGAGTGCGTAATTGCTTTTGGAATACCCGTAGTGCCCGATGAGTATAAAACCCAAATAGGATGGTCAAATGGAACTGGCTGGAATTCAATTTCGGTAGCATTGGGATCAAAAGTTTCAGCCCAGAGTATGCTTTTATCTACCTTTTCTCCTTTGTTCTTTTCATTCAGATAAGGAATGAAAACTACCTTTTCGAGCGCAGTTAAATTTTGACACAATTCCCTGACTTCCTGTGTTTTATCAAAGGGTTTTCCATTGTATTGGTAACCATCTACAGCAAAAAGAACCTTTGGCTTGATTTGCTCAAAACGATCAACTACACTATTTACTCCAAAGTCAGGCGAACAGCTGGACCAAATAGCTCCAATCGAACAAGCTGCCAAAAAAGCAATAGTGGCTTCTGGAATATTGGGTAAAAAAGCAACCACCCGATCACCTTTTTGGATGCCAATAGATTTTAAAAAGGCAGCCATTGAAGCGACCTGGTTTTGTAACTCTTCCCAGGAAATTTCTTTCAATGATTGTCTTTCGGACTGAAAAAGAATGGCTGGGTGATCCTCATTTTTACTTCGAAAAATATGTTCGGCGTAATTTAAAGTACTTCCTTCAAACCATTTTGCGCCTGGCATTTCATAACTAGACAATACTTTTTTATAAGGGCTGTAAGAAATGATGTCAAAAAATTTCCAAATAGATTCCCAGAATTCTTCAATGTTTTCAACAGACCATTGCCAGACATCGTGATAAGTCAGAAAATGATATCCGTAATTATCAGCCAGCCAGTTGAGGTATTTTTGGAGATTGGAGTTTTCAATAAAGGTTTGATCTGGTTGCCAGAGAAGTTTCATGTATGATTTTTAATTAGAGATCAGACTTCCAACAGCTTCGTTTCGGAGCATATCCTAGCCTGATTGCTTTCCTTCAGAATTTGAAATGTCAAAACATGGAAATGGGGCAATTCTATAATTTAGGCGAAATTAAAAAAAAGGTCTTTTCTTTTTTCAACAAAAGAGAATGTACCTACCTTAGAAACTGTTTTAAAATCGGCAATAAAATTTTTGTTCAACTGTCAAGGATCCCATAGCGCATCCCTAATCAATTGAATCAATAACCAAAATAAAACCACAGAACTTTAATGAAAAACTTACTTCAAACACTCACACTGGTTGTTTTCATTTTTATTATTGGAGCTTGTGCCACATCCCAGGACACAACTGCCAATGACTTTAATTTTGAAGATTTTGAAGATGATGGCATCATTGAATTTACATTTTTTCATATCAACGATGTTTATGAAATCTCTCCGCTCGAAGGCGGCAAGGCAGGAGGGATGGCTCGAGTGGCAACTATCTTCAATCAATTGAAAGAGGAAAATCGAAATACCTTATTTGTTCATGCAGGTGATTTCATCAATCCATCATTGATTGGTACTTTACAATATACGGATGAAACCACCGGGGAAAAATACAGTATAAAAGGCAAACAAATGGTTGAGGTATTGAATGCATGTGGTTTAGATGTGGTGACATTTGGCAATCATGAATTTGACATTTCAGAGGATGAATTACAACAACGGTTAAACGAATCTCAGTTTACCTGGCTGGGAACCAACGTTTTACACAAAAAAGGTGAAAAGATAGAACCCTTTCACCAGGCAACAGATTATTACGAAATCTTTTGCCCCGAAACCTATACCTGGAGAATTTCGGACGATGATGGAACTTCTATAGAAATTGGAATTTTCGGTGCTACCATCAATTCCAATCAGCAGGATTGGGTGTATTATGAGGATTATTATCAGGAGGCCGTAAAGGCTTATTTGGAGTTGAATCCAACCCATGATGTGGTTTTTGGTTTGACTCATCTGGAGATGGCTCAGGATTTAAAATTGGCGAGTATGCTTCCAAAGGTCCCATTGCTGATGGGCGGGCATGATCATCAACATATGACGGATACCGTCGGAAATGTATTGGTTGCAAAGGCGGATGCAAATGCAAAAACAGTCTATGTGCATAGAGTTACCTATTACAAGGAAGGAGATTATACCGAAATAGCGTCTGAACTGGTGACGATTAATGATGAAATTGAGGACGATCCCTATGTCGCTGAAATTGTAGCCAAATGGAATAAAATCCAGGATGAAAATCTAACGCAAATTATTGCGGATCCCTATGAAGTTGTTTATAAAACGGATATGCCTTTGGATGGCAGAGAATCCAGCATTCGAAATTTTCAGACCAATCTTGGAGAAATCATTTGTGCAGGTTTTGCTGCCGCTGCAAAAGTCAAAAAAGCAGATGCCGCAATTATGAATGGTGGATCAGTTCGAATCGATGATCAGCTAATGGGAGACGTTCAGGCAGTTGACTTATTCAGAGCGATGCCTTTTGGTGGACAGGTTTTTGAAATTGACATCAAAGGCGCCCAATTGAAAAAAGTGCTAAATCAGGGACTTGAAAACAAAGGCATTGGCGGATATTTACAATGGTACAATATCGAATACGACGAAGCCTCCAAAGTCTGGAAAATAGGCGGACAATCTTTGTCAAATAGTAAAACCTACCACATCGCATTAAATGATTATTTGACCTGGGGAAGTGAAACCATAGCTCCTTTATTGAAAAGAATTACACCAAGTAAACCTGCTGAAGGCGATGAAGAAGATCCAAGGAGCGATGTCCGAAAAGCGGCGATAGCGTATATGAAAAGCCTTTAACATAGTTGATGAATGATGGTTGATGAAGAATTAGTATTCATCATCAACCATCATTCATCATTCATCACCCATCAAGCAAAGCTTCCTTTCCAATCATAAGGTTGCCCTTTCATGTCTTCTACTCTGTCTTTTGCCTTGGCATCGATGACCTCTTTTTCGGTTTTAATTTTGGTGTTATTCAAATGGGTGCCTACTTCACTGTCGTATAAGATTTTGTTTTTCGTGGCATTTGCCAATAGGGTGGTATGCTCCAGGTTTGCCATTTTAAAGGTATGTTCGTGTTCGTGCAATAGGTAATCATATGGACTTCGGTTAGAAATCAATTTTACAAATATTGGGGCTGTTTCTATTGCCATAAACAAAAGCATAATGAAAATGTGAGCGAAGAAGATGGCTTCACTGTCTTGAGATAATCTATCCAATGCTTCCATTCGAGCTGCCAGTCCATTGTATTTGGTTCTTTCCAGGGCAGCAATTTGTGTGGTAATAGTCGTTTCCAGTTCCCCGATTTTATCCTCCTTTTCTTTTATCAGTGGTAAGTTGATGGCAAGCAGGCTGTCTAATTCAATTTGGGCTTTGTCGGCATCTGCTTTTTTGGCTCTGTAAATTGGTCCCAGGTTTCGCCTTCCAGAGCCGCCAGTGCCATCTGCTTCTTGTACCGCCATCAAGGCAAGGGTATCCCGAGCTGCCGTTTTTTGGGCAATTTCGGTTTTCAGAGCAGCAATTTGGGCTTTGTTTTCTTCAATTTCAGGAACGTATCTTTCTTTTACCCTATCTTCTTGTTCCTTGTACACCTCCTGCTCCATTTGCACCAGTTCTCCTTCAATTTCTTTTTCGAATATTTTTAATTCCAGTGGTTTTGAAATTACCAGGGCTAGCAACAGAGCTAAAACCAGTCGTGGGGCGGCTACGAAAAAATCACGCCACCAGGAGCCAACACTTTTCATACTGGAAACAATATAGCGATCTAAATTAAATATCATCAACCCCCAAATAATTCCAAAAATGAAAGAAGCGAGATAAGAATCAAAAACAGTGAAAATGGCATATGCCGAAGAGAAAAATGCGAGTACTCCAGTAAAAAAAACGGTTGCTCCAATGCCCACATATTTATTTTCATCTGATGGACATTTTTCTAAAATAGTTTGGTCAATACCTGCGCAGAATAGGAAAAACTTTTTTGTTGAATTCATAACAGCCGGGTTTGTTGTGATTTAAGAATATTTCTAAACGATTTGGGAAGGTGTTCCTTCTTTATCGCCATTTGGGTGATTAGGAACCGCAAAAACAGGAAAAAAATTGTGGAGATGGATTTTTATAGATAGAAAAGGGGGTTCTTTAGATAGTCTGGCATTAAAAAAGCCGAATGGGAAAGCCCATTCGGCGCAATAGAAGAATCTTAACTACATTTTTGTTTGGGTTAGGGTTTATCTCAATTTTGAAAAACTGCAAGCCTTTCGGCATGTTTCATTTGGCTTTCTGACCCTTGCAAGACGATGAGGTACATTCCAGAGGGTAAATTATATAAGGATAAATCCAAAACTTGCTTTCCTTCGTAAAATTGAAATTCACTTTGAGTCTTTAACTGACCGGATAAATCAAAAACTTGTACTTGCCCCATCTCTTCCATATCACTATTGAAATAAATTTTGACTTCACTGCTGGCAGGATTTGGGAAAAGCAAAAATTCCTGACTTGGATCGATGTTCGAGAGTTCAAAATCTGGATTGACATCAATCAATTCATCCCCTTCTTCTTCCTCTTCTTCAAATTCACCGGTTTCAAATTCATATTTTTCGGTCCAATCTGTCCATCCTTCTTCACATTTTACCCGAATTTGATATTGGTAAATCGTTTCAGGTTCCAGGTCTTCCAACTCCCTCCAGGTATCCTCATTGGTCGTTTTTACCCAGGATGCACCACTTCCTTTGATTCTAAAACGGAAGCGATATTTAATAGCATCTGGAACATCCGGCCAATTGATAAGTGCCAAATTGGGTTCAGGTAAGTATGCAGAACTCGTTTGGGGCAAATCGCATTCCTCCATTTCCTCCAAGGTGGTGAAAAAGAAACTTTCGCTGTATTCCGTCCATTCTTCTTCACACAAAGCCTGGATTTGGTATTCATATTCCGTTTCTGGCTCCAAATCTTCAAAAAAGGCTTCCGCTTCTTCCAATTCAAATTCTTCCCACTCATCTTCTCCTGCTATTCTGATGCGTATTTGAAATAACTCAGCTTCTACCCATTCCCAAAAAATGACAACTTCTGAGGCATTGACAAACATCACTTCTGAGTATTCAGGAGTAAAGCACAATTCCTCATCACAAGGCTCTTCGTCGCATGGGGCATCATCGTCGTCGTCTCCACCTTCTGGAGGTTCTACAGCTTCAGGGATAAGATTGAATTTAACTTCGGCAATGCCATAACATGTCGGATCTCCCCAGTTGGTATTTGCTGATATCAATACAAATTGGGCTTTTTTACCCTCAAAATCGGGACCTTCAAAGCCTCCATAAATAGGTTCTCCAGTACCTTGTTGAAATTCAAAAACCCCAAATTCCGTCCATTCTGAACCATCCTCTGAATAATCGATTACAACGGTTTTGAAACCACGGTCCAATTCACCCGGCTCATTGGAATTCCAAACTCTTGTTTTGGATAGCGAATAGACACTTCCAAAGTCATACATGATCCAATTTCCTGCATCACGAGTTGGATTCGGATTTGGAGAAACCTGGCAGGAAAGCCAGGTATTTTCCCAAATACTGGCATCTGGCGTAAAGCATTGGGAATGAAGGACCTGAGTGCAAATAAAAATGAATATTAAGTTGAAAATATTTTTTTTCATGATTGAATCTTTTTTGCTGGTTCTGAGAAGCTGTTTGAATTTGAATTTTTTCACGTGTGAGAAGAATTTTTCAGTCAGACGAAGCTCATTTTTTGCCTCATAGCAGCGCTACGATGCAAAAAATAGATGAAGTATGGCTGGAAAAGTCTCTCACTTGTGGAAATAGTTAGACTCAAACAGCTTCTGAGATAACAGCTTTTCATTGACGCTCAATTAGCATACTTAAAAAAAGGTGGTCATCTCAAAATATACTACCAGGATGACATCTTCTCTTTTGCTTTTCAAAGATGCCATCCAATCACAATGATTAAGAGTATGTTTTAATTTTTGCGAACTGTGCCAAAGGATGCCTGTGGCACAGGAAGATAAAATCCAAACATACTCTAAAGCATAAACCCTAGTGGAGCACTGCCTGATCCAGTGGAATAGAAATTTCCAATATTTGGCAAGACCATACTCAGATCATTTGACGAAACTCCAAACCACATTGCCAATTCGGCAAAATATTCATCTGTGGAAGTGGTTGGAATCAGAACGCCTCCTCCAACATCGAGTGAAGAATTTAATGCCAAAGAAGGATAAGTTCCATAAATGTCTCCTCCCTTCACTGAACCGCCCATGACCATGACGTTGCCTCCCCAACCGTGATCTGTACCGTTTCCATTAGAAGTAAGCGTTCTGGCAAAATCAGAGATGGAAAAAGTCGTAACCTTGTCTGACATGCCTAGTTCTTCCATAGCCGTATTGAATTCACTTAATGCTTTGCTGACTACGCTTAACATGGCAGTTTGATTATTCAATACTTCGTCGTGATGATCCCAACCGCCAAAAGTGATAAAGAAAGTCTGGCGGCTCATACCCAAAGTGTCTTTAGCTGCGATGGTTCGGGCTACCATTTGCAGACTTTGGGACAAATTGCTTGGAGAAAATACAGTGTTGAGTGAAACGCCTCCAACTGCAGTACTAAACAACTCATGACTGTTTTGGGCATTGCTTACCACGTCTGCATAAGATTTTTTGAAAACATCTTGGTATTGTTGTTCCAAGAGGCTATTGACAGCAGTTGTTCGTATTTGATCAAATGTACTGGTGCCATTGTATCCTTCAATTCCAACACTACCATTTCCTACAGGCTTGATTGTATATTCAACTGTCTGATTGCCAGCCTGGAATACATTTTTTCCTGATAGAGAAATGTTCATGGAAATATTTTGATTGGAGTTCATGTTTTGAAGGATATCCGCCATTTTTCCACCCCAACCATGGGCGCTGCGCGTTTGCGGTACAGATGTTTGCCAATGGGCAATTTGGTCTGCATGTGAGAACAAGCCTAAGGGTAGCGTGACACTCCCATTATTGAATTGGGAAAGGGTAGTGGGTTGAATCAATGTACCGACATTGGAAACAAAAGCCAACTTTCCAGATTCAAATAATTGTTGGATCTCTGGCATTGCTGGATGAACGCCCAGTTGTTGATTGTTGTATGTACTTGGATTGATTGCAAGCAGGGAGTTTTGTGCCAAAGCCAAATTTGATCGCGTTTGGGCATATTCGGCATGCTCCGAAGCTCCCCTCGGAACCAACATGTTGAAAGAGTCGTTTCCTCCTGCTAATAAGATGCAAACCAGTGCTTTGTAATCATTATTGGCTCCCAGCATGGAGCTTTTTGTGGTAGAAGCAGCTGCTACATTCACCATTCCCAGATTTAATAATGTAGACAGGAAAGTGGTAGAACCAATAGCTGCACAACTTGCAGTTCCGAGAAAGTCTCTGCGGTTCATTTTATTTTTAGTCATGGTGGTAATTATTGTTACACGCGTAGCCCGGTTTTCCCAAGCCGTGACTTGTGCGCTCAAAATGAAATTTTTGATTTGGTTTATTTTACGATTGGAAAACCGAACTAACGGTTATTTCAAAATCGCATAATCAGGTGAAATCATAATCAAATAAATTGCCATATCAACTCTCTCTTTAGGATCGCTTAATTGGTCGAGTGCATTCAAAATAGTGGCTCTGCTTTCTGATGACAAATGCCCATGAGTCAATAAAATGTCTAGTCGGTCTAACAAAAGATCTGGTTCACTTGCCATTGCCAATTCATCGGTTATGTTTAATGTAGAGGTGGTAAATTCATCATCATAAGGTGCACCGAGGTGCTCTTCTTCAGCAGGATCAAAAATGGTTGTTACCGCATTTTTTGTTGTCCATAAATCCACTTGATTGATATATCCAATGGAGGAGGATGAGTTGTGAATTTGGAACACAGGTGCCACAAATCCATTATCTGAAATGGGTCCATTTGGTTGATAATCAGGCTGGAAAAAATTGAATACACTGGGTGAATATTGAGGGTATTGCCCAGTGCTGGAGACAAATAAGAAAGCAGGGTTTTGATGAATTCCGAGTTTTGGGATGGCATTCAATGCTCTGGAAATATGCGTCCAACGAACAATGGGTTCTCTCAATTTTCCAGCCGAAGGATTTGACAAAGCATCACAATTCCTGGCTTCAGGATCCAATAAGATAGCTTTTATAACTGCTTGAAAATCACCCCTTTGTCCAGTGCCATTGTCATTAAATGCATTGGCAACTCGGTTTACATAATCAGGGCTGGGATTGGAGGAAACCAAAAATTGGATTAAGGCTTTGCCGATAAATGGACCTACATTTGGATGATTGTGCAGATTATCGATAGCAGCATTGATATCCTCCATGCCGCTTTGCCCACCAGCAACGGCTGCATTATTGAGCAAAAATTTGGGACCCGGTTCATGGTGTTCCTCATACATTTTCATAGGCACCACAAAAACAGAATTGACATCATCTGGAGGAATTCCAAACTGACCGTTTGCGGAACCATCTCCCAATCCAGTGAATATTTTTGCAAATTCCTTGATGTCATTATTGTCGTAAGTTGGGATAACTGCTCCAGAGCCATCCAACTTCCTTGTTCCGTCGTTATTTAATTCATACAATCCTATTGAGAACAATTGCATAACCTCCCGGGCGTAATTTTCATCTGGGTGAATATTTAAGGCAGGTTGAGTCTTAGGGTTGTTCAAATGACTTAAATAAAAGCCCATAATTGGATGCATGGAAACATCAAATAACATATTTCGATAATTTCCAAAGCTGTGATTCAAAAGCATATCGTAATAATTGGTCATTCCCAATCCTCCATCTTCCAATAGGTCGGAACCAAAAGAAGAAACAACAAATATTTCACTCATGGCTAAGCCAATCCGTTGTCTTAGCATGTCAGGTGAGGTCATGGCACTTTGCCACCAACCATCTCGAACGTTTACAAAGAAAAACCCTTCGAATTCCTCATCGGGTTGGGTGACCATGCTGGTACTATTTGTGAGGGAAGTAATGGGTAAGGAAAATTGTTCTTCAAGCCAGGCATCATAGCCCATAGCTGCTGTCATTTGGATTGTCTCGTAATCGGCTCCCAGGGTTGCTTGCGCCAAAAATCGTGAGGCGTCATTTAGTTGTTCTGGGTTTGTGATTGGAAAACCATCAACGGTTTTATCACCTTGATTATCGGCATTTTGGTTGTGACTGGTGGTGACCGTGATACCGTTATCATGTCCTGCACCAATGAAATCGCTGTATTGTTGGGCATTCAAAAAGAAAACCAAAAAAAGCGAGGAAAAGGCAAGATAAAATCTCATACTCCATCTGATTTTGTGGTTTGGAAATGGAAATAAGTGAAGCATTCAGTATGGCTCATGATGCTAAGCCCTAAAGAATAATTTACTTGGTTTCAAGTCCTAAAAA
This sequence comes from Saprospiraceae bacterium, assembly GCA_041941305.1. Taxonomy (GTDB): domain Bacteria; phylum Bacteroidota; class Bacteroidia; order Chitinophagales; family Saprospiraceae; genus JANSWP01. The sequence goes on from JBGTQJ010000019.1 coordinate 13,990, forward strand.
ATGTGTTTTCAAACCTAAAACTGATGAGTGGAGAAATACCCTACCGCTTTTTTGAAAAAAAAATATTATTGCCATTTTAATCTTACAACAAAATTCGGCGTAAAACCCAATAAGGGACGCTCGATAGACAATAATTCCAACTCTTCTGTTTCATCATCCTCTACAATTGCATATTGTCGGCTCAGCAAATTTCGGCGATTGTAAACATTGAGTACTGACAGACCTATAATTCCTTTAAGCCGACTCTCTTTTGACGAAAATTTGTAAAGCAATGAAAAATCAAGACGGTGGTAATCAGGTAGTCGCCAATTATTGGTCTCCAGGTAGGCTGGGACATATTCGATTTCACCATCCTCTGGAACACCCTCGATATCCTCTGCAAGCGTATAGGGTTTTCCAGAAGCATAGTTCCAGGCTATAGAAAGCTGCCATTGCTTAAAATTGACCAGATGCATCCAGGTAAGGGTATGTGGACGGTCGTGAGGTGCTGGAAATTCCACGTTATCCTGGATTTCCGAAAATTGATAGCTTACTTTGCTCAAAGAATAACTCAGCCAGCTTTGATAGTAGTCCCAACGCTGTTTAATTAAAAAATCGAGTCCTTTTGCTTTGCCAGTTCCCTGATTAAAAAAATCCTCTACAACAGAGTCATTGAAGCTTGGAGAATAGGATGATAGTCCTTCCATATTTTTTAAATAGCCCTGAACTTCAAATTGAAACCGATTTTTGGAATATAAAAACCCTCCTGTAAAGTGATTGCTTTGTATCAGAGGGAAGTCTTCTTCTCCATTTCTTATTACCCAAAATTGTTCGCCCAGCCCCAGGTCATTAAATTCAATGACTTGGCTTATGGCTTGTCTGTACCATCCAGCGCCGGCTTTAATTTGCCAGTGTTTGATAGGTAAAAATTGGATGGAAAATCTTGGCTCAGAAAAATACGCATCTGTAATGCTGAAATGACTTAAACGAATACCTGCATTGATATTGAAGCGTTTGCCGATTTTTTGTTGATGTGTAGCAAAGATACTGTTGGTGTAACCAGTATCCGAATTGTATTCAAAATCATCTTCTTCAAAGTCGGATGCTATCTGGACCTGGTAGTCGACTGTATGTCTCGTCCAATTGTAGCCAAAATTTAACTTTTGACTCGATGAAAAGTGAATGTCAAAAACGGACTCTATGGAGGCGTCGTATATTTCATTCTTCACCTTGTGTAAGAAGGTCAAATCATCTCCGTCAGGTTCCATAATCTGGAATTCAAAGTTGTTTTTTGAATCTGAGGAGGTGATTTTTGTCGATTGAAAGATTTTGGCATTCCATTCTCGATCCCACCTAAGGCTCCAGCCCAGGTTTTCCAAATCCAATTCATCGTGCTCTCTGATTTCTTCCTCCAAATTATCCGAATCAAATTTCAATTGGTCAGAGACTCCAAAAAAGCTAATATTAACACGGTTTTTTTCATTTGGAGCATAAATCCATTTTAAATTGTAATCATTGAAGTGAAAATTTAGATCTAATTCCAATGGGACATCATCAGATACATCCTGCTGCTGTTCATCAATTTTCCCCTTTTGAAATACGCGTTTGGATAATTTTTTGTAGGTAGGGCTTTGAACTATATCTGTAAATGATCGCCTCCCCGAAAAGACAAAAGCAGATTTCATTTTTTTGATTGGGACTACCAGAGAACCGTCAAAATGAGTCAAATTCAGACCAAGGGTACCTTGAGTTTTTTCTGGGATTTGCTCCACACTTTCGATTTCTATTACACTTGAAATTCTACCTCCAAACTCTGCCCCAAAACCACTCCTAAAAACCCGGACATCATCTACGATGTAGGGATTAAAAGCCGAAATCATTCCAAAAAAATGACCACTATTGTAGACAGGTGTACCGTCCCACAGAATCAAATTTTGATCGGGGGTTCCACCTCTAATGTGCAAGCCCGTAGCAGATTCATCTGGGCTTTGTACTCCTGGAAGTATTTGTACCATTTGCAGAACGTCTGACTCCGTTAACCCAGGTAAAACATCCAGCCTGTCTGGATTTAGGACAACTGCATCTTCTTCCGTTGATTGTTCTATACCTTCTACGATATATTCCTTGACAATAACTTCTGAAAAAGACAATTCATTTATCGAAAGCCTGAGAGAAGGGCAAGAAGTCAATTCCCTTGCCAAAACAATTTTTTTCTGGTAGCCAACATAGCTGATTTCGACTTCCGTTTTTGGATCAAAATTCCCTTTGATTTCGAATATTCCTTGTTCGTTTGTTGTAGTTCCGCTTTGGGCAGATTTTATGAAAATACTTGCAAAAGCAAGGGCTTCATAGGACGATTGATCTAGAATTTTTCCGCAGAGCGTTAGTTCTTTAAATTCTTGAATATCAGATGATTGAGTTTTGTTTTTGATGGTAATGAAGCGATCATTTATGATTTGATAGGTCAATGCAGTGGGCTTTAGAACTTGCTTTAAAGCACTTTCCAGTTCTGCCTCTTTTAGATGAACATTTATCGAAATTCCCTCTATAGATTTTGAAAGGTAAGAGAAGGTAATTTGGTATTGATTTTCCAAATAATCCAGCACTTTTTCAAGCGGTTCATTTTCAAATGATTGGGTAATTTTTTTTGTGGATTGTGCAGGCAGTATGAAAGAAAAAAGGAGAAGTAACAAAAGAATGGAAAATGCCCTCGTCATGGAATGGATTTAATGTTTTTGTGCAATGGTAGTAATAACGAGAGGGACTAAGATAATTATTTTGCAAATACAATTACTTTTCTGCCTTCCATCCTAAAATCATATCCATCAATAACTCCTAAAACCCCTATGAGGGCTTCTTGTAAATTATCATGGAAAAAACCTCCATTATAGCGTTGCTGATTCAACTCTTCAGGGCTTTCTATGCTAATATCAAATTGTCGCTGTAATTCTTCAAAAACCTCAATAAAAGGAGCATCAGAAAAAAGAGATTCCCCGTTAATCCATGAAGGCATTGCATTTTGATTTGCTGCAAAAAAAATTGGGGAGGAGAAGCTTTTATTTTGGGAAATTAGTTTGGTGCCACCTTCTATGATTTGGGATTTATTTTCTTCTAATGCTACCTTTACTTTCCCTGCATAACAAGTAACATTGAGTTGATTATTTCTGGAAAATACATTGAATTTTGTTCCAAGAACCTGAACCGAACCATTTTCCGATTCAACAATAAAATCTGTCCCCTTTTCCACTTCAAAAAAACCTTCTCCTTTTAAGGTCAATTTTCGATTTCTCAGGAACAAAAAGTCCAAACTCGAGTGCTGTAATTCTGACCCAGCATTCAATGTAACCCTGGAGCCATCAGGCAAATCAATGCTTCGCTTTTGCCCGATATTGGTCGTATAGTTTTGAATTGAAAATTGTAAGAAAAGTACAGCGCTTAATAATAGTAAGACAGCAGCAGCAGATGCATATCTTAACCAACCAATCCTTCTGATTTTTGCCACCTTTGGGGTAGATTCAATACCTGTCTCTTTTGCCAGATTAGCCCATACGTCTCCTTTTTGCCAATGAGGTGTCTGCCAATGCTCAGTTGTTTCTACAATTTTCTTTAAATCAGCAAAATCTTCTCTTGACTCTAATTCACTTAACTCCGCCTCCGTCAGTTCTCCACTGAGCCATCTGGCTAAAATCGTATCATCTGAAAATGGTTTAGACATATATGTTTGTTTTAGGTGCTATTACTAAAACGATTAAATGTGGTTTTCCCCTCAAATTTTCCTTTCTCTGACAATTTTGGTGGTCAAAAAAACATGCATCATCCCGAATTTTGGCAATATAAACCTTTTGTTTATCTGCATTTCTTAATCTATTGATAATCAATTTGTTGCGGGGTGCGAGTTGCGGAGAGCAAACCCATAACTCGCACCCCGCAACAAAGACACATTACATAGTGAGTTGAAATTCAATGATTTGAGATACAATAGAAAAGTTCAGGATGATACATGTTTGTTTGACTCAAAGCAACAAAATTGTCAGAGAACTAAATTTTCAATGTCAATTTTCGCAATTCTACAAGAGCCTTGTGCATGCGCTTTTCCACAGCCTTGACACTCAACTCCAATTCTTCGGCGATTTCCTTATAAGTTTTCTTGTCAATTCGGTTCATTAAAAATACAATTCTTTGATTTTCAGGTAGTTGGGAAATTGCGTTTTCCAATTTGGATTTAAACTCTTTCTCTTCCAATAAAAATTCAGGGCTTTGATTCGTACTTGATTTAACTGGATTTTCTTGAAATTTTAACACCACTTGCTTGTGTTTCACATTATCCAGAAACAAATTATTAGCAATCGTATATAGGAAGCTCTTCGCTTTTTCCATTGGCACTTTTGCGCAGTTTTTCCAAAGCCTTAAAAAGGATTCCTGACAAATGTCTTGAGCCAAGACGCCATTCCCCGATTTGTAATAAATGAAATTCCGTAACCCATCGCTTATTTCAATAAACAGATTTTGAAAATTATCTGGAAGACAAGTTGAGTTTGGGTCAGTTGGTTTCATGTATGATGGAAATTCAGAAAGCGAAAATAAAAAAAGGCCAGACACTAAACGGTCAGACCTTTTCAGAATACCACATTTTCTTAATCTTAATCAAATTAGTTTACATGAGTTTACATTTTTTAATAATTATAGCCTGATTGTTCATTCACCTCCAGCACCCCGCACCCCTAACCCCAGGGCTGTTAAGTTCTATGCTAATAAAGTTAAAAGTCAAAATGATAAATGTGGTTCACATTTTCTAAGAATTTCATTATCAGGTCTTTATGAATGCCCATACTTTTAAATTTATCATTTTACATTTTACATTTTGACTTTCAATAATAGAACTTAACAGCCCTGCCCCGCACCCCGCAACAGGAAGCGAGAGAAAAATCCAGCAAACCCTAATAAGTAGGAACGGAGCTATCTATTTCCTTAGACCAGGCTAAAATGCCTCCTTTTAAATTGTATAAATTGTCAAAGCCAAACAAGTTTTCCAATTCTCGAATGGCATTTGCACTTCGAACACCGCTTCGGCAATGGATAATGACCTTTTTGTCTTTTGCGATTCGATTGGCTGCTTCTGCCACTGTAGCGAGGGGAATTAATTCGGCGTCCAGATTAGCGATGCTGTATTCATAAGGTTCTCGTACATCAATTAATTGAAAATCAATGCCTTTGGTTTGGTAATCATACAATTCCACAACAGTCACCTCTTTTACAGGCTTTTCTTCTTTTGGTAAAATACCACAGAATTGTTCGTAATTGATTAACTGGGTAATCTTGGTTTCTGGATTTTTATTCACCTTCAATATTCTGCTAGTAAATGAAGCTGCGTCGTATAGAAATAACCTTCCTGCAAGTGGCTCACCTACACCTGTGATAACTTTAATGACTTCACTGGCTTGCATACTACCAATAATGCCAGGCAAAACACCCAAAACACCACCTTCTGCACAATTGGGAACCAACCCAGGAGGCGGCGGCTCCGGAAACATGTCCCGATAATTGGGTCCTCTCGTTCCATCCTCATTCAGGTGATTAAAAACGGACACCTGTCCTTCAAATCTAAAAATGGACGCGTATACATTTGTTTTTCCGGAAAGAACACAGGCGTCATTCACCAAATACCTGGTTGGAAAGTTATCGGTACCATCTGCCACAATATCGTATTGCGTGATGATTTCAAGTGCATTTTCTTTTGTAAATCGCGTATTATGGACGGTAATATTGATATGTGGATTCAGTGCCAACAGCCGCTTTTTAGCTGTTTCGGCTTTGGATTTCCCTACATCATCAACGGTGAATAAAATCTGACGTTGCAAATTGCTTTCATCTACCACATCAAAATCTACAATTCCTAAATGACCGACTCCTGCTGCAGCCAAATACAATAGAACAGGACTCCCAAGTCCACCTGATCCAATAACCAGCACTTTGGCAGCTTTTAGCTTTTGCTGTCCTTCAACATTAAATTCTGGGATGGCGATATGTCGCGCATATCTGGCCATCTCTTTGGGACTTAAATTTGACATTTTTGTTGTGTTTAGATATTCAAGTGTTCAGGTGTTCAAGTGCAGAGAACTTGAACACCTGAACACAGTCCTATTTAGCTCCACCGGCAATTGCTGGAACGATACTAATGGTTTGGTTTTCAGTTACCAGGGTTTCCTCCTTTTGAAGAGAGTTGATATCATTTTCTTCCAGGTAAATCCTAATAAAGGAACGAATGTTATTATTATCATCCAAAATATGGCGATTGAGATTTGGATGCGAATCGATTAATTCCTGGATGGCCTCTTTAATGGTATTGCCTTTTGTTTCAAATGTTGCCGCGTTTCCTGTAAATTTTCTCAACGGCGTCGGGATAATAATTTTTGCCATGATAAATAAAGTATTTGGTATTAATTATTTGGCATTGAGTAATTCTATCTTTTGTCAAGACTTTAAAAATACCCAATACCTAATATCTAATTGAACTGACAATCGATCTTAGGGACTTAATCCCTCTCAGTCCTGCAGACAGCTCTCCCAAGGGAGCATATAAATAAACAAACTGTGCTCCTTTGGGGGAGCTGTCCGCAGGGCTGAGGAGGAAATGTCCACAAGAAAAAATGCGAGTTCATCTAATGCTCATATTAACTAAAAACGGTTTCTAATGTAATTACATGCTCTTCCTTAAATTCTCTTTTATTCTCCTTTAGTTTCCAGGACTTAACGTCCTCAATTTCTCCATCCACGATGGAAGCAATAACATAGGAAAAGAATGGCATTGCCTTCTCCAGATCATGTTCTGAAGCAATAGCTGGATGATTGGGATGAGAATGATAAATGCCCAGCAACTGGGTCCCAGACTCAATAGCATATTGCTCCGCTTTCATATACTCAAAGGGAGAGATTTCAAATCTTCTCCGTTGGTCTCCTTTTTTACTATTCTCAGCAGGTTTCGCTAGATAGATAAACCGACCACCCACTTCCGTCCCGTATAAAAATCCACAACACTCATATGGAAAAGTCTCTTTAGCATGTCGGTAAATAGTCTCTAAAGCCTGTTCTTCAATCTGAATCTTTGAATAGTTCATGATATATATTTTTTAAAAAGTGATTTCTCTAAAACAAACTGCCAACTGTCAACTGCAAAAAATTTGCCCCATCACCTCAGCATACTTATCTGAGTTATCCGCAAATGTTGTAACAATGATCCCCTCCTCAATATTTTCAGCCACTTTTATAGCTCCCAATAGATTTGCTGCTGCCGAAGGACTGATTAATAAGCTTTCTTTTTCAGCTACACGCTTTACAAGATCGTAAGATTCCAACGTATCAATTTCCATAAACTGATCGGCTATGGAGGGATCATAAATTTTGGGTACAATTGCCGTTTCCAGATGTTTCCATCCTTCCAAACCATGCATGGGATTATTGGGTTGTAGTGCGATCAGCTCAATTTCAGGATTAAATTTTTTCAAACCCCTTGCAGTTCCAGTAAAGGTCCCGGTTGTACCCAGCCCCGCTACGAAATGGGTAACAGTTTCATTGGTTTGTTGCCAGATTTCTGGTGCAGTGGTTAAAAAATGAGCTTTCCAATTATTCTCGTTGGCATACTGATCTGCATAGAAATATTTGTTTGGCTGTTCTTTAAATAATGCCTTCGCTTTTATTTGAGCGCCATCTGTGGATTCAAATCTGGAGGTATAAATGATATGGGCACCAAGAGATAATAAAATAGCCTTTCTTTCTTCAGATGCATTTTCGGGAAGACAAAGAGTGACAGGAACGCCCAACTCCTTGCCAATAGCGGCGTAAGCAATCCCTGTATTCCCGCTGGTTGCATCCAGCAAATGTTTCCCCGGGGTCAATTGTCCACTTTCTATTGCGCTTTTAATAATTTGAAATGCAGGTCTGGATTTTACACTACCGCCCAACTGATGCCATTCCAGTTTTGCAAAAATCCTTACACCAGGTTTTTGGAACACTTCCTTGATCTCATAAAGTGGCGTCTTACCAACCTTTTTACAGACAGCATTTAATTGGAAGTCAGCTTGTATTTTAGTAGTTGAAATGATTGCAGTCATTTTTAATAATTGATAAAAAACAAAAAGCCTTTCCAGAACGGAAAGGCTTTTTGCGAAACTATGTGTTCAATAAATATCATTGCAGGTTCGCTATCTCCTTTCCAGGTAGACGAAAACAACAGCAACAACAGCAAGTATTTTGATTTAAATGAAAATCCATTGGACTAATAAAGTGCAACAAAAAAAGCCTTCCCATATATGGAAAGGCTTTTTTTGTACAAACCTGAAGTCATTTACCTTTCCATGTAAAAGTGAAATGGACAACAACAACAGATTATATTTATATTCATTTTTTTCATAACGTTGGTGCAAGTTTAGGGGCTTTATTTTATAAATGCAATAGCCAAGTGAAAATGATTTAAAAATTTGCAACAAGATTATTTAACTTATATACAAGATTAGTGGTGCACACCTTGAGAATAATGAATGAATGAATGAATAGTGAATGAATTGTGGGATAAATTATCAATAGAAAGAGTATCAATAGGAGAAAACTAAAGTTCTGACCAAAACAACCACAGACCAGTACCCAGCACCTAGTACCCAGAAACCAGTACCCAGAATCCAGCACCCAGCAAAATTTACAGCAACAAAAAGGAAAAAAATGAATAATTATAGATATGATAAAAAAAATATTGTAAATGATTGATAATAAGAATTTTATTTTTGGCTTGGCATGATTTTTTTTATAATAATAATCAAGTCCTTACATATTTTAAAGATTCGTATTTTTGAAATACCACAAATAAGGTATGATAACTTCGGGTACTTATTTGTAGATTTGTGACGGTTTAGTTCTTTTCCTACAGTGTGCAGTCAAATCCCATTGAATAGCAAGCGCTATTAACAAATTATAATCAACAGCTTAGGCTGCATTTTGAGAATTAAATCAATTGATATATAGCAACGGTGGCTTCTATCGCTAATTTATTTCGCGGATGAGCCACTGTTCCTTTTTTGCAAATGCAAAAAAAAATCCCAAACTAATTGGGAAAAGTGCTGTAATTATTGAAATTATTCGTATTTTTATCAAATACATACATATATATAAAAGATAAATTTAATACCGAGCACTTTTTTTCGGTTTTACAATAAAAAAGTATATATATATTTGGGACGGGAAATAAATTTTTATAATTTAGCCCCGTCTTTAGTTCGAACTATATAATTGACAAGTTATTTTCCCTTTAATCCTGTTGAACATTAAGTATCTCATGAAAAAAACGAATTTTACACACACAACGACCAAGGCTGGCGCCATTACACAAACCTACCTATCTTTAATTTCCATTTTATTTTATAGACAATTCATTGGTTATCCGTCCTCCTGACGGCTGATTTCGTTTTTTCTACCAAATTTTTCCAAAAACCTTGTTAAGTGAGATAAATTAAGGGATTTAAGTTCAACAAAAGCATCAAAAAACGAATAAATAAGGGATATTCAAAGTTTGTGATGCAGCATGAGATCAGGGAAAATACCAACAGGATAAAGGAACTGTTATTTGACACGATTTAGATGTGCTTTACACATTAGTATATATATAGCACTCAGCTAAATGAAGTTGAGGCACCCAATAATAATCTATGAAGGTTCAATTGGATTGATTTTTGAAAATTGAATTTTTATAATATGTTTTTGACATACTTTGCTATTAACAAGCTATAATCCAAAAATAAACGATACACTATTCTTCTGATTCGGAAGAAAAGAATCTACCTGTGTAGTTTCTTTTAAAATTCTTTCCTCAACCGAATTAGTTTTCTCGATTCTTTTTGGTTCTGGTTTGTTAATATCAAATTTTGAAGGTGAGGTTGGCTCATTTTTTAAAATTTGTATTTGGAAATAAGCAGCAAACATTTCTTTAATTCTTTTTTGAATAATGTTAGCGTCGCCATATATCCAAAACATTATTAACCTTATTCAATCTCATTTTGCTAGAAACCTAAATTTTTAAAAGATTTAAAAAATCTCAAAACAAATTGTAATCTTATGAAAAAAGCGAATTTTACACGTCGTGTTTCTGGAGGGATTACGGGTACAACAAATTTCATTAATTGTTGTACGGAACTCTTCGGAGGCGAAAAGATTGCCCAAAATGGGCGAGCGGCTCGCAAGTGGCTGTTCGCCTTGTCGTGTTTGGTGGCAATGGTGCTTTTTACAGGGATGACGTCCTTCGCACAGAACAACTGGACTGGTGCGGTTGATGACGACTGGAACAATGGAGGCAACTGGTCTCTAGGTGCTCCTGTCGCAGGACAAAACCTGGTCATTCCCGTAGTGGCAACATTCCCTGCTACCTTTACAGGGGCTGCAGCGACTCCAGATTTCAACAGGCTAACTGTTGATGCTGGAGCTGTCGCAACTATTCCTGGCGGGTACACACTAAACATTGACGGTGGCGGAGGCGATGGTATCGTGAATGACGGTACTATCTTCAATCAGGGTACTATCAATATCTCCAATAAAGGAGGTGATGGTATCATGAACAATGCTGCCGGTAATTTTACCAATGGTGGTAATTTTAACCTGGGTGTTATTAATATTTCCGATATTGGAAATAGAGGAATAAATAATGTCGGTGGTACATTTAATAATGGTGACGCTGTAGGTTCCGGTCAAATCAATATTACCGGAGCTATAGGCAACGATGCCGTCCGTATTAACGGAGGTTTGTTCTCTAATAGCCTTGATGGTACCTTAAATGGCACTCATTTGCACATCGGTCAAGGTGGTGCTCCCGGTGACATTACTGGCGATGGTATTGACATTAGGAATGGTGGTATCTTCAACAACCAGGTAGATGATGTGGAAGTATTGATTGACAACGTTACTGCTGATGGTATCCACATTCAAGGATCTGGCGATTCTTACAGCAATTTAGGAGCCAATGCCGTAACTACTATTGGTGCTGCTGGAGCTGGTTCAATTGGAGATGACGGAATTCATGTTGAGAATGCCATTGGAAACAAAGTGGTTAATGCGGAAGGTACAATTTCTATTTCCAATTATGGCAATAGAGGTATCCAACTTGGTAGAGACCTCGACAATGCTACTGGTGGTACTATCAATATAGATGGTACTGGTAGTACAGGTGATGGTATCAACGTGGGAGCTGATGGTGTATTGGACAACGTAAGTGGTTCTACCATTAATATCAGTAATGCTGGTGCTAATGGTTTGGACAACAATGGTGTCACTCACAACGGTGACGGTGGCATGGGTACAATCAACGTTACCACTTCCACTGATAGAGGTGTTGACAATTCAGGTAGTTTCTTCAACGGTGGTGCTACGGATACAGGTACACTGGACATTGATGATTCTGGAAACGATGGTATCAGAAATACTGGTAATTTTGAGAACATGACTGCTTCTCCAATTACCGTTGATAATTCTGGTACGGGTGGAGCTGGTTCTGGTATTGACAACAATCCTGGAGCTACTTTCCTCAATGAAGAAGCATCTTCAATTACTATCAATACGGCTGCTAATGATGGTATTACCAATAATGGTACTTTCACCAGTACTGGTGCGGGAACGACAATAGTTATTGGAAATACGACTGGCGCAACTGTTGATGGTATTTTCAACGATGATACCTTCCTCAATGATGATGGATCTGATATCTCAATAGATAACTCTGGCGATGATGGCATCCAGAATGATGGTACTTTCACCAATGACAATGCTTCAACTATCAGCATTGACAATTCCACAGATGATGGATTTGAAAATAATGCGACTGCTAGAAATGATAATGGTTCTACAATTGGTATTGAAACCTCTGGTGGGCATGGTATCAATAATGCCACTGCCTTCGCGTCAGGATTTGTAAATGATAATGGTTCTACTATTAACATTGCAACACTGGGTGGAATAGTTACCGGAAATGGTATCACAAACGTTGCAAACGCATTCTTTTCCAATGCTACTGGTTCTACAATCAATATTGACCCGGTAAGTGATGGTATCAATAACGCAGGTGCATTCTTGAATATTGATTCAGATATCAATATCGACGATGCAGGTGATGATGGAATTGATAACTCTGGTGGAGGATTCGGTGGATTCTTTTCCAATTTTGCATTAGCTGGAGATGCCAATATCAATATCGGACCAAATATTGGAAGCCATGGTGTTAATAATTCGGGTGCTTTCAATAATGCTGGTCAAGCGGCTGGAATGACAGCGACCTTGCATATTGATGGAGCTACAGGAACATTTGGAGGTTCTGGTATCGTAAATACTGGAACAACGCCTGATGGTTTTACAAATGGAGGAACAGCAACTGCAGGTATTTCAAACATTTTTATTGATGTTGTTGGTGCTGATGCGATTAATAATAGTGGCAATTTTGAAAGCTCTGCATTATTGGGTACTGGTACTGCATTCATTGGAATCGGAACCGATGGACCCGGTACAATTGGGGGAGACGGTATCGATAATACTGGCACCTTTGATCACCTTTCTGCTTCTACTATTGATATTGACCGAGCTGATGGAGATGGAATTAATAATAATGGTGGAGGTATTTTTAACAACAATGGATTGGTTCCTAGTTCAGCAACCATAAATATTGATTTGGTTGATGGAGATGGAATTAATAATGATGCCTCTATTTTTAACAATAATAATAACGGTTCAATTATTAATATTGGTAGTACTAACCCTGTTGATGCTCATGGTGTCCACAATAGTAATGGTGCTACTTTCCAAAATATTGATGGTGCATTATTAAATATTGTAGAGGTAGGAAGAAACTGTACAGTTACTACCCCAGCTCATGGTATTTTGAATGATGCTTCAACTTTCACCAATGGTGATGCTTTTTCGGCAGATGTAAACATCGATGAAACGAATTGTGGAAATGCAAAAGATGGAACAGGTAGTGATGGTGTACACAACATCAATGGTGCTACACTTACCAACCAAACTGCAGGTTCTACATTCACGATTGGTGCTACCAATATCATTGACGATGGTGTTTATAATGATGGTACTTCAACTATAAATAACCTTGTTGGCGCTACCATGTCTACTTCAAATACTGGCGGCCATGGTGTAAACAACGATGGTGTTTTCAATAACGGAAACGGTGGTGCTGCTACCTTGAACATTACTGCTGGAGCTGTCGCTGCTGGTTCTCTTTGCCATGGTTATAATGGTGGAACTGGTAGTACATTCAACAACCTTGGTGGTTCTACTGTAGCTATCACGGGTGGTGATGATGGATATAACTCCGACGGTACAGACACCAATGATGGTTCTACTATTACAATTGGTGACTGTGCAGGAGCTGATCCAGCTGATGATGGTATGGAGCTTGGAGCTAATGCCTTTTTTATCAATGACAATGGTGGTTTGATTGACATTGATGGAGCTGGAGATGATGGTTTGTTCACTGCTGGATCTTTATTTAATGGTTTTGCTGGCACAGGTCAGATTGATATTGATTGCACAGGTGATGACGGATTTGAAGCCAATGGTGCTGCTGGATTAGTATTTAATGGCTTTGCTGTTGCCGGTAGTGTAATGAACATTGGTTTAAACGTAGCAATTGGAGACGATGGTGTGACCGTTTTAGGTGGTGCAGCTTTCAATAACTTTGCTGAAGCAATCTTAAATATTGACAATGCTGGAGGAGATGGAATTGAAGTAGGAGATGGCGTAAATGGCGGTGTGCTTGTAAACAGTGATGCAACAATCAATGTTCTTGGTGTTACAGGAAATGTAATTACCAACCTTGTTGATGGTGCTATTTCCTCAATTGGAACGGATGCAGATCCTATTCTTTCTGTTGTCAACCTTCTTTCTGGTGGTGCAGCCTGCGATGGTACACATCCAATTTCCAATGCTGGTGGTATTGTTGCTGGCAATTGTTCTGAGTGGAATGTAAATGCTAAGGTGGACAATACTCCGGGTGGTACTATTCAGGTAGATGATGCTTACTGGATTCAAGAATGTGGTGGTGCCATCTCTGCAATGACTACTCCTGCAGATTTCACCAACAATGGTGTAGTTTATGATCATAATCGTCATTTTGGACATGGAACATTGTTGACAAATAATGATTTGGTTATTGATACAGATGTAAGTGTTTCTGTTTCTATTTGTGATGACGACATTCCAGATATCTTGTTGAATGAAATAGATGCTCCTCAGGATGCACAAGCTGAAACAACCTGGTACTCGGATATGGCTCGTACTGTTGTTGCAGGTACTTACAACAATGCAACAAATACCTTTACGCCGGTTTCTACACCAATGATTGCGGGTAACCACACCTTCTACTTCTTGGTTCACAAGAATGCCGACTATGATGGAGGTGCTAATGAATTGGATGCATGTGCTACTATTTTAGGGCATGTTGATATCCTGATTCGTCCTGAATGTTACCAGTTGACCAACTTCCCAGGCATCGGAGATCCTTGTTCTTGCCTGGATGATGCTGATGTAAATGGTGACAATGGAACCTTTGCAGAAGAAGTTGCTATGGCTGGCGTATACAATATGCCACTTCCTGCAGGACAAACCTGGACTGTTGTATCTATGATTGGCGTTTACGACATGAATGATACTGGTAATGGTCCTGGTGCTGCATTGGTAGCAACTGGTGCACAACCTGCTGGTTATACAACTTATATGTTTGCTGGTACTGAGTACTTGGCATTAGAATACAATGCTGTTGATGGATTCTACGAAATAGACTTCCATCATGTAGAAGATCAGGGATACGAAATCTATGTTCAGGGACCTAACCCAGACACAGATGGTGACCCAACTACTATTGAACCTACGAACTTCTTGTTCAATATTGGAAATAACTGCTTCTACCCACATCCTAATATTGATGTTCCTAGTCTGGTTTGTGGAAGCGAAAATGCATTTAATGTACAGGTACTAGGTGTAGATGCTGCATTAAATGAAAGAGCTGCTGGTGAGAAGTTTGATGATGATGCTGACCCAACTACTGCTGAAGCTGTAGCTTGGTTAGATGGTGAAACTGGTGAAATTGATCCGGATGCGGCTGATTTCCCAACAGGCTTAACGACTGTTTACTATCACTATGATGCTCCTGACGCTCCAGCTGGTACGCATGCTCCAGGATGCCTGCAGACGGTATCTGTTGACTTTACAGCAAGTCCTGAATTGACCGTAACTGCGGCAGTTGATATGAATGCTGATTGTGCAGGAAGTCAAGATGGTGCTGCTACAGCTACAGCTATGGGCGGTACCGCTCCATTGGCTTACCTTTGGAGTGACGGACAAACTACTGCTTCTGCAACTGGTTTGGCTGCAGGTGGTTATGCTGTAACTGTTACTGATGCTGTTGGTTGTACTGCTGTTGCAGCTGTTACAATTACTGATCCTTCAGGATTGACTGCCAATATCACTGCATCTAGTAATGTAGTTTGTAATGGTGATTCTGACGGTTCTGCTACTGTTACGGCTACTGGAGGCACACCTCCATATTCCTATGCTTGGTCTGGCAGTGCTGCTACTACAGCTACAGTCACTGATTTGGCAGCAGGACTACATTCTGTAACGGTAACAGATATGAATGGTTGTGAGGCCTTTGCTAGTGTTTACATTGATGAGCCTACTGCATTGCTAGCTGAAATTATTCATACTACTGATGCATTGTGTAATGGTTCTTCTGATGGAACTGCTACTGTAAATGCTACTGGTGGGGTTACTCCTTATACTTATGCTTGGCCTGCTCCTGGTAGTGGAACTGCTGCTACAGAAACTGGCTTGGCTGCTGGTTCTTATGAGGTGACTGTAACCGATGCAAATGGTTGCGTAGCTATGGCAACTGCTACTATTGGTGAACCTACTGCAATTACAGAAACAAGTGTTGTTGTAACTGATGTTTCTTGCAACGGTGGTTCTGATGGAAGTATTGACTTGACCTTCTCCGGAGGTACTGGTCCTTACAATGTAGATTGGGACAATGGTGCAGGTGACCAGGAAGATCCTAACGGCTTGGCTGCTGGAACCTATAACTATACGGTAACTGATGATAATGGTTGTCAGTTGACAGGATCTGCTACTGTAAATGAGCCTACTGCGCTTACAGATATTCCTGTGACAACTGATGATGTAGATTGCCATGGTGGAGCTGATGGTTCTGCTTCTGTTACTCCTGGTGGAGGAACTCCTCCTTACGTTGTAACCTGGAGCAATGGTGATACGGGCACATCTACTACAACTGGTTTGGCTGCTGGTGGCTTTGCTTATACCATCACTGATGCTAACGGTTGTACCCTTGTAGGAGGTGTTACGATTACTGAACCTACCGAATTGGTTGTTGCTACTACTGGCATTACCGATGTAGATTGTAATGGTGCTGCTACCGGTGAAGCTGTATTCACAGCTTCTGGTGGAACTCCTGCCTACTCTTATGATATTGGAGGTGGTGGACAAGCGAGTGGAACATTCTCTGGCTTGACTGCTGGTACTTACGTTGTAACTGTAACAGATGCCAATGGTTGTACTGCTGTAACAAGCGCAACTATCGACCAACCTACTTTGGTTGCTTTAAGCGTTGTTGCTTCTTACGATGAAACTTGTGATGGTGCTGATGATGGATGGGCAACTGTTGAAGCGAATGGAGGTACAACTCCTTATACTTATGCTTGGCCAGCTCCTGGAAGTCAAACGACTCCTACTGCTACAGGCTTGGCTGACGGAACTTATACAGTAACTGCAACTGATGCAAATGGTTGTATGGGAACTGTTGACGTAACAATTGGTGCTGGTCCTGCCTTGACTATCAGTGCGCTAGGAGACATCGGACCTCTTTGTCCTGGTGCTTCTGTAGGTGACATCTTGTTGTCTGCTACTCCTTATGATTCTGGTATTTCCTATAGCTGGACAGGTGGAGCTGCTGCTGGATTGGTGGATGGTTCTTCTTCTGGATTGAACGCTCACATTCCTGCATTTACTGCTTCTACAACTGAACAAACTGTTGTAATTACAGTTACAGCTACCTTTGGCGCTGCATGTTCTGATACGGAAACCTTCATGATTACGATTGATGATAGCAATAGCTTGACCTTTGTAAACTGCCCAGTTAGCTTTACTGTAAATACTGATGTTGGAAAATGTGGTGCGAATGTACACTGGTCTGTACCTGTAGCTGCTGATGATTGTACCAATCCTGGTGCTATCGTAGTAACTCAAATCGTAGGTGCTGCTCCTGGTTCATTCTTCGCACCTGGAACACATACGATTACTTACGAGGCGGATGATGGAAATGGTAACACGGTAACTTGTTCTTTCGATATCACAGTTGTTGATATGGAGAATCCAGTTATCCAGTGTGCTAGTGCTGCTTATACCAGAGGTACCAACTCTGGTTGTGATTTCGTAATGGGTAGTGCAGATTTTGATGCTGCTGCTACTGACAATTGTGGGGTAACTTCCTTGGTTAATAGTGCTAATGGACTAGCTACTTTAGCTGGACATACATTTAGCCTTGGTAATAATTCAGTAACCTGGACTGCCACAGATGCAGCTGGAAATGCTTCAACCTGTGTTCAGGTAATTACAGTAGTTGATGACGATGACCCAACGAATACTTTCTGTCCTACTGATATTTCAGTAACTACAGACCCAGGTGTTTGTGAAGCTGTTGTTGCTTATGCAAGTCCTACATTTGCTGATAACTGTGATGGTGCTGGTTTGGCTGGTACTTTGACAGAAGGTTTGGCTTCAGGTTCTGCTTTCCCAGAAGGTACAACTGAAGTTGAATACGAATACACAGACCTCGCAGGAAATGGACCTGCTACCTGTGAATTTACTGTAACTGTATCTGATCTTGAGATTCCTACAATTACATGTCCTCCAGCTGTTACCACACAATGTACTATTTTGGATGTTCCACCTTTTGCAAATTCCAATGAATTCTTGGCTGCAGGTGGCTTCTTGTTTGATAATTGTGAGTTGAACTGGGGTACATTTGGAATGATTGTCCAAGTTGAAGCTCCTGCTGGAACTTTCACTCGTACATATTCTATCTTTGATGTACACGGCAATGGCAATTTCTGTTCGCATACAGTAACTGTTGACGATACGACTGACCCAGTTGCAATGTGTCAAGATGACTACACTGTTGTTTTGGATGCTGACGGATTGTTTGAAATCCTTGTAGCTGATATCAACGTAGGAAGCTATGACAATTGTGGTGTTCTAGTTCGTAAGGAAATCGACATTGACGGAGGTGGATTCGCTGGCTCTGGATTTGTTGATTGTGCTGTTGCTGAGGGAGCTGGTTCTGTAACTGTTACACTGGAAGCAGAAGATGCTTCTGGAAATGTTGGTACTTGTACAACTACAGTTAGTGTATTGGACATTGATGCTCCTCATATTGAGTGTGCAAATGCTGCTTATGTAAGAGGAACCAATGTTGACTGTACTTTCGAAATGATGAGTACAGACTTGGACGCAACTGGTTCTGACAACTGTACTTTTGCTATCACAAATGATTACACTGGTACTAGTACTATAGATGGTGCTGTATTCCCATTAGGAAATACAACTGTACTATGGACTGCAACAGATGCAAGTGGTAATGTTGCTACTTGTTCAGTTACATTGACTGTAGTTGACGATGACGCCCCAACTGTAGATACTTGCCCAGGTGATGATACAGTGTCAAATGATGCTGGTGTTTGTGGAGCAGCTTATGCTTACGCAGATCCTACTTTTGATGATAACTGTGATGGTGCTGGCTTGCCTGGAACCTTGACTGAAGGTTTGGCTTCTGGTGCTACCTTCCCAGTTGGTACAACGACAGTTACTTACGAATACACAGACGCTGCCGGAAACGGACCTGCTGTTTGTAGCTTCGACGTAACGGTAACTGATGATGAAGATCCTGTATTGACTTGTCCAGCTGATCAAGATGTTCAGTGTTCTGCTGATGAAGCTGCTGAATATGACAACTGGGTTGAGTTTACTGCTGCTGGAGGTACTGGTTCTGACAACTGTGCGCTAGACTATGAAACCTTCGGTTTGTCTGGTACTGCAACTGCAGGTAATGTAGTAACTCGCACATATACAATTGACGACGAAGCTGGTAACTCAACGACTTGTACTCAGGATATCACTATCCTTGATACTGTTGACCCAGTTGCGATGTGTCAAGATGATTATAGTGTTGTATTGGATGCTGACGGATTATTTGAAATCCTCGTAACTGATATTGACAACGGTAGCTCTGATAACTGTGGCTTCCCATTGGCTCGCAAAGAAATCAGTATTGATGGTGGACCATTCGCTGGTTCTGACTTTGTTGATTGCGACGATGCTTTGGTTGGTACAGTAACCGTTACTCTTGAAGTAGAAGACGATGCTGGAAATGTTGGTACTTGTACTACTGACGTATCTGTACTTGACGTTGAGTCTCCAGATATCCAATGTCCTACTTCTAACTTATTGAGAGGAACAAACGTTGATTGTTCTTTCACAATGGGTAGTGATGGATTCAACGCTGCTGCTACTGATAACTGTGGTGCTACTTTGACTAATGATTACAATGGCACTGATGATTTAACCGGTGCTAACTTCCCATTAGGCAATACAACTGTAGTTTGGACTGCAACTGACCCAAGTGGAAATGTTTCATCTTGTACAATGACAATTACTGTTGTTGATGATGTTGATCCAACTGTTGATACATGCCCAACTGACATTTCTCAAACGAATGATGCTGGTCTTTGTAGTGCAGTTGTATCTTATGCAGATCCTACATTTGATGATAACTGTGATGGACCTGGCTTGGCTGGTAGCTTAGCTGAAGGTTTAGCTTCAGGTTCTGCCTTCCCAGTTGGTACAACTACTGTTACTTACGTTTACACAGACGCTGCCGGAAACGGACCTGCTGTATGTAGCTTCGACGTAACAGTAACTGACGATGAAGATCCTGTATTAACTTGTCCTGCTGCTGCTACCGCTCAGTGTTCTGCTGACGAAGTGGCTGTTGCTGACAACGTTGAGGAATTGGAAGCTGCTGGTGGTGCTGTATCTGACAATTGCGATGTGAACGAAGGTTCCTTCGGTCTAGACAGTGAAACAACTGCTGGTAATGTTGTAACTCGTACATATAGAGTGGAAGACATCTATGGAAACTGGACCACTTGTACTCAGGATATCACAATCCTTGACACTGAAGATCCAGAATTCGTTAACTGCCCAACAGGTCCTGTTGTAGTAGGAAACGATCCTGATGAGTGTTCTGCTAAAGTTAACTGGTCAATCCCAGTTGCTACTGATAACTGTGATGATGTGCTTGTAACTGTAACTCAAACTGCTGGACCAGCTCCTGGTTCTGTAATTGATGTTGGAACTGAAACAGTTACTTACACTGCAACTGACTTGGCTGGAAACAGCACAGAATGTACATTCGAGGTAATGGTGATGGATACTCAGGATCCTCACATCCACGTTTGTCCTGCAGACCGTGACATTCCTACTTCTTCGAATGCACCTGCTTACGATTGTATGGGCGCAATTCCTGACATGACTGGTGAGGTTGTATTCCTTGAAAATTGTCCTGGTGCTGTAGTAACTCAAGACCCTGTAGCTGGTACGCTCTTCGGAGGTGCACCAGGCGACATGCAGATTGTTACATTTACAGTAACTGACGCATCAGGTAATACTGCCACTTGTACCAACAAGTTGACGCTTGTTGACGACGAGGCTCCAATGGCTATCTGTACTGACTTGACTGTTGGTTTGGATGTATTTGGAAATGCAAGTGTAACTGCTGCTGATTTGGCTGGTGGTAGCTTCGACAACTGTACGAATCCTCCAACATTAGAGATTGTAAGCGGTCAAACTGCTTATAACTGTGATGACGTTGGAAACACTTATGATGTAGTTATCAGAGTAACAGACAGTAGTGGAAATTCTGCTGAATGTACTGCTACAGTAACTGTTGAAGAAGGTGCTGCTACTTGTGATCCAAATATCTCAATCAATGACCCATGTGTTTGTTCTGCAATCACAGGATACTTTGATGAGACAGTAACAGTTATGGCATTAGCTGGTCAAACTTGGACGATTACAGCTGTTAACGGCTTGTTCTCAACTCCAGGTAACCCTATTACAACTGGTACTACCTTAACTGAAAACCCATTAGGAGTTTATACGCTTAATGCAATTCACGAAGGTGGTGTTGGATACAGCATTGAAGTAACAAATGAATTTGGTCAGGTATTGAGTGTTTCAAATACTTGTTATTTGCCAGAACCAAGCATCTCTGGTGTAGATGACTTCTCTACTTCTTGTGATGATCCATTTACAGTTACTGGTAATGAAAATGGTGTAACTGGCGAAGCTGGAACTATCTTGACTATCGACGGTCCTGCTGGTTTCCACAATGAAGCTGCGTTCCCAGGTCCTTACCAAATCACTGTTACTCCTGCTAACTTGCAGCCTGGTGATTATGAAGTATGCTTCGCATTAGACGCAGGTGTTGCTTCTAATAACGATCCTAACGATCCTGGTTGTATTGTTACAGTTTGTGAAACATTTACCATCATCTCTCCTGTATCAGGATTGACTTGTAACAATGATGTAAATGTATCTCTTGATGATGAATGTTGCGTAGAAATTACTCCTGATATGGTACTTGAAGGTGACTTCGGTCCTGATGGTGTATTCGAAGTAACAATTACTGATATAATCGGTACTCCATTGAATCCTGCAAATGAGGTTTGTGCAAGCCACATCGGAATGGATTTGATTGTAACCGTAACTGACCCATGTACTGACCAATCTTGTTGGGGACACTTGAACGTAGAAGACAAATTGGCTCCTACGGTTGATTGTCCAGCTGACGTAACAGTCTACTGTAACGAAGATACTGAGCCTGGCAACACTGGTTACCCAGTTGTTGACGATTGCTCTGCCTGGGACATGGATTACACTGACGATGAAACTTTCTTCGATGCTTGTGATGTAAACATCCGTACTATCGTAAGAACATTTGTAGTAATTGATGTACACGGCAACCAAGCTGAATGTACTCAAACTATCACTGTTGAACGTCCTACTTTGGATGACATTTTGTTCCCTAAAGATGTTCAATGGACTTGCGATAACTACGCTGTATTCCCGAATATCATTGAGCCTACTGCGCTTCATCCTTACGTAGGTGATTCTGACCCTGCGACTCCTAACTTCTGTGAAGTTTACTTGGATGAGACTTGTGATGATGACGATGGAAACTTGGTTGGTTTCTGTCCAACTCCTTTCCCAGGCTTCTTCGATGATACTAAAGACCGCGCTGATATCAACTCTACCAACACCATTAACGGTGGACAGGGTTGCCCAGGTGAGGTTTGTGGAAACAACGGATTGGATGATGCTGACGTACTTGAACTAACTGGTTCTGGAATCCCAACTCTAGGTGGAGCTGCATTCCAGGGTGTTGGAGCATGTATGTTGTCTGTAACTTGGGAAGATGAGTGGTTCGAAATCTGCTCTGGTAGCTTTGAAATCTTACGTACTTGGAAAGTAAGAGACATGTGCTTGCCAGTAAGTGCTGACAACCCAAGAGTTCACGTACAAGTAATCAAAGTATTGGATCAATCTGCTCCAGTATTGGATTGCCCAGCTTCTGTAACTGTAAGTGCTAACGTTGCTGCTACTCATCCTGATGAGTGTCGTGCAGACTTCTTCCTACCTGAAATTGGCGTTTCTGACGCTTGTTCTGATGGTTGGACTGTAGAAGTTGACCACCCACTTGGTCACATTGATGGCAATGGTGGATTCGTATCTGGTTTGACCAGAGGTACTTACGAAGCAACTTATACTGTAATTGACGATTGTAACAACGTTGCTACTTGTGAAGTAGAAATCGAAGTTGTTGACAATATCGCTCCAACTGTACAATGTGATGAAATCACTCAAGTTGCTGTATCCAGTGACGGACAAGTGGTTGTTAATGCAGGAGTATTCGACGACGGTACACACGATAATTGCTGCTTAGATAACTTTGAAGTGAAGCGTATGGGACAACCGGATTCTGCATTCGGTCCAACTGAAACTTTCACTTGCAACGATATCAACAATAGCCCAATTACTGTTGTAATGCGTGCTTACGACTGTGACGATAACTACAATGACTGTATGGTTCAGGTATATGTTGAGGATAAATTGCAGCCAATCTTGATTAGCTGTCCTGGTCCTGCATCAATTACTTGCGATACTTGGTGGGATGAGTACGAAGTGCCTCTCGCTCTAGGTCAAAACAGTGTATTGGATGGTCCATTTGGAACTCCTGAATATACAGATAACTGTAACTATACAGTAAACTATACTTTCAACGTAAACCTTGATGAGTGTGGTGAAGGAACTATCACCAGAACATGGCAGGCAACTGACCCATCTGGTAATGGTCCTGTAACTTGTACTCAAGTAATTTTCGTTGACCACGTATCTGACTTTGCAGTTGAATTCCCAGCTGATGTAACTTACACTTGTACTCAAGATGCTCCAGACTTTGGATCTCCTGAGGTAGCGAATGAATCTTGTGAATTGATCGCGATTACTTACGAAGATGAGTTATTCAGCTCTGTTCCAGATGCTTGCTACAAAATCAAGCGTACATGGACAGTAATCAACTGGTGTGTAGTTGGTGATTTCGTTGACCAGGAAGTTGTTGAGTCTTCTGAAAGAGACTTCCAATTGGCTGGTATCAATCCATGTGACCTTGATGGCGATGGTGACTGCGACGAAAGAACCTTCCGTGATAGCTGGAATCTGGGTGACAGACCAACAGCTGCTAACAGAACTGACCAATTTGGTCCTGATACGGATCCAGATACTGACCCATGGGATGGTTACATCACTTACGAGCAACACATCAAAGTTATTGATAACGTAGCTCCTGTTGCAACTTGTACTGACTTGTACGAAGTATGTATCGAAGATAATACTTGCGCAGCTGACTTTACAGTTCCTGCTCCAGATGTACAAGATTGTAGCTCTGAAATTTCCATCACTGCTGACAGCGACTTGCCAAACTTCAGTAGCACAGCCTTTACGGCTTCTAACGTGGCTCCTGGTTCTTACACCGTTACCTTCCAAATTATGGATAACTGCGGTAACTCTACTGCTTGCCAAACTGAGGTAGTTGTAGAAGATTGTAAGAAGCCAACTCCATACTGTAAGAATGGTATTATCGTAGAAATCATGCAGACTCAAATGATTGAGGTTTGGGCGATTGATCTAAACGATGGTAGCTTCGATAACTGTACTGACGCTAACGATTTGGTCATTTCCTTCTCTGGAACTGACTATGTACAAGGCGTAACGTATACTTGTGATGACCTTGGCTTCAATAATGTTGAAATCTGGATTACAGATGAAGCTGGTAACCAAGACTTCTGTACGACTCAAATTCAAGTTCAGGATAATATGGATCATTGTGGCGGTGGTAACCCACTTGTTGTAGATGGTACGATTATGACTGCTGAAGATGAAACTGTTGCAGACGTTGACGTTGAGCTTAACGGTGGAGCTGATATGGTAACCACAACTGACAATGGTCAATTCACGTTCACTGTAACTCCTGGCGACGACATCACGTTGACTCCAGTGAAAGACATTGAGCCTCTGAATGGTGTGACTACTTTTGACCTTGTATTGATGACTAAGCACATCTTGGGTGTTAAATTGCTTGACTCTCCATATAAGATGATTGCTGCTGATATCAACAAGTCAGAAACTATCACAACTTTCGACCTTGTTAAGCTACGTAAGTTGATTCTACACATAGATGATAACTTCACCAATAACACTAGCTGGAGATTTGTTGATGCTTCTTACGACTTCCCAGATGCTTCAAACCCATGGTTCGAACAATTCCCGGAAGTTGCAAACTTCAACAACATTGACGTTAGTACTAGTGCAGACTTCATCGCTGTGAAAATCGGTGACGTGAACTTGAGTGCTAACCCACTTGGTTTCACTAACGCTGATGACCGTAACAAAGTGAATGACCTTGTATTCCAGGTTGATGATGCTGAATTGAAAGCTGGTGAAACTTACACCGTTGACTTTACAGCTAAAGACTTCGACGTATTGGGTTACCAATTCACTTTGAACTTCGATAAGGATGCTTTAGAATTTGTTGAATTGCTACCTGGTGTAGCAGCTGTTGAAAACTTTGGTACAACTCTTCTTGAAGAGGGTGCTATTACTGCTAGCTGGAACGATGATGCAGCAAACGTACAGAATGGTGAGGTTGTATTCAGCCTTGTATTCACTGCGACTGCTGACGCACAATTGAGCGAAAGCTTGAATGTGAACTCTCGTTACACTCCTGCTGAGGCTTACGCTAATGACGGAGAATTGCTGGACGTTGCACTCGAATTCAACGGAACGGTGACTGGTGTATTTGAACTATACCAAAACACTCCAAACCCATTCGAGAAGACGACAATCATTGGCTTCAATCTGCCACAAGCAGACGCAGCTACCTTGACAATTTCTGATGCTACCGGTAGAGTATTGCAAATCATTGAAGGTGACTACAAGAAAGGCTACAATGAAGTAGAACTTGACCGTAAATCACTCAATGCTGCTGGCGTACTATACTACCAGCTCGAAACTTCAACGGACATAGCTACAAAGACAATGATCTTAGTAGATTAATAGACGGCTATTAGCCAATTATAATTCCTTAAAAGAACCTCTTTCCCAGCCCCTGGGAGAGGGGTTCTTTTTTTGGGAAAAGTCTAAGATTAAGATCATACACTGTAATTGAAATTAATTAAAATGGGAAGGGAGCAGTTGGATTTTGCAATCCAACGTATTTTAACTAATAATTCCACGAATGGCATTCATTCACCTCCTGGCATGTCGGGTTACAAAACCCGACCGCTCATAGCCAGCTTTAAGAAATTTAGACTACAGTAGACTTTATTCGAAAACATTTTGATTGGCAAGCCGCCTACCATCTACTCCCGAAATTGCTTCGGGACAAGCTATTTACCGTCAACCGAATAATGTCTAGTGTATTGAACTTGATCTTAAACTTAAACTTGATCTTTTTTAGGTTATCACTTTCCATCCTTGATTTTCCCTCCAAAGACAAAAATTAGCATATCCCTCACAATACCCAATCCGGGGTATAGGGCAACAAATTCCTTCAACCTAAATTTGCAATAGAACATTAAATCAAAAGTTGAATCGAATTATTAAATCTGATTCATAGAATTTTTCATATTAAGAAAATTTCTATTACTTTTGAGCGTCAACATTTTATAATCCAAAAGTCCTGTGAACATGAAAAAATCAAGACTTCTGCAAAATCTGCAATGAGAAGCCAAAGGACATCTTAAAATAGGACATCAAATCATTCACAGCTACTTATTTGAAATCCTGACTACCGATTCTAGACTAGATATTGACATCTCACAAACCATTTGTGTGTCTAGGCTTCTCATTCTTTTTTCCCTTCAATAAAAAATTAAGGATAATCGGTTTCGGAAAAATCCCTTTTGGGCAGTTGACGAAAAGGCTTAATCAATGCTTGCATCTAGCTGATGTTTATTAACGTAGGTTTAGGTAATACGTTAAAAACCAATCAGCATCTGACCAGAGACAAGCACTAAACTTTGTTAAAACCTAAATCCCATGACAGTGTCACCTATTATCCTAAGGATGAGATGGAGAGCTATGCTATTCCTTCTCTTGCTCTTTTCTAATGCCGTTTACACAAACCCCGTTCAACTCAATCCGATGATTTCTATATCGGATCCATGTACTTGTTTGAATAATGCGACTACGCTTTCAAATGGACAATTTGCTGAAGCTATTGAGGTAAATGCCCCCACTGGAGAAACCTGGATTGTTATTTCAATTAATGGATTGTACGAAATTGGTAGTCCTTCTCCTCCAGCCTTGCCCACTCCAATTAGTACGGGAACTGTATTGTCTGAATCCCCTATGGGTAGTGGTATTTACCTTTTAGAGGGCATTCATATTGATGCAGTGGGATATTCTGTTACTGTTGAAAATGGAGTAGGGGAACAATTGAGCATTTCCAATACTTGCTACTATCCGAATATTGAAATTTTGAATTTGGAAGAAGACGTTTGTTTAAATACAGCCCCAATTCCGCTTGAAGGAGATGCAGGAGGCGTAAATGGAACAGGTACTTTTACAATCAACGGAAGTCCAGAAACCATATTCGACCCTTTTGATTTGGGAGTTGGAACCCACTTTGTTACCTATACTTTTGATGCTGGAGATGCGACTTCCAATGAATTGTCTGACCCAGGTTGTATAAGTTCCGTCACTGAACTAGTTAACGTAATTGAAACAGCTTCAACCATTGCATGTAACGGAAAAATAACGGTTGCTTTGGATGGCAATTGTGAAGCTCTGATTAGCCCCGATTTGGTATTAGAAGGTACCTATGACTGTACGGACGATTATTTTGTGCTGATTTCTTATCAAAATGATTCTGTTCCCAACCCTGTACCTGGAGATTATATTGGAAAATCATTACAAGCAAGTGTGATTCATTTGCCAAGTAATAATTTTTGTTGGGGTTATTTGGAGGTTGAAGATAAATTGCCTCCAGTCATTGATTGTCAAGATGTTACAATACAATGTTATCAAAGTGCAGGTAATGTTCCCTCGCCATCTGCAACAGATAATTGTGATGCAAACCCAAAAGAAAACCTGGTTGATGAATCTATTGATGACAGTGATCCATGCCAGGGAGTAACTATTACGAGAACCTGGCTGGCTTTTGACGATTATGATAATATTTCAGATACCTGTATTCAGGTGATTTCAATTGCTCCTCCTCACTTACCTACATTCCCTTCTGACAGAATTTGGAAGTGTGATGAATATTTTGAATACCCAAATATCGTCCAGGCCAATCCATTTACAGGAGACTTATCGAATACTGGTTCTGGAGTTCCTACCAATATTAATGGTATTTACTGCATGTATGATGTAGACTTTAGTGATCAGCTTATTCAGACCTGTGGTAATAATTTTAAAATCATTCGTACCTGGGTTATTTTTGATTGGTGTAACAACCAATTGGTTAATTCCGGAGCAAATGGAGAGGACAACATTCAAATAATTGAAGTTGCAGATCAGACCCCTCCAAAAATTACCCACAATTCTTTTTCTGTTGGGACTACCGTCCTTGGAAATCATCCTGAGCCGTGTCGTTCGACTGATTTTCTTTCTACAGCTACTGTTTCAGATGATTGTAGCGCTTATTCCCTTAAGATATTTACACCAGTAGGTGAAGCGATTTATTTAAACGGAGTGAATGGACTGGGAGGAGGATATATTCCCGCCCCAGGTTTGACTCAAGGGAATCATATCATTACCTACCAGGCTGAAGATGCCTGTGGAAATATTTCTGAATTGGAAATTGAAATCACAGTAGTAGATGATGTTGCTCCTTCCGCAATTTGTGATGAACTGACAGCTGTTTCAATCAGCTCAGCTGGGCAAGCTGAAGTGTTCGCAGAAGTTTTTGACGATGGTAGTTTTGATAACTGCTGTGTAGATAGATTTGAAATCAGAAAGATGGAAGATTTTTGTGACAATCCTTCAAATTTGGAATTTGGAGAAAGCATTGCCTTTTGCTGTGAAGACGCGACTCAAAATCCGCATGATGTAGCATTTAGAATTTGGGATTGTGCAGGCAATTACAATGTGTGTATGATTCAGGTAAAGGTGGAAGACAAACAAAATCCTTACGCTATTGAATGTCCTGGAAATCAAAATATCAACTGTGATTATTATATCGACAATATAGAAACTTATTTGAATTTGGGGCAGTATGAGGTTCTGGATCAATTTGGGGCTCCTGAATTTTACGACAATTGCAGCTTCTCTCTTTCAGAAAATGTTTTGGTAAGTATAGATGAATGTGGTAACGGTAATATTACCCGGACATTTCAGGCGGAAGATCCTAGTTTAAATGTTTCCAACACCTGTACTCAAATTATTTTTGTCCAACATATTTCTGATTGGGTAATTGAATTTCCAGCAGATTTGACAGCAAATTGTGATTTAGGTGATGTACCGGATTTTGGGGAGCCAAATATCTTCTTTGAAAGTTGTGAATTGCTAGCCTACAGTTTTGAGGACGAAATCTTTACAGTTGTTACAGATGCCTGCTACAAAATAGTTCGAAATTGGACGGCTATCAATTGGTGTGTCGTAGGAGCAGAATTGGACCAGGAAACATTAGAAGATGCTGAAAATCAATTGAATATTCCTTTTCCAGATTGCGATTTGGATGGTGACGGAGACTGTGATGACAGGACTTTTGGTGATAGTCGTACAAGTACCGGTGTTTTTGATTCTGATCCGGATCCAGATAACCACGATGGATTCATTACCTATCAGCAGGTCATCAAAGTGATTGATAACCTTGCCCCCCAAATCATTTGTCCAGAAGAATTTTTAGTATGTATTGTAGAAGGATGTTTAACAGATGTATTGCTGCCAAGCCCCGAAGTGGTGGACTGTAGTTCAGATATTACGCTTACAGCTTTGAGTGCCTTGGGCAATGGTTTTGGTCCTTTTTCAGAAGTGGAATCTGGAAAATATTTGGTAATCTACACTGCTTCAGATAATTGTGGAAATAGTGCTGCTTGTCAGTTTGAATTTACAGTTGAAGATTGCAAAAAACCAACACCATATTGTAAAAATGGATTTGTTGTTGATTTAATGAATACCAATCCTCCTATGATAGAGGTGAATGCCGAAAATTTGGACGATGGTAGCTTTGACAATTGTTCTATGGATTTGACTTTTTCCTTTTCAGCCGATGTGTCTAACCAAACCATGACCTTTGGTTGTAATGAAATTGGACAGCAGAATGTGGCGGTTTGGGTCACTGATGCATCCGGAAACCAGGACTTTTGCCAAACCTTTATTATCGTCCAGGATAATAATGACTTGTGTATTGGAGATCCCATTGTATCAGTTTCAGGTTTGATCGCAACTGAAATGGGGGAAAACATCAAGGATGTGAAGGTTCAGTTAAGTGGTGGAACCAGTCCGGATCAAACAACAGGTAATGATGGGATGTATGATTTTTCAGACATTCAAGGTGGTGGAGATTATACCATTGTTCCATCTAAAGATATAAATCCTCTTAATGGAGTAACTACCTTTGATTTGGTATTGATTTCAAAACATATATTGAATACCCAAAAACTCGATTCCCCTTATAAAATTATTGCAGCAGATGCCAATAACTCTGGCACGGTTACAACTTTGGACTTGGTCTTAATCCGGAAGCTCATCCTGCATATTGATTCGGACTTTCAAAATAACACCTCCTGGCGGTTTGTCCCAAAGGACTATGAATTTTCAGATCCCGAAAAACCAGGAAAGCCAATGGAGGTGATTACCATCAATAATTTGAATGAAGCTATGCCAAATACAGATTTTATTGGTATTAAGACAGGGGATGTAAACAATTCTGTAGATCCAATTAATTTGTTAGGAAGTGATGATAGAAGTTTTGAAGGCAAAGTATATTTTGAAGCAGAAAATAGCGAAATTAGGGTAGGGGAGGAGTTTGAAGTTGTTTTCAAAATGGCTAACTTTGAGCAGATTCAAGGTTTTCAATTTACTTTAAATTTTGATACAAATGCCATTGAATTTATTGACATAGTGGAATCGGAATTTGTAAAAAAAGAGCATTTCGGCTTGAAATTGTTAAAAAATGGAGCAATAACTTCCAGCTGGAATTCTGCTTCCGAATTTTCAAATATAGACCAGCAGCACATTGGTGTTTTTTCTCTAAAGTTTAAATCCCTAGTCAACAAAGACTTAAAGGATTTGTTACATTTAAGTTCTGAATTTACAAAAGCAGAAGCTTACGACCAGGAAGAAAACATCCTTGAACTAGATTTACAAATAAAGGAAAGTGGTTTAGTTTTTGCTTATGATGGGAATGTAAAATTATTCCAAAATCATCCCAATCCATTTGCCCAAACGACGATCATAAGCTTCTCTCTTCCAGAAGCAAGTCGGACATCTATAAGCCTCGTTGATATTACGGGCAAAACGTTAAAGGTCATCAAACAACATCTTGAAACCGGCACCCATGAGGTCGAAATTAATCGTTCTGATTTGGGGAGCCCAGGCATTTATTTCTTTCAGTTGGAAACTGAAGAGATAACGTTAATTCAGAAGTTAATCCTCAGTTCCTATTAACCTGGTTCTGAGCAAGATATACCCTAATTGACCCAACTCGTAATCGGTTTTTGGGATAGCCTCTCACCAGGTACTCGGTGGGGGGCCTTTTTTTTACCTCCATTTAAAAGATCGGCTGTCAATAGCACGTTGAGTGGCTAATATCCCCTCCAGGTGATCATATTCATGTTGAATCAATTCAGACAAATCATCTTTCAACTGCCAGGTATGTGGTTCCCAATTTTCATCCAAAAAATGAAGGGTACATTTTTTATGGCGTTTCAATCTGACCAATAAATTTGGAAAAGACATGCAGTCATCCCAAAGTTCAAACATTTCCTCACTTAGATTGCTGAGTTCAGGGTTTATCATAGTAACTGGTTTTTCTACATTCCAGCATATAATTCTTTTCATCACACCAATTTGAGGGGATGCAATAGCCCTACCAGCATTATACTTAGCCCGAAACTCCAGGATAATATCATGAAGGTCTTGTATGGCAGGTTGCAGCGATTTCAATTCTTCTCTTTTTACAGGCTTTGAAATTTCGTGTAGTTTCGGATGACCAAGTTTTAAAATTTTATCTAGCTTCATGGTGAATTTTGAATGGTACTTGCACTAATAGATATTCAACAATTATAACAATTCCATTATTTTTGTCAAAACAAAAAGAAAAGCGTGAAAAAAATCAAGCCTTTAGAACTTTTCCTGATACAACTAATCATATATGCTGTCCTCTGGCTTTCAAATGATTATTTGGCTACTTTGCTCTCTTTAATCTTTTCCGCAATCTTCTTTTTTATTCTTTTGGTTTCTATAATTGCAGAGTGGATAGAGCCCTCAAAAGTGCCAAGATGGTATTTTAAGTTTATGTTGGTTTCCATCCTTGCACCCCTGGTAGCCGGCATTTTTTTTGTCGGGATTATGGGTTTAGGTACCGAATGGTTAAAAAGCCCCTTTTGATTAAATAATTTTTTTTTACATTTGCTAATAAGTCACTACTTGTCCTCACCTACACTTATATTTATTTGTTTGTTAAGTTGGAAAATGTCACTTGGTAAAATTCAATCCTGATTGTACAAAGATTGGCTGATGTGTTGTTGCTATTTTAACCTCAATGCATTATTAAAAAGGTGATTTGCTGTTTGCACATCCTCTTTAACCAGCGATTTATAAATACACCGCTCTTAGCAAGTTTATTTAAATACGTCTCTCCTATTAAATTAACTGCGCTTCTCCTATAAAACTAAAACAGACTAAATCAGGTAGGGATGGTTTGAAGGTGAATGTTTGAATAATCCAAACTCTCTTCTGCTAATTCCTCCCATCAACATTCAATCCACAAACCGCAAAGAGATGAGAGCACAAATACTCCTATGGGTTTCTCTGATCGGCTACTCCTCTGTATCATTTAGCCAAATTGCAACTTCTCAGTCTATTATAAAAAACCAAGTTGTTTTTTATATGGAATCAAACGCTCTTAGAGATGTTTTTTCGATTCGGTCAACTGAACAGGAAATTCAGATTTGTAATTTGGAGCCAGGAGCGATCTATGATATTGCTGTATATCAGGATGAGGGTTTTCCAGTTTATTTAATGAACATAAAAGGAGGGGAACAAATTAAATCCCTGGAATTCACAGCTGAAGAGAAGTGTGAATCATTTGTTGTACTGCTGAGCGATTTCAACATTTTAAATGGTGCAGCGGTAAGGGTTTCTGTTGCAAGGATAATGGATGAAAAGGCGCATAACCCGGAGGCAGTTATTTCGGTGGTCAATGAATCAGCTTTTAACCTGGTTCAGAATGTATTGATTGGAGGTGATTGTTTTGATGTGACCAATATTACTTATTCGGGTCATGGACAAGCAAAAGGCCATTTTACCAATGGATTGACTTCAATAGGATTAGATGCAGGAGTTGTGCTTACCACCGGAAGAAGATCAGACATCCCGGGACCCAATAGTGCAACAAATGGCGCCAATTGGACAGGGGGATGTTGCTCAGATCCAGATTTAGACCAGCTCGCATCCAATGATGTGGATACACGAACCATGATTGAATTTGATTTTACGCCAACTTCTGATACGGTGACTTTTAGATATGTTTTCGCTTCAGAAGAATATTGTGATTGGGTTAATTCTTCGTTTAATGATGTCTTTGGTTTTTTTATTAGCGGTCCTGGCATTAATGGACCTTTTTCAAATAATGGGATAAATATTGCTCAACTTCCAGGAGGGGCAGGAGAAGTATCCATAAACAACGTGAATTGGTCTACCAACTCTACCTATTATGTTGATAATGTTCCGGTTGGTCAAAATCAAAATAGCAATGGTTGCACCAATGCTGAATTGAACAACCCAGCCTGTTGTGCCGATGATATAGAATTTGATGGATTTACAGCCGTAATGACTGCTACTGCAGTAGTACAACCTTGTCAGACTTATCATATTAAATTAGCCGTAGGAGATGTGGGAGATGAACAATACGATTCTGCAGTTTTCCTGGAAGCCAATTCTTTCAACGCTGGTGGACAAGCTAAGGCACAAGGTATTTCTGCAGTTACAGGAACCAATATTGTTTACGAAAGTTGTGACGATTTGGTCATTACCTTTCAACAACAAGGGGGAGACCCTAATTTACCCTATTCAGTGCATTATACCATTCATTCTAGTAGTACTGCTACCGTTGGTGTAGACTATGTTGCATTACCAAATCCGGTTATTATTCCTGCAGGTTCCAATTCAATAACAATTCCATTAGATGTATTTGATGACGGGATTCCTGAAGGACAAGAATCAATTGTTCTGGAATTGGACAATCCTTGTAGCTGTAATGCAAGTTTAGTTGAGTTTTTTATTGAAGATCCTCCTCCTGTAGATGCAAGCCTTCAAAACAATACTTATTGTGGTCCACCAGGAAGTATTACCTTAACCCCAACGGTGAGCGGAGGAATTCCAGGAACTACTTACACCTATGAATGGGAAGACGGTTCAACAAATCCAAGTCTGACCGTAAATCCAACGATGTCAGATACTTATGTGGTGACTGTGACAGATGATTGTGGTGGACAAGATACTGCATCAGCTACCATCACTGTATTAACGCCTCCCACTGCAAGCATAAGTGGTAATTTGGAAATTTGTGGAGAAGGCAACATCCAGCCAGTCAACATTCCTGTCAACTTTACTGGTGATCCACCTTGGGTCTTTGTATATAGTATTGATGGGGTCCCTCAACCTCCAATTACAACTTCGACCAATCCATATATTTTGACCATTTCAACACCTTCCACAGTTACCCTCGATTCAGTGGAAGACCCGGCAGGTGAATGCCCTGGAACGGTAAGTGGCCAGGTCACCGTGTCACAAGTAGATATTACAGTTACACCTACCGTAAATGATGTCACCTGCAATGGAGGGAATGATGGTTCAGTTGATGTAACTGCAAGTGGTGGTACTGCTCCCTACACCTATGTTTGGAGTACTGGTGATACAGGTCCATCCTTAGTGGACGTACCTACAGGTACTTATACTGTAACAGTTACAGATGTCAATGGTTGTGAAGGGGAAACTTCTGCTTTTGTCAACGAACCACCCCCGCCACCCCCACTTAATGCCACCCCTGATGATCAGACGGTATGTGGATTGAATCCAACGACCTTAGCTCCTGGAGTTTCAGGAGGGGTAAGTCCATATACTTATCAGTGGGACGATGGAAGTTCGGGAAGTTCAATTACTGTGACGCCAAATGGTGCAGGCACCATTACCCATGATGTCACTATTACGGATGACTGTGGTGATCAAACGACCAGTTCTGTTTCTGTTGAATTCTTTGAAGAACCAACCGCTTCTATTTCGGGAAATGAGGAAATTTGTGCTGAAGGAGATATACAACCCGTTGATTTTGCTATCAATTTCACTGGTAACCCAGATTGGGAATTTGTTTATGCAATTGATGGGGTGGCACAACCGCCAATTACAACCTCAAGCAATCCGTATATTTTAACTATCTCTACTCCGGGAACCATTACTCTGGTTTCAGTTGGGGTTGCAGGGGAAAGTTGCCCGGGAACAGTTAGTGGACAAGCCACATTGACGGAAATTACCATTACTCCTTCAACAACTGTAACTGATGTTGAATGCAATGGACAATCAACCGGAACAGTGGAGGTTACTGTTAGTGGTGGTACACCTTCCTATACGTATAATTGGAGCAATGGCGGAAGCGGGTCCATTCAAAATGATTTACCTACTGGAACCTATACTATAACAGTAACAGATGCGGATGGATGTGAAGGAGTTACTTCAGCTTTTGTCAATGAACCACCACCACCACCACCGCTTAATTCCGTACCTGATGATCAAACTGTTTGTGGATTGAATCCTACCACCCTAACTCCAAGTATCAGTGGTGGCGTTCCTCCCTACACTTACCAATGGGACGACGGCAGTTCAGGAACTTCAATTACCGTCACACCAAATGGAGCAGGTACGATTACCCATGATGTTACGGTAACGGATGATTGTGGAGATATGACCATTTCTTCTGTTTCTGTTGAGTTTTTTGAAGAACCAACAGCAAGTATTTCAGGAAATGAAGAAATCTGTG
Organism: Saprospiraceae bacterium; assembly: GCA_041941305.1. GTDB lineage: Bacteria > Bacteroidota > Bacteroidia > Chitinophagales > Saprospiraceae > JANSWP01. The sequence goes on from JBGTQJ010000019.1 coordinate 49,898, forward strand.
CTCAGGGCAATATTCAGCCTGTGGATTTTGTCATCAATTTTACCGGGAATCCGGACTGGACATTTGTTTATGCCATAGACGGTATACAACAACCTCCAATAACGACTTCTTCCAATCCATATATTTTGACGGTGACAACACCGGGAAGTTATACATTGGTTTCTGTTGGGGTTGCAGGTGAAAATTGTCCTGGAACAGTTAGTGGACAGGCCACACTTTCTGAAATTACCATAACTCCAAGTGCAACCGGAACAGACGAAACCTGTTTCGCAGAATCAGATGGAACAGTTACGGCAACAGGTGGCGGAGGAACAAACCCTTATACTTTCCAATGGAGTAATGGCGTTTCCGGACCAACACAAACCAATTTGCCCACAGGAACCTATGTAGTTACGGTAACAGATGCTGATGGCTGTACAGAAGAAACAGCTGCCACTGTAAGTGGTCCGCCACTTTTGACAGTTAGTGCAAATTCACCATCAGCAGTTACTTGTTCTAATCCTAATGGGGGTTCGGTCACAGCGACTGGATTTGGAGGCACACCCGGTTATACTTATAACTGGAGCGACGGTTCCACTGGAGCGAATCCTACAAATGTACCTCCCGGCGTGTATACCGTGACTGTAACAGATGTGAATGGCTGTACTGCTATCAATACGACAGAGGTTTTGGATGATACAACTCCTCCAAATGCAGCAGCAGTAGCAAATGGGGAATTGGATTGCATCAATACGTCTATAACTGTATCTGGTTCTGGCTCATCCACTGGAACGGATATTACCTATCAATGGACAGGACCGGGAATTGTTAGTGGGGGCAATACTTTGAACCCAGTAGTTGATCAAGTAGGCACCTATACCATTTTAGTAACCAATACTTCAAATGGTTGTACAGCAGAAGCATCTGCACAAGTCAATGGTGACCAAACACCTCCTGTTGCTACCGCACTTGGTGGAAACATTGATTGCAATAATCCTGTAGTTGATTTGGATGGTAATGGCTCTAGTACGGGTTCCAATTTTATTTACAACTGGAGTGGACCTTGTATTGTTAGTGGCCAGGGTACTTTGAATCCAACTGTATGTGGCGGTGGTACTTATGTGTTGACAGTGACCAATACTGACAATGGATGTACAAGTGAAGCTTTTGCCTCCGTTTCGGAAGATACGAATATTCCCGATGCAGAAGCAGAAGCGGATCCTCTTACCTGTGTCGTCAATCAGGTGACAATTAATGGCAATGGCTCCAGTACAGGCTCTGACTTTGAATACGAATGGACTACTGTTGGCGGTAACATTGTCACAGGAGGCAATACTTTGAATCCTGTTGTTGACCAACCAGGAACCTATATTCTGGTTGTAACAAATAGTACAAATGGGTGTTCCGCACAAACCCAGGTCAATATTCCTTTGAATAACACGCCACCAAATGCTTTTGCTAATTCAAGTATTCCGCTTACTTGTACAAATACAACCACTCAAATTTTAGGTTCTGGTTCTAGTACTGGTCCAAATATTACCTATAATTGGTCTGGCCCTGGAATTGTTGGACCAAACAATGTTTTAGACCCAACGGTCAATCAACCAGGTACCTACACGATAGTGGTAACGGATAATGAAACTGGTTGTACCAATTCAGCTTCAGTCGATGTGCAATCAGATACTGAGCCCCCAGAGGCTATTGTCGCAGATCCAAATACCATTGATTGCAATTTCCCTGAAGTCACATTAGATGGCTCTCAATCTTCAGGAGGGTCTGGCTTTTCCTATACCTGGGTAACGACAAATGGAAATATTGTTTCTGGAAGCAATACTCCCTTTCCTGTGGTAGATGCAGCTGGAAATTACATCCTGATTGTCTTGAATGACTTTAATGGCTGTACCGCTTCAACATCAGTTGATGTAGATGAAGATACAGATGATCCTTTTGTAGATGCAGGACCTGAACAATTGCTAACTTGTATCATTACTACAACCAATTTAGATGGGACCAATACGCCTGCAGGTGGAAACTTGCAATTTGAGTGGAGTGGACCCGGAATAATTGGAGGAGCAAATACCCTGACGCCTGAGGTGAATCAAATTGGTACGTATACGCTTACCGTAACCAATGGGGCGAATGGCTGTACCGGACAAGATATTGTTGATGTAAGCCTCGATTCTGATTTCCCTTCTGCAGACGCAGGACCTGATCAGGAAATCAATTGCGGCAATCCACTTGCGATTTTAGATGGACTTAATTCTTCTCAAGGCAATAATTACACTTACCAATGGACGACAATAGATGGAAATATCGTGAGTGGCGATCAGACAGCTACCCCGACTGTAGACGCAATAGGAACTTACAATATATTGGTTACCAATACCATCAATGGTTGTACCGAAGAGGCTGCAGTTTATGTAACAGATGATTTTGATTTTCCTGTTGCTCAAATTAGTCCGGCAGATATTATCGATTGCTCAAACTTTGAAATTCAGCTGGATGCGCTTGCTTCCAGCACCAATGGCAATTTTACTTATTATTGGACAACTACTGATGGTAACATTGTATCAGGGCAAAGCTGGCTTGAGCCAACCGTTGATGAACCAGGTACCTATACTTTGTCCATTTTTAATAATGACAATGAATGTGAAACAAGTGCCGAAGTGATTGTAGATGCAGATATTGTCTATCCAGATGCATTGATTTTGCCTCCTGCGACTTTGAATTGTGCAATAGGAGAGGTCATTATTGATGCTACATTCTCATCTACGGGGCAAAACTTATTCTATCAATGGACTACGTCTGATGGAAATATAGTAAGTGGACAAAACAGCCTGGAATTGACGGTAGATGCACCGGGAAATTATCAATTATCTATTTTAAATACTCAAAACAGTTGTGAAACAATTGAGGATGTTACCGTGGTAGATGACTTGACAACACCCACTGCTGACGCAGGTGTTCCAGCTACCTTAGATTGCACTATTGAAGAAATTAATTTGACGGGTGTTGCATCTGGACAAGGTAATTTACAGTACAATTGGACAACTTCAGATGGAAACATCGTTTCTGGTTCTAATACCTTGAACCCCTTAATTGATTCACCTGGAAACTATCTTTTAACAGTTACGAATATAGATAATGATTGTGAAGCAGAAAGCATGGTGGCGATTGATGAGGATGTGATTTATCCAAATGCAGATGCTGGATCCCCAGCTACTTTGAATTGTTATGATCCAACACTGGAGTTGGATGGTGAAGATTCGAGTACCGGAGGCAATATGCAGTATCAATGGTCAACACCAGATGGAAATATACTGAATGGAGCAACTACTTTGACTCCTGAAATCGATTTACCAGGAACCTATGTTTTAGTGGTGACCAATATGACCAATACCTGTGTGGATACTGCCGAAGTGGTTATTGATTTGAATAATGAAGTTCCAATTGCCGGCACAGGACCCGATGAAGTTATGGGCTGCGGTGTTTCTGAACTGGAATTGGAAGGAACGGCTAATTCCAGTAATCCAATTCTGAATTATACATGGACAACTACCGGAGGTAATATTGTTTCTGGAAGCAATACCCTCAACCCAGTCATTGATGCTCCTGGAACATATGTTCTAACGGTCTCAGATCCATTCAATGGTTGTGAATCTTCTTCAGATGTAGAAATAACTCAGAACACTGAAACTCCTGTAGTTGCAGGTGGACCTGGAGGTGAGATTAACTGCACTGTTTCAGAAATTACACTTCAGGGAACTGCCACCGGACAAACTCAGAATTTCCAGATATTATGGACTACCCCTGATGGCAATATTGTATCAGGAGGCAATACCCTCAATCCTGTTATTGATGCAGGTGGAGTTTATGAATTATTGGTGACAGATACGACCAATAATTGTTTTGCGAATGCAGTAGTTAACATATCAGAAGATGCGGACATACCAGTAGCAGAAGTAGCTCCAAACGGTGGTTTGAATTGCGTGTCTCAGCAGGTAATTTTAGATGCAACCAATTCTTCTCAAGGAGCTGGAATTTCGTATGAATGGACCAGCCCTGACGGTAATTTTATCAATGGGCAGAATACACTGACGCCAACAATTGATCAACCTGGCATTTATACCTTATCTATTTTTGATTCCAGTAATGATTGTGAGTCTACGACTACCATTAATATCCCAATGGATACCCTCTCTCCTGTGGTTGATTTGGGTGGTGGAATATTGACTTGTGATGCAACTTCTATCACCATTGATGCCAATACAAACCTGAATACAGATAGCTGGACGGTCAATTGGACTTCTCAGGATGGTGCTTTTGATTCTGGGATTGATAGCTTGACTCCAGTAGTGAGTACTCCCGGAACTTATGTTTTGCAAACATTGAATACCATCAATGGTTGTACAGCAGAAACTTCAGTTGAAGTTACCCAGTATATTGATCATCCTCAAGTAGAGGCAGAAGATCCCGAAATCTTAACTTGTGTAATAACTGAGGTGGTCATTGATGCTTCCAACTCCAGTAGTGGGCAAATATTCGATTACTTATGGACAACTTCCGATGGAAATATTGTTTCAGGTGAGCAGACACTGGAACCGATGGTCAATGAACCTGGTACTTATGATTTGGTCATAACCAATACAGTTAATGGTTGTTCTACCAGTTTACAAAGCATTGTCAATCAGGATGTGATATTACCAGCCGCTATTGCCAATCCTTCAGATATCTTGACCTGCGATGTATTGGAATTGAACCTGGATGGAAACGGCTCTGAAGCAGGAATAGAATTTACCTACTTCTGGAGTACTCAGGATGGTAATATATTAAGTGATGAAAACACCTTGAATCCTGTTGTCAATCAGCCAGGTACCTATGAAATTCTGGTTACAAATACCTTGACAAGTTGTACTTCGACCGCTGAAGTGATTGTTCCACAAGACATCGTTGATCCTATATCCAATGCTGGTGAACCTGGGGAATTAACTTGTAATATTCAAACCTTGATTTTGGATGGAACCCTTTCCAGTAATGAACCTACCATGCAATTTTTATGGACGACTATTGATGGGGAAATCCTTTCTGACGAAACGACCTTAAATCCAACTATTAACCAACCTGGAACCTATTCACTTGAAGTACTCAATACAGAGAACGGATGTACTTCTATGGCGGAAGTGGAGGTTACACAGGATGTGAATTTGCCAGAAGCGGATGCTGGTCAGGCAGATGATTTGACTTGCATAGTTTTTGAAGTAACATTAGATGGAAGTAACTCCCAACAAGGACAAAATATTGACTATCAATGGACGACAACCAATGGAAATATTGTATCTGGTGCAAATTCCATTTCACCAATTGTCGATGAAATTGGAACCTACCAACTAACAGTAACCAATTTGGACAATGGTTGTTCCAGCATTTCAAATGTTGAAGTTATTGATGATTTGATAAATCCAGATGCGGATGCAGGAGGTACAAGTGAATTGAACTGTGTTGTACAAACAATTGAATTGGATGGATTAAATTCCAGTTCGGGTTCGAACTACAATTATTTGTGGAATACAACTGATGGAAATATTGTTGCTGGGGCTGCTACTTTGGTTCCAATTATTGATGCGCCAGGTACCTATGAGATTTTGGTGACTAATACGATAAATGGTTGTACTTCTACGGATGAAGTACTAATTACTCAAAGTATTGATGTGCCAAATGCTTTGGTTGCAAATCCAGAAACACTGACCTGTACAGTTTTGGAAATTGATTTAAATGCCAATGCTTCAAGCCAGGGCACTGACTTCAGCTATCAATGGACAACTTCTAATGGCAACATTTTATCCGGAAATACAACATTGACACCTACTGTCAATGCGCCCGGAGAATATGAGTTGTTGGTCACAAACACAAATAATGGTTGTACAAATACCATCCTTGCAGATGTGCCACAAGACGTGCAATTGCCTAATGCGGATGCCGGTCAGGCAGATGATTTGACTTGTGTGGTATTGAATGTAAGTTTGGATGCTGGTAATTCTTCACAGGGTTCTGAATATTCTTACTATTGGGAAACCGCAGATGGAAATATCCAAAGTGGTGCAAACACCATGAATCCTGTGGTGACCCAACCTGGAACTTATGCCATTACTGTTACCAATACTATCAATGGCTGTACGCAAACAGACAATGTGCAAGTGATTTTAGATGACGTGGCACCTATCGCATTGGTTGCTCCACCAGACATTTTGACTTGTACTATCACCGAAGTAGATATTGATGCGACCGCTTCAAATACAGGCCCCATTTATCAATATCAATGGACGACGAGTAACGGAAATATTATTGCTGGTGGAAACAGTTTGACACCTGCGGTAAATGAACCGGGAACCTACAATCTGGTCATTACCAATTCGGTAAATGGTTGTACAGAGGAAACGCAAGCTATTGTCAATCAAGATATAGAATTGCCAATAGCGGATGCAGGAGAACCATTTATTCTCAATTGCGTAGATGACATCCAATATCTGGATGGTACTGGTTCTCAAACTGGCAACATCTCCTATATCTGGGATACCCAGGATGGAGAGTTGGTTAGCGGACAAACAACTATGACACCTGGAATTACTATTCCTGGAACTTACAATTTGCTTGTTACTAATCTCACTAATGGTTGTTCTTCCCTGGATGATGTGGTGGTAACGGAAGACCTCCCAATTTCGGAATTGGATGTTCAACAACCACCCTGTTTTGGAGACAAGGGGCAAATCTTCTTTACGGGTGTACAAGGTGGAACAGCACCTTATGTTTTCTCCAATGATGGTGGTGAGAACTTCTACGATGCAGAATCCTTCACCAACCTGGATCCGGGACAATACAGCATGATAGTACAAGACTTGAATGGTTGTGAAGACGAGAAGGTTGTCAATATCTATCAACCAAATAAAGTAGTTGTAGACGTGGATGCAGAGTTGGAACTGCAACTTGGTGATACCTGGATTGCAAATACCATCACCAATCTTCAGCCTAATCAAATATCAAATATTTCCTGGACGCCATCCGAAGGTTTGAGTTGTGATGATTGTCTCAATCCAGTGATTACAGCAGTCAATACCACTGTCTACCAGGTCACTGTGACCAATGAAAATGGTTGCGAAGACAAAGCCAATGTATTGGTAAGAGTGGACAAGGAAAAAGGGGTTTACATTCCGAATGCTTTCAGTCCAAATAATGATGGAACCAATGATCTGTTTCTAATTTATGCCAATCCAAAGGCGGTTGTGAAAATTCGTTCCTTTTTGGTATTTAGCCGTTGGGGGGAAACAGTATGGCAATACTACGACTTCGATCCAAATGATCCCGCTTCAGGCTGGGATGGCGTTCATCGGGGTGAGTTTATGAATCCTGCTGTATTCGCTTACTTTGCAGAGATTGAATTCATTGATGGAACGGTGAAATTGTATGAAGGAGATGTGACTTTGGTGAGGTAAATTTCCAAATAGATTAAACATGAATCATCCCCCCAAAGGCAGGGGTGATTGGTTCTATTATTTTTTCAAAAAATGAAAATCAAAATGAAAATTAAAATAATAGAATGCCCCTTTGGCTTTATTAATATTTGGCTTTTTCATTTTGATTTTCATTTTAATTTTGATTAAAAACAGTTTAAATTAGAACCAATCACCCCTGCCCCAAAGGGGCAAGCTGAATTTTCAGATTACATCTTAAATCACTGAATTTCAACTCACACCCCGCAATAAATTGAATATCAACAGATTAGGCAAGAAAAGATATACGAAAGGTTTTTTATTGCCAAAATTTGGGATGACTCATGTTTATATCTGGCAAAAGGCTAATGAAAATTAAACCAATTCAACATTAACTGCAGTAGCACCTTTTGGACCCATTTCAATCTCAAAAGTGACGCGATCGTCTTGTTTTATTGGAGCTGTAAGATTACTAATATGGACGAATACACTGCTTTTATCCTGTGCATCGAGGATGAAACCATATCCTTTTTCTTCGTTGAAAAATTTCACTTTTCCACTGCGCTTGGTTTCATTTCCGGCGGCATTTCTTGCTCCTGCACCTAAAACAATGTCTTCAGCCTTAATTTCTTTCTTTTTTGATGGATCTGGTGGTTCAGAAACCAAATTGCCATTTTCATCAACATAGGAAAGCATATCTTCGAAGCTTTTTGCTCCACTTTCTTCTTTTTCAGCTTTGCGTTGTTCGCGACGCTCTCTTTTTTCTTGTTGTTTTTTGCGGCGTTTTTTTTCTCTTTCTTTTTTATTAAAGGATTCTTGTGATCTTGCCATAGTTTGGTTTTAATGAATGATATTCCAAATGAGGATGAAAACTAATGGCAAACAGATGTGCTAAATGAGCCTACCGGAAGCAGTCAAATTCAAAGAGGAAATGTAAAGCTATTGAAAATAAATTAGAAATAATTGAAGAAATGAAATTCATTCAGAAAAATCAAAATTGAATCCGAATTTTGACTTTGTTAAAAGAAAGTTCGTTTCAAGCTCCAACTTGCCGACGAGATAAAGTCGAGAACTCCTGTCCTTTTGCATCAAAAGGCACCGTCAGCACCAAGACAGGAGTCCTACATCATGTTCCTTTTTGCAAGCTGGAGCTTACAAAGAACCCACTATTTTAAAGGATTAGAAGAAATGATTCGTTGGTATCTGTTAAACCAATAATTTATTGGTCAACACCACACGCTGTGCCAACACCCTTGCTAAATTCCGCCAGATAATCATACGGTCTTCCTCATCATCCAAATTCTGGATGGCGGAATCACTAAACAACACAATTTCTGTGTCTGGGCTAGCAGCTATGACTTGGGCAGTTCTTTTACTATTGAGGATATATGCGATTTCTCCAAAAATGTCACCTTCACCAAGCATGACGACTGTTTTACTGCCAATGACTACTTTGACAATACCTTTTTGAATAAAGCCAAAAGATTTGCCGCCATCATTCTCTGTAATCAATACCTCGCCTTCACGACATTTGTTGACCATTGCATTTTTTAGGAAAGCTTCTTTGCCCTGGTCGCTCAATCCTTCTGTAAGGGCATGGTGACCTTCAAATTCTTCCTGATTCTCTGGATAAAAGACAGAACCCGTTTGCAATTCGGAATTTTCTTTGAGCAATTGATAATACCACAAGCAGGTAGATTTGTAGTTGGGAAAGTTAACCCCTCTCAATAAATTCAAAACAGGAGAATTGATAAGGGAGAGATAGTCTTCATCCGGAATAAATATCATCGGTATGAAATAATTCCCGTTTGGTGATTTTCGTAGTGGTCCAATTGGGCGCATGCCGAAGCGTTTGTACATGGAAAAGTACCCAATGTCACAGGCAGTGATGATGGCTTGGCCACCAGCTTTGAGTACTTCAATGAAGCAATGACTAAGCAATATTTGAGCGATGGCAGCTTGTTGCGTACTGAAATGGAAAGAAATTTGAGAAAGTACAACTGTGGACTCGAGTAGATCCTCGTGAAGCAATTTTATATTATATTGTTCCTTTCTTTCAGTAGATTGGGCAATTTCTAATGCATCTTCCAGATGAAGGCAGGCAACCATTTCGCTACTGATATTGTCCTGGCATGCAGCAAAAAGATAATCTTGACTGGGTTTTGAAGAACTCCCATTGAGTCCTGTCAAACCAATCATATCCAGGCATCGATTTATGGTTCCCTTCTCAGAAGGAAAGAAAGCTCTAAAGGGACCCATACGTAAATCCCATTGTAGCGATAAGTTTTTTATCAGACTGGTTTGAGTCATTTAAACAAGGTCTATTTGATGAGACCAATCAAAGATAAGAAGGAATTTTTTGGAGAGGGTAGGGGGAGAAAGGTTATTTTCATAAAATCATAATAAACATGAGTCAACCCGAATTTTCAGATATTATCTTAAATCATTGAATTTCAACTCACTATGTAATATACTTTTGTTGCGGGGTGGGGGGGTGGGGGTTGGGAAACCCCCACACCACCCCCCC
>JBGTQJ010000019.1:59897-100887 GCA_041941305.1 Saprospiraceae bacterium
GGGGGTGCTTGTTTGGGTTTCACCACCCCCCAACCCCCACCCCGCAACAGGTTGATTATCAAAGAATAAAAAAAAAGAATAAAACAAAAGGGTTTTTATCAACAAAATTTGGGATGACTCATATTCTACTATTTATTGAATGACAATTTTTCGTGTCGTCTTTTTTTGATCAATTTCCAGAGCTAAAAAATAAGTTCCAGCTTGCAATCTTGTTAGATTCAGTGAGTTGTCTGAAAATAGCTTGCCTGGCACTGAATAAATTAATTTACCAGAAAGATCAAATACATTGGCTTTGGCATTTTCCATATTTAAATCTGTCCTAAACCAAATCATTCCATTGGATGGATTTGGATAAATAACGAATTCATGCGCTGTTATTTCTTCATCCTTCGTATTTACGATTTCTTCAATTTCAAAATCCCAGATGCCTCTCCCATATGTTCCAAACCTCACGACATTGTCCTCTTTTACGTATTCAACAGACCAGTAAGTTTGAGTAGGAGCACAAGCCCCTGAAATGTCAAACCATTGTTCCTCTTGAAAAATGTAAACATATGGACCTGCTTCTGTGGCGGCAAATAGAGCTGTTTCCTCTTCATTTCCAGTTATTTCAAATACTAAGGTGGAAGGAAGCCCAGTTGCCATAGGTTGATATAGTTTTCCACCATTGTGAGAAACGTAAACCGGAGGATTGCTATATCCACTTCCAGCTAACCAAACCGTATTTGTATCTTTTTTGGAAGCATAAATAGATTGACCATACAAATAATGACCTGAAGGTAAAAATCCGATGGATTGACTCCAGTTAACACCCCCATCTTCAGAATAAAAGGCTCTACCATTTGTAGTAGCAGCATAGAATTTATCTGGATTGAGATAAGAGAATTCCATCGCCGAAAGGGTGCCATCTCCTGAATTTTCGAGAAAATCAAAATCTCCCTGAGTAGGGTGAATGGTATTAGGAGGATCGAAAGTGAGTTTGATCATATGAGAGCCGGGTCCTCCAAACATGTTGCCTCCAGCCAGGTAAATGGCATTTTGTCCGTAAGGAGCTTCCATCATTGGAGGAATCCAAACAGTTTCATTTTCAGATTCCAAGTCCCATGCAGCTGTGTAGCCACCTGATTGGGCAAAATTGTAATAAGTCACCCATCCACCTGGGTAAACGGTCCATAAATCACTTCCATTATCAGTCATTACAATATGGCCATAATCCCCAGAGATAACCTGCTCAAAATCGGCCACCTCTACATTATAAATATCGGCTCTTTGGAAACCCTGATCCTGACTTCCAGCGTATACCCAGTTTGGTGATGACTGATTCGTCCGCACGCTGTAGTATTGGCTGACATTCAAGCCTGACAATCCAATATTGTCTATTTCAAAAAACTCGTCATAAGTAATGTTCAAGCCGCCATGATTGCTGCTCAAATTAAACCGCACTCCGTCTGCAGTATAAAATTCATTGAAATGCATCATGTCTGCGTGTAGCTTATTGTCTACATCGTCATAATATTCCCACCATTCATTCAGCTTATACCAGGATATACCTCCATCCAAACTGCGGTAACAATTCACTTCTCCTGCCACTAGCATATCGGGATTGGTCGGAGAAACATACATACCAACTCCCCAGGGTCTGGCGCCTATGTTTCCACGAAAATCCCAGGTTTCGCCAAAATTTTCGCTTTGGAATACGTCATTATTTTCATCGTAAGCAAAGAATCTCGTAAGTCCATTTCCAGACCAGGCAATCAAATTTGCCCTGGCGTCTCCAAATAATAATTCGTTGCTTTCTGATACCCAATCTAATGCATCCGTTACTGGATTCACTGAAAAAACAAAGGTAGTACTACTTTCTCTTCCTATTAAAAAGACCTCATTACTATGATGTGGATTGCAGAGTGCATAGTCGTCAAAACTATGACTTGAAAGTGTCACAACTGAGGTATAAGTTGCACCTTTATCAAGGGATTTATAAATTGTTAAATTGGTCCAATAGGAAGGCTTTGAAAGCAAATAAATGGTGTTGAGAGAATCATTAAGTACAATGGCATCGTGATAATTTCCCCAACTGTCATTTATAGGGATACCAGTAGATGCAGTCCAGGTAATGCCATCATCGTCAGAGTAATGAGGCATTCGATTGACGCCAGCAATCAACCTTCGGCCAGAATCAGTTTCAATAAATTTTAGCAAACCAGTACTAAACTTTAAATCCTGGTTGATAACATCCCACTGGGAACCATCTCTTGCGCCTCTCCAAAGCGTTCCACCGGCAGAGATAAGCCAAATTTGATCCGTTTCAGGATCATATTCTGTATCAAAAACACTTCCAGCCTGATTGAGACTACCTCGCTCTTGCCACTTTCCTATCAATCTGTCATTGGCTAAAATTTCAGGTTCATCTCCTCTGTCTTGCAAGCCAAAATGTCCTTCTGATAGGCGCTGTTTATGCCTGAGTACTTGAGTTTGGTGTTCCATCGCACGCCAATTGGTTCCTGGTGCGGCACGGTGCATTTTCTCAAACCATTCTTCTCGTTTGAGTTGGCTTTCACCCTCTTCTTCATTTTGCACAATGATGGTGGTTGGTTTTGGATAATTTTTCGACTCAGAATTGGAATCGAAAATAAAAGCAAGGCTGCCTACCAATATAATGGAAGCTAAAAAGATTAGGGTATTTCTCATTTGCTGATAAGTTTCTAATAAAATATTTTACTCAGCCAGTGATTTCTCAAAATGTATTTCTTGTTGTTCAAAACAAGAACCTCTATTTTGCCAGAAAAATAACTAAAATTGTGCGCCTTGCGAAGCATGTTAAACTGTTTTAAACTTTAATGACACTTGCAGGACTTCTCTCATAAAATAAATGAAATGAAATCAATTGCTGTATTTTGTGGTTCTTCCAAAGGTTTTGACAAGGATTATTCGGACAGTGCCTACCACCTTGGAAGTACTTTTGCCCAGAGAAATATTCGACTGGTTTATGGTGCTGGAAATGTAGGTCTAATGGGCGTATTGGCTGATGCTGTTTTAAAAAACCATGGAATAGTGCTTGGGGTTATTCCAAATTTCCTGAAAGATAAAGAAGTCTGTCATCGCGGATTGACTGAATTAATTATTACCAAAACCATGCACGAGCGCAAGCAAATCATGGCAGAAGAATGCGATGGTGTCATTATGATACCGGGTGGTTTTGGAACGCTGGACGAGTTTTTTGAAATGCTTACCTGGAAGCAATTGCACCTTCACGGCAAACCGTTGGGTATTTGGAATATCAATGGCTATTACGACTATTTGATCCAACATATCCACCATATGGTCGCTGAAGGGTTTGTTAAAGACATCAATCTCAAATTGTTCGTGGCAGATACTCAACTAGATTCCCTCCTGGATAAAATGAACAATGCTAGTTATGAAGTTGTGGGGAAGTGGGTGGAAATGAATTTGGAGTAACTTTTTGATGTTAGGATACTGCAATTCTGGGATGCTACAATGATTGAATTGCAATCTTTTTCTACTTTTTCCGTCATTGCTTTTTAGGGATTCGTCTTTTGTCTTTGTGGGTTAATTTGATAATAGTAATTTTTGGGTCAGTATGAACGAATTTAACCATTTTGAAGCAGCTATAAGCCTATGAAAAAGTTGACGCTAAGTATTGTATTTTTTGCAATTCTTCAAATATCCATTTCTCAAAATTTGGTGCCGAATTTTAAGCCTTCGGATTTCGAACTTAGTGGAGAGGCTGTCAAATTAGGGAATAATTGTTTCCGTTTGACCAGAGCAATCAATTGGGCTTCTGGCTCTGTTTGGCACAACCAGGTAATTGATCTCCACCATTCTTTTGAAATGGAAATTGATGTCAAATTAGGATGTGAAGATATCTATGGAGCAGATGGAATCATGTTTGTGTTTTATCCCTACGCTCGAAGAATGGGATATAAGGGAGAGGGAATTGGATTTGGAGGACTGGTGCCATCATTGGGAATCGAACTGGATACCTGGGAAAATGAACATTTGAGCGATCCCCACTACGACCACATGGCAGTTTTAGCGAATGGACGAATTACCCATTGGGACAATTTAGCCGGACCAGTTCCAATTCTTCCCAACAAAGGCAATGTAGAAGATTGCAATAAACACAAGCTGAAGGTAAGCTGGGAATCAGATTCAAAACATTTATCTGTTTCCTTTGATGGGAATCAACGCCTATCTGTAAAAAAGGATTTGGTGAATCAGATTTTCAGGGGAAATTCCAAAGTTTACTGGGGTTTTACTGCTGCTACCGGCGGTTTTAATAATCAACACGAAATTTGTCTTGAAAAACTGGAAGTGATTCCTTCTGAAACTGTTTTTGACCCTGATTTAGGTAAAAAATTATTGAATGGAGACTGTGTGGTTTTGAAGAATGTTCAATTTGAATCGGGAAAAGCCATTTTGACTGGAAGCGCAATTGCAGAGGTCAAGCGCTTGAAAAAATTTCTTCAGGAGCATCGCGGATACAAAATATTTGTCTACGGTCATACAGATAGTTATGGGAGTGAGGTCGCCAATAAACAAATATCCAAGCTTAGGGCAAATGCTGTCAAGCAACAATTGATATCTTTTGGGATCTCTCCAAAACGCATTCAAACATTTGGGACAGGTGAAAAATTTCCAATAGCCAAAAACTCAACTCCGGAAGGTCGGAAAACCAATAGACGCATTGAAATCTGCATTTCCAAACCCAGGGCTTAAAAAGTTTTCATATGCTTTTTTTTGGATTTTAAGAAGTTAATGTTTTGTTTGCATTATGAAAATCAGGCATTTATAGAGAGAAACTATGCTTAAGCGATTCCCTTTCTATCGACAATTGGACGCAATGGATTGTGGTCCTACCTGCTTGCGGATGATAGCACAGCACTATGGGCGGCATTATTCCTTGCAATATTTTAGGGAACGCTGCTACATAGATCGAGAAGGTGTTTCATTGTTGGGAACTAGTGAAGGTGCAGAGAGTATAGGTATGCGGACACTGGCTGTCAAACTACCTTTTGAAAGTGATGATTCAGAAGATGCTTCTTTTCAGGATGTGCCATTACCCTGCATTGTACATTGGGACCAGAATCACTTTGTCGTAGTCTATAAAATTGACAAAAAGCACGTTTGGATTGCGGATCCTGCCCGCGAAAAAATAAAACTGACCCATAGAGAATTTAAAAAACATTGGATAAGCGATAGCAATAAAGGCATTGCGCTGTTACTGGAGGCTACTCCCGATTTTTATACCCATGAACGTGAGGAAATTAAGAAAACCGGCTTTGGATTTTTGTTTAGATACGTGAAGCCATTTCGGTCTTTGGTTATTCAATTGTTCTTTGGTCTTGTGTTGGGAAGTTTGTTTCAACTCATCTTTCCTTTTCTTACTCAGGCTATTGTAGATACAGGTATTCAAAACAGTGACATTGATTTTATTTGGTTGGTACTGATAGGGCAATTGGTCTTATTTATTAGCCAAATCGCTGTGCAATTTATTCAAAGCTGGATTTTGCTTCATATTGGTGCACGCGTGAATGTTTCGCTGATTTCAGATTTTTTGATAAAGTTGATGAAATTGCCAATTGGCTTTTTTGATACCAAAATGATTGGGGATTTATTGCAGCGCATTGGCGACCATCGCCGCATTGAAGAATTTTTGACTTCTTCAACCTTGAGTATCATATTTTCCCTGTTCAATTTTATCGTTTTTGGTTTGGTTCTGCTTTATTACAATACCACCATCTTTTTCATCTTTTTGGGTGCCAGTATTTTATATGTTGCCTGGATATCGATTTTCCTTAAAAGGAGGAAAGTTGTGGATTATATGAAGTTTAAGGAAATGTCGGAGAATCAAAGCGCATTGATTGAATTGATTCAGGGAATGCAGGAAATCAAGCTGCAAAACAGCGAGAAAAAGCGTCGATGGGAGTGGGTGATGATTCAAGCAAGACTGTTTAGAGCAAACATCAAGTCCCTTGCGATTACCCAATGGCAAGATGCCGGTGCCAATTTCTTTTCCCAATTAAAGGATATTTTAATAACTGTCATTGCAGCCAAAGCAGTCATAGAAGGACAAATGACATTGGGTATGATGTTAGCGGTTCAATACATTATTGGTCAATTAAATGCACCACTTCAACAACTCATCATTTTTGTGCGAACCGCGCAAGATGCAAAAATCAGCCTGGAAAGGTTGGGAGAGATTCACACCATGGAAAATGAGGAGGAGGATAGTTTGATGGGAACAGATATGCTTCCTGAGAACGGTGACATTCACATCGAAAACCTGAATTTTCAATACAACAAACTCTCTGATCTGGTTCTAAAAAATATCAACTTGACGGTCCCAAGAGGGCAGGTGACTGCAATTGTGGGAACCAGCGGAAGTGGAAAAACTACCCTAATAAAATTGCTATTGGGTTTTTATGAACCAACCAATGGAAGCATTAGAATTGGTGGCATTCATCTCGGAAATATTCCCAACAAACTTTGGCGGCAAAAATGCGGTGCTGTGATGCAGGATGGGTACATTTTCTCTGACACCATTGCGAATAACGTTGCAGAAAGTGAGGATTATGTTGATAAAAACAAGCTACTTAAGGCTGTCAAGGTAGCCAATATTCAAGCGTTTATTGAAAATATGCCTTTGGGCTACAATACCATGGTGGGTGCCAGAGGCAACGGCCTGAGTCAAGGACAACGTCAAAGGTTATTAATTGCAAGAGCGATATACAAAAGCCCTGATTTTCTTTTCTTTGATGAGGCTACCAATGCCCTTGATGCTCAAAATGAAAAGGTGATTGTCAATAACCTAAATGAATTTTTTAGAGGAAGAACGGTGATTGTCGTCGCACATCGACTCAGTACTGTTAAAGATGCTGACCAAATTGTCGTACTGGAAAAAGGAGAATTGATTGAAAAAGGAACCCATGAGCAGTTGACAGCAAAACGAGGAGCTTATTATCATTTGGTGAAAAATCAGTTGGAGTTGGGGGCTTGATTTTTATGGGTGATGGGTGATGAATGATGAATGATGGGTGATGGTGTTTGTAAAAATATCTTGAAATTTAAATTTTGAACTTTTAGTGCCATGTCAAATCTGATAGAAAATCCGGAAGAGATACAATTGCGTGAGCGTTATGAGATTTTAGCAATCATGGGGAATCCTCCTGGGTGGATACTTCGGTGGGGGATCAGTTTGATATTTATTGTGGTAGCTGCCTTAATATCAATAGGTTGGATGATCGAATATCCGGATACGGTTCCTGCACAAGTTGAATTGCTTACGAAAAATCCTCCAATTCCTGTTGTGTCAAAGGCGGATGGGAAGATTGAATTATTTGTAGAGGACAATGATACTGTTGAAGAAGAGCAAATTTTAGGTATTATTGAAAACCCTGCTGAATTGGGAGATGTCAATAGATTAAAAGAGTATCTGCTTTATTTTGAAGATATTGAAAATCCAAAGACCTATCTTGAAATTTCCTCACCTCCTAATCTTTCATTGGGAATATTACAACAAGACTATGCTTTATTAGAGCAAAATCTGGATGCTTATAAAAACTATTTGAATCAAAAACCCATTTGGAGGCAAATACGCTCTTTGGAAAACCGGATCTATGAGATTGATCGATTGAATAATCATTTGGAAGGGAAGAGAGAAAATTTACGAGAGCAGAGGGATTTGGCAAAAGGCGATTACGAGAGAAATAAAAAATTATTTGCGCAAGACGCTGCAGCTGAGATAGATGTAGAACAAAGCCAATCTGTTTATTTAATTGCTAAGAATGAATACGAAGGACTTGAAGAAGATCTGATCCAAAATAAAATTGCCATTCAAAGGCTTCGTGGTGAAATTGAGTTGATTAAAGGACGAAGAGGAGAAGGAAGGTCAACCTATGAAACCGAAATTCAAAAATATGTTCATAATCTAAAAAATGGGATTGATAGTTGGAAGCAAATTTACCTGCTAAAAGCTCCTATCAATGGTAGAATTGCTTTTTTAGAAATTTATAGTCAAAATCAATCTGTGTCTATAGGGCAGGAAGTTTTTACCGTAGTTCCCATAAATTCAGATAAAGATTCTGGAAAAATAATTGGCAGGGCTAAATTATCTATTGCCGGATCGGGAAAAGTTGAAATTGGACAAACCGTTAATATTCGATTGCCAGCTTACCCATACCAGGAATTTGGAATTTTAAAGGGTATTGTAGACAAAATTTCATCTATACCTGATGAGGGAACTTACCTTCTTGAAATAGGATTTCCAAATGGTTTAATAACCACTTATAACGAAACGATAACATTCCGACAACAAATGGTTGGAAGTGCAGAAATAATCACAGAAAAGAGAAGGTTTCTTGAACGAGTGTTTGATAAACTGTGGGATGTGGTTTTTAATAAATAACCCTATTCAATGAAAATTAAAATTAAAATGTAAATGAGGTTTGTTACGTACTTTTCATTTTCATTTTCATTTTCATTTTCATTTCAATAATAGTTACTGACGTAAACAAGAAAAGGGACTAAACGCCGAGGCGCATTAGTCCCTTTTTCTTGGGCTTCTCCGAAGAAAAGCGCCTGAATCAAGCTGTTGCTTGGTCCCTGCATCGTGTGTTTCCCAATAAAATCAGGAAATGCTTTGCAAGGTTGCTCTTTAAAAGTTATCGGAAATTCAAATTCTAACTCAAGGAAACATCCGAAGACGATCCCACAACACAGTGAACGAGGCTGTAGTTGCGAGTTTTTGCAGAAAAAGAATTCGGTTTCCTTTCCAGTCGAAACCAGATTGTCTGCCGCGATGATAAGGTCTCAAACAACCGAAGTTGTTAAGGGCACTATTTATCACCTTCCTGCTTTCAAGGAGCATCCTAAATCCAGCGTGAACCGGGCTTAGGACAGGTTTTGTCCAATGGTTGTATCTGCCAGGCATCCCTTGCGAGATTTCTTGCAGATACCATTGGACAAGAGATCTTTACTTCATTGGCGGACAGTTTCAAAATGAATACCAGCCAGCTGATGTCTTTTTCGAAGCCTTTCCTGCTCACTAGCGTATGACCTTCCCGAAGGTAGGTTGGAGCCTTTCCGGAGGTTTATTTCCGGTCTGCTTTCCCGAGGGTGGGCAGAAGTGATGGGGAGGGCTTTTAACCGTTTCCAACATCATTCTCAAACAAGTTTGAATGCTTGCTTTTCTCCATTTTGTGGTCAAACCCAGACTTGCGTCTGCTCTTGCGAGAAGGTTGACCCAAACAAAATCTTTCACCTTACGATGTCCAATTTTGGCATTGAAGGAATGCCTGTCCTGAAGTCTAGATCCATTCTTTTGAAGATCCTGTGGACGAGCCACACTAGTCCCGGGGGACTATAGTACCATTCAAAAGAAAACGATGTCCAATGATCGGATGTCAATTTTCTTTTTGAACACTTGGTTACCTCTTGCTTGGCTATCTCCCTCTTGTGAGTTTGGTCAGCCTCCCGATTGGTAATTGCAATTTTAGACCTAGATCTGCCATGCTGTACAAAATATCCAATGTCCCTCCCGCTTCTGGCTTTCTTCCTGGCGAAAGTTGTCCTTCGGCAATGACCATTGTATTGACAATCGTTATGGATACCTAAAAAAATAGTTATTGAGTTTTCAATTTGAATTATCAGCGACAGAAAGTGGTCAGTCCCGAACCCGTGGGTTTGTTTATTCCCGTTTTCTTTCCCTAAGGAACACCCGAAGATGGTGCCTATTATCAAAAATATACCCCTATTTTAATTAGGTATTATATTTTAATTCAAATTTAAAATATTGACTTTTCAATATTTACCAAAATCTTATTGTGAAAATTAGTGACCCAAAGATATATTCGTTTAGCTCTCTAATGCAACTTTTCTTTTCCACAAATTATCCACAAAATTTCTCCACATTTGTTAATTGGTTGAAGTGCAAAAGATTAGGTTTTTTGCGAAGTGTCAATTTAAAAAAATAAATATTTGTATTGATCGGTTTTCAACAATTCCTGGAGGTGAAATACAACAATTTGATACTATCCAATATGTTTATATTTGACTTTCCGCTGCTAAAAAGTAAGTTTGAAATTGAATAATAAATAAAAAACAAGGACTAATCAGCCAGTTCACAATTAATGACCATTTAGGGTGACGATAAAAAGTTATATGTAACTTCATCAATAATTTAAAACAATAAACTGTATACCCATTAAAATTTATATGCAAAAAATTAACCCAAATAAAAAAGGATTCCTTTCTTTGTAAGGGTTTCACCCAGTGACTATTTTACTAATTCATATATTTCCCAAACTTTATTCATTCTTTGACAATTTGGGTGGTTAAACAAAACAAAATAGCAAAGAAGCATTTAGTTGTCCTTCCTTTTTTGATTTGTTTAGCTAAAAGCACCCAAAATGTAAAAGAGTCATTTTATTTTGATAATGAGCAATCCCACAGTAGAAGTAAGAGAAGAAATTACCATCAAATTTGCTGGCGACTCTGGAGATGGCATGCAATTAACGGGTAATTTATTTACCAATGATACTGCACTTCAGGGAAGTGATTTGGCTACTTTTCCAGATTTTCCGGCGGAGATTCGCGCCCCTGCCGGTACTTTGGCAGGTGTTTCCGGGTTTCAATTACACTTTGGAAGTAAAAAGATATTCACTCCTGGCGATAAGCTCGATGTTCTGGTGGCAATGAATGCCGCTGCCTTAAAAGCAAACTTGAAAAACTTAAAAAATGGTGGCACCATCATTTTAAATGAAAGTGGCTTTGATAAAAAGAATTTAAAGCTTGCCAAATACGACGAAGATGCCAATCCAATGGAGGATGATACCCTCGAGGGTTATGAAGTCTTCAAAGTTCCAGTCACCAAACTGACCAGAGAATGTTTGAAGGAATCTTCTTTGGGTACAAAGGAAAAGGATCGCTGTAAAAATATGTTTGTTCTTGGCTTTTTACTTTGGAGGTATAGCCGGGATATGAAGTCTGTTATTGATTATTTGAATGCAAAGTTTGGCAAAAAACCAGAAATACTGGAGGCCAACCTGAGTGTTGTAAAGGCGGGTTACCATTATGGTGAAACAACAGAAACCTTTACTACTACCTATGAAGTGAAGGAAGCTCCTATGGAACAAGGGGTGTATCGCAGTATTATGGGTAATCAGGCATTGTGTATAGGTTTGGTAGCTGCTTCGCAAAAATCAGGCTTGCCTTTATTTTATGGATCTTATCCAATTACTCCTGCTTCTGATGTTTTACATAATTTATCCAGTTACAAAAATTTTGGTGTAAAGACTTTTCAGGCTGAGGATGAAATTGCAGCGGTTTGTTCTGCAGTAGGGGCAGCCTATGGAGGACATTTGGCAGTGACAGGTACCTCGGGACCAGGCCTTGCTCTCAAAGGAGAAGCTATCGGTTTAGCGATGATTTTAGAATTGCCAATGGTGATATTAAATATTCAAAGGGGAGGTCCATCTACCGGATTGCCTACAAAAACTGAGCAATCTGATTTGATGATGTCCATCTATGGGAGAAATGGAGAAAGTCCTATGCCTGTAATTTCTGCCAAATCTCCTTCAGACGCCTTTGAAGCTGCTTTTGAAGCCTGTAGGATTGCTGTGCAACATATGACTCCGGTTTTATTTTTAAGTGATGGATATATCGCAAATGGAGCTGAACCCTGGAAGTTTCCCAAAGCAGCAGATTTACCTGAAATTAAAGTTGATTTTACTAAAGCCAAAGACAATGGGGAAGCATTTTTGCCATATGCCAGAGATGAAAATTACGTTAGAGGATGGGCATTACCAGGTACTCCTGGTTTGGCACACCGAATAGGTGGCCTGGAAAAGGAAGAAGGTACCGGAAACGTTTCCTATGATCCTGCCAACCATGAATATATGGTTAAAACGAGAGAAGCCAAAGTTGAAAAGATCGCAGATTTTATTCCTGAACAGACCATAGATATGGGAGCTAATTCAGGAGATGTTTTAATCCTGGGATGGGGTTCAACTTACGGCGTCATTAAATCGGTTATGACTGAGCTTTTAGCACAGGGACATAGCGTAGCCAATACACACTTGAGGTATATCAAACCTTTCCCACGAAATTTGGGCGAATTATTGGGTAATTACAAAAAGGTAATTATTCCCGAAATCAACAATGGTCAATTATCGAAATTGATTCGTGATAAATACTTGTTGGATGTAATTCAGTATAACAAAATACAAGGCGTTCCGATTATGAAATCGGAATTGAAGCATTTTGTCCTTGAAGTTCTAGAAATGAATAAATAACTCAAGTTGCGAGGTATTCGCCTCGCCAGCTTCGCTGGCTCGCCGAGGCTGTTGTTCGCGACTTGAATTTAAAATAAATTACATGTCTACTTTACCACCTAACAATGGCGCTAAATTAACAGCAAAAGACTTCGCGACCAATCAGGATGTTCGATGGTGTCCAGGTTGTGGTGATTACTCTATTTTGAAGCAGGTTCAAACAGTAATGGCTACCGCAGGTTTGGATAAGGACCAGATAGCAGTTATTTCTGGAATTGGCTGTTCCTCCCGTTTCCCTTACTATATGGAAACATATGGGATGCACTCAATCCATGGTCGTGCTCCTGCTATTTCTACCGGCTTGCGCATTGCCAATCGCGATTTGAGCATTTGGATGGTAACTGGTGATGGAGATGGATTGTCTATTGGAGGCAATCACCTGCTGCATGTGCTTAGAAGGAATGTAAATTTGAACATCATGTTGTTCAATAACCAGATTTATGGATTGACAAAGGGTCAATATTCACCGACTTCCGAAGTTAGCAAAAGGACAAAATCCAGCCCAATGGGTTCTTTGGATCATCCTGTAAATCCACTGGCTTTTGCCTTAGGTGCCAATGCTGCTTTTATTGCTCGTTCTATGGACAGAGATCCCAAGCATTTGAAAGAGATGTTAACCAGAGCTAATGAACACAAAGGAACCAGTCTGCTCGAAATCTATCAAAACTGCAACATATTCAACGATGGCGCTTTTTTCGCCTTTACAGATCGTGGTACCAAAAAAGCGAATGGACTATTCCTTGAACAGGGAGAACCGTTGATCTTTGGTCCAAATGATGAATTTGGAATCAAAATAGATGGTTATAAGCCAGTAGTCGTTGATTTGGAAAAAGATGGCATATCCAAGGATGATTTGTGGATCCACGATGAGCAGGATATTTTCAAAGCGCAAATGCTTACCCGCTTTTTTGATAATCCTGCAAATAAAGAAAATGGCTATTTGCCCAGACCATTTGGAGTCATTTATTGTATAGATAGACCCTGTTATGAAGATATGTTGTATGATCAACTAGATGAGGCAGTAGAGAGTATGGGTGAGGGTGATTTAGATAAATTACTCGCTGGAAACACCACCTGGGAAATTAAATGATTCAGTTGTCAGTTGTCGGTTGTCAGCTTTCGTATTAGAGATATGGAATCGAAAACTGACAACCGACAACCGACAACCGACAACTGAAAACCAACTATGTCCGATCATATTGTTGCAATATTTGGTGGGGCAGTTTCCGGAGCAGAAGCTGCCAATCAATTGACTAAAAGAGGAATTGAAACTGTCGTTTTTGATCAAAGTGCCTTGCCTTATGGAAAAATTGAAGATGGATTGCCCAAATGGCATGTCAAACTTCGAGATAAAGAAGAGGGGAAAATCAATGAAAAATTGAGTCAGCCTTCCGTAAATTTTGTTCCCAAAGTAAGTTTAGGGAAAGATGTAGAATTCGAAGATGTAGCCAAAAACTGGGGTTTCAGTGCTGTACTTTTAGCGACGGGTGCCTGGCGCGATCGACCTCTTCCGGTGGAGGGCGTAGACGATCACCTCAATAATGGATTTTATTATCAAAATCCTTTTATCAATTGGTTCAACCATTACCATGAGCCCAATTATGCTGGGCATACTTGTGAAATTGCAGAAGGTGCAATTGTGATTGGAGGCGGATTGGCTTCTATTGATGTAGCTAAAGCACTGATGATGCTCAATGTCAAACAGGCATTGGCAGAACGAGGACATGAGACCAATGTTTTAGAATTAGATACCGGTATCAATAGAAAGTTAGATAGCTTGGGTTTGACATTTGAAGAATTAGGGGTAAAACCTTGTACATTATATTACCGCCGTCGAATTCAGGATATGCCTTTAGCTCCAATGGCTACCGATACGCCTGAAAAATTAGCCAAAGCTGAAAAATTACGGGAAAAGATATTGACGAATGCGACCAACAAGTTTTTCTTCAAAGTAACTCCTCTCCATGTTCCGGTAGGTAAAATAGTAGAAGATGGTCGTTTGGCAGGATTGATATTTCAGGAAACCAAAATTGAAAATGGGAAATCCGTAGCTCAGGCGGGGACTGAAAAGGAAGTTCGCTCACCTTTGGTGATTTCATCTATCGGAAGTATTCCAGAACCTATTCCAGGCATTCCCATGAAGTGGCAAACCTATAAAGTCAATCGGGAAGAGTGTTGTAGGATTGAGGGTTATAAAAATGTATTCGCCCTGGGCAATGCAGTTACAGGCAGAGGAAATATTATGGAATCCATGAAGCATGGGCGCGCAATTGCTTCCCAGGTAGCTGAAAAACATTTGATTGAGCCAGGTGTAATGTTTGAGCAAAAACTGGCAGAGAAGGAATCCTTGATTGCGGATCAAATAGATTCCATAGCTGCTCAAATTGAAAAATTCGAGGCACCCAATTCAGCACAACGTACTAGCATTAAAAGTCGCGTTTCAGATTTGCAACAAAAGGTGAATTACAGTGGCGATTTTAATGCCTGGGTGGAACAACACCTACCAGTTCGATTAGAGCATTTGGTTAGTCATTAGGTTTAATTAAAATGAAAATTAAAATGAAAATTAAAAACTTTCTCTTTCCATTTTCATTTAATAAAGCCTTCAGTTCAAGCAGAGTCTCCTTTGGGATAGCATGAAGGAAATAGGAAGGGACTCTGCGACCTATATTCGGAGAGTCCCTTCTCTCGCTCCATCACTTATCCAAAGGAGACTCTGCTCGAAATAAATAAAGCCTTGAGTATAATTACAGCAGGAGAAAAGCCTTATTATGACAGACAATGGTGATTAAAACCATAAAAAATGAAATTTGAGACTTGTGATCTTCAATCGCCATTAACAGCTTACATCGAATCCATATTTCATTTCCAGGATTTCGTTCCAAGCCATTCTGTAGAAAGAGTAGTACCTACCGGGCATGTATACATCATTTTTGAATTAGATGGGATTCCACGGAATACTTTTAATAATGAAACGCTCGAACCAAAAGCGACTTATACCAAAGTTTGGATTTCTGGAGTTCATCGCAATTACATTTCCATTTCGGCTCATGAAGATTCTGAGATGTTTGTGATTCAATTCAAGCCATTTGGTGCCTATCCTTTTTTTCACTTCCCAATTGAAACAATCAATGAACAGGTATTGGCTTCTGAAGTACTTTTTGATGGAGAATTATTGAACCTGAGGCAACAACTTCTTTTGAAACTTACCAGTCGGGAAAAATTTCAACTTGCGACCAAATGGTTAAACAATAGATTTGAGAACGAAAAATCGCCACCAATCGAATTTATTAATGTTCTGAAATCTTTGGAAAACAAGGCTGCCATTGATTGTGACCAAATATTGTCAAATTATCCAAATACCCGAAAACACCTTATCAATCAATTCAAAAAATATACGGGATTGACACCAAAATACTATTTACGTATCCTTCGATTTAATGAAATACTCCAGCAAATCAAGCATCGGCAAAAAATTACCTGGACCCAAATTGCTTACCAGTCTGGCTTTTCTGATCAAGCCCATTTTATTAAAGAATTTAAGCACTTTTCAGGGTTCAATCCCACCGAATTTATTGCACAAGAATATCACAAAGAAGAACCCAATTTCTTTCCCCTCGCTCGGCGAGGTTAATTTTTTACAATACTCTTATTAGGGATTGCTTTATCCTTGCATTATTAATAATTAAACCAAGTTGCGAACAACAATGCTCACCAGCAAAGCTGGCTCGCAAAGGGGTTTTAAGGGGACAAACATGAGCAAAATGCTCATGTTTGTCCCCTTAAAACCCTTCGAGCCGCGCCTTTGTCGCGGCGAGGATTATAGTTTGCAATTTGCGTTAATTAAAAACAATTAACATGGATTTAGCAACCGCTTTCGCGAACATCAATTGGCTATCAGTTCTGGTAGCTGCCGTTTCTTCTTTTTTAATTGGAGGCATTTGGTATGGACCTCTATTCGGCAGAGCCTGGATGCAGGCTTTTGGGTTCACAGAAGAAGATCTCAAAAAACGCCCGGTAGCCAAAACCTTTGGCATTTCTCTCTTTCTGGCATTCATTGCAGCCCTGATTTTGGATATGTTTATTGGAGCTGAAGCAGATATCGCTTTTGGAGGAGCTGCCGGATTCTTTGCCGGATTTGGTTGGGTCGCTACCTTTTTGGGCATTTTGTATGTTTTTGAAATGCAAACGCTCAAAGCTTATCTCATCAATGCTGGTTTTTGTATTATCTCACTGACGCTCATGGGGATTATCCTTGGAGCTTGGTAAAAATTAGAAAAATGGAACAAGGAATTTTAGAAAAAACTGGAAAATCACTCGAACACTGGATCGAGGTGGTGGAGCAATCCAAAATCGAAAAACACGGAGCCATTGTCAAATTCTTGAAAACGGAATATGGATTCACACATGGCTATGCCAATTTCGTTGCTCACAAAGCAAAAAAATCAGATGCTGGCTCTCAAAACCCAGAGGATCTGTTGAACAATCAATACAAGGGCAAAGAACATTTATTACTAATTTATGAAAGTCTCATATCTGCGATTGACAATTTTGGAGATGACATCACTAAATCACCAAAAAAAGATAGTGTGAGCATCATTCGGAAAAAGCAATTTGCATTGATAAAACCCGCTACCAAAACCAGAATTGATTTGGGTTTAAAGTTGAAAGGCAAACCTACTACTAAAAGGCTCGAAAATTCAGGGCCATTTGGAAGTATGTGTACACATCGGGTGCGTTTGACCGAGGTAGTTGAGGTAGACACGGAGTTGATAAATTGGTTGTTTGAGGCATATGAAATGGCGGGTTAATTATTAGACTTTATTCCAAAATAATTTTTATTGGCAAAAACTAATCTTTTGAATACAGGCATCCCAGCCGCAATGCGGTTCATTCGCTTTAAGATCCACTGGACATTCACCCTTCGGGATTGCTCATTTACGTAATTCAAATCTTGCAGCCCTATAGGGATGCGGCGATTTGAATGCCTAGACTGAATCCAAAAGTTTTAATTTTTTCTCATAAAAACCATCTTGGAATAAAGTCTATTTTTGAATAACTTCTCTAACTAATAAATATTGAAAAAATGAAGGAATGAAGAAAAAAGGCTACATTTCCGAAAAAAAGGCAACAATTTGTTAACCAAATTTATTAACCTTCTCTTCTACAGCAATTTCTGGATAGCAGCTTGTGCTACTGCCATGACTTTGCAAACTCAATTACTTGTTTCTGGAAAAATTGAGTGGACCCCAATAATTGGAATGACCTTTTTTGCTACGCTGTTTTTATACGCCATTCATCGGATTGTAGGCTTGGAAAAAGTAAAGCAATTCACTGAAAAAGGACGATACAAGGTGATTGCTACTTTTAAAAGTCACATTATTGTTTATGCAATTCTAGGTTGCCTGGGAGCCATCTATTTTTTCTTCATTTCGGATTTTGCTGTTCAACTGGCTTTAGTAATTCCGGCATTAATTTCACTGGCTTATGTGATACCTTTTTTAAATAAAAAAAGAAGATTAAGAGATTTTGGGAGCATAAAGATCTATCTAATCGCATTGGTTTGGGCATGGGTAACCGTGGTTCTGCCTGCATTGGAATTGGAGAAAATTCAAGATCCCGCCGTCTGGATGATGATTGGAGAAAGAGCCTTCTTTATATTCGCCATAACTCTGCCTTTTGATATTAGAGATCTGAAAGTAGATGCAAGCAATGAAGTCTCAACAATACCTGCCAAAATTGGCATTCCAAAAACGAAAAGGTTAGCGCTGTATGTTTTGTTGGCAATGATGCTGTTGGTTTATTGGAATGTACAGATTGGTTTTTATCCTAGGATAACGGGATTTGCACTTTTATTCTCAGCCATAAGTACTTACCTTTTGGTTCATTATTCAGATAAGCAAGACCACGATTATTATTTTACTGGCTTGATGGACGGGACGATGCTCCTTCAGTTTGGACTGGTATATTTATCAATAGTGCTTGGTTAAACTGGCTTTTCAATTTGGGTAGTAACATGTATCATCTCGAAATTTATACAACGTTAGTTTGTTAAAATTTTCAATTTTGAAACGAAGGATAATCTCGAAATAACTTATACATAATTATGAACAGGAACTTATAATTACTTAACTATAACTTTTTCTGATTGGACAATCTTTCCTTCGATTAAAAAGGAAATCTGGTATAGACCCGGCTCTAAGGTAAACAGGAGTTCTTCTTCTGTATTTCCCAGAGTTTTGGATTGCTCTACCTGAACCAATTGTCCAATGCTATTGGTAATATTGACCTCCCAGACCTTTGGGCTGCTGAAACTCAATTTGACCATTAAGATTCCTTCATTTGGGTTAGGGCTTACCTCAAAGCTGAAAAGCTTGTTGATGTTTTGAGTGTTGGTAATTTGTTCAACTGTGATCGTTTGTACGACTTCACAATCATTTGCGTCGGTTACCGTTACTGTATAATTACCAGAACTCAAACCATTAATTGTACTTCCGGTTTCGAAAGGATCAAAATCCCAGGCATAGCTAAAGGGAGCTTGACCTCCAGTTGCTTGAACCGAAATTGAGCCATTCATTTGTTGTTCTACCTCGTCCATAACATCAACAGTTAATAGAATTTCCTCCGGAGCCTCTAAAACGACTTGGACAGTATCTGTACAGTTTTTACTATCCCTAACAATTAGCTGATAGATTCCTGGTGCGAGATTATATTGATTTGCTGTAAAAACTAAATTGCTCCATTCATAAAAATATTCAGGCGTGCCACCTTCTACCATGACTTCAATGGATCCATCATCTATACCGAAACATTTAACAGGTTCAACTACAGGATCCAATATCCTGACCGTTAATGGTTCAATAAGTGTAAAAGAAGTATCCACTTGACTGCCATCCAAATAGAATACAGTTAAATCGTATGCTCCTGCCGAAAGATCTTCAATGGATAACCCAGAATCACCAGTGCTCCAATGGATTGAGTCGTAAACGGGCAAATCAAATAGAATAGTTAAACTACCATCACTATCACCAACACAACTTGGGTGTTGCACATCCACCAATAAGGGATAGCTAGATACTAAAATGTTTTCTACAGTATTGGTTACGATTGGGGGATTAAAATCAAAGAATATGCTTGCAAAATTTTGGATATAGGTATTTTCAGGTAAGCCATTTTGATGTTGAATCTGATACCTGAAAAACCCATGACTTTCAGGTTCATTTGTTGTACTATCGGGAAGCAAAATATTATCAAAAACAAAGAGCAATCTACCTGTGGCACAATCCAAAGTCACTTCATATGGGTGACTAGCCCCCATCACTTTCAATGTGGAGTAATCTAAATCACGATCCAAATAATCCTCAATTATTACTGTAAAAGCTGTGTCTGTCCCGGTGTTTTGAAAACGAACAGTATAATCCAGCGTATCTCCAAATAGTGTATAATTATCATTTCCGGGTAAATTGGGTTCTACTAGTTTATCATTTGGATCGTAGGCACAATTGACTTGAGGACGATATCCGTACCCGTTGAATTCAGAAATGCTACCATCTAGATTATATATCGTCACTTGGGCATTGAAAGAAAGGTATTCACCAAGATGTTCAACTCCTGGCATTTGTATCAATAAGTCAATTTGTCCTGAATGAGTAGGCGGTAAATTATTATGACTCCAATAAACAATATTTCCAACTATTGAATCAGGGGCTGGAACAGAACTAATAAAACTTGCCAATGGGTCTATTTCAAAGGAAATGACCGCATTGCCAGTTACAGTCCCGGTATTTTGATAATCAATCCAAAACGGTACTTCAAATCCACACCTGGTAGGAGCAGAGCTAACCGTAATTAATGCTCCGATATTTTCTTCTGCCGAAAAGATACCGTAACAAACTTCTGAAACGGAATTGTCATCTACTGATACCATTACTGTGGAGGGTGTCGTAAATTCGAATCCTTCAAAAACATGACAGGTTACATCATAATTACCATTGTCAACCGCAAAATTAAAATATCCCGAACCAGAAGGAAAAGAAGCCAGTGCATCCGGATCAACCGTAACAGATTCAGGAAAAACCAATAACTCCCCCGTATCGTGGATGCCATTTTCATTGTTATCTAAAAAGGCTTTTCCGACTATTTTGGATTTATCTAAAAAATTCTCGATAAAATACATTGTTCGGTCTGCATGGCTATGAATGACAATATCCATATCCTGATCTCCATCATAATCATCTATAGAAGTTCGGGAAGTATTATCCGGGAGGGTATAAATCGTTGTACCGTTTTGAAAAATCTCTGAACCACCAACATTTTCGAAGGAATGGACAAAGGAACCATTACCCCCTAATTCGCTTACCAACAGGTCTGGATCCCCATCAAGATCGATATCTCTAAGAAAAAGTTGAGTCCCCCAAAAAGCCGCATTTAAACCAGAAAAGATAATGACATCAGCATAATCACCTACCCCTCCATTATTTTTTTTCAAGGAAACAACTCCATTTCTTATGTAGATAAGATCTTTCCAGCCATTTCCATCCAGGTCTTCTAATAAATAAGTGTCCACATCTTCTATTCCTAAAAGGAGTACTGGATCGGAAAAATTGCCGTTGTTATTTTCAAACCAATAAAAACCGTCGGAATTATCATAACCAAAGAGGTCCATATCATTGTCTAAATCAACATCTTCTACCAGAATTTGGTCAAAACTGAATCCATAAAGGGTTTGGTATGTTGAAAAGTTACCTTGTCCATTGAGGTTTTCAAACCAGTGGATGCCCCGTTTATCTCCTCCTGGTTTATTTAAGACTATATCCTGATCTCCATCTTTATCAAAATCTACAGCATGTATTTGACGGTTACTTTGATGCTCGGTAAAAAGGACATTGCCAGGACCATAGTTGTCCTCACCATTTATTTTTTCGTACCAGATTACTTGGTTACTCGTAGCTTGACTTGTCGCTACTACAATATCCTCTTCTCCATCTCCGTCAAAATCTGCGAAATCAATGTCAGCCGCCTGTACATTATCCACGAGCCTGGGATTAGAAAACTTTAAATTTGAATTGTCAAATGCCTGCCAACCAAATCTATTGATTGAATTATGACTGCTAATGAGCTCAATGATTCCATCTCCATTCAAATCTCTTCCTTCCATAAAACCACCACTAAAAGAGGAGCTTTGATCCGCATCTCCGATATAGTCTATTGGGTTTCCAAAAGTATGATCTGCCCTTCCGAAATACAATAAGCCCAATTCTTGATTCTGAGTGCTGGTTCGGAAAACGGCTATAATGTCCAGGATGTCATCGCTATTAATATAAGCGTGTGTCAAACTATAGCCACCATAGATAGCGAGCTTTTCACCTGGTAGGAAATTCCCAAGACCATCTATATTCTCGTAAAGTCGAAGACCATCCTGATTTGTAACAAAATCCAAATCACCGTCAGAATCAATATCATAGATTGTGGGTGGGGCTAAGCCTAATGTATCCGAGACTATCTTCTTAACCCAGGTTCCATCATCATTCAATTTATTTTCATACCAAAAATAATGAAAAGCATTCCAAATGCCGGTCCAAACCCCAAGCAAGACATCAGCATCTCCATCTTTATCGAAATCGGCTATTTGAAGATCCTGTGGACTTTCAATGAGAGGATCTATGGTTTGGAAAGTGCTAAAACTGGCATTCCCGTCGAGGTTCTCAAACCAACCCAAACTAAAATCTCCATTATCATAAGAAGGACTTATCATATCAATGTCTCCATCCTTATCAAAATCAGCTAATTCAATTGCATATCTTCCATCATCAATTAAGACTTCGGAAGGATGAAAGTTCCCCTTTCCATCAATTCCTTCTAACCATAGGATGGTTAAGGAATGTCCCACCAAAACCATATCTAAAATGTCATCCCCATTGAGATCCGACATTTTTGCCTCATAGCCTGTAGAAAACCCTGTAACGGGTAAATAATTAAGATCTGAAAAAGTAGCAGTCTCTTCAATAGAATTCTTGATCCAAAATACATCACTTCCATCAATACCTAATAGGTCAAGAATACCATCTCCATCTATATCTTCTGTAGAAATAAAATCTACACCCAAACCTCCAAAGTCAGCAATGATTTTAGGATCGTCCATAGCACCTTCTCCATCTAAATTTTCATACCATACAAGGTTACCATTGAAGATACTTCGGGTGATTAAATCCATATCGCCATCATTGTCTAAATCTCCGGTTGTTACTGTTTCGGGGCTGTCAAAAATCTCGGTATTGTTGCTTATACGAATTGGAGCAATTAGCTGAGCGATTAAGTTAAAAGTGGATAATGTAAATCCAAATAGAAAAAGCAATGTTAATTTTTTCATTAATGGTGTTTTTTGATGATAAAAAATGAACTGTCAAAAGTTTTGTAAAGATAATAGCATGAAATTTTTTCTAAGCCAAAATCAAATTAGCGAGTGACAAAATCATAATCACGTACATCACCCAACTAATTTCACTATATTTTCCTAATGATATTTTGATAAAACCCCACAACAAAAATCCAAATGCCAATCCTGTAGAAATGGAAAAACTAAATGGCATCACGATTAGGGTTATTATGGCTGGAATAGATTCTTCGTAATTTGAAAAATCCAGGTTTTTGACTTGGCGAAGCATCAAAATGCCGACCATAATAAGAGCTGGTGCAGTGGCATAAGCTGGGATGATGACAAAGAGCGGGGCGAAAAGTATTGCAAATAAAAATAGTATGCCCGTTGTAAATGCCGTCAATCCAGTTCGTCCACCAGCTGCTATTCCCGAGGCAGATTCTACATAGCTCGTAGCGGAAGAGGTGCCAAACAGACCACTTAGCATGGTGGCTATGGCATCCACCCCAAGCATTTGAGGTAATTTTTGAATGGTGCCATCTTCGTTGACCAATTTGGCTTCCCTGGAACAAGCAACCAAGGTTCCAACTGAATCAAACATGTCGATGTAAAACAAAGCGAAAATTGCCCCCAAATAACTCCATTGTAAAGCTCCAATAAGGTCTAGCTGGAAAGCAACCGGGCTAATATCAAATTCAAGCGATACAAGTTTATCTGGCAATCCGACAAAACCAAAAACCATTGCGAGTATGGTTGAAAATAGAATCCCGATTAAAATAGATCCTTTCCAGTTTCTAATGTATAAATAGAGCGTAAGAAGCAATCCAGCAATTCCAATTAATACTTCAGGAGTAAAGGCTCCTAAAGTTATGAGCGTAGAAGGATGGTCAACTGTGAGCCCCATGTTTTGAAAACCAATGAACATTAGAAAAAGTCCTATACCAGCAGAAATGGCGGTAATTAACGAAGCAGGGATGGCATGTACTATCTTTTCTCTAATTCCTCCCCAACTAAATAATAAAAACAAAACGCCTGCCCAAAAGACAATGCCTAAAGCAATTTGCCAGCTTATTCCATCGGTAATGACCAGGGTATATGCAAAGAAAGCATTCAAACCCATGCCAGGAGCCATCGAAATGGGGACTTTGGGAATCACAGCCATTAATAGTGTGGACAAGCCTGCAACAATACAAGTGACAATAACCAAAGCTTGTTTATCCATCCCCGTTTCCGCCAAAATGGTGGGGTTGACAAAAATAATGTAAGCCATTGTCAGGAAGGTGGTTATTCCAGCAATGATTTCAGTTTTTGGAGACACATCGTTTTCTTTGAGATGGAAAAGTTGGTTTGGCAAAATAGTGATATTTTGTTTTGAATAGGAGGGCAACTTTTCAGAGTCCTCTTTGAGAGACTATGAAAATGACGAATGGTATTATAGCATAGCAGTATTATAAAATCACAACATTAACAAATTAATCCTTGTAGATTTTTACAACTCTTTCTCCTGGTTTG
Organism: Saprospiraceae bacterium; assembly: GCA_041941305.1. Taxonomy (GTDB): domain Bacteria; phylum Bacteroidota; class Bacteroidia; order Chitinophagales; family Saprospiraceae; genus JANSWP01. The sequence continues at coordinate 84,135 of JBGTQJ010000019.1, forward strand.
GTGTAGCCTCGGTACATACCCTCCGAATTGAAAGGCATAGCTACATTTCCATCTTTATCAACTGAAATGATGCCTCCTGATCCACCTTTTTCTACCAGTTTTTTGTTGACCACGTTACCTGCGGCAGTGGCTAAATCTTCACCTAAGTATGCCATTCTCGCAGCAATGTCATATGCGACCACATATCGAATAAAATATTCCCCATGCCCGGTAGAAGAAACGGCACAAGTGGCATTGTCAGCATAAGTTCCAGCAGCAATAATTGGAGAATCCCCAATTCGACCCCAGCGTTTGTTGGTCATACCTCCAGTAGATGTACCTGCCGCGAGGTTCCCTTCCTTATCAAGGGCAGCACATCCTACTGTACCAAATTTATGATCTGGAAATCTATTTAAATGTCCAGTTTGCTTATTCTCGGCTGCTTTTGCTTTCTGAAGAGATTCCCATCGACGATCTGTGTGGAAATAGGAATTGTCAACCAATTCCAATCCCTGCAATTTTGCAAATTCTTCAGCACCTGGTCCACTCAGCATCACATGGTCCGATTTTTCCATCACAGCCCTTGCAGCGAGAATTGGGTTCTTGACTGTAGTTACGCCACCTATAGCTCCTGCATTTTGAGTCTTTCCGTCCATAAAAGATGCATCTAATTCATTTCTTCCGGCATTGGTAAAAACAGCTCCTTTTCCCGCATTGAATAAAGGAGAATCCTCCAGGACAATGATGGCTTGTTCAACTGCGTCCATCGCTGTCCCTCCATTTGTCAGGATTTCTTCGCCTGCATCCAGTGCTTTATTTAATACTTCAAGGTATGCAGCCTCTTTTTCGGGCGTCATATTTTTTTTGAGAATGGTTCCTGCTCCTCCGTGAATGGCTATTGCATATTCAGGGCGTTCTACTTCGTTTTGGACAGCCGCTGAAGCAGTATTTTTGGAGCTTGATTCATCATTACAGGATAGGAGGAAACAAATTCCAAGGAAGGCTACAACTAGAAAATTTCTCATGTTTTTTATTTTGTAAAATGAATTGGATTTCTTTGCCGCCCGAATTTAGACATTTTGGTTTGTTTTTTGAAAACCATTTTGAAATGCTTTTAGTTATAAATCAAAATTAGATTAATATTTAAACAAAAGAGCAGGATTATGTTTAACCTATTCAAAAAGCCTTAAAACAATATTGAGAATATGAAGATATTAATTATCGGAGGAGGAAATATGGGAATGACTTATGCCCAAAGTTTTTTAAGGTCGCATATCACCAATAAGGAAGATATGATGATTTTGGAGAAATCTCCTCAGAAAGCCGAAGAATTGGCAAAAAAAGATATTGGAACGGTCTATGGCTATGCTGAAGATTGTTTGCCAAAAGCGGATTTGGTCATCTTTGCTGTGAAACCACAAGACTCCCCTGACTTATTTGAAAGCATCCGTCCCCATATTGATGCCCAGCAGGTCTTTCTATCCATAATGGCTGGTGTGAAAATTGAAACCATTTCAGGAGCCCTGGGAGCCAAGAAAATTATACGCGCTATGCCTAATCTACCTGCCCAAATAGGCATGGGTATGACTGCCTTTACTTCTTCTGATGAAGTGACCAGAATAGAACTTGTCATGGTACAAAACCTCATCAATACTACAGGTAAGAGTATTTACGTGGAAAGTGAACAATCTATTGATGCCGCTACTGCAATTTCAGGCTCAGGCCCTGCCTACGTATTTTATTTCATGGATGCAATGATGCGAGCTGCCAAAAATATGGGCTTTTCGGACTCAGAGTCAGAATTATTGGTCAGCCAGACTTTTAAAGGAGCTGTTGATTTGTTTAACAAGTCAAATTTTTCCTGTGAAGAATGGATAAAAAAGGTTAGCTCCAAAGGAGGAACCACCGAAGCTGCCATGCGAACCTATACGGAAAAGGATTTGAAAACAGGTATAGAGCATGGAGCAAATGCAGCACTGCAAAGAGCAATTGAATTGGGCGGAGATTAATTCTTGAATTTGCCTATTGTTGGCTCTCTGACTTAAATATTTTACCCAAATCAGAACATTCTTAACTGATGTTTTGTCATGTTCCAGATTTAAGTTTCCTGGGTAAATCATTTCATTGCCTGTTTTTGACCTTTCACCGACATGAAGCGGGCGCTATTTTTTCCTACCTTTGATGCTTGAAACGCCGTGTTTTAGTTTATGGTGTTTATGTGAATGTGTATATTTTTTGGACAAGAACACCTGAACACACAAACACCTGAACACAATCCTAAATTTGCGTAACGAAAATTTCTTTAAAACATGAAAAGCAATATCACATTACTAACCTTCGTAATGATTCTTTTTACCCAAGCCCTGTTTGCACAAAATCATTTTTGCGGAATGCAACACGATGACATGGTGGAAGTGAAGCGACAAATGTTGGAAAATCGCGAAGCCATGAAAGATTATGCATTTGATAGAGGAGATGTGACTTATGTCCCGATACGGTTTTTTCTGGTAGCTGATGCAGATGGGAATGGTCGTGGAACTGAATTTTCATGTTTGGTTGCCCTTTGCAATCTGAACAATGCTTTTGAAGATATGGACATTCAGTTTTACCTAAAAGAGTTTAAATACATCAACAACGATTGGATATATGATGATCCACAGGGTTGGACTGGTACTCAAGCCATCCGAAATCAATGTAAATATAATGCCTTGAACTTATTCGTCGTAAATGAAATTGATGGGCAGTCCAATGGTGTGATTCTAGCTTATTATCAACCACCTGCTGGTCCTAATGCAAACTATGACTATGTGGTTTCCAGAAAAAGTAGCTTGGGTGACCCTCGGGTTTTAACTCATGAAATTGGTCACTACTTTAGCTTGCCACACACTTTCTTTGGATGGGAACCTCAACCATGGGATGCAGCAATTAATGGAAATCCTGTGACCCAATACTGGGCACCGAATGGTAGTACTATTGTAGAGTTGGTAGATGGTAGCAATTGCAATATCGCAGCAGATGCGATTTGTGATACTCCTGCAGACTATCTGTTTGGACCATCAAATTCCTGTACCTATGATCCGGTCTGTATGGATAAGAATAATGATGTATTGATGCCACAGATTGATAATTACATGAATTATTTTGATGGTTGTTCAGAGTATTTCTTTACCGTTCAGCAAGAACAAGAGATCAACAATAGCTTGTTTAGTAACAACAGGAATTATATCCGACCTAATTATACACCTAATACTTCGGAAATAACCGAACAGCCAGAAGAGATATTCCCGGAAAACAACCAGCAATTGGATTACTACAATAATGTAACCTTGACCTGGACGGATGTAGGAGCAGACTATTACATTATAGATATGTTTAGTGGCCCGACCTCATTTAGAAGAGTCGTTAGTACCAATTCGGTGACCTGGGTAGATGAACTGTCTCCTGATAAAAGCTATTTCTGGAAAATTCTGGCATTCAATGAAGGTTATACCTGCCAGTCTTTCACAGGTTTGATTAAGTTCAGAACTGGTGAAAACACAACTGATGTAAATGAAATTGATGAGGTAACCACCTGGAGCATTGTTCCAAATCCTGTAAAAGCCAGCCAAAATCTTCAAATTAATGTAAATGCAGATGAAGCTTTTGAAGCTAACATTGCCATGGTTTCTTTAACAGGTCAAGTATTGAATCAGGTAGATTACGAATTTCCATCTGGTAATTCAACCTATGAATTACCTGTCAATGCAATTCCTTCTGGTGTTTACATGGTGGTGGTTCGTTCAGAGCGAGGGGTATTGAATAGAAGAGTGGTGGTATCTAAATAATATTCAGTCACCTTTTTGGGAAACATGAGTTATCCCGAATTTTTGGTGTTGACATATTTCGTACCTAACGGCACTTAACAAATCATGTTTGTCTTTGGGTTACCTATATTTCGTGCCTAACTGCACTTTCCTGCTTACAAAAAGTGCCGTTAGGCACGAAATATAGGTATAACAACTTAAAAACGTACACCTAAGTCCCATCAGGACGAAATATGGAATGACACAAGTTTTTGATTCTTGCCTTTTTCCATTATTTTTGAGCATCCTCCCATTCTGAGTAATGACCGTATGGTAAATGAACAATTTTAAATTTGAATGAAACGGTTTTAAGTAGATTAGAATCATTCAAAATTCATTCATTTATCATTCAAAATTACTAACTGTCTCACTCCAAATATTACTCAAGATCTTAAGTCGGTAAATTGCTAGTTGGTTTTAAAACCACACACTATTTTTGCTGAGCGCTGAAAATTGAATCAGCATCAACATACATCTACCATTTAGCATCAAACAAACACTATGTACAAAGCACCCTTCATCATTCCTTTCTATTTATTGTCTTTATCCCTTTTGGCCCAACCCAACTTTACTGCAAATGATCAGGTCGTTCCTTACGATGGTCACTTCAGACCCACCGTCAACCTGGGTGAGTATACTTCTTTTTCAGAAGAAGAGCTGGCTGATTTAGCCGCAGGAAATACAGACCTGGGGGTTAGAGGCGTAGGTGCCAAAGCCTTGCGGCCTGGATTATTTGAAGAATTTGTTCAATCAGAAGGGTATGATTCGAAACTCGATGAGTACGAACATTTTTATCAAGTTGGTTTAAGAGAAAATACCCTGATTGTTGGTTTCCCTTCCGAAATTCATCGGGATCAGGAAGAATATTGCGAAGGCAAGCGCTCGGAAATGTTTGCCAATATGTACGAACCGATTTGGGATGGCGGGGCAAATGGAACGCCCATCAATGAGGAGAATTACTACGCATTCTACCTATGGAATTTAGTTCAAAAATATGGAGAATATATTCGGTTTTGGGAAATCTGGAATGAGCCAGGATTTGATTTTACAGGAGGATTGGGTTGGCTGCCACCAGGTGCTCCAGGCAATTGGTGGGAAAACAATCCAGACCCTTGCGATTATAAATTGAAAGCACCGATTTTTCATTATGTAAGATTATTGAGAATTAGTTGGGAGGTTATAAAAACCCTTTCATCTGAAGATTACATTGTGGTTTCGGGAACTGGTTTTCCTGCATTTGTAGATGCCATTTTGAGGAATACAGACAACCCGGAAGATGGGAGCGTAAGTCCGGATTATCCTTTAAAAGGAGGTGCATATTTCGATGTGAAAGGATATCATGCCTATCCCCATTTTGATGGAAGTTTAAAAACATGGAGCGATGATTTGATGGAATTTGTGTATTCACGCCATTCAGATGCGGCGGCAGATGGATTGATGATGACTAGAGATACCTTTCAAGGAGTGTTATCAAGCCATGGTTACGATGGCATTACCTATCCAAAGAAATTATGGATGATTACTGAGGTCAATTTGCCTCGAAAACCTTTTGATGATTTTATCGGATCTGCCGAAGCACAGCGCAATTTTATGATCAAATCTGTGGTGGCCTGCATGCAAAATGATTTTTTGCAAATGCATGTCTATAAGTTGGCTGAAGATGAACCATTTGAAAAAGCTCAATCCGAATTTGAATTGATGGGATTGTATAAAGAATTGGATTACAATAATTTATACTTCCAGGATGTCAATGAAGAGGGCATTGCATATAAAACTGTTTCAGATATTCTTTTTGGGAAAAGATACGATGAAACCCAAACTCAAGAATTGAACCTGCCCGATGATGTTGGCGGAGGTGCTTTTTTTGATGAACATCAAAACTATACCTATGTCTTGTGGGCAAAAACGACTCAGGATAGTTCTGAGACAGCCAGTGCAACTTATTCCTTTCCTTCCAATTTGTCAATAAATACCCTGATTAAAAGAGAATGGGATCATGCTTATCGTCCCAACTCACAATCAATTAATTCAACAAATATAGCGCTTACTGCTGCGCCTATCTTTCTTACTGACAGGATTTTTGAATTTAACTTTGAAAATAATTGTACTCCCTTTCAGGCACAATTGGTTGCTCAACCAGCTGTCTCACAATCAGAAGTAGAACATTTGCTTTGGACAATCTCGGGCGGTACACCTATTAGCTCTACACTTTGGGAGCCTGAAATAAATATTTTCGTTTCAGGGATATATGAAGTCACTTTGGAAGTATGGTTAACTAATGGAAATTATTTGCGCCAATCAGAAAACTTTTCTATACAAGCGCCTCCACAAGCCTCTTTTTCTGTAGAAGCATCTGGTCCTATCGTCCGGTTTTTCAATGAATCAAATTTAAGTGCTGATCATTTTCTATGGGACTTTGGAGATGGGACGACGACGACCATGCCAGGACCTACGCATGTCTATTTCGAAAGCGGTGATTTTGAAGTTAAACTAACGGCTTTTAATAATTGTGGTGAAACGACGGTGAGCCAAACAGTAACCGTGAAGGTTCCGGAAATCAGCATGATCGCTAAAACTGCCAATGACCTGGTGCCCCCTTTTACGAGTCAATTCAAACCAAGCACATTTATGGAATTCTACGATGGCTGGAATGAGGAAACACTGGCTGATATCGCCGCAGGCAATATCGAAAAATTTGTTCCTGGAGTAGGCTTGAAATCACTTAGGACTGTTGTTGGAGAAGCATTATTCAATGGTTTGGGTTACGATTTTAAAGTTCCTGTTTATCAATATTACGCCAACCTGGATTTGAGAGACAATGCTTTTTTGTTGGACTTTCCTTCTCCGGAAAGTCGCGACCCTAATTTCTATTGTCCTGATTTTCAGTCTGTTTTGTTCAAAGATTTGTATTTGGATATTTGGGACAATGGGGAAAATGGAACGCCAGTTAATGATGAAAATCCTTTTGCGCTTTACGTTTATAATACCGTTCAGACCTATAAAGACTACATTCAGTTTTGGGAAGTTTTTCATGGTCCTGATTTTGATTTTACAGGTGAATGGGGTTGGCTTCCCCCTGGAGAGCCAGGTAATTGGTGGGAAAACAATCCAGACCCCTGTCAATACTCCCTGCGAGCGCCAATTTTCTACTACAATCGGGTACTGCGAATTGCCTATGAAATTGTAAAGACATACGATCCTGAAGCCTATGTGACCGTATCTGGCATTGCTTTTTTGAGCTTTCTGGATGCGGTTTTGAGAAATACGGACAATCCATTGGATGGAAGCATACACCCAGTTTATCCCTTAAAAGGGGGCGCATATTTTGATGCAATTGGTTTTAAATCATATCCTCATATTGATGGAAGCACGATTTATTTTGATGTCAATCAGGGAACTTTTGCTTTCGAAAGGCATTCGGATGCAGCAGTAGGTGGGATCGCAAGAATTAAAGGAGAATTTGAAAATTTGCTCAAAAATTATGGATATGATGGCAATACTTACCCCTCAAAAGAATGGCTTTTGAGTGAGGCCAATTTGCCAAGGAAGCAATTTGGAGATTTTATAGGTTCACCATTTGCACAACGCAACTGGATTATCAAAGCATGGATAGCATGCATCAAAAATGATGTTCGAAGAATGAGTGTCCACCATCTTTCAGAGGTTAGTGATTTTGGGACAGCGCAAGATCCATTTGAATTGATGGGCTTGTATCAAAATTTAAACAGTGTCAATCCCTTTTGGCAGGTACCTACCGAAGAAGCTGTTGCTTTAAAGACCACTTCATTATTGCTTTACGGCACGGAGTATGATCCCATTCGAACAGCAGAATTGGACTTGCCAGACGAAATAGACGGTGCTGCATTTCAAAATGCAGCGGGAAATTACATTTATGTTCTTTGGGCAAAAACAACTTTTGATAATTCAGAATTTGCCGATGAAACCTACTCATTTCCAGGAGGATTGGGAATAGACCAATTATACAGAAAAGAATGGTTCTATGGTAATTCACTGACACAAGAATTGATCAGCTCATCGAATATTTCTCTGACAGGTTCTCCAATTTTCCTGACTGAACTGGAAGAAGATTTGACGCCTCCGAAAGCACATTTTGATTATTCTTTTCCTCAAGGATGTCCGGGACTTGAAGTGCAGTTTAACGACCTTTCAGAAGGAGAACCAGTTTCATGGGAATGGACTTTCCCTGGAGGATCACCCGCCATTTCAAATGAACCTAATCCCATAGTAGTTTACAACTCACATGGTTCCTATGCGGTCACCTTAAAAGTGGGAAATGCTGCTGGAGAGCATAGTAAATTATTAACGGAATTGGTAGAAATAGCCCCACTTCCGATCGCCAATTTTGACTATGAGGTGAATGGCTCAGAAGTATCTTTTCAAAACTTGTCATCGAATGGAGAAACCTATTATTGGGATTTTGGGGATTTGACTTTTGGCTTAGGTCTAAATCCATCCCATAACTACAGCTTTAATGGGGAGTACACTGTGATGTTGGTTACTCAAAATGATTGTGGAACAGATACCATTTTTCAACAAATAATGGTAGCAGCTGCTCCTACCGCCAAATTTAGTTTTAATGCTCCTGCTCATTGTGATAGCCTGGCTGTGTTGTTTTTGGATGCCTCAATGGGCGATCCCACCAATTGGGAATGGACTTTTGAAGGTGGTTTACCAGCAAGCTCCAACTCCCAATTTCCTACCGTTTTATTTGATGAACCAGGATTTCACCAGGTGACCTTGCTTACGTCCAATGATTTTGGTAGCAATGAATTTGTGAAGAATGTTTACATTGAAGGAGACATTACAATGAGTCAAAATTTGAGTTTATGTGAAGGAGATGTATTTGCTGGCATGGCAATTTTTCAAGATACTACTGTAATTGAAAATTTATCCACCAATATTTTGGGATGCGATAGTACGGTTATTACTGATATCAGTGTAGTCAATACATTAGAGACTTTCTTAGACCTTGAAGTTTGCTACGGAGACGATTTTGAAGGCAATCCCATTTTTAATGATTCTTCCTTTGTGAATAATCTCAATTCTACAAATGGTTGTGACAGCATAGTTTATGGAAGTATTCGAGTATTGGATGTCTATGAAGTTGTTTTGGATGTAGATGTTTGCGAAAGCGATATGTACCCGAATGATACAACGATTATTGAAAATCAAATTGCATTAAATGGATGTGATAGTACCATTATCCTGAACATTTCTGTTTTGGATAACAGTGAAGTTTTTCTTCAAGAGGAAGTTTGTAAAGGAGAAATATATAATGGGGTAATCATTCAAAGTGATACCACATTAACAGCATTGCTGTCCAATCAGAATGGATGTGATAGTCTGGTAACTGTTGAAATTTCCGCCTTGGAAACATTTGAAACCCATCTCATGGAAGCATTGACATTTGGGGAATCCATCACCATAGGTGACTCGACTTTTAATGAAATGGGAGAATATGAAGTACTGTTAAGTGCAGTCAATGGTTGTGACAGCCTCATATTTCTTGAACTCACCTATATTGATAATGTAAATAATTTGAATTTTGAAAAAACTTACAACCTTAAAGTATTTCCGAATCCATTTTCTAAAACCATAAAAATACAATTTGAACTCCCTAAATCGAAAGAAGTGTCCCTGGAGGTTTTGGATGTAAATGGAAAGTTGGTTGCAGAATTGATTAAAAATGAAGGAATGAATGCAGGAACTTTTGAAGCCATTTGGGATGCGAATCAAATCTCTAGTGCTGTTTATTTTGGGAAACTGAGAGTAGGGGAGGATATTGGTGTTTTTAGGGTTGTGAAAATTGAATGAAAAATTGAGATTTTGGGAAAATGGGTCTAATTTTCAAAATGGTTCAAAGTTGACTTGAACCATTTTGAACTAATTTGAGCAACTTTTTGGTTGCACCATCCCAACCAAAAATTATTGTTTAACGATCTTCTTACTGTACAATTTTCCATTTACATTCAACACAATCTGATAGGAGCCAGAAGGAAAGTTCCTTAAATCAAAACTGTGACTATATTCTCCAAAAGCATTTTCTATAGCAGGCAATTCGTACATGACTTTTCCTTCCATATTAAATATCTTAACCTGGATAGTAGCACTTTCTTTCAACCGGTAGAGCACATTCAAATAATTATCTACTGGATTGGGATAAGTTACAAATCGCAAATCTTCCATGCTAGGTTCATAAGTTGATACTGGTTCAGTTCCCATCACTAAAATATCATCAATCATCAGTAAATTGTCGTCTGCCGAATCATGATGGAAAGCGATGAAAATTAGTTGACCAGCATAAGCAGCCAGGCTAACACTATGTGGCTCCAGGTAGCCCAAATTTAAGTCGGCATCAGGTACTCCCGCACTATCTAGCTGAGGTGGGTCAAAATAGATGGTATCCATATATGTGTTGGCATGAATATAACCTGGACTGAACAAAAAAGAGTCTGGGTCAGTTGAGGATTGGTCTCCAATCCATGCCTCCATTTCAGCTGCACGGAAAATGACATCTACCATATCTGCATCAAAGAAAGATTGCTGATCCATGATTTTTACAGCATACCCATCCATATACCGAGGACCTTGAAAGGGTGCTGATTTCCAGTGCAAAGTAGCCTGATCATCTACAATGTCGATTCCGGGAGTCATGAGCCAATTGCTAGAAATGGTGTCTAGACTTGTTAACCAAGAACGACTAACCAGTACATAGTTGGAATCCCCCGGTGGAATAGAGTCCGGCAATCCCCAATCCAGGTCAAAAAACCAATTGCTTGGAAAATCCTGTGCGGCAGGCAATTGGTCTTCATCAAAATTGGACCACAAAGTGTCCGTATCTACATCAGGGAATAATGTGTATTCGTCGGTACGGTCTATTTGAAAATCTTCAAAGAGAAGCGTATCCATTTGACTATGAGCCAATTGAAAAGACACAAGAATCAGGATGCATAAAGAGATTTTGTAGAGATTTTTTTTCATACTAATAAGCGTTTTGTTTAGGATAAGAGAGATAGAGAATACAAGGTTTTGTGAGAAAAGGAATTCTCAATCTCTCATATGCTTGTGGGAAGTAGAAATAAAAATAGTTTGGAATCAAAACAACAGACGGGTAAAAAAGAAGCACAATAATAACTTTTAATCTGATCATTACCCACCATTTTTGCCAGAGGATTCATCATTAAGCAAAAAGCTGTATGAAAACGAACTATCTATACCTTGCCTATGGAATCATTCTTTTGGTCTTGAATCCAGGTTGTTTTGCACAAAATGAACTAAATTCAAGAACTATTCGAACGCGGGATTTAAAGACAATGGCGGTCAAAGATACCTTGCCGCCTGCTCCTCCAAAACCAGCCTCTCCAATTCCACCACCACCTCCTCCTCCAGAATCTGAACATTCCTCTGGTTGTGGCATTCGCCCATGTTGGCCAACCTTGCCTCATTATCCCGCCTGTTTAGCAATAAAAGATTATGCTAAACGACGAGCGTGTGCACAAAACATAATGATGGAATTTGTTTATGAAAATTTGAAATGGCCACCTTTAGCTTTGAGCGCCTGTGTTACAGGTACAGGGGTTATCAGATTTGTAGTTGAAAAAGATGGCCTATTGAGTAACTTTGAAATTGCCAGAGACATTGGTGGATGTTGCGGGGAAGAAGCTTTGAGGGTTATAAAAATGCTTCCAGATTTTATTCCTGGTACCCAAAATGGTAAACCTGTTAGTGTACAATATAATTTCCCAGTTCGTTTTAGACTTAATTAGAAGAAAAAAAACCATTCTTTGTAGCCTCCCTGCCATTCTTCCCTGCTTATGACTATTCAAAAACTATTTATATAAGATTTTCTCTGTTCTATTTAATACATTTGCAGTGGTAAACACCTAAAACTTCCTCCAATCATCAAAATTTTTCACATCATTCAAGAGCCGAATGCTGGTTAAGCTCTACTGCGACAATGAAATATAGTGCCCTGATTTTTTCTTTATTGGGCTTAAGCATCACTGCATTTGCACAAATGTCCCAAACTGCGTCTAAACAAGAACCAAATGTTTATGCGGAAGCCGATGCTATTTACATAAGCAAAACCGAACAAAGCATTGTATTGGATGGTGTTTTGGATGAATCAGCCTGGTTTAAAAATCCCTCAGCTACCGATTTTTGGCAATGGTTTCCAACTGATACCTTATTAGCGGAACAACAGTCTGAAATTTATTTTACCTATGATGAGCAATACTTGTATGTAGGCATCAAATGCTATGCAAAAGGAAATGATTATGTGGTACCCTCCCTTAAAAGAGATTTTAGAGCTGGAGGTAATGACAATATCAGTATCCTTTTTGATACTTTCAACGATGAAACAAATGCCTTTCTTTTTGGATTGAATCCTAAAGGGGTACGGCGGGAAGCATTGGTATCCGGCGGAGGCTTGGAGTTAAATGGGTTTTCAACTTCCTGGGACAATAAATGGCTGGGTGAAGCCAAAGTTCACGATGGTTTTTGGGTTTCTGAGTTTGCAATTCCTTTTAGCACTTTGAGGTTTAAGGAAGGAGGAACCAAATGGCGCTTTAACTGTTATCGTTTTGACACCCAGTCCAATGAAAATACCACACTTACACAAATTCCCCAAAATCAATGGATTTTCAATTTGGCTTACATGAAGGATATGATTTGGGATGAACCCTTGAAAAAGCCTGGGACTAATATTTCCATCATTCCTTATGCCATAGGCAATTCATTGCGCGACTTTGAAGCTGGAGATGATAAAGCGACTTTTGAGGGTGACTTCGGAGGAGATGCAAAAATTGGTATTACTTCGGGTTTAAATTTGGACTTAACTGTAAATCCCGATTTTTCCCAGGTGGAGGTAGATAGACAAGTATTGGATCTCAATCGTTTCGAAATATTCTTTCCGGAACGGCGACAATTTTTTGTAGAAAATGCAGATCTATTTGGCAGTTTTGGTATGAGTCAAATTAATCCATTCTTTTCCCGGCGAATTGGAATTGACGGAGAAGGAGGAACAATACCTATATTATACGGTGCAAGATTAAGTGGTAAACTGACCGATGATTGGCGGGTTGGCTTGTTAAATATGCAAACCCAAAAAGATGAGGGTTTAGACATACCTTCGTTTAATTACTCAGTGGCAGCCTTGCAAAGAAAGGTATTTGCGAGAAGTAATATAGGAATGATTTTCGTCAACAAACAAGCTGGTTCTGGGGATATTGGAGAAAACTTTAATGAATACAATCGCCTAATTGGGTTGGACTATAACATTGCTTCAAGGGATAACTCCTGGACAGGCAAAGTCTTTTATCATCAAGTCTTATCCCCAGTCGATACGGTTGACCAAAAATTTTCACAAGGGGTGGAAATCAGTTATACCACCAGAAAATTTATGTTGGAATGGTTGCATCAATATGTTTCTGATGGTTTTGACCCAGAGGTGGGATTTGTTCCCCGAAAAGACTTTTTTCGCATCAATCCACAATTCCAGTTATTCTTCTATCCAAATGGCAACCTATTCAATCAACATGGTCCAAGTCTGGAGTTGTCCATGCTTTATAAACCTGAATTTGGTCGCTCCGACCATCAACTGGATTTAGCCTGGGAATTTGATTTTAGCAATAGCGCCAGAGGAAGTATTGGAATCAGAAACGCTTATACCTATTTATTCAAAGAATTTGATCCTACAGGCATTAGCGATGTTGTATTAGCTCCCGAGAATGGTTATAACTACACAACATTGCAGGTTACTTATAATTCAGACCAAAGAAAAAAGCTGTCTTTCTTTGTTAGCCCGGTCATTGGCGAATTTTATAACGGATATCGCTTAACGGGTAATGGCAATGTTTCCTATCGGTTTCAGCATTTTGGCTCTTTTTCAGTTAATTTTAGTTACAACTACCTCAAACCTGATGATCATTTTGAACCCGTTTCCCTCTTTTTAGTTGGACCAAGAATAGACCTCACCTTTACCAAGAAAATATTCCTCACCACTTTTTTCCAATACAACAACCAGTCAGAAAACTTCAACATCAATGCGCGACTCCAGTGGCGATTCCAGCCAGTTAGTGACTTCTTTTTGGTCTATACCGATAATTATGCAACAGAAAATTTTGGTGTAAAGAATCGGGCAATCGTGGCAAAGATTACGTATTGGTTGAATTTGTAGTGTTTCTTTTTTGAATAAGTTTCAAAATAATCTTCTTTGAAATCTCTTTTTTGATATTTCTCAAATGAAGTTTTCCAAATTAAGCCAATGACGATCCTGATCATCAACAAGGATGCAATTGTCAATAGCCTTTTTCTGGTCATTGTTCATCTTGATAAAACTAATTTTAAGAGATTTTCCTGGGACATTTCTTCCATCATGAGGATTTTTAAGTATTGAAGTTAATGACAATCTAAAAATTCCTTCTTGTGAATAATTGAGAAAACCAATCACTTGAAAATTCCCTGGATAATTCCCTTTTTGTTGTTCATCTAGACTTGGGGGAAGCGTCAGTGCCAGGATATGGGTATCCTTTGAAACATTAAGATTGAGGTCTATAATTAGAGGTGCATTTTTCAGACTATCTTCGTTTTCTAAGTGGTGAAGTTCTAATATGGTTTCTTTATTTCCATGAGGAGAAAAATCTACCAGATCAAAGCCAAGATGTTCCATTTTTAATTTTATTCCTCTATCAGTATTTGGACCTCTCATGTATTTTGCACTACTGGCAAGGCTTAAATCTGATTTAAGACTTTCGTGAGGATGAACTACAATTTGTTTGTTTGCAAGTGCTACTACCTCATTTTTTATTTCGCCAAGTTTTCTTAACAGTTTAATGGTTAAGGTTTTAGTAAACCACTTTTTGAATGGATCATCATCTTCCTGAAAGGATCTTTCACCTTTTTCTTCTGGTTTTCCTACTCCGGACCTGGTGGGATTTAATTTGATATATTCTTCTTTCAATGTATTCTTTAAACCCAAATCTGCAAAAGGAAAAGGAATGGTACTTACAATAAACTTGAAGGTATCAGTTACTTGATTTAAAGGGTAGTTATTTAAATCTTTTTCTGAAAAACTCAGTGTGCGAGTTTTTCCGAAAAGAGACTGTTGACTTTTTCTCGTGAGCGGATCTCTTATAAATTGATTAATTTTAATTTTACGAGAAATGTAAAGTGGAATCCACTCAAAATCTATATCTGTTGTGTTGTTGCTTACTTCTATTGAAAAGGGAATTTTATTGCCATCGTAATCAAGAGTAAATTCATTAGAATTATATTCATGTTGCCCTTGCTTAAATAGAATTGAAAATTCATTTTGAGTTTTTAAATGAATTCCTGAACGGTCAATGTCAAGGCCAAGAACTCTATGCCATTTTGACAAATGAAGCAAAAGTTTTGCAGCATCATCAATAGAATCGATAGTATAATCATGAGGTAAAAGAGAATGTTGGGTCTCTTTGTAACAGATGATGTATTTTTTTTTGCCCCCTACATCCTTAATTTTCAATTCGTAAAGACAATCCCAATCTTCCTCAAGTATCCATTCTATTGAATAAATGCATTCCAATAAAGTGCCCTCAGCCAGCTTATTTTCCAATTCATTGTAAAATTCTTGAAGTAACTCTTCTCTTTTTTTTTGTTGAGACAAATTAGGTGCCCAGCTCAGATAAATTGGTATTTTTTCGATCGGAAGAAAGGTAGGTATCGCATAATAAATTTTGCTCGTATTTAACAATGGCATCAAAGTCTTGGCATTTTCGTGCTTTTCTGCTCCTTCAAGTTGCTTTACATTTTCCTCATAGTGTATATCTTCTAATGTACTATTTGCAATGTTGAATGATTTAATTCTGGCATTACATATTTCCTTTTCCAACGCTGTATCCTCAAATATTTTGAAGGTTGCTTGTTTGTCAGAATCGACCTTTAAGCCGTGAATCAATCCAATTGCAATATGCCATCTCTTTTTGCCTTTATTGTAATTTATGGTTTGAGCTCCAAATTTAGAAGCCGCACTATTATCTGTAAGGAAAATTTTTCCAGTATCAAAACCGCCATAAGGTTCCATTTGAGGTACTTGGTCGGTAGTAGGGTCTGCTCTTTTTATGTAATGGTAACAATAATTCGCTAGGTTCTCATAAGAAATTTTGTAGTCCGTCTTCTTTAGAGCTCTTAACAAAGAATAAGTAAATACTCCTTGATTACCATTCGCAAAAAGTTTTTCTTTCGCCTTCTGCCTTGGTTTACAAGCAGCAAGAAAAAGGACATTGGAATGATCTTCGGACAGGACAGAAAAAGTGCCATCCAAATAGTTCGATTCCTCGACTCTGGTTATGTCTCTATTTAGCACAATTTCACGAAATTTTCCCTCTGAAAAGTCTCTTACCCCTGACCCTGAATGACAACAGTCATAGATCACTACCACTTCCACTTTCTTATCAGTAAGTTCTTTGATCAATAATTTGACTTCTTTGTCTGCAATACCATAAATAAGCCCCTCATCACCCTCAGTGTAACTATCACAGCATACGATGCATTCATGTTTATTATCTTGTTGAATATTAATAAATGCTCCTGGTGAGATTTCCATAAAGCCATGTCCTGAAAAATAAAAAAACGCTAATTCACCCTCCTTGGCTTGTCCCAGATGAGTTCTAAAGCATGATATGATATTATCTCGGGTGGCATCATTTCCCGTTAGCTCGCAAATGTCAAAATCGTCATCCAGTATTTCCTTGATGTTGTTTACATCATTTATACATCCGGCTAGATTATTTATTTCATCTAATTTGTATTCATTAATGCCTACAAGGAATGCATATTTTTTCATGGCTATAAGGATGATTGAGGGGTGGACACTGGCGGCTTGCGCCGTCGAAAAATCTTTTAGAGGGGCGTTTTTTGATGATTTTCCGTCG
>JBGTQJ010000019.1:100897-154717 GCA_041941305.1 Saprospiraceae bacterium
TTTTAGTGGGTGTTTTTTTTTTTATTTTCGCCCTAAAAAAAAAAAAAAAACGCCCCTCTGAAGAATAAGATTGCAATGTCTTCCCTCGTTTAAGCAATTTCAAATTTTTTCAAATATTCGGAAGCAAAGTCAGATTTTTTTACTTTTTCAAAAATACTTTTAATGTCATCCTTTGTTAAAATTTGATCATGGTCTTCCAATACTGCAGCATACTGCATGAGTTCTGGGTCTCGGTGTATGATTTGAATGGCTTCCAATTCAATCATTTCTTCTAAAGCTGTCATAGGTCTGTTATCTTCATCTGGATCCGCGTTTTTTCCAAAAGTTTGCTTTAAGAATGCTCCGAATCCAGAGATAATCCTTGCCTTTTTTTCGTTTCTTTTTAATTTGTTCTTTGGTGGAGGAGGGTGATTAATTAGTGCATCATAAGCTTTAATAACACCCATACCCAAATATTTTCTGGCATTGGGATAAGAAGCATCCGCAGAATCGAAAAGAGCTTTTCTGGTAGCTTCTGCCCACCTCCAATTGGGATCTCCATAATCTCTTTGCATTTGATTTCTATGCCTCGTGATATACAATGCCGCTGCTGCCGCAATCTGAGGAGTGGCAGATGAAGTGCCTCCACCTGAACGCAAAAAGACTGAGCTATTGTCTTCTTTTAATTCTGCCCAGGGAATATTTGGTGTATATCCTGCAATGGCATAATCCATTGCCCACTGAGGTCCGTAATTTCCTTGCATGAATTCTCCACCAGCTGTTTTCTGATATTGTGTATTGCTGTCGAAAACATAAGGTTGCTGATTATA
Source organism: Saprospiraceae bacterium (assembly GCA_041941305.1). GTDB lineage: Bacteria > Bacteroidota > Bacteroidia > Chitinophagales > Saprospiraceae > JANSWP01. Next base: position 101,707 of record JBGTQJ010000019.1, read on the forward strand.
GGTTACTCCTGTGGCAGCAATTACTCGGGCAAACCTGGCGGGATACATCAATTTCTTGGGAAGTAGGCTTTGCCCCAAACTACCAATACTCCGAAGCGCACTGCGAATAGGACGCCTCCATTGAAAAGATGCATCATTTCTTCGCCAGCTATTGCCTGCTGCAGATACAACTATACATCCCGCATCGTAGGCCTCATTGACTACCTTTGCCCAGGCTCTTGAGGGACTTCCAGCCATTGACATGCTTACGACGTTGCATTGACACTTATCACTAATTGCATATTTTAGTGCTTGTGCAAATTCTTTCACATTAAACATCAATCCAGTGAGTGCCACAGTTTCTGATATCCTGAGTGGAATTATTTCAGCAAAGGGAATCCCTCCAATTTCCCCTTCAAAATTGCCATAGCTCTGGTCTTTGGGAATAAGACCCCCACTCAGTATAGCTAGTGTTGCGGTTCCATGAAAATCTTGCTCTGCAATTCTTTGAACAGCCTCCCAATTGACGATTTTTCCTTTATTCCTTTCTCTTGCCAAAACATCTATTGCTGGATTCGTTTTTTCTCCGGGCAGGAAACTTTTTGCAAGCTTTCTATTAATTTTTGTGTTCTTAAAAGCGATATGTTCATATCGAATACCCGTATCAATATGGGCTATTCTTGCTGTTTCTTTTTGTTTAGATACTTCCAAATATTTCTGCACATAAGTTCTCGCTTTTTCAAGTTGAGAAAAACGCTCTCCTAAATACCATGAAAATTCATCCTGATTTGGAGAAGGCCATCTTTGTAAAAATGTATTCGCATTTTTACTCATCATTCCAAAAGCTTTTCCATCTCTTATTTCTTCACAAAAGGTAGGTTCTATAAAAACCGGGCTACCTTTTTTTTCTAGTTCAAAATATTTTTCATAGGCTAGGTCCCAGGCTTTTGCTTTATTTTTATGTTGCTTTGAAGAAGGCTGCCAGTAAAGTGAACTGGTCTCTTTTGCCAAGGATTTTTTCTCTTCTGTAAGCAAGGAAATCCACTCCTCCTTCTCGACAATACTTTTATCACCCAATTCTGAGGAATCTATTAATAAACCGGTATTGGTTTCTTCAACTACGTCCTTTCCTTTGACCCATTTAGTTAGTGCCCCTATTTTTGCTCTTTGTTCCTCATTTAACTGCTTATTATCTTTGACAAACGGAATTGATTCTAAAAAATAGTTGGATGGGGCACCAAATAAGTCATCATTAAACATTGGGCTTTGATTTTCTCCTGTTCGCTCCCTGATGCTTTGATGTACTTGCTCTATTTCATCATAAAAGGCTTTGTAGTTGGAAAATGGTTTTTCACTAAAATTATTTAAGAAAATTCTGGTGTACTTGCTCATAAAAGGACCAGCTAAGGCCACCTGGTCTGCTTTGCAGGCAGCTAGATGCAAAAAATCAGCTTTTATAGAAGTGGGCCGATTTGCATATTTATCTTGAAGCCCTAGATAAAGTTGCTTGATTGCTTCTTCATTTGCAGAACCTTTGAAAAATTTTTCCATCGTCTGGCTGTCCATAGATTTTGAAATCCACCATCTTTTATCCAAATCATCGCCAATCATCAATTCTCTGGCTGCTCCTCCACTGTGGCAACTATCCATGACTAAAACAATTTTCACCCCTTCTTCGAAGGCTGCCCATATTTCCGGCAATTCAATATCCAACATCTGCCTGTCATATAGACACCAGGTTTCATAAGTCTCGGCCGCTTTATCATCGTCATCAGTATCTGGATCCAAATAGGTCATTCTTCCTCCATGACCCGAATAGGTAATTAATAAAAAGTCGCCACCTTTCATGCTTTCTTTTAAGGATAATAGCTCCTTCTTAAAATTGCTGACAGTCGCAGTTTCATTCAATAAAACTTTTATGTTTTTTTCCTCAAAGCCTAGAATTTTTGCAAATTCTTTCATAGCCAGGGTATCGGTCTCACAACAAGGAAGTGATCGAAGGGTATAATTATAGTGAGTCTCATCTACATGCACCACACCAACATGCAGAGCGTAAAAGGTAGGGCTTGTGTTTGGCATCTTATTAAGTGTTTTATTTTGAAGAAATTATCTTAAAAAATATTCTCTACTGTGCACTTTTTAGAAACAGAAGGGAAGGTTTATCATCTTCGATTTTTATCATTTTTTACAAGCTTGTTTCCTGCTTCTAATGTCTTGATTCCTATAAAGTGTAGGGTATAGAAAAAATATATAATTCAATGAAGCAACTTTACTGATTATAGGTCATCAATTATACTCAATAATGAATAATTAATCCTGGATAGGCGACGAGATTCATCACTTGAACTAATCAGTCCACTAATCTTATCTCTTTTTAGTCCATTGTATTGGCCAGATAATAAAATAATGCTATTCTGAAAGTCATTATGAAATTCTAAATTCATTAATTCTTTCAAAACTTTCTCTGTTTTTCCCTCCCCAATATCTCGTCTTAAGCGTTCTTTTAATTTATTTAGATTTTGTCCTGTTCCAGGCGTTTTTGAATCCTCTTTACTTCCCGATGGTTTGCCTTTTTGAATATCTTCAATATCATCTAGCAATTTGTCGTTTGACTTTTTCAAACTTTCAAGCCTCTCCAATTCTTCCTTTTGTTTTTTTTCCATTCTTTCATGTGCTTCCTGCTGATATTTTCCATCGGGGAAAAGCTCCAAATATTCAAGATAATCTTCTTCATTGTCTTTATTTCTTGCCACCTTCCAAATCTTTTCTTCCTCTCTGACAAGTTTAATCGTCAATTTTTTTGTAAGCCAATCTTTAGTTGTGATTTCTTCTAAATCTTCATCTTCTAAGTCAAAAGACAAATCTCTCTGACCGATGCCTTTGGTTCTTTCCAGGGATACCATATTGGGTTCAATTCCAGTTTCTGTGAATTGTTCAGTGTCAATGGGATTGGTGCTTATTATAACTTGAAAAATATCTGTAGATGAGGCTTGTTCATCATTTGCTATTAATAAGTTTTCCCTTAATAAATCGTGAGTAATTAGATCGCTATCTTTAATTTGAAGCACTTCGCCTACCCTCATAATGCGAAATCTTGAACTTAAATAGAGCAAATTAAAATATAAATCCCTTCCAGTCCTGTTGCTTACAAGGATGCTAAAAGGAATTTTTTCTTCCTTGTATTCCAAATTGATTACGGAATCGGTGTCATAGGATTGCTTTGTCTTAATATCAATAAACTGAATTTCAATTTTAGAAGAATCCAATCCAGAATTTTCATTCTGCAAATTGGAAATGCGTTCCCATTTTTCAATCTGCTCCAGAACTTCTATCACATACTTGACTTCCTCTCGTCCAAACCCCCTAATTCCATGTATCAATTGTTGGCTGTAATCATTTCGGATTATGGACAAAGCATCGGGTTCAAGTTTTAATTGATAGCTACTGCTTGCTCCATCTTGAATGTCCAGGAATTTAGAGGGATTCGAATTGTAGAATTTGAAAAATTGATTTTTTAAATCTTCTTCTCCATTTACATCTACTGGCAATTTCAGTAAAGAGGTGGATATAATCTGTTTAATGTCATAATCTTCAAATAACTGCCAGTTTCGGATGTGATAAGCACGGGTGTCTTCAACCGTCAAGTCATCTACCAGCTGAATTAGTCCATTTGAGATTTTGCTTTGTGTATCCTGATCTACATCTGGACTGGAATGAGCTCTGGAAGAGAATTGTCGATTTTGCTTTTTCAATTCCTTGATGGTTCCTTTTTTATATTCGGCTGGTACATGTTGATTCCATTCTCTAAAAAAACCATTTACATTAAATCTGGAAATCTGATTTTTTAAACTCTTCTGGATAGGTTTTAGGTCTGAAGGAACTTTGGGAAGTAATTCCCATTTAAATCCCGTTTCTAGCTGATCCATGATCCCCTTTAATACAGGATTGAAGGCTGTTTTATATTCATTATTTTCATATAAGTGTACTTTGGTTTCTTCAAAAGAATCATTTAGTGGCTTCCGCTCCGCCAATTTTTGATAAAAATAATCGGTGAATGCAATAGCGTCTTTGTTACTTATTTCGTTATTTGTCACAATCAATCCTGGCGAAATATTTCCGAAATTATCTTTTGAAAGAAGAAGCGAATTATTTCCGTTTAAAACAATTAATTTAAGCTCATGTAGAAAAGCGAAGAATCTGTTAATTAACTCTGGTTGAATTCGAATAAATTCTTTTTTTTCATTAAAAAGGGCTAGCTCTCCTTTTCGACTAATAAATCCTCCAAAGTGGAATACAACCAAATGCTTTTGATATTTTTTAAATGTTTCAAATAATTCAACAGTACTGGGGTCAACAAGTATTTCAAGGTAAAATTGATTGTTGGTAATGTATTTTTGAAACTGATTCCTGATTGCCTCTTCTTCTTCTTTAAGCTTTAAATCACCATATATAGTTTCTCCAGCAAACACTGCCAGCATTACTGGAATATCTCTATCAAATTTTGGCAAATTATCAAAGTAGTCTCTTATTTCTTGACCAGTAGATTGTAAATAATTTGATGGAATGTTTAATACAGGATTGCCTTTTAAATTGAGAGATTTTAAATTTTTCATTTTAGTAATCTCCTGAGGCAAAAACTGTATTTTATTGTTTGCCAGGGAAAGGCCGTGTAAGTTCTTATGTCGAAGCAAAGGACTTGGTAAAATTTCAATTTGAGCATCATCAATTTGCAATAATTCCAGGCTTTTAATGTTGTGAGTAATGGATGCTGGGATAAAGTTTATTGGATTTTTGCTGGCAAATAATTTCTTTAATGATCTTAATCTTGAAATTTTTAAGGGAAACTTGCTTAGCTGATTATTATCAAGATTGAGTTCTTCCAAATGTGTTAACTCGAACAACTGTTCCGGAAGCTCCTTTAATCCCAAACTGCTGAGATCCAACCGAGTATTAGTAGGTGCTTTTGCTTCTTCTATTCTCCTCAAAGCTTTTTCTCTGGCTCTTTCTTCGGCTGAATTATATATTCTTATTTTCCCTTCTAACTCTTCCCATAATGGAATTTCCAGTACTTTCCCTCCGGGCTTTTTATCATCACCTACAGCAAGCATATTGCCTTTGTCAAACTGGTTTTGAACAATGGATTTATCATAACCAAATATGGCAGCCTTTATCCCTTTCGTGACCTCCAAAAGACCAGAAAATCGATTGTCCTGATAGTTGTAGGCTTCTAACAATTCTCTCAATCTCAAGATTTCAGTTTCGTTTTTGGATTTAATACTTTGATCAAGAGCCTCTTTTATTTTTCCAGCTGCCATTTCAGGAGCCAATGTAGCCAGTGCAGTCCAATATTGAGCATCCTCCAGGAATGGATCGGATTGAGTGGCATCCGTATATTGATATAAGAATTGAGCGAGGGCTTTTAGTCTTTCAGCTCCAAATCGCAAATCACTTTCGAGTTGATGCAGCAAATATCCTCGAATCTCTTGATCCATTTCAAAAAAATTCTTTCCTGTAGGAGCAACCAAATTTGACATTAATAAATCAGAAACGGCAATGATGTCTATACTTCTTGGGGTATCGATGGTGAGGTATGCAGAATAATTCTTAAAGTTTGCCCAGATTTGATATAAAAGGTCTGATGTAAGTACAATAGGAAATGCAGAATGGCAAGCGAGGATGTAATGTCCATCCTGGTATCCCAATGCTCTGAATTTCTCTTTGAAGAATTGGACTCTTTTTTGGGTACTTTCAGAAAATGTCATTTTTTCACTGTATAAGCTATTTGGTTTTTGCTGATTTTAGCCATCTCATTGCTCTGTTAAATCCCTCTTTGGTGAAATCAAACATTTCTATTACATCCGATATTTCACTTGCCGAATTGCCTTTCCACCGAAAGGCAGGAATAGGGTTTAGCCATGCATGTGGTCTATGGCGAATCAGACCTAGAAATTTTTTCGTTGCTTTTATTCTTTCTTCTGAATAGTTTCCTCGCGCTGCACCAGCATCACTAAAGATCAAGAAGGAATGTTGGTTTTCATTTTTTAATAAGTGAACCGGAAAAGGTTTGACGCGCGTTCTATCTATATACACATTTTCAGATGGAAAGTCATGAAAATAATAGACGCGGTGACCAGCTTGTTTGTGTTTGTCGTAGGTCGCTTGTACAATACTATTTGCCATTTGATGAAAAGCAATCATAGATCCTCCCCAGTCAATCAGAATAGTTAAGGGGGTGATTGCAAAGGATGCATTTTTCAAAATCAACCTGTCGAAGTAGCCATTTGTTGTTACTCGCCTAATTGTAGCTTCCAGGTCCACAATTTTTTCTCCCTTTAGATTATGAAAACTGCGAAGTGATCGAATGCCCTGTTCCATCCTTCTGGGTGAAAATGGAAAATATCTTTTTTTCAGTAAAAATGGCCGACTGTATATTTCTCGTTCTAATTGAGATACCTGGGAAAGAGTTGGATTTTCAATTACACCACCCTTAACAGATTCCTCAAACTGGATACTCACTTTGGTATGAGCCCTGTATTCCTCCTTATTAATGCCAGGGTCATCCTGGTAGTCATCCATCATCTCGTCATCAGGGTCTAATTTAAAGGATTCATTATCATCTTCAGGATCTTCCTCTGCTTTGTCTCCATCAGAGATTAAATCCTGATTTAGGTTCTTTTTGTCTTTTCCATTCACTTTGCTGTCGGGTTCTTTTTCATCTTTTTCAAATAAAGCCAGGTATTGAAAAAACAGATTCCTAAAATCCTTCTCTCTGTGATAAGGTTTGAAAAATAGCAGGTGACAAATTGAATACAAGTCTTCTTTAGAAGCTAAACCTCTTCCTTTTTGAATTTGGTCTAAAAGATTAAGATAAGCTTCTAGCTCGACTGCGGTATGCCCTAGTGATCTATCATATGATTTGATAGATTCAAAAAAGGAGTACATTGGATAATCTGCCAGCTTTTTCATGATTGAACTGAGCTTGTTTTTTGAGCTTTTTTCTTAAAATGTATTAGACTATTCCAGTTTTTAAATAATACTTGTTGGAATGGAATTTCATCAACCCCTTTTCCAACTTTTTTCAATTCACCTAACAGTTCTTCGCTTAATTTATCTTTTGATTTGTTTTCATTGTAATATTTAATGGCTTCATACCAATCCAATAGTTCGCTTGTGGAAACATTCTTTTCACCTATTACCTTTTTTAATTCTTCCCTGATTTTGATAAAATGTTTCACAACTTTTTCAGCAAGGTCTTTTTCAGATTTGTTGGCTGTACCATTATAAAATCTTCGATCAATTATGAGTTCTAAAGTCTCTTTTTTTAAAGGTTTGATATAATGGAACAAACATCTTCTAAGAAATGCATCGGGAAGGGGTTTCTCTGCATTGCTGGTAATAAAAATAATAGGTTTATGACTAGAGGTGATTTTCTTATCTATTTCCGTGATGGTATATTCTCCTTTATCTATCTCATTTAATAGATCATTTGGGAAATCTATATCTGCCTTGTCGATTTCGTCAATTAATATAATGGCCCGCTTATCCTCTGATTGAGAATTTTTCATAGCTTGTCCTAAGGGGCGATCATGTATATAATGGTTCTTATCAAGATTTTCCCTTCCTTTTTTTCTATCTTCTTTTTTTATCTGGGAATCCCCTAATCGCTCTATTGCATCGTATTCATAAAGACCGTCTTTGGCTTTGGAAGAAGATTTGATATTCCATTCGAAATATAAATCTTGATAATCCTGAACAATTTTGCCATTTTCTTCTTTGTGATAAAGTTCATAGGCGACTGCTTGTGCTAATTTGGATTTTCCGCAGCCTGGCTGACCCATCAAAAGTAATGGGCGCTTTAGAAGAATAGCTAAATTGACAGCCTTGACAAGATCAGGTTCCGGAATATAGGGATTGAGATTTTCTTCAATCTCTTTCACTTTTCCATTTATCTCCCTATTCCTTTTGATTTCTTTTGGTTCTTGCAAACTCTGACCTGAATAATTTAATATTTTGCTCATAATGGAGGGTTTATTATTTCATCAAATTTTGGAAATTTTTCTTCATCATAATCGATCAGTTTTGATTGTTCACATATCTTTTTTATGGTAGGTAAAACAAAATCTCCCTCAGGACCCAAAATGGATTGAGGTTTAAACCCAGTGATGGAAACTCCACTGTTAGCATACCAATACTGAAGTTCATTTTCTTCTATTTTGTTGGGGATAGGCAATAAAGAAATGGAGTGGATTTTTTGCTCATCTTTTGTTAAAAAATTGGAATAATCTCTAAAAAGACAAAGCTCCTTTTCTTTTTCTCCCAGATGGCAATAATCGTCAATGAAAAAAGCTAATATTTTTTTTTCTGGCATTGCTGGCATTGACTTTTCCTTATTTGAACTGAGTTCTTTTTGTTTGAATTGAATGACAATTTTTGAAAAAGTAAACCAAAAGTCCTTAATGAATTCCTTGCTCTTCTCAATTTTGATATTGTCCATATTCTTAAAAATAAACAGGACATTTCTAAGTTTTAAATGCTCCTTGAATATCCATTTTACGATTTCTAGTTTTTTTGCTTCACCAATTTCTTGGACTTTTGGTACATTTTCATCATTTACCTCCTTGGATTGATTCAAAAGCTCTAACCAAATGCTATTTTTGGTTGGAGCAAGTGGTTTTACTTTTCTTTTAAAGTCGAAAAGGAATTCAACTTTTTCATTTTCCATTATTTCGGCATTTGAGACCATTCTTTTTTCTAAAAGGCTCAAGCCACATTTGGGACTTCCTCGAACTACAAAGGCACCAAGGACAGTCGGCATTCCCTTAATTGGAGGTTGTAATTTTTGAAGATTCCCTTTAAAACTATTTATTTCATTTGTGAAATTTATCTTTTTCAAAGCCGTAATGAGCTTGTTCTTCCTTCTTTCTTCTATTTTTTGAAATGTAAGGTCACTTAATTCTCTAAATGCAGCAATACTCTCTTCTTCTTTATTTATTATATCCTGTTCTATCTTTTTTCCATATTCTTCCTTCAGCTCTACCTTTCGGGCATAAGCATTCTTCTTTACTATATCCTGCTCACATTCCATTTTGTTAGAATTAAGTTCAATAACATCGGTTACATCTTCTAATATTAATTTAAGTTCTTCTATTTCTTTTTCAAGATCCTCATATTTTTTAACTAATCTCATCCAGGATTGACCAAGTTCAGGGTCTTCATTTTTGGATTTTCCGTCATTTAAAATCCAATTATTCAGGATGTATTTATTTTCTTTTTTTATGTATAAGCCCCATTCCAATTCAGTCTTATCAGTTTCATCTACCTCTTCGTCTTCGTCCAAATCCCGATAAATCACTTTTTCACTATTATCCCAACCCTCTATTATTGAAGCTGCGTTGTAAAATGCATCGTGGAGGTTTTTATTTTCCATTAGCAAATTGGTGTAGAATTCAATAGCAAATTTTTTGGCTTTTAAATCGCCAATTTTTCGTTTAGTTGCAATGACAGCTTTTACCCCATCCTTAAGCAGGGTATCTACAAAACCACTGGTTGCACACCCATTCAAGAAAACCAGCTTTAGACTATGTTTCCCTTTCAGGATTTCAGAAAATTGTCTTAAATTATAAGTGCCTTTTTCGAGATCAAGGTGAAAATTGTTGGCATGACCTCCATAATGGATAATATTAATGCGATCTTTTAATGTTGATAAAACTCTGTAAAATTTATCTGAAGTTGTGTGACCATGTGGCAAGATATTAATAATCCCTTTTCCAAATAACGGATAAAATAAATTTCTGATACTGTCATCCTCTTCACCTAGGTATTTAAGGTGTTCCTTTTCCTCAGAATATGCGAATGCAGTAAATATTTGTGGGGTAATCATTGTTATTTGGAGTTGATGTAGTTGCTTTTATATCATAGATTCAAAAATAAAAAAATATTAGAAGGATTTCTCATTTTATTATGATTGGAATGAACCCTTCACTAAATCATAATGGAATCCCATAGTTTTGTGATTATATTATTTTGAGAATCATGATACTTAAATAAATTAAAAATTTATCAAACCACCATTTCAAAATTTTGTTGTTTCCTGAGATAATATTCCACATTTTCTTTCACTACGATATCCAAAGGCAAATACTGAATTTTTTCTACGGATTCTTTTAAGACAAGATGATTGAATAAACTCATGATTCCCTGGAATCCTTGTTCTACCGGGTTTTGATTGATCAAAAAATTGATTTTGTTTTCGTATAAAAATTTCAAATTGGGTTCAATTAGATCGAAGCCAACCAGTTTGATATTCCGGTCTGTTAAGTCGTTCAAACTATCAACTATTTTGTGAATTCTGGAATTGGTTACAAAAATTCCGTGCAAGATCCGATGTTGTTCCAAAAGGGTTTTTAGAAAGGATCGAAGTTTATTTTCATCCTCAAAATCTTCAAAATTTTCCCTGAATATTTGAATTTCCTTAGAGACCTCTTTTGAAAAATAAGCTCTAAAACCCCGTTCCTTTTCGATCAAGTGGTGAGCGGACTTGGTGCTGTAGTCGAGATTGAGAATGCAGGCGGATTGCCCGTCCAGAAGACCAAAATTTAACAACCTTGCCCCTAAAACACCACTCTGGTAGGAGTCTTGTCCTATATAGCTCAGTGAGTCTGCATTATCCAGGTTTGTATTTATCATCACATGGGATATTCCCAATTCCTTACACTGTTGCAATAGCCAGGTCGCTTCTTCATTGAACATAGGAGAAAATAGTACAGCAGCTGGGTTTTTGTCTAAAACCTGGGCGGCACAATCTCTGAAACTTTTGGGGTCATTATAATTGAAATAGATAAAATCAACCAAAACGCCATAATTCTGTACAGACTTGATTGCCTTATTAATGCCAATATTGGTTTGTTCCCAATAAGGATCCTTTTGGGGGTTGGGGATGAGTGCGATAACCTGATAGGTTCGATTGTAGGCGAGTGCACTGGCTAAAATGTTCCTTTTATATCCCAATTCTTCCACAACTTCCATCACTCTTTTTTTGACTTCTGGTGCCACATTACCTCGGTTGTGTAATACTCTGTCAACAGTTCCAGTAGAGACCTCTGCCTTAATCGCAATATCTTTTATTGTAATTCTTTTATTCATACTTCCAGGTAAGACTAATGAGTGTTTGGGCTTAAAATAGTCCAAAAATACTACACAAAAAAACAAAATGTATATTTTACTGTGTGCATACACGGGAAAAATATAATTTCGATGTGTTCGCGCACAAATGAAAAATAATTTTGTGTGTTCGCACACAGTAAACTGATTTTTTTTATACTTTTACCTTCCGTTTTGGCAATTTTATTCAGTTAATATGGCTTATTTGCTTAAAAAAATACCTGCTTTGAAAATTTGGAAAGTCTATCAAAACTAAAATGAAAAGACTCTTATGAAGTATTCTTTTTCTGTTATATTTATACCATAGCATCTATATTTTCAAAGCCTCAAATAGATAAATGTGCAAACAGCTTTGAGCATTGATATAGGTGGAACATCCACGAAACTGGCAATAGTCGGCCAGCAAGGTGTTATATTGGAGAAAAGCACATTGATGACAAGTGCTTTTAAGGATGAACATACCTACTTCAACTCGTTATTTGAATCCATTTATACACTTCTTTCAATGCATAATGGGCAGTATAAAGTGAATGGAATAGGATTGGGTGCACCTAGTTGTAATCCCATTGAAGGGACCATTGATGGTGCTGCCAATTTACCTTTTCCTCAAAAAGTTGAAATTGCCAGAGTATTAGAGACAGAATTTGACTTACCCGTTTATTTGATTAAAGATGGAAATGCATCAGCCTTGGGAGAAGGACTCTTTGGGGCTGCTCAAAATATGGATAACTATATGGTGATTACGTTGGGTACTGGTTTAGGTTGCGGTATTGTGTCCAATAAAAAGATTGTTTCAGGAAACAATGGTCAAGCAGGAGAAATTGGACATAGTGTCATCAAACGAAACGGTCGGGAGTGTGGATGTGGCAAGAATGGTTGTTTGGAAACCTATGTTTCCGCCACTGGTATTAAGAGAACCCTGTTTAAGCTACTCACTTTTTCAGTTGCCGAAAATAGTTTTAAAAATATTCCATTCAACGAGGTAAGTCCAAAAATGATTTATGAAGCTGCAAAGATAGGTAATCCAATAGCCTTAAAAGCTTTTGAACAGACCGGACAAATACTCGGAGAAAAACTGTCTGAACTGGTAGCCATTTTTGAACCGGAAGCAATTTTTCTAGCAGGCGGTTTATCCGAGGCAGGTACTTTTTTATTCGACCCGGTCATTGCTCATATGGAACACAGTCTTTTGGATATATATAAGGGAAAGATTCAGGTTCTTCCCTCTTCTTTAAAGACCAATGAGGCTGCTCTTCTTGGAGCGGCTTCATTGGTTTGGCAAAATCAAAACATCAAAGAAACATGTCAGTTATGACTGCTGTAAACAGGACATTAAAATATCAGCTCAAAAGTTTGGAAAAACTTCCCGTAAGAATTTGGGAAGATTCTGCAGAAGCTTCCATCCATATTGCCAAATCCGTTGCATTAGCTATTCGGCAAAAGCAACAGGAAGGTGAACATATTGTCCTGGGATTGGCAACCGGTTCTTCTCCAATTGGCGTATATAAGGAATTGGTAAGAATGCATCGGGAGGAAGATTTGAGCTTTTCCAACGTGATTACCTTTAATTTGGATGAGTACTATCCCATGGAACCTTCGGCAAGGCAGAGTTACGTCCGTTTTATGCATGAATACCTTTTTGATCACATCGATATCCAAGCAAAAAACATTCATATCCCCGATGGTACCCTGCCAATGGATGAAGTAGAGGAATACTGTGAAAATTATGAGAAAATGATTGATTTATATGGGGGGATTGATATCCAATTGCTGGGGATTGGTCGTACTGGTCACATTGGATTTAATGAACCTGGTTCGTGGGCTGATTCGAAGACCAGGTTGGTTCGTTTGGATAATTTGACCCGAAGAGATGCTGTAAAGGATTTTATTAAAGAAGAAGCGGTTCCCTATCGGGCTATCACCATGGGAGTAGGCAGTATTATGAAGGCAGGTACCATATTCCTGATGGCTTGGGGACAGCACAAAGCACCTGTTTTGCAAAAAGCTGTGGAAGAAAATATTACATCTGCGATTCCATCTTCTTTTTTGCAAAATCACTCAAATGTCAAAGTAATCGTAGACAAGGCAGCTGCAAGCGAACTTACCCGAATCAAAACACCCTGGTTGGTAGGGATGTGTAATTGGGATGATGATTTGGTGTGTCAGGCGGTTATCTGGCTTTCAAGGAAGGTAGATAAACCGATTTTAAAATTGACCGATAAGGATTATAATGAAAATCATTTAAGTGAATTAATCGTAGAACATGCCTCCTCCTATAGTTTAAATATTAAAGTACACAATCGGCTTCAAGACACCATTACAGGTTGGCCAGGAGGTAAACCCAAGGTTGATGATAGTCGCCGACCTGAAAGAGCCAATCCTTCCAAAAAACGGGTCATAATTTTCAGTCCGCACCCTGATGATGATGTCATATCAATGGGGGGTACTTTTTTAAGATTGGTGGAGCAGGGTCATGATGTGCATGTTGCTTATCAAACCTCTGGAAACATTGCTGTCCATGACCACGACGCCATCCGATTTATTGAATTCCTCTATGAATTTGGAGGTGATCTGGATATGATAAAGGAGGGAGGTGAAAAATTGCTTGTGAAAGCGGAGAAATTTCTCAAAAACAAAAAGACCTCCCAAATCGACATTCCGGAAGTACGTCAATTGAAAGGTATGATACGAAGAGGTGAGGCAAGGGCAGGTGCACGATTTTGTGGTCTTCCTGATTCCAATATTCATTTTCTGGACTTGCCATTTTATGAAACGGGCTCTACCCGAAAAAGCCCCCTTGGTGCAAAAGACATCCAAATAATTAAAGATTTATTATCCAATATCAAACCGCACCAAGTTTATGCAGCTGGAGATTTGGCAGACCCACATGGAACCCATAGAGTTTGCTTAAAAGCTATATATAAAGGGATTCAGCAATTAAAAAATGAAAAGTGGATAAAAGACTGCTGGGTATGGCTGTATAGAGGAGCCTGGCATGAATGGCCAATCCACGAAATTGAAATGGCGGTACCGCTTAGTCCTACTGAATTGTACAAAAAGCGAAAAGCTATTTTTATGCATCAATCTCAAAAAGACAGCCCTCCATTTCCTGGAGAAGATGAACGAGAGTTTTGGCAAAGGGCCGAAGACAGAAATAAAGCGACCGCAAAGGCTTATCGAAATCTTGGACTCTCTGAATACGAAGCGATTGAAGCATTTAGAAGATGGCATTTCTAATGCTGTGATTTTATGATTCTACTAGGTGTTGATTAAAAAATTGCGAAGGAAAGAGACGATTATATTATAAAATGATTACTCACTAATGCTTTAATAAAAGGTTGAAAACATCCGAGAAGATGTTTACGACAAAATTTTATTAATAATTTAATTCAAACTCAAAATTATGAAACTTAAAGTTTACTACAGGCTCATAGTATTGTTTTTTGCCTTGTTTCTGTGGCAGGGCGACTATGTGGGGGCTTTAAAAGCCAATCCATATTTACCTCCAGATAATTTGCAGGAGGAAATTACCGTCAGTGGAACAGTGACGGATACTGATGGAGAACCTCTGATTGGTGTAAATGTTTATGTAAAAGGAACTTCGCTTGGTACGACTACAGATGTAAATGGACAATACCGATTTAGTGTTCCAGATGATGCGATTTTAGTCTTTTCTTATACCGGGTTTGAATCTCAGGAAATTGCAGTCGAGGGAAGAACTGTTTTGGATGTGTCTATGATAGAAGGATCTACTTTAGAAGAGGTAGTTGTAAGTGCTTTGGGTCTTTCGAGAGAAAAGAAATCTTTAGGTTATGCGGTTACAGAATTGAATGGAGATGATGTCTCAACAGTAAAAGAATCAAATGTTGCTAGTTCTTTAGCTGGCAAGGTTGCTGGTGTTGTGGTTTATAAAAACACTTCTGGACCAGGTGGTTCTTCACGTATCATTATCAGAGGAAATAATTCTTTATCTGGTAATAATGAGCCACTTTATGTAGTGGACGGTGTTCCGATTGATAATAATAACCTGGCAGGTTCAGGAGCTTTTGAATTTAATGTTCGTGACTTTGGAAACGGAATTTCGGATATTAATCCAGATGATATCGAATCTATTTCCATTTTAAAAGGACCAAACGCAGCAGCTTTGTATGGCTCCAGGGCCAGTAACGGTGTTGTATTAATTACCACAAAAAAGGGCGCTTTGGGCAAAGGCTTGGGCGTTTCTATTTCATCCAGTACGACATTTGAAAATCCCTTGATTTTGCCGGAATATCAAAATGAATATGGCCGAGGTACAGATGGGAACTTCGTTCAATTGAACCCTTCAGATGATTTAGCGACGCAGGTTCAGGCAGTTGGTTTGGCAAGTTCATGGGGACCAAAATTTGACGGTTCAAGTCAATTGGAATTCATGGGAGAGGAGAGACCCTACTCAGCTCAACCATCAAATGTCGAAGATTTCTTTGAGACAGGCTCCACATTGATTAATACAATAGCTTTATCAGGGAGTACTGATCAAGCTTCTATGCGGTTTTCATATACGCGGTCGGACATTAATTCTATTTTGCCAAATTCCAAGGTAGAAAGAAATAACTTCAACCTGAGAGGCTTTGCTAAATTGGGAAATAAATTATCTGTTGATGCAAAAGCAACCTATTTCCTTCAGGATGCCAAAAACAGAGCCACTCAGGGTACGGAAGGTGTTGTAGCCATGTTATTGCCTATGGCAAGAAATATCAACACAACAGATCTTGAAACTTATCAAGATGTAGATAATCCAATTAATCCAAATGATCCTTATCGAGTCATTTCTCCCACCGCAAGTGGTGGTAATCCATATTGGATGTTATATGAGAATTTTGATGGTGACAGGAGAAATCGTTTCAGTGGTTTTGTTAAAATGGATTACCAATTGACAGATTGGTTGTCTGCTTTTGCAAGAGTGGGTACAGATAAAATTAATCAGGATTTCGAAAGTATTACTGCAAACGGAAATCACTTCTTTTCTTCCGGGCGAATTTCTTTCAGAAATACAGAGCGTACTGAAAACAATTATGATTTCTTGCTAATGTTTAATAATGACTTAAGCGAAAGAATTAATCTTTCGGCTAATTTTGGAGGAAATGCTCGTCATTCAACATTTATCCAATCAAGCATTAACGGTTCTGATTTTAAAATTCCTGGAAGATACTTCTTGAATAATACTGATGGTTCACAGGTGACAGCAAGTCAATCTGAACTAATTGAGAAAAGAGTGAACTCTTTGTACGGATCAGCATCTGTTTCCTTTGACAATATGATTTATTTGGATTTTACGGGACGTAACGATTGGTCCTCTGCATTGGCAGCAGACAATCGCTCTTATTTTTATTCCTCAGCTAGTTTGAGTGTTCTTTTGGACCAGGCATTTGATTTAGGATCAACTGTTGACCTATTAAAAGTCAGAGCCAGTACCGCAAATGTTGGTAATGATACAGACCCTCAACAAATTGTGAATTTATTCCAGGTAGCTGCTAATGGTTACCTTGGAAATGTGCAAATTAACCGACCAAATATTCGCTTTAGTGAAGACCTGCTACCGGAAGACATCGGTACATTGGAAGCAGGTGTTGAGTTCAAATTATACAGAAATCGGGTTTACGGAGATTTATCCATCTATCAAATTACAACTAAAGATTTGATTTTTGATGTTCCAGTTGACCCAGGTACAGGATACAGCTTCTTCCGTGAGAATGTTGGGGAAATAACGAATAAAGGATTTGAGCTTCTATTAGGTGGTGTGCCAGTCAGCACTTCTGATTTCAGTTGGGACATTTCTGCAAATATTTCCAGAAATAAAAATGAATTGGTAGAATTGATTGACGGGCAAGAAACTTTCCTTCTTAGCCAAAGTAATAGTGGAATTGTGGATGTTCGCGCACAAGTTGGTGGTGGATACGGCGATATTTATACAACAACCTGGCTTCGAAATGAGAATGGGGAACTCATCCTTACAGCGGAAGGAAGACCACAGGCAACTTCCGAGCGTGAAAAATTCGGTAACTATCAGCCCGATTTTTCCGGAGGTTTGACGAATAGTTTGAGATACAAGGATTTTTCATTAAATGCTTTGATAGACTTTAGAATCGGTGGTGAATTCTTCGGATGGACAGAAGCGGCTTTGGATGCAAACGGAGTTTCCCAAAAGTCTTTACAATACCGAGAAACAGGAATTGTAGTCGAAGGGGTCGTAGAACAACCAGATGGAAGTTTCGCAGCTAATACAACCTCCATCAGTGCCCAGGATTATTGGCAGGCAGTTAGCAGCATTGGCTCAGAATATATGTTTGAGCAGACAAACATTCGGCTTAGAGAATTGAGTTTAAGTTATCGTTTACCTTCCAGCTTATTGGATGATATTGGCATCAGTAGCGCGTCATTGAGCATCATAGGCAGAAATTTATTCTTTTTGTACAAAAAAGCTGATAACTTTGATCCGGAATCTACATATGCAACGGGTAACTTCGGACAGGGAGTGCTCTTCTATTCTCTTCCAACTACTCGTAGTTTCGGATTTAGTTTAAATGTTAATTTCTAATCTATATTAATATGAAAAATTCAAAAATATGGGTACTTGGACTCCTCATTGTGATGGCGGGATTGTCCTGTACCAAAGACTTTGATAAAATTAATACGAATCAACAGGGATTTACCTCTGACGAGGTCAGTGCCAAATTCTTTTTAACAAGTGCGCAGGTGCCACTATATGCACCAAATCGATTCGTTTATTGGAGAGCACATTTGATTCATTCAGATCGTTTTGCAGGTCACCTTTGTTTTGGTCATTCCAAATCATGGTGGAATGATGGTTTGAGTTATGACTTCCATGGAGGTTATACAGATGCAACATACGGCTGGCTTTCGAATTATTTTGGTACAGTAAAATCGTTTGCTGACCTAACACAACCTGGCGGAGAATTTGAAAATCAATACATGTATGCGATGTCATTGATTATAAAGGGCTTGTATTATCAAATGTACACCGAGACTTTCGG
Source organism: Saprospiraceae bacterium (assembly GCA_041941305.1). Classification (GTDB taxonomy): domain Bacteria; phylum Bacteroidota; class Bacteroidia; order Chitinophagales; family Saprospiraceae; genus JANSWP01. The sequence continues at coordinate 119,880 of JBGTQJ010000019.1, forward strand.
AATGGTGCCGTTCAGCGAAGCTGGAGTTGATGGGATTTTGACGCCTAAATATGACGAACAAGCTGACATTTATAAAGGTATCATCGCAGATTTGGATGAGGCAATGACCCTTATAGGTGATACGGAAAGAACAGGAGTTGGTGTAAATGATGCTGGCTCAAATGACATTTATTGTGGTGGAGATTTGCAACAATGGAAACGATTGGCAAATACACTAAAACTAAGAATCGGAATGCGTGCCTTGGGTGCTCCTGGTGAAGATTTTGCAAATAAGGCAATTACAGATGCACTTACTGCACCTCTGTTGGATGATGCTTCCGGAAGTGTAGTGATGAAAAAAGACTTCGTAATCAGTGAATGGGCTTCTTCTTCCTACGGTGACGTTTGGCATGATTTCGGCGGCAATGGTTCCGCTTTCACAATGGGAGGTACATTGATTTCATTATTAAAAGAAAACAATGACCCAAGATTATTTGTCTATGCAAAACCTGCCAATGGAGGATCTTTTGTCTTTAAGGATTCTGGAGCAGACCCTGAATTTCAGACAAGAGTGGACTTTATTACAACTACTTTAGATAATTCCAACATAGATTATACAGTTACCGTCAATGCTGCTGATTCTACAACCACTATCGATATGCCTGCTGGTCAATATGTTGGGCAGCCCACGCGAATTAATGGAGATACCTATCCCTTTGTGATTTTCGACATGTTTAGTTCTCCTAGTGATTTTGTAATTCAACCTAGAGGACAACAAGTGGATGCTTATCCGGAAATCATTCTTTCCAGTGCCGAATCTTATTTCTTGCAAGCTGAAGCAGCTGTGAGAGGCTTAGGTGGCGGTGATGCACAGGCATTGCTTGCTTCTGGAATTAGAGAAGCAATGAAATTGTGGGGCGTATCCGGTGGAGATGCTGAATCATATATCGCAAGTGCACCATTAGCTGATATTAGTTCTGGCTCTATGGATGAGCAGCTTGAAAAGATCGCTTTGCAACGATGGATCGCAAGTTATACAGACGGTTTTGAGGCTTGGACAATTGTGCGAAAAACAGGATATCCTGCTGAATTGGCTAATGGCGTTGCTTCCAACCCAACTATTTTTGCACTCGGTACACTTAATGGTGATTATCCTCAGAGAATGCGTTATGGTTCAGGAGCACAGGCAAATCCAAATTACGATGCGGCTGTTCAGGCTCAGGGTGAGGATGTTCAAGGCACTACTCTGTGGTTTGCTAAATAAAAGCTTCGGAATAATACCACTGAAATAAATAGTTTCATACACACCGAAGGAGGGATTTATTCCCTCCTTTCTTTTATATTTTTTTTTTTAGGAAAACTTCATTGTAGGCTAAATACTCTGTGTAAATTTTTTTTTATACTCAGCTCGTCGCGCTTTGCCCCCACGTCACCCCTGTATTCGCGCCGCAGGCGCGGATATGAAAGAACTTTTTACACACTGTACTAAATCATCATGAAAAAGAATATTTCCAAAAGCTTGACTTACACTTTATTCACCCTTCTTTTTATTCAATTCGGATGTAGTACTTCTAATGAGGACAATACTTTTCTGTTTAGGGAAGTCAAGCCAGCGCACAGCAACGTAAACTTTCGAAATGTCATTCCTGAAGATAGACTAACCAATTCTTTTTTTTATGAATATGTGTACAATGGAGGTGGAGTCGCTGTAGGTGATTTAAATGGTGATGATCTACCAGATATTTATTTTACTTCAAACCTTCATGAAAATGCACTTTATATCAATAAGGGCAATTTGGTGTTTGAAGAAGTATCACAGCAAGCTGGCGTAAATGGTAAAAATGGATGGACTACTGGCGTGAATATGACAGATATAAACAATGATGGTATACTAGATTTATATATCTGTAAATCAGGACCTTACGAAAATATAAAGTTTTTGCAAAATGAAGTTTATATAAACTTGGGTGCAGATGAAAATGGTATTCCAAAATTTAAAGAGTCTGCTGAAGAATATGGGCTTGGAGGCATCACTTATTCCATTCAATCAGCCTTCCTCGATTTTGATTTGGACGGGGATTTGGATATGTATTTAATGAATCACAACCCCCAAACCTTTGCCATCGGAAAAACGGAAACTGTTTCCCCAGTAGGAGATAAATTTTATGTTAATGAGAACGGAAAATATGTTGATAAAACGGCTGAGGTTGGCATTTATTCCAATGACGTTTCTTATGGGTTAGGAGTTGGTGTAGGAGATTTGAATGATGATGGATGGCCAGATTTATACATTTCAAATGATTATGACGAACCTGATTATTTTTACCTGAACAATCAAAATGGCACGTTTAGAGAAATCGTAAAAGAGGCAACGAATCATCTTTCCAATTTTGCGATGGGAAATGACATAGCAGATTTTGACAACGATGGTTTTTTGGACATCTTGACTTTGGATATGGTTTCGGAGGATAATTACGGCATGAAAACGAGTATGGCAAGTATGAACCCCCAAAAGTTTGCCGAAAATGTTGCCAATGGAAAACACTTCCAATATATGTATAATACCCTCCAAAGACATACAAGCTATATAGATTCGGAGGGTATTCCACATTTTTCAGAGATTGGGCAATTGGCCGGGATTTCTAATACCGATTGGAGTTGGGCACCATTAATAGCGGATTTTGATAATGATGGGTTGAAAGATATTTTCATTACCAATGGGATCAAACGAGATTTTAGAAACAAAGATTTTTTTAATTATGTAAAGCAATTCAAAAAGGAAAATTATGACGCTTTAACCAACCCGGAAAAAGTTACTGCGCTCGTACAAAAAACCCCAAACCGACCACATAAGAATTATTTTTACAAAAATACGGGCAGTTTACGTTTCGAAAACACTTCGGAAAAATGGGTAAATAATCCAAAAGCCAACTATTCTAATGGTGCTGCATATGCTGATCTTGACAACGATGGCGATTTGGATTTAGTTATCAATAATGTGGACGACCCTGCGCTCATTTTGGAAAATACCGCTAATGCTCGTACGAATCATTTTTTACGTTTGAATTTAGAAGGAAGTGAAAAAAATACGAAAGCTTTAGGTGCAAAAGTGGAGGTATATACTTCAAAGGGTTTCCAGGTTTTAGAAAATTATTCCGTTCGGGGCTATCAAAGTTCTATTCCTCCTGGAATTCATATTGGTTTGGGAAATCAAACCAAAATAGATTCTTTGAAAATAATTTGGCCGGGAAATCAAATTCAAATTCTGGAAAACCCACCAATTGATACCATTATAAATATTCAATTTCAAAGTGAAATTACAGCCGCACAAACTATAGATTCAAAAGGCGATACCTATTTTTCCAAAATGCCTGACAATACACTATTCCTCCATAAAGAAAATGAGTATTTCGATTACCGCGAACAGGTTTTGCTACCTCATAAAATGTCCCAATTCGGGCCTGCTATCGCAATAGGCGATATCAATAAAGACGGGCGCGATGATCTTTATTTCGGACAAAGTACTGGTGAGGTTTCCAGAATTTTTATCCAACTAAAGGATGGTTCTTTTGTGGAAAAACAGTCTTTTGAGCAAGACTTAGAATATGAAGATACCGACGCTGCATTTTTGGACTATGATAAAGATGGAGATTTGGATTTGTATGTCGCGAGTGGTGGGAATGAATTTGAACCTGGACATCCACTTTACACTGACCGATTGTACGAAAATGTGAAAGGTCATTTTGAAAAACGTCCTGAATTATTGTCCGAAATTAAGCCAATAAGTAGTTCCCGTATTCAAATTGAGGATTACGATAATGATGGCTATCCAGACATTTTTGTGGGCGGACGACACATTCCTCATCATTATCCGGCTCCCGCCAGCAGCTATTTATTACACAATGAAAAGGGGAAATTTAAAGAGGTGAGTTCGACTACCGCCCCTGAACTGAGAGGCATTGGATTAGTTACAGATGCTGCGTGGGCAGATTATGATATGGACGGTGATGTAGATTTTTGTGTTGTAGGTGAATGGATGTCTCCAGTGTTTTTTGAGAACACGAAGGGCAAATTTAAAAAGGTCTTAAAAGATACTTCTAATCATTTGTCGGGTTGGTATTTTTCGATTTCTGCAGAAGATTTGGATAAGGACGGTGATATGGATTTTTTGTTGGGGAATTTGGGTGAAAATTATAAATACAAAGCCAGTTCTACCGAACCTTTTGAGGTGTATTACGACGATTTTGACAAAAATGGCAAAGATGATTTGGTATTGGGGTATTATAATTTTGGCGACTTATATCCCGTGAGGGGAAGGGAATGTTCTTCTCAACAAATGCCAGAAATCAAAAAAATCACACCCACCTATCACGATTTCGGAAATGCTACAGTTTCGGATATTTATGGAGAAGAAAAATTGGAACAGGCTTTACATTTAAAGGCATATAATTTCAAAAGTGGTGTTTTAAAAAACGACGGAAGAGGTGATTTTGAATTTATACCATTTCCTGAACTTGCCCAAATTTCATCCGTAAACTCCATACTTTCTAAAGACTTGGATAAGGACGGGCTTCCGGAACTAATCCTGGCAGGCAATCTCTTTACTTCTGAAATCGAAACCCCAAGAAACGATGCAGGATATGGTTTGGTTCTTCAAAACAATGGAGCTTGCAATTTCATACCTCTAAGTGCTTCAAACAGTGGTCTTTTTCTTCCGGGCGACGTAAAAATTTTGAAAGTTCTTGAAATGAAAGACCAAACAGTTTTGGTCGCGGGAAATAATAATGCGTCGGCAGATTTATATAAAATTCAATAGTGAAAATGCAATTTATTTGCAAATACAGTTCGACGGATTACATGCTGTTTTTGCTGACTTTAATGTTTTTTAAGCACCAAACCACAATTATCTACAAGTAATTTTAGCTTCATTTTATCGCTCACTTCGTTGAAAATACTCGCCAGAGCTTAGGCTATGGCTGCGTTTTTCGCCTTGTGAGAGAAAAAATGAATTCCAAAATTTTACTTATACATATTTATGATTTGGTGCTTAGTTTAAAATCTCAAGCACAACATTCTTGGAAATATTAAGACAACACCAATTTAGAAAGATACCAAACAAAAAAAATATTCTATGTTAAAAAAATATGCATCCATTACCTTCTTAATTTTATTAGTCGTAGTTTTTTTTAATTGTGAAACAGAAAATGGTATTTCCAATATTGAAAATCGCTATGATATCATCCCAAATCCTGTTCATTTAACACCTAAAGCAGGGCATTTTATCCTAAATGAAAACACCAAAATAGTCTTAGCTGATGGATCGGAATCCTTTATTAAATCAGCTAATTTATTAAAACAAAAAATTATGATTGGTTGTGGCTTTGATATAGAGATAAGTGAAGGAAACACAACTGATAATGCTATTATTTTCACAAGAGATGACTCGGTTTTGAATGATGAAAGTTATTTCCTCAGCGTCACTTCTTCAAATGTAACCATCAGCGCAAAAGAGGATGCAGGAGCATTTTATGCCCTACAAACGATTCGTCAATTATTACCAAATGCTATTGAAGGATCTGCAAAAGAGGAGGGAATTTCATGGAATATTCCTGCTGTGGAAATAAAAGACAACCCTCGATTTTCTTACCGCGGTATGCACCTTGATGTTGGGCGACATTTCTTCCCAGTTGCGACTGTAAAAAGGTTTCTTGATCTGATGGCCTATCACAAACTGAATCGATTCCATTGGCACTTGACTGAGGATCAGGGTTGGCGCATTGAAATAAAAAAATACCCAAAACTTACTGAGGTTGGTGCTTATCGCAATGAAACTTTGGTAGGACATTATAATGATCAGCCTCACCAATTTGATGGGAAAAGGTATGGCGGCTTTTATACTCAGGAGGAAGTAAAGGAAGTGGTTGAATATGCAGCTGAGAGATTTATTACAGTCATACCCGAAATTGAAATGCCAGGTCATTCCCTGGCTGCTATTGCTGCCTACCCCGAGCTAGGTTGTACAGATAATCAATATGAAGTTGGGACCAAATGGGGGATCTATGACAAAGTGTATTGTCCAACCGAGCAGACATTTCAGTTTTTGGAAGATGTGTTAACGGAAGTGATGGAATTATTCCCGAGCCAGTACATCCACATCGGTGGTGACGAATGCCCAAAAACACAATGGAAAGCAAGTGCCTTTTGTCAGCATTTAATGAAGCAGGAAGGTTTAAAAAATGAGAATGAATTGCAAAGTTATTTCATCAAGCGGATCGAAAAATTTCTGAATGAGAATGGACGAAATATCATTGGTTGGGACGAAATCTTAGAAGGCGGATTGGCGCCAAATGCAACTGTGATGTCCTGGCGTGGAATAGAGGGTGGAATAGAGGCTGCCAAAGCTGGTCACAATGTAATTATGACCCCTACCTCTCATTGCTACTTTGATTATTATCAGAGCGATCATCCAGATGAACCCCTTGCCATTGGAGGGTTTTTACCACTGGAAAAGGTTTATCATTACGAACCCATTCCAGAAGCATTGACCAAAGAAGAAAGTGTATATGTTTTGGGCACCCAGGCAAATTTATGGACAGAGTATATTCCAACAGAAGACAAACTGGAATATATGGCTTTCCCGCGTTTGAGTGCTTTATCTGAAGTAGCCTGGTCGGCTCAGGAAAATCGCAATTTTAAAGACTTTGTAGGGCGTTTATCTCCACATATCCAACGTCTGGAACTGATGGGAGTCAATGTTGCCAATCATTTATACGATTTGAAAAGCTCCATTCAGCCCAAAAATGGGAAAGTGGAATTATCACTTGAAAAATTAGCTAAAGATGGAGTCATTTACTACACAATTGATGGATCAGAACCGACGAGTAATTCCCTTTTATACGATGCTCCAATACCTGTTGAAACCAATCTTCAAGTTAAGGCAAAATCACATATTGATGAAGGCGGTAAAGGAAGATTATGGGAGCAATCTTTTAATATTCACAAAGCTGCTGGGAAAACAATTACCCTTAAATTAAAACCAGCTCAAAAATATAGTGGAGGAGGCGAGGGCTCTATCATCAATGGAGTTTTGGGGAGTAATGTAAGATATGGAGATGCGGAGTGGTTGGGTTTTGAGGGTATAGATTTTGAGGGGACGATTGATTTTGGTAGGGAAGAATCCCTGAATGATATTGTTTTCCGTTTTTTCAATGGGCAAGGTCAATGGATTTATTTGCCACAGAGCATAGAATTATTCACTTCTACGGATGGGATAAATTTTGAAACCCTGTTGAAAAATGAAAATATTTCGGGAGAAACAAATGTAGTCGAAACCAAAGTTGCATTGGATAATGTCAACACCCAATATTTAAAAATAATGGTCAAAAATTTTGGAACGATTCCAGAGGGTCGTCAGGGAGGTGGGCATAAAGCCTGGCTTTTTATCGATGAAATCCAGGTCAATTAGTATTGCTATGTCCATCTCATTCAGTGTACTTCCTCCAAAGTGGTCTGGCCAAACAGGTAGGGCCTCCACATCCTTTCTCGCTGATTTCCAGACCTTTATAGGTAAAGACTTTTGCCCCGGCGGCTTCAAGACGATTTTTTGTGATGGGATAACCCTCAAGCATAATACATTTTCGAGGAGCAATGCTCAAAACATTACAAGCCATTTCAAATTCTTCATCAGGTACCTCAATTAATTGGATTCCATTTGCAATCAATAGTTCTCGAAATGGGACTGGCATTAAAGGAGAATAGACCAAAAACAAATCATTATCAATCGGGCTAAGCATAGTCATCAGATGGAAAACAACCGAAGGACCTTTGTAGTGGGGTAGGGGAACTTCTACAATTTCAAAATTGTCAGCAGTCAAATTTTTGAGTTGTCGGATACCTTCGTCATTGGTTCGATAGCCTCTTCCAACAGCCAGGGTGTTTTGATCAATCCAGTTAGTATCTCCTCCCTCTATTATTCCAGGCGCTTCTATTTTTCCCAGGATTGGAATTCCCAAACTACGATATAGCTCTCTTAAATCTGCCTGTTCACCACGCCGCTCTTCCTTGCCCATTCTACAAAGGATAGCACCTTTATCTGTTAAAATGGAAGCGTCTCTACAGTAGATTGAATCTAAGGATAATTGTTCGTTTTTGGGTAAATGGTGGATCTTTACAGCGTTATTTTCAAAAATTGATTGGAACTGGTGGTATTCCGTTCTGGCTGTTTCAAAATCCGTATTGGACGAATAATTCAATCGTTCCCATTCCTGATCAATCTTTTTTTGATTTAAAAATGCAGCTTCAGGAGTCTTTAAAATGATACTTTGAAGATGTGCAGTTTCAGATTGAAAAGTTTGTTTCATAATAAAGGCTGGTTCATAAAAAAAGCCACCTTCATATGAAGATGGCTTAGTATAATCAAGAATGTATATTGCAAAAAAAAAACCGACACTCAAAAATCACCACTCCTATCAATTTTTCTTTCCAGTGATTTTTCTCCATAACCATCTAAATGGGTCATAATATCTATCTACAACACGTTCTTTTAGTGGAATGATTCCGTTGTCAGTTATCTCAATATGTTCTGGACAAACTACCGTACAACACTTGGTAATATTACACTGTCCAGAACCATAATCATTTTTGATCTTATCAATTCGGTCTTCCGTATCCAATGGATTCATCTCGAGGCTTGCCAGGCGTATCATAAAGCGGGGACCAACAAATGCATCCTGGCGTTCGTGGTCACGCAAGACATGGCAGGTGTTTTGGCAAAGAAAGCATTCAATGCACTTACGGAACTCCTGAACCCGCTCAGCACTTTCCTGGTTCATTCTGTACTTTCCATCCTTACCTTTTTTCTTTGGATCAGGCTTAAATGGTGCTATGCGCTCATTTTGGCGATAATTCCAGCTTACATCGGTTACCAGGTCCTTGATCACAGGAAAAGTGCGCATGGGTGTACAGGTAATGGTTTCACTATCTTCAAAATCATTTAATCTCGTCATACAAGCAAGGCGCGGCTTTCCATTAATCTCCATACTGCAAGAGCCACATTTTCCGGCTTTGCAATTCCAACGGATTGCCATGTCATTGGCATGTTCTGCCTGTACCCTGAATAAGCCATCCAGCACAACCATTCCTTCATCTACTTCTACTTTGTAGTCAATAAATTCCCCTCTTTCCTTGTCACCTCGTAAAACTTTGAAATTCCGTTCTGCCATGATTTTTTATTTGTTGAAGTAACTTCGTTCGCTGAATGGAGAAGAACCATTCGAGCTTCTCCATTCAGTGAAGGGAGCTACTTTTCGCAATATTCAATTAAAACATACTCTAAGCCTTTGCTCTTTCTTCTGCAACTTCCTTCTCCAAATCTTCTATCGTACTTTTTGCAATTCGTTCCAATTCAGCATCTACTGTTTTTCTTTCTTCTTTTTCAATTTCTACATTCCCATCTTTCCCTTTTCTAAGAACAATATTGTATTTGGACCATTCTGTTTGCTCTCCTTCAAAATCCAAACGAGTATGCGCACCCCGGCTTTCTTCTCGCAGCTCAGCGGCATTGGCTACCAATTTGGCAGTGATAAATAATGATTTTAAGGAAATCGCCTCATGCCAACCTGGGTTGTATTGACTACTCCCATGAGCTTTTACCTGGGACAATTTGGCTTCCATTTCATTCAGTTCACTAATTGCAGATCTCAAGTCTTCGCCATTTCGGATAATGCCCACTTTGTTCTGCATCAATTCCTGCAATTCATCATGAACGACATATGGGTTTAAACCAGATTCGCGGTTTAGATAGTCCGTTGCCCCTCTGACGGAATTTTTGACTTGCCCTTCATCAATTTTTGGGGCATTGTCTAATTTTCTGGCATATGCAGTAGCCCCACGCCCAGCCAATGTCCCGAATACAATCAAATCAGAAAGAGAATTTCCTCCCAATCGATTGGCTCCATGCAAACCGGCAGCACATTCACCACATGCAAACAAACCCGGAACTGTGGATTCCTGGGTATCTGGATCAACCCGAATACCTCCCATGAAGTAATGTAGCGTTGGTCCTACTTCCATAGGCTGTTGGGTGATATCGACTTCTGCCAATTCCTTGAATTGATGATACATAGATGGCAACTTCTTTTTAATCTTCTCTGCAGGAACTCTGGAAGCGATATCCAGATATGCACCACCATGTTTGGAACCTCTGCCAGCCTTTACCTCGGCATTGATGGCTTTAGCCACTACATCACGCGTCAATAATTCAGGTGGGCGGCGTGCGTTTTTATCACCCGCTAACCATCGATTGGCCTCTTCCTCTGTATCTGCTGTTTCTGAAGCAAATCTTTCTGGTATATACCTGAACATGAATCGTTCACCTTCGCTATTTTTCAAGATTCCGCCGTCACCTCGAACCCCTTCAGTTACCAGGATTCCTCTGACTGAAGGTGGCCAAACCATTCCTGTCGGATGAAACTGAGTAAATTCCATATCCATCAAATCGGCGCCTGCTTCATAAGCCATTGCATGACCATCTCCGGTGTATTCCCAGGAATTGGAGGTAATTCTCCATGCTTTACCGCCTCCTCCTGTTGCCAGAATAATGGCTTTGGCTTTGAATAAAACGAATCGCCCTGTTTCTCTCCAATAGCCCACCAATCCGGCTACTCTGTCGCCATCTTTGATAATATCCAAAGCCGTACATTCCATATGTACATCAAATCCCTGATGAATGCCATGATCCTGCAAAGTCCGAATCAATTCCAGGCCCGTACGGTCACCAACATGTGCCAGTCGGGGATAGCGATGTCCTCCAAAGTTTCTTTGGTTGATCAAGCCACTTTTAGTTCTATCGAAAACAGCTCCCCATTCTTCTAATTGGTTGACCAACTCAGGAGCCATTTTGGCATGGTGTTCTGCCATACGCCACTGGTTCAGGAATTTTCCACCTCGCATGGTATCGCGGAAATGTACTTTCCAATGGTCGCGAGGATCTGCATTGCCCAATGCTGCTGCCATTCCTCCCTCAGCCATTACAGTGTGTGCTTTCCCAAGTAAGGATTTGCAAATGACACCAGTATTCATCCCCTCTGCTGCGCATTCAATTGCTGCCCGCAGTCCAGCCCCTCCGGCACCTACTACGATGATGTCGTGTTCTATCGTTTGCAATTCATTGATATTCATATATTGTTGCTATTAGCTGTTGGCTGTTGGCTATTGGTTTTCTTTATATGTTTTAATTGCTCTTCAGCCTACTTAAATATTTGTTGGTTTTTCCTGACTATTTCAATCCCTAGATGCCAAATTTCAAGCTTTCTAGAATCTCTCATTTTTTGAAAACGTGTTATTTACAATTTTATATAATTATTATAGTTGATTTAGCTAATGGCCAACAGCCAAAAGCACTTTAAACTCCCCAGGTATTCAAATCCGTAATAATGCCCATGGATACCAAGCGCACATAAACATCCGTTAAACCAACCCAAATCAGGCTAGCCCATGCAAAATTCTTGTGGTTGCGATTCATCCAGGTTACTTTTTGATAAGCGCTGTATCGAAGCGAGCCGCTGCCATCGCAAGAAAAACAATCTGCTCTTCCTCCTATCAAATGGCGAAAAGAATGGCAGCCAAATGTATACAATGCCAGTAGGGTAGGATTGATGATTAAAACCAAGGTACCGACTCCAAAACCGAATTCTCCTCCCCTAAACATGGCAAGCACGGCATCGTAGTAAAGAATTGGAATCAAAGCTATTGCAAAATATAAGGCATAGCGATGAAGGTTTTGAAATATCAAAAGGGCAGTTTCACCCATATATTTTTTTTGTGGGATAGCTCCTACCGCACAGGCTGGAGGTGAACCAGCAAAAGATTTGTAATAAGCTCCTCTATAATAGTAGCAGGTAAATCGGAAAGACAAAGGGAATATTAAAATTAACCAGGAAGGCGAAAACGGTATCCAGGATGGCCACCAGGCAGGGACCCCGCCAAACCACGAATGTTCGATTGGCGCAGCGCCAGCGGCAGCAGTATCAATTCCCAACAGCGGAGAATAAAATGGAGACAAATATCCCCCAAAGCCTGATACTCCTCCATCCACCCAATAGTGATTGCCCTGGAAGGCCGCCCAGGTTGAGTAAACTACAAAGGCACCGAGTCCTAATAATACTACCAGTGGTTCTACCCACCATTTATCTGATCGGAAAGTATGAAGGAATGATTTCTTGTGTAAGTAAGCTGTAGCGTTAGACATAAGGATAAAAGTTTTCCATTTTGCTTCTATGCGCCCAAATGTAGTAATTCAGTTAAAAAGCGCAAAAGGAATATTCGATTGCATTTTCGCAAAAATGGAAAATTTGTACTTAATGCCTGGGGTTTGCGTAGGAATATATTTTAAATTTAGACAATTTCTAAATTGAGCTTTTCAAAGTAGCTTCCAGATATTCTTTGTTCAATCTGGAAATAAAATCCACAGATATTTCCTTTGGACATTCTGCCTCACATGCGGTTACGTTGGAGCAGAAGCCAAAACCTTCCTCGTCCATTTGATCGACCATAGCTTTGACTCTCCGTTTGCGTTCTACTTGTCCCTGGGGTAGTATGGATAGGTGGGCAACCTTGGCTGCTGTAAATAACATGGCTGAAGAATTGGGGCAGGCAGCAATGCAAGCCCCACATCCAATGCAAGAAGCGGCATCAAAGGCTTTAGATGCTACACTTTTTTCTATTGGAATATCATTCGCGTCTGGCGCCTGACCAGTGTTTACGGAAACATAACCCCCAGCCTGAATAATTCGATCCATTGCAGCACGATCTACTACCAAATCCTTTATTACGGGAAGCGCTTCTGCTCTGTAAGGTTCAATAACAATAGTTTCTCCATCTTTGAAATTACGCATGTGTAGCTGGCACGTAGTGGTTCCTTTTAAAGGACCATGAGGCATTCCATTAATGACCAAACTACATGCACCACAAATCCCTTCCCTGCAATCATGGTCAAAAGCGATAGGAGATTTTTTTTCTTCTATCAGACGTTGATTCAAGACATCCAACATTTCCAAAAAGCTGGCATGTTCACTGATCTCTATCTTATGCGTTTCAAATTGACCTTTGGTTTTGGCGTTTTTTTGTCGCCATATTTTTAAAGTGATATTCATTTCTTCAAGGCTGGGTTTCCAATTTCCTGGGACAAGATGGTGATCTCGAACCATGAATTTGGAAAAGATTTACTTGTAACTTCTCGTTTTCAATTCAACATAATCGAATGTGAGTTCCTCTTTATGGAGTAGTGGTTCTTTTTCAATATTCGCCCATTCCCACGCTGCAACATAGGCAAAGTCTTTGTCGTTTCTGAGCGCTTCTCCTTCAGGAGTTTTGTATTCCTCCCTGAAATGGCCTCCACAGCTTTCATCCCTGTCCATTGCATCGACGATCATTAATTCACCCAATTCAAGAAAATCGGCTACTCTGGCAGCTTTTTCAAGCTCCGGGTTGAATTCATACATAGTACCAGGAACAAACACATCCTTCCAAAATTCCGCTCTAAGTTCTTTGACCAATCCACGAGCTTTTTTCAATCCATCTGCCTTACGGGACATACCACAATAATCCCACATAATTTTACCTAATCTTTTGTGAAAACTTTCTACTGATTGGTTGCCCTTTATGTCTAATATTTTTTGAAGGAGTGCCTTTGAAGCTTGTTCTGCTTCTTCAAATTCAGGTAGATTGGGATCGATTTCGGGAGTTTGAATTTCTTTAGAAAGAAAATCACAGATAGTTGAGGAAATGATGAAATAACCATCCGCCAAACCTTGCATCAAGGCAGAAGCCCCAAGTCGATTGGCACCATGATCAGAAAAATTACATTCTCCCAAAGCAAATAATCCAGGAATATTGGTCTCCAGATTGTAATCTACCCACAATCCTCCCATTGTGTAATGAACTGCGGGGTATATTTTCATAGGGGTTTCATAAGGGTTTTCACCTGTAATTTTTTCATACATCTGAAAAAGATTGCCATACTTTTCAGCAATGATTTGTTTTCCTAATTTTTCTATGGTGTGCTCATCAGGTTTCAAAATTCCTTTGGAATGAGCTTCAGACTTGCCATAGAATCTAATAGCTGCTGAAAAATCAAGAAATACGGCTAATCCGGATTCATTGACGCCAAACCCCTCATCACAAACTATTTTAGCTGCTCGGGAGGCTACATCGCGGGGTACCAAATTACCAAAAGATGGGTACCGCCTTTCCAAATAATAATCGCGGTCTTCTTCAATTATATCTATAGGTTTTTTAGTACCCTTTCTTATTGCCTCTACGTCTTCCTTCTTTTTAGGAACCCAGACTCTACCATCATTGCGCAATGACTCAGACATCAAGGTCAATTTGGACTGATATTCACCGTGAACCGGGATGCAGGTTGGATGAATTTGAGTGAAGCAAGGATTCGCCATAAATGCACCTTTCCGTACAGTCTTCCATGCAGCTGTGGCATTGGAACCCATAGCGTTGGTAGACAGGTAAAAGACATTGCCATATCCTCCAGTGGCCAGCAGAACGCAATGGGCTGAGTGTCTTTCCAACTCACCTGTCAGCAGGTTTCTGGCGATGATGCCCCTTGCTTTTCCATCAACGATGACTAAGTCCACCATTTCATGGCGATTGTGCATCTCAACTGTTCCCAGGGCAATTTGTCTGGATAAAGCCTGATAGGCTCCAAGTAACAATTGTTGTCCAGTCTGCCCTCTCGCATAAAACGTTCTGGAAACCAATACACCACCAAAGGAGCGATTCGCCAATGTACCTCCGTATTCTCTGGCAAAAGGTACCCCTTGTGCTACGCATTGATCAATAATATTTTCACTTACTTCTGCAAGGCGATAAACATTGGCTTCTCTGGAACGATAGTCACCCCCTTTGATAGTATCATAAAAAAGACGATATACACTATCTCCATCGTTCATGTAGTTTTTAGCAGCATTGATACCTCCTTGTGCTGCTATGCTATGTGCCCTCCGGGGACTATCATGGAATGAAAAACATTTAACATTGTAACCCAACTCACCGAGATTGGCTGCCGCAGAAGCTCCTGCCAAACCAGTACCAACAATGATGACATCCAGTTTTTTTCGGTTATTGGGTGCTACCAAAGGCATGGTGCCACTATATCTTTTCCACTTTTCTGATAAGGTGCCTGGTGGTATTTTGCTATTTAAGGTCATGATATTATATGCTATTGCTATTAGTCTTAGATTTTGACTGTGATAACTATTTTCAGGGATTGAAACAATTATCAACCAAAAAACAAAAGACCAATAGCCCTTGTATTATCTAAACAAATAAATCCATACTGGAATGAAGGCAAAGCCTGCCGGGATGAGGACTGAATATGCCTTTCCCAAAAATTTGATGAGGCCGCCAAATTTTCGATGGTTGATGCCCAATGTTTGAAAAGCGGATTGAAAGCCATGCCATAAATGCATCGCAATAACAACCATACAAAGGATATAAAAAATAACAAATCCTATGCTGCTGTATGCTGCCTCCACTGTTGCATAAAGATTTTTTACCTCTACACCATCATAATTTACCAGAGGTATCCAACCCATCTTCATTTTAAACCAAAACTGATAAAGGTGAATTAGCAAAAAGACAAAAATTATAGTACCCAACCAGCCCATTGTTCGTGCTGTGAAGCTATTTGTATTGGTTGCTCTGGTTACTTTGACTGCATATTTTTGTTTACCTCTGGATTTGCGGTTTTTACGCCAGATGAGCCAACCTTGTATTGCATGCAATAGAATTCCAGCATAGAGGAAATAAGAAGTGGTTTTGATGAAAGGATTGGTGGTCATAAATTTAGCATACAAATTGAATTGTCTGCCACCATCATCAAATAAAAGTAGCAAATTACCAGAAAGGTGTACAACAAGAAAAGTAATCAGGAAAATTCCCGTCAAACTCATCACCACCTTTTGTCCAATTGAAGAAATCAAGAATTGCTTCAGTGAATTCATAAAATTGATTTAAAGGCTAATACAAAAAACCGGATTTTGTTTAAAAAAACCAGCTCATTTATGAAATGGCGGCAAAAGTACCTGTTCAAATGAAAATCAGACAGAGAAGTTTGGAACGTGAAGTTATTTAGAATTGTTCTAAATAATGTTTGAGTTGCTAATTTTTCAAAGATTAAATTTATTGATAGAGAAAAACATAGGGGTTTAAAAATTAATAAACTACGCAACTTTGAGGAAGTTATTTTTTGGGGATAAAAAAGTGATTTACTGGTAGGCAGACAACAGACTGCATTGCTGTCAGCCGATAAAAGTAATCTGTCGTCCGACAGCAACGCAGTCGGGTGTCTCAAAAGAAGATTTTCATTTTTTCACCCCGCTCAAAGAATAGAATCACTAAATTTGCAGCTTAGAGTATGTTTTAATTTCCATCAATTGGCTACAGGCGGCAAATTTTATACTGTTCTGCGTTGAAAAGCCTCGTCAGCCCTTCAAAGGATGCCTGCATTTTTCGCCTTGCACAGCATAAAATTTGCTCGCTTTCGCTCAATCATAGAATTTAAAACATACTCTTACGAATTGATTTAAATCAAATTATGAGCAAACAAGAGGTAAATCCAATTCGAAAGGGTTTTCACGCTATTACCCCATATCTAATGGTAGAAAAAGTTGCTGACCTGATTGAATTTTTAGAAAAATCTTTTGATGCTAATGTCATATTAAAATTGCATAGACCTGATGGAACGGTAATGCATACTGAAATCAAAATCGGAAATTCAATGATTATGGCTGGCGAACCCAACGCTGAATTTGGCAGGATGCCAGGCTCTATTTATCTGTATGTTAAAAATTGTGATGAGGTATATGAAAAAGCGATTAAGGCTGGCGGTCAATCAGTAATGCCAGTTACAACTATGACTCATGCCGGAGAACGCTATGGTGGAGTCAAAGATTCCTGTGGGAATATCTGGTGGATTGCTACCCATATTGAAGATTTAACGGAAGAAGAAGAACAAAAAAGAATCAACGAACTGTTTTGAAAATAAAAATCAGTTGTCAGTTGTCGGTTGTCTGTTTCAGTCCATAACCGACAACCGACAACCGACAACTGACAACTGACACCGATAACTGCCAACCGACAACCGATGACAAAAACTCAAAAAGTAAGTTTCGCTCAATTCCTGGCAAAATTTCCACAGGTTGAATTACCCATTACTTTGAGCGATGACCTTCACCATACCTTTTCTCAAAATAATGATCCTTTCAATGCCATTATGATCCAGCAAATCATTGAAGCTTTGGATGATGAAGAATCAGATGAATTGACAGAATACATTCCCTGTTTTCAAATTCCGGAAACCCACGAGTTTCATGCTGTGGTGTTTTGGAAAGCTGGTTTGATGAATTATCAATACATTATGGCGACTTTTACCAAAAAGGGTAAACTTATTGACAAAAGGGTAATTGCTGGAACCTATTCGGATGGTAAAATAATAACAAGGTCGGTTGCTACGATTGATCCCGATTGGGTGATTTACGTGGTTACTGGACAAACTGATGGTTCAGATACCGATTATGATGCTGGTTCAAGCAAAGCTTTTGAATTGGAATTATTGCCAGATGGCCAAATTGTAAATTCTATTTAAAACCAATCACCACATTGGGAAAAGAGTAAAGTTCATTATTTTTTGACTGGACTTACTTTCCACCCTTTTAATTTCAATAATCTCAATACCCCCTTTTTGCCACTTAGGTGTCCTGCTCCAATTGCACAAAAAAAGCTTTTTTGGCTTGCTATGGCATCAATTCGATTTGCCATATGTTCATTGCGATCATATAAGAGTATTTTGCGCATTTTCCCGATTCCCTTTTTTGTAGATTGATGCAATTGATGGATATCGCCCTTAAGGTACAATTCATTCAATTTTAGTGTGTTGTGGCGAAAATTCTTATAGTTTTTTCCTATGGTCAAAAGTGAATTGATTTGAAATTTGAGGTCTATTTTCTTCAGAATTGCCATTTGCGCTTCAATGGTTTCGATCCCCAACATTTCCTTGCCTTCGGCAATTGCATAATTCCATAGAAATTCGTCGAGAGAATAGGGACTGTCCTTTCTCAAAATACTTTCGGTCAGGAGGTTGGTAATAAATATTGGCTGGAAATGTTGAAAATGATCCAGCTCTATTTTTGAAGCTTTTTTTATGATTTTTTGAAGCTTGAAGTATTGCTTTTCAGTGATAAATTCCTTTATACTTTTTCCATCCGGTAGATTTAAATGAGTGTGATCGGTATGCATATTCTGCCTTTCTTCTAAATTGAATTCGCATGCAAAGGCATCGCAACTTTGTAATTTTTCAAATACTGCTATTTGGCTTTTGATAATGTTTAAATGCCGAATATGCATCGTACCAAATACAAAGGAGGAACCGAAACCGTCTTTTTTTTGAAGTTGCCAAAGCAGTGAATTTTTTGTTGACTTCATGAGCCAAAAGTAGGTAAAGAGTTGAATCAATTCTAAGAGTATGTTTACCTTGATAGCACCTTAATGCTATCAGGTCTATTTCACTGCACTTACAAGGAAATTAATCGTAATCAAAGGGTAAAACCTTTGAACTCTTTACAGTTGAAAGCGTCATCAGCGTTTTCAATCTTTCAATTTCTTCAATCTGAGAAAGCGTTTTGAATAACAATTGCTCGTATGTCGGTATGTCTTTGCAGATAATCTTGATGAGGAAATCTGCCTCTCCTGTTATGATATAACATTCCGTGATTTCGTCAATTGATTTGATCTTATCAAGAAATTGATTTAAAGCATTTTCCTTTTGCCAGGCAAGTGAAACCAATACAAAAGTCTGAACATTGAGTCCAATTGATTGTGGATTTACCTGGGCGTGGTAGCTCTGGACGATTTCACTTTGTTCTAGTTTTTTAACTCTTTCAAGCGTCGGAGCAGGGCTAAGTCCAATTTTTTTAGAAAGATCTAGGTTGGTTATTTTACTATTTTCTTGAAGAATCTTTAGGATTTTTTGATCAATGCGGTCCAATTTGTCGGCCATGGGTGCGATTTTTTTGTTTTATAGGCTATTTATAATGGATGTATGTGCGTGGAACCTAAAAGATTTTCAGGCTCACTGCCTCCAAAATAAATTTTGATTTGTCAAAAATTAGGAGAATTTTAAAATCGCTGCAAGATATACAGATTTAGAATAAAATACAAGTGTATGATGAAAATGCCTACAGAAATTTTTTTTATGGCGCTATTTTGGAAAGAAAAAATAATAAAATTCTGAATCGCGGTTATTTTTTCTCCAATAACAGCTTCACCAAATAATCTTTTTTTAACTTAAAATAAGATATACAGCTTGTTCAAATCTGTACTTTTGTATCTAAATCTTCAAAAGATTTGAATGGTAATTCCAAAAATTTTTAGAAATACTGTATTATGAAATTTCCTTTTTTGAAAAATTTTCTACTTATTGCATTGATTATCAGTGGTTTGCAATCGTTTGCTCAAAATGATTTTATTTTAGATCCTTCAGAGGAGCACGGCTTTTTTATTATTGCAAATCCCATTGCTGATATCGGTGAATTTAGAGCTGAGGTAACCAAATATTCGTGGAAAAACCATGCTTCAGATAAATTAAAAGTATCTCATATTCAAATTGGTGAAGGCAAAAAATTGGCAATCATGTATCTTCGACCTTTTCGAGATAAGGCTCATGCGATGACTTTTTATAAAGGGCTGAAGAGCAATCACCCTAATTTCTTGCAAATGAAGATGACGGATGCTTTTTACCCGGTTTCCAAATCCAATTATGAAGAAATGGTAAGAAAGCAAAATTTAGATGGTTATCAGACTTTTTTTGAACAAAATTATTTGAATCAATAAGGTTAAATGGTTCAGAAATGGTTCAAGGTTGTTCAAAATGGCTTTAAGCAACCTTGAACCATTTCTTTACCACCAACTTTGAACAAAATTGACACATCACCAAATACTCACTGAGCTAAAAAACAAAAACTATAAGCCCGTTTATTTCCTGACCGGAAGTGAATCATATTTCATCGATCTGATCTCAGATTATTTTGAAAATGAAGTGTTATCTGAATCAGAAAAATCTTTCAATTTTACTTTGAGGCATGGCCGGGATACTTTGAAAAGAACGGGTAAATTAGGTGGAACCTATACGGAACCTATTGATTATCAGACGATATACAATGATTTGACCAGATTACCTATGATGGCTCCCTTCCAGTTGGTTATATTAAAAGAAGCACAGGAATTTAAGGATCTACAGAAATTAGCAGATTACATTTCCAAACCTTCTCCTACCACTATATTTGTCATTTGCTGGAAACACAAAAAATTCAACGTCAAGTCCAAATTTGGAAAATTGGTCAGGGAAAAATCTGTTTTTTTTAGTGGGAAAAAATTGTGGGACAACGAAGTCCCTGATTGGATACGGAATGAATTAAGAGTGAGGAAATTGAGAATTACACAGCATGCTGCCCATTTGATGGCTGAATATTTGGGGACAGATCTGTCAAAAATTGCTAATGAGTTAGAAAAACTTCAAATCAATCTGCCGGAAGGAACGGAAGTTACAGATAAACAGGTGGAAGAATACATTGGAATCAGTAGGGAATATAACATTTTTGAACTGCAAAAAGCAATAGGAAAAAGGGATGTGGAGAAGACCAATCGGATAATTAACTATTTTATATCTAACCCTCGTAAGAATCCTTTGGTATTGATAATTGGGACCTTATTCAACTATTTTTCAAAAATATACATGTTTCATTTTCTCAAAAGTGCCCCCGAAAAAGAGATAATGTCAAAATTGAATTTGCGATCTGGTTTTATTTTAAGAGAGTATCGAAACACAATCCGTCAGTACTCCTATACTAAGACCCTGGAAGTATTGAACATTTTGAAAGAATATGACTTAAAATCAAAAGGGGTTGGATTTAATAATGTGGCAAAACCTGAAGGTGAACTGTTGAAAGAAATGACCTGGCGGATTTTGCATTAATGGCTACATTCTGTTCAATTATTTCTTAAAAAACAGTTTTTTTCCATCTAAGTTAATTTGAAACTTATACTTTTGTTTCCGGTCTTTAATCAGGTGCTGCTTGACTTACACAAAAACAATCCCTTTCAACTATTGTTCGACCTACACTTTATACACTAACAGAACGCCCCATTTGCTTTCAAAAAAGAACTGAATACTATGACAAAGACACTGACTTGTGCTGCAATTATACTTTTTTATTCTATTACTTCTTTTTCCCAGGCCACACTTTTCGGCAAAGTTAGTAATCGAGAAACCAAAGCCCCCATAGAGGCTGCGAACGTGTTTATTGCCCATTCTACTAAAGGAACTATCACAAATAGTCAAGGGCTTTTTTTATTGGAAAACCTGGAACGGGGACAAGTCAAAATAGTTGTGTCATTTATTGGCTTTGAAACAATAACTAAAGAATTCGAAATTGAGGAAGAAAAACAATATGAATTGAATTTTGAAATGGGTGCTTCGTCAATTGATTTAGCTGAAATTCAGGTTACAGCAGTAAAGGATAAAAAGCGAAAACGCCTGATGAAAAAATTTACAACCAATTTTTTAGGCTTTTCCAAAAATGCCAACAAATGCACAATTGTCAACCCTGAAGTTGTTTTGTTGAAGGAAAACAATAATGGCACTGTTGAAGCTTATGCAGAAGACCTGATAGAGATAAGAAATGAGGCTACTGGATACCATATCTCTTTTTTACTGGAACATTTTGAATTGAAAAAAAACCAATTGGTCAGTTATTCAGGAAAACCATTGTTTAAAGAACTAAATTTTGAAGACGCCGGAGAATTTGAAAAATGGGAAAAGAACCGGGAAAAAACATATCGGGGTTCGCAAAAACATTTTTTTAAAGCCTTAATAGCGAATAATTTAAGCAACCAGGGTTTCCAACTTGCGAAAGCTTCGCTTGCCAATCAATCAGATTTTATTGATATAGGACCTACTACCAGAAGAAATATATTGGAGACGAATGAAGAAACCCAGGAAAGTGTGTTGGGTTTCAATGGCTTTTTGAAAGTAGTTTATACAAAAGAAAAGGATGAGATAACTCAGAAAATGGAGGTTCAGGGATTGGCGGTAACCAATTTGGGGCAGCCAGCTGAAAAGGATTTAATTACCCAATCTCAAAGAGAACTGAATAATAACAACGGTCGCATGCAAATCTCTTACCTTTTTTCGAAAAAAGCCAAATTAAAACTTAGGGCAGATGGATATCCAATGGAACCTGAAATGATAAAAGAATATGGCTATTGGGGCTACGAGGGTGTAGCAGATTTATTGCCTTTTGAATACTTACCAATAGAGGAAAAGAAAAGAGAAACAAAACGTAATGAAGTTGTAGTTGAACATCCTAAAAAGAATGGTTTTGAGCTGTCCTCCTTATTGGTCAGAAACGAATATATAAAGGCTGGTGGACCTCCAAAAGATGGTATTCCGGCAATTAACAATCCCAAGTTTGTGCGATCTGCCACAGCGAGAGAATTTTTGACAGA
Source organism: Saprospiraceae bacterium (assembly GCA_041941305.1). Classification (GTDB taxonomy): domain Bacteria; phylum Bacteroidota; class Bacteroidia; order Chitinophagales; family Saprospiraceae; genus JANSWP01. The sequence goes on from JBGTQJ010000019.1 coordinate 142,434, forward strand.
TGATGATTTGGTTTTAGGAGTAATTGTAAATGGGATTGGGAAGGCCTATCCAATAAAAATCATGAATTACCACGAAATTGTAAATGATGTATTTGGAGACCTGCCCATTGTAGTAACTTATTGTCCGCTTTGCAAATCCGGTATGGCATTCAATGCTGAAGTCAATGGTCAAAAAAGAACTTTTGGGGTATCAGGACTTCTGTTTAACTCTGATGTTTTGCTTTATGATAAAGAAACAAACTCTTTGTGGTCTCAAATTATGGCCAGAGCGGTATCTGGAAAAGAATCAGGGAGAGAATTAAAAATGGTTCCTGCAGTTTTGACGACTTTTAAAAAATGGCGGAGAATTCAACCAGGATCCAAAATTTTATCGATTGATACTGGATTCGATAAAGATTATGATAAGCCTGCCTATACCGATTATGAAAAAACGGATGATTTGATGTTTGATGTCATTCGCACCAGTGATAATCTTCCAAATAAAGAGATGATAATTGGCATTCAAAAGGGCTTAAAATCCAGGGCATATCCCTATTCTGAATTGCGCAAAACCGATGGTATATTGGATGATAACTTTGAAGGACGGGCAATTCAGGTTCATTACGACAAGGCTTCAGAGTCTGCCTGGATTACGGATAAGAAGGGAGAAAAATTGGTTGCTACTTCAATGTATTGGTTTGCCTGGTATGCATTTCATCCTGAAACGGAAGTATTTTGGATTGATAAGCGACCTTGAGGAATTTATGCATTGTACCAAAAATTTATGGCGACGTGAGCGCGGCGCCAGCCGCGCGAACTATCACCTCCAATATTTTAGAGTACTACTCAGAACTGGATGAAGCAAAATAAAATTTTATGCCTCAAAGTGCCTTATTTTCAAGGAATTATGAAAAATATTGAAAATAATTTAATGCTATACTTGCATTAGTGAAAAAAAGACAACTATTTTTGGCGCGTTGTTTCAATTTAAGTATTAACTTTTTCAATGACGAATTTCAATCTAAATACAAACAATTGGTGGTGGCATATATCTGCTTCGAAGTATCGGGTGGAATAAGTTGCCATTAGTTATTGAAACAAAAAGCGGCTTGTCGAGTAAAACCCGACAAGCCGTTTTTTATTTATATTCTTGAAATTTAGATTTCAATCAGATCATGCAGACAACCTTAAAAAAAATAAAGCTCAAAACCCTTCACAAGCGTTACCTGGCTGATACCATGACCCCAGTGACCTTGTATTTAAAATTCCGAGACCATTTCAACAATCCCGTTTTGTTGGAAAGTAATGATTTTCAAAGTGCAGAAAGTAATTTTTCTTATATCGGTTTAGAGCCTATTGCCTCCATTTTAGTTCAAAACCAGGAAGTGAGTATTGCGCTTCCAGACAAAACAACACAAACTCAGAAATTAAATAACCCCTTAGAAGTTGCAGCCTTTTTTAAAGCCTTTTTGGATAGTTTTGAAGTAGAAGAGAAGCAATTCGCCGGTGCTGTCAATGGTTTATTTGGTCATACGACCTTTGACGGAGTTCAGTATTTTGATACCTTGGAGTTTGACCCTGAAAAAAGGAAATTTGACATTCCAGACATCCATTATTCCCTGTATCGGTACATCATTGCCTTCAACCACTTTAAGCATGAATTGTACATTTTGGAAAATGTTCCTGAAGGTCAACAGAGTGATTTGTCCAAACTCGAAATGTTGATGAATAAATCCACATTTGGCACCTATGACTTTCATTTAAAGGGCAAGGAAAAAAGCAATTTAACGGATGAAGGGTATAAAGAATTGGTTCGACTCGGCAAAAAGCACTGTCAACTTGGAGATGTATTTCAAATCGTCTTGAGTCGTCAGTTTCGACATGAATTTTTAGGAGACGATTTTCAGGTTTATCGGGTACTTCGTTCTATCAATCCATCTCCATACCTTGTATATTTTGATTACGGTAGCTATAAGATTTTTGGCTCCAGTCCGGAAGCTCAAATGATAATAAAAGATAAAGTAGCAGTGGTGAATCCAATAGCAGGGACTTATCGACGAAGTGGAGACTGGGAAGAAGATCAACGCCGGGCTGCAGCCTTGTTAAAAGATCCCAAAGAAAACGCCGAACACATTATGCTGGTAGATTTGGCAAGAAACGATTTGGGAAGACATTGCAATCAGGTGACGGTCAAGGAACTGAAAGAGGTGCACTATTATAGTCATGTAATTCACCTGGTCAGTAAAGTAGAAGGAAACCTGGATGAAAACTCCAACCCTATTCAGATTTTTGGAGATACTTTTCCGGCGGGCACCCTTTCTGGCGCACCTAAATACAAAGCCATTCAACTCATCAACGAATATGAAAACCAAAATCGAAGCTTTTATGGTGGTGGCATAGGTTATATAGGTTTTAATGGAGAAATGAACCAGGCAATTGTGATTCGCTCATTTATGAGTAAGGACAATGTTTTGTATTATCAGGCTGGTGGAGGAATTGTTGCCGCAAGCAGTGAAGAAGGGGAATTGCAAGAAGTAAATAATAAATTGGGAGCTCTGAAAAAAGCGCTTCAAGAAGCGGAAATGCTTTCTTAGTTGTGTTTAAGTTTTTGTGTGTTCAAGTGTTTATGGCACTTTATCACACAAACAGATGAACACATAAACACGTAAATCAATGAATCTTTTAGTCATAGACAATTACGATTCTTTTACCTACAATCTGGTCCAATACATTCAGGAGATATTGGGGTATAAGGTAGATGTTTTTCGAAACGATGCTATCAATTTGGAAAAAGTAGACGAATACGAACAAATTATATTGTCTCCTGGACCAGGAATTCCTTCAGATGCTGGGATTATGCCCGAACTGATAAAAAAGTATGCGCATTCCAAAGCTATTTTAGGAGTCTGTCTTGGTCATCAGGCGATTGGGGAAGCATTTGGTGGCACCATTCACAATTTGGAAAATGTGTTTCACGGTGTAGAAACTCCTATTGAAATCATTATGGATGATGATATGCTGTTCAAAAATATTCCTACCCCTTTTATCGGAGGAAGATACCACTCATGGGTAGTAGAAAAACACAATTTGCCGAATGATTTAGAGGTGACTGCTGTAGATGAAACTGGTTCAATTATGGCTATGAAACATAAATTTTATAACGTTCGGGGATTGCAATTTCATCCTGAAAGTGTGATGACCAAATACGGAAAGGAAATCTTAAGGAATTGGATTGAGACACAACAAAGCATTGAAAAAGAACGAGAAAATTTAGAAGGTGCCATTGCGCAATGATTGATTAAATCAAGTTGCGAAATATTCTCCTCGCCAGCTGTGCTGGCTCGTCGAAGTGGGTTTTAGGGGGTAAAAGCGGGAAATTTCCCGCTTTTACCCCCTAAAACCCCTCCCGACGCCCGTAGGGCGGCGAGACTGTTGTTCGCGACTTGCGTTAATTAACTGAATCTATTTTGTTGAAACATGAAAGAATTGCTGACCCGATTATACAATCACGAAACCTTGACCAGAGCAGAGGCCTATGAAGCACTGGTCAGAATAAGTGCAGGTGAAGCCAATGAAGCGCAAATGGCGAGTTTCATGACCGTTTTCCTGATGAGAAATATTAAGGTCAATGAGTTGCAGGGGTTTCGCGATGCGCTTCTTGAACTGAGGGTTGCTGTTGATCTGGAAAACCGGGAAACGATTGATATAGTTGGAACTGGTGGTGATGGCAAAAATACCTTCAATATTTCAACTTGTTCCGCTTTCGTCATTGCAGGAGCAGGCTATCAGGTAACTAAACATGGTAACAATAGTGCTTCTTCTGTAAGTGGTTCGAGTAATGTACTCGCTCATTTTGGCTATGAGTTTACAAGTGATTCGGATGTATTGATGAAGCAGTTGGACAAAGCCAATATTTGCTTTTTTCATGCCCCTTTATTCCATCCGGCTATGAAAGCAGTGGGACCAGTTCGACGTCAATTGGGTGTAAAAACCTTTTTCAATATGCTTGGCCCTTTGGTCAATCCTGCTCAACCCAAGTATCAGTTATTTGGAACTTTTAGCATGGAATTGAGTCGATTGTATCAATATATATTGCAGGAAAATAAAAAACAGTTTGCTGTAGTCTATGCGCTTGATGGGTATGATGAAATTTCTCTGACTGGTGATTTAAAGGTTAGAACTCATTTTAATGAAAGGCTTTTGTCTCCAAAAGATTTTGGAAAACCGACTAATAAGCAAGAGGACCTTTATGGGGGGGAAACTGTTCAGGATGCCGCAAATATTTTTCGAAATATTCTGGAAAATAATTCCACTTCAGCCCAAAGAAACGTAGTAATTGCGAATGCAGGTATGGCAATTGCCTGTATGAAACCAGAACAAAGTTTAGAAGATAGTTTATTGGAAGCGGAAGAGAGTTTGGTGAGTGGAAGCGCAATGGAAAGTTTGAAAAAATTGGTGAATTAAAAAATAGAATAATGACCATTTTAGAAAAAATAACCCAACACAAAAGAAAAGAAGTAGCCGAGCGAAAAGAGCTGTATCCAACCAAATTATTGGAGCAAAGTATTTATTACAAAACGCCATCGGTGAGTTTGAAAAAATACTTGTTGCGTCCTGACAAACCCGGAATCATCGCAGAATTTAAAAGGCATTCTCCATCAAAAGGAGATATCAATCCCTTTGTATCGGTGGAACAGGTAAGTCTGGGATATATGCAGGCAGGTGCAAGTGCACTTTCTGTTTTGACTGACCAAAAATTCTTTAAAGGAAATAATGCAGATCTGACGGAAGCGAGGAAATTCAATTATTGTCCGATTTTGAGGAAGGAATTTATAGTAGATGAATATCAAATCATTGAAGCCAAATCAATAGGAGCTGATGCCATTTTATTAATTGCGGAATGTCTTACAAAAGAAAAGGTAGGCAAGTTTGCCAAATTGGCAAAATCTATTGGTTTGGAAGTCCTGTTGGAAGTTCATTCTTTACGTCAGCTATCTAAAATATCATCTGAAATAGATGTGGTCGGAGTGAATAACCGAAATTTGGAAACTTTTGAAGTGAGTATTCAAAACTCAATAGAATTATTTCCAGCTATTCCCGATGAATTTGTGAGAATTTCTGAAAGTGGTATCAGTTCTGTTGATGCCATAATTGAATTGAAAACTGTTGGCTTTCAGGGATTTTTAATTGGGGAATATTTTATGAAATCCGCTAATCCTGGGAAGAATTGTAGAGAATTTATTCAGGAAATAAAATTGCGGGAACAAGAAATCTCATTGACAAACAGCTAATCAAAAGCTAGAAAAAGGATTCATACAAAATGAAACTAACCCATCCCAATTTTTCAGATAGAGCACCCGAACTAAAGATTAAAGTCTGCGGTCTGAGAATGCCCGACAATATCGAGGCAGTTGCTGAATTGCCGATAGATATGATTGGATTGATTTTTTATGAGAAATCGCCTCGATATATCAATGCTGATGGATTTAAGGATTTAAAAAATGTGGACCAGACCAGGGTAGGGGTCTTTGTAAATGCGGAAACTTCCTACGTTTTGGAAAAGGTAGGTGCATTTGAACTGGAATTCGTTCAATTGCATGGAGATGAAAGTGCAGAATATTGCCAGGATTTGAAAAGTGTATGGCCCAGCATCAAAATCATTAAGGCCTTTTCGGTTGATGAGGATTTTGATTTCAACATAACTAAAGCCTACGAACACGCTGTCGAATTCTTTTTATTTGATACAAAAGGAAAAAACAGGGGTGGCAATGGGAAAATTTTTAATTGGGAACTTTTAAAAAAATATGAGGGTAACAGGCAATTTTATTTAAGTGGAGGCATTGGTTTGGAGCATGCAGAAAGCATTTCAAAACTGTACTTTCCCAAATTGGTGGGGATAGACTTGAATAGCAAATTTGAAATAGCTCCCGGCTTGAAAGATGTGGAGAAATTGAAGCAATTTTTATCGAAGCTTAAGAATGCTTAAATCTAATTTGAGCATATAAATCGTTCATTGAAAAAGAAATTTCGAGTGCCGAGATGTGGATAACGTCTGCATCTTGTGTGAAAATGGAGTAGGTCCAATCTGTGGCATTTTCCTGACGAGTATACATCTCTACGGTTTTTTGATCTTGGGCAATGATGAGGTAGTGTTTGAGAGAATCTATATTCAAATACTCTTTGAGCTTATCGTCTCTATCCGTTGTAGCAGTTGAATCAGAAAGGATTTCAACAATGGCAATGGGTTTTTTTACCATGTGGCTGTCCTCAATATCCGAAATCGGCGCAAAAACCACGTCAGGGTATCTATAGATTTTGTCTTCCTTTACATGTGTTTTTATATCGTGTGTAAAAATTTCTATTCCGTTTTTTCTTAATAATAGACTAAACCATTCAATAAAAAACCTTGCAAGACGGTTAGCGTTTTTGCTTTCTCCGGACATAGGGATGAGTTTTCCATAATAATATTCATGACGAATCTCAGACGTTTTTTCAAACTCGAAATATTCTTCTACAGTATAATTTTTTTCGATGGTATCAACCATGATGATTTTTTTGATTATTACAAATTTAATGTTTTTTCAGCAAATTATTCAACTATGATAAATATAGATGAACGCGGTTATTATGGTGAATTTGGAGGTGCATTTATTCCAGAAATGCTTTATCCTAATGTGGAGGAATTACGCCAGAAATACCTGGAAATAATGGCGGATCCTGATTTCGAAAAAGCCTTTCGGGATTTATTAAAACACTATGTCGGGCGTCCTTCTCCACTTTACTTTGCCGAGCGGCTCTCCGCCCATTACCAAACTCAGATCTATCTAAAAAGAGAAGACCTCAATCATACCGGAGCACACAAAATCAACAATACGATAGGACAAATATTGATGGCAAAAAGGTTGGGGAAAAACAGGATTATCGCTGAGACTGGCGCTGGTCAACATGGGGTCGCAACGGCTACTGTTTGTGCTTTGATGGGTATCGAATGCATCGTGTATATGGGTTCCATTGATATCGAGAGGCAAGCACCAAATGTCTCTCGAATGAGGATGCTGGGAGCTGAAGTCAGACCTGCTACATCGGGAAGTCAGACATTAAAAGATGCGACGAACGAGGCGATTCGAGATTGGATCAACAACCCTGAAGACACCCATTATATTATTGGTTCTGTTGTTGGTCCCCATCCCTACCCGGATATGGTTGCCCGCTTTCAATCTGTAATATCGGAAGAGATGAAATGGCAATTGAAAGAGCAAACTGGTAATGAAAAACCAAATGCGATAATTGCCTGTGTTGGTGGAGGTAGTAATGCAGCCGGGGCTTACTATCATTATTTAAATGAAAAAGAAGTTAGACTGATTGCAGTGGAAGCTGCCGGTTTGGGTATTCACTCGGGAGAATCTGCTGCAACGAGTGTTTTGGGTTCTAAGGGGATTATTCACGGTAGTCGGACACTTTTGATGCAAACAGCTGATGGGCAAATCATCGAACCCTACTCGATATCTGCTGGATTAGACTATCCAGGAATTGGACCTATGCATGCTCATTTGATTGATACAGGAAGGGCGGAAGCGGTTAGTATTTCAGATGAAGAAGCATTGGTAGCTGCTTATTTTTTGGCAAAGAAGGAAGGAATCATACCAGCGCTGGAGTCTGCTCATGCATTTGCAGCTTTGGAAGTATTGGAATTTGGAAAAGAGGAGGTAGTGGTCATTAATTTATCTGGGAGGGGAGATAAAGATTTGGCTACTTATGTTAAACACTTTAAAAACGAAAATCCATGAACCGTATCCAACAACTATTCAGGCAAAAATCTGGTGACATTCTCAATATTTATTTCACAGCCGGATACCCCAATCTAAATGATACTGAAAGTATTGTGCTTGATTTAGAACGCGAAGGAGTTGATATAATTGAGATTGGGATGCCTTATTCTGATCCGCTTGCGGATGGTCCTACAATTCAGGAAAGTGGAACCCAGGCTTTGAAAAATGGAATGACTTTGCCCTTGCTTTTTGAACAAATTGCCAGGGTTAGAGCGCATTCCAACATTCCATTGATTTTGATGGGGTATTTTAATCAGGTGATGCAGTATGGAGAAGAGGCATTTATTCAAAAATGTATGGAAGTAGGAATTGACGGAGTGATTTTGCCGGACTTACCACTTTTTGAATATGAATCATCCTACAAACATTTATTTGAAAAATACGATTTGGGAATCAGCTTTTTAATTACTCCTCAAACTAGTGAAGAGAGAATCAGAAAAGTCGACGAATTGACGAGAGGTTTTATTTATATGGTTTCGAATGCCTCAATTACCGGAGCCAAAAAAGGTATTTCGGAAAAGCAAATAGCCTACTTTGAAAGAATTCATCGGTTAAATTTGAAAAATCCCAAATTGATAGGTTTTGGGATTTCCAATAATGAAACTTTTTCAACTGCTTGTCAATATGCAAATGGGGCAATAATTGGAAGTGCTTTTATTAAAGCTTTGGCCATTGGAGAAGATTTGGAAAACACAATTGCTGAATTTGTAGGGATGATTAGAGGATCACTTGTTGGTGTATAGTTAAACTAGTGATTTAAGTGATAGGAGGAAAGGTTGTTCAAAGTTGTTTCAAATTGTGCAACAAGTATTTAAACAACTTTGAACCACCTGGAACCATTTTAAACCACTTAGAATCACCTGATTAAACAGAAGTTAAAATAAATAGGATATGATTATTCAATTAGAAAAAAACATTTCCAGAGCGCAAATTTTGAGGCTGAAAAGTAAACTCAAGGATATTAATTATAAAGGAAATCGGGTACAAACTCAATTTTCTGACTATATCGTTTGTGTTGGAAAAAAGGAATTTGACATTCGCTCCATTGGTACATTGGAGGGAGTTCGTGACATTCACCGAGTAAGTGATGCTTACAAATTGGTTAGCAAAAAATGGCGCGTCCATGATACAAAAATTAGCTTAGGAGATTCATCAATGATTGGGACTGGAAACTTTTCTATTATGGCAGGTCCATGCTCTATTGAGTCAGAGGAGCAAATCGAAAACACTATCGACCATTTGTTGAAAAACGACATTAAAATAATGCGGGGAGGTGTTTACAAACCGCGCAGTTCTCCTTATTCTTTTCGGGGCCTGGGAATTGAGGGATTGAAAATTTGGTATGAACGAGCCAGGAAAGCAGGAATTAAAATCATTACAGAAGTCATGATGGTGGAGCAGATAGAGGATATGATAGATTATGTAGATATTTTTCAAGTTGGAGCACGTAATTCCCAGAACTTCAATTTGTTGGATGCGCTGGGTAAATTAGACAAACCAGTATTATTAAAAAGAGGCATATCTGGAACAATTGATGAATTGCTGCAAGCTGCTGAATACATTTTTTCCAACGGAAATGAAAAAATAATGCTTTGTGAAAGAGGCATTCGCTCTTACGAAAAAGCATACCGCAATTGTATGGACATCAATGCCATTGCCATCTTAAAGGAGAAAACGCATTTACCTGTAATTGCAGACCCTTCACATGGAATTGGTGTTCGTCGCTTTGTTGAAAATGTGGCCCTGGCCAGCATTATGGCAGGCGCAGATGGGGTGATTATGGAGGTACATGCAACACCGGAAAAAGCATTTTCTGATGGCCAGCAAACACTGAATTTTCAGGAGGCGGGGAGTCTATATTCAAAAATGAGAAAGACTTTTGAGTTGAGAGAGTCGTTTTAGGAACATTCACGAAATAAGATTGCCAAATTGACTGAGGTTTTTGAAGATCTCAAAAACAGTTTTGAACTTCTTATCTTCGCTTTATGAAACCTCTACGTCACCCATTTTGCCTCCTGGCGCTTATTGCTATCACTTTTACATGTTGTACAACCCAGGGCCAGCCAGGTCCTGAAATTTCCAATTCTGCAGATGAACTCCCCACTAGACGTCAACTTAGCCGAAGTTTCTGGTCAGAAGAAAAACCACAGGTTGTTTTGGTGTATCCTACTGGGAAATTGGAAGCAGATTTTAAGAAAATTGGGGAAACCTTTAAAGAAAAAACCAAGGACTTTCTAAGGCTTAGTATAAAATCCTGTAGCGAAATCACCGCAGAAGAATGTAAAACGAAACCTCTAATAACTATTGGGACACCCAATGCAAATAGAGTGGTTTCTGATTTGCTGAATGATCTACTGCTAAAAATCACCAATGGCAAAATTCACTTCAACAATCGGCAGTTTGAAGATGCCTCCACCGTCGCTATCCTACCTTTTTACCCCAATCCCATGAATCCCTTAAATCCCTTGACTTTGATCACCGGCTTGAACGATGAGTCCATTATTTCCTTTCTTGAGAATAAATTGGCTACAGATTGGAATTTATTTAGTTGGGGCAATTTTGATTACGAAATGTATCAGAATAACCGCAGGGTGCTTTTGGGTTTTTTGGATGGTCAAACCTGGGAAATTCAACATGAAGTAAATTTTGAATTCAGTAAAGGTTCTGAGGTGATACTGGAAACTGCTCATTATCGCTTCCTTTCAGTTGAGCATGGTCACAGCAAAAGCAGTAATGATTTGGAGGAGTTGGCAGCTCTTTCAGAAAGGGCAGCTCAACAAATTTATGAGTTTACCGGTACATCAAAAAAACTACCCAAAATCAACCATTTTCTATATACTTCTACAGAACAAAAAGGCTTGATGCTTCACAATACTGAACATGCACATGTTAATTTTGTCAATAGAGAGGTACATACTGTTCTTAATGAAACCTATGGCGGAAATTTTATTGGTAAAGAAAATGAATTGATAATCAGACAGTTAATAGGCAAACCCAGGACGATGGCTCTGGAAAGAGGTTTGGCAATATACTTTTCTGAAAAATGGCAAAAACAAGGTTTTCAATATTGGGCAAAAAGATTGTACGATTCAGGTAATATTATTCCACTTTCGGATATTTTGGATGATGAAGTGATCAATAGGGGCTCTCGATTATTGACTGGTTGCCTGTCAGCTTCTTTTGTGGAGTTCGTAATTATCGAATTTGGAAAGGAGAATTTTTTAGAAAAATATAATGATTGGGTACCAACCTCTGATGAAATTCAACGCCTGGAAAAAGGCTGGCTAGCCTACTTGAAAAAACGACCTATAACCCATAACCCACAACCCACAACCCATAACCCACAATTACACTACCTCAATGGTTTTAATTTTGCGCATGAAGGATATAGAATTTATAATGGTTATGGTTCAAAAAGGGCTACCCAATCTTTGGAGAAGTTAGTTGAATTGGGCTCCAACGCGGTGGCTATTGTTCCTTATGGATACATGAGAAATCCCAATCAAGCCACATTTATTGGCATCACCAATCGACCTGGCTCAGAGAATGATGAAAGTGTCATCCACTCCAATGCCATGGCGAAAAAAATGGGCATGTCTGTGATGCTAAAACCTCAAATATGGCTGCATTCCAGCAGTTGGCCGGGAGATGTGAAAATGAATTCTGAGGAGGAATGGCAACATTTTTTCCATTATTACCATCATTGGATCTCCCATTATGCTTTTATGGCAGAAATCTATGAAATGCCCATGTTTTGTTTGGGTGTAGAATTCGCAAAGTCAACTTTGGAAAGAGAACAAGATTGGAGGCGATTGATTAAAAAAATAAGAGGCATATATTCTGGGCAATTGACTTATGCCGCCAATTGGGGGAAAGAATTCGAAAATGTTTCCTTTTGGGATGAGTTGGATTTTATTGGTTTGAACTGCTATTATCCCTTAGCAAATGGAGAAAATGCCTCTAAAGAAGAGCTAAAAAAGGGATTTGAAGGAGTCGTCCCCAAAATCGAAACAGTAAATAGACGATACAAAAAACCCATTGTATTTACGGAAATAGGGTTTAGAAGTATCAACGCTCCTTGGAAACATCCGCATGCAGGTGAGCGAAGGGGTGCTTACAATGGAGAACATCAAAAAAGGTGTTACGAAGCTATTTTCGAATCTATTGACAATCGAAAATGGTGTCGTGGAATTTTATGGTGGAAATTTCCTTGTGATTTGAGCTATCGAGGAGTTGAAAATGGAAGTTTTACCCCAAATAAGAAGCCTGCAGAGCAGGTTGTAAAACAATGGTTTTCGGAGAAGAAAAATTAAGAAGGTGTTTGATTTTTGTTAACTGTCATACAATGTGACAATTATCACCAATTAATTAAAAACTATGGTGGAAATTTGAGGTCACCAAAACAATCAAAATAGATATTTGTATGTGTTTAGCGTGCTTTTTTAGTATTTTTTTGAAATTTATATCTTTGTTAAA
>JBGTQJ010000020.1:0-148549 GCA_041941305.1 Saprospiraceae bacterium
GACAATCGCTTCGCAGGCTATTGGAAAAACCTCTTTGTGTTCAGGATGAGCCATAACCGAAGCCAATGCTTGATGTGAATAAGTCGTTTTAGTGACCTCTCCTTTTTTGTTACGATAGACTTTAGTCAGGCAATGTTCACAAGGCTGTTTGGCACTGCAATAGTGCTGAGTACCATCAAACAAGATGCAATGATAACGACCCAATACTTTGTAATCCTCCACAATCCCCTCATTTCCAATCGCTTGTATCGGAATCCGAAAGCATTCTTGAATATCTTTGGGGGTAATCCCATCAATACCTTCTCGAAGGGCAGTATCAGATGGTAAAAATTCCACCCCGTATATCCGTTTAAGATTAGCTTCGCGTTCAGGATAGTTCTCGCGAAAATGATTCAATGAGGGGTCTTTTAAATGGAACATCGCAAAACCTGTTTGAAGATAGTCATCTAAACCTATTTGAGCATTCTTATAACGGTGTTCACTAACTGACTTGAAACCTGATTTGATGCTTTGTATTAATTTGTCAACCATACGCAGTCTCTTTTGGCTGCTAAGGTAAGACTGGCGATTTTACCAGTCATATAGTTTTTTCGCTAATAGCGAGAATTGCTGCAGAGTTATCCGATTGACTTAAACTTACTAATGGATTGAAAAAGGTTAAGCTGTAAAAACACAGAACAAAACTCAAATACTTGAAGTTGATGTTGATTGGATTTTTCATTTGGTGAGAATTTAATTGATTATCAATGATTTATGAAAATGACAGAAGTGAATTTACTCAAAATATTTCAAAAAATCGGTTTCATGGTAATTAAACATTCTCTAGGTTTCTGTTCCAAAAACTGAGAAAGGACTGCGAAATTAATCACAGTCCTTTCTCTTTAGACTAAACGAACTGGTATTTTCCGTAAAATCAATATTCATTATTTTTGAAATTAAAATCTTGTTTTTCTTCTGGTGGGCTTCCTTGCACGTCAGAATTTTCAGTGTAATTTAACAAGGATTCAATCACCTCTCTTATTTCGTTGGGAGCATTTGAATAAATAGATTGTGTTGTTCTTCTCCACCGAATAATTTTTTCTCCTTCTTTTGTAAGGTGTAGTTTAAAGTTTTGATAAAAATCAGTATTAGAGATAAATCGGATTCGATAGCTTCTCTCTGCACCATATAAATGAGTGGAATTAGCAAAAGCAAATTCCTTATCTTGACTTTCACTATATAATTCAGCAGTTACACCATTTTTAAATTGAATTTTCATTTTAAGACTAAAGGTAAAATATTTACTGTTTATTATCTATCCTATTTTGTGTTTTCGTGAATTACCCACTCCTCCCAAAACTGTATAATTTTCGAAGCTTATCCGAGCAAAGAATATACGGACTAGCATTGATTCTCAGGTATTTACAAAATCCAATATTTAAAGGTTTATTCTATTTTTACACCTTATGCATATAATGTGTAATATGGTTTTTAGACTTTCGTATTCCGTAAAGATAAATTGCGAAAAATAAACTGTTTAAATAGATCGAAAACTAAATTTTTTTCAAAAAACTAAATAGTCTGTATTCGCATTACGCTAGCGAAATACGAAAAATGAATCTCTTTTCTAGTTATCTTATAAATGAATCAGCGGAAAATTGGGTATCAGTAAATAGTATTTTTTAAAATTCAATACAGAAACCAAACTTAACACGAATCGTCTTGAAGACCTGCCCAATATCCAATTGAAGTTTAGAAACTTCAAAATCGCTATTCTTTTAATATATAGTCGGGAATAAGTTTCACGACTTAACAAGACCATGTAGTAGTGAAGGAATCTTCTTAATGTGATTCCCAATTTCCAAACCTAATCGTCCGGCTAAGAGCAAGGATATTTTCGGTTTCCGAACCGAAAATCAATATTATTCACGTCTTCAAGACGTTTAGCTGCCTTAGCCAATTTCAAAACCAAATAAGGCAATTTTCACAAAAAACCATCAAAAATTTTTGCATTTCAAAAATAAGTTATAGTTTTGGCTTACCAAAAATTGGTCAACCAATTACCAGTTAACCAAAAAAAGAAAAAAACCACATGGCAAACTTCGACGTACTCAATAATTTTCAGGAAATCAGAATAGAATCGCCCGTTGATAAAATCATTCGGCAAATACGAGAATTGATCACTTCAGGTCAATTGAACCCAGGCGACAAGCTACCTCCTGAACGAAAACTCTCTGAAAAATTGGGAGTTGGGCGAAGCAACGTCAGAGATGCCATTAAAAAATTGGAATTCTACGGAATTTTAAAAACCCTTCCTCAAAGCGGAACCATCGTTGCAGGCATTGGCATCACTGCTTTGGAAGGATTAATATCAGATGTTTTGAAAATAGAAAACAGCGACTTTGCTTCGCTTGTCGAAACACGAGTATTGTTAGAAACCGAGTCGGCAAAACTCGCCGCATTGAGAAGAACTGACCAGGATCTTGCAGACATCAAAGCAGCTTTAGAAGCTTATGCAAATAAAGTAAAATTGAATCAACAGGCAGTTGAAGAAGATTTGATGTTTCATTTGAAAATTGCAGAGGCGAGCAAAAATACGGTTTTGAAATCCTTGATGCTGATTATCACACCCGACATTATTAATAATTTTATCAAGCTGGATATTTGTAATGATAGTCGGATGACCACTGCGATGGAAGAACATGAAATTATCTTGAAACACATTATTGCACAAGAGCCAGAAAAGGCTGCTTCAGCTATGCGCATGCATTTGAAAGATGTTTTTGAATACAGTCAGAGTTTAAAGAATCGACAAGGAAACGGACAAGAATAGGTCTAAACAATTATTCTCATAAATTAAAAATACAAAGGGTATGAAACGGAACAACCACAACAATTCAAGCTAAAGGGCTTTGGCAATCCGCGTAGATTGTCAAAGCCCTTTCATTTAGTAAAATTTCAATTTTTCAACCCTTCTGTCTTTACCAATGACTTAAAGTGCAAGACATTTTGAGAAGGGAAGTTTATACTTGAAATTGAACATTTTACAAATAAAAAATGCCCACCCGAAGGTGAGCAAAATGTAGAAAAATTTAAAAAAATTAAATTATGACAACAAAATTAACAAATCATTCCAACAATTCCGTTTGGGCATTTTGTCTGATGGCTTTGTTGCTATGCCTGCCTTCCCTTTCCCAAGGAAATACTCATTGGGCAGAAGAAATGAAACCCATTACTGGGGTCATCACTTCAGGAGCTGATGGGTTACCTTTGATTGGGGTAACTGTTTCTATAAAAGGAACAAGCTCAGGAACGATTACAGGTCTTGATGGAAGTTTTACAATAGAAGCCGAAGAGGGTGCTATACTTGTTATTAGTTATACAGGATTCAAAACTCAGGAAGTAACTGTTGGTTCTGAAAGTGCATATAACATCGTTTTACAAAGTGATACAACACTTTTGGATGAGGTAGTAGTTATTGGTTATGGCACTCAGAAAAAATCACACTTAACTGGCTCTGTTTCCAAAGTTGAAAATAAAAATTTAGACCAGATAGCCGTATCAAGAGTAGATGATGCATTGATTGGTCAAGTGTCTGGGGTTAATATCCAGGCAACTAATGCCGAAGCCGGTGGTGCTCCTACGATTACCATTAGAGGGTTTGGTTCTATAAATGCCAATACAGGACCTGCAGTCGTAATTGACGGGTTAGTTGTAGATGCTGATTTCTTAGGCAACTTGGATATGAACGATATAGAATCATTTGAAATCTTAAAAGATGCTGCATCTGCTGCCATTTATGGTAGTGAAGGTTCAAATGGTGTGATCATGATTACTACAAAGAGCGGACAAGCTGGAAAAACTAAATTTAGTTATGAATCATATATAGGTAGGAAAGAGGCATTCGGAAGTGATGATTATAAAAAGAGTGTTGCAGACTGGGCTGAATTTGAATTAGCTCAATCCGGAACCCTTACCAATCATACGAAATACGCACAACAATTAGTCGCAGTAACGGGTATTGACAGAGATTGGCAAGATGTATTTTTTGATGGCGGAAACATTTCGAGTCATTCATTTTCTGCAAGAGGTGGAAATGTAAAGACAAAATTCAGCGCAGCATTGAGGACTGTGGGTGATGAAGGAGTTGTAATTACGGATAACTACAGATTGTACTCCATAAAATTAAAGATGGATACCAGAATTACGGACAATCTGAAATTCGGATTGAGTGCCACCCCTTCTTATTCAAAACGAAGAGCTTTACCTACCTCAATTCATAACCCAATCAGACAATCTCCATGGTTGCCTATTTACCATACGGAAGAAACATTGCCATATATTAACAGAGACAATTATCCGGATGTTGGAGTTGGCGATTATTTCTTGGAAAATCATTTGAGAAATATTGATATAGATACTACTGATGAATTTGGTTCCAGCCGACCACGGACATCAGGAGACATGAATCCATATGCTCAATATGTTGAAAGAGAACATTATGAGTATAAAACTAAGCTGTTGGGCTCAACCTATTTAGATTATGAAATTGTGGATGGGCTTTCAGCGAGAACATCCCTGGGTATTACATTAGAAAACCGTAAGCGAACCAGATGGAACGGAACAAAACATCATGCACAGGCAAGCAGAGCTTCTTATCAATTACAAAACAGGGTACGTACCAGAGTGATTACAGATAATACTTTATCTTATAATAAAGAATTAAATGACCACTCGTTTGGTGTATTGGTAGGTGCAACTTTCCAAAGAAGGCAATTTGAAAACAGTGTCATTGAAGGTACTGGATACTCTAATGATTTGCTTAAAAATTTACAAGGAGCAACTACCGTTTCAGAATTTGAAGAAGTCAATGTTGAAAAAAATAAGATTGGTTATTTCGCAAGGCTTAACTATGCTTTCGCAAATAAATATTTAATAAATGCTTCATTTAGACGGGATGCCAGTTCTGTTTTTGGTGTAGATTCAAAATGGGGTAATTTCCCTGCAGTTTCTGTAGGTTGGAATGCGCACAATGAAGATTTCTTATATGAAAGTGATTTCCTAAGCATATTAAAGTTCAGAGTTAGCTATGGACTGACAGGTAATGAGAATTTCAGTGTGGGTGATGATATTATTAATGCATATCCTTATCTGGCATTATTGAACACTTCCAATGCTATCACTGAAGGCAGTATTTCTCCTGGTGTTTCTGCTCGTAACATAGCAAATACATTATTGCAGTGGGAAGCTTCGAAGGAATTTAACCCTGGAATTGATTTTGGGTTTTTAGATAACAGAGTAACAGGATCATTTGATTATTATGTAAGAACCAGTGATCAATTACTATTAGAAAACCCGGTTTCTTATGTGACCGGCTTTACTGGCGGTATTGTCAATTTGGGTGAGGTAGAGAACTCCGGAATCGAGTTTGAATTGAGAACCGTAAATGTCAGAAACTCGAAATTTAGATGGAATTCCACAGTAATTGCATCTACAAACAAAAATGAATTAATCAGTTTTGGTGAATCAAATGGAGCATTATTGGAAGATGGGTTTGGCAGAAATTCACAATGGATAAACTTAGTAGGTAATCCTATCTCCTCTTTTTACGGATTTGTCGTAGATGCGGAGTTAGCGACTGAATATTATGACTCGCCTTATATTCCAATTAACGGTACTGCAGAAGATGTAATCGTAAGAGATTTAAATGGTGACGGATTAATTACAGATGCAGATAAGACGATTCTGGGAGATCCTTATCCGGAATTGATATGGAGTTTTACCAATGAATTTATAATTGGAAATTTTGATTTTTCTGTTATGATTCAAGGAAGTCAAGGTGCTGAAGTGAAAAATATTGGAGACCAATATTTTGAAACACATTGGCAAGGTTCTACCTCTGATTATGAAGCTGTTGTTGCCGCTGGAATAGTACCTCATACTTCTTTCCTCCAACCAAAAGTATTGACGAACGATGTCGTACAAAGTGCAGGCTACTTTTCATTGAGAAATGTAAACATTGGATACACCTTCTCAAAAGCTCAATTATCTAAGGTTGGTTTAGAAAATTTAAGAGTTTATGCAACTGGTCAGAATTTGATTTATAAAACTTCTGATGATTATCACGGATTCAATCCTGAATACATTGATACCAATAACAGTCCCAGAGCTTATGGCTCTCAAAGAGCTGGTACACCTTTGTTTAGAACCATATCATTTGGTCTGAACGTTAAATTTTAATTTTAAAAAAATCAACAATAATGAAATATCTCAAATTAATAATTCTTGCTGTAATAGGAATAGCTTTTCATTCCTGTGAAGACAGTTTTTTAAATCCATTGCCGGATTCTGCAATTGTTGTGGATGCATTCTTTGAAACGGATGAGGACGTTTTAGCTGGAATCATAGGTATTTATGATGCCATACAAGGGGTCAATGAAAATACAGAGACCAATATAACCAGAGCTAATCGGGGAGTACAATTTGAATATATGTTGTCCGAAATGCGTACTGATAATACCCGGACGGCAACATTAGAAGGTACAAAAGCTGATTTTCACAGATACAGAGTTAATCCTGATAATATCCAATCAGAGGATTTTTATCAATCTATGTACGAGGTTATTTTTCGGGCAAATAATATCCTGAATTTTATTGATGCGGCAGATCCAAAGAATCAAGCCATTTATGCGGCTGAGGCTAAATTTTTGAGAGCTTTTGCCTATTTTAAATTGGTTAGATTGTATGGCGATGTGCCTTTGGTTACTACAGTAGTAGGACCTACAGAAAATGATTTACTCTTTACGAGAGTGGCTGTAGATCAGGTTTATCAGCAAATCGAGTCAGATCTTCAAGAAGCGATTGACAATTTGGATAACAGCTATAAATCTAGGGCTTCGAAAGCAGCTGCACAAGGTCTCCTGGCAAAGGCTTACATGACACAGCCAAGCCCCAACTATTCAGGAGCGCAGCAATTGTGCGAGGCAATTATTAGTAGCGGAGAATTTAGTTTAGAAGCTGACTTCAATGATGTCTTTTATAATGAATTGAACAACGAAATCCTTTTTGCTGTCCAATATGCTTTAGGAAATCCTTTGGAAAGTCAAAGTTTTTCATCTGAATTTACAGCGACAATTCGCCAGGGTAGGGAAGATGGCCACAACATGGTCAACGATAATCTCGTAGCAGTTTTTAGTTCTCTTGGAGGAAATAGAACTGAAACTTCTTTTTGGAATACAGGCACTTGGATTGAGGTAGCCAAATTTTTACCTGAAGGATCTGATATTTCAGTCACTCCACCTACTTATGGTTCAAGTCCTCGTGATGCGGGTAATGATGTGATTGTTTTGCGTTATGCAGATGTATTGTTGATGCACGCAGAGGCTATTATGGCAGGAGGAACTTCCACGAATGATGGTAGTGCAATAGACGCTTACATGGAGGTTAGAGTAAGAGCAGGATTTGATCCTGTGGATGATCGTCCTTCATCGCTTACTAAAGACGCATTATTGGATGAAAGACGGGTAGAATTGGCTTTTGAAAATCAACGATTCTATGATTTACTGAGATTCGGAGTTGCTGATCCTGTCTTAAGCGCGCATGCTGCCGAAATGGGATATAGTAGTTATAGCGCAAGAAAATTATTATTGCCAATTCCTGCAAGAGAAATTAATTTAAGTGGCGGGCTTTTAACACAAAACCCAGGATATTGATTGAATAATAAGTTCTTGATTTAAAAAAGAAAACTGCTCGGGAGGATTTGTAATCCGACCAAGTCCGACAGAGTCGGATTACAAATCCTCCCGAGCAGTAGTTTTTTTAATTGGAAAAATAAAAAAATGAAAAATATAATCAATCCTTTTCGAAGAGCAATTAAATTGTTCTTATGCTTATCGATTGCGCTATTTGTAAATAGCTGTGAAAGCGCATTCGAGTATGACCTGCCGGAATCGAATTCTATTCCGGACACTATTTTACCTTCAGCTAACTTTACCTATGCTTCGACACTGGAGGATTTTAGAACCATTAAATTCACCGATTTATCAACTGAATCTACCACGTATTTATGGGATTTTGGCGATGGGAATACATCAACTGAACAAGACCCCACATTCACATTTCCAGGAGAGGGTACTTACCCAGTATCATTAACTGCCAGTGATGGAAGGGGAGAATCAGATATGATAACCATGGATGTTGAGGTTGTTGAAGGACCATTTCAACCAATTATTGTAGAACCTGGTTTTGAAGATAATACCTTACCTGATGGTACAGGTGATGGACGGGATTCCTGGAGAAAAAGTGAATTAGGTGGTGTTATTCAGATTACTGGTAGCCCAGTAACATTTGGAGATCAAGGTGCCAAATTACCTGAAGACCAAACTCGGATTGGTTACCAGGAATTTGCGGTACAACCTAATACGAATTATGATTTGAGATTTTGGTACACTATGTTAGACAATTCGTCTGACCCTTGGGTAGTTGTATCTATAGTAGGTGTAACGCAAAATGGAGGAGAAATTACAACTACGCAGGAAGCTCTTGATAACACCATCGGTTCAGTAACGGTAAACGACACATCGAACCCTGATGAATATTTAGAGCAGAAATTATCTTTTAATTCTGGAGACAATGATATCGTTGCCATTTATTTCTATAACGGACCCGTTGAAGCCCGATTAGATGAATTCTCAATTGAAGTTGGAGCAGACGGTGCAGTACCTCCTTCGGCAGGATTTGATGTTGCTCAAAGTCCAGATGATTATCTAGAATATACATTTACTAATACATCAACGGATGCAGTTAGCTATATGTGGGATTTTGGCGACGGAAATACTTCAACAGAGGAATCTCCAACTCATGTTTATGCTACTCATGACGTTTACACTGTTAGGCTTGAGGTTGCAAATGCAGCAGGTTTGTCAGCATCTTTAGAAAAGACAGTTGATATCCAAGCACCAGTCACAGCAGACTTTACATTTGAGACCAATCAAAATCCAGATACCTACAGAACCGTTGAATTCATGGATGCTTCTGTGGGTGCGGTAATGCTGCTTTGGGAATTTGGCGACGGTTTTCAGTTTACAGGAATGAATCCTTCACATACTTATGATGAAGATGGTATTTACACAGTAACCTTGACTACATACAGTGTTACAGGTAAGATGGATGTGGCTACAATGGAAGTAACCATAGCATTAGGATTCATTGCATCGATTAGTGAAGCAGGATTTGAAGATGATGATCCTTCAGGAGCAAATTGCGGTTCTGCCCTTGATGGTCGAGATTGTTGGAGACAAAGTGATTTAGGAGGTGTTATCCAGATTACATCAAGTCCAACAAATAGTGGCTCTCAGGCTGCCAAATTACCTACTGATGGTTCTCGAATCGGTTATCAATTAGTTGAAGTGGAGCCAGACAAGGAATATACCGTTTCATTTTATTATACAATGAAAGCTGATCCTGTAGGAAGTTTAACTGTTTCTATTTTAGATGGGACTGTTTTGACAGATCCTTCTCAAATTGCCGCAGCAACGATTACTTCACTTACAGTAAATGACCAGACCGATCCTAATGCTTATGTCCAGGAAAGTATTGTGTTCAATTCTGGGTCTAATACACATATAGCTATCTATTTCAATAACGTAGATGTAGAGTGTAGATTAGACGATTTTTCAATTATGGAGAATTAATTATCGGATAAAAAGAAATCGCAAGGTGACTATATTTTTAGTCACTCTGCGATTTTTCAATTATCAAGCTATAATAATGGCTAAACACTCGTTTAAACTCTTTTTCAAATCAATTTTTCCCATTTTATTTCTATTGGCTATGGGTTGCAATAAAGGAATTGAGCGCCCAACTAGCGATTATATTCCTCCTCCCCCTCCTGAAGAAGAAGAGAAATTGGTAGAAGGTGTAGATTATTTTTTGCCTCATATTGATTTGAATCATTGGAAAGTGACTTTGCCAGTTGGCAATGGCGGTCCAATCGAAGTGAAACCACCTGAAATTTTAGATTATGCCAATAATGATTTATTGAAGGATTTCATGTATAACGATTCCACCGACGGGTCTTTGGTTTTTTACACTTATCCAGGAGGGGCAACTACGCCAAATTCTTCCTATCCACGAACAGAATTGCGTGAACAAATGGTGCCGGGCAGCAATAACACGAATTGGACTTTTGCGCAAGGAGGCCGCATGAAAGGGACTTTGAAATTGGAGGATATTTCTGACGGTGACCGCGTTATCATAATGCAAATTCACGGAAGATTGACGAACGAACAAAGAGACTTAATTGACGCAAAGGACAATAACGCACCTCCGATGTTGAAGATTTATTGGACAAATGGAAAGGTACGTGTCAAAACCAAAGAACTTAAAGATTTGAATGCCTCAGATACCGAAATATTACATACTGACGCCTGGACTGACGACGATGGATTTAACTTTTCGAAAGAAGTTGGAAATGAAAAATTTACACTTGAAATAATTGCCTCAGAGGGTAGAATGGAAGTCATTTTGAATGACAATGAATCTGTCGTTTATGATGGCATCCATATGGAAAAATGGGGTGTGTTTGAGAATTATTTTAAAGCAGGCAATTATTTGTCAGCAAAAGAAGAAGGCGCATTTGCACGGGTAAAATATTACGATTTGGAGGTAAGTCATTGATTCACTTTTACACGGCAAACTCAAGTTGCCAAGGTCAATTGAATTAGAAAAGGAGGCTACTCTAGTAGCAACCTAGCAAAGAATAATCGAGTTTAAGTTTCATACAATTAGTGAGAGTAAATACATAGACTCTTCGGGGAGGTTTATGCCTCCCCGATAAGATTTAATTTGGTTTTATTTGGTTAGGACTTACGCAGGAATACTGCCCTGCAAATCCAAGGGTAGTTTTCCTGCTTTTTTCAAAAGGATGTTACAAAAAAAATCCATACTAAAACAACTTTATCTTTTCCTACTGGGAATAGGCCCTGGCATTTTTGCCATTGGCTATACCATCGGAACCGGAAGTGTGACTTCTATGATAGTTGCTGGAAGCAGCTATGGGATGCAATTGTTGTGGGTATTGGCATTGAGTTGTTTATTTTCATGGGTTTTGATGGAAGCGTATGGAAGATATTATTTAGTGACGGGTGAAACCGCCTTGTTTGCCTTTCGAAAGCGCTTGAAATTTGGAGGCTTAATCGCCATTCTAATCATCATCGGAATCACCTTTGGACAATGGAATTCGCTCATCGGAATTTTAGGCATTTCTGCAAATGCCATTGTCGAAACATTAGCCCTTTTTATCCCTGCCATTGAAGGCAATGAATATTGGTGGGTCTTGATAATTGCCATAATTGTCATTGGCATCATGTATTCCATTTTGTGGAAAGGAAAATATGCCATTTTTGAAAAAATATTACTCTTTTTCGTCACCCTGATGGGTTTATCCTTTTTGCTTTCACTCTTTGTTATTTTACCTGACCCCGCTGAAATTGCCAAAGGATTTATCCCTGCCATTCCGCAAGTCCAAGGCGGAAGAATGTTGGTTGCTGCATTTGTCGGCACAACCATGGCAGCCGCAACATTTATCTCTCGACCGCTTTTTATTCAAGGCAAAGGCTGGACAAAAAACGACCTCAAAGAACAACAAAGAGATGCCCTTTGGGCGGCAGTTTTAATCTTCATAATCAGTGGTGCAATCATGTCTGTGGCAATGGGTGCATTTTATGAAGATGGCAAAGTTGTCAACAAAGTTTTAGATATGGTTTACGCACTCGAACCCGTTGCAGGTCGCTTTGCAATTGCCATATTTTTTATGGGAACATTGGCCGCAGGCTTGTCTTCTGTTTTCCCAATTTTAATGATCGCGCCTTTGATGATTGCCGATTACCAGCAAGGCAAATTGGATACCACTTCCACGCGATTTAAAATCATCACAGGAGTTGCCTGTATCATTGGGTTGGCAGTTCCGATTTTTGGTGCAAACCCCATTCAAGCCCAAATTTTAACACAGGTTTTTAATGTATTTGTTCTTCCGTTGGTCATTATCGGAATCATCATTTTGATAAACAGAAAAGAACTAATGGGCGAACACAAAGCAGGATGGGCATTGAACACAGGAATGATTTTGTCGTTGATTTTTGCCTGTGTTATTTCATACAATGGAGTAGTGGCGATTATTGAACAAATGAATTGATAGCACATCAGGATTTCTAAACTTTCAAAGTTTAGAAATCCTCCGACATGGAGAACAAAATTTAGAAAATGAATAAAAAAACAATCATATCAATTTACTTAGTTCTTGGTATTTTCCTGATACCAATTAGCTGTTCCAACCCCACTGAAAAATCTGATAAAACAGGAACTCAAGAAACAATGTACCCCAGCGATGTCATCCCCTGCTTCAATCATTTCAAATTGATTTTAGGAAATGGTGAAAATGTTGGTCATCCAATTGATTTTGAACACAAAGATTTCTTTTATGCCAAAAATGACGGTGAAACCAATTGGGTAGTATACAAAGCACCCAATGCGGGCAATACCCACGGAACTTCCAACAACATTAGAACTGAATTGGGGCAAGCCAAAAAATGGTCGGCAATGTCGGAAGCAAAATTGACGGGGACGTGCAAAGTAATGAATGTTTCCACTACTGGTGATGCTCGGGTAGCGGCTTCTTATTCGGTGGTCATTGGTCAGATTCACAGTGCGGACGGACATGAAAATGAACCCTTTAAATTATTTTATAAAAAATTCCCAGGTCATACTAAAGGCTCTGTTTTTTGGAATTATGAAATCAATACCGCAGGCGATGACAATTCTGGCAGATGGGATTATTCTTATCCAATTTGGGGCTATGATATGTCGGTTGTGGGAGAAACACCAACAGATTTCCCAACTGAACCAGAGGACGGAATTGAATTAGGTGAAGAATTGACTTATGAAGTTTTGGTGAAAGATGGAATTATGAGTTTAAAATTTGAGAGCGAAGGGCATGAAACCAAAACATTTACCAAAAATTTAATCCAATCGGAATATACCACCAAAGAAGATATGCCAGAGCAAGTTAAAGGTTTGTTTGTACCAATTGGTCAGGACGGCGTGGAACGAGCAAACGCTTACGCAGAAGAAGGATTATTTTTCAAACAAGGTTCTTACAATCAAACAAATGGAAAAGACCCAATCGTAAATAAAGTTTGGTGTGCAGGTGCAGAAACGCACGGCGGTGATATTCAAAAACAATATGAAACAGGCAATTACGCCGAAGTTTGGTTTAAAGAAGCAAGCGTTGAAATCCCCGATGATGCCTATTCAAATGAAGGCTATTTCGCAGCAAATGATGGCTTGGCTAATAGAACAGTTTATCCAAACGAGGTCATTCCTTTTATGGATAAATTCAAAATTATGTTGGGAGACGGCACACGTTTGGACGACATCACAGCATTTGAACACAAAGATTTTTTCTACACGGTCATTGACGGAACAATGCGCTGGGTCGTTTATAAAACACCCAATTCAGGAGTAACTTCCAAAAACTCCAGCAATACGAGAACAGAGTTGCACGAAAAAAGAGAATGGACACCCGAGCAAGGCGGCAAACTAACAGGCACCTGCAAAGTGATGCACGTTTCGACTTCGGGCGATGCAAGAGTGGCGGCTTCCTATTCGACCGTCGTTGGGCAAATTCACAGCGGCGAAGGGCATGAAAACGAACCTTGCAAAATCTTCTACAAAAAATTCCCAGGTCATACTAAAGGCTCTGTTTTTTGGAATTATGAAATCAACACCGCAGGCGAAGATAATGGCGGAAGATGGGATTATTCTTCTGCGGTATGGGGGCATGATATGTCTGTTGTCGGTTCAAGCCCGGCAGATTTTCCTGAAGAACCAGCAGATGGAATTGAGTTAGGTGAAGCATTTAGCTACAAAATCAATGTGCACAAAGGCATTATGTATCTCACCTTTACGAGTGAGGGGCATGAAACCAAGACCTTTACAAAAAATTTAATCAAATCAGAATATACTAAAAAGGCCGACATGCCTCAGCAAGTCCAAAACTTGTTTGTACCAATTGGTCAAGACGGAGTAGAACGTGAAAATGCCTATGCCGGAGAATTGAATTATTTCAAGCAAGGTGCTTATAATCAAACAAATGGAAAAGACCCTAAAAGTAATATGGTTTGGTGTGCTGGAGCAGATACTTATGATGGTGATATAGCCAAACAATATGCCAATGGAGATTATACGGAAGTGTGGTTTAGAGAAGCTACTGTTGGAGATGGGACAGCGCCGAATAAATAATACACTTTTCAAATCTGGACAAATCAGAAAATTCAAGACATAATTAAAAAATAGGAAATCAAAATTTTGAGTGGCAAGACCCATTCAAAATTCAAAATTAAATCATTCAAAATTAGAATATGAGTGTAGCAAAACACAGCAAAGAATTTTTCTTTAAAGATGAAATGGAATGGGAACAAGTTGACCCATTATTGCGACGACAAATTCACGGTTACGATGATAAAATCATGCTCGTTGTTGCTGACTTTAAAGCAGGTGGCGTTGGTGCAATGCACAACCATCATCATTCGCAAGTAACTTATGTGCAAAGTGGAGAATTTGAAATGACAATAGGCGACCAGGTTAAGATCATTAAAGGCGGCGATTCATATTACATTCCGCCGATGGTGATGCACGGTTGTACTTGCTTGAAGGATGGACAGTTGATTGATGTTTTTAGTCCCAAGAGAGATGATTTTTTGGATTATTAGTAACCGCCCATTTTAATGGGCTGGTTGAAAACAAAACAGTATTATTTACTTGGCTGCCGAATTAATTCGGAGGTTACAATTTAAACAAAATGAAAATAAAAGGACTAAGATGGTGGGTAATCGCCTTAATTGCATTGGCTACCATAATCAATTATATCGACCGGCAGTCTTTGGGGGTTCTTTGGCCAGACATCGCCAATGACCTATATCCAGAGAAGACGGATGATCAACGCAAGGAGATTTACGGATGGATTTCTACCATTTTCATCTTTTCTTATGCCTTTGGTCAAGCGATTTTCGGGAAGATTTTTGACTGGATTGGAACTCGTTTGGGTTTTGCGCTATCTATTGGCGTTTGGTCAATTGCGACTGCCCTTCATGCAGTGGCTCGTGGTTTATTGAGTTTTGGTATCTTTCGCGCCATTTTGGGGGTTGCAGAGGCAGGAAACTGGCCTGGTGCAGCCAAAGGAAACGCCGAATGGTTTCCAACGAAAGAACGGGCATTCGCACAAGGATTGTTTAATTCAGGTGCAGCCATTGGGGGCATTATTTCGATTCCCCTAATTGCATTTTTGACCGTTTATTTCAGCTGGAAAATAATCTTTGTTTTGGTTGGTTTGACGGGACTGCTCTGGCTGATTCCCTGGATGACTTTGGTGAAATCTCCTCCAAAATCCCACCCTTGGATAACAGAAGAAGAGCGGCAGTATATTTTGAGTGGTCAAAAGAACTCAGTTCAAGTAGAAGGCAGTAAGGACGAATACAATCCAAGCACCCCAGAATTGTTAAGGCATAAAGAAAGTTGGGGTGTAATTATTGCATCTGCAGTGATTGACCCAATTTGGTGGTTGTTTGTGATTTGGATTCCGATTTACCTAAACGAAGTCTATGGAATGGATGTCAAATCCATTGGACTTTATGGATGGGTACCCTATGTTGGAGCAATGTTGGGGGCTTGGTTTGGAGGTCTTTTGGCACAAAACAGAATAAAAGTAGGCTGGACGGTTGATAAAACCCGGAAATTGGTCATTACGCTTGGTTGTGTGATTATGTTGCCTTCTTTATTATCGCTGTCTAATCCAGGCGCACCTGTCAACGCCGTCTTGATTATGGCAGTTGTCTTATTTGGTTTCCAAACAGCTATTGGAAATGTTCAAACCCTACCAAGTGATTTATTTGGAAAGAAAACAGTTGGTACTTTATCTGGCTTTGCAGGAATGGCAGCAAAGTTGGGAGCAGTTGGATTGACTTCTTTGATTCCAATTTTAACTAGTGGTGGAAATTATACGCCTGCTTTTATTATTGGAGCTGCTTTGTCTTTAATTGCAATGGCAAGTATTTGGATTTTATGTCCGAAAATTGAGCCATTAAAACCTAAGGGTAATTTTTAAGGTCAGCTTTTTAATTATTGAAGGAAAGTACTTACACTGAAGTAAAAAATATTTTTATTTAATGCAAAATAAATAATTATGAAAAAAACAAAAGTAGCTATTGTAACTGGTGCCACAGGTGGTATTGGTTTTGAAGTAGCAAGAAGATTGGGAAAAGACGGATATACTGTAGTGTTAAACGGTATTGCAGATGAAGAAGGAGCTAAAAAAGTTGAAGAACTTGTCGCAGAAGGGATTTCTGCTGAATATTGCGGATTTGATGTTACAAAAGAAGAAGCCGTAACTGAAAACATCACAAAAATTGGTGAGAAGTATGGAAGAATTGACGTGCTTGTAAATAATGCAGGTGGATTGGGTGGAAGATCAAGGTTTGAAGTAATGACAACAGAATTTTACAGATTTGTAATGGCATTAAACCTGGATTCAGTATTTTTCGCTTCAAGAGCTGCAATACCTTTCCTTAAAAAAGGAGAGAATCCTTCAATAATTAACTATACATCAAACGCAGCGTGGAATGCGGGTGGTCCAGGAGCTGGAATTTATGGTACATCCAAAGCAGGAGTTCATACTATTACGAGAGCATTAGCAAAAGATTTAGCCGAATATGGTATTCGAGTAAATGCAGTATCTCCTGGTACAATTGACACACCATTTCATAAGCAAATTAAATCAACAAAACCAGAAGTATTTGCTTCCTGGGCGAATAATATTATGCTTGGAAGGTTAGGTAAACCAGAAGATGTTGCTGGAGTGGTTTCTTTCCTAGCTAGTAAAGATGCTTCATTTCTAACCGCCGAAACGATTCAGGTTGGTGGCGGTCAGGCATTAGGAATCTAATTTTCAAATCCAGTTAAAAAAATCTAATGAGTATATTTAAAGGAAAAGTAGCTGTAGTCACTGGAGGTGCAAGAGATATTGGAAGATCCATATCTGTTAGACTAGCAAAAGAAGGAGCCAAAGTAGTTGTGAACTATTTTAATTCTGAATCTGGGGCAAATGAAACAGTAGATGAGATAATTTCTTTTGGTGGTGAAGCGATTGCTGTCAAAGCTGATGTTTCAAATTTAAGTGATATTCAGAATTTAAAGACAAAATCAGTGGAAGCCTATGGAGATAAGGTTCATATTCTGGTAAATAATGCAGGAGGTCTTTTTGCTCGTAGAACTTTACAAGAATTCGATGAGTCTTTTTATGACTTAGTTATGAATGTCAATTTTAAAGCTACGGTTTTTGTAATGCAAGCATTTGAACCTTTAATGGATAAAGGGACTTCTATCATCAACCTGTCTTCTCTGGCAGCAAGAGATGGGGGAGGTGGTGGGTCTTCCTTGTACGCTTCTTCCAAAGGTGCTGTAACAACTTTTACCAGAGCTATGGCAAAAGAACTTGGGCCTAAGGGTATAAGAGTAAATGCAGTTTGCCCGGGTTTGATTGCCACTAAATTTCATGATGATTTTACAAAAGATGAGGTGCGAACGATGGTTGCCAATAAAACTCCCCTAAGAAGAGAAGGTAAGTCTGGTGAAGTCGCAGATTTAGTGGTTTATTTAGCTTCTGAAAATAGCTCTTTTGTAACTGGAGCCAATTTCGACATTAATGGCGGTTTAGCGTTTTCTTAATCGTAACTGCCCAAATTTTTGGGCGGGTTGAAGTGATCTAAATATTTTTTTTATCATCTGCCCAAAAATTTGGGCGATTACATTGACTATGAAAAAAGTAGTAACCTTTGGAGAGATTATGCTCCGATTGACGCCCCCTGGCTTCAAAAGGTTTTCGCAAGCAAGTTCTTTTGAAGTGATATACGGCGGTGGAGAAAGCAATGTGGCAGTTTCTCTTGCCAATTATGGAATTCCAGTCGAATTTGTAACGCGGCTCCCACAAAATGATATAGGAGATTGTGCATTAATGGAACTGCGAAAAAGGGGAGTTGGGACTCAACACATCATAAGAGGTGGCGAACGGTTGGGCATTTATTTTTTGGAAATTGGTGCTGTGAGTCGAGGCAGCAAAGTTATCTATGACCGAGCACATTCTGCCATTTCAACCATCGAAAAAGGAATGATCGATTGGGAATCTGTATTCAAGGATGCTGGTTGGTTTCATTGGACGGGCATCACACCTGCTATTTCGCAAGGCGCAGCAGATGCTTGTTTGGAAGCCATTGAAATGGCAAATAAAATGGGAGTTACTGTTTCAACCGATTTAAATTATCGAAAAAAATTGTGGAAATACGGCAAAGCTCCAGGAGATGTGATGCCCGAATTGGTAGCAGGCTGCGATGTTATATTAGGCAACGAAGAAGATGCGGAAAAACATTTTGGCTTGCATCCTGAAGGCGTCGATGTCACCCAAGGTCATTCTGTAAATGCCGAATCTTACCTTTCTGTTTTGAAGCAATTGATGAACATGTTTCCTCGTGCAAAAAAAGTAATTACCACTTTGCGTGGCTCCATTAGTGCTTCCCATAACAACTGGTCCGGCGTTTTGTACGATGGCGAGACACTTTTTAAAGCTCCAACCTATGATATTACGCACATTGTTGACCGTGTTGGTGGAGGTGACAGCTTTATGGGCGGTTTGATTTATGGTTTGTTGACCCATCCTGAGGATGACCAAAAAGCACTTAATTTTGCAGTTGTGGCTTCCTGTTTAAAACATACGATTTATGGAGATGCGAATTTGGTGACCGTTGAGGAAGTTGAAAAATTGATGGGTGGGGATTCGAGTGGTAGAGTAAGTCGATGATAATGGATGATGAGTGATAAGTGATGAATGATAAATATTCATCATTCATCATTCATCATTCATCATTCATAAAAAAATGGCAAGATTCACAAGAATAGAAACGGCACAAAAAATGGCGGAACAAGGTATGGTTCCACTTTTTTATCATTCAGATTTAGACATTTGCAAAAAGGTGGTTTCCGCTTGTTATCGTGGGGGTGCGCGGCTTTTGGAGTTTACCAATCGCGGGGACTATGCACATGAGATTTTTGGGGAATTGAATAAATATGTTGCTTCAGCACTTCCAGAGATGATAATGGGTGTTGGGTCTGTGACTGATGGAGGAACAGCGGCTTTGTATATGCAGTTAGGCGCAAATTTTATCGTTTCTGCTTCCATTCGGGAAGACGTGGCAATGGTTTGTAATCGGAGAAAGGTTTTGTACAGTCCTGGTTGTGGTTCTTTGACGGAGATTGGTCGGGCAGAAGAATTGGGTTGTGAAGTCGTCAAATTATTCCCTGGAAGTACTTATGGACCTGGGTTTATTAAAGCAGTTCGTGCGCCTCAACCCTGGACGAGCATCATGCCAACTGGTGGTGTTGCTCCAGATTATGACAATTTGAAAAAATGGTTTGATGCAGGTGCTTATTGTGTGGGAATGGGTTCCAAATTGATGGTGAAGGATGTGGAAGGGAATTTTGATTTTGAAGGAATCGAAGCATTGTGTCGTAAAGCTTTGGGTATTATTCATGAAATAAAAAATCATTAAGTGATATACGGTTTGATGACACTGCAAAAGAATCAGTTCAAACATGAAACAATTATTTCTTATATCAACTCTCTTGACGTTTCTTTTCATAGCTCCGAATGATTGTTTTGCTCAAAAGAAAAAGCAAGGCAAACAAACTGTTCCGGAAAAGATAGTCCCTGACATTGATCTGACCCATTGGAAAGTTACAATACCAGTCTCCAATAATAAGGGTAAACCAATTGAAGTGTCCCCACCCGAAATAATTGATTATGCAAATAATGACCAGCTAAAAGAGTTCATGTACAATGATTCTACAGATGGTTCGATTGTTTTTTATGCCTATCCGGCTTCTTCTACAGCTAATTCCAAGTATTCCAGGTCTGAACTTCGAGAACAAATGGTGCCAGGTAGCAATGCAACTAATTGGACCTTTAAGCAAGGGGGACGTATGAAAGTCACCTTGTCTGTTCCGGAAGTTACAAAAGCTGAAAATGGTAAAAGGCATAGAATTATTGTTGCTCAAATTCATGGTCGATTGACCAATGAACAAAGAGATTTAATTCGGCAAAAAGACAACAATGCTCCTCCAGTTTTGAAGATATATTGGGAAGAGGGAAAAATAGTGGTGAGGCGGAAAGTACTTAAAGACCATAAGGTTTCAGATATTGATATTTTAAAAAAAGAAGCATGGGTTGATGATGAGAAATATACTTTTTTGAAAACAGTAGAAAGGAAAAAAGTGACTATCGAAATCATCGCCTCTGAAGGCAGATTAGAGGTTGTTTTAAACGGTAGAGAAAAAGCAGTTTATAAGGACAAACATATGGAACGTTGGGGAGTTTTTGAGAATTACTTTAAGGTTGGAAACTATTTTAATACTAGAGACAAGGGAGCCTATTCAAGGGTAAAAATTTATGATCTTGAAGTAATGCATTAGCTTATCCTCCTCCTCCCTCACTTCTCCTCCAAACCTCCTTTGCGCGCCGAGCCGAAGGCGAGGGTGCGCAATACGGAATCCTAGCAATTATTGCCTCAAATCATCTTCCAGATAGAACCTGGTTCCTTCTCTTTTTTAAATTTTAAGTACCATTGGCATAAAAAGTAAAGCGGAATTAAACCAATCGCCCAACATACATACAGCAAAGGCAAGCCGCTTCCCGTTGGAAAGAATAAACCGAAAATTGCATAGATATAAAGGTGAGCAAGGTAGAAAAACATTGCTGTTTGACCGAATAGACGAAGTGGTTCAGTAAATCTGGTTAAATTAATTTTGGAAAATGTCCCTCTATAGCTATATAATTACTTCAATTTTTCCCTAAAAAAGTCAATCGTACGTTGCCAAGCCAATTGCGCTGCATCCCAATTGTATCTCCCAGTCGTATCATTGTGAAATCCATGCTGAACATCTGGATACAAATGCGCAGAGTATTCTTTATTGTTATCCTGCAAGGCTTTGGCATAGTCTGGCCATCCTGCATTTACCCTTTTATCGAATGCTGCAAAATGTAGTAACAAAGGAGCTTTAATATTTGGAACTTCTTCGGCTGGAGCCTGTCCGCCATAAAATGGCACAGCTGCTTTTAGGTCCGGAACCCGGGCTGCCATCATATTGGAAATCCAACCGCCAAAACAAAATCCAACAACTCCAACATTGCCATCGCATTCAGGATGGTTTTTCAAATGCTCAAAGGCAGCGATAAAGTCTTCCAACATTTCATTTCTGTCTCTTTGGCGTTGCAAGGTTCTTCCTTCATCATCAGTTCCGGGATAACCACCAAGCGGGGTCAGTGCATCAGGAGCCAAAGAAATAAAACCCGCCAAAGCTGCCCTGCGAGAAACATCTTCAATATGGGGATTGAGCCCTCGGTTTTCATGAACGACAATGATGCCTGCCAGTTTACCAGTCGCACCCGCTGGTCTGGACAACAATCCTTTCATGGTGCCACCACCTTTGGGCGATTCGTAATTGATGAACTCCGATTTTAGGCGTTCATCATCGGCTTTCACCTGAATTTTTTCCTCATAATCTGGCATGATGAAACTTAGGAGGGCAGGAACAGTCACACCACCAACGGCATAGGCAGTCAATTTATCCATAAAACTGCGACGGTCGATTCTGTTATGTGCGTAGTCATCGTAAAGGTCAAATACCTCCTGATTAATGTCTTCTTTGTTGATTTTTTTCATGTTGCTTTATTTGACGAAATTTTGAATAAAATCTTCTTTATAAGCCCTTCCAATCGGAATCACTTTTCCCTCATTTAAATAGATTTGATTGCCAGCAATTTTTTCAATTTTTGAGGTATTGATGATGTAAGATTTATGGATTCTAATAAACTGGTTTGAATTCAAATTTTCCAGCCAATAACGGAGTGGTTCGGAAGATAAATATTTTTTCTGAGGTAAAAATAGTTCGGTATAATCTGCGTCTGATTTGATGTAAAGTATGTTTTCTATGGTGATTTTAATATGTTCATACCCAGATTTAATGAATATTTCCTTTCGAGTCTTTTCAGCAGTGCTTTGGGTTTGTGAAATAGTGTTTTTTGAAGGCACTTTTGACACAGCTTTTATAAATCGTTGAAAAGAAAATGGTTTCAACAAATAATCTGACACATTAAATTCATAGCTTTCTAAAGCATAATCAGGAAAGGCGGTAGTTAAAATTATGTTTGGAGGATTAGGCAGTGTTTTCAAAAAATCAATTCCCGAAATTTTTGGCAAATGAATGTCTAAAAAAATCAAATCTATTTCATTGTTTTTCAAAAAATCCATTGCCTGAATTGCGTCAGAAAAAGTGGCTTTTAATTGCAAAGAACCAATATCCTGAATGTATTTTTTCAAAATCCGTTGTGCAGGAGCCTGGTCTTCAATGATGATGCAATTCATGTTTAATCGGTTTAATTTAATTCAAATCCATGGTCAACTCAACTTCAAATAAATTTTCCTTTTGAGAAATTTTTAATTCGTGTGCCTTAGGATACAATAATTCCAATCGTTTCTGCACATTTTTCAGTCCAATTCCTTTAGACAGACTATCGGTATTGGATTGAGGCTGAAAAGAATTCTTACAAACAAATTCCAAGATTCCAGCTTTTGAAAGTTGCACTGAAATTTCAATCAAAATATTTTCACTTTGACTGGCAGTGCTGTGTTTGAAAGCATTTTCAATAAAAACAATCAAGATTAAAGGTGCGATTTGTAAGCCTGAACGGATACCCTCTGTGGAAAAATGAACTGTCCCACGCCCCTCAATTTGTAATTCACTGATTTTGGTAAAGTTTTGCAAATGCGTGATTTCTTTATTTAAAGGAACATGACTCCCTTTACATTCATAAAGCATATAACGTAGAATACCGGAAAGTTCTAAAATGATTTCAGGGGTTTTTGGCGAATTTTCAATAGCGTAGGCATAAAGGTTATTCAAATTATTAAATAAAAAATGCGGATTGATTTGAGATTTTAAAAATTGCAACTCACTCTCTTTGATGGCATTTTTCAAAGTATCCACCTCCTTTTGTTTGCGAGAAGCATCCCATGCAAATTTGAATCCTGTAAGAATAAAAATAGAGGGCAAGATGCTCAGAAAAGTGGAAAAAAAACCAGAGAAAACTCTGCCTCTGGTATCTGGGAAATAGATTTTCTCTAAAAAGAATTCTTCTGTCAAAATCACGGCTGCGATGATGAGAGTCAAAAAAATTGAAAAGGAAATGTATTTTTTAGCATAAAAGTAGCGGGGCAGCAGGCTATAATTAATAATAAAAGCAGCAATGGCGTAGGAGATGAAAAAAGCAGTCAATCTGAAATCAATTTGAGATTCCCGCCGGTTGTAAGTCAAAATGACGAATACAATGAGATGTAAAATCACTTGAAAAATCACCTCTCGATAGGAATTTACTTTTGTATTTGAAATTTTTGCCATTATTCAAAAGTATAATCTTCTTCGTTAGTAAAAAAATGAAGATGGTTCAACAGCAGAATTGTTCCTTTGAACAACCTGCCAGAGGAGTTAAACGACTATCCTGCTGTTTACAGGTATACTTTCGTCGTTCAAAGAATCTTTTTTTTAATGTTTTCAAAACTCCTCACCTTTGCGCTACTCAATTAAACCATTGAATTAAACTTACAATTTTTCGATTATGAAAAATACACTTAAATACCGCATCGTATACACGTTTATTGTCCTTGCTTCAACTATCTTTTTCGCCCAAGCACAACAAATAACCATCACAGGAAAGGTATTGGAAGCGCAAAACCAGCAAGCCATCGAATTTGCCACGGTAATGGTTGCGGATAAGGAAACCAGGAAAGCCTTAACCGGAACAACGACCGAAGCTGATGGTCGTTTCAGTATCCAGACTGAATCCTCCAATTTTTATGTGGAAGTCAGTTTTATTGGTTTTATGACCCAAAAAATTGAGGATATTGCTATCCAGAATGGCAAAGTAGATATAGGCACCATTGTGCTTTCTGAAAATAGCCAAACCTTAGATGAAGTGACCGTTCGTGCAGAAAAATCTACGACAGAGTTTAAATTGGACAAGCGCGTTTTTAATGTCGGAAAAGATTTGAGCAGCACAGGGGCAAGTGCCCTGGAAGTCTTGAATAATGTGCCTTCAGTCAATGTAAATATTGAAGGAGAAGTGAGCTTGAGAGGTAGCCAGGGCGTCCAAATTTTGATAAATGGAAAACCTTCCGTTATAGCAAGTGAGTCGGGCAATGCCTTGGGGACAATTACTGCTGATATGATTGACAAAATTGAAGTCATCACCAATCCTTCTGCTAAATATGAGGCTGAGGGGACTGCTGGTATTATCAATATTGTAATCAAAAAAGAAGAACGAAAAGGTATCAATGGTTCGGTGACTTTGAACACGGGAGTACCACACAATCATAGCCTGGGTTTGAGTTTGAATCGACGTACGGAGAAATTTAATTTGTTTAGTCAATTGGGGGTAGGCTATCGGGAGTTGCCAAGAGACGGACGCAATATTAATCAGGATTTGGTCAATCAATCTGTAGTGACGAGTGAAGGAACAGAATACAGAAATGAGACTTTTTACAATGTCATTTTAGGTACAGATTACCACATTGACAAATACAATGTCATCACACTTTCGGGGAATTTTGCTTATGAAGTGGAAGACCAGCCTTCACGCACTGATTTCACAAAAGTAGAGGGTTTCAATGAAGCATCCTGGTATCGCACGGAAGTCACTGAAGCCACCAATCCAAAATACCAATACGAATTACAATACAAACGAGATTTTCCCGACCACAAGGAACACGATTTGATTTTTAGTGCCTTGGGTAATTTCTTTGGCAAAGACCAATCTTCTGAGTTTCAAAATTTCAACATTGTCGGCAACGGCGCTGGTGGGGATCAACGCACCCGGACCAATTTTAAAGAAGCGAAATATACTTTTCAGTTCGACTACACCAAGCCCTTTTCCGAAAAATGGATCTTGGAAACAGGCGCGCATTATTTGTTAAATGATGTGAGCAATGATTTTGCGGTAACTGATTTGAAAGACGGTGTTTGGATACCAAACCTGGGGCAGACCAACATTTTTGAATACGATCAAAAAGTATTGGGGGTTTACAGTACAGGTGCTTATGAGGGTGAAAAATGGGGTGTGAAAGTGGGCTTGAGAGTTGAGAATACCAATTTGAAAACACTTCTGGTTACAACTGATGAAACCAATGATCAAAATTTCACGAATTTCTTTCCAACCCTTCATACTTCTTACAAAATCAATGAACGATTTTCTGTGCAGGCGGGCTATTCTCGTCGCATTTTTCGTCCGAGATTGTGGGATCTGAATCCATTCTTTAATATCAGAAATAACTTCAGTATTCGTACTGGAAATCCCGATTTGCTGCCAGAATTCACGGATTCTTATGAGTTATCAGGTATTTATATATTTGAAAAAACATCTTTTAATTTTAGTGTTTATCACCGTTACACCACCGATGTAGTTGAACGCGTTTCGACTTTTGAAAATAATGTCAGCACTTTCAAACCCTTAAACATTGGTACCAATCGCGCGACTGGTTTAGAAATGAACGGAAAATACAGTCCAAATAAATGGTTGAGCATCAACGGAGATTTCAATTATTTTTACTTCAATCGAATGGGCTCACTGGAGGAAGTATCTTTTGATTTTACGGGAAAACAGTGGACTACTAAAATGACTGCAAAATTTAAATTGCCTTTCAAAATTGATTTTGAGGTAACTGGACATTATCAATCCAAAGTTAAAACTGTGCAGGGCGAGCAAGCTGACAATCTATTCGCTGACTTAGGTCTAAGGAAGAAAATAATGAAAGGAAAGGGCGTTTTCAATTTAAGTGTGCGCGATATTTTTGCCTCCAGAGTCAGAGAAAGTGAAACCAATCAGGATACCTTCTACCTCTACAGTTGGGGGCAACGAGGGCGATTCATAACATTTGGATTTAGTTATGGCTTTGGAAAAGGGGAAGCAATGGAATTTTCGGGGCAGAAAAGGAGGCATTAAAAATAAAGCAACCGAAGGATTTTTGAATCTTCGTAATTCGCAATTGGATAGAATATAGGGGGATGTGGGGGCGAAGCCTTTATTTTCCTGCGAGCCAAGAAAATAAAAGCTTCGCCCCCACGCCCGCCCTGTATTTGCACCGCAGGTGCGGATATGAAAGAACTTTTTGCACGATGTACTAATCTTCTTTATTTTATTTCTTCTTTTTTCCTTTGGTATGTTTGGAACGACTCGTTTTTCTCTTCATCTTGGGTCTTTTTTTTTGCTCAGTAGTTTTTGGAGATTCCATTGGTATTTTTAGGATGTTTAACTTTTTTTCTCTTCCTACTTCATTATTACCTTTTTCTTTTACCTCTTTTATGATATCATCCACAATTTTCTGCTTCTTAACATTCAAGCTTTCCTTTAGCTTTTCTGTTTCCTTTTTTCGATCTTTAAGTTCTAATTCAGCATATCTTTTCCTTAATCCTTTTCGCAGTTCTTCTTCCTTTTTCTCCTTCTTTAATAAACGCTTATACTTTTTCTTCCCTTCTTTGTACATATCGAACCTATTATGAGTAAGAAACACATAAAATATTAAAGCCGGGAAGATCAACCAAATAAACCAGTTTGCAAGCAAATAGGATAGGAACAATAATAGGATAGGGAAAAAAAATAAATAGCCGGATTCATTGAAGATTCCATCTTCAACTGGATACATCAAATCAACGACTTCCACTTTTGATTTAAGTTCCTCCACAGTCCACTTCCCCTTATTTAATTCTTTATAAGCTTCATTTCTTTTTCTCCAATTTCCCTGCTTTGATAGCATTTGTTCAATTTTTCCACTGATCGTCACATGAATCATCCAAATAAAATATAATGCACCAAATGTGACGTGAACAGCAACCGGTAAATCCACGAACCATTCAATAAATGAAAAATCGGATTTATCGGATTT
Organism: Saprospiraceae bacterium; assembly: GCA_041941305.1. Taxonomy (GTDB): domain Bacteria; phylum Bacteroidota; class Bacteroidia; order Chitinophagales; family Saprospiraceae; genus JANSWP01. The sequence goes on from JBGTQJ010000020.1 coordinate 27,072, forward strand.
CCCACATCCAATTATAGAAAGTAAAAACAGCAGTAAAATTGTTCTCTCCATTAGAGCTTGAAATTCTCAATTAGACATACTCTTAATAATAAATTCTTGAAGGTAATAAGATTATTAAGCTTGCCTCAAAACAACCTCATCAAATTTGTCGAATCTATTTTTTAATTGATCCTAAAACATGAGAATTTTTTTTATAAAACATATCACCTCTAAGTCATCTGATACTTTTGACGGTACAGTTTTGGAGTAATTCCCGTTTGTTTTCTAAAAATTTCCCGAAAGGTTTTGGCATCGTTATATCCTGCTTCGAGGATAATTTGGCTTACGGGTTTTTGGGTTGTTTCCAGTAGTCTTTTGGCAGCTTCCACCCTTAGTCTTTGCAAATACTGAATTGGTGAGTTGCCAGTGGCAGCATGAAATCGTCGAATAAAATTTCGTTGGCTAAAAGCAAATTTTCGAGCTAAATCTTTGATGGTTAATGGTTCTTCAAAATGATTTTCCATATAATCCTGAACTTCAACGATCCGCTCATCAGCATGTGATTTTTGATTTTGAAAAATCATGAAAGGCATTTGGGATTGCCGGTCATAACTAATAGAAAATAATTTGGAAACCCAGACTGCCGAAGCTTTTCCAGCAAACTTTTCGATGAGATAAAGTATTAAGTTAAATGCTGAAAATGCACCGCCACTAGTGTAAATTCCACCCTCATCGGTAACAATTTTTTCAGATTTCAATTTCACTTTTGGAAACATTTTGTGAAATCGAATAGCCTCAGCCCAATGGGTGGTACAAGCAATATCATCTAATAATCCAGCGGCAGCTAACAAAAAAACGCCTTTGCAAAGGGCTGCTATTTCTAATCTCTCCGTTTTTCGTTTTTCCTTTAGCCAGGAGAGCAATTTTTGATTTTGGTTGATGAAAAGATGTGGATCACCAAATAGGGGAGGGATAATTAACAAATCAGCACCATTCCAATCTTTTAAATTGCTTTCTGGGATGATGGAAAATTGTTCTTCAGTACGTATAGGTTTAGTGGAAAAACCAGCCAAACTAACTTCAAAAAAAGGAGCATCTCCGGATTGACTTTTTAAAAAATCATTGGCTTCCAAAAACATCATCCTTAAAGTAGCTACCGGACCAATAGCTATATTCCCTTCTGGTAAGACAACTGTAATCTTCATAATTGATTTATTTGGATAATGGCGTAAATGCCCCCTTTTATTGGCAAAAATACATAAATAGAATGATGGAAATAAATAAGACTTTTATGATTCTTTGACGATTCTCATACCCTGTATCCTGGATACAGTTAAAAATAACTGACATGAAAAATCACTCGATTATTATTTTTATGCTGCTGACGATAGGAATATTAGCAGCTTTAGGATTCTCTCATTCTAATGGAATTTCGAAGGGAAACCCTGATTTTAGTGTACTTCACCAAAAGTTGAATGACTATGTAGATTCAGGGCAATTGGCGGGCATCTCAGCTTTAATTTCAAATAATAATGAAGTACTGTTTAGTGAAAATTTTGGCTTTCAAAACATTGAAAATCAAGACCCTGTAACTGAAAACACTATTTTTAGATTGGCATCATTAACCAAACCTGTTGTAAGTGTTGCCGTTCTCCAATTGATTGAAGAAGGCAAATTGAATTTAGATGATTCAGTAGAAAAATACCTTCCCTTTTTTAGAAATGTAAAAGTGTTTTCGACTCAACAAACTCCAAAAAATAGCATGACCATTAGGCATTTGTTAACGCATACCAGCGGCATTTCTTCGGGATTTGGACAAGATGAAGTTGGAGCTCTGTTTAGAGCATTTAATGCTAAAGCGTCCGACCTGGAAGAATATGTAAAAGAAATTGTATCCATCCCCTTATGTACAGAACCAGGGATGGAATTTAATTATGGTCATAGCACTGATGTATTGGCTTTGGTAATTGAAAAAGTATCAGGAAAGCGAATAGATCGATACTTAAAAGAGCATTTATTTACGCCATTGGGAATGACAAAAACAGATTATTTCTTAACCAAAGAAGATTTGAAAAATTTTGCGACGCTTTATGTTCTTGATGATAAAAATCAACTAAAAGCATTTGGAGATAATGCTGAAAGCATATTCATAAAAGGGCATTTCCCCAAGGGCAATTATGGTTTGGTATCCACAATTTCTGATTATGCCAAATTTGCAAAAATGCTATTGAATAAGGGAAGCTACAAGGGCAAACGCATTTTGAGTGAAGAATCGGTAAAGGCTCTATCCAACAATCAATTATCTGGTTCTCAACTTCCTGTGAAGGCAGGTCCCATGGTTTTTAATGATTTGGGTTTTGGTTTTGGAGTTGCCGTTTCCAATGGAAATTCCCCCCTTGGAAGGACTAAAGGCACTTTTGGGTGGATTGGGGCGACTCATACTTATTGTTTTATCGACCCAGATAAAGAAATCATTAGCTTGCTCTTTAGCCAATATTCTGGCTCCAAGCCTTGTCCAATTATTTTTGAATTCAATAGCTGGGTAGAGGCAGCATTTGAGGAAAAATGAATAATGGTTTTGTACTTTGTAAACTAAGTTTTCTGATGTTTTGATTCCGCGCCGGTGGTGCGAAATCAGGGAGGATTTGGGGAAGAAACCAGTAGGTACACCTGCTGGTTTCTCCCCCAAATCCCCCTTCCCGAGCCGCCGTAGGTGGCGAGGGTATGCATTAATCAAACTCTATCGTCATTTCCACACGACGATTCTTTTGACGCCCGCTTGTTTGGTTATTGTTTTTATCAACGTCTTTTAAGCTAAGTATAAAGGTTCCTTTAGGATGCCCCTCTACTTTGAATTGAGCAAGCATTCCATTAGTAGCTCTAATCCTTAAAACCTTGGCATCATAACCTTTTGCTTTGACTTTAATTTCCTTAATATCTAATTGACTATGGAGAATAAGATAGGAAAGGTTCATCTCTGGTACAATACCCGAAACGCTACCCTTCGCTGTCGTCATGTCAAATTGAAGAGGTTTAATGATAAATGGAACAGCAGTGGTAATTGCATTGATTTGAGCACCACCAGGGTTTGTTTGAGCTATTGTATTTTGTGAAGAAAAGGTACAAACGAAAATAAGAAGAATAACAAGAACATTTAATCTTTTCATGATTTCAATTTTATAGGATTTAATAAGAAGTTGTTTAGATTACAGCATAATGTGTTGTTGAATTCTAAAATGTACCCATACAAGTGGGCAATGGATGGAAATGTCGTTTCTGTTGATTCCTTTTCTGTCATTGTAAAAGGAGAAAAAGATATACAACTGCTGCAATTGGACAATATTAAAAAGGAAGTTTCGCAGGAAATCATTGACAACGGAGGTACGATCACGCATCACCATGGGGTAGGGAAAGACCATCGCCCAGTTTATATACAACAACACACCTTCATTTTTGGAGATATGCTAAAAGCTGCAAAGGAAGTAGTTGACCCAAAATGGATTATGAATCCAGGTTCACAAAGCCTTGGTTTCCAGGAGATAAAAATTTAAACATGCTCTAACAAGTCCTGCTTGCCTACAAATTCCTGGCAGCAAAGGTATCTCCCTGGTTCAAATCCCCTGTCTCCAGTCCTTTCCTAAACCAGCGCATGCGTTGCTCAGAGGTGCCATGGGTAAAAGAATCGGGAACGACATAACCCCTCGTTTCCATCTGGATGCGATCATCGCCGATGGCATGAGCAGCACGTAATGCCTCCTCAATATCGCCTTCTTCCAGGATATTATTCATTCGGTGCGAATGATGCGCCCATACTCCTGCAAGGAAATCTGCTTGCAATTCAAGTCGAACAGAAAGGTCATTCATCTCTTTTTTGCTAATGCGCCCTCGTTGACTATCTACCTGACGAGTAATGCCCAGCAAGTTTTGAACATGGTGCGCCACTTCATGTGCCACTACATAAGCCATTGCAAAATCTCCCGGAGCCTTAAAGCGAGTTTGCAAATCGCGGTAAAAACTTAAATCTATGTAAACTTTATCATCTCCGGGGCAGTAAAAGGGACCGGTAGCCGAACTTGCAAAACCACAAGCAGATCTGGTTTGTCCATCAAATAAAACCAGAACGGGTTCCTTATAGCTTCGACCTAGTTGCTCTCTAAACAGTTTATGCCAAACTTCTTCTGTTTCTTTTAATACTACTGAAACAAACTGTGCCAGTTCATCAGTTGCCGCATTTGTAGTAGTTTGAGTAGTTTGTTGAGTTGCATCGGGCTGTACTTGTTGCAACAATTGCATTGGGTCTTTACCCATCAAAAGCGCAATGATAAAAATGATAATGGCACCAAAACCCAAACCTCCACCTACTCTTTTGGTGGTTCTTCCCATACCACCCCTTCTCCGATCTTCAATATTTTGGCTACCTTTTCTGCCTTGCCAGCGCATAGTTTTTCGTTTTTTTTCACCGATTTTCTGATTGGTTTGTTCCAGCTATCATTTTTGTTAAAACCAATCAGTGAACTCAGTTTTTATTAAATATTTCCAAAATTAAGTATAATATCTCTGAAACCTTTTTTTGACCTGAAAATCCACAAAAAGTAACGTCGAATTGGGCGACTCCAACGCCAAGCTCCTTTATAAAACCTATTTAGGATGACTCATATTGAACCACTTTTGATACAGCCTCGAATGGTCAATGTGCCAAAGTAGAATTAAAGAATTGGAAACTTTACTTTTCGATGCTTGAATTGATTTAAAATCATTTTAGCAGCCTGGTTATTGATTCTAAAATTATCAAGAATAATAGCAGTATTTTTTTTGCCTTGCCCCCCTGATTCATAATAGACCCGCTCAAAATCCAGATAGTGATTTTGTTCATTTTCTAAATAATATAAATAGAGTTTGGTATGCTTCAGGCCACTGCCTTCATTAAAATCATTTAGGGCTTTTAATGCATCCTTTTTCAAGGGTTCGAGTATATGATGAGCTGAATGCATTATTTCGAAATCTCTGCTTAGGACATATTTTTCATACCACTTTTTTTGGCTTTCAGAATAAGGGATGACTTTGGATTTCAGGATAGCCATAATTGGAATTGCGATAATAATTCCCAACTCAAATATCCAAACAATAGCCAACAAGCTTCCGCTAAAATCTATTCCAAATATAGACCACATTCCTGCTTGATTAATTTCCGCAATAGAGGTAATAAAATTTGTGGGTTGAATGAATGTTCCAAAGTTGGATAAGTAAGCTGAAAATGAAGGAACCTCTCCCAAAAATGCATACAAAATAAATGCAATCCATTGGAAAAGACTCGCAAAAAATCCGGCTAGGACAGCAAGCGCAATTCTACTGTTTTTGCTCCTTTGATGTGTTAGCCTTATCAGCAATTTTACCAGAATACCCAAAGCCATTCCAAGCCCTACTGTAATGAAAAAATTAAAATAAATTAGCGGTATAAAAATAATCAGCATGGAATAGCAATATCCCAAAAAGAAGGTAAAAATTAAAATAGAAAAAAACGCAATGATTATACCCGGAACATTAAGGGTTTCAGATTCTTGGTAAAAGAGGTTTTCGTTTTCCATTTGAAAAAATAGATTTATGAACGTGAAATAATCAACTTAAAAGTAAAAGAATTGAATTAACTGTCCACTGCTAATTGCCCACTGCAAACTGCCTCCACTCTCCAATTCATTACAGAAAACCAAAGAGGTGGGACTAAAGCCATAAGAATAGAACCAGGATACCCCAAAGGCAATTGTGGACTTTCGTCAAAATGCCGCAAAATTTGATATTTCCTCGAAGCCTTATAATGATGGTCGGAATGGCGAGTCAATTCATACAGCAAAATTCTGCCTAGCTCGTGATTGGAATTCCAGGAATGTTTGGGCAAAACTTTTTCATAGCGACCATTGGGCAATTTTTTTCTTTGCATACCATAATGTTCGATATAATTGACACTTTCCAATAATAAAAAACCAATAATGGCAATGACAATAGCAAAACCAATCATCTGCCAACCAAACACTAAACCGATGGTCAGTAGATAGCCTAATTGAACGATGTGGAACCAGATCATTTGGTTGTTTATGCTTAGAGCTGGCAGGTTTTTTTTCTTCAATCTTTCAATTTCCAAATTCCATGCGCTCCAATAACTCTTCCATGTCGAACGTATCCAGAAGGCATAAATATTTTCTCCATATCGGGAGGTGGCAGGATCTCTTTCTGTTGCTACGTATTTGTGATGTCCTCGATTGTGTTCTATGAAGAAGTGCATGTACAAGGCAGTCATGAGCAAAGTCTTTGACATCAATTGCTCATGTGATTTGTGTCGATGTCCCAGTTCGTGTGCAACATTGATTCCTACCGTCCCTACCACAATGCCCACACTCCCGGTCATTCCAATGATTTCAATAAGCGCCAACTCACCTGCTTGAAGGGTTGAAAAATAAAACCAAAGCAAAACAAAATGAAGCGGTAAATTCATGTATAATAAAATATCGAAAAAAGAATTGGACAATCGCGATGCTTCTTCTGTTTCAGAAAAATTGAGGGTCGATTTTGGCATAAAGAAATCCAGCACTGGAATGATTCCAAAAGCGACGAAAATTCCAAGATAGGACAAAGCCCCTCCAAAACAAACCGCAATGAATGCTGTTACCAAAGGGATATAACCAAATAAATATTTCAGGTCTTTCAACATAGGAAATCTTTTTACTTTTGCGGCTTCATAAAAACAGTGGATGATCGACAGAGGAGGATTAGTCGAATTTCTCTTTTGACAAAAATATCAAAAAATCAGGATTTCCTTTCGTGTTTCCACCGTCGAGCATTTACTGTCTACTGTCCACCATACTTGAAAAATGAGCAAAGCATTTCACAAACTAAGTGTCAAGAAAGTTACAGCAGAAACTGGGGATACAATAACCGTAACTTTTGATATTCCCGATTCTTTAAAAAGGGAGTATTCCTATACACAAGGGCAATATTTGACCTTGAAATTTCAACTCCGGGGCGCTGAAGTAAGGCGTTCTTATTCTATGTCGAGTTCTCCTCTTGAGGAAGATATTGCTGTGACTGTGAAGCGAGTCAAAGGCGGTTTAGTCTCTAATCATATCAATGACACCATCAGAGCAGGAAGTGTATTAGAAGTGATGACTCCTGATGGCAGGTTTTTTACCAAACTGGATGAAGACCATAAGAAAACCTACTACCTTTTTGGTGCTGGAAGTGGGATAACTCCGCTAATGTCTATTTTGAAAACGATTGTTGAAAAAGAACCGATGAGCGTAGTTTACTTGCTTTACGGCAACCGAAATGAGGATTCCATTATTTTCAAGAGTGAATTGGATGCTTTAGTCCAAAAATATGAGGGACAGTTGTTTGTAGAATACATTTTGAGTCAGCCTAATCGCGAAAAAGGAAAAGGCTTGAAGGGGATATTCGGAAAAGGAAAAATTACCTGGGAAGGCAAAACTGGCAGAATTGATTCCGGAGTAATTCAATCCTTTTTGGATGATAATAAAGCCAAACACAAGGACGTAGAATATTTTCTTTGTGGACCCACCGGGATGATTGAAAACGCTGAATCTTACCTCAAGTCATTGAATGTTGCCAGTAAAAATATCCATGCCGAATATTTTGTCAATGCCAGCCAAACTGCAAAGTCAGAAGGAGGCATAAGTGGAGCCAAGCTGATTGCACACCTGGATAAGAAAAAAATGGAGGTTACGATAATGGAGGGCAAAACCATTTTGGATACACTCTTGGATGCCGGGAAAGATGCACCTTATTCTTGTACAGCAGGAGCTTGTGCTACTTGTATGGCTAAAGTTCTTAAGGGGGAAGTAAAAATGGATGCCTGTTATGCTTTAGATGAAAGTGAAGTAGCTAAGGGATTTGTTTTGACTTGCCAGGCGCATCCCACTACAGAAGAAGTTGAGGTGACTTATGATATATAAAGGATTGTTCTTTAGAGGGACTTTTTTTGATGATTTTCCGTCGGAAAATCATCAAAAAAAGTCCCTCTTTATTTTTTTCTGTGCTACGCTTTAAAACAAGCTTTGAATGACATTTTCCTCACTGATTCCTTCAGCTTCAGCTTTATAATTTCGAACGATTCTATGGCGAAGTACGTAATTGGCAATTGCCTGAACATCCTCAATGTCTGGTGAGTACTTTCCATTGATGGCTGCATGGCATTTTGCTCCAAGTACTAAATACTGAGAAGCCCTCGGTCCTGCACCCCAGGAAATATAATCATTCACCATTTCTGTGGCTCTTTCTGTATTTGGTCTCGTTTTGGTTGCCAAAGATACCGCATATTCCAAAACATTATCTGCAATAGGGATCTTTCTAATCAATTGCTGGAATTCCAATATTTGAGCACCAGTCAATACATGCTTCAATTCATAATTCTGAATCGTCGTCGTATCTTTTACTACAGCTATTTCTTCTTCATAAGTAGGATAATCCAGTGGAATGTTAAACATGAAGCGGTCTAACTGAGCTTCTGGCAGAGGGTAAGTCCCTTCCTGCTCTATCGGGTTTTGAGTCGCAAGTACAAAAAACGGAGAGGGGAGGGCATGAGGTACACCTGCTACCGTTACAGAACGCTCTTGCATCGCTTCCAACAATGCTGCTTGCGTCTTGGGAGGCGTACGGTTGATTTCATCAGCAAGGACAATATTGGAAAACAAAGGTCCTTTATTGAATTTGAATTGGCGATCTTCTCCCAAAATTTCTGAACCTGTAATATCAGAAGGCATCAGGTCAGGAGTAAATTGGATTCTTTTAAAATCCAAATCCAGCACTTCTGCGATTGTGCTGACCAAAAGTGTTTTTGCCAAACCAGGTACTCCCACCAAAAGGCTGTGCCCATTACTGAACAAAGAGATGATCACCCCTTGAACAACTTCGTGTTGGCCAACGATTACTTTTGCTATTTCGCTTTTTAGGTCTTTATAAGATTGAGCAAGAGCGTCAACTGCTGCTACATCGGATTTATTTGCCATTGAAGAAATTTTTTGGAATAAATAAAGAAAGGCATTGCGCTGTGCGCCGAGGTGATTTCTGTGATGTATATCCTCGCTCAAAGCTCTTTGCCCTGCATTTCAACTTTGAAAAAACGCCGCAAATATAAACATTGTTTTCAGACGCTTGAAGGTTTTCAAGTTTTGTGCCGAAAAGGATGGGATCTGGGTGCTGGTTTTTTGGTTTCTGGTCATCTGGTTATCTTGTTGCTGGTTTCTAGGCACTGGTTTACTGGTTGATGGGTAGTAAAGCTTATTTTAGGCATGGACAACCCCGCACCCCGCACCCAGCACCCAGGCCTAAACCGTTCCTCTATTTCTAACCCTCCAAACAGAGATCAACATTCTAAAAGGAAAAATAATGGCACATACCAGGCTCCCTACTCCAAAAAAGATATATTCTGAGCGGATGTAATTGAGCATTTGACTCCTTTTTGACAAGTTGAGATGCTTGACTAAATTTTCGATTCGGTCTTCATCTAAATAGACCTGGAAATAGTTGAGCTGATCAATTAAATAAAAAGCCAAGGGGATGCATAAAAAAAGGAGGACAATTTTGAGTTTTTGATTCCAGGCGATGAAGGTATGCTTTAGTAAAAAAATATGCCTTCCCAAAGTAATAAAAACCAAAATAAAAATGATGTTGGGCCATAGGAATGGATAATTGTCAACAATTCTCAAAATTGGAAAAAGTGTTCCAATGATTACAACTATTGTAAACAGCCACCAAAAAAGTTCAAGACGAAGAATCGAAGATTTTGTTTGAGTCATTTGTTGTATTTTCAGGCGCCAAAATTAACTAGAGCTATGAAGGTTTGGAAACATTTTAAATAAAATAGAAGCGTTCTGAATTAGAATATCCTTTTTGTGATTTAAATATAGCTTCCGAGGATTTTTATAAATTTGTGGGCTTTTTTAAAGCATGACTGAAGAGAGAATTACTATTTTTCTCAAATCATCTTCACAAACACCTCTTGCGTACCATTGGCGGTTGATTTTTAATGTTGTCGTAATTGAGTAAGCTAATCTATTATTTCAGTTCCAAAAAAACCTGTTAGATAGTGCTATAGGAGCATGTTGGTATATGCCCCCTCACATCAAACACTATGCGATTGGATCAAACAATACACAACGAATAAAACCAACTGAAAGATTTGATCATCTGCTAAATGACTTAACAAAACAATCTTTTCAGAACTGCCTAATGGTCCAGGAGGTGTTTCAGTTTTATTCATTTCTTTAAATCTTCAAAGAAGAAAATTGCATTTTTATTCAAATCATAAAACCCAAACTCTGTAGTTCCCCAGGGAGTGTTTTTTCGCAATTCCTTCACTACACCATTTGATTTGTACTCCTCAAATATGGGCAGTATGTTATCTACTTCTATCCGAATTTGAAAGCTCGTCATTTTTGCCATATCCTCTGGAAATTGAAACTGCATGTGTAAAGAAATCTCCTGCCTGTTTAACACCGCGTAATTGATAGTCCCTTCTTCATACATACCGCTATTATAACCCAATTTGAAACCTAATTTTTCTTCATACCATTTAATGTCGCGAACAACATCTGAAGATGGAAGAATGGGACTGATTTTTAGAAACTTTGTAGCAGACATAATGTAAAAATTGGGGGTGGTTTTAGTTATGGATCGTTTTCAAAATTAATTACAGTAGACTTTATTCGAAAAGATTTTGTAAGGGAAGCCGTCAACCGTCTGCCGTTTACCGTCAACCGAATAAAGTCTACTGTATTAAGCCATACAATATAGAATTAGACCTAAATTGGTTAATTCGTCAATAAGAAGCAAAATAAGCCAATTTTCTATTTACTTTTGCCGCCCAATAAAGCAGCAAAAACGCCAGATGAGAACTCCTTTAGGTATGTCTTCATGTGTTTGTGGGTTTAGGTGTTTATGATAATACTTAAAAATCTTGATACCTAAATACACAAACACAAATCTTTTAAACCATGCGAAAAGTTCAAGTACTATTACTCTCCTTATTTATCTCATTTTCCATTTCAGCTCAGGATATTTGGCTTGAAGCTAGTCTGAAAGGCGGTTATGGATTGTCTTTTTTGTTGAATAAAAACATTTCTGATGATGCATCTTATAAGTATCAATTGACTACTGCATATGGTGTAGGTGGTAGGTTCGCAGTCAATTTTGGACCTTTCAACGGTATTTCTGTAGAAGCAATGTACAATAAGTTAGGTCAGGATTTTACTTATAATGTAGGTGCAACGCCCGGTGTAGATTTTTCCAATAAGCTTGAATGGTCAACCGTTGATGCTTACCTACTCTACAGATACATTAGAAATCGAATTTATGTAGAACTAGGGCCTATGTATTCTTTTGTGCAAAGTGTTGATCAATCTGATGCTGGAGTCCCGCTTTCCCAACCTGAATTATTGTATGAGGAAAACTACTTTTCAGGTGTTTTTGGTTGGGGAGGTTATGTAGCTGGTTCCAACACCTTTTCATTAGGAATCGGAATGCGCTTGCATTATTCTTTTTCTGACTTTGTCAATTCCGATGGAGAAAAGGCAGGGGCTCCAAATATTGTCCGAGATGAAATATATGATTCTTACGAATCCTCAAATCCTGCATTTGTATTGTTTATGGTGGAATTGAATTTCGGAATTGGACGATTTGCCAAAACTGCTTGTCACGAGCGTATGAAATTTTTTAGAAGATAAGTAATAATTGTTGTCAAGGACTTATGGCGAAATAGGTCGCGGAAATTCATTTCAAAAGGGAAAGTTGATAAAAAACTTTCCCTTTTGTATTCGGTTATAATCGCACCGCTTACCTTTGCACCGTTCGATCTTTACACACCACAAACATCCGAAATCAATAATTCTGAATTTTAAATGATAGAATTTGGGATGGCACAACAGCCTGCCTTTCAAAATTCGAAATTTGTCATTTAAGATTAAATAGAAAGAAAATCCTCACATGAGTGACTTTATCAAACATGAATGCGGCATTGCAATGGTTCGACTACTCAAGCCATTGGATTTTTATATTAAAAAATATGGGACTCCTCTTTATGGTATTCAGAAGTTGAATTTGCTGATGAACAAGCAACGGAATCGTGGGCAGGATGGAGCTGGAGTAGCCACGATCAAACTGAATGCCACACCGGGGATGAAATACATTGATAGAAAGCGTGTAGATGGAGTTGGTTCTATCAAAAAGATCTTTGACGAGATTTATAAAAATTTTAACGGCAAGCATAAGCGGGAAAAAAGAATAATGGATCCTGAGTGGTTGAAAATGAATATGCCTTTTGCTGGGGAATTGCTGCTTGGACATCTGCGCTATGGCACTCATGGAAAAAATAGTAAGAAAAATTGTCACCCATTTCATCGTAGAAATAATTGGATTACCAGGAACCTGGTCATTGCCGGAAACTTCAATTTAACCAATGTAGATGACCTGTTTGACAAATTGGTCACTTATGGTCAATATCCTAATGAGCGATCTGATACGATTACTGTTTTGGAAAAATTAGGCCATTTTCTGGATGATGAAGTACAGCGACTCTTTACCTGGTACAAACCGGAAGGTTATTCCAGTCAGGAAATCAATGAACTGATATTTGAAAACTTAGATATCCAAAGATTGTTGAAAAGGGCTACCAAAGAATTTGACGGAGGTTATACTATGGCAGGAATGATAGGGCATGGGGATGCTTTTGTGATGCGCGATCCATCTGGAATTCGTCCGGCATTTTATTACCACGATGATGAAGTCGCTGTTGTGGCTTCTGAGCGTCCAGCCATTCAAACAGCCTTTGATGTACATGTTACAAAAGTCAATGAATTGCCTCCAGCAAATGCTTTCGTCATCAAGCGTTGTGGAAAAGTATCCATTCGGCCAGTAAAAGAAAAATTGGAACGGAAGGCTTGCTCCTTTGAGCGCATTTATTTTTCAAGAGGAACGGACCACGATATTTATTTGGAACGGAAAAAGTTGGGCGAAAACCTGGTGTCGAGGGTTTTGAAAGCGGTGAATTACGATTTCGAAAATACAGTTTTTGCCTTTGTTCCCAATACAGCTGAATCCGCTTTTTTGGGTTTTGTAAAAGGCATAGATAAAGAACTCAACAAACGCAAACAAAAAGCAATAATTAAATATTGCAAAGATGGTACATTGAAACAAAAAAAGCTGGATAAAATCATGTCCCAAACGCCTCGTGTGGAAAAAATAGTCGTGAAAGATGAAAAATTGCGCACTTTCATTACGGCTGATAGTTCCAGGGGGAATATGGTATCCCATGCCTATGATGTTACCTATGGGATAGTGAAAAACGAAAAAGATACATTGATTCTTCTGGATGATTCCATCGTAAGAGGCACTACCTTAAAGAATAGCATTATCAGCATTGTTTCGAGATTGCGACCCAAAAAAATCATTATTGTTTCATCTGCTCCTCAAATTCGTTACCCTGATTGCTATGGTATTGATATGTCCAAAATGAAGGATTTCGTAGCGTTCCGTGCTTTGGTGGAATTGCTCAAAGAAAACGGAAAAGAGCACTTACTTAAAGAAACTTATAAACGTTGCAAAGCTCAATTGAAAAAACCTATTGAAAAAATCTCCAATGAGGTTCAGGTGCTATATGAAGAGTTCGATTACGAAACTATCTCCAAAAAAATAGCAGAAATCGTCACCCCAGAGGGTATTAAGCCTAAAGTGGAAGTCATCTATCAAACCCTTGAAGGACTGCATGACGCTTGCCCGAATCATACTGGAGACTGGTATTTTTCAGGAAACTATCCAACGCCAGGAGGCAATAAAGTAGTAAACAAAGCTTTTGTGAATTATATTGAAGGAAGAGATGAGCGGGCTTATTAAATTCAATTATGCTGAAAATACTTGCTAAACATTAAAAATAGTATTCCGCAAACCAACCAGGCAGGGAGTGTCAAAAAAGACAAAAACACACCTTGTGATACAGAGATGAAATAAAACACTCCAAAACTTAGCCCCCAAGCTAGTAGCACAGATAAATTAAAAGAAATGCCAGCTTGTTCGGCATAATTTTTAGCTATGCCCACTTTTTTGGCAAAGAAATGTTCGAAAACAATAATGGCGCCCACTGGTGCGAGTATGAACCCATAAAGCGCAACAAAACCCAATAGCTTCATCGCAAAAGCTGGGAACAAGCCAGCAATGGTGGCAATCGTCCCTGCCAGAATGGTCATCCAAAAAGTAGAAGTTTTTGGCAATATCGCCTGGAATGCCAAACCAGCACGATAAATGGTAGGATTGGCAGTTGTCCAACCAGCAATGATGACGGCGATAATTCCAAAAAAGCCAATTGCATTGTAGGCGAGCGGTCCGGGTGCAACAGGAGGCGCTTCACTGTTCGCCAAAAAACCCTGCGCTTCTGCTGATTTGAGGTAAACTGCATATAGCAAAGCAGCTGCTATCCAGGCAATGTAATGACCAATGTACATGCCTGCAGCGGTCGTCCATCCCGATTTGGCACTTTTGGCGTATCTGAAAACAGTTAAATCAGACATGCCAATGTGCATTGCCGCATTGCAAAACCAGGACCAAAGGACCACATGCCAGAAAGTGTATTTGATTTGCCCGGGAAAAGGCGCTGTACCTTCACCCCAGATATTCCAGAAATCAGTGAGACTTTTTACCTCCAGCTGCCCTAGAGCCACAACTCCACATGCAATAAAAGCCAATACAATCATAGGTGCCATCCAATTGGCTGCTTTTGAAACGGCATTGTAACCTTTTGCTGCAACAATGGCTATCACAGCACCAACTATCAAAACTATCACCACCCAGGTAGTACTATTCGGCATCGTATCACTCAGTTTCGGCATGTCCATATCAAATGGCACCCCGACAGCTGTGGCGGAGACCGTAATCATTGCACCAGCTAAAAAACAAAACAAGATACCATTTGCTACATTGTAGAATTTGACAAGGTTTTTCCCGCAAATTTTTTCCAATTGATAATACAAAGTCAGCCGATTTTTGACCGCTATTTCAGCTGTGAGAAATCGCCAACTCAAGACAGCCAGAAAATTACCCAGTAACAATCCAACAATTAAATCAAAAGCACTCACGCCTGCAGTAAGGAAAAGCGGACCTATCATGAATTCAGTGCCCGCAGCATGTTCGCCAGCATACATTCCAAGGAAGCTTTTCCAGCCTTTTTGATCGGAAGAGGGGATGGGCTGTCTTTCAAATTCTTGTGTTGTAATGGCTTGTTGGTTTTCGTTTATCATGTTAAGCCTATATTTTTATCAAAAAACTCCAGGTACAATTTGACCTCATTGCTTATTCAACCTAAAAACTTCATCTAATTCTGATACTTTTTTATCCAAAAGGATTCGATTTGCCACATATTCGCCTAAAGCTGGTCCGTGTTTGAAGCCATGCCCTGAACCAGCACATAAAAACCATACATTTTTAATTTGGGGATGTTGGTCTACAATAAAGTGTTCATCAGAACTAAAGGTCAATTGACAGACGCGATCTTCCAAAATCGGTTGGTCTTTGAGTCCTGGAAACCGTTTGGCTAAAAAAGCACGTGTTCTTTTGACTTCATAAGGATTGATAAATCGGTCGTCCTCATCCATGTCAATGGAGTTATTGTCTGGCCAAGGTGCTACTTTTAAACCCCGCCCTCTAATGTCTGGCATGCCGTAATATCTGCTGTCTTCTTTGTTGGCAAAAATCCAAACAGGAAAATTGGGATAAGTATATCGGTCATCTCCAGGCACTGAACCAACAAACAAAACATCTCTTCTGACGACGCTTAATTGTGTGGCAAAGATTCCTGGAAATAATTTGCCCATCCAGGGACCACAGGCAAAAATGTAGGTGCCAGATGTTTGTAATTCCTTTTCATTCAGGGTGATATTTTGGAGCATTCCTGCATTGGCTTTTCCAGGCATCGCCTTAGCTATTTTTAAAGTACCTCCTTTTTTCACAAATTGCTCTCCAACAATACGACATGCTTCTCTTGCCATCAAGGTGCTACCACCTGCACCTCCTGGAAAATATAAACCACCTTCCAAACCTTCATAGTTGATTTGCGGCCAGCGGTATTTCAATTCTTCCACATTCAAAATTTCTCCTTCAATGTCAAATGCACTCAAACGTTTTTTGGCGGCTCTGGCTTTTGCTAGATAGGCATCATCTCCCAAAGTCAGCCTACCAGTAGGATACATGAATTCACAAGCCCATTCTCGTTGCCATTGTTGCCACAATTCGTAAGCCCGAATATTCATTCTCGTATACATCAAACGGTCACCATAATCAGCTCTCAATATACGCGATTCACCTCCAGAACTGGCTCGCGAATTACCTGGTCCGAAGGCATCTACCAGCGTTACTTTCGCTCCCAGTTCTTGCAAATAAAATGCTGTCCAGACACCAAATACTCCTGCACCAATCACGGTTACATCACGCGTTTCCTTTGTCTGTACCTTAATGGAATTGCTTTCGATTTGTGTACCTTTTCCAAAAGCGGTAGCCGTCGTAGCAGCTAAAGTCGCTCCGAGACTTGTTTTGATGAATTTTCGTCTTCGCATAATTTGTAGCTGGTGGTTTTTGTGAAGTTTTCTACAAATAATTTAAGGCAGTCTCGAATAATTCACAATTGATGTTTTTCATTCGCCAAAACTGAATAGAACTAATAAAAGCAGCTCGGTAAGAAGCGTAAGTACTTATAGGGTAAGGTTGATCTGACATTTTATCAAAAATAGCTTTTGCATTATCCCAATCTCCTGATAGTAGATACCCATTGACTAGAGCAGGATATAACCTACCGTTGAAGCTATAATCTTGGGGAATTAAATCAACTGCTTTCTTTGCGATATGGATTACTTCTGGAAAATTTCTTTTTTGAATATGCTCCCCAGTAATAGCTAAGAAAGTTAAGGGTATTTTCTTTTGCATCAAATCAACTTTCTTCCCTTTTAGACTTTTAGAGGCTTTGAGATAGAGGTTTAATGCATATTTGAAATCTAGTGGTATATCCCCATCTGAGCTGTCGCTAAAGAAATCTCCACCATCTTCCAAAGTAGTTGGGTCTTCACAAGTAATCCACCACTTTTTTAGATATGCTAATGCTTCCTGTGAATAGGTATTTAAAACAGGATTTAAAACACGTTTTCTTAAATCCTGATCATATGTTCCATGATATCTGGGCCAGATTTTTATAGTTCGCGCGAATGCTCCCCAATAAGAATTAATATTATCTAAGGGAACTGGATACTTTTGATTTTTATATTTTTCAAAAAGACTTTTTGCTTCTTCTAATTGGCCTGAACAAATATATGCGTTTGCTAAGCTTGGAACCAATCGTCCTTTGAGTTGGAATTCATCTGGAATTGATGACAAAGCTTTAGTGATAAATTTTATGGCTTTGTCATATTCTTTTGAAATAAGGTATCGCTTAGAAAAATATTGGTATTTAGAGACTATCTCTTTTTCATGAACTTTAAAGTCTTTTGGAAATCCATTTTGAGCAACCTCTTTTTGAAGCGCTTTAAGACCTATTTCACCTAGTGGAAATAAATGTTTCCAGGCTTTATTACCAGCTTCTAGAGCTTCAGCCAATATCCATTCATCTAATAAGAAATCAAATGCTTCATGTGTAATAAATTCTTTAGATCGTGAATGCCAAAAGCCAAGATTGAACCAAAAAACTTCGAAAAAGTTTAAGTTGCGTTGGCCATCTCCACGGAAAACTGCTTCCTCATTATCATAAGGATAATATGGATGCTTATTAGTAATATCATAAATAAGACTAATTGGGTAGGTTTCCTGATACCAGGAATAAGGGATTTCTTGTGGATTTAAAGGATACTTTTTTGGTCCCCATTCTCTATAAAAATTACGCAATTGTTCAAGAGAGTCCATCTGCAAATAAGCAAAACCTAGGTTTGGGATTATCCTGTATTTGCTAGTCGTATCAATTAGTTCCAGTCCATAAGTACCAAATGAGATTGCATTCTGATAATCTCCTGAGCCGACCAAAAATCCTAAAAAATCTAAATAGACTGGAACACCTTCCTTGTCAAATTCCTTTCCACCAAGTTCTTCTTTCTTCTTCCAAAAAGCTAAACATTGTTCAAAATATTCTTTCCTTTTTTCAAACCTAAGTTCAGGAATTTCAAGGTTCTCTCCATGTTTATTTTTTGGATACCTTGCTTTTTCTACGAAATAGCCATAAGCCCATTCTGCATTTTCAAGGGTACTTGACTCAAGTATTGAGCTAAATATATTTTCAGTTGCCCATTCAATTGATTCTTTTGTTAATATACCTTCTTTTTCTTTTTGAAAGATAGCATCGTAAAACACAATACCATATGTGATTTTTGTGGTAGGAGACCAACTGTAAGGTCCTTTTTTTTCAGTATGGATTTTATCAGACCAGATTTGGAATATTTCGGTTACAGCTTCATTATTTCCTATATGGAGGTGAGCGAGAAGCAAGGGAACTTTAAAATGGCCATCTTTTTCCATAAAATAGGAAATCCTTTCAGAATAGATGCTTAGTATTTCATTGTATTGGTTTTCAGTAACCAGTATATCGATTTGTTTTTTTGTTAGTTCAAATAGTCTTTGTCTATATAAATATCCAGCTCCACCAACACGAAAACATTTATGGTACAAGTCATAAGCATGCTGAAGGTCATCATAATTATTGTTCTCTCCACTTTTTAAGATAGATTCGTAGTAGAAATTAGCATAATGATCCAGGCTTGATAAATCAGAAGATGTTGTTAAATCCTCCATTGAAGTTGTTAAAAATTGATTGTTCCAGTTCACCTTTTCCTCATCCAATTTTGCCCTTGAAATAAGCCTTGAAAACTTTTCTAAAAAGAGCATTTTAGAGCTTGAACAACTTTCATAATGATTTAAAATAGAAGTGGTATCTCCCTGTACTAAATAACCAGAACAAATAAGTGGCAAAAAGAATGATTTGTATTTTGAATTACATGATTCAAGTTGCTCTATAATAAGTTGAATGCCTGAGAAATCATTTTCTTTATTTTTTTGGGCCAAAATAACCAATGAGAAAAATTGTAGAATTTGGGTCTCAATAAAAGAAAGATTCATTGAATTATCTTTTATCGAAGCTTTTAATTTTGAAATAACGGATTTTATTGAGTTGGGAATTTCGCTTACATTCCTTTGTAAACTTAACCACTCCAAATCCTGAACAAAAGATCGTTGATCGAAGTCAGTCTGTTCTCTTTTATTTTGACTTATTAGCTCGTATTCAGCAAAATGAGATTTTTGAATGGCTCCAAAAATTGTTTGAAATTTGTGGATGTCAAAAGAACGATCTGTGCTACAATAAATAGTTTGTTCATTTTTACTGACAATTAAATCCGTGAGGTTAGCATGCCTGGTTTCAATGTCAGCATTAAAGGTTTGTACAACCTTCCCTTCTTTGTTCCAAATAATAACTATTCCATCCTGATCTGCTGAGCAGAAATAATCCCCATCCATAAGAATTTCAATATTCTGGATAGTTTTTCTGTGAACATTGAGATCTATCAATTTTCGAAAATCTCCATTTTCCAGTCTATATACTGAAATCAAACCGCTAATGTGGCCAATCAAAAGTATCTTTCCATCAGGAGAAGACTTTATTGTGCTAATCCATGTTTCAGATTCAATTACAGTTTTTTCATTGAAACTAGTAATTCTTTTAACAGAATTGCCACTTGTAATATATAGTGCAGACTGTGTTCTATTTCGAATTATTTCGAAGTCAAAAACAGGCAGATTTTGACGATAAAAGCTAAATACTGAAAGTGGGTTCTTATATGATATTTCATAAACCTCACCTCTGATATTTGCTACAAATAATTTCTGACCTTTTTTAGAAAAATCAATTTTAGATATAAAGTGCTCAGAACGCCAATTGTGCTCCATATCGCTATTTCTCGGGCTATGGTAATAATAATGTGGTAGCGCGAGTAAAACCGCATTATCATTTTCTTCTGAATCCTCAAAATCGCTATGGGTGTTTAGGTTTATTGTCTCTTTTTTGTATAGTTTATTTCCAATCAAACCATAAAGTGTCAATTCACCTTTTGCATTCCCCGATGCAATTATTTTTTCCTCTTCATAAGCTCCCAAAGAGGATATTGGAGCCTCCTGCTTTATTAGTTGAGCTACACTTCCTTTTGTATTGATAAGGCTCAAGGCTCCATTGTTCCTTCCCGTCAAAATTAGATTTGAATTAGGCAATTTTTTCAAAGCCCAAATCTGTCCTTTTTCCTCGATAGAATCAACTCTAAAATCGGGGTATTTTTCCTCATTAGAAGCTTCAATCGCGTAATTATAATAGCCATTTAGGTTCCAAAAAATGATTTCATTTCCTATTCCTGAGATAATAGACGCTTTATTTGATCCCAAAGCAAGGCTTTTAGCGGATGAAAGTAAATTGGTTTTGTATTTGAGTTCTTTATATTCATTATTGTCGTTTTTAAAGAATATCCTGTTGTCGGTAGTAAATACAAAATTTCTATTTTCTATTGAGACATCAATATTTTCAATTCTGTTTCGGGCTCCAGATATCAAACTTCGCTTTTCTCCATCAAAGTTCGATCCTACAGGAAGATAAAATGAATAGAGTTTGCCATCTGAGTACCCTATATAAGCATAATCCTCCGAAAAGTCGAAAGAGACTACATCTCCTTGTCTTGTCACAGTTCCAGATTGGGTAGCATTTTCCAGATCGAATGTTTTTTCTATTATATTAGATTGAAGACCCTGATTTGTATTTTTCAAATCCAGTTTTATTAAAAGGCTAGACCCTTCTTCGGAATCGATTGCATACCATTCATTGCTAGGTGATATTTTTGCTTTTGAAATGGAGTTATAAGGCGCAATTTTTTGGATAGTAAGTAAATTATCCTGACTAAAAGCCCATTCAAATAATAATCCTTTTTTGTCGAGAAATAATACATTGGTATTGTCTTCTCGGTAGGAAGTAGTAACAATTTCTCGATAATGCTGATAAGTGGCTAATTGGGAAAACCTGTCATTTTCGGCTTTCCATAATTTAATTAATCCTGTATCATCATAGGCAACAAGGAAATTCGGATAGGAAAAATAAATTGCACCTATGATGCTGCCATTAAAACCAGTTAACATTTGAATAAACCTGCCCTCCGTGTCTAGTACGTATAATACAGGTTTCTCATTTCCATAAGCTATTATCCTGGTGTCACCGTGCGAAAAAATAGCATCTTGTATTTCAAAACCGAGGTCGATAACATTTTTATACAATAAATTATTGGAGATAATGTCATTGGCTACGGAAAGAATGCTGGAATTAGTACCAACCACAGCTGCTCCTTCCCGAATGTAGTCTAATGCCAGATTCGGATCTTTCTGCAAATTTTCCATAGCACTAGCGATGAAGTCATTGGCTTCTTTATTTTGAAGTGCAGTTGCTTTTTCTCTATGTGCAATCGCAGCTTGCCTTTGGGCTTCATTCACAGCAGCTTCCAAAGAGTCACTCTTTGAAAGCAGGCTTTCGTTTTGAGTTTCAATAACAGTCGTTTGTTTTGCTAATTCTTCATTTGCTTTAATGGCAATTTGTCGCTGATATTCGATGCTATCTCTAGCATTTACTGCTTCGATCCTCTTGGTTTCAGCTAAACTTGCCTGACCTTGGGCATACAGAAATGCACCGATGGCAGCCACTAGGAAAGCAGCGGTTAAAACCAAGGCAATCGCCAAAATCCTGCTTTGCCGCTCTCTTTCCTGTAATCTGAGTGCAGCTTCAGTTTCTTTTACCTGATATATTTTGCTGGCTTCAAGGAAGTCCCTTTCAGAGTTGGTCAAATCTTGTCTTTCTTCAGCCCATTCAAGTGCCTCCTGCAAAACTGTTCCTTTCAATAAAGCATCTTCATTTCTTCCCAATTTTTCCCACCGACTTTGTTCAGAGGCAAATGGGCGTGCTAATCTGTTCCAGATATCATCCAACCAAGTTTCATCAAAAACATTTCTGTAAATTTTGTTGGCAACTACCAACTTACCATTTTCTTCTATAACCAAACCACTCAATTTCAAATAGATCTGCTCCCGTTTTTTTAGATTTACATTTACGCTCCCATTATCCAAAATAGCTCTGTAACAAGCCAGCATTTGTATTTTCCAGGTTTCATTTTCTACTATCCTTCGTTGGATGTTTGCCAGATTTGCTTCACTCTCAATATTGGAGGAAGAAAGGAAATTATCTTTGACTAATTGTACCAAAAAATCTTCCGGATTGGCGTCTTTAGGCGCTTTTTTGCTTGCCATATCTGCCAATACCTGTGTTAAATAAGGTTGTCCTCCTGACCAGTCCATCACTGCACTAAGCCATTCCCGAGATGAATGAGAAAATCCCTCTAATCCGGGTAGCATAGGAGAGACATCATGAATCGAAAAATTTGCCAATGGGAAGCCCACTCCTATATTGAAAGGTGTTCTTGCCGAGTCATTCATCAAATCTTCAGGTGCTGCCACACCCAGAATACAAAAGTGTAGGCGGTTGTGGTCTTCCTTAGAAGCTCTTAAATTATAAACTGCTCTGATGCCAGCAAAAAAGTCGTCTGTACTGAATTTTGACTTATCTAGGCTAAGCATGGAGTCTATTTCATCAATAAATATGGCAATTGGTTTATTTGTGGCTTTTAACAGAATTTCATCCCAAAATCGAACCATCCGTTTTACAGGAGTAATCCTATCCAACTCATCCCACCAGTCTTCAAATTCATCTTCACAATCAAGAGCTTCAGCGATATCGGTGAGGAAACTGTAATACCAATCTTCTTGTGAGGTATGGTGAATTCCAATGCTAGTAATATCCACATCTCCACATATCCAACCTTCCTTTCTAAGGCGGTCAATGGTACGAACTTTCATACTTGACTTCCCCATTTGCCTGGCTGTGAGAATGTAACAGAAGTCACCATCATTAAGGTGCTGGTAAAGCTTTTCGTCAGCAGGTCTTTTTACATAGGTAGATGCTTTTGCTGAAAGACTACCGCCAGTTTGAAAGAATTTGGTTGAAGAAGCCATAATTTTATATAATATTGGTTAGAGCTTGTCTTTGAAATAATTTCGATATAGCCCACAGGCTGGTTGTACTAAAGGAGGAGTGCCTATGACCAAACCTGAAGCTCTTAATCTTTCGGCAAGGATTGAGTCTTTGCATTTACCCGAATTCAGAATGTCTTTAAGTGCAGCACTTATCTCTTCAAATTGTCTGACATTAATCAAATGATGGCGAAGGTGGTCACTGAAGGGACCTTCATGCTCTACAGCTTTTTCCATCAATTGTTCAAAAGTATATTCCCCACTAGCTATAATATATAATGCTCTACGGATTAGGTAGGGTTGTCCTCCTAGTAACTCCATTAATTGCTCAATTTGACTTTGTTGAAAGGAAAGCCCATGACGCTCTATCAGAATAATAACTTGTTCTATTGAAAAAGGAATAATTCGGGCTTCCTCTCCGACATTAAATGGAGAAGCATTCAAATCTGTAATAGCCAACATGGCTTCAGTAGAATAGGATATTGCCATTTTTAGGGATTCCCATTCCTGACTCGTTTTGCCTTTTTCATGCCAGCCCCGCAACATTAAGAAAAAATCTGATGATACCTCTTTATGAATAAAAACTCTGTCCGCCTCATCCATCGCAATAAGGATAGGCGAATCAACTCTGGGAAAAGCAACTTTTCGTACAAAGCTTCGTGCTTTTTGTTTTGGATCTTTTCTAGGATTTTTTTCCCATAAATCCTCCAGTTCATCTTCCAGGTCAAGCTCTTCCGCAATGCAATTGCAAAAGGACCAAATCATTGACTCTCTATCAGCCAGGGTATTTTCACTAAAATCCTGAAAGTCCATACCCACCACTACGTGACCATTTTTTCTGGCATGATTGATTACCCGCGCTAACAAAGATGTTTTCCCATACTGTCTGGGGCCACGTATACGAAGTAGTGAGCCTGGATCAGTAACTCTTTGAATAAATTGATCTTCAAATGGACGCTCGATATAGTATTTGGAATCAGTTCGAACCGCTCCTCTAGGGATTTCCAAAGGAGCTACTGGACTAGGTTGCCCGTCCAATCCCTTTACAAAAGCTTCAACTTCCTCTTTTTTCACAGGCTGAGCCAGCTCTAAAGATTCCTTTTGAAGGATTACATCTAAAACTTTATTTAAGACCTGAGCTGAATCCTGATCTGTTTGCCAGCTAACATGTTGTAGTCTATGCAACCAATTTCTTAATTTGCCAT
This sequence comes from Saprospiraceae bacterium, assembly GCA_041941305.1. Classification (GTDB taxonomy): domain Bacteria; phylum Bacteroidota; class Bacteroidia; order Chitinophagales; family Saprospiraceae; genus JANSWP01. The sequence goes on from JBGTQJ010000020.1 coordinate 51,380, forward strand.
TTAAATGTAATTCTTCAGGCCAAGCTACTTTTACCGGAAGAATTTTTGGTTTTCCATACATGTTTTTTAGTCTTCTTGCTTCCTCAACTTCTTTTATTACCATTTCACTAAAATTGGCTTCTTCGGATAAAAGAAGTATAAAATAGTCTGCATCTTTTAGTTCACTCAAAATAGTAGCAGCCCAGTCTTGCCCTGGTTTAATGTCCAACTTGTCCAGAAAGACTCCGAAACCAATCTCTTTGAGTTTTTGGTGAAAAGTAACTGCCAAATCTTCTCCTTTTCCTCTCTGACTGTGGCTGATAAATACCTTTGTATTTGCTTTGCCTTCCTTCTCAAGATCCCTGATTAATTCCAAAAGCACAGCACGGATTCGATTTTGTTCTATTCCAGCATTCTGGTTATCTACAATCCCCAAATTGAATTGCTTTTTAAGCGTTTCGTACTTTGCAGATTGTGTAATGACCTGGTCCAGATTTGGGTGAGTTTGTAAGGCATTTAATAAGTAGTCCAGGCTTTCCCGGATTTGATCCTGGGCGGTCAATTCTCGTATCTTGTTGGCTAGGGTTAGGTAATTTGTCATGATATTGTCCTTATCAATAAAAATTATAAATGTAATATTTTTTTTATTTTAAGCAGCAGAAGCGTATTAAGAATTTGATGTAAAGTCTAAGGAAACAAATTGTTGATATCCTTGAATGATTATCGTCTTTACATGATTTGTCACCTGCGGTTTTTGAAAAAAATTATTTATCTAAATTGAAAAATAAAGGAAATCTTAGACAAAACACACTTGCACATGCTCGTTATTAGCTCCAGCTAATAACACAAAACAAGGATCAGGGCTCCAGCCCTGTATAAACTTTTAAAAGAATAAAACGCCAGGGCAGGAGCCCTTGGCCTTGTTTCGTTTAGCAAGCAGAGCTTGCAACGAGCCTGTTTTTTGCTTTTTGCAAAAAAACAGGCTTAATTATTTACGTCAATATGGATTCTATAAAATCAATACAAAAATCAACCTATAAAAGCTCGTTATTAGCTCCGGCTAATAACACGAAACAAGGCACAGGACTCCTGTCCTGGAGTAATCCTATTTATATCTATCAAATCCCAGTATTGATATACCCTACATCACTCCAAATATCATCCATCACTATGACATCCAGTAAACCAGAACCATATACATAATTCGACGCACTACTGAACAAATAATGTTCAGGTTTTGCTACTATTTTTGCCACAACAGGGTTCCAATGTATATAATTCAATTTTTGACGGATGACTTTTGGGCTGTACAAGGCGATTGGATGATTGTCTCCTTGCCAGACCTGGTGCTGGCTATTGGTTTTATTTTTTCTGGTATTAAAGGCAAAATGATTAAGCAGCCAATTTCGACGGCTTTCCGGTTTCTGTTTATCCTTGATAGACTTCAGAATTTGATTAGCTGTAAAAGATTTGAAACTTTGTATGATTGGTGAGCAACCACTTGTCGCATCTGTTCTTGCAATTAAATGGATATGACTAGGCATGATTACATAGGCGTGAAGCAGCAAGCCTTTTTCTTTTTGACAAAATCTAAAGCTATCCAGAATAATTTCAGAATATACTGGACGAGTAAACAAGTCGATCCATTCAACAATAGTGAAAGTCAGGAAATTCAAGCCATTTTGATCGAGTATTTTGTAGCGCATTGGATTTTAACTTTTGTAAGTAACTCAATATCAGAAATATATAAATGAACTCGCTCGTTGCAAGCTCCGGCTTGCCAGACGTAATAAGGAACAGGGCTCCAGCCCTGTATAAACTTTTAAAAAATAAAACGCCAGGGCTGGAGCCCTTGCCCTTGGTTCGTATAGCAAGCAGAGCTTGCAACGAGCCTGTTCTTGCAAAAAGCAAGAACAGGCTATTTTAAATTAATATAATTGGAATGATATTTATTCGTTAGTGCTGGAAAGCAGAGAAAGGTAATTACAGCGCTGTGTTTTTTGTAGCATATTTATTGACAATCGGGACTGATTCCCAATACGTACTTTTCCACCACTCCAATCTCTTCAGCCACTTCCGCTCCTTGAAAGCCTTCAATCATTACATCTTTCAAAGAATCCTTAGCCAATAGCGTCAATTCTTTAGCAACCGGCAAATAGGACCAATGCCATTTTTCGAGGTTGTAGCCATGTGGGCGGTCTGCTCCTTTTTCGGAATAGACCTGACAGAAGCCATATTTGGCGGCATTGGCAACCAACCATTGGTATTCTTTCAAACCTTGTCCTTTTTCAAAGTAGCTATTTTCAAAGTTGTTGAAATCAAGATCAGTCCCCCAATGGTGGCGGGAAGTGCTAGGCATGGAGCTGTATTCGAGGATTTTCAAGGCTCGTGTTTTGGGATCTGGATAAGAATGTGAGGCATCTTTGCCATTTTCTATTTTTGTGGTGCCTGTCCATTTTCGCTCCCATATTCCTTTTTGATAATCAAAATTTCGGGCAGCCGAGCGAATGGTTAGGGTAATATCATCTGCTTTGGCAGCTGCCCACATCTTTTTGAAACTTTCATAGGTGTCTTTTCGGGCGTACATGCCTTCGCGGTCGGCATATTGGATTTCTATTTTGGTGAAATCTGGATGTTTGGCAGGTTCGAATTTTCCCATAAGGTAGTCAAGAGAGAAGTTGTATTGCCTGGGTTTTGGTTTTTCAACAACCTGTCGAGTGGTGGATTCTGCGGATTCAACTTCTGCTTGAGCCGCAGGTGCTTGATTTTGGCAATTGCACAGGAAAAGAACAACGCCAAAAAATAACATTGGTTTGAAATTCAGTGTTTGATGAGTCATTAACTTTGGTTTGTGATTATGAATTGAGGAGTCAATTTGGGATTACAAAAGTAATCGTGGAATCACTCAACGTATTGATCAATTCAAAAAAGGATTGTTCCTTTTTTCATAACCAACGGTCGTTGCTGGTCCATGTCCTGGATATACTTTTACATCATCGCCTAATGGATAGAATTGATTGACGATGCTGCCTAAGAGGGTTTTGAAATCACCCCCAGGCAAATCTGTCCTTCCAATGCTTTGGTAAAACAACACATCTCCTGCGATGACAAATTTATCTTCTTTGCAATAAAACGAAATACTGGCGGGTGAATGACCTGGTGTAAAAAGGGTTTCCAATTTGCTCTCGCCAAATTCGATCACTTCCCCTTCTTTTATAAATCGCCCAGGAAGGGGAGAGGGTTCAGGATACGGTAAGCCATAAAACATGCTAATTTGTGGCACTGCATTCAGTACAGGCAATTCTCCCTCGTGAATTTCGAGCGGAATATTGTATGTTTCGCTCACAAATTTGTTTCCAAACACATGATCTATGTGACAATGTGTGTTGAGCAAGCGAACAGGTTTTAAATTATTGCGTTCAATAAACAGGGACAATTCGTCTCGTTCTGCCTGATCGTAACAGCCAGGATCAATGATAACGCACTCTTTTGTGTCATCATATAGCAAATAGCTGTTTTCCTGAAAGGCATTGAAGGTAAAACTTACAACAGAAACCATACTTCATACGTTCAGTGTTCAGAGTTTCTGATTCGGAAATTTTTATTGCTGAATGGTGAACCGGGACCTCTGAACGCTTGATGTTGTCAAATGTAAACCTTAACTTGGTTTTCTATTTCAAAAATCGGCAGCGAAAGTAATATTTAATGTGTGAATGTTTGAGTGTATGAATGTGCTTAACAAACATTATGACATCAGACAATCTGGCAATCACACCACCACTGTTTTCCAATATGCTTTGTAAACTATACTATTTTCTTTTCTTTTCTTTTCTTGCTTTTTCTCTTTTCTCACAAACCACTCAGACCGAATTTGGTAAAAATCGGGTTCAATATCATAAAGAATTTGAAGAGTGGTCCACCTATGAAAGTCGCAATTTTATTACTTATTGGTATGGGGAGGCTAGAAACATTGGTCAAGCAGTTGTACAGATTGCTGAGTACGATTTCAATGACATTCAGGGGATTTTAGAACATCGGATGAATGACAAAATTGAAATTATTGTCTACAAAGATTTGACAGATTTAAAGCAAAGCAATATTGGAAGTGAAGAGGCTTTTATGAATACTGGTGGGCAGACGAAAATAGTAGGCAACAAAATGTTTGTCTATTTCAATGGAGATCACAACCATTTGCGCAGACAAATTAGGGAAGGAGTAGCATCGGTTTATTTGAATGCCATGTTGTTTGGCTCCAATTTGCAGGAAATCGTACAAAATGCGGTCATGATGAATTTGCCAGAATGGTTTAAAGTGGGATTGATTGCTTTTGTAGGAGAAGAGTGGAACACGGAGTTGGACAATGAATTGAGAGACATTTTACTATCTGGAGAACACGACGATTTTGACGATATCGCAGAGGATTATCCGAAGTTAGCAGGGCATGCCCTTTGGTATTACATAAGTCAAAATTATGGTCAATCGACTGTTTCCAATTTATTGTATTTGACCCGCATCAATCGAAGCATTGATAGTGGATTCCTATATGTTTTGGGAAGTACCTACAAAAGGACTTTAGAAGGCTGGGAGTTATTTTTCAGGCAAAGATATGAAGCAGAGACGATATCCATGGTTGAGCCAGAAGGCTTTTTGAAAGTAAAAAACAAGCGGAACCTGCCTTTAACTCAATTGAAAATCAGCCCCGATGGAACAAAAATTATTTACGTAGCAAATGAGATTGGACGATATAAAATCTATTTGCACGATGTGGCAACAGGTGATAGAGAAATAATCTTTAAAAACGGTTTCCGAAATGCAATCCAGGCCACGGATTACAATTATCCATTGCTCGCATGGAATCCCAGTGGCTTTGAAATTGCCATCATTTATGAAGAACGGGATGTAATTAAGTTTTTGAAATACGACACACAGACCAAAGAAAAAGTAGAGGAAACCGTCCCAAATCAATTACAACGCATTTATAGCGCCGAATATGTCAATCCAACCGATTTGATCTTCTCTGCGGCGGTCAGAGGGCATGCAGATTTGTTTTTGTATTTCACCCTAACCAGGCAGACGCAACGATTGACTTCAGATTTTTGGGATGATCTGGACGCGACTTATACAGAGGTACATGGCCAACGAGGCATTTTGTTTGCCTCTAACAGGATGGATTCTACGAATCAAAAAATGAGACTGGACACCATCTTGCCGATTCGAAACTTTGATATTTTCTATTTGAATTTGGACGATAAAAAAGAGTTGGTGAGAGTAACCAATACTCCATTTATTGATGAACGTTCGCCTATAGGTATAGATACGACCTGGTTTAGTTTTTTGACCAATGAATCTGGGGTTTTCAATCGAAAAACGGGTTATCTGGAGGACTATATTCACCATTTTGAAAATATCATCACTTTTGAAGATGACTCTGAAATGCGCTTGCATGCTGATTCTGTAATTGAGAATGTATTGGATTCAGTCGCCTTTTCTAAAGTCAAGACAGTTGTGTTGGATACCATTTATAAACAAAGAGCGATCAATCATTTCAATTCCAATTACGATAGAAGCATTTTAACCTTGAGTCAGGCGCGTCGCTCCGATAGAATTGCAGAAACCTTTTATAAAAATGGGACCCACCAGTTTTATGTTTCTGAATTAAATCCAATGAAAAAAACAGCTCCTGTTCCTACGGGCTTTCAGAAAAAGCGAATTGATTTTCTGAAAGTATTGAAGGTGACTGGCACATCAGACGAACAACCACTACAAGAAGCGGTAAAGGAAGAAGAGGATACAGAATTTGACTTTCAGGCACCCCAATTCAAAGAGGAAAAAGAAGTAGAGGATACCACCAAAATAGACATTGATAATTACCTTTTTCAAAGCGAGTTTGATGATGAAGAAATTCCAGTTGCCAATAGTCAAATAGAGCCAGAAGAGGATGAAGGCAATCTGACCATTCAACAACAACTCACATATCGTCCAGACTATGAGGAAGGTGTTCCTGAAAAGAAAGTGCATAAATTTCGCCCCGGAAGGATTACGCCCTACCGCCTGAAATTCAGAACAGATTACGTCACCACTCAATTGGATAATAGCTTGCTCTTTGATGGATTGAGTAATTATGCTGGAGTTCCTGACAATTTTGGCTATCCTCCTCCAGGCATTTTAATGAAAGCCAATTTCAAAGACTTATTTGAAGATCACGAATTGGAAGCAGGCGTTCGCATTCCAACATCCTTTAATGGTGCAGAATATTTTGTAGTATATAAGGATAAGAGAACGCGCTTTGACAAACAATATTCCTTTTATCGCCGTCGCTTGAGATTCAATAATATGCTGTTGAATCCACCTCCAATTACACAATTGCGTCCACCAACACCTGCAACAGACAAGGTAGAAGAGGAAATCGTTCTTGGGCAGTATCAATTGCGGTATCCATTGGATATTTTCACAAGTATACGTGGAACTGCCACTTTGCGATTTGACAATGCTCGTCAATTGGCGACAGATGCTTATGCTACTGCACAGGGAAGTATTAAGGAACAGCACATCGGTTTCAAATTGGAATATGTTTTTGACAACACCATTGATGTTGCACTAAATATCAAAAACGGGACTCGCTATAAGTTTTTTGGAGAGTATGTCAAAAATTTCAATATTTCTTTTGACAATGGAGCAGAGTTTGATTTGAACCGGGGAGATATGTTTGTAGTTGGTTTGGATGCTCGCCATTATCAAAGATTTTTAAAACATTCCATTTTTGCCCTAAGAGTAGCGGGAGCCTCCTCCTTTGGAACTGAAAAAATACTTTACATGGTTGGAGGAACCGACAATTGGTTGTTTCCCAAAATCAATCAGGATATTCCGCGCCCTGATCCAGGAGATGGAGAATTTATCTATCAGTCTATTGCTACCAATGCTCGGGGCTTTAAGCTCAATATCCGAAACGGAAATTCTTATGCGTTAGCCAATTTTGAAGTACGCATGCCCATTTTCCGCTACATCTTCCGCCGCACCCAATCTTCTTTCTTGCGTAACTTCCAGGTTGTTGGCTTCTTTGATGCAGCTACGGCCTGGCAAGGTCTTTCTCCTTTCGACGATGAAAGCCCACTCAATACCTATGTGAATACTAATGGACCAGTGACCGTTCGCGTGAATTTCTTCAGGGATCCGGTTGTATTTGGTTATGGGGGAGGCATACGGACAGTACTGTTTGGGTATTTTATCAGATTGGATTATGCAAGGGGCATAGAAACTCGAGCCCTACAAGACCCAATGTTGCACTTTTCAATTGGAATGGATTTTTAAAATTCGACGAATTCTCGGTTGCAAAAGAGTCCTGATTGTTTTCTTTTCCCCTCTACCTTCGTTTGCCATAGCATCCCTTGTCCAGGGGATTCCCTTTGGGATGGGAGAAAATACTCACCTTAGCTAAGCAGGGTGACCGGAAATTATTGATTTGCTAGATTTCAAAAATCTAGCAAATCTTAACTGGCTGTAAATCAAGGAACTGAGCTTTACTAAATCTTGAAGATTTCGCAATTCCTAGGTTCTCGGTCACCCTGTATGGCTACGGTTCTGTTTTTCGCCTCGTTATAGAAAAAAAAGAATTCCCAAATTTTACTCATACATAATTTTGACTTGGTGCTTATTATAAAAATTCCTAATATTGCACTCTCTGATTTCCAATCGTTAATGAATAAACAAACATACACTTGCCCAAGAATTGATTTGCTAATTTTTTGATGTTCTGATACTATGATTTTGTAATTACCCTTTTACTAATAACATATCATTAAAAATCACAGCATTGCAGCATCATAGTATCACAGCATCAGAAAATCATTTCAAAACCAGCACTTTTTCACTATGACACTAAGAGACTTTTTTGAATCTTGTGGCGACAATCCTTTCTTGATTATCGCTTTCTTTGCCCTCATTCCTTTTACAGCTTTTTTGGCAGGTATTTTAGGCAAAAACGAAGGGCATTTATCACCCTGGAAGTATCTCTATTCTATTTTAATTTATCTGGTTTGTGTACCAGGTATTTTTGCCATTACCCTGAATCTATACATTTTCCTATTTGAACGGCAAATCAGTATTTTGGATATGAATTTGGTGACTCAAATTCTACCCATTGCCTCCATGATCTTGACCATTCTGATCATAAGACGAAATGTCAACCTGGATTATGTTCCTGGATTTGACAAAATAGGTGGCTTGATTATGATGATTACGGCTATCCTTATGATCATGTGGGCGTTTGACCGAACCAGAATTTGGGTAGTTTCCCGATTACCAATAGGCTGGGCAGCTTTAATTTTTATTGGCTTATTGGCTGCAGTACGTATTGGCTGGAGTCGATTGGCAGGTAAATCTGTTCCAGTATCCCAAGCTGAAGAAGGGGAGGATTGGTATCAGACGGAAAAGTAGATAATTAGATGTGAAAGATTTCAAAAATCTTTCACATCTCTCTATTTTAATTCGCATCCTTCACCAATACCACATCTGACAAAGCATAAAGCAGGCGATTGATGTCATCTGCATTGGTTGCCAATTTGCCTTTGATGGTAATGGCTTCGGCGGTATATTGAATTGGTTCTTTTGCAATGACCTCCATAACTGTTTCCGGTCCTGCACCACCACAGAAGAAGCACATATTGTAGGGATATGCAGAAAAGATAAATTCATTATGGCTTTTGTATCCTTCTACAGGAATAATGTAACCTTTTACTGTGACTTCTTTGCCTTCTAATGATGTTATATCATCACTAAAAACTGGTACATCAATTTTAAACCCAAGCATCTCATCGTATTCTTTTCGAAAAGTGATTTTTGAAAGGGTTTTCCACAAATTCTCAGTTTGTGTAAAAGCCTCGTGAGAGATGGCAGTAAATGCAAACGAAGCGATAGCTATGATGAAGATCTTTTTCATTCTAATTGTACTTTATTGTTGGACTACTTCCCCAAGTTCTAGTTGATACATAATATCATCCAATTTGTTGGGTAAAAATTTAAATTTTCCTTTAAGGGTTATTGAATTATCTGAATATTCTACTTTTTTGTCGTCTTTCATAAATACTTCCATGACCGACTCTGGTCCTGCCTTACCACAAAAAAAACAGCTGGCAAAAGGGAAGGCGGAGAACATAAAATGGCTCTGTGCTTTTTTGCCACTCAATGGAATGATGTATCCTTTGACTTCTATTTCCTGACCATCCAATGCTTCAATAATAGGAAGAAACCTTCCTTGCCCAGCTTGCCCTCCTATCGCGTCGCTTTCGGCATATTGTCGCTCAAATTTCATCAAAGCTAATGTGTTCCAAACATTTTTTTGTTGGGCAACGACATCCTCTGGAACCATAACAAAGAACATCAAAGAGACGAAAACGAATTTAATCATAGGCTATATCTTAGATTTTCGACTGGTCGAACAAAATTCTAATTTTAAAACGACTTCAAAAAGAGAATGTCACTTAATGCTTTGTTAAAGTAGCCGCCCGTTTTATTGGGCAGGTTGAAAATCAATGGTTTATATAAAACTGCCCAATCAATTGGGCGGTTACCCTAAGCTTTTGAAAGCGTTTCCGAAATATCCGTATTCTTCGCCTGAAAAGCTGGAATTACAGCTGCAATAAAACCAATACCCAAAGCGCCCAATAACAAATAAAACTCCTCCTGTAAGAAAGTCGTGCCTGAGAAGGAATAACGATAAGATTCTTTCATATATCCTGCTAAAGCCTCCATGCCGCCATGACTCAAAATCATTCCAATGATATAGCCTAAAACAGCCAGCAACAAGCCTTCCAAAATTATTAATAAGAAAAGTTTGCCAGGCGTAGCACCCATCACTCGCATCAGTGCTAATTCATATTTTCTATCTTTCAAGGAAGAAAACAGCGAAATAAAGATGCTTAGTCCTGAGACAAAAATGATGACCAATGCCAATACTCTTAGGGCATCTGTTCCCACGTCCATCATAGAAAACAGGCGATTCAATTCAATCGCTGGAGTGGCAGCCTGCATGTCTGTATTTTCATTGATGTTTCTACCCATATTCAAGGCTCTGAAATTGTGTGCCTTGAATTTTACCAATACCGAAGTAATTTCCTTGGTTTCATCTTCTTCCAAAAGTGACTTGGGCATCTCTGAATCTGCCATATGACTGTGATCATCTCCATGCCCCTGAGCAATCCCCAAGCTATCTGCTGCCAACTGCCCACTGTCCATAGCCGGCTGCTCATGATCATGTACTGCCCATACACTTTGAGTATTTGTCAAAATCAATTGATCGATTACAGAACCAGTAGGTTGCAAAATACCGACGACTTTCATGCTGTGTGCATCTTCGTGGATCAAATTGTCATCCATCACAAAACCATGTGAACTTTTAAAAGTATCGCCCAATTTCATACCAAGTTCCTTCGCTACCAATGCCCCAATAGTCACCTCCATATTTTTTTCCCAAAGTGCCCCTTCTCCAATTTCAGCATTGTAGTACTCCAAAATGCGATGTGTGGTACCAACGATGCGGTAACCTTTATGGCTATCTCCTAATGAAAGTGGAACGGAGGATTCAATTAAGGGATGTCTTGGATTCAAAAAGGGCTTGGCTTCTTTTATGGAGATATTTCCAGTGGGATTATCAATGTGGTACATGCTACACAAAATCAATTGCAGAGGACTCCCCTTTGCTCCAATCACCAAATCGACCCCTGCCAGGTTTTTATCAAATTTTTCTTGTACCTGTTTGTTTAAAACCAACAGTAATGAAATCAACCCTACGCCTAGTGCAAATAGTACCAGACTGAGGGTCATATTGAGTGGTTTACTTACCAAATTTTTCCAACTAAGTTGAAGCAGATTCATCAGTTGTCAATTATCAGTTGTGGGTTGTGAGTTAACGGTTATCAGCTCCTGGTAAACAGACAACTGACAACGGATAACAGACAACCTCCTACAAGTTTATTTGATTTTTAAATCGAGATTTCAAACGTCCATCATGGGTAACGACGAGCAAAGTGGCGTTTACTTCTGAGGCTTGTTCTTCCAATAGGTTGATAACTTCCTCAGTATTGGTATCATCAAGTGCAGAAGTTGGTTCATCAGCAAGGATGACATCCGGTTTATTGATCAAAGCCCGGGCGATGGCAACGCGTTGTTGTTCTCCCTGGCTAAGTGAGTCTGTTTTGGCATCCAGCTTATGTCTCAAATTTAAGCGATTGAGTAATTCTTCGATTCTGGTTTTGTCCACTTTTTCGCCAGCCAATTGCTGTGCCAATGCCAAATTTTCGCTCACGGTCAAAGCTCGGACGAAATGGGAAGTCTGGAAAATAATGCCGATATTTTTGCCTCTAAAATGATCTATTTTGGAAGTACTCAAATTGTTCAGATTGGTGTCGGCAATGATTACTGAACCACTTTGAGGAGTGCGTAAGCCACCCAACAAATGCAATAAAGTTGTTTTACCACAGCCAGATTGACCAATCAGCAACCAGTGTTCTCCGGATTTACAATCAATGTCCGGAAATTTCAAAGTATTTTGACTGTCGTATGAAAATTGAAGGTTTTGTGTTTTTAGCATGGTAGCAAAGATAAGAGGTCAGTTGTAAATATAAATTCAGGCAAAAATGCAAAAATAGAATTAGGCTGGAATATGAGTAAACCTAAAATTCACAAGGTTTGCAATATAGAACAGTTTTTTGCGTAAATTTGAAACAAATAAAACAATAAAGCACGCCATATGAAACTCAAAACATGCCTCTTGGTTCTAAGTACGCTTCTTTTTTCTTCTCTTCTTTTGGCTCAACCCAAGTTAATTCGTGAAAAGACAATAAGATGGAATGCTCATATTGGTCGATGGCAAGACTAGTCATTTGCCAACAGGGACTTATGTTATACACATAAAAAACCAGAACCAAAAAGTATCCAGAAAATTATTGGTTTGGTAAAAAAATCATCCTTCCGGGAAAAAACCTTTATTTTAAATTGTCTAAACAATATCGTTTTTTCTTACAGCACGAAATTTAAAACCTTCCGCCATCGAAACCATATTGTATTCTGACCAAGTACTGGTAGCACAAAGCAAGAAGGGAGACCAAATTGCTTTCCGGCAGCTCGTAGAGCGACATCAGCAGCGAGTGCGCAAGACGGTGATCGGAATGCTTGGACAACAACCAGAATCAGAGGATGTGGCACAGGAAGTTTTTATTCGATTGTACAAAGCGCTCAGTGATTTTAAAGGAGATGCGAAATTGGAAACCTATTTGACTCGAATTGCCATCAATCTCTCTCTTAATGAATTGAAAAGAAGACAAAAACATCAAAAGCGTTTTTTGTTTTTTCAAAGAGAGGATAAGGATTTACAAATCGAGGACATCCATGCAAATCCTGGTAATTTTGACACTAAGGAGCTCATTCAAATAGCCCTGCAAAAACTGGAACCAGAATTTCGTTCAGTTATTGTTTTGAGGTTAATTGAGGGCTATTCAGTTAAAGAGGCAGCCGAAATTCTGGAATTACCACAGGGTACCATTGCTTCGCGTTTGGCACGCGCTCAAAAAAAATTAAAAACAGTATTAAGTAAAATCATGTAATATGAAAAATTTGCGCGATTTACTGGTTTATTCTTTAGATAATGATCTTTCTGCAGAAGAAAAGGTCCGCCTTGAGGATGCTTTAGCAAAAGATGTCGAATTGCAAAAAGAAAGAGATGATTTGCTAAAAATGAGGAATTTGTTTAAAGGGTTTGAAGTTTCCGGAAATTCTGATTTTTCTAATACGGTATTGGAAAAAATCAAGTTTCAAAATCAAAAAAGCAAACCTCAAATTGGAGCAAAGGTATTTACGCTTTTCCCAAAAGTGGCGGCAGCTTCGGTAGCTATTTTATTACTTGTTATTTCTGCCTTATATTATTCAGAAATGAATTTTGTTTCGGATGCCTTGGTTGGAGTAGAAGATTTGACCCTTGACGAAGCGTATTCATTTTTGGAGTATTGAAATGGTCATTCCTTATCGGTTGCCAATTCCTGGTTGAAATTTTAACCGACAACCGATAAGGGACAACCCACAATTGAAAACAATGGAAAACTTAAAAATAATTTTGGCGATGATTGGCTTGGTGGCGATTGGTTTTATTGCCGGATTTCACACAAATAAAATCATGGTCCACAAAAAAGTGGAAGACATTGCCCGAGAGGGACCAAAAATGCCTTTTCATGAAAGCATGCTCAAATCACTGGATCTAACAGAGGAACAACGTCTGGAATTGAAACCCGTTTTGAAAGAACATCACCAGAGGTTGCGAGAAATTCATCGCGATTTTAGAATTCATCGACATCAAATGATGGAATCTTTCAATGAGGCTATAGATCCAATTCTGACAGAAGAACAAAAAGAAAAATTAAAAGAGCATATGAAACGGAAGCGAAGATTTCAGGAACGTCTGGATAGCCTGCCTGGGCATAGAAAGATGAAGAAACGAAAAAGGGCAGAGTAATGATAATATTTGCTTGATCCTGGTTGTCAGAAAATTCACTGAACACAAATAAAATACAAGCCCGGGAAAAATATCCTCATTCAATTTGTCTAACCTTTATACTAATTCAAATTCTTTGTGCAATTGTATTTTTGCGTTGAAGTGTCAATACCGGTATGCACTTCAACACATGAATGCATGATCACTCAAACACAACAAAAAATGAAAAAGATAATAGCAGTATTTAGTTTTATACTGGTTCTGATGGTTTCTCAAAACTTATTGGCACAACACCATCCTCACCATAGGTTTCATCATGAAAAACATCAGACTTTGGTCGATATGGTTATGGATGATTTGGAATTGACAGAAGAGCAACAACAACAATTGGCAGAATTGAGGAAAAAGCTAAAAGAAGAGCGCAAAGCTTTGAAGGAGGAAATACATGCAAATGAAGACATTTCCAGAGAAGAGATGCATAAAAAAATGATGGGACAACGAGAGGCTCAATTTGCTCAGGTAATGAATATTTTGAATGAGGAGCAGCAAGCCATTCTGAAAGCTAAGAAGGAAGAGGTAGAAGCGGAAATGAAGCAACGACGTGTGAGAATGAAAAAGCATCGTGCAGAAATGAAAGACCTTCGCTCTGAAATGAAGACCTATAAAGAAGCAAACATTCAACCAAAAGTAGCTGCCCAAAGGGCGAAGCTGGAAACAGTCCTAAGTGAAGAAGATAAAGCAACGATTGCAGAATTGAGACCTGTTTTTAAAGAATTGAAACAGCGCCATGAAAGACGTTTTGGAGGAAAACAAGCACCTAAAGAGCGGCCTTCAAAAGAAGAAATTGAAGAGCGAAAAGCTGAGCATAAGGCAAAAATGGAAACCCTTAAACCTCATAAGGAGACACTTAAAGCTTTGGCTGAGAAGTATGATGCTGACATCGAAAAATTGTACACAGCATTGGATGCAGACCACGAACTTTGGAAAAAAGAGATGAAAGCCATCCACAAAAAATACCAGTCTGAAAAGACAGAAAAAGCAGAAGGACGTAAGTTCCGCCACAAGAAAGAGATGCGCCCTCATCATGGTAAAAGAGAAATGAAGAAGGAACATGATGGTACTTTCTCCATGAACAAAGGTCATTTTCTTTTGCTTGAACCAGCTGAAGTCACTGAACTCGCTGTTAGCCAAAATGCACTGACCAAAATCTCTGTTTATCCAAATCCAGCTTCTAATTTGAATACCATCAATTACGAAGTCAAACAAGCTGGACAGGTACGCATCGAATTGCGCAATGAAGGTGGAGAAGTGTTAAGAGTCCTGACCGATGAATTTAAAAATACGGGCAATTTTGCCATTGAAGTCGATTTGGCAGAGTTGAGAGATGGGGTCTATTATTACACGATTACAGATGGAAACGGCGTGATTTCGAAAAAAGTCATTGTCTCCAAATAATTATTAATGCTACAATACTGCGATGATTTTATTATAGCATTGCAGCATCGCAGTATTGTAGCATTAATTAGGTTCTTTTAATTTTTGGATAAAAATGTTTTTTATCTTCTGAAACGCCATCAAAAGGAGCTGGTGCTTCATTCATCTCCACTTTTGGAAATTTGATGGTTTGAAATCCTTCAAAGTCTCTTGCCCATTCTTTATGGTTGTATACACAAACCGGGAGGCAGGCAGAGCAATAGTGATGCTCCCGAAAATAGGGAAAGCACTTTCCGGTATCTACCAGGTATCTATCATTGCCAAGATGATCTTTTCCTGCTTCCGGACTGCGTTCGTCGGGAATGGCATTGGCGGGACAGTATTTTCTGCATGCACGACAATTGTCACAAAATGCAGCAATTCCGGCATCAATAGGCTGGTCAATTTCCATAGGTATAGAAGTGGCGACACTGCCCATTCGGAAAAGAGGTCCGAGCTTTGGATGTATGACGGAGCCATGTCTGCCTAATTCTCCAAACCCCGCTTTTAAGGCTATGGGAATATGAAGTAAATTACTATCTCCAATGGGATGTTCAATTTCACAGGTATAGCCAAGACTTCTAATATGGTCTGCCAGTTTTATCACCACCTCCCCTAAATGTTGATATACTCGAACACACTCAATTGCTGACTCTTTAGATGGAACTTTTTGAAAAGCACGATAGCGCATCCTTCCACCTACCGCAATTGCATATTTTTCTTCAATAGCTCTGCCTTTATAAATATCTGAGGGTTCTATTTCGCAAATGCCGACAATGTCAGCACCAAATTCTACAGCCTTTTCCCTGATATGTTTGCTTGCCTCCTGGGAAGAAGAGAATTCAACTTTTTGAGTTGCCACCTTACCATGAAATCTTGGAAATTGTTCATTGTATATTTCGGAAAGTATTTTTTGTACTTCCGGTAGGGTTGTATTCCTTCCCCCAACTCCAGCATACCAATCTTCCCACGAAAAAGCTGGTGGAGACTGTTTAGATGCTTCCATATTGTATATTCTTTTTCGGTTTTGCTTCAAATTTAGTTATTTTCACCTGTACAATCCTCCATCCTAAGCATGTTTAAATTTGCCGCTAGCAGCCAAGTAATGGAAATTTAAAAATATGCTCTATTGTTTCAACAAAAAACAAACATGATTCATGGGACTATTTAGCCAACTTACCGAATCCATTCCCAAAATTAATATTGACGAAAAACTTTCTCTCGAACAAATCCAATCATTGTTGGGAGATAAATTTTTTGGATTGCTCAACCAAGCATATCAGGACAGACAGAGCGATACTGAAAACTCAGGATATTCAAAAGCGGATATTCAGAAAGTGATTCAGAAATATTCGAATATCAATATGGATATTTCGGCAACTTCGTCTTTTGTGCCAGGACCGTTGGGAATTTTGACTTCTGCTGGAGAAATGGTGGCAATTGTTGGCAACAATATGAAAATGATATATGATATTGGATGTGCCAATGACAAAGAGGATTTTTTGAATAAAGACTTGCTTTTGGATATTCCACTGCATGCAATGGGAGTCAATATGAACTTGGATATGCTACAGAATAGCCCTAGTGATTTAATGGATTCGGCTGAAGATGTTTTGATGGAAAAGGCACTTGAATTTGGAAAAATTTCTGCTGAGAAGATGTTGAAGAAATCAATTGTAAAATTTATTCCGGTTGGAGGATCTGTCATCATGGCGATTTGGACCAAAATGATGAATAATAAAATTGCTCATACTACAAGTGATTTCTTTGATAGTGCAAAGGTATTGGCTCCTGTAGCTACTCAAAAGGACAATATAGACTCCAAACAATTGGAAATTGAAAAGATTAAAGCTTTTATCAATCTTATCGAAATAGATAAATCAATCAGTGATGCTGAGATGCAATTTATTCTACCCGTTATAAAAAATGCTGAAATTGATGAGCATCAAAAAGAGACTTTTCTTACACAAGCGGGAAAAACGGGAAGCGAATATGAAGTCGATTTTGACTTAATAAAGCTTTCAAAAGAAGAAGCCGAGCTATTTTTGATGGATTTGGCAGTGCTTGCAAAACGTGATGGCTCTGTAGAAAAGGCGGAAAAAGAATACTTTATGAAAGTTGGTATTTCCTTGAATTTTGAAGAAAAAATATTGGAGGAACTCATAAATGAAGAAGCAACACAAAGCGTCTTGGTTTAGACATTCTAACTTTAAAGCCCTTCAAATTTTGAAAACCCAATAGCGCTTGTGTAGTTTGGAAGTTGATTTTCGAACCATTTCAAAACTATAAACAACATGAAACGTACCTTACTTATCTTGGTGCCTATGGCACTCCTTGTCATTTTTGGCTCTTTTGACTGGAACTCAAATCCTAAACTTCCTGGTCATTCCACCCATCAAATTACTCAGGATACCGCATTTGATCAAGCAGCTGCACTGGCAGCCCTTAAAGAAAAAATAAAAGGCAAAGAAGATAAACCTGCCGAAGAAGTTTTTGAAAACATTCAAACCCTGAAAGGCTTTCCCGCCGGAAGGCTATTGGCGATCATGCAGTTTGGATTTAGCAATTCGCTTGGGGTTTCTTGTGACCATTGCCACAATACGGATAATTGGGCAAGCGAAGAAAATACCAACAAGCAAGTTGCAAGAGATATGTGGGCTTTAGTGGGGAAAATTAATGGGGAATTATTGGCAAAAATCGAAAACCTCAATAGCGAACAGGTTTTTATTAATTGTACGACTTGTCATCGGGGAGAAGTGAAGCCTGCAACGAATTAATAATGCTACAATACTACTATGCTGCGATGCTGCAATGTTATGAAAACCAACCATCGCAGTATCGCAGCATAGTAGTATTGTAATATTAATAAAACAGTTCCATGGCGATTTGATCGGCTAGCAATTTTCCTTTTCGCGTTAGTGAATAAGTTTCTTTTTTGTGGTTAACTGTTTCATTTTCAAGGAATTGCTGTATTGTATTCAAGAAGTGTTTTTCATATTGGTCTCCAAAGGAATTTATTTTTGTCAAATCACATCCCCAAATAGTCCTCAAAGAAGTCATCACATATTCATTGTATTGTTGCTCAGAGCTCAAGACTTCTCTTTCGAAAAACAGTGGACCTTCTTTAGACTGTATAAACTTCAAGTATTTAGCATTATTGGCAGGGTTCCACTGGCGACTTTTACCATTGTAAGAATGCGCTGAAGGACCAATGCCAATGTATTTTTTGCCTTTCCAATAGCTTGAATTGTGCCGTGAATACCATCCTGGTTTTGCGAAGTTTGAAATTTCATAATGCTCATAGCCTTTTTGTTCCATGGCATCCATTAGCATTTCAAATTGTTGAGCCGCCTGATGCTCATCTACAGGTTTGGCTTTTCCGGTTTTTACAAAATGAGCTAAGGCAGTTTTGGGTTCTACTGTGAGACAATAGCAAGAGATATGAGGAATTTGGAAATCAAAGGTAGTTTGTAGATTGCTTTCCCAATGCTCGTTTGACGTAGTTGGAGAACCATAAATGAGGTCAATTGTCAAATTGTCAAAACCGATATCCTGAGCAATTATTAAACATTTTTTTGCTTCCACGGAATTGTGGGCCCGATTCATGAATTGCAAATCCTCATCAAAGAAGGATTGGATTCCTATACTTAGCCGATTGATGGGTGTTTGTTTTAACTCTTTTAGTTTTTCCTGGCTAAGATCATCTGGATTGGCTTCCAGGGTGACTTCAGCGTTTTCCGATACCAGGTAGGTTTTGTAGATAGTTTCAAAAATGCTGTTTAAATCTTCAGGGGAAAGTAGGGAAGGGGTTCCGCCTCCAAAATAAATGGTTTCTATAACAGGCTCTAACCCCAGGTATGCTTCTCGCATTTCGATCTCTGTCGAAATGGCGTCAATTATTTCGGCCTTGTACTTCAGTGAAGTGGAAAAGTGAAAATTGCAATAATGGCAAGCTTGTTTGCAAAAAGGGATGTGAATGTAAATGCCAGCCATTTATTTTGGGACTCAAACTGTTATTACATCAAAACCCCTCCAGCTACCAAAGTTCTGGAGGCTGAAGGAGTTTGAATATCTATTAAGTATTGCTTTATTGAAAAGTTCAATTAGCAACAGCTATTTCTTCCAATCCTTCAAAAACGCCAATCGCTTTTGAAATTTCATAAATCTTACCAACTGCCTCTTCAATTTGAGCTCTGCTGTGCGTAGCCATGAGCGAAAATCTCAAAAGAGAATCTTCTGGTGCTACAGCAGGAGTCATTACTGGATTGACAAAAACGCCATTTTCCAAAAGTGTCTTGGTTAAAATGAAGGTCTTTTCCAAATCTCTAATGTAAATTGGAATAATAGGAGATTCAGAAAGTCCAATATCAAAACCTAAGTCGGTGAGTAATTTATGAGCGTACCTGGTGTTGTCCCACAATTTTTCAATGCGCTCTGGTTCTTCCTGTATTAAATCCAGTGCTGCGATTACACTTGCTGCATTTGAAGGAGCAATACTGGCACTAAAAATCAAAGAACGGGCATTGTGCTGCAAGAAATTAATGTATTCAAAATCGGCAGCTATAAAACCACCAATGGATGCCAGAGATTTACTGAAAGTCCCCATAATCATATCTACATCATCTTTCAATCCAAAATGGTCTGCAGTTCCTCTTCCATTGCGACCCAATACACCTAAAGAATGCGCATCATCTAACATAATGGAAGCGCCATATTTCTTAGACAGCTTTACAATTTTATCTAATTTGGCGATATCCCCTTCCATGCTGAAAATACCATCAACTACAATCATTTTTACCGCGTCTTCCCGTTCTTGTAGTCTTTCCAGCACTTGTTCCAAAGACTCCATGTCATTGTGTCGAAACTTTCGTGTCGTTGCAAATGATAGTCTGGAACCATCAATAATGGAGGCATGATTTAATTCATCGTTGATGATAAAATCGCGGCGACCGAGGATGGAAGACAAAACACCTAAATTAACCTGCATGCCTGTACTGAAAACGATCGCTCCTTCTTTTCCAACAAATTCAGCCAGTTTATTTTCCAATTCTAGGTGAAGATCCAGAGTGCCATTCAAGAATCGAGAGCCTGCACAGCCAGAACCGTATTTGTCAACAGCTTCTTTGGCAGCTTCTTTCAATTTTGGATGATTGGTAAGCCCCAAATAGCTATTTGAGCCAAACATTAACACGCGCTTACCATTAATCGTGACCATCGTGTCCTGATCAGACTCGATAGCTCTGAAATAGGGGTACACTCCTCGAGCTTTCGCTTCCTGTGGGGCAGTGTACTGCGTTAATCGTCTTTTTAGTAAGTTCATTTTTTATAAATTTCTATGCGAATGAATTAAAAAAGGTAGCTCGGCATTCCAAAGCCGTAACCACTTATCACGGTTCCTCAAAACCGCGTAGAATCGTTTTATATTTCTTTCAAAGCAATGTCCCGACCTTAAAAAGCCGAGTTAATTTACCACCTCTTCATATCTTTTCAACCACTTCTGTATTTTATTATTTCTTAGCATTAATTCAAAAACACCCAATGTCAATAATGCACACAAGATGCCTAGTAAAACATCTATAATATAGTGATGCATGGTGTAAATAGCTGCCCACCAAATACCCAGGCAACTTATGACAAATACCCAGGTCCAAACTTTCAATCTCGCTTTTCTGGCAAAATAGAGGGCAATTAGCGGAAATGCACTATGCATGGAGGGCACTGCTGCAAATACGTTTGCATTCTTGGCGTACATTCCATTAAACAAATTAATGCCCAAGAGCTTATCTACATTGGCTAGTGCTGCTTCATTGCCGGGTATGTTGAAGTTTTCTTCAAATCCATGCAAATGCACATACCAGGGGGGAGCAGCGGGATACAGATAATATACTATGAAGCCAAATAGATTGACAAGAAAAAAAGTGAAGCTGAATTGCAGGAGCAACTTTTTGTCCTTAAAAAACAGCCACAAACCAAATAATAAAGGCACTGGCACCCAACTCAAATAGAAAACCCCGGAAAGGATTTCCAGAAAATTGTTTCGATGCCTATCTACATATTCATTTGGCGTAAGCAAGCCTTCTGATGTCTCAATTCCAAACCATGCTTTTTCCCATTCATACAAATCTTGAATATGGACGGGATTAAACTCATAGTTGGGGTAAACCCTCGTTGAGTCATAAATGACCCAGTACAAAATGATAAATAAGAAGGCTAACACAAATTTTTTGGAAGCTGTAGTAGCGAAATAGGCTGTCAGGACGATTCCCAAAAAAATGAAGTGGTCGTTTCGAATACCTACCACCAAACCTACCCACAATAAATAAATCAATAACAGACCAAAAATAATAGTCACCTCCTTTCTCGAATATCTTTCAAAGAGCTGGGTTGTCATTAAGGTTTTAAATCTAGTTGGTTCTTGGCTACTAGTTCTTAGCTGTTGTATATTATTACCAAATGATAATAGCCAAGAGCTTATATTAAGCCATGATCATTGCTAACCACGAATAACTTGAATAGTCCAGGTTGCCCACCCAGTCGGCGATACCTATCTGGATAACGAACATTGTCAACAAAATCAAAGAGGTATAGGGATTGCGTCCAATGAGCTGGGTAACTTGAGGATGTTTTGCAAGTATCTGATGTGCCCAACGATTGTGGGGTTGTGCTTTTGTTGATTTGTAAAATTCGTTTCGCATTAATTATTGGGTATTCTAGTCGGTATTTAATGATCTTTTCTCAATTCAAAAATCGCTCAAAAACCTTCTGACCAGTTTGTAAATCTTTTCCATAAATGTCCACGTGAATCACATCTGGCCACCATTCTGAATTATCAGCGTATACATAAATATTTGTCAATAAGCAGTTCTTACCATTTATTTCCATATACGGAAGGAATTCCCCGTTTCCGTTTTTTTTCAAATGTATTTTCCGCTCATCGTAAGCCACCAATTCTACCAAAAAACCATCACCATTTGAATTCTTTTTCGAATTGTAGCCATAAGCAAACTTTTTTTCTACCCACTTCAAATCTTTTTTTACGCCATCTAAAGTGGAACTATATCGAAGCCAATAGACTTTGATAGGTTCTTTTGGATTTATATTCCCATTTGGCAAACAATTCAGGTCGTACACAATGGTATTTGCATTCAAATTGCGTTGTAAATAAAATAGCCGCTTGTCAATTTGTGGAGGTACTGGAAAATCTCCTGGCAAATCCTTTCGATTCCTCCAAGGCTCATTTTGACTCATTCCAGTTGCCACAAAAACACATAGGAGCAAAACACTCCAAATTAGTCGGGTCATTCTTAAAAAATTGCTGCTGCTCTGTTGCTATATTTTTTAAATACCTAGACCCGACAAGGCTTTGAGCGCTATCAGGTCTAAAAAAAACATTAGGACAATAAAGCAAATCAATTCTATATCAGTCCCTTCCTTCTAAGATTTTTCGACTGTGATTCAGTCGCCGAATCGCGGTAATATTTGCCATTACAGCAAGAACCGCCAAAGGTAGGGTAAATAACGTAATTGTTTCAAAAAGTGGTATCGGTAACCAGTCTACCACCATTCTAAAATCGCCGCCTACCACATTTGAAAAAATACCACATGCGATAGCAGACACCCCAATGATGACAATTCGTTCAGGGCGCTGCATCAAACCAATACTGGCTTCCACTCCCAAACCTTCTGCACGTGCTCTCGTATAACTGACCATTACCGAACCTATCATCGCAATAAATGCAAATAAAGAACTCAAAAAATAGTCATGTGAAACGAGATAATAGCAAATCCCCAAAAACATGATCATTTCACTATACCTGTCCAAAACCGAATCGTACAAGGCGCCAAAAGTGGAAGCCATATTCCCCTTTCGGGCCAATTGCCCATCTATCATGTCAAACAGGCCCGCTAGTAAAATGATTAAGCCGGCGTAACCTACATAAGAATGATCGTCCCGCGCTCCAAACTCTGCCCCAAATACAAAAACAATGGTTGCCAAAACATTGACCAATAAACCAATCGTCGTAATTGCATTTGGGTGTACCTTATTTCTAACCAATGCCTCAATCAACGGATTGATAACTTTATAAACCAGCGGTTGACCATATTTTTTTAACATGACTGTAGTTGTTGGTTTTTCCGTTTTCTTAGAAGCTGTTTGAGTTTTGGATTTGATGATTCAACCCAAAAATCAAAACTCTATTTTGGCGCCTACCCTGATTGCCAACCCATTTACACCAAACATTTTTGGTACATTGGGATGTTCCAGGTAATTAAGTCTTTGTACCAAATCCACTCTTGCGAATTTGAAAATATTGTAAATACCTACACTTGCTTCCAGGTAGGGTTTGTCTTCCAAAGTATAAGTTACATCCTGCCCTTCATCTGTTTCCAAAAACTGAATCAATTCAGGTCTCACATTGGGGTTGTTTTTGTCATCTAATCCGCCGTAAATCCCTCTAAACGTTATGACTTCACGCAACTTCAATCGCTTCAGCAATGGGATTTTGTTGAAAAAGAATCCTTCAAACTGATGCTCCAAGTTGATGATTGCCCATTTATCGCTGGCAAATTCCATGAAATTCATCAGGTTGAAGTAGCCCATTTTATAGGAGAATGTCTGATTCGCTTGTGGTAAGTGTAAAAGGAAATAGGGCACTCCATCTGCAAAAATTCTCCCTGTTTCTGCTTCCAAACGAGTGGTTCCGAAGATGGACATGTAAAATCGCTTGAACAGTTTCAACGTCACACGGTGATAATCATAGTCACTTCCCATTGTTTTTAAACCACCCTGGTATTCCAAAACATAAGTCGGATGCTTATTGTAAATAGGAATTCGGTAGTTTCTTCCTTGAATATACTGTTCGTTTGGAGCAAATCGCAGTACCAATCCGACATCACTGGTGGTTACTTTATCAAAGCTGTCAGGCTCCCCAGTTTCTGGATTGGTGTAATCGAAAGCAAAAGTTCCAATTGGATTCCTGACTGTGTGATTGTAGTTTAATTTAAATGAAAAGTTATTGTCAAATTCCAAGAAGTATTCTCCCAAATAGCTATCCAATAACATCATTTTGGAATTGTCTCCTCTTTTGAAAGAAAGGAAGAAATTGTTTTCTGCCACGAATTTCAACTGCTGCCCCACAAACTTGGTCTCATGCTGATAGGCAAACCGAACATAATGCCTGGGATTTTGCTGAAAATCATCGCGGAAGGAATATCTGATACCTCCTGCATATTTCCAGCGTTTGTCTCCAAAACCATATACTCCATAACCTTCCAATTGAATTTTTGGATGAAATTTCAAATTTGTTTGACCTCCAAATCTCAACCTAAAACCCTCCACCACATTAAAGCTCCAAAATGCGCCCACCGGACCAATATCAAATGGACCTACTGGTTGATAACCACTAAACATCAGTCGTCCTATATTGGCTATAAATCGGAAAGTTGGAACTTTC
The DNA here is from genome assembly GCA_041941305.1 of Saprospiraceae bacterium. Lineage (GTDB taxonomy): Bacteria > Bacteroidota > Bacteroidia > Chitinophagales > Saprospiraceae > JANSWP01. Next base: position 75,764 of record JBGTQJ010000020.1, read on the forward strand.
TGAATGGTATCAATCATTTCGTAAATGCCTTCTTCCTGTTCAGTCAATTCTTCCTGACGGACTTCATTCCAGAACGCTTTATCTTTTAGGTAAGCATCTTTGGCGTCAATAACATTTTCTGTTCCTTCATAGATGTCCTTCTCTCGTTCTTGGTTGAACAAATGATTTTCATAAAGGACGGAACGATTTGCCAAAAAACCCATGCTCTTCTTCATTGGAGAAAAGTCAATGCGCATTTCGTCTTTATCAATCACCCAGGCATTATCGATTTGTTCAAATTCCTGAATCAGCGTTAAATCATTGACAAAGTTGAGATTGATCTTTTTGTTGATTCCCAAATCGGCTTTCACGACTGCATAAGTGGAGTCTGCTTTGACATACATGTAACCATCAAATGCTACGTCTCCTTTTGAAGCAGGCTTGAAATCCAGTCTGATGACATCGTTTCCTTTATAGTTCAACGTGTCCGTAATGTAGAATCGATAGGATCGATCTGCCAGAAAACCACCAATCGGGCTGATAAATTGTTTGTCAAAAATCAGGATGTTCTTTTTGTAGATATCAATATTGCGATACAAAAAGTCAGTCACCACAGTAAAACCATCTTCATTTAGATATTCGTCCAAACCTGAAACTTTAATTCCGGAACGGTATTCTTTAGTGGACTCAGGACTTTTGCGATAATAGACCTTGGAGGCAGCCTCTTGAATATAGATTGGTAAATAGGTTTTTCCATTCAAATCAGAAGTATCCGCATAGTCAAAAAGAAATTGGAACTTCTTTAGGGCTTTTCGGTTTCTGAATTTGTCTGTGATGTTATTTAGATCAAATTCTATTTTTTCATATTTATCGTATTCGTAGTAATCGTAATTCTGGGGGCGGTTTTCATCAGCATGCTTCACTACATTTCTCCAAAGCTGCCAGGAAGGGTTGCCTTTTCGCTTATATCTTCCTGTTTCGGTCGTAATGACTATTTCTTTTAAATTGATTCCACCGGATTCTTCCAGGGCGAAATTGATTTCCTGAACTTTCACATCTTTTTTCAAAACTACAAATTGGGTTTCATAGCCCATAAAAGTGGCGGCGAGGGTATCAGCAGCTAATCTGGTATTGAATTCAAAGTTTCCGTCAAAATCTGTTTCAGTGCCTACTGTGGTTCCCTGGAAATAAACACTTGCGAAGGGAAGGGTTTCATTTGTTTTGGCGTCAACTACTTTTCCTTTGATAATGACTTTATTTTGAGCAAATAAAGCTGCAAAGGGCATCACCAAAAGCGCGGCAAAAAGGAATAGGAATTTTTTGTTCTGATAGTCCATAACTGGAATTAACTGTATAAGAGGTAATGAATTTGAGCAGGACTCAAAAAGAAGCGGACAGATTTTAGATGATTTTTGTGATACTGCCTACTGCTAACTGAATACTACGAACTGAAAGTAACGGTGATTCGATGCAGAAAATTTTAGTTAAAAATTAGCTGCCTGCTTATCAGGCAAAAAAGGTCGTTAAAGAAACTCTTTGCTTGAACAAAAGTTTTTCCAACAGCCACTAAATTTTATCAAAAAAAGTCAAAGTTTAACATGAAAAAAACATATTAGGAATTGCATTTTCAACATGTCGATCTAATAAATACAGTCATATCAAAAGTACCCCCCAAAAAGTCTTAAACTTTTTTCAGTTTTTTGACTGCTTCCCTGGAATAAATTTCTTTAAGTTTAAATGAGTTCATTGATTTAGTAGTTGTTTTCTCATTCAGTAGCGTTCAATTTTTCTATTTTTACACATGAACTTACTCGATAATAACTATTTGAAAATTTAAAACTTCAATTATGAAATCATCACCCGTACTGGTCATTATTATTTTTCTTTTTTCCAATTTCACTTTCGCTCAAAATGAGGCAATTTTAAAGGCAATTGATCGTGATGTCTGGTATCCTTTTATGGAATCTTATGCTGCCCAGGATGCATATGCCTTTATGGCTATTCACACTGAAGATGTGATTCGGATTTCAAGGGATGGTAAGCGAATCCAGGTAGGAGAAGAATATGCGGAATCCATGCAGCGAAATACCAAAAACAACAAAGAAAAGCAACGTCAAAGGACAATTGAATTTAGCTTTTTGGAAAGAATTGCAAGAGAAGACATCGCATTTGAGGTAGGGTACTACAAAGTTATCAGTCACGAACCTGGAAAGAAGCCCAAGACCTACATTGGCAAATTTCAGGTCATATTGAAAAAGACGGATGGCAAATGGAAAATATTTGTGGATTCAGATACTTCCAATAAGGATTCTTTTACTGAGGCAGATTTCCAGACTGGAGATATTTTGAAGGAATGAGTTAAATAAGCACAAACTACATCGCTGTTTCAAAATTTTGATATTCAAAAGTGATCGCCTTTTGATAAATACGCATCGCTTTTTTCTCGTTAATGCCGTTCGGGTATTTTTCGCGATACAATTCTATAAAATTGCCCATTGCATAGCCTCCTTCTGGATACAAATTGCCGGTAATCCAGCTTGCATACAAATTGTCTTTTTTTGGGGGATTTAATTGGTCTCCCAACCAATACCATAAATATTCACAGGGCAACATGACTATCAAACAATAGATAGGATCCTCTGTACTTGCCACTTTTCGCTCAAAATTTGAATAGGCTTTGCAAACTTTGGTTGGAACCACACTGCTTCCATCCTTCAAGCGCCAGCTATCTTTTAGGCTCTTGTTGTATTTTTGGTAGCTCTGTTGCTTTTGTCTCAGAAAATCCTTTAAGGCAGGATGCTTTGCGCGTTTCACAGCCGTTTTGTAATCTTCTGCTCCATGAAAACAATAATAAGCATCACTGACATTAAAAGCACCATACTTGCCTGGATCAAGGTTGCCGTTTTTGATGCCTTGAACAAATTTGGTGTTTAAGGCTTTTTGCGCGATTGCAGTATTGGCATTCCACATTTTCCAAAAGAAGGAGTTTTTTGAGGGTTTTGCCGTAGATAATTGGTGCTTTTCGATCAGTTCAGGGCTGAGTTGAAGGCTGCGTGGGTTTTTCATCTTATTAAATTTAAACACGATTGCTCTCTCCAAGAATTTCCAAATCCCTGGAGGGCTGAAGGCTATTATTTGTCCTAATGTATATTCAAAATTACATTTTTTTGGCAAACCAATCGCCCGCTTGATCTACAAATTCTTTTACAGCCGCTTCCTGATTGTAATAGTTGAACTGGTGGTATGGAGATTCTAATTCAGTTTCCATCCAATGCAATTTTTTATCTGTGGTCGCTATTTTATTAAAATAATTTTTGGTGTATTGTGGCAAAACAGCCCCCTCTGAATGAATCATCAAAGTAGGTGCCTTTAAATTTTCTGCACTTGGCATTGGGTCAGTTGTCAACCAATCTTCCCAACTCATCACAGCTAATATCTTACATTCACATTAAAAAAATATATTATTTATTTGGAAAACAAAATCAAGTGACTATATTTGCCCCGTATATATAAAAAACGATTTTATAATCCAAATTGAACATAACCATGAATGTACCAAAACCGATTTACACACATCCCCTTCTATGGCGTTTTGCCAAATTCCACTTACGACAACATTTCAAAATTCCAAGTCTGACCATTCGTAATTAACGCAATCTGTTAACGGGAATTTCTGTTTTGCTACCCCACTGTTGCTATTAAGCACAGAGTGGGCAGTCAGCAATCTTAGTTAGAATGCAGTTTTTTGGACATCCCTTTAACCGAGAGCCGAGTCACTCGCTTCTGCTGCTGTCCACTATTCCCAATACAGAACATTGGTATTAGTTAATAGGTGTTAGGTATTGTACTCAATTCCCAATACTCAATTTCCAATACCATTTTACGACCTACCCACACACTGTCTTTTGATCAAAGGATCAAAAGGAGAATACCCAATATTTATTTAACATTGACATTACGGCTATTCAACAAATTATAATCGGTTGTTGGTTTTCTGTTCATTGTTAGGCTTTTTGAACGAACTGACAATGCACAACACATAACTGACAACTGAAACAAAACCGATTTAATCAGCAAATTATTGGTCCAATGAAACGAACGACGACCCTCCAGTTATTGGACACTTGTGTCCAGGTGTTAAGGTGTTTAGGTGAACAGGTCCTAAAAAAATCTACATTTAAACGCATCAACACAACTCGTCCCGATTTCTCGGGATTAACACTCTCTACTCTTCTACTTTTGACAATTTTTACAAATGAAACGAATGCCAGCTGTGTGATGGCATGCAACGATCAAGTAAATGTATCCCTACCTTCCAGTTGTGAAGCCGAGATTACTTATGATATGATTTTGGAAGATCCAAACAATCCAGCCCTTTGTAGCCCAAATGGACCTTCCGCTTACGTAGTGACCGTAATGGATTTATATGGAAACGTGATACCTACCAGCCCGGTAGTAACAGAAGAATATATTGGCGATTTACTTTCCGTTAAAGTAAAACATTGGGCGAGTGGCAATTCCTGTTGGGGAAATATCTTAATTCAAGACAAATTGCCACCTGTTTTAATTTGCCCGGATGACATCACTATTGCCTGTACAGAACCAACAGATACATCAAATACCGGAATTCTTATTGCAGATGATTGTTCCAATTTTGTAACCAGCTTTTTTGATTATACCCAAAATTTTGGTTGTAACAATCCAGTTTCGATAATTACGAGAACCTTTACGGGAGTTGATCAATATGGAAATACTAGTAATTGTAAGCAAACCATTTCCATTGAGCAGCCCTTAATTTCAGATGTTCAGTTTCCTCCGAACTGGGATGGGATTACGGGAACAGCATTGCCTTGCGAAAACCCCAATACAGATCCTTCTCATACTGGCTGGCCACACATTAATGGCTCCCCAATTATTAGCAATGGACCCTGTAATATGGCGGTAACTTACAATGATTTACAATTACCTATTTGCGATGGAGCTTATAAAATATTGCGCACCTGGACGGTAGCCGAGTGGTGTGTAGGTGTCATCATTACGCATACCCAAATAATTAAAGTTGCAGATGACGAGGGGCCTGAGCTGGTTTGTCCATCTGATCTCACAGTCGGTACAACAAGTTCAATAAACTGTTTGGCATCTATTCTCATTCCTCCTGTTCAGGCTACTGATAATTGTTCCAGTACGTTTACTTATCAAGTGACCACTCCGGGAGGTATTTTGAATACCAACGGTGGTTTGGTTCACAATATCAGTCTTGGAATCTATACGATAACCTATACTGTTTCAGATGGATGCGGCAATCAATCTACTTGTGCATTTACTTTGACGGTAGTTGACGACGATGCACCAGCTGTGATTTGCGATGAATTTACAGTAGTCTCATTGCAGCCGGATGGCTATGTGACCATTTTTGCACAAACCTTTGATGATGGTTCTTATGACAATTGTTGTTTGGACTTTTTTGAAGCGAGAAGGATGGATGATGGATGTGGTTTTGGAACTGATTTTGGTCCTTCTGTGGAATTTTGCTGCGATGACATTGGAGAAGATGTTCAAGTGGAATTGAGAGTAGTAGATTGTGCTGGCAATGCCAATACTTGTATGGTGGTGGTACATGTGGATGACAAAACGGACCCAACCATTCTATGCCCTCCGACAAAAACGATTTCCTGTACTGAAGATTATTTAGATACACTACTCACAGGTATTCCTGTAGTAAATGATGGATGTGGAATAGCTAACTTAACACATACAAATCAGGTGAATTTGAACACCTGTCATGTAGGTACTGTCGTTCGTACGTGGACGGTGACGGATAACTACGGCAACTCGTCTTCCTGTACTCAGTTGATTAATGTCGTAGATAATACTCCCGTCACCGTCACTTTTCCACTGGATTATGACTTGGTGAATGGCTGCACGAGCGAAGACAGTTTGCATCCGGATAGTTTGCCGGCTCCTCATAACTATCCCATCATGTCAGGAGATGATTGTGAATTAATGGCCACCAATTGGAATGACGTGGTTTTCCAGGTAGCGCCACCTGCATGTTTCAAAATAGTGAGAACCTGGACCGTAATTGACTGGTGTACGTACTTGCCAAATAGTGGCAGTAATAACGGCATGTTTTCTTCTCAGCAAATTTTGAAGGTATTTGATAACGAAGCACCAGTTTTGACTTGCCCTGATGATTTTACAGTAGAAATTATTGGGAATGATTGTGTAGCCTCCCTCACCTTGCCCGCTGCGACCGTGGAAGATTGCAGTCAAAGCACGACTATTTCATTGACGAGTGATTTTGGGAGTGGAGACGGACCCTTTTATAATATTGCTACTGGAACTTACAGCGCTACTTACAATGCTATGGATGGTTGTGGTAATTCCAGTTCCTGTTCGAATAGTATTACGGTTGTGGATAGCAAACAACCAACGCCTTATTGTAAAAATGGATTGATAGTAGAAATAATGTCATCCGGTACGATTGAAATTTGGGCATCTGACTTTGACGATGGCAGTTTTGATAATTGCCCCGGGGATGTCCTCATTTCATTCTCTGCTGATGTGGATAGCGTAGTGACTGTCTTTGATTGCTTCGATGTGGGTCAGCAAAGTATTCAAATGTGGGTGACTGATGCCTCCGGCAATCAGGACTTTTGCAATACCCATATTGTTATTCAAGACAATATGGGGGTGTGTAATACCGGACCTTCAGCCTTGGTAGCTGGGATGGTGACCAACGAAATGGGGGCAGAAGTAGAAAGTGTGACCATTTCTGTAAATGATGGAGTCACAGACCCTATTGTGACTGGGGCTACCGGAGACTATGGATTTCAGAATTTGATTATTGGCCATGACTACACCGTTGCTCCTGAGAAGAATATGAACCCACTAAACGGGGTGACGACCTGGGATCTGGTGATTTTGAGGAAACACATCCTTCACATTCAGGAATTGGATTCTCCTTACAAATTGATTGCAGCTGATGCCAATAATTCGGGTACTGTGACAACTACTGATATGGTCGAGATTCAAAAAGTGATCTTATTCATACACGATGATTTTCCGAATAACACCTCCTGGCGGTTTGTGGATAAGGAATACAGTTTCCCGGATCCTGCAAATCCCTGGAGTGAAGTCTTTCCAGAAGTATACAATATCAATAACCTGGACGAAGACATGATGGATGTGAATTTTACAGGAGTCAAGATTGGCGATTTAAACAATAGCGCTATTCCGAATATGCTGACAAATACGGATGACAGAAGTGAAGAGAATTTGGTTTTTGAACTCGATGACAAAACCCTTCAAAAGGGTGAAACTTACAAGTTAGACTTTAGAGCAAAAGACTTTTCTGAGATACAAGGCTTTCAATTTACACTGCAATTTGACACCGAAGTGCTTGATTTTGTGGGAGTTCAGGAAGAAGCACTAGCACTTTCAAAATACACTTTTGGTATGTCTCGATTGGAATCTGGTATTCTGACTGCCTCCTGGCACACATTAGAACACCAAAATTTAGAAGAGGATGCCGTGCTGTTTAGTCTGGTTTTCGCAACCAAATCAAACGAATTGTTAAGTAAAACCATGAAAATGAATTCGAAGTGGACTAGTGCAGAGGCTTATCGTGGAAATGGTGAAAACCTGGGCGTGACCTTACAGTTTAATGGCGAAAACGGCATCCTTTCTTCCTTTGAGCTTTACCAAAACCGACCAAATCCTTTCTATAGTGCAACAATAGTTAGTTTCAGCCTGCCGGAGACTCAGGAGGCGACTTTAAAGTTGTATGATATCTCCGGCGGCCTTTTAAAAGTCATCACAGATGTCTATCCCAAAGGGCTGAACCAAGTTGAAGTCTATGGAAAGGATTTGCCCACTAAGGGTACGATAATTTATCAGTTGCAAACAGCAAATGATATCGCTACAAGAAAAATGATTCTATTATAATACTACGATACTGCAATACTGCAATGCTGCAATGATTATAGCATCGTAGCATCGTAGAATCGCAGCATTAAAAAGATGATTGGTTAATCGTGGTTAATCCCACAGCTTAGAATTTTTGGTTAACGGGAGGAGGTTCGATGGGGCTTCCTCCAAACTTTTTTCATCTTATTAGTGATTAAAAAATAACTTCATCATTTTGATTTCGTCAAATAAGCTCAACTTCAATTCTTATCAGGCTTTCAGCCTTCGCTTATTTGACGAATTCGAAGATTCATGAGGCCTTATGCCGAACTAAACGATGAAGTTATTTTTTAAGGGTTACTTAAATTTTAGAAATATGATACATGAGAATATTACATTTAGTTAACTTCAATAAAAAAGCCCAGCTAAGTATCTAGCTGGGCTTTTTATTTGAAGCTCTTGAAACGATTATCGAATTAGAGAAACATCCCCCCGATAGACGAGAGAAGTGCCATCCATAAATTCGACCTCAATGATGTAAACGAACACGCCGGGCTTCATTTTTTCCCCATTAAAGCGACCATCCCATTCTCCTGCGCCATCTACACTTGGCAATAAATTAAAGGCTTCATACATCAGTTCGCCCCAGCGGTCGTAAATTTGGAAACTTCGAATGTTTTCTACTCCTAAACCAGTATATACCCTGAACTTATCATTCAAACCATCATCATTTGGAGAGAAGATATTTGGAAGATATACATTTCGGTTTCTATCAACTTCAATTAAAACTTCTGCTGTTGTAGAGCATCCGTTGACGTCGATAATGGTTAAAGTGTATAATTGATCCTCTACTGCATTGACTCTGGGATTCTTGCAATCTGTACAGGAGAGCTGTGTAGGCGGTGCCCAAAGAAAGGTATCAATAGGAAGAGAAGAAACAATGGTAGGATCCAATACGGTAAGGGTATCACCTAATTCAATCTCTACAATATTGGGCAGTTCAATGGTAATTGGCAAGGGCTCGAAAATGGTAATGGTTGTATCAACTGTACAGCCAAAAATGGCATCCCAAACCGTAATGGTATGGTCACCAGCAAATACAGGTGCTGGCTCTCCAATCAATCTTGGAATCCCTTGGTCCACGTAGAATTGATAAGTGGTAGAGTTTCCACCGGTCACTACCGGAACTGTCAAAGAAGCAGCTTCCCCAAAACATCCTATGTTACTCAATACTGCCACATCAAAGTTGATGGGAGGAGGTTCATTCAATATATGACTCAATTCTGCTGTACAGCCTTTGGCATCTATTACCGTGACTGTATAGGTACCGGAAGGTAAGTTTTCTGCAATGGTGGCACCATTTGGAGCTACATTATTGCCCCAAACATAGGTTTCGCCTCCAAGTGTTGGAATATTTCCTCCTTGAGCAAAAACACCAATTTGCCCTGACATTCCATCTGGACAGAGAACATCTTGTGTTTGAGTTTGATTAATTTCAATGATGATGGCATCTGGCTCATTGATTTCAACAGTATGCAGAATGCTACAGCCATTATCGTCCTCAATGGTTAAACCATATTGTCCGGCTTCTAAGCCATTAATGATAGGTCCGGTGGTTGTCTCCCAGAGAATAGTGTAGGGACCTGTTCCTCCCTGTGGAGAAGCAATTGCCGATCCGTCCATGGCACCTTGACAGGAAGCATCTTCTGGATCTACTACAACCAGCAAATCATCTGGAGCACCAATAATGACCGTGGTATCAAATGGGCAGGCACCATCTGTAATAGAAAGAGAATTGATGCCGACACAAAGCATTCCGGCTTGACTGAAAGGTACATCATTATCAACTTCCCCTGAGCCCCAGATAAAATCGAAATTTCCTTGGGTCCCATCACTGTAAAATGCTGAAGCAGTAACGCCTCCATCGCAAGTGACGCCTATTGCATTCTCAGGGCAGCTTATATCCTGGAAAGCTCCAAAGTTGACTTCTATTCTTGGTGGGTCTTCCAGAGTCGTTTGTACAATCAATGGAGGACACCCATTGGCGTCTTCGATGAGTGTGGTGTAATCACCAGCAGTAACCACTCCTCCTCCAATAACCGCAACTCCAACACCCATAAATCCTACAGGTGACCATTCGTAATAGTATGGACCAGTACCCCCACTGACAAACAAAGCAATACTTCCACCTCCCTGACCGGGACAATCAGGGGTTTCGGTTACAATACTATCTACAACGAGCTCATCAGGTTGTATGACATATGCGGTATCGACTGCAATACAACCGTTATTGTCTATTACCGTGACGATATATTCGCCAGCTGCCAAACCAAATATGGTTTGCCCATTATTGGCAGGTGTCCAGTCATAATTAAAAATGGGTGCGTTGCCAGGAGAAGCAAAAACGGAAAGACTTCCATCTAAACCGTTGAAGCAGCTAATCGTATCATTTTCCAAAGCATCTATGGTAGGAGGGATAGGAGCAAATATTGAAAAAGAAGCTTCTGCTGTACAATTATTTGCATCTGAAACGGTAACCGTGTAAATACCAGCATCCAACCCCGTAGCAGTTGCTCCTACTTGTGCGGGCATGGTATTCCAGGTATAGGTGTAATTTCCAGGTATGTCATTCCCAATACCACCAGTTCCACTAACCTGTATTGTTCCATCACTACCAGGAGCACAGGTCGCATCCTGAGAACCTATTGAATCCACCCCAACTTCTGGTGGTTCATTGATTACAAAACTCGTATCTATTTCACATCCATCTGCATCTTGCATCGTGACAGCATAGGTTCCCGCATCTAGTCCAGAGAGTAGGGTAGAAGTTGCATCATCAATTGCAGGTGGGGGCGGTGGACTTCCTTGCCAGATAAAATTATAAGGCAAAGAAGGTGGAGAACCTGAAGTAGTTCCTACCAATTCAATTTCCCCTGAGTCTGTGCCAAAACACAATACGTCCTGGTGGGTAATGGTATTAAGCATGATTTCCTTAAAGACAGGAACCGTCAATATTTCTGATAATTCACACCCATTCGAATCTGTGATCAAAAGTGGATAATCCCCTCCTTCCAATCCAGAGACATTTGACATATTATTGGTGAAAGTAATACCTCCGGCAATGGTCTCCCAAAAGATGGTATAGTCTCCGTTTATGTCAGGTGTTCCTCCAAGTACTTGAGATAAATCAATACCCCCATCAGTAATTCCAGAACAGGTAGCAGTATCGTAAGTAAAGCTAATGGTGATCTCAGAAGGTTGAGGAAGCAAAGCCAAATCAGATTCACTACACCCAGTCGGATCTGTTACTGTTACCGCATAAGGTCCTGCAGGGATTTGAGAGGTGGTGTCTGTCATGTCACCAGAGGTCCAGTTGATAGTATAATTGGAAAGGTCAGAAACAATAGTCCCACCTTGAGTTACAACGACTTCCAGGTGTCCCAATTCTCCAAAACAGGCTGGCCCAAATTCATTAATCAGCAAGAACAATTCATCTGGCTCCAAAACTTCAACTGTATCGATTACATTTGTGCCTATATCATCTGAAATGGTGACCGAATAAGCACCTCCAAAAAGATTAGATGCTGTGAAGGAACCTCCTTCTACATTAATAATTCCAGGACCTCCAATTGAGCCACCCGCCAGTGGTTGCCAGGAAACCGAATAAGGTGCTTGCCCACCTTCTACAGTTGTTGTAAAACTTCCATTCGATTCTCCAAAACATTCTACACTATCCTGAACAAAATTAATATTGAGGTTATTTGCATTAATACAAATGCCACCGTCAATACCATCGAAACCAATTTGTACATCGTTGATATTGAAAACTTCAATCACGCTTGGATCGTTGGAAAATTCTAAATCGGTACATTCCCCATCAGCTCCGATGACATTGAAGCAAACCTGGAAATAGACATCTCCATCAGGTAAACTCACTCCCGACCCATCAGTATCAAACCAGGAAAAGATCAAGGCATTTCCACCTACCGTATTGAAACTTGAAGCAACATTAAGTCCTGGCATATTGGGGTTCAAATTGGTGACTTCATCAAATTCTAATACGCTTTCATCCCAGACAATGGAAAATTGCATATTCTGAATACTGTTAAAATTACTTTCATTGGTAACGTCAATACAAATATTGATTCCAGGAGGTACCGTAAGGGTTGGCAGGGAAGCACTCATATTCACACATGAACTCATATTCATGATGAAAGATACCCCACAACTTTTCCCATCCTCAATATTGACTTGATATAAACCAGCAACCGGAACATTGAAAACGACCGTTTCCAAATGAGAAGCATCGCCGCTGATGATCTCTCCGGTGACCATTGGGTCTAACAAATTGGTAATGGTGATATCATAATTTGTATCTACATCAAATTCAGGCAGGCCTCCTTGTATTCTAAAGGATCCTTGACAAAGAGCACCATTATTCATGGGGTTTTCGTTTGTAACCACCATTTCATTCAGGTAAACTACCGCAAAGGCTTCGTCAAAATTGAGATTGACACAAGGACCAGCCTCACTTGTTACCGGATCGATTTCATACGTTTTATTCGTGAAGTCATCAATGGTTAATGGTGCAAACCAAATCAACAATGGATCACCAGAATTGAAAAAGGCTTGCAAGTTACCATCATTGGAAAATGTGATGTCTCCGTTCGGCGCCCCTCCTTGTGTGACCCATAGCTCATTCATCGGTGCAGGATTGTTTAAAATACACCCATCTGTCAAAATCATGGATAAATTGGGTCCTGAGATGCCAGGTTCACAAGTAAACATACCATAGGTCACCCCTCCTTGAGTTAGGATGTTTGGATCTCCAGTCAAATCCATATCCCCATTGTGGACGATATCAATTTGATCATTAAAACAAAAGTAGAGCGTATCTAGATCTATATCGTTGCTTTGCCCTGCAAAATTGGCAAAGGAAATCGTTCCTGCAAATTGGTCAGAACAGGCAACAGATTCAGTGCTGATGCCTGGCATATCCCATTTTTGTACTCTAATGGCTTCCGGCGTCTGTGCAATCCCCCACAAAGTAGAAAAGAGGAAAATCGTAATTGGGACAATGTTTTTTATCATAATCATCTATTTATGTTCAATGAGTTTGGAAGTTCGGAGTCATCCTTTTCTTTTTGGAGCGCAAAAATAGACATTAGGGGAATGATGTTGCAGTATAGCGTATCAAGATTTTAAATATTTAGATAGATTTGATGCCAAAACTGCTGCTTTTAGTATAGAGTTTGAGAAAGTGAGTATCTGAGAGACTGTTAAATCTCATGATTTTACCCCTTAAATCTCTGGCGAACAATTACTTTTCTAGGATTTTAGTGTTTATTGACGGTGTTGGTTGGATAAGACAAAATTACAGTTTTAGCTTGAAAAGTAAGCTTTTAACATGTCCAATGTCAATTATCATACCGTTGTCTTTCAAGTATTTAAGGTGATTTTAAAAGGCATGTTTTTTTAACGAAGAAATGCGGAGCCCATTTTATAGAGATTGAATTTAAAATACATTTCTGCAGATAATTTAATTGATACCAATCAACTTCATTGAATAAAGAATCAAATATCAAATTGAAGTAAAATCCAATTTCACATTTTTCTCCTACCTTCGTCAGGCAAAAAATAGCCTGCACTGATGAAACGATTCCCTTCTTTTCTATTGATAATTTGCTTGTCTTGTTGTTTATGGCAATGCAATGTGACCAAAAATATTCAAGAGGTACCTTCAACCGTTGAAACGACAGAAAAACCTGCTCCAAAACCAAAACCCGTTACCGGTTTTGGTGGTCAAAAATATTATCCACCAGAAGAATCACCAGCATCCAAACAAAAGAAAGACAGTTTGCTTGCCATTGCCCAAGCCAATTTTGACGAAAATCCAGAGGATATGGAAAATATCATTTGGCTGGGAAGAAGAACTGCCTATTTGTGGGATTATCAGAAGGCTATCGATATTTATACAAAAGGGCTTGAAAAACATCCCAATGCTCCTGAGTTGTATCGACACAGAGGTCATCGATATATTTCCATTCGCCAATTGGATAAAGCAATTGCAGATTTTGAAAAAGCTGCCCAATTGGCCGAGGGCAGACCTATTCAAATCGAACAAGATGGATTGCCCAATGCTCAGAATATTCCACTCTCCAATCTCCAATTCAATATTTATTATCATTGGGCACTGGCTCATTACCTGAAAGGAGAATTTCCTCGTGCAGCTGAGTTGTATGAAAAGTGCATGGATGTATCCATAAATTCAGATCTAATTGTCGCTACAGTTGACTGGTTTTACATGACTTATCGAAGAATGGGGGAAGATTTAAAAGCCAAAAGGCTACTGAGTTATGTAGACAAGGGCATGAAGATTATTGAAAATCAAAGCTATTTCAAGCGAATCCTAATGTACAAGGGAGATTATGCTCCCGATGATTTGCTCCATTTCGAATCAGATGATCTAGCCTCTCAATTAGATATCGTAACACAGGGTTATGGAGTCGGCAATTGGTACCGTTACAATGGAGATCTCGAAAAAGCAAAAGAAGTTTTTGAAGAATTATTAGAAACAGATTATTGGTCTGCTTTTGGGTTTCTTGCAGCAGAAGCAGATATGAAGCGTAAATTAAAATGAAAATAGAAATGAAAATCATCCTATTTTCATTTTCATTTTCATTTTCATTTTCATTTACCCCTTAATCTACCCTCACACGCTTCACCTCATTTCTACCATAAAAAACAGGAAAATACATTTGTTCTGCCTTCGCGGGATTCAAAGTGAAATTTCCTGAAAATCTAGGCTCCAGGTCTATTTCAAAAGTGTAATCACCTTCCGGTAGATTTTCACAAAATATGGCTACTTTTTCTCTGAAATATTCTCGGTGAACTTCAGGATGCTGTCTGGAATTTGGTTTGGTACCATAAGAACAGCCTGCAGGTGTTCCTTATCGGCTTTTATCGTCAAATAATGTCCTGGGGTTAAATGAGTTGGATTGAACTTTTCAGAGAAGGTGTCTACCAAAGTATGAAACCACTCATCCTTCGGCTCCAGTCTGTAACTTTTTGATTCGAAAATCTCAATTACATTTTCATCACTCAATTTATAAATATAGGATAGTGGACTTTCAGTTAAATAGCCGTCAGTAGCTTTTGATTTCAACTGTTGGGAAAAAGAAAAAGAGCAGGTCAAGGAGAGTAAAGTGACAAATGCAATGATTTTCATGTGGGTAAAGTTATAGATTTCAGAACGCTTAAGTGATTTAGAAATTATAGGTTTTTTGAAATATAAAAGTGATTGATCAAGGTGTAAGATGACAGACCGCTTTGCTGTCAGACGAAAGATGTAGTAGTCTGACCTCTGGCAGTAAAGCGGTTTGTCATCACAAAAGAAGATCTAAAGAAAGGACGTTGAGATAATCTGGATGCTTATTCCCAGAGAATTACATATTTTGGCTGAATGAATCCATTAATTGAAAGCAAATACACGCAAGTCGGAGATCTAAATATTCATTATTTATCAGCTGGGGCCGGAAAAGCAATTTTATTGCTTCATGGTTGGCCCACTTCTGCCTATCTCTGGCGAAATGTTATGCCACCTCTTGCAGAAAACCATCGGGTCATTGCAATGGATCTGTCAGGTTTTGGAAAATCGGACAAACGATTGGAAGATTCTTATAGTTTTAGGTACCACAATCGGGTGATAAGTGGTTTTTTAGAAAACCTGGGCATTGATAAAATCACCTTGGGCGTACATGACTTGGGTGGTCCCTTGGGTTTGTTTTGGGCTGTTAGAAATATGGAAAGGGTGGATAAACTCATATTGTTAAATACCTTGGTTTATCCAGAGTTTTCCTGGGGCGTAAAATTATTTGGTCTGGCCACGGTTACACCACTGATTCGAGATTGGATTACAAGTCCGGCGGGAATTAAGTGGGCAATTAAGTTTGGGGTTCATCAAAAAGAGAAATTGACAGCGGAGGTTTTTCAAAATTACCAAGAACCCTTTGCAGAAAAACACTCAAGAAAAATTCTATTGAAATCTATCCAAAGATTAAGCATCAAAGGATATCGTCAAATCGCTCAAAAATTGCCGACCTTTCAGGGACCTGTTCAAATTGTGTTTGGAGAAAAGGACAGCATTTTGCCCAAAGTGAAAAACACAATGGAACGGGTCAAAAATGATTTGCCTCAGGCACAAATTGTCTCTTTACCCAATTGCGGGCATTTTATTCAAGAGGAAGAGCCTGAGCGGATTGGGGAGATATTGAAAGCTTTTCTAAATCAATAAACCAGCACCCAGTACCCAGTACCCAGAAATCAAATTAAATCGTAACTTTAGGTAAAGAATGCTCTATTATTTAAAATAGTTACAATGAAACTCAAAACATGCCTCTACACTATTTTACTTACTTCTTTCTATTCTCTCCTTTTGGCGCAGCCCAACTTAATACGGGAAAAAGGTATAAGGTGGAATGTGGATTCTTCCAGATGGGAACCAAGTTTTCGATTTGAATATCATTACGATGACAACAACCTCAGGACGCAAAAAGATCGATATTATCAATATTTCAGGAATGGGGAAAAAACATCCGATATTACCTACTATTTCTATAATGACCTGGGCTTATTAGACAGCATTCAGAAATACAATTATTTTGAATTTGGAGGAGCATATATACGACTAGAAACTTTTTTTACTTATGATTCTGATAATTGCCTGGTTTTAGAGGAGGAATTCAGCCATGGTGATCCGAGAAGTAGTACTCCCCCAGATTTTCAAAAAAATGAATATGCTTATTCAGATAGTTGTATCCTAAAGTCACATATCCGTGAAGGCAAAACTGGTGGTGCACCAATCGGACTAGGGCATTTTTTCGATAAATATGATTATTCCTGGAATTCGGCACACGATACCCGAGATATAGAACATTCTGAAATGGTTTATAGGCAATTTACGAGTAAATGGCGTTTGAGGACTAACACTACTGAAAAGTATGATGAAGAAGGAAGGTTAACAGAAATATGGGTTAAAAGTCACCATGAAGACTGGTACAATCAATTAATGCAATACTATTATGCTCCCGATAATCAATATGAAACCATTTTATACTATGAAGCTCCTATTGAAGATACCCAATTGGTAAAAGTTAGGTTAGACAGCACTTTCAGGAAGTACAATGATGCGGGTCAAATCGTTGAAGAACAATTCTTTATGTTTCATTTTAATCCGAATAATGAATCTCAGCAATTGTCTTTATCGAGAACAGACAGGTACAAATATTACTGCGACGAATTATTGAAAGAACACGAACAGGAAATTTTTTCTACCGCTTCTTCCTATAAACACACAATTGTTTTTTACGATTATGACAGCTCTGAAGATTGTGATGAAATCAACAATCAGCCTGAAGTTTCCATATATCCCAATCCTGCCAATAATGTCATTCAAATCAAAAGTCCACTTTTAGGGGAGGCAGATGTTGAAATATCTGTGCTCAATTTGGCTGGACGAGAATTGAATCGATATCATACAGACAGGCGCTCCGAATTTTTTGAGATGGACATTAGCAAATTGCCTCGAGGAACTTATGTGGTTCAAGTCCAAAATAGAAATGGTAGGGGAGGAGCAAAATTGATTGTTTGGTGAGCAAGAATCTAATATTGAATTACATGTGAATTAAAATTTCCCGGAAATCATTTTCTGTACCAAGACATCTACATCTATCCAAGGATTCAAATCTGTAATTGGTATAGAGCGATCGTGCATTTGCTTTCTTAGCCAAATTGCATTTTTTACCGCTTTATGTAAATGTTTTTTAAGGTTTTCAAAATCGTTCTGTTTAGCTTTTTTGTATTTAGAATAATGCTTCAATAATTCTTTTTCTAAACTAGGATAAGAGGAAAAGGCTCGCGTTGATTTTACAAAATGAAGTAAAAACCATTCTTCAAAAGCGATGGATGAAAATGCAATATTGAATTTAAGAGAAAGTGCATTTTGAAATGCTGTATGTCTATTGGGATGATTGTCGTGGTCAAATACAACCCAAATTTCCTGAAAAGGAATGCCATCATCAATCGCTTCTTTAGAGCGATTCACTGCTTCTTTAACTACTTTTTCAGGACTTGAATCCTTTCCAGAATAAATACTGACTCTTACAGCTGACAGAGCATATTTGTAATCAGGATCTTGTATGATAGCTCTGAAATAGTTTTTCTCTGTCTCGCCTTCGCACAAAATCAAAACTCTTGGGTTGGTATATCTTCTCCTACCTATATGCCGCCTCATTCTGGAAGTTTAGTTCAAAATCCAAATTTTCAATTCCAGGCACACCGCCAAACTTTCCATTCAAATACCATTTTTCGTATGGGTTTTCAGGACGAACATCTGCAAAATCTGAAACGGCAAATATTTCTGAAGCTCCTTGGTTGTCTTTTTGGACTATCCATATTTGATCTCGTCTTAAGCGAGATTCTCTTTGGAGAAGGTTGGAATCATGAGTCGCAATGATTAGTTGGGCTCCTTTTGTGTTGATTTTTGGGTCATGGAACATTTGGAGGATATATTTACTAATGTACGGATGAAGGCTACGTTCAAATTCATCTATTAAAAAAGTTCTACCATCCATTAATGCTTTTAAAATAAGAGCGCCTAAGACAAAAAGCTTTTGTGTCCCCTCAGATTCTTCTTTCATTTGATGGAAAATTTTTCCGACTTTTCTTCCATCACTATTGTATAGAATATGTTGAGTATAGATCTCATATTCTGAATCATTATCAAAGGAATATTGTAGATCTCTTTTTTTGATTTTAAAATCTTCAATTCCTGTATCAAAACTCCTTAATAAGGATTTAAATTTTTCAACAAAACTGACATTATTTCCTTTTTCAATAATTTGTTTTGCAATTAAATCTGAAAATCTACTATCAATCCATTTATCTAAGAAAGGAACTGTGTAAAATTCAAATTGGAAAAAAAAGAACACCTCAGTTAATTCTTTTAAATTATTCTGTGCAGCTTTAGAAAGAAATAATTGATTGGTTGTAGTTAATTCAGCGATGACAGCTTTTTGCCCTTTTAAATAATCTCCAAACTCAAATTCTTGACCACTTCTAATAAATAATTTAGCTTCTCTACCTTGAGGAAAGAAAAATAATTTTTCTGATACGACTCTGTCTCGAAGAATAGAAACACTATAGGAAAATCGTGTATTGTTATGAACAAAAACTAATTCAAATTGGGTAGGTGTCAATGAAATATCAGGATTGAACTTAAAAGGGTCATATTCTGCTAAATCATCTTTAGGAGTATTGTTTCCAGAAGATAAAACCAGATTTCTCAAAGCCTGAAATGCCTTCATCAAATTACTTTTTCCAGAAGCATTTGCGCCATAGATTACAGCAGATTTCAATACTTTGATTCCTTTGCCAAATTCGATAATATTCTCTGAAAATTCACTTTTTGCAGTATCAGCAAGCATCGAAAAAGTCTGTTTATCTCGAAAAGATCTGAAGTTTTGGACACTGAATTCGAGTATCATTAAGGATTTATTTTGAAAAATTGTGAATTTTTCTCAAAAAACGGGGTTTAAATAGGTAAAGTCAAGTTTTTTGTAGAATATTAATTATTGAAACAACTCACTTTCTACCTTTTTGACAATATTACCCGAAGCAATCAACTCTTTCAACCTATCCATGTCCTTCCCCAAATAATGATCTTCCCAAACATGTGCCCCAGTGTCCAGCTGCGCTTTCTGACTCAAAAAGTCATATACTTTCTGAGTACCCTCTCCCAAAGACCTAAGATCTTTTGGCAATTTTTCATAGGTCATTTGAATGGCACGCAAGGCACATAGCAATTCAATACTCAAAAGCACCTGCAGGTTGTGTATTATTTTTCTAAAATGCAAAACGCCCAAACTCCCCATCGAAACGAAATCTTCCTGATTGGCAGCAGTGGAAATGGACATGACAGAAGCAGGAGTAGATAAGATCCTGTTCTCTGCGGCACGACCAGCCCCTGCGTATTGCGTAATCATTAGCCCACCATCTCCTGAACTAATATTAAAGGCAAGATTGGATGGCAAACCATAACTCAATCGTTCATCCAACATAGAAAAACTTCGTTTGTCGGACATCAAACCCACTGAAGTCATAGCTATTTTAGCATAATCAATTACTACGGCCAAAGCCTGTCCATGAAAATTGGCGCCACTGGCAAATAGTACACCTCCTGTGTTTGGATCTTTTGCCGAAAAATCAAAAACGGGGTTGTCGGTAACAGAATTGATTTCTGTCTTGAGGGTGCTCCGCAATTTTTGAAGGGCTTCGAAAGCGGCACCATTTACTTGTGGTGTAGCACGATAGCTATATCGGTCTTGGACATGTTCTACCGCATAATCTTTTCCAAAAGAAGGATCCAGCTGTGCAGTGATGGTTGTCCGTTTTGAGTTTTTGAGCAATTCGCGTATTTGTTGGGCGATTACAATTTGCCCCTCATGGCGGTCGCTTTTTTCGTTGATGGTTTCCAAAAAGGCTTTCTTTTCACCGCGTATAGCTTCTACAGATAGGGCAGCAGCGATAGAAGCCGTTTTTAGAATTGTTTCAGCATCCCGCAGTGCAAAAAGGGCAAAAGCAGCAATAAAATTAGAGCCATTGGAAAGTCCCATAGCCTCTTTTGCGCCTAATTTGAAATCGGCATATTTCTCTTTTAGTCCTGACTTTTTAAAAGCTTTTTTGGCAGATAGCAGTTTGCCCTTGTAATAAGCTTTCGCCTCGGGTAAGCATATCATTGTTGCTATCATCATTGACAATGGAACCAAATCACCACTTGCACCGACAGAACCTTCTTCCAATATCCATGGGGTTAAACCCTCATTCAGCATATCTATCATCAACTCACATGTTGTTAGCTGGATGCCTGAGGTGCCTTTGGCGAAAGAGTTCAGGCGAATGACAATAATAGCTCTTGCTACCTCGACTGGGACTGCCTTTCCCGTACCACAATTGTGTGCTTTGGCATATTTGACCTGATATTCTTCGATAATATCGAGATTTACTTTTCTGTCTTTCAGGTTTCCATGTAATCGATTGGTACCATAGATGGCAATATCTGGATGTTCTACTATTTGCTTTTCGAGTTGCTGCCTTTGGCTATCAATTTTTTTCTTTACAGCTGTAGTCAGGTCAATTTTCCAGCCGTTTTCTGCTACATTGATGACTTGTTCAATGGTCAAATCTTTTCCGGTGAGCAAAACTGTTCGGTGATCGCTATCCGCCATGTGTGATTTAATTTGGTTTTATTTTGAACCCGCAAACTTATGAAAAAGAGCCACCAAACTGGGAAAGAAAATCATCTCTGATTGAGAAAAACCACTATGTTTGTCCTAAATCCTCTTCCATATGAATCCAACTTTGTATCTGACTTGTCAAATTTTAATTTTCGCAATCGTTTTTGGCTTGTTGGGAGCAATGGTCTTTGGGTTGAAATACGCGTTTAAAAAATTGCGGATCAAACTGGAAATTCGTCAACGCCTTGTGCATTTCATCATTCTTGGTATGTTGCTTTGGTTGACCATTTTGGCAGTCGGCGCAATCACAGGATTTTTTCAGGATTTTGCTTCTTTGCCACCAAGAATTATTTTTGCGGCCCTGCCTCCTATTATATTGATAATCAGTCTGTTTCGTTCGCGCCTGTTTAATGTCATCCTAAAAATCATACCCAAGCGCTGGTTGATTTATGTTCAATCCTTTCGAATTATTTTAAATCTGATGTTGTGGGTTGGTTTTGTGGGCATTTTTGTCCCGCTTCAAATGACTTTCCTTTGGCTCAACCAGGACATTATTGTTGGGCTTACAGCCATTTTAGCTGGCAGTTTGTTTTTCCGAAGAAGATATATGCGATGGGAGGCGGTATTGTGGAATGTATTCGGGCTATTTTTGATTATTAACTTGGTTATTATCGCCTTTTTCTCTGCTCCTCATCCATTTCAGGTATTTTTAAATGAGCCACACAATACTTTTGTAGCCAATATGCCTTTTATCTGGATCCCAGGTTTCATAGTTCCTTTTGCTATTGCCATGCATCTTTTTTCGTTAAAACAATTGATGAGAAAATATTAAAATGAAGTCCAGTCGTTTATTAATTTTGCACTCAGCATTACAAAAACTTATACAACAAAATTATTATGACCGCCACACTCACCTATACCTTGGTTCTTGCCGCTATATTTTTTGGCAAAAAAGCGGTTGATTTTTTAGGAAAGGAATAATCTAATCAGGATGTTTTGTACATTTTTAAACTTACAAGCCCTATTCTTTGAAAGAAATGTCCCAGTGAAACCCTTAGTACGCCAAGTCCATATTTCATACTTCGCTTAAAATTAATGCTCGAAGCTTCTTCAAAATATTTCGTGGGGCAAGTCACTTCTGCAATTCCAAAATCCGCATAAATAATTTGCGAGAGCATCTCATTGTCAAACACAAAATCATCTGAATTTTGGTTGAAGTTGATACCCACCAGCACCTCACGGCTGAAAGCCCGATAACCCGTGTGGTATTCAGAAAGTTTGTGATTGACCAATACATTTTGTGTAAAAGTCAAAAAACGATTGGCGATGTATTTGTAAATCGGCATACCTCCTTTCAAGGCGCCCTTACCCAAAATCCTGGAACCCAAAACCACTGGGTATAAATCATCTCCAATGATATTGACCATTGCAGGAATCAACTTTGGAGTATATTGATAATCCGGATGTAGCATAATGACAATATCTCCTCCTATGTCTAAAGCTTTATTATAAAGAGACTTTTGATTGCCTCCATAACCTTTATTTTGTTCATGTTTGATGACGTGTTGAATGCCAATTGCCTTTGCCAATTCGGCTGTATTGTCGCTGCTTGCATCATCGCATAGAATTACCTCATCCACTAAATCCATAGGGATTTCGCGATAAGTTTTTTCCAGAGTCAATGCCGCATTGTAAGCTGGGAGTACTGCTACTACTTTTTTTCCTTTATACATCTTAAATGATTGGCAAATACGATTTGACTGGACTTTGTGGCAATCTGAATCGTAAAATAATTCTGATTTTTGGATCAACTATAGAATAGCCTGACGCCAAAAACTTTATATTAAACCTTAAATTCAGGTAGTGTTGGAGAATGTCCGATGAAAGTCTCGCCGCACCTTTTGGTGCGGCTCGAAGGGGTATTAAGGGGCGCGACAGCGCCGCGAACATCTTGCATCATACAATTTGCAACACAACCTAAATTCACGGCAAAGATAAAAATGACATTGAACCATGAAAAAATATATGATTATATGGACTTTTTTGGTTTTGGCAATTTCAAATCAAGGCTGTAATTCAGAAAGCCATACCGAGGTTGTTGAAAAAGATTGGGAAATGTTAGGTTTCCAAAAAGCAGATGCAGTCAATCCAGTACTGCTCCCAGGTGATTTAGTATTCGATTGTCCTATTAGAAAAGAGTCGGTAAAATGGGAAGAAAAAGACGTTTTTAACCCTGCAGCAGTGGTGAAAGACGGGAAAATCCATATGATTTTCCGAGCAGAAGATGTGGTGGGCAAACATGCCGGGACTTCCCGCTTAGGCTTGGCAATTAGTGAGGATGGCTATCATTTTGAAAAAATGCCGGAACCAGTTTTATATCCTGGTAATGATTCCATGAAAATATATGAATGGGAAGGAGGGGTAGAAGACCCCAGAATCGTGGAAACAGAAGATGGCAAATACATTATGACCTATACCGCCTATGATGGAGATATAGCAAGGCTTTGTATTGCAAGCTCAAATGATCTCCTTAATTGGGAAAAGCATGGGTTGGTATTGGGGCAGCAATACAAAGACTTGTGGTCAAAGTCAGGTGCAATAGTTTGCAAAGCACTTGACAACAAATTGATAGCTACCAAAATTAATGGAGCATATTGGATGTATTGGGGGGATACAGACCTATTTGTTTGTACCTCTAAAGATTTGATCCATTGGAAACCAGTCGAAGATGAAAATGGCGAATTACTCGTTGTTTTTGGACCGCGAAAAGATAAATTTGACAATCAACTGGTGGAACCTGGCCCGCCACCATTGCTTACAGAAGATGGCATTGTGATGATTTACAATAGCAGAAACCATGACGAGAGGGGTATTCCAGAATTGCCCCCCGGAACCTATACTGCAGGACAGGTGCTATTGGATAAAAATAGTCCGACCACAGTACTTGACCGAACAGAAGATTATTTTTTTAAACCCGAAAAGGAGTATGAAATTAAGGGGCAAGTAGGCAATGTCGTTTTTCTTGAAGCTTTAGTGCCATTTCAGGGAAAATGGTTTTTGTATTATGGAACAGCAGATTCGAAAATTGCGGTGGCGGTTAGATAGAATGCACGCTTTGTTGGAATTCAAAAGGTCTATCCGTTCACAAAAAAAATACTACCTTTGAAATCGGTTTTCCTCACTTCTGTAAAATTCCGTATAAAATCATTTTTTAAGGGTTTCTTATATAAAGTTTTGCCCTAAAGTAGCTCCGCCTGTTGGGCTGAGAAGCCATAGATATATTATCCGTGTAGGGTGCGATAAATCAATAAATAAGGTTTTTCTCCGCCCAGCGGGCGGAGCTACTTTCCAAAAACAAAACGATGAATACACTCTTTCACAAAAATCAGGTTTTACTATCTGTATTTTTGCTTTTACCTTTTATCCTCCAAGCTCAAATCATTTATGTCAAACAAGGCAGTACAGGAGATGGCTCTTCCTGGGCTTTGGCAGCTGGCAACTTGAAAGCTGTTTTGGAGCATGCTTCTTTTGGAACATCTATATGGGTTGCAGAAGGTATTTATACGCCGACCAATTGCTCAGTTTGTACTTATGATGAAAGAATTACTCCTTTTTCGATACCAAATGGCGTGAAAATTTATGGCGGTTTTCAAGGAACAGAATCTAGTTTGGACGAGCGAGATTGGGAAAATAATCCGACCTGTTTGAGTGGAGATATTGATGGCGATGGAACACTTGAGAACAATAGTTATACCGTCGTTTTTACAAAAAATGTTTCTGAAGAAACGCTGATTGATGGCTTTATCATCACAGGTGGCAATGCAGATTTCGCAGCGGCACTGGGCAATCCAGCCAATAGTGGGGCTGGCTTTTTCAATGATGGAGCATTGCCAGGTGGTGGTTCACACCCAACCATTCGAAATTGCACATTTACCAATAATCAAGCCTGGGGCTTTGCGGGTGGATTTTATAATGATGCAGCTTTTGAAGGAAATGCAAATCCAACAATTTTCAATTGTCGTTTTGAAAATAATACAGCTCAAAATGCAGGGGGTGCATTGTACATTACTGCCATTTTTAGTGGAACAGCCAATCCACGAATAGAAAATAGTCATTTTGAAAACAATCAATCAACCAATGCACAAGGTGGGGCTTTGATCAATAAAGCTTCTGAAAATGGAGTAGCCAATCCCGAATTCATCAATTGTGACTTTATAGGAAATACAGCAGGAGAAACTGGTGGAGCAGTTTACAATTATGGCAATCAGGAAGGGATTTGCAATCCCTTGTTTAAAAACTGTCTATTTGAAAATAATGCATCGATAATTTGTGGAGCTGTATACAATGATGGAAGTTTTAATGGCGAATGTAAACCACTTTTTGAGGATTGTATCATCCAAAACAATCGCTCTACCAATGGCGATGCCGGTGCGATTTACAATTCTGCGATTGAAGTTGGGAATGCCAGCCCTCATTTTAACAATTGCGTCTTTTCCGGTAATGAATCTTCTTCAGCCGGAGGAGCCGTTTTTAGTAACGGTATTGGAGGTATAAGTGAGCCGACATTCACCAATTGTCGCATTTTCAATAACCTGGCAAATACTTTTGGCGGCGCAATTTATAACCAGGGCAAAGCAGGCAATGCCAGCCCAACTTTGATAAATTGTTTGATCTACAATAATGAAGCACTTAGCTCCGCAGGCGCTATGTATAATCTGGGTGCAGAAAATGGCAACAGTAATCCAATCATTACCAATTGTACTTTTTTTGGCAATAAAGCGGTGATTGGTGGAGCAATCTACAATAATGCCAGTGCTCCGAATGGAAATGCGAGTCCCCTGATTTCCAATACGATTTTTTGGGGAAATCAAGCGGAATTAGGTCCTGTTTTCCGAAACGTTTTAGGTAAACCTACCATTCAATATTCTATTGTGGATGCTGAAGATTGTGAAGGGACAAACAGCAGCAATGGTATTGGTCAGACTAATTGCGGTTCTGGGATGATTTATAACCAATATCCCGAATTTGTGGACACCCTGGGTTACAATTTTCATTTAAAAGAACCTTCACCTGCTATAGATAATGGTGATAACGAATTTATCGATCAAACCGGCGTAGTAGTAGATTTGGATAAGCTGTCAAGAATTTTCAATGGAGTAGTGGATATTGGACCCTACGAATTTGGTTCAATGGCAAGTAATGCTCCAGTCATTACTGGGCAACCGCAACATCAGGAGGTGTGTTTAGGTGAGACGGCGATTTTTTCCGTAAGTGCAGAAGCAGGCGTTCCCATTTTTTATCAATGGAAAAAAGATGGATTTGCAATTTCTGGGGCAAATAGCAATTTTTTTTCAATTACGAATGCTACTACGAATGATTCTGGAGATTATCATTGCCAGATATTCAACGAGGAAGGAGATACAATTGCCACCAATATTGCTACACTGGTGGTTTCGGAAGAAGCGGAAGTGACTTTGACCATTACAGCCAGCGAAACAGAAATTTGCACAGGAGAAGCTGTGTTATTCACTGCTATACCTGAAAATGGAGGTAGTAATCCTAATTTTCAGTGGTTTATTAATGGAAATCCCTTTGGTGCAAATATTTCGTCCTTTACATCTACAGATCTGGATGATGGGGATATATTAAGTTGTGTTTTAACTTCGAATGCAGTGTGTATTTCAAGCCCAATAGCAAATTCCAACAGTATTCTGATTCAGGTATCTGATGTGGTAGATGCTTCAGTCTCGATAACTGCGGAAGCATTGGAAATTTGCGAAGGCGAAGAAGCAATCTTTACTGCCTTGCCCGTTCATGGCGGTAATTCACCATTTTTTAGTTGGTTTGTGAATGGTAGTTTGGTTCAAAGCGGAAATGTAGGTTTTAGTTCCCAAAACCTAAATAATGGAGACATCATTACTTGCCAAATGGTTTCTTCATTGAGCTGTATTTCTCAATCCACAGTTATTTCAAATGCTATTCAAATTGCAGTAAGTGATGTTTTAAATGCTTCTTTATCAATCAGTGCTGATTTGACCGAAATTTGTGAAGGCGAAGAGGTGATTTTTAGTGCATTTTATGAAAATGGAGGCACTAACCCTGAATTTCAATGGTTCATCAATGACAACTTCGTGGGCGACAATAATCCTTCTTTTACCACTAATTTACTGGATGATCAAGATCGAGTTTATTGTCAATTGACCTTCTCTGAAGCTTGTGTTGTGAACAATCCAGTCCTTTCCAACGATATAATTATTACAACCCACCCTATACTTGAACCGCAAATAGAAATAACTGCTTCCACAGATACGACTATTTGCAAAGGTGACACCGTAAATTTTTCTGCAAATTTTGAGCATGCAGGTGATAACCCTGTATTTGAATGGACAATCAATGGACTACAGGTTGGAAACAATGCGCCCGTTTTCACCACTGACGAGTTGAATCATGAAGATGCAATTATTTGCACGCTCTCCTCTTCTGAAATTTGTCTGGCAGTAAACCCTGTCGTTTCAAATGTCATTGAAGTGTCAGTTGATTCGTGTACGGTAGGAAACAAAAATAAATTTTTACAATTTGTGGATTTTAAGATATATCCCAATCCTACTATGGGCACTTTTTGGATTGAGGTTGAAAATTTCGAAAAAGACCTGGAAATTGAAGTATTAGATTGGAGTGGTCAAAAGCATTATGAGAAAAATATTAAAAACAGAAGGGGAAGTTATTTGAATAGGATTGATGTCCACTGGCTTCCTGCGGGAGTTTATTTGCTTAGTTTGCAAAGTGAAGATTCCCTTTTTACTACGAAATTGTTAATTGGAAATTGAGTTTGGGCCTTTGGAGTTTGAAAGTTTGGAGTTCAACCCTTTGTATAAAAAAGCCTTGAACTTCGAACCTTGGAGCCCAAGCCACAAACTCCGAACCTATTACACATGACAATTATTTCTATTCAAAATTTTAGCCTACAAAATTTCTTTGTTAACTTGCGGCTTCACTATGTGCCTTCCACCCAAAAAAACTCAAGACATAACCAGAAACCGTATTTAATAACAAAATTTGGGCATATTTTGAAATCTATACACCACCTTTGTTCTTTATGCGCGGTATTGCTCTTTCTGCCCTCGATTCTAAACGCTCAGGATATTCACTTTTCACAGTATTACAACTCCCCACTCACGTTAAGTCCAGCACTTACGGGCATCACAAAGGGCGATATTAGACTCGTAGGCACATACCGCAGCCAGTGGTCTTCTGCACTGGCACCATATTCTACCTTCCATGGTTCTGCTGACTGGAAATATTTCAATCCTAAATTAAAAACTGGATTTTTCAGTGCAGGAGTCGTCTTGAATTATGACGATGCTGGCGATTCCAATTTGCGAAATACCCAGTTTGGAATTAGCGGAGCATTCACCTATGCCATTGGTACAGAGAATTTTGTAACGCTTGGAGCTATTGTTGGCTTTGGACAACAAGCTTTTGATATGAATGGCTTGACATGGGACAATCAATTCAACGGCGATATTTTTGATCCAAATCGAAGTTCGCGGGAAAATTTTGATCGAAGCAGTTTTTTCTATCCGGACTTTAGTGTTGGTGTGAATTGGCATGGGCAAAAAACAAGTACCCGTTCTAGATTGAATGTGGGTGTTGCTGCCTATCATTTCAATCGACCAAAACAAAGTTTCCTGGAAACTGATGGCATCAAAATGCCGACCAGGTTGAGCTTTTATTTCTTGCCTGTAGTACAATTGACTGAAAAAATAGATTTCCTGCTACATTCCATGGCTCAATTGCAAGGACCTGATTTTGAGGCACTTGCAGGTGGAGCTGCCAAAATTCATTTGAATACAAAGCGGGCCAGGGAGATTGCGGTACAGTTTGGTATTGGCTATCGATTCAATGAATTTGGCGATGCACTCATTCCTGGAATTGAATTACACTATCGAAATTGGATGGCAGGATTAACTTATGACTTAAACGTTTCCGGATTCAGAGAAGCGACCAACCGCCGAGGAGGTCCCGAAATAAATTTCAGATACCTTATTCAAAAAGTAAGACCACTGAAAGTATTTAAGAATTGCCCCTTGATTTAATGTGTGTGTGCATGCATCTGTAAATTCATTGGTATTTACTTGATTCACATTTACAGATCCAGGCATTCGCAGGCTTATACAATTTCAGAATGGACATTAAACAATTTTCCAAATTTTTTCTGCTTCTTTTTGCTGCGATGGCATTGAGTTCGTCTCTTCAAAGCCAAACGCTCAAGCAATACCTCAAGGCAGCTTCTGAATCTTTTTATGCAAAAGATTATTACTCTGCTATGACCTATTATGATATCGCTCATGAAATTGAGGAAGAAGATATGGAGATTTTGTATAAATATGCCGAATCTGCCAGGCTTTTTGAAGCATATACTTTTGCTGATACGGCTTATACCAATGTTTTGTATAGCGAAGATGGTGCAGCTTACCCAATGGCAGCTTTTTGGTTGGCAACCGTGAAAAAGAAAATAGGATACTACGACGATGCTGCACATCTTTTTCAAAAGTTTCTCGATGCCAATTTGGGTACCTACGATGATTTTATTGAAACCGCAAAAAAAGAATTGGCGGATTGCGAATGGGCGATAGAAGCAGTTAATGAACCTGATGAAAATATACTGGTGAACCAAATGGGTGAATCAGTTAATACAAGCTATTCAGACTTTGGTGCGAATAAAGTTGGAGATAAATTTTACTTTTCATCTTACAGTTTTACAAAAGAAGAAGACAAGGATTACCCCAAGCGACAATACGCTAAAGTCCTGGAATCTGAAGATGATGGGGAGACGGCAAATCCGGTTACCTTCAATCACGGAGTGAGACATACTGCACATTCTGCTTTTAATAAAGATCAAAGTAGAATGTACTACACACTTTGCGATTATAGCACGGTAACCGAAATTCAATGTGAAATTTTTTACAGAGATGTAGATGAAGATGGGAATTTTGGTCCCGAGATGGAATTGCCTGGTCACATCAATATGACAGGAGTAACCAACACTCAACCCAACATCGGTTATGACAAAGCCACTGGCAAGGAATGGCTTTTCTTCACTTCTGATCGCGAAAAAGGGAAGGGCAAACTGGATATTTGGGCGAGTTATATCAATGAAGATGGTACTTTTTCTCAACCGTTTAGTTTGAGCCTCAATTCAGAAGGAAATGACATTTCTCCTTTCTTCCACAACGAAAGCCAAACCCTTTACTTTAGTACGGATGGACGTCGGACATTAGGGGGTTATGATATTTTTAAGGCTACGAAAAAAGATGCTAACTGGAGTGAACCTGAACATATGCCTATTCCTTTGAATAGCAGTTATGACGATGCTTATTTTGTTTTGAATGAAGGAAAAACAGGAGGGTATTTCTCTTCCAAACGCTTGGGTTCCAAACTATTGGATCCCTTTTATGAAGCCTGCTGTTTTGATGTGTATTCCTTTGCAATTGACTTAATTCAATTGGATGCTTTTACCTTTAATAAAAAAGGAGGGGAGGCTTTGCCTGGTGTGACTTTGGAATTGTTTGAAATTACTCCTGACGGGGAAACAAAACTCACAAGTAGTACCAATGAAGAAGGCAATGAGTTTGATTTTGAGCTGAAAAAAGGGCAGAAATATGTGATTTTGGCAACTAAACCAGGATTTGTTCCGCTCCGGGAAGAAATTGACTTAACCAATCCTGAATTGACCCAAAACAGTACTTTGGAGAGAGAATTATTCCTGGTTCCAACAACAGTAGATTTAGAGGTTTTAACCTTTAATAAAAAATCAGGTCGTGCGCTACCTGGTGTAGAAGTTCGGCTTGCAATTGATGGTCAGGAAGTCGCTTACCAAAAAAATGATAGTGGAAATGATGTCCAATTTGTACTCGAAAGAGGAAACCTATATCAATTAATAGGCAGTCGGGTGGCATTTAATCCAGATACCGTATTAATTGATTTAACGAATGACAATGAGGTTTTGAAAATTGAAGAACGACTGGAGCTGGAACCAAAAGACATTCGCGAATTTCCTCCACTGCTATTATATTTCGATAATGATATTCCAGCCAAAGCAAAAGGTAGAAGCAGAGCGACTACAGATGCAAACTATACCGAAACTTTTGTGGACTATGTTGCCAAGAAAGATATTTTTATTAAGGAATATACAAAAGTATTGGAGGGTCATGACAGCACACTTGCGAGTGGGAGAATTAGCGCTTTTTTCACAAGGGAACTGCGCAATGGCTATGAAAGTTTGATGGTCTTTTCAGAAGACTTACAAGCTACACTTGAAAAAGGTACCAAAGTGCAAATAGAAATCCAGGGTTTTACAAGTCCACTCGCTGGCGAAAGCTATAATGAATTGCTGTCAAAGCGTCGGGCAAATTGCCTCAAAAATCATTTTGAACAATTCAACAATGGTGTATTGAAACCCTATATGGATGCTGGACAAGTAACCATTATTGAAGTAGGATATGGTGAAAAATTTGCTCCCCAATTTATCAGTGACCGTTTGGATGATGAACGGGAGTCTATTTACAGCCTTGCTGCTTCTTCAGAACGTAAAGTCGCAATTGTAGGTGTAAGAATTGATACGGGCAATTGATTTTTTCCAAAATTGAGCACAGAAAGTTGTGCTCTTATATTTTTATTTATTTTAGAAGCTATACAGTAGACTTTATTCGGTTGACGGTAAACGGCGGACGGTTGACGGCTTCCCTTACAAAATCTTTTCGAATAAAGTCTAGTGTCAAAATACTTTTTACACAGAGTACTAACTGAACTAGCATTTATTCTTGTGGATATTTCCCCCTCAGTCCTATTGGACAGCTCCCCCAAGGCAGGGGTGATTGGTTCTATCATTTTTTCAAAAAATGAAAATCAAAATGAAAATTAAAATAAAAGAATGCCCCTTTGGCTTTATGAATATTTGGCTTTTTCATTTTGATTTTCATTTTAATTTTGATTAAAAACTGTTTAAATTAGAACCAATCACCCCTGCCCCCAAGGGAGCACAGTTCGTTTACTTTTATGCTCCCTTGGGGGAGCTGCCAGCAGCAATGAGGGGGATTAAGTCCCTAAGGTCGTTTGTCAGTTCAGCTAAATTTTAAAAGCTTCTTAATCAACTAAAAATTGTATCGGTAGCAAAAACTTCCGAAATAATTTGGCTCTCAATACCCCAAAATCAAATCAAAATCATTGAAGCAATGAGAAAGTTGATGCAAAAATTTGGTCTCCAATTTTTCCTCCTTTTGGCGGGGATGTTTTTTGTGCAAAATAAGGTTTTGGCTTCCCATATTATTGGAGGTGAAATCACTTATAAATGCCTGGGCGGTGATCAGTTTCAAATTACCCTGGATATTTATCGGGATTGCAATACTGGCAATGCTCAGTTTGACAATCCGCTGCGTTTTACCATTTACAGGGATAATGAACAAATGTATTTTGACTCAGTCAATATCTCCCCAATCCTTATTGAAGAAATTCCCGCGGATGTGGGAGATCCTTGCCTTTTTGTACCCGATAATGTATGTGTAGAAGCTGCAAGGTATCAAGCCGTCGTTAATTTACCTGATTATGGAGGAGGTTATAATATTGTTTATCAAAGATGTTGCAGAAATATTACGATTTCTAATATTGAAGCTCCAGATTCTACCGGGGCTACGTACAATATATATTTATCAGACAAGGCCAGAGATGAATGTAATACCAGCCCTGAGTTTGGGACTTATCCACCTGTATTTATTTGTGTTAACAAACCCATTGAATTTTTGCATTCAGCCACTGATGCAGAAGGAGATTCATTAGTTTATAGTTTGTGTACACCACTTGCTGGTGCTACGATAAATGTACCTCAACCTTATATTGCAAAACCACCACCATACGATAGCGTAGAATGGAAACCTCCCTTTAACTTAGATAATTTATTGGGTGGTGACCCACCATTGGAAATTGATCCTCAAACAGGTTTATTGACAGGTTTACCAGAAGTTATTGGTCAATATGTAATAGGTGTCTGTGTAGAAGAGTATCGAAACGGTGAATTGCTTTCATTGACCAGAAGAGACTTTCAGTACAATGTTGGACTATGTGGAGAGATTATTTCTGTGATTGAAGCTCCTCCAGCCATTTGTTATGAAGATGGAGAAGACCTTACTGTGACTTTTGATAACAAAAGTAATGATTCACAGAATTTTCTTTGGTATTTTGATTGGCCGAACACCAGCGCCAGTTCAACAGATAGTTTGCCAACTCATACCTACATGACACCTGGTCATTATACGATTGCTTTAATTGCCGAACCTGGAAGTCAATGTGTGGATACGAGCTTCCACGATATTTTCTTGCAATACAATTCTTTGAATACAGATTTTGAGATTGCGACATATGACTGCTCGACCACTTCTGTTTTGTCCTTGCAAGATCTATCAACTGATAATGTTTCTGACCCAATCAGTTGGAACTGGACGGTGGATCTGGGAGGTGGGAATATTTTTAGCTCTTCTGACCAAAATCCCGTTTTTATTATTCCAAATCCTTCCTCTGGCACGATAACGTTGACGGTAGAGACAGAAAATACTTGTTTACAAACTGTTCAGAAAGCTTTCCAAACAGGCAACAACAATCCAGATGATTTCCTGCCAGAAATGTATGACTTGTGTTTTGGAGAGGAAATAGATTTGAATCCAGATTTCAATTCAACCACCGGGTTTACCTATGCCTGGGGAGCTCCTATCAATTCAAATGAACCCAATCCAACTGTTTCCCCAACACAAACAACTATCTATGCAGTAACCATTACTGCTCCAGACGGGGGATGCCAGATTGAAACGGATGTTACGGTAGAAGTGACTTTATTGCCTGAACTGGATTTTGAATATACGACCCAATGTGATGCGGTTACTGTAAATTTTGTAAATAATAGCATCAACACACCTGGTTATGTGTGGCAATTTGGAGATATGGCAGGTAGTACTTCAACCGAATTGAACCCTGAATTTGTTTATCCTGCTGTTGGTACTTATTCTGTGACTTTATCTACTAATCCTGGGGCTCTATGCCAAGCCAGTTTGACTAAAGAAGTGGATGTAGTAGAGAAAATCCTGGAGGCAGATGTAGGGTTTAGCTATACTGATTGTGGTGAAAATTATGTCACCATCAATTTCAACGATGCTTCAACTAATAGTTTAAACAATACACAGTCCTGGGCCTGGACATTGAGTAATGGCTCAGCCTCTAATTCTCCGACATTTACAGTAAGTATTACACAAGAACAGATGTTGGATGTAGATTTAGTAATTACTACTGAAGAAGGATGTGTAGACGAGATAACTGAAACGATATTGATTGATTTTATTGAATTTCCTGCCTTGGATTCTGTGCTTGTATGTCCTGGTGGATCAATTGCGCTCAACCCCAATGGAGATCCTTCCTATGCTTATCAGTGGTCACCCGATGGAACTTTGAGTGATGCCTCCAGCCCAAATCCGATTGCTACCCCAAATGGCACTACCCTTTATGACGTTCAAATCACGAATACGGTGACGGATGTTTGTACCATCAATAAACAGGTGTTGGTATTTGTCCCTCCTCCAATCGGACTTGACCCTGATGAAAATATAACTACTTGTGATCCGACTGCTGAAATATGTACTGCTTCATCAGAGACTGCTACCTACAGCTGGTTTGATGAAAATTCTACTTTTTTAGGCAATAATGCTTGTATCACAGTGGATGTTTCCGGAGTAAATAATTATCTGGTTCAGGCAGTTGATCAATACAATTGCCAGGAACAGGATTTTGTAGTGGTATTAGGAGGTCCAGTTGATTGGACGATCACAGACGACCAAATTGTATGTACGAATGAACCACTAAATGTAGGTGTGACAAATTTGGATCCCAATGATGATTTAACGGTTCAATGGATTCCTGAAGATTCTTTTGAAGGAGGCACCGGTGGAGAATTAAATCCGCAGGTGATTTTGACCCCTGGAGAACAAACATTAACAGTCATCGGTGAAAATCAATTTGGATGTAAAGATACTTTGAGTACTGATATTGCCATTGTGGATGAAAATATCAATCTGGATTTTGATTTCGAGGTTCAGTGCAATGGCTCAACTGTAGAGTTTACAAATTTGAGTACTGATGCCTATAATTATGTGTGGAATTTTGGAGATCCAGGAAGTTCGAATAATGTTTCCAACGAAACCAATCCAATCCACACTTATAGCGCAATAGGAACCTATTTAGTGACCTTAAATATTGTTTTTGACCTGGATTGTGTGATTCCAATAACCAAAGAAGTAGAAATTGTGGCTCCAGAATTTATCCCCAGATTTAGTTATGAATTTGATGAGCCCACTTGTTCTACAGATAGCGTCACTATTCATTTTTATGACATTTCAACCAATTTCTTGAACAATACTTCTTGTTGGGAATGGGACTTTAGCACTGGTCAAAGCTTTAGTGGTGGAGATGAGTTGGACACGGTTTCAATTACTGTGTATGCTAATACTAATTTGACAGCAACATTGACCATTTGCACGCCAAATGATTGTTCGGGTTCTGATACTCAAACACTTGAAATTATTTTGCCGGAGACTCCTTCTCCAATTGGTGGAGAGATCGTCCTTTGCTATGGTGATACGACGAGATTGAATCCTGGCGGCAATGACATTTTTCAATATCAATGGTCGCCCGATGATGGAACCATTGATGACCCAAATGCCACTAACCCTACAGCATTTCCTTTGACCACCACCCCTTATTCGGTAACAGTTACCAGCATTAGTGCAGATACTTGTGCAGTTCAGGGAGAAGTTTTGGTAACCATACCTGAGAGAGTTTTCGTAACTGCTTCTGATGATGTAACCACAACTTGTGGAAGTGCGATTACGATAAGTGCAACTTCCAATATAGACCCCGATGTAGATTATGTCTGGTCTTTTTTAAGCGGCATACAGGTAGGATTAGGACCTGTGTTGTCAGTGAATCCTGCAGATGAACAAACTTATGTAGTTGAAGGAACAGACCAATTTGGATGTTTCAACAGAGATACCGTATTGGTAACAAATGAGGATATTAGTTTCACTGCCAATTTCCCAATGGAAGCTTGTCCAAATGATACCATTCAAATATCCGCATCCAGTGACATTCTGGAGCACGATCTGAATTTCACCTGGACAACCAGTGCTCCAGGACAAATTTTGAGCAATCCAACCGAGCCCAATATCATTGTGGTAACTGCTCCTACCAATGGGACAGTAACATACACAGTAACAGCCGAGAATCAATTCAATTGCACTGCTGACCAAACAGTTACGATTTCCAGTTATGATTTCAACCCAATGATTCCTGCAAATACACTGGCTTGCCCTGGAATAGAAACAGAAATTAATCCTGGGGCAGATTTGACTTGCAACTATACATGGGCTCCGGATGCAGTGGTTACTCCTTCCAATGCTCCAAACCCAACTGTAACCATTCTTCAGACAGGTATTTTTACCGTAACCATTTCCAAACCTTTTGGAATGGATGTTTGTATGGATGTGCTTTCCACAACAGTTGAGGTTCCTGAAATCATTGAAATTACAGAAACTGTGGACACGATTACCTGTGGAGAGCCTATTACAGTTTGTGCGACTGCAAATGTTCCAATTAATCAATATGTATGGTGTGATGCAGCGGGTAATCAAATTGGAACAGGTAATTGTTTCCTGGATGCCAATCCGGTAGATGATGCTTTTTATATCATCAAAGCGACTGATCATTTTGATTGTAGTGCTCAGGATACAGTTTTTGTAAGCAATGAAGAAACAGATGTAGAAATAGATGGAAATGGATTTATCGCTACATGCCCCCGTGACTCCTTCCAGATATGTATTTACAATTTGGATATAGATGACGTACTGACTTATCAATGGGAGGTTGTAGGACCTAATGGTGAAATATTGAGTGGTGTAGATGAAGCTTGTCCGTGGGTGTCTACTACTCCTAATGAGACGGCTTTCTTTCAGGTGACTGCTACCAATCAATTTGGCTGTCAGGAAACTCAAATCCTGGAGGTATTGACCTACGAATTTGATGCAGCTGTTTCCAGTACGGTGCGTGTTTGTTCAGGTGTTCCGACCGAATTAAATCCTGGATTTACGCAAGGATTGTTTTACCATTGGGAACCAGACGATTGTATAAGTGACCCAAGTGCTCCCAATCCGATTATCACGACAACTGAAAATAAAACACTAACTGCTACTGTAATGGGGTTCAATGGTCCGGATACCTGTATGGCGACATTGACAGTTGAGGTCATAGTTAATCCATTGATCAATTTAGCGGCTACTCCTGACGAGGAAGTGTTGTGTGAGCATACAGATATTACATTTTCTGCGAATACAGATCCAGCGGTAGAAACCATTACCTGGTCGGCAAATCCGGATTTCAGTAATCCTTTACAGCAAGATGTGCAAACGACCACTTCTGATTATAATACGACCCCAACTCACACTGAAACCTATTACATCCTTGCAATCGACGATTTGGGTTGTAGAGATTCAACTTCTGTGACTGTCAATAGCTATCCGCTCGATGTTTCGCTAAATGACGCTTTTATCTTTTGCAAAGAAGATGGTACTATTCTGATGGAAGTAACCAATAATGATCTGGCACAAAATTTAGCATATCAATGGTACCCTGATGGAGTGGTAGTAGGAAATAATACGGCCAATCCAGTTGAGATAGCATTAGAGGGCAACGCTACCGTTTTTGTTGATGTAGAAAATCAATTTGGTTGTACTGCTACTGATTCTGCTTTTGTGGAATTCTTTGATCTGGAATTGGATTTGATTGCAACAGCAGCGCCAGATACCATCATTTTTGGTTCGGGAGAATTTTCCCAGCTCCAAGCGACCTTTAGTAATGATTTTACCTATGAATGGTCTCCATGTGGTTCATTGGACGATTGTAATATTCACGATCCACAGGCAATGCCAGAATCTACAACGACCTACACTGTAACTGTTTCCAATGAAGAGGGCTGTTTTGCAGAAAATGATGTAACTGTTGTAGTCATTAACCCTGACTGTCAAGAACCATTTGTTTTTGTACCCACCGCCTTCTCGCCAAACAATGATGGTGAAAATGATGTGCTATATGTTAGAGGGAATAATTTAGAAAGTGTCACATTTGCTATATATAATCGTTGGGGACAAAAGGTCTTCGAGACAAATGACAAGAACATCGGCTGGTCTGGAACATTCAAAAACGAGTTTTTACCTCCTGGTGTTTACGGTTATTTTTTGAAGGCAAAGTGTTTTAATGGACAAGATTATTTCAAAAAAGGAAATGTGACTTTAATTCGATAATTGCGTCTCTTTATTTGAATGTCCAATTCGAGGTTATTTACTGATGTGTGAATAACCTCGAATTATGTTTGTTAATGTGTCAAGTATGGATTTTTTTCCCTACCTTTGTTTTACTACTTTTTAAAGTTTTGTGAAAACTCAAACAATTTGGCAATATTTTCGCTCAAATTTTATTAATACTTCCCCATAACCCAAGATATCATCTTATTAACGTGGCTGTCTAAACTTTCGGGTTTGGGCAGCTTTTTTCTTTTTTAGCAATCCTTTCTATTGTACCTTCCAACAACTTTCGCATGAAAGTTGCGTTTCAATTCACGATTCCATTATTTTTGGCGTTCTTACTTGTGGAGAGTATGAAAGATTGAGAATCTACATTTCATTAATTCTAGATCTTCCAAATTCTCAAAACCTAAGCAGATGAGATATTTCAATATAATTATAGCCTTTATTCTATTTCCTATTTTCCTTTCCGCTCAATCTTCCAAATTAGCTCAGCAGTATTATCGGGATGGTGAGTTTGAAAAGGCAGCTGTGATGTACGAAAAATTGTTTCAGCAACATCGCAATAATGATTTCTATTTTGACAGATATCTGGATTGTATGTTGATGTTGGAAAAATTTGATGAGGTAGAAGGAATCATTAAACGGGAATTAAAGAAAGACCCGAAGAATGTCAAATTATATGTGGCTTATGGTAATTTGTTTGAACGTCAATTCAAAGATGCGGAAGCTACTGAACAATATCAGAAAGCCATCAAAAAGATGCCCGCTGATCGTTTTGCCATCACCAAATTGGCAAGTGCCTTTACCACTTTGACCAAATACGAATTGGCCATTGAAGCATATGAGCGTGGGGGAGAAATGATCAATGACAAGGAAATTTTTGCCTACAATCTGGCAGAGTTATATCGCCGAAAAGGGGACATTCCCAAGATGATTGAGAATTATTTGAATAGCCTGGAGAGTAATCCCAATCGCTTGAGCTCTATCAAATCTCAATTGATGCGTTATTTACTGGAGGATGAAGATTTCGATGAACTGCAAACGCAATTATACGATCGGATTCAAAATAAACGCGATGTCATACAGTACACAGAATTGCTAACCTGGTTGTTTATTCAAAGAAAAGATTACCGCAATGCATTGCGACAAGTGAAGGCTTTGGACAGGAGGTTGGATGAAAACGGCGGCAGAATCTATCGGCTAGCTCAAATCGCAGCCAATGATGAAGATTACGATGCTGCCATTCTCGCGTACAATTACATTGTAGAAGACAAAGGACCCATTTCCACTTATTACATCGATGCAAAAAGAGAAGGACTACGTGCCAGAAGGAATAAACTGGTAGAAGGCTTTGATTATACCGAAGCAGATTTGAGAGAATTGGAAGCTGCTTATGAATCTTTTCTTACTGAGTTTGGACGCGATCGTCGAACGGCATCTATTGTTTCAGAATTGGCAGATCTTGAGGCATTGTATTTAAATGATATTGACAAAGCCATTGCATTGCTGGATGAAATGATTCAGTACCCTGCAATTGACCAAAAAATTCAGGCTTATGGCAAATTAAGCCTGGGAGATTATTACTTGATACAAGGGGAAAGATGGGAAGCTACTTTGTTATATTCACAAGTGGACAAAGCATTTGGAGAAGATCTTCTGGGGCATGAGGCACGTTATAAGAATGCGAAATTGTCTTATTTCTTTGGCGATTTTCAATGGGCACAATCCCAATTTGATGTTTTAAAGGCATCTACCTCAAAATTAATCGCCAATGATGCACTTGATCTTTCTGTTTTTATCATGGACAATATGGGCTTGGATTCTACCGACGCCTCATTGAAGTTATACTCAGAGGCAGAATTGATGATTTTCCAAAATCGATTTGATGAAGCTTTTACAAAGCTGGATACATTGCTTGCTCGCTTTCCGGAACATTCGCTTGAAGACGATGTATTTTATGCTAAAGCTCAAATTCATAAACGAATGCGAGAATTTGATAAAGCAGCAGAAATGTTTCAAAAAATAATAGAAACCTATCCCGAAGAAATTCGTGCAGATAATTCGCTATTTGAATTGGCTGAATTATATGAAGACCATTTGGGCGATTTGGAAAAAGCCAAGTCTTTGTATGAAACCATTTTTATTGATTACTCTGGAAGCACTTTTGCAGTCGAAGCCAGGAAGCGATATAGAAGATTGAGAGGCGATGATATTTAGAAGTTTAAGTTTAAGATCAAGTCTAAGTTAATTTTTGACCTAAAACTTAAACTTAAACTTAAACTTGACCCTGCATTCCTTTCTTCAAAACGCCCGCAAGTCCTTATCTTTAGCCGCACCAATGAAAAATCTGGAGCTCGTTTTTCCAACCGTATGACAATCAATCCTTTAAACAATAAAACTTGTCAACTATGAAAATAACCTACTATGGACATGCTTCATTCATCATAGAAATGAACGGCAAATCATTGGTATTTGACCCTTTTATTAGTCCAAATGAGCAAGCCGCAAGTGTGGATGTAAATAATTTGAAGGCAGATTATGTTCTGATCACGCATGGTCATGGCGATCATGTGGCAGATGCTGAGGAGATCGCGAGAAATAATGAAGCATCTATTGTTTCCAATTTTGAAATCGTTTCATGGTTTGGGGAGAAAGGATTGAAAGGACATCCCATGAATCATGGTGGTAAGTGGAAATTTGATTTTGGTACCGTGAAATATGTATATGCAACGCATTCGAGTGTGATGCCAGATGGAAAATATGGAGGCAATCCTGGTGGCTTTGTTATATGGGATGACAATAGCTGCTTCTATTTTGCCGGAGATACTGCCTTGACAATGGACATGAAGACTATCCCTATGACTTGCCCCAGGCTAGATTTTGCCATCCTCCCTATTGGCGATAATTTTACAATGGACTATCACGATGCTGCCATTGCAGCTGATTTTATCGAATGTGATAAAATAATAGGATGCCATTTTGATACCTTCCCTGTTATCAAAATAGATCATGAGGCAGCGAAAAAGGTTTTTGCAGACAAAGGAAAAGAATTAATTTTGCTCGACATCGGACAAAGCGTAACCATCTAGTTGCTGATTATTGGTTCCTACTCAAATTGTTGAAATGGGAACCGGGAATTGGAGACTGTGAACACATTTCCATGGGAAAAGTAATTGCGATAGCTAATCAAAAAGGTGGGGTTGGAAAAACAACCACTGCCATAAATCTTGCAGCCAGTCTGGCGATTTTGGAGAAAAAAGTATTGTTGATCGATTCAGATCCTCAGGCAAATTCTTCTTCGGGAGTTGGTATTTTTCAGGATGATATAGAAGAAAGTCTTTATGATTGCCTGATAAATGATGTAGATCCAAATGAGGCAATATATGAGACAGAGACGCCCAATTTGCATCTCCTTCCTTCTCACATCGACCTCGTAGGGGCAGATTTGGAACTCGCAGGGCATAGTCGCCGTGAGTTTTTTATGAAAGACCTAATTGCCAAGGTTAAGGATGATTACGACTACATTTTCATAGATTGTTTGCCTTCACTTGGTATTGTTACTGTAAATGCACTCACAGCTGCGGATTCTGTTCTCGTTCCGGTGCAGTGTGAGTATTTTTCCTTAGAAGGATTAGGCAAACTTCAGCATACCATCAACCTTGTCAAAAAACAGCTCAATCCTGATTTAGAAATTGAAGGCATTCTGCTATCCATGTACGATCGGCGTCTTCGCCTTGCCAATGTAGTTGTCAACGAAGTTCGGGGTTTTTATAAAGAAAAAGTATTTGATACCATCATTCACAGGAATTCTAAAATTGGAGAAGCCCCCAATATGCATATGCCTGTGGTACTGTTTGATGCAGGGAGCAAGGGTAGTATCAATTTTTTAAACCTGGCTAAAGAATTTTTAGACAAGAATGGCGATTCCATAAAGAAAAGCAGGAAAAAAGCTGCCAAAGCCGCCAAAAGTTCTTAAAGAGGGACGTTTTATTGTACCTTGAGTGGCTTATTATATTATGCAGGATACCTACCGACATAAGGGACTTCGAAAAAAGCTAATTCGATCATTAGAAAAAAAAGGCATTGTAGACCTTCGTATCCTTGCAGCTATGGAAAGCATTCCCCGCCATTTTTTTTTGGGAAAAGATTTTGAAGAACACGCCTACATCGACAAAGCCTTTCCCATCGCTTGTGAGCAGACCATCTCCCAGCCTTTTACAGTGGCTTTCCAGACTCAATTGCTGGATGTTCAAAAACGGGAGAAAGTATTGGAAATAGGCACAGGGAGTGGTTATCAAGCTGCAGTGTTGGCGAGTTTGGGTGCCAGGGTCTTTACCATTGAGCGCCATGAAACTTTACATGAAAATGCCAAGGCGCTATTGGAGAAACTTGGTTTTGGCGGTATCCGTTGTTTTTATAAGGATGGCTATAAAGGCTTACCTGAATTTGCTCCTTTTGATAAAATTCTGGTTACAGCAGGGGCTCCCCAAATACCTGAAGCGCTGTTTCTACAATTAAAGATTGGTGGATTAATGGTCATCCCTCTGGGAAAAAAGGTGCAAAAAATGTTGAAGATTACTAAAATTTCTGCCACCCGATGGGAAGAGGAAGAATGTGGTGATTTTCGCTTCGTGCCGTTTTTAGAAGGGATTTCAAAATAAATTTCAAACCAAAACCTAAATACCCAAAGGATTTATGGACAATTGAGTCTTTCGCCATTGATTTTTTGAAGTATTGTTCCCTGCCTGCTTTTTCGTACCTTTGCACTCCGAAAATGCCTATACCAAATAACAAATTGTGCTGGAGACTGTTGGTTAAATAGTGATAACAGTTTCAGTAAAAAACACTAACCAAATTTATATACATGGCCCAAGTAGAACTGATAATGCCCAAAATGGGCGAAAGTATAATGGAGGCAACCATCCTGAAATGGGTAAAGCAAGTTGGCGATACAGTAGAGATGGATGAAACCATTTTGGAGATTGCTACAGATAAAGTGGATTCAGAAGTACCTTCTCCGGTGGCTGGTACCATCGCTAAAATAATGTTTGAAGAAAACGATGTGGTGGAAATAGGTAAAGTGATTGCTATCATCGCCACAGAAGGAGAGGAAGTAGTGCCAGATGCTTCACCTGGCGTCCAGGTGGAAGAAATAACAACAAGCAATGGGAATGGTCAGTCTAATGGCGCAAACAATGGAGTTGACAAAACGATCCCTCAACCCGAACCCGTTCTTGCTGAAGTAGCCAGCCCAACTGTTATAGATGTGCCTAAAACAGGTGTAAGTGGGCGATTTTATTCTCCTCTGGTAAGAAATATTGCAAAACAGGAAGGTATTGGTCAGCAAGAATTG
Organism: Saprospiraceae bacterium; assembly: GCA_041941305.1. Lineage (GTDB taxonomy): Bacteria > Bacteroidota > Bacteroidia > Chitinophagales > Saprospiraceae > JANSWP01. Next base: position 119,689 of record JBGTQJ010000020.1, read on the forward strand.
GAAACCATTCCAGGTTCTGGCTTACATGGTAGAGTGACTAAGAAGGATATTATTGCATATCTTGAAAATAGAATAGCTGTGCCAAAGGTTGCTGCTTCACCACAACCTGCTGCTCCAGCGACTGCGCCTCCTACAAGTACATCTAGCCCGCAGCCTGTTGTAAGTGTGAGTGGTCAAACAGAAATCGTGGAGATGGACAGAATGCGTCGCCTCATTGCTGATCACATGGTGATGTCAAAACGCACTTCTCCTCATGTGACTTCTTTTGTAGAGGTAGATGTTACCAATCTGGTTAATTGGAGAAATAAAGTCAAAAATGATTTTCAGAAAAAATACGGCGAGAAAATCACCTTTACACCTATGTTTGTAGAAGCGGTGGTAAAGGCGCTTCGCGATTATCCAATGGTGAATGTCTCTGTTGATGGAACGAATATCATAGTCAAAAAAGACATCAATATCGGAATGGCAACAGCTTTGCCAAGTGGCAATTTGATCGTACCTGTTATCAAAAAAGCAGATGAAAAGAATTTATTGGGTTTGACCCGTTCGGTCAATGATTTTGCTGCCAGAGCAAGAGCCAATAAATTGAAGCCGGAAGAAATTCAGGATGGTACATTCACCCTGACCAATGTCGGTACTTTTGGAAATGTAATGGGTACGCCTATTATCAATCAACCACAGGTAGCCATCATGGCCACTGGCGCCATCAGAAAGAAACCGGCAGTGGTGGAAACGGAATACGGAGATTTAATTGCCGTGCGCCAGATGATGTTTTTGTCTTTGTCATATGATCATAGAGTAGTAGATGGCTTCCTCGGCGGTTCCTTCTTGAGAAGAGTGGGGGATTACCTGGAAGCTTTTGATGATAAACAGGAAATATAGCGTAGCACGGCTCTCCAGAGCCGTACTTTTTTATAGAAGTTTTTTAGCATTCAATCCTTTGGCATAGATATTTAAATCATGCTGCATCATTCACGGCTCTGGAGAGCCGTGCTACGTTTTAGATTCTATGTTTTCCAAAAACTGTATCCTGCTCCTATTTGGTGTCCTACTCGGTTCCTCTTTATTTGCCCAGGACGTAAAAGCCCTTAAAGACAGGGGAGAGCAACTCTTTTGGCAAAAACACTATGAAAAAGCAATTCAAAACTTTGAAGCCTACCAAAAAATAATTCCCGCTGATCCTGAAGCCAGCTATCTTTTAGGTGTTTGTTACTACTTAAATCATGAATTACCTAAAGCTGAAACCGCCCTTTCAAATCTTTTAGAAACTGTAAAAGAGCCCTTTGAGAATTTGTATTTCTACCTCGCCAAAGTGCATCACTCAGGTAACAAGTTTGAAAAGGCAGTGCATTTTTATAAACAGTTTTTAAGGAAAGCAGCCGAAGATGACCTACGCAGAAATAGTGTAAAAGATGATATTAAAAGATGTGGAATAGGTTTAAAAGTAGGGACGGATTCAATAAAAGTTTTGGTTGAAAACCTGGGTATGGATATCAATTCCAAAAATGATGAATTCGCTCCATTGCAAAGCCCCAATTATGAAAACAAACTTTATTTTTCGGCTACCAGAAATGAGCCTATGGAACCCCATACAAGGCATGTTGAAGTTGACAATAAGACCAGTAATATGTATTTAGCAGAAGTGAAGGATGGAAAATGGGGGAAGGTGGAGAACATGGGCTATTTGCTCAATAGCTTTCAAAATGAAGTGCTTTTGGGTTTTAGTAATGATGGTTCCAGACTCTATTTTTTCAGAGGACAAAGTACCTATAGCGGGGATATTTACGTGGATACTTTCCGGCAGGAAATTGAAGAGAGCGTACTCGTAAATACCTTATTCGAAAGTCCAATGAACCCCTGGGAAGGAGATGTTAGTCCTTATTTTTTTGATGATAATAACATTGTTTTTTCCAGCCGGCGGGCAGGCGGTTTTGGAGGGCTGGATTTATTCATTACTACATTTCAAAATGGAGAATGGACGAAACCTCAAAATTTGGGAGCTGCCATCAATACACCCTATGACGAGACCGCTCCATTTTTAGCTAAAGATGGGCGCACCCTATATTACAGTACCAACCATCCTCACAGAAGCATCGGTGGATTGGATATTTGCAAAACCAAATACGATGATCAGACAGAAAAATGGTCTATTCCTGTCAATTTGAAATTTCCAATCAATTCTGCAGAAGATGAAGCACATTTTAGGATTACCAAAGATGGGAAGAAAGCCTATTTTTCTTCATTCAGAAAAACTGGATACGGTGCCAGAGATATTTATGTGGCTAATTACAAGGTTGCTCAAATGGAAAATTTATTGGCTTCAGAACCAGCGGTTTTTCACGAAGTGCCTGAATTTAAAAAGGAAGTAAAATCCAATGATTTTTTAGCCAGAGAAGAAAGTGAACAAAACACGGATTTACCTGAAAAATTTGTCAAACAATACACGATAACATCTTTTTTTTATGATGAAAATGAAGCTGCTCTTAGTGAAAAGGATCTAGCTCAACTCAATAAACTCATATCACTGGTCAAAGAATTTCCTCAAATCAAAATTCTGCTAACTGCCCATTCTGACAATTTTTTAAAAGAACGAGCATTATATGCTTCTATTAAAAAAACAGAACCACTTGTAGATTATTTAATCAAAAATGACATTCCTGCCTCGAATATTTATTGTAAAGGTTTAGGAGCTGGATATCCAATTGCATTGAATGAAATCAATGGAACCCCCAATCCAGGCGGACAATCACTAAACAGGAGAATTGATATTTTCCTGGCAAATACTTCAAATTTGCCTTTAGATATAAAATATGAGCGACCGGAAGTGGATGATTTTATGATAGCTGACGGCTTCAATTATTATCAAAGTGCGACGAAAGGTTTGTCCTACAAAGTTCAAATTGCTTCCTCCCAGGAAGCATACAATGGAGAGTTATTCAGTAAATATCCAAATGCTATGGTTGAAGGAAACATGGCTTCAGCATTCTATGAATACACGATAGGATTGTATCAAACTTATCAATCTGCTGAATTTTTGAAAGATGATTTGGAAAGACAGGGAGTTTTAGAGGCTAAAGTGATTGCTTATGTGAATGGAGTAAGGGTGACACGAAAAGAAGCACAGCGATTGGTTTCTGTTTATCCTGATTTGGAGAATTATATAAATGATTAGAAAGATGTCAATTCCGCCGGGCTCGATATGAGAAGCAGTGAGAATGCCGGGTTGGTCACTTCTCCAAAGTTCCGAAGTATAAACACCACGATAGCAGACAACGATGGTTCAGGTATTGTTCTTGGTAATGACAATTCACTTCATCAATATTACCTCTCCTTTTTGTAACTGAATGTTTCCGTCTACAAATTCAATTTCTGCAAACCAGACATATACTGCCGGTTGCATTTTTTTACCTCTGAACTTGCCGTCCCATCTCAGGAAAGGGTCATTGGGAGCTGAATTTGCTGGAACAGAAAATAGGTGTTCACCCCACCTGTCAAATATTTCAAAACGGATGATATTGGTCACGCCAGGTCCTGTATAAATTGTAAAAAAATCATTTAGTCCATCACTATTGGGACTAAAAGCGTTAGGCACATAGACTCGTTGTTCAGCTTTAACAAAGATTGTCACTTGAGCAGTAGCTGTGCATCCATTAGCGTCAGTAACGAGTAAGGTATACGTAGTTGTTTCACTCGGTGTGGCGAAAGGTTGTTCACAATCTGTACAACTTAGACCTGCTTCAGGCAGCCACAACCAGCTGTTGATAGAGACATTGGAGGTGGCAGCCAGTTGAACACTCCCACCCAAACCGATGGTAAGTTCTGGTTCCAGGTTGAGATCAATTTCAGGAGGGTTTTGCAAAACAATCATTTGATTTAGCGTGCAACCATTTGCATCCATCACATTTAGGGCATAATCACCTGAAGGCAAATTTTCAAAAATTGAGTCAGATTGAGTGGATACTCCGTTGAGGATAAAGTTAAAGGGAGGAGCCCCCGTTAAATCAAATACCTCAATTGAACCATTAGCAACATCAAAGCACATAGGATCGGATTCAAGAAAGGATGCTGATATTTCTTGTAAAATGACTTCTACAAAGTCAACTGCATCACAATCATTTTCAGAAGTTACAGTCACTGCATAATTACCAGGGGCATTAACTTCAATGGATGGCGACATTTCGCCTGTTGACCATTGATAAGTATTGAAATCGCCTGCCGAAAGTGTCGTTATTTCACCTTCACAAATAGCCGTGTCCCCAGTAACAGCAAAAGCACTAAGATCTTCAACTATTATATTTACAGTTGAAATGCTATCACAACCAAAAACAGAGGTATTGGAAAAAACAAATACAGTGTCCATGGAAACCGGGATGCCATTAAAAACATCGCCCAGGCACAAAGTCACTTCCATCATTTCATCATAAACAGGATTTACCGTGATATGATGGTGTACAGTGCTATCACAACCCAGTGAAGATTGTAAATTTTCCACCCATAAAGTATCTGAAAAAATGGGTACACCATTAAATAGCTCTCCTTCACAGAGATCAGTATTCAGGCTGACAAATGGAGTTGCTAATACTTCGACAGACCAAATGATGGTACTATCGCAGCCAAATACCGTAAGATTTGATTCCAAAATGGTCGTATCGGAAAACACCGGGATACCAAAAACCATTTCTCCTTGGCAAACAGCCGTAGATTGCTGCACAAGGAAGGAATCCAACACTGCTACTTGCAAAACAACTGTACTATCACAGCCATTCAAACTCTGCTCTTCGAAGACAAAAGTAGTATCCGAAAAAAGGGATATGCCATTAACTTCTTCTCCACTACACACTATAGTATTTTGCAAGAAAAAGAAGGTATCCAAGGCTGTCAACGTGAGTGTCACGATGCTGTCGCAGCCATACATAGTAGTAAACAATTCATTGTAAACACCTGGGAAGGAAATCGTTTGCGTTCCAAAAGTAATCGTTTCCCCTGCACATATTTCTGTCTCTACAGTTCCTGACAATACATCGACTGTTAAGTCAAGAAAAACAATGCTGTCGCAGCCAGTTTCGGCAGTGAAGTCTAATTGGTAAGATCCTGGATCTGTAAAGGTTTCATTGCCAACAGTATAAGTTTGTCCCTGGCAAATCGACTCTACGAGTTGAGTCTCAAAAGATGGTAGAACCTCAAAAAACAAAGTATCAGAGGTCAATCGACAAGTCGGTTCAGTTAGATTGGGAACCGTTTCACCTACCAAAGCACGAACATGAAAATTCTGCTGTATATTGCTCATCAAACTCGTGACTTGTGTCGTAGAGACACCATGATCCTGCCACATAAGCCCTCCATCAAAAGAGATTTGCCATTGGATTACGGGACTGTCGAAGCCAGGACCAATACTTGCCTCCCATTCCACCTCTTCCCCCTCGCAAAAAGGAGCTGTTGAAATTTCAGACAGGGAAATATTAGAACCACATGCTCTAAAAGAGATATTGTCAATAGCCAGATCGTTGCCAATAAAGCTGAGCCCCCCGGGTGTATTGTTTCGAAGTGACAAGTCCAGTGAAGTAACTCCTGGTGCCGTCGTCACAGTAAACCCATAGGTATGCCAGGTTGAATCTATCGGTACATTTCCCGTAGAGAATACTTCAACTCCATCAATTACAAAAGAAATATTGGGCTCAGTCAAAGAGCCGGAAAATATTGGCCAGTTTACAGATATGACATCGCAGGAGAATTCATAATTCGTATTTTCACACACAGAGACCGTTTCTTCATAAAAAGTACCCGGTGTAGGACTGGCATTGACCACCATCATATATCCGTTTGTATCCGGGCTGTTGTCGTAAATGTTTATCCAGGAAAAAGCAGCAAAAGATCCCCAGTCCCCGGTATAATTGGTAATCGTATAAGTCCCGTCATTGGGAGGAGGGTCAAATTCATACACATATCCAGGTGCATATCCTGGGTCGAATGACAAAATATTATCCAATCCACTTCCAAAGTCTCCATTTGGAAAAACATTTGATCCCCGCTGACCACTACAGAAACCACCAATTTCGGTAATGACATCGCTACAATCAACCGGAGAAAAATAACTGACTGGAAATCCATCGCCATGAGTTGTGCAGGCAGGGTTTCCCAGATCTACTTGCATTGGCACCACCTCTGCCCTGATTTGAGCTGAAATGGGCAAATCGTAAACAGTGAAAGTCGTCGCATTGGTGGCTGAACCAATAGTGCCCCAACTCTGCCCGCCATCTGTGCTGATTTGCCACTGGAACCATGGATCAACATAGTTATTTGCACCAAGGCTTACATTCATAATAATAGAATCCCCAGGGCAATGTTGTTGTGGGTTTACTTCGGTCAGGAAGATTTCCGGACCACAACGGATGAGTGAAATGTTGTCGATAGCAAGTATATTTCCAATTCCACCAGGAATGTTGTTATTTATATCCAAAGGAAAATCTCCCCCTCCAGGATCCACATAAAAAGAAGCTGTATAGGTATGCCATTGACCATCTTGTGGAAGGTCGCCAAAGTTCATTACAGAGACTCCATTAAAATACAATTCCAGGTTGGGTGTGGTTGGCTGAGGCAATGTGGGATCATACAAGTTGATAGCATCAAAAGTAAATATATAGTCGGCATCCCCGCATAGAGATGTCCATTCCGTCCAGAAAGGACCTGGATCTGCATGTGCATTGACAACCATCATATAGCCATAAGGACTCGGGGTATTGTCACCAACATCTACCCAATCCATTGCAGCTCCCTGCCAGGGTCCCATATCATTGGTCATGGTAAAAAAGCCAGGCTCAACAGGAGGAATTGAATCGAATTCATAGGGAAACGGAGCAAAAAAGGAAGGTGGATTCTGAATATTGGGGTAATTCTGAATACGGGGATTGAAAATCAAAAGATTGTTACTCTGTGATTCGCAAGGCTGAGCCAGCAATTCACCAAAGAAAAAACCCAATGTCCACAACAGGGCAAGTGATTGTTTCCATTTCATATTCGAACGAGGTTTTAACTAAAGATAATAAAACTAGTAGAAGAAGGTAAAATGCCTTTAAGTTCAAGCTCAAAGATTGTGCTTGAACTTGGTCTTGAGCTTGAATTAACAGGCATTTTGAGTAGAAACTACAACCATAGAATTTTAAACCGCATAAGGAAAAAAAGAACTGTTCAACCCTGTCCAAAAGCCCCCGCACCAGTACTGGTTTGGGGGTACATCAAATCGACTATTTAAAGCTTTATTGCCTGACAAGGTCTGTCTCTATTAGGAACCGAACCTCTCCATCATCACCATATACTTCCACTTTCAAGTGCATGTTCCGGTTGTCTTTCAGTGTCCACCAGGCTTTCTCTTCTAATTTATCTGTTCCATGTTTATTGGGCATCATGACAACAGTGCCATCTTCAGTCAATTCAGCTTTTCCAACTTCTGTATGGGTATAACCATCAGAAGCATAACCTGTCACGAAAAGTCCAAATTCTTCCCGATTGGTGGCAGTAGCAATTTCCATTTCACGGGTGTATTCCCATTCATTGCCAGAATTTTTCCACTTTCTATTATGAATTGCACGGAGACCAGCAGGGGTCATTTCTATATTCGTTGCGAAATGCAAAATTTCTGTTCCTTCCCATTCTGGAGTAATTTTTATACTACTCGGTTGAGCAATCCAATTGCCTTCAAAGGCTTTTAGTTTATCCATTTTCTCTATTACTTCAAAACTTGAAGTAACAATCACTCCCATGCGAATAAGTTTCCATTCTCCATTCCGTTTTTCGAGTACCCGAGTACTTTCGTTTCCCTGATTTTCCAAAAAGGTTACAAAGGCAATGTTATCACTAACTACGAATTTGAAATCATACTTCTTGTTCTCCCAATTATTTGAGGAACAGTCCTTTGCCCAGGTATTAATTTCATCCCATCCATAAAACCCCCAATGCTTGTTGGGCCAGGTTACAGAGAAGTAGCAGTAATCCTCATGCCACCAATGGTTGGCCCAGGCATCCAGGTCACATTTTTGAATTGCGGCAGTTTCACCAATAATCACCTTGCGAATTAGTTCTTCATCATTTTGTGAAATAACAAGGGTACACATCCCGAGAAAGAATACGATGAATGTTATCTTTTTCATAGTTCAAGTTTTAGTTTGAATAAATTTTTAGAACTGAGGCAAACATCATGGAATCAGGAGAGTTCTACATGGAATTTTCTGTCAAACGATAGGAAAAACATTGTATTTACGATAAAAGCTGATGTTTTTTGTTACTACTCTCTCCATTCAGCAGGAGACATACCAAATTCTTTCTTGAAAACCTTGCTGAAATATCCTGGATCGCTAAAACCCGTTTCAAAGGCTACTGCTGTGATGGTAAGCGTTGGATCTGAAAGCATCTCTCTGGCTTTGGAGAGTCGGACAGAGCGGATAAACTTGTTGGTAGAAAGTCCTGTTAAGGCAATTAGTTTTCGGTGCATTTGGGAATGGCTCATGCCAATCTCTCTGCAAAGCATTTCTACATTGAAGTCATAATCATCGAGATGTTCTTCAACTGCCTGTCGGATTCTTTTGACAAATATATCTTCTGGACTTGGTGTGTCTTGCTTCTGAACACCTGCACCATTGTCAATAAAGCCCGCTGTTCGGCGATAATGCGCGTGAAGTTGACGACGGAGTTCGAGTAGTTTTCGAGTGCGAAGTATAAGCTCTTCCTTATGAAACGGTTTTGCAATATAAGCATCTGCTCCTTTATCAATTCCTTCCAATTTTGAACCTATGTCAGCTTTAGCAGTCAGTAGGATAATGGGAATGTGACTGGTACGCTCATCGTCTTTCAATGTACGGCAGACTTCAAATCCATCTTTCTTTGGCATCATCACATCCGATATAATGAGATCAGGTGTTGTCTCTAATGCCAGGTCAATACCTTCTGCTCCATCGACAGCAGTGATAATATGATAGTCGCTTTGAAGGCACGAAAATAAATAAGCCAGCACATCGGCATTATCTTCTATAAGAAGGATGGTGTGCTGGTTTGTTGACTGGTTTGGTGGTCGTTCAACTGATAAATGCTTAACTGATGATAATGGAATAAATTCTCCGGTTGGATTTGCCTCATTTTCTAATATTGGTGCTTTGTTTTGAATTGGGAGTTCCACCACAAACACCGATCCTTTTTGCTTTCCTGGCACAGGGCTTTTTACAAAAATACGCCCCTCCATTAGTTTTACCAGTTCAAAGGTCAGAGCTAAGCCAATACCTGAGCCCTCCGAGTGTTGATTTGAAGCGTTTTCGACCTGAAAAAAGCGGTCAAAAACATAAGGCAATTTTTCCCTGGGAATGCCTACTCCTGTGTCAGAAACACTGATACTTAGTTCTCTTTTTTTGATAAGAATATCTACAAAAATCTGCCCTCCTTCAGGTGTGAATTTAAAGGCATTTGAAAGCAGATTGCTCATAATCTGCTGCAACTTTTGGCTGTCAAAGTCCATCAATAACTTTTGCCTTTCTGTCTGGAATTTCAACTCTATGTTTTTGCTTTCTGCCAGAGAATAAAAGCTCTCCGTGAGGTATTTCAAAAAACCTATAACCTCACCTTGTTTAAGTTTCAAATGCATACTGCCACTTTCCAATTTTGACAAATCGAGCATTTGATTGACCAATTGAAGCAGACTTTGTCCATTCCGAATGATCATGTCCAGACCATTCCGGAAGTGGTTTTTTGGGTCTTCTATTACCTGCTTGGCCATTCCGAGGATAATCGTCAAAGGTGTACGAAATTCATGGGTAATATTGGTATAGAGCCTGGTCTTTACCTCATCCAGTTCCTGAAGCCGATCAGCTTCTGCTTCCGCAAGTTTTTGCTTCAATTTAAAAAGGTAAATTATATACAAAACTATCATTGAAGCCAGCAAATAAAACACATATGCCCACCAGGTTGCCCACCAGGGGGGAGTAATTTTCATCTTAATCGAAGCGTCTTCCTGATTCCATTTACCTTGTACATTGGAGGCTCTTACATAAAAAGTGTAATTGCCTGGTGAAATGTCTGTATAATTTGCAAAACGACGATCCTCCGCATCTACCCAATCATGATCTACGCCCTCCAGTTTGTACTGATATCTTACTAGCTGAGGAGCCCAAAAATTAGGTGCCGAAAACTCAAATGTGAAAAAGTTTTGGTCGTAATTAAGCTCCATTTCAGACAGAAACTGAACAGCTGTATCGGTTTCAAATCCACCCCCAAGAACTTCAAAACCATGAATGAGAGGCAAGTAGGCAGACTTATCCGTTTGAACAGAATCCGGGTGAAACAAATAAAATCCACCAGAAGCAGCAATGGCTATTTCTCCAGATGGCAACAAGGACAATTTGCGCAAGCCTTTCAAACCATATTCAGGTCCAAAGTTTTCAAATGTCAGTTTTTCCATATCCATCTTTGAAAGACCTTTATTGGTAATCAACCACAGGTTGCCATTTGCATCCAGTTCAAGGTCAAACACGCGTTCTCCAGGAAGTCCATCCTTGACATTCAGGGCACGCAATTTCTGTGGATGGGGCTTGTTATAGTGGAGGTAAAAAAGGCCATTCCTTCCACTCCCCATCCATATTCTACCCTGGCGATCGGTCTGTAGGCTGGTAATTTCCCGGAACTCCATTTCTTTGTCACAAGGAGCATTGAAAGGGTATAAGGTCCAGGATTTACCTTCATCATCTGAAAATCCAACTCCGTCATGATAAGAAATCCAGACCCTGTAAGGTTCTGTTTCAATTATATCGCCCGGGAAACCCCAATTGAAATCAATACCAAATGCCTGATGAGAAAGCTTTTGCCTGGAGTACTTTCCAGAAGGAAGATGAACTTTTAAGATGCCTTCCCGCTTGAGCGGAAGCCAAAGGTTATTTCGGCTGTCTTCAAAAAAACACCAGGCATGGCTGTTGTCATACATTCCGGGAAGAGCTTGTAGAGAGTCAAAAGAAGCAAGTTTTTCAGGAATGACTGTTCCATTAGGGTGTAAATGATATAGGGTATTGAGTCCTAATAGTCTAAGTTTTTCGTCGGAAAAAAAAAGTCCTGAACGCAGCGCTTCACGGAACATTTTTTTTTGTACAGGATAGGTATCTAGTTTTCCCGATACTGGATCAAAGCGGTGCAACTTGCCTTCCCGGGATGGAAGATAAAATTTGCCAGTCACAGAGTCAGGAACAACCTGCCCGACTGTAGTTCCTGTAGACACTTTTTTGAACTGTTGTTGTTGTGGGTGCATGACTTCAATGCCACCATGGTTCTGATGAATCCAGATTGCCTCATTTTGGTCCTTCAAAAAGCCTAATGGTTCACTGTTTAGGCAATAAGGGCTACTTTTTGGCAAGGCATTATTTTTAAAATGAGGTGAGATAAGCTGGAAGGTTTTTGTGATGGTATTGAAGGTAAAAACCCCAACATAAGGTGCAACAATCCACAATTCATTTTTTTCTTTTTTGTGAATCCTGCTAATACTGTTATTGAGCTCCCGGGTATGTCTCTGCCCAAAAAAATAATGCACTTCCCATTCCTCCTTCTGTTTATCAAAAACGTGGAGTCCATGGTACCAAGTACCTAAATAAATTTTATCATCTTCTCCAAAATAAATATCACGGGAATTATTGGTGGTAATGGAAATGGCAGGATCTTCCAAAGGAAAATGCCTTATTCTTTTATCCTCCTTGTCAAACCTCATTAACCCCAATTTTGTACCCAGCCATAAGAACTTCGATTGGTAGGGGTCATTTCTAACCAACATCACTCCGTCTGCCGCTTTGGCGTGCTCCTTTGGAACGTTTAGCATTTCTGAGGGGTAATAATTGACAATAGTGCCCTGGCTCGGATTCCAATGGTGAAATCCCCGATAGCAAAGCCATAATGAACCATCCTCATCCACTTCCACTCCACTTACTTTCCTGGTGAAAAAACCTACTGTATCACGGGCATTGGGATGCCAGTTTTTAAACCTTCCAGTTTTGGGGTTAAAAATGCTGAAACCTTCATAATCTGACAATATATATATAAGACCATCCTCACCTAATTTCAGTGCTCGGATATTATTTGTAATGGCTTGCGCAGAATCTTTAGCTGTTCTTGAAAATGTCTTCAGGTTGTAACCGTCATATCGTTGTAATCCATTCCCGTTAGGTATCCAGACAAACCCCATTTCGTCCTGCACAATGTTGCCATTTGCATACACTTGTACTTCATTAACCTTATCAATGTATTGAAAATAGGGCAGATAGGTTTGAGCCTCCAGCATCTCAGAAGCCCCGAAAAAAGCTATGCCCAAAATGAACGATAAAGTTGTTTTCATTAGACTCAAGGATTAGGGAGATTATATTATAAAAATCAAAATCAAGGAGACAATGTATGGATTTTCGCTTTACTCCAATTGATCATCACGCAATTATAAATTGGAGAATTTCTACTAACGAGTTAAGTTTACTTACTAAAAATGAATCCCTTATTAGCACTCCTATGTTTAATAAATTATTCTTAAAAAAAGAGATTTCAGATCGTCCTAGAAATACTTATATCCTCGCAAATACCCCCTACTTCGGATGATAAGTCCTCACCGCCTCCCTCAAAACCTTGTCCTTATCCAAGGTCATCGTTTTCAATTCCCGATTTACATACATCTCCATTTGATCTGTATAATGTGGACTTTCGGGTTTGGCGGAGGCTCCAAAAGCATTGATGGTTTCAATTTCTACTCCTTCTTCTGAAAACCGGACAAATTCAATCAAGCCGTCACCTGCTCGTGCTCTCAAACGACCATCTTTTTGCATTCTGGAGGAAAGTGCTGCCAAAACGTCCGGTCCCCCGGTTACCGGTAAATCTACATCACCACGAATGTGTCTTTGAAGCATTTTTAAAGGAACAGTGGATTTACCAAAATGCTCTATTAAGTGATTTTGGACGTAGTGCAGTGCTTCTACGATTTTGGCTTCATTCAGTACATCGCCTTCCCTAAAATACTTTGGACTTGGGAGCTTTCTCCAAAGGTATCGAAGTGCAAGAATAAAGGTAGAAGCGGCTTCACTTTCTGAAACGGCAACGCGATCCCATTCTGCCAATAATTGAATGCTTTGAGATAGCTCTGGATATTTTCTGGGATTCAAATGAAAAATGGGTTCTAGTTTTGGTGCTGCATTTAGTGGTTTGTTGTAGGCTCGGTCATATTTGATTCTTTTGACGTCTTCATAGCTCAGTTTATGGTACTGGTTGATCAAAGTCCAAAAGCGGTCAGCTCGATTGGTTAACATCTCCGGCCTTTGATAACCTATAGAAGCTGGTATGTTTTCAGGCAGGGGATTGTCTTCTATGCCAGAACTCAAAAATGGCGTGTGATTGCAATTGTAAACATATCCGGCATTGGGATCCAAAACCTGGGGCAAGTCTTCTATGCCATAATATTCATCTTCCCAAAGTGTTGCTGAGGTATCACCAGGAAGGACTTCCCGCCAATTATAGTTGGGATTTCTTTTTGGAAAACGACCATTACCAATGTAGAAAATATGATCTTCTTTGTCGGCGTACACAATATTGGTACATCCAATACCCTGAATTTTTAAAGCTTCCATGAATTCTTCCAAATTACTTGCCTTGTTCATTCTAAACCACTGCTCTGCTGCCTGGATATTGCGATTGGCTGGAAATCGGAGGGCAAAAAAGCCATTATCGGTTTTGAAAGTAACCCCATATTTGCTTTTGTAAAATTTTTGCTTCAAACCGATTTTTAGAAAACCCAAAATCTTGATTCTCGCTTTTGTGTGGTAAGGTTCCAGTTGAATCCATTGTCCATCAAACTTATAGGTCAATTTTTTGGTGGGATGCATGGTGAGTTCATAGGTATCTGCAAAATCGGGGAGATTCACAGTATGTCCCCAACCAAGATTTTCGTTAACACCAACAAAAATGGAAGCGCCGCCTGCAAAGGTGCCACCATGTATATTTAATCCCTCTTCGCTACAAATATGCGCTTCATACCAGGAATTTAAGCCTTCCAAAGGCTGATGAGAGTTGATAACCAAATGGGTCTTGCCGTCCGTACTTTTATTTTTACTGATCGCAAAAGCGTTGGAGCCTTCTCCAACTGGTAATTTTCTGGACTGTACCCTTCCACTCAAAATGCTTCCCAAATCCCTTTGTACTCCCGAAAGCAGCGCCATACCCATAACGTAGCCCTTTATCACATCCTTTTCAGATATCGGAAACAATTTTTTGTGCAATACTTCTTTTGGGTGACGTGTTGCATAGGCATTCACACCTGCTACAAAACCTTCCAAATAGGTTTTAAATTCTTCGGTCAAATCTGTTTCGTACCGTTCCTCCACAATTTGATGTGCTCCTAACAAGTGAACGCCAACGTCTGCCATCGCTCCATCCTTCCCAAACACCTGCCCGGAAAGGCCTCTGATTGGTAAAATTAATTCTTGCATCGTCTTAAAATCATCCTCGGCGGTAGCCCAGGCGAGCCCATAGGCAACTTCCGGGTCTGTTTTGGCAAAGATGTGTGGCACACCAAATTTGTCTCGTGCAATGGTGATTTTTTCTGGATTAATTTGAGAATAGAGAAAAGAAGAGAGAAGAGAAAGAAAAAGTAAGCTAAAGAGGTATTTTTGGATCATCATTAAACTTTTTGAGTGCAAATTATCAGGATTTCCCAGAAAAGTGATGCAAATCACAAATCATAAAAATCAGATGCCCTACTTTTGTATCATCATTGAAAAAAATAATTAATCATGACAGTAGAACAAATTTATACAGGATGCCTCGCCGAAGCGGCTTATTACATAGAAAGCAATGGAGAAGCGGTGATTATTGATCCACTGAGAGAAACGCAACCCTATTTGGATAAATTGAAGAAATCAGGTGCTACCCTGAAATATATTTTTGAAACACATTTTCATGCAGATTTTGTTTCAGGGCATGTTGACCTGGCAAAAAAAACGGGTGCCACCATCGTTTATGGTCCATTGGCAAACGCAGGTTATGATTATCACGAAGCGAAAGATGGAGAGGAAATAAAAGTTGGTGATATTTCTTTTAAAGTATTGCACACTCCTGGTCATACCATGGAAAGTACAACCTACCTGCTCCGAAATGAAGCAGGTAAAGACTACGCCATTTTTACGGGAGATACATTATTCCTCGGTGATGTAGGAAGACCGGACTTAGCTATCAAGCAGGGAGAAATTACGAAGAAAGACTTGGCAGGAATGTTATTTGATAGCCTGAGAAATAAAATCATGCCTCTGGCAGATGATGTGATTGTATATCCGGCACACGGAGCTGGTTCTGCCTGCGGAAAAAATTTGAGCAAGGAAACCTGGGGATATTTGGGCGATCAAAAAATGTTCAATTATGCCCTCAGAGCGGATATGACCAGAGAGGAATTTATTGAGGAAGTCACGACGGGGTTGACACCACCTCCTCAATATTTCGCCAAAAATGCGATGATGAATAAATCTGGTTATGAAAGTTTCGATGATGTGATGAAAAAAGGTGCAGTAGCACTTTCCCCTGCTCAATTTGAATTAGTAGCTGAAGAAAGTGCTGCCTTGATTCTGGATGTACGTTCGAAAGAGGATTTTGTTAAAGGACACATTCCCAACTCTATATTTATTGGTCTGGATGGAAGTTTCGCTCCTTGGGTTGGCGCGTTGATTCTGGATTTAAAACAACCTATTATTATCGTAGCACCAGAGGGAAGAGCATCAGAAACGGTCATGCGGCTGTCTCGGGTAGGTTATGACAATACTTTAGGTTATTTGCAGGGAGGCTTGGATGCCTGGAAAGCAGCGGGCAAGGAAATAGATACCATTGAATCCTTGAATGCTCAACAAACAGCAGAAAAATATAGCAGCATTAATCCAGAAAACATCCTCGATGTGCGACGACCTTCAGAGTTTTTGTCTCAACAAATTTTGGGCGCTCAAAACTTCCCACTTGATTACATCAATAATAATATGCACAAGCTGAACCGTAGCGAGCATTATATCTTGCATTGTCGAAGTGGTTATCGTTCAGTTGTAGCAGCTTCTATTTTGAAAGCAAGAGGTTTTGACAAGGTGGCTGATGTGGCAGGAGGATGGATTGATTTGGAGCAAACTGATATTCCAAAAACAGCATATGTGTGCCCAACTACAATCCCTCAGGAAGTGAAGGATGAGGCTTTAGAGGCGGTGATTTAAAAAGTTTAAGTATAAGTATAAGTATAAGTTTAAGCTCAAGATTAGTATTCTGATAGCTGAAATAATTAAAATGAAAATTAAAATTAAAATTAAAATGGCTTAAGGGTTACATTTTCATTTTCATTTTTATTTTCATTTTAATTTTCACTCTTATTTTCATTTCTGAGTTAACGGCGCTTCTCGCTTCAAGGCTTTTAAAGCTTCTTCCACTATCTCATCTTTTTGGTTCCAGGCAGCAAAAAAGCCTTTATCGTCAAAAAGATGCTTTCCTATCCTTGCTTTGATAAATCTGGCAACCTGATCTTTTGCTTTTCTCCAGTTTCTATTATTTGATTCAACTTCTTTAGATTTTGCAAAGGCTCTAAAATCATTTAGTAGCTTTTCCGGAACCTGGTATTCCTTAAGGAATTGTTCAAATGTCATTTTCTCAAAGGCTGCTACATTTTCTTCCATATAGCGATATACAAAAGGTGGGATGTGTTGACGCAACTGAAAATAATGGTCAGAAATCAAATTTGAATCAAGTGGTACAAAAATATCAGGTGTAATGCCACCACCACCATATACAATCCTTCCTTCGGAAGTAGTATATTTTGTAGTATCTACTACGTGAATGCTATCCTTCTCATACATTTCACCGTTTCGGAAACGATTGATGACGTCGTGATCATAAGCGTCTATATCGTCATAATCTCTTTGAATGCTCCGACCAGAAGGAGTGTAATATCTCGCTACCGTCAAACGAAGTGCAGAGCCATCATTCAGTGGATATTGCTCCTGGACCAATCCTTTCCCAAAAGAACGCCTGCCTACCAAAACCCCTCTGTCCCAATCTTGAATAGCTCCAGCCATGATTTCACTTGCAGAAGCGGAACCCTCATCAATCAAGACAACCACTTCATCAAAATTGTACATATTTCTACCGGAAGTTTCATAGTTGTTTCTGTTGACAGCTCGTCCTTCTGTATAGACCAGTAATTTGTCTTTGTCTTGAAAAAGCTGGCTTAAAATATTTGTTGCTTCCTGTAAATAACCTCCTGGGTTTTGCCGGAGGTCTATGACCAGGTTTTTTATTTGGTGCTCTTTGGTCAGATCCTTTATATTGTCCATAAACTCTTCATAAGTCGTGGCACTAAAACGATTGATTTTTATGTACCCCGTCTCTTCTTCCATCATATAGGCAACATCTACACTATTTACAGGAATTTTGTCTCGTTTAACACTAAAGGTCTTTAATGCTGATTCACCTTTTCTCAAAACAGAAATCTTTACTTCAGAATTTCGCTCTCCTCTCAATAGTTCCATGATTCCTTCTCCGTCTATGCCAATACCTGCCACAAGAGAATCTTCAATGGCAATAATCTTGTCACCTGCAATGATGCCAGCAGTTTCAGAGGGACCTCCTTTTAATGGTTTGACGACAAGGATGGTATCGTCAAGCATCATAAACTCAATACCAATGCCATCAAAATTGCCTTCTAACTGTTCATTGACCTGCTGCAATTGTTCAGCTGGAATGTAATTGGAATGGGGATCTAATTGTTTGAGAATATTGTCTATTGCTTCCTGGACCAATTTATCACGATCGACATCATCTACGTATTTAGCTTCAATATATCGAATCAATTCTTCTAACTTCCCCTGTCCCAGTGAGTTAGCGGACAAAGGCTCTGTGGCTTTTACTATAGAAACAGATGGAGGAGTTGGTTGCATTTTCATTCCCACTATCATCCCGATTACCATTGCTACCGACAACATTAGGGGCATCCAGATATTTAATTTTTGTGTAGAAGTTTTTTGTTCTTCGTGCATCATTTCAAAAACATTTTTCTTCTTATCGCAGCTAATCTGGCAAAAGTAAACAATTATTCAACATG
This sequence comes from Saprospiraceae bacterium, assembly GCA_041941305.1. Lineage (GTDB taxonomy): Bacteria > Bacteroidota > Bacteroidia > Chitinophagales > Saprospiraceae > JANSWP01. The sequence continues at coordinate 137,798 of JBGTQJ010000020.1, forward strand.
GGGCTTGGAAAGTTTGGTCATTGGGGAATGGTATTTTCTGATTATATCTCCCCTTGGGCCAACTAACAACCAATACAGCCGGAAATCTTCCACATTTCTTAAAATAATCAAAATGATGTTACTTTTTTTGTCAATTCGTAAATAAACTTCGATTATTGTTGCGAATTTTTCAAATCCTAACCAAATGGCTGATTTAGACAAACTAGATAGACAAATACTCGCCATCTTGATGAAAGATGCGAATAAACCCTATACGGACATCGCAAAAATGGTGCACGTTTCCGGAGGTACGGTTCATGTCAGAATGAACAAACTCAAAGAAAGAGGCATTGTGACAGGTGCGAATTTGACTATTGATTACGCAAAGTTAGGCTATGACATTAGTGCATTTTTGGGTATCTACCTGGAAAAAAGTTCACTTTACGATGATGTAGCGGAAGAATTGAAACAAATACCGGAAGTCGTTGGCGCGCATTACACAACGGGAAATTACAGTATCTTCGCTAAAATTATTTGCAAAGACACCAACCACCTAAGAGACATCCTTCACGACAAGATTCAGAGAATACAAGGCATTCAGCGCACAGAAACCTTTATATCTTTACAAGAAAGTATCAATCGACCCGTTGATATTATGGATGGGGAGGAAATTTGATTTTGAAAAATGAAAGAATGAAGAATTATTCTGTGGAAATGCTTTAAGACCCAACTCAGAAACCAGGGAGGCTCAATTCATTCCCAGTTTTGATGAAGCACTTTTGGCTCATACTTCTATTGTTTTTCTGTGGCTTTCGCAGTATAGCTTATGAGGACTGTACTGAAGTGGTAGGGCTATCCAATCCGATAATTCCATCAAGTCTTACGATTCTGGAGAATCGTTGTACACTGGATACCATTACCCCTCCAGAAAAGTATCTGGGCTACCGCTTATTTCTTTCTGCATTCCAAATTCAGAAAAAAACTGAGCATTGGGTACGGCTTCAGATGACCGTCACGAATACAGGCAAATATGACATTGACTTAAGCCAAAAAGGAACTGAGCATTGGCTACAATTTCAATTTGATCCTTCCTTGTTTGCAAACAAACTTGGGGGACTAAGACCTCAAATTCGGTATGCTTTTTACGATTCTGGGTTGAAAATCAAGGCAGGAAAAACCATCTTGGAATATGTCTTGAAAGTGAAAACTTTTCCCAATATTCCGGCTTCTTCTCAAAGCCTTGCGGCAAAATCAACATCCGGTTCTTCTAAATCGAAAAGTGAAAAAATTGTTTTTGCAGCGAAAGATGACAAGCCGGTTACTCAAAAAGACATCCAAAATCAAAAAGTCCAATGCCCGGATTTGGTAATTGAAGACATCAAAGTCCTAAGTCAATCTAAAAAATGGTTGACAGTAGAATATACCCTTGCGAATTTGGGAAAAGGACCGGTAGATTTAATTGAACGAGCGGGGAGCGATAAGGTAAAACTGGCAGTTCGGGCGCACATATCAGGTGTTCCAAAATTATCAAATGGTGCATTGTCAATAGGAGGAGGATATGTAGGGCTGGAATTGAAAGATAAAGGCATTACCCTATTTCCGGGAGATCGCCACAAAGAAAAACTAAAAGTAGACATTCGACCAAAAACAAGGTACATGAAACATCTTATCCTTTCTTTAGATGCGCATGAATTGAGGTATGAATGTGATCGGACGAATAATACGAACGCGATTGAGCTGGAGTAAGGGAAACCTGGTTCAAAGTTGTTCCAAATTGTTCAAATTCGATTGAACAATTTTAAACCATTTTGAACAACTTTGTACAAGTTTAAACCACATCCTTCGCGAAAAACCTATCTTCGCGGCTCACCTTTTTGAATCTTCACATTGAAAAAAAAATCACTTCCGAACCTTTGGAAAACGCTGCTTTTAGTTTTGTTATCAACGCTTGCCATTTACGGGCGTTTCCATGATTCTTTCTTCAAAACCGGTGATCAAAAACTCATTGAAGCCTGGGGAGATGGCTTGAAAACCTACACCAATGCCATTTACCACATCCGTCACGATAGCACCTATACTTTTTTTGAGGGTATGAACTATCCCTATCGGGAACATATTATGGCTGCGACGGAGTTGCCAGGTGTGACTATCTTTTTGAAATTTGTCAATGAGCATATTGTTGAAATAAGTGATGCCTTTGTCATTAACTTTATTCATTGGCTGTTGATGACATCTTTGATTTTGTGTTCCCTATTTATTTTTTTGATATTCAAGGAGTTAAGGGTAGCGTGGTGGTTTGCTATTCCCATAGCCATAGGATTGACATTTTTATCTCCACAAATGTTTCGGTTAAAAGGGCATTTTGGATTGGCTGTAGCTTTTGTAATTCCAATGATATACTACCTATTGCTCAAATTTGAGCAAAAAAAGCATTGGAAATGGAGTGTTTGGATGGCAGCAGCAGTCTTGTTTTCGGCACAGTTTCATTTTTACTTTTTTGCAATTGTAGCTGCAATCATTTTGATATATCTCACTTCAGGTTATGCTTTTGCGACGCTTCGGAGTGTCAACCCCAGCTACCTCAAAACTGCCATTAAATATGCCGGACATTTTGCCATCATGGTTGGCATTCCATTTCTATTTTTTCTTTTCTGGATGATTTTGAATGATCCTGTGTCAGATAGAAGCCCGAAGCCCTTCGGATTTCTTTATTACATGGCAAATTGGGAAGGTGTTTTTCTGATGAAAGAAATGCCTTTTTATCAATGGATAAGCAACCACATTACGGAGATTCGAAAGACACCATTTGAAGGCAGGGTTTATGTAGGGATGGTAGCAACCGCTTTTTGCCTGGTGATGTTGTTGCGATGGATTTTAGGAAGATTCAAAAAAGGACTTTTTGATTTTTACTATCCACAACAAACTTACCTGTATAGCCTCTTCTACACCGGATTTATTCTTGTGGTTTTTGCCTGTGGTTTTCCTTTTGCTATTCCGGGAATGGATTTTCTCCTGGATTATTTTGGTCCAATCCAACAATTCCGGTCCATTGGTCGCTTTGCCTGGGCTTTTTATTTTGCAATTAACATTATTGCTTTTACAAGTTTGTATCAATACCTGTCACAATGGAAGAATAATTACCTGAAAATTGTTTCCTTTTTGCTGTTAATCACCATACTGTCCTATGAAGGTTGGCAAAGTTCTCATCTTCGGACCTATCAATTAACAAGAGTGCCCTATCTTGAAAACGGGAAGGAGTTTACAAGCATTGACAGCATTGATTTTTCAAAATATCAGGCGATAGTGCCCATTCCTTATTTTAATATTGGTTCCAACAATTTGGAAAAAGGGGCACAAGGTTTTTCCACTCAAAGATCCTTTGTTATGGGGGCTCAAACTGGGTTGCCAATCAGTGCTTCAATGATGACTCGTACTTCGAAGAATCAAACTTATAAGCAATTCCAACTTGTCACCCAACCTTACAGGATGCCTGAAATATTTGAAGATTTCCGTAATAAAAACCCCTTGTTATTAATTTGGTGGAAAAAGCTAAATCAATCAGAAACAAAACAATTCGCACATTTAAAAGAAGGAGCAAAATTAATATTTGAAGACCCGTCCATGGAATTGTACGAAATGTCCTTGTCCGTTTTTGAAAAAAGAATTCTACAGCGTAGGGCAGCAATTGAAGCAGCCTTGAGCAGGGATAAGCTATTCAATCATGCCGGATTCTTATCATCAGATAGCTTATTGAACTTTGTATACCAAAATTTTGATTCGAATAAATCTGACAGTCCTTATTTTGGAAGGGGTGGCTTTCAAGGTATTTCTACTCAAAATAATATCCTTTATGAAGGGCAAATTCCTAATTTAGATATTTCAAAACCACACAGTATTTCTTTTTGGGCGAATATCCAGACAGACAGGTACGGGATTGCATTGCAAGTCATATTGGAAGAATTTGATGGTGATGGAAAAACACTTCAACGCAAAGTTTGGGCTTTAGGTAGAGAAATAGCTGTAATGAATACAAAGCACTGGATATTATCTGAAAAACAATTCAAAGCCAAAGCTGCTGACAGTCATTTTCGACTAACAGTGAAGTGGAATAACAGGGAATCAACACCTCTTTTTTTGGATGAATTGTTAATAAAACCTGTGAATACGGAATTATTCAAGAATGGAAAAGATTTTTTCTGGAGGAATAATCGACATTATTAAGCTCAATTTCCCAATTCCTTTACTGCCAACCAACTCATCACTCCAATGCTCGTCTCCAGGCAAGTTTCATCTACATCAAAGGTAGTCGTGTGTACAGGAGAAGTGATGCCTCTTTTTACATTTCCCGTGCCAAGGCGATAAAAACAGGCGGGCATTTCCTGAGAATAATAAGAGAAATCCTCTGCGGTCATTCGGATGGGCAGATCCACTACATTTTCAGCTCCAAGGTATTCAATTGCGAATTGTTTGGTTTTATTTGTCAATTCCTCATGGTTTAAAAGGAACGGATATCCATGCATAATGCCAAAATCACAGGAACCACTCATACTTTCAGCAATGCCCTCTGCCATTTTTTTCATGCTTTTTAATGCCTGAGCACGCCATTCCTCATTCATCGTTCGAAAGGTGCCCATCAATTTGACCTCATTGGGAATAATGTTGGTCATGCCACCAGTAGAATTGATTTTCCCGAAAGTCAATACGGTGGGAATGGTGGGATTGGCCTGGCGACTGACGATTTGCTGCAAGGCTGTAATGATTTGAGCAGTGATGGCAATGGGGTCAATACAATCCTGTGGCAAAGCGCCATGCCCGCCTCTACCTTTTACGGAGACATGCAATTCATCTGCCGAAGCCATATACATACCTGGCTTTATTCCTATTTTCCCTGATTCAAGTGGAGGATGGACGTGTTGCCCAAATATGCTTGTTGGTGAAGGGTTTTTCAAAACGCCTTCTTTAATCATGATGGAAGCTCCCCCTGGTAATCTTTCTTCTGCTGGCTGAAAGATGAGCTTGACAGATCCTGAAAATTCGGTTTTTAGCTCATTCAAAATTTTGGAAACGCCCAGTAGAGAAGAGGTATGCACATCATGCCCACAAGCATGCATCACGCCCTCATTTTTCGATTTGTAGGGTACATCATTGGCTTCCAAAATGGGCAGGGCATCCATATCAGCGCGAAGGGCAATGACTTTATCGGATCCATTTTTTTTACCTTCAATCAATCCTACCACACCATTTTCTGCCATTCCATGTTTGTGTGGAATCTTGAATTCTGTGAGTTTTTTGGAAATGTATTTCCCAGTTTCTACTTCTTCAAAAGACAATTCAGGATATTGATGTAAATGACGTCGAATTTCCACTACCTCCGAATGATATTTTTTTGCCAGATGCTTGATTTTCTCTTTTAACATTTGGCAAAGATAGTTATCCTTAATCTTTTCCAACTTCCCCAATCTCTTGGTAAAATCCTGGCTTCCAACTATCTCCAAATTCAAGGGGCAAACACTCCACAGCCAATTTTCTGAAAGCATCCTGATCGACGGGAATAAACTCCATTCCGGCTTCTGTTAATTTTGTTCGATAATCTGCTTCATACTGAACAACCAGGTCATTGTGGAAACTGGAGGCTTCTTCGACTGCAGCTTCAATTTGAGAGATGGTTTCTTCTGAAAACTTTTCATAAAACCTTTCTCCAACAGAAAACAAGTAGAAACTAATCAGGTGTTGGGTTTCCATAACGTATTTCTGGACTTCCTGAAGATTGCTCGTATAAATCACTTCCAGTGGATTTTCTTGCCCTTCTACGACGCCGAGCTTCAAAGCCATAAACATGTCGCTATAGGGGATAGGGGTCGTATTGGCACCAAAATTTTTCCAGGATTTGATATATGCAGGTAGCTCAGGAACGCGCAATTTCATCCCTTTTAAATCTTCAGGAGCATGCACTTTTCGATCAGTTGTCGTCAAATACCTGGGACCCCGGTACCACCAGGAAAGGAGATGGATACCTTGCCGGTTCTTCAATTCTGTTTTTAGTTCATTTCCAATTGCACCTTCCATGACCAAATCCAGGTGATCATAATCTCTAAATACAAAAGGAGCTTCAATAGCCCCGTATTCCGGAGCATACCAACCGATGATGGAAGGTCCCGTGAGCACCCCATCCACACTTCCTAAATTCACGCCTTCTGTCAAAACCCTTTCATTGCCCAATTGAGCTCCCGGATATATTTTGACCAAAACCTTTCCATTGGTTTTTTGATAAACCAGTTCTGCAAATTTTTCTGCTCCGGCATGCACAAGTCCTCCAGGTGCCATGACATAGGCTAAACGGAAAGTTTGGGTATCGGTCTTATTTCTCTTTTGGCAAGCGTAAAAAAGAAGAGAGAAAAGAAAAATGGGGAGAAAACCATTTAATCTAAACATGAAAATAGATTTTACATGATTGCTTTGATGAAATTATGTTTCCTACATTGCCCTCTTCACGTAGTACATATCAATCATTCCCTTATTCTTTGCATGAACTTTCCCGCGATATTGACAATCAAAATTGTATTTCACTAAACCATGAGTTGTTTCTGAAATGTTGATTTGTCCAACTTCGCAATTGGCTTCCATTCTGGCAGCAATATTTACCGTATCTCCCCAGATATCATAGCCGAATTTTTTTAAGCCAACAACTCCTGCCACGACCGGACCCGTATGAATGCCTATTCTAGCCTCAAAATAGGGTTCTCCTTTGCGCATTCTTTCCTGTTTTGTGTCGTGCAAATATTCCTGCATTTCCAATGCTGCCTTTATCAAATTGGCGGGAATGGTTTTTCGATTGACCAATCCACTGGCACACATGTAAGCATCGCCTATGGTTTTTATTTTTTCAATGTCTTCGTAATGGGAAATGATATTGTCAAATGCCTTGAAAGTTGTATCAATCAATTTTACCAGTTCTTCCGGACTGAGTTGCTCTGAAATCCTTGTGAAGTTTTTGAAATCCGAAAACAAAATGGACGCTTCGTTGAATTTTTGGGCAGTAGCTGTACCTTTTTCTTTTAGCTCCTGAGCAATGGTAGCTGGTAGGATATTGAGCAATAAATCATCGGAGCGTTGCCGTTCATCATCCAGCAATTGGTTTTTCATTTCGAGTTGGTTGCTCAATCGCTTTTTAGCCCTGAACCTCAGATAAAAGACCAAAGCCATAAAAATTACGAAAAGTGAAATAGCTCCCAGAAGCATGAAGATGTAGCGACTGCGTTCGTTTTCCAGTTCCAGATTTTGAACGGCAAGGTTGGTTTGTTCAAGCGCCAAGGAGTCGATTTGTTGTTGGTGTTCCAGGGAGTCAATTCGTCTCTTTCTCATTTCAGATTTGTATCGTGCATTGATCTCTTTTCTTGATATTTGCTCAATTTCTTCTTCTTTGGCAGCTACTTCCTGTTCAACAATCTCTTTTTTCTCCTCGAGTGTTGCTTTTTCCTCCTCGAGTACTTGTTGACGCTGGGTAAGCGCAGTTTTATCCTTTCTCAAAACATCCCGCTCCAAAGACAATCGATTGATTTCAGCCTCCAGCGTCTCCATTTCTCTCACCAAAGCCTTCCGTTCTTTTTCCAGTTGGTCTTCTTGCTGCTCATAAAACCGTTCTAACTCACTAATACTTTTACCGCCTTGACTGAAGAACTGAAAAGCTTCTTCTGTATATCCATATGCCTTGCGATAATCTCCCCGACCACCTTTTATAGCCAGTCGGCTCAAAGCTTCTACACTTTTAATGATCAAATCTGCATCATTGGCAGCCTGGGCATATTTTAATGCACTTTTTAGCCAGGTTTCTTCATTGCGATCTTCCTTTCGGATGCGATTGTAGGCTTGTCCTACCAAAAAAGCTGCCTGGGCCAGCATGCCGTTGTGATTAATGACCTGCGCTCTGTTGTGAGCAGCTTTTCCATATTCAACAGCTTTTCTCGCATCCTTCACCAACCAGGCTTTTCCCAATTCATAATTCAGGTTCATGCGTTCCCGGCTCGTCTCTGCATTCTGCAATTGGGCTTCCAAATCTTTAATAGATTGTGCCTGAATCAGAATTGAACCCAGCAAAAAAAGCAGTGTCCAGTGTAATTTCATTGTATGGGTTTGTGTTTTTCTTTTCGTAAAGTTATCCCTTCCTGGAAATTGTCTTTGGTTTTCTTTAAGTATGTAATTCAAGTTGCAAACAACATCCTCGCCGCCCTACCGGGCGGCTCGTGAGGGGTTTTAGGGCAGGGCTGTTAAGTTCTATGCTAATAAAGTTAAAAGTCAAAATGATAAATAAAGGCTATTAGGAAAAAGGTTACAACTTCGCGCCCGCGCGTATGCGCGCACCCGCACATGCGCGAATACGATAAAATTCCTGATAACCTTTAATGTAAAATGTAAAAGTTCACATTTTCTAAGAATTTCGTTATCAGGTCTTTATGAATGCCCATACTTTTAAATTTATCATTTTACATTTTACATTTTGACTTTCAATAATAGAACTTAACAGCCCTGGGTTTTAGGGGGTAAAAGCGGGCAATCTTTGCCCGCTTTTACCCCCTAAAACCCCCTTCGGTGAACCAGCGCAGCTGGTGAGGCGAATACTTTGGAACTATCTTAAACAAATTTGATCGATTTTTTAATGCTGCAAGATTACGAAAAAAGAGAGAGGAGAGAAGGAGCCCGTCGCTGGAATGTGCAAGATAAAGCATTAAAAGTTTAGTTAAATCAAATTACACGCTCGTTAAGCTTTGTTAAAGTAAGGAGCTATTTGTCCCTGCATCAAATGTATAAAATATTCAATCACAAAGATTTATGATTTTTTTGAGAAAAAGGGCAGATTTTTACAATGTAACCAGAAGCATGCATTTTAAGTCTCAAAATACGAAAGGCAACAATAAAATAGTAATTTTGGCAGTCTTAATAAAGTAGGCAATTAGCAGCATGCAGTTAGCAGATAATCAGTGCTTTAGCAGGTTGCTAAATGCTACAGTGGGAACTAAAATTCTGAAATAAAAAAAATTCCTTCTATGACAATTTGGGTGGTCAAACAAAAAGGAAACGTTGATTTTCCTTTTTGTTTGACTCAAGTCACCCAATTTGTCAGAGAACCAAAAAATTAACACATGACCTATCAATCTATCAGAAAAATTTTCTTTGGAGCAGCTTTATTGTTCGTTTTTGTTTTTACTTCCAATGCACAACGTATTGCATATGTAGATGTCAACAGGATTTTGGAAAGTATTCAGGAATATCAAAAAGCACAAGAAGATCTGGATAAACTGGCAGCTCGCTGGAGACAAGATATTGCGAAAGAATACGATGTCATCAAGGGAATGTACAATCGCTATCAGGCGGAGCAGGTGCTTTTGAGTGATGAAGCCCGCAAGCAAAAAGAGGATGAAATCATGGCGAAAGAGACAGAAGTGCGTGCAATGCAAAAAGATAAATTTGGACCAGAAGGCGCATTATTTCAAAAGCGCAAGGAACTCGTTCAGCCCATTCAAGACAGGGTATACGGAGCTATTGAAGAATACGCCAAAGACAGAGGTTTTGATTTTATTTTCGATAAAAGCAGTTCTGGCGGAATGCTTTATTCCAATACAGAGTATGATAAGACAGATGATATTTTGAGAAAATTGGAAAGAGGGTAGTTGATGAAGGGATGAATAATGAAGGAATTATTAATTATTCATTCCTTGATTCTTTCATTCTTTCAGGGGATAGCATACAACCATTTTTGAAAATTGTGGCTCTTTGATTGTGGAAAAAACTATTTTTGCGCCCTCTTTTGAGTAAACAATATTGAAACGTTAGAAGTCAGAAGTCGAAAGATTATTTCAAACGGACTTGAGTTAGGGCTTTAGCAAATAATAACCTACGCATTTGAACTTGTCCTTTTTTACTCACATTTCGTTGAAAAGCCTCGCTGATGCGCTGCATCATCTACGTTTTTCGCCTCATTTGAGAAAAAAATAACTTCGTCAAAGTTGCGTAGTTTATTAATTTCTAAACCCCTTATGTAAAGTTTTTGAAATACGATTTGACCAATCAAACTTTATTGAAACAAAATTTTAGGCATCTGACTTCTGCCAAATACATTAAACTAGACAAATCATGATTAAGAAATTCGTTAAGTTGGGAGGATTAATGGTAGCCCTTCTATTTATGTTTACAAATGTGCAGGCTCAAAAATTTGGATATGTAAATTCTGCTGCCCTTTTAGCTGAAATGCCAGACGTTAAACAAATGCAATCAAATTTGGAAGGCTTGAAAACGCAATTGGAGAAAAAGGCCAAGCAAATGCTGGACGATTTCCAGGCGAAGCAGAGAGATGCTGCTCAAAAGCAAGAAGCAGGACAATTGTCTCCAGTACAGCAGGAAACTTTGTTGAAAGAATTGCAAGCTTCAGAACAAGAGATTATAAAATATCAATCTGAAAGCCAACAAAAATTAATTGAAAAGGAACAGGAACTATTGAAGCCTATTCAAGACAAAATTATGAATGCCATCAATGAAATCGCAAAAACAGATGGCTATCAGTATGTTTTTGACGGCAGCACTGGTGTAATTCTTTTCGCGGATGATGCAACGAATATTACAGATAAAGTAAAAGCGAAGCTGGGAATTTAATTAGTAGCCTATCGATAAATAAAAGATGAGTCATCCCAAATTTTGGTAATAAAAAATCTTTCGTTTATCTTTTTTCGTCTAATCTGTTGATATTCAATTTGTTGCGGGGTGCGAGTTGCGGGTTTGACC
>JBGTQJ010000021.1:0-48043 GCA_041941305.1 Saprospiraceae bacterium
ACAGCGAAAACGAAAAAACAATAAATTTAAAAAACGCTAACATGACTTTGTCAAGGTAACAATTACTGATTTGTCCCACTCGTATATTTTCATTCCTTTTGAATCTAATTCTCCTTTATAAACTACCCCGTGGAAGCTTGTAGGATTGAAGCTCGAAGACAAATCATTCCAGCGTTTTTTTACATAATCGGTAATTGTATTATGTGTTCTGTTATTGTTTCGGATTCTGGATTCAGAATTCAAATATTTATCAATAGAACCTTTAGGTTGCCATTCATTGTTTATGATATTATAGGTTATTTTCTGACCATTGGATTTTTTTACTGCATGAGCAATTTGGAATTTATTCCATTCCTGGAATTCAGTAAATTGGTCAGCTCCACTACAACAACAATATGTATCTGATAAATATTGGTGTTCATTATCTGCCGCACCAAACGTTATATTGTAATTTTTTAATATTGACTTAATGTTAATGATAGTATCAAGTTTAACCTCTGAATTTAATACTAACTCTCTTCCATCATATTTACTTCCCACATTTTTGTAATATTCTTTGATATTAAACCCTAAATTCTCATTTAGTCGACGCCAAAGTGGATTATTATTTTCAACTGGCAGTTTTAAATGCTCGAAACCAATATGTTTTACGCCAATACCAGAGATGCGCTTAATGAAAGTACTAGGCTCTTCACTAAGTCCAGGAATGAAAGGTTGCCATCTTATTGATGTTTTTATTCCCTCTCTGGATAATATTTCAATAGAGTTCATTAAATCAGAAGGTTTATTAGCAAAGGGCTCAACTATTCTTGCTTTCTGATTTTCCGTAGTAGAAAATGAATATTGAACTAAAATATTAGGGTTCGATTTTAATATTCCTAAATAAGGTTCAGAAGATAAAATCAATGACCTTGTACTTATTATAATTGGATAATTTATGGAACATAAATATTTTAAAACCTTTAGGGACGTTTTTAGCTCAATCTCTGCAGGTTGGAATGGGTCACTCATTCCACCAAAATGAACTGGCATTCTTTTTCGAATAAATTCCGGAACTAATCCTGTAGTTATTTTAGGTTTATTAATTGCGTTTTCAAATTTGGTTATAATTTTTGTTGAGGATGCTGCTCTCAATTTTTTTGAGTGAATATAACCACCTCTTAATCTGGCAAAACAATATGTGCAATTAAAAGAACAACCTGCATAAGTATCTAATCTAAAAGGTAATCCACAAAAACTAAATTGGCTTGTTATGCTTAATGGAGTTTGAAATTCAATCATTTTATAATTTTTATGATTACATTTTATCTTTTTGCAAAGATATTGATTATATTTTAACAATTCAAACTTTGCAGAAAATAAAATGCTAAATATTGTTGTCAAATGACTTTAATTAAATGATACACTTAATGCTTAAATCTCAAAATTCTATAGAATGAGTTTTCAAATGAATAGTTTTCCTATTATTTGTGAGAAAATTTCGACAATAATTTGGTTAATGAAATAAGTCGCTGTTTTTGATTGGGAAACTTTTCCTTTGCCCTACTCACTCAACCTCTTCCAAAAACCACTTTGCTCGCCAGGTTCTACAGAACCGTCGCGGCACATGCACCCAATCTCCCGATTGGGGAAACTCCATTCACAACAAAACATCCGTTTACCCCAATCAGGAGATTGGGTGTATGGTACGTATCGGATTTATAAATCCTCACGAGCAGCTTTACGAGCAGTTCGGGTTTTGTCAGTGAGAAAATAAACAGTACATTTACATTCAATTTTTCAACAAAAAACACATACTGTGAGCCGATACAAAATCCACAATCAATCTGGCGCAACCTATTTTTTGACCTTAACCACCGTCGGTTGGGCAGATGTTTTTACTCGAAAAGAATACAAATACGAATTAATCAAAAGCCTCAAATATTGTCAGGAAAATAAAGGACTAATTTTGTATGCCTATGTCATCATGACCAATCATATTCACCTGATTGCCGCCGCCAAAGAAGGCTCGAAATTGTCAGACATTCTACGCGATTTCAAGAAATTCACTGCCAATACATTGAAAGATTTAATCGCCAAGGCGCCTTATGAAAGTCGGCGGAAGTGGTTGCTTCGATTGTTGCAATGGTATGCTCGAATTACACGCGGCAAAAAAGATTTTACGCTTTGGCAAGGTGATAATCATCCTGTCGAATTATACAGCCCGAGAGTCATTAATCAAAAGTTAGATTATCTGCATAACAATCCGGTTGAGGCCATGTATGTAACCGAAGCTCAATATTATCCATTCAGTAGTGCTTCGAATTACCTATTGGGGCATGGGCTTTTGGAAGTGACTTTGATTGAGCCCTTGAGCGAGATTGGATATGTTCATACCTTATAACTGTTTGCTCGCCAGGTTCTGTAGAACCGTCGCGGAACATACACCCAATCTCATGATTGGGTCGAACGAACATCCGTTTAATCCAATCAGGAGATTGGGTGTACAGTACGTATCGGATTTGTAAATCCTCACGAGCAGGAGCACGTGAAAGTAGGGGACAGAGAAAAACTAAAAAGCCTCGATCCCAAAGAACCGAGGCTTTTTGATTATTGGAAAAATAAAAATTGCTTAATCCACCTTCACAATCTTTGTCATCACCCTTTCATCAGATTTTGAATCCGAAATAACAATGAAATACGAGCCGCTCGGATATGTTTGTAAATCAAGTGTTGATTGATTGGAAGAACCCGAAAGTCTTTTGCCTTCCACATTGAAAATTTCGGTGGTGAAATCAATAGAACCTAAAATATCAATATGTACAAAACCAGAAGTCGGATTTGGATAAATATTGATTTCTGAACCTGAGAGCTCCAAAGTGGAACTAATCAAATCCATGCCGTCGCAGTCTTCATCAATGCCATTATTTGGAATTTCAACAGCGTCAGGATTGATGCCTGCATTTTCATCATCACAATCCACTGCAATACCAAAACCGTCCTGGTCTAAGTCGTCATCCAAAGTCAATGCATTGCAATCATCATCAATACCATTGTAAACGATCTCATCAGCATTTGGATTGATATTCGGATTTTCATCGTCGCAGTCTTCTGCTAAAACGAATCCATCCAGGTCCAAGTCATCATCCAAGGTCAACGCATTGCAATCATCATCAATGCCATTGTAAACGATCTCATCAGCATTTGGATTGATATTCGGATTTTCATCGTCGCAGTCTTCTGCTAAAACGAATCCATCCTGGTCCAAGTCATCATCCAAAGTCAATGCATTGCAATCATCATCAATGCCATTGTAAACGATCTCATCAGCATTTGGATTGATATTCGGATTTTCATCGTCGCAGTCGTCTGCCAAAACGAATCCATCCTGGTCCAAGTCATCATCCAAGGTCAATGCATTGCAATCATCATCAATGCCATTGTAAACGATCTCATCAGCATTTGGATTGATATTCGGATTTTCATCGTCGCAGTCTTCTGCTAAAACAAATCCATCCTGGTCTAAGTCATCATCCAGAGTCAGGGCATCGCAATCATCGTCAATGCCATTGTAAACGATTTCGTCCATATTTGGATTGATATTCGGATTGTTGTCATCACAATCCTCTGCCAAAAAAAAACCGTCCTGGTCTAAGTCATCATCCAAAGTCAGTACATTGCAATCGTCGTCGATTCCATTGTAAACGACTTCGTCAGCATCCGGATTAATGTTGGCATTATTATCATCACAATCATCGGCTAAAACAAATCCATCTTGATCCAAATCATCGTCCAGGGTTAGTGCATTACAATCATCATCAATTCCATTATAAGGCGTTTCCTGTTGCCCTGGATTTACATTTGGGTTTGTATCATCGCAATCCACATTATCACCATAACCGTCATTGTCCAAATCAGGAATTCCATCCAAAGTATTTGGGTCACAATCATCATCCAGACCGTTTCCAACAATCTCAATGGCATCAGGATTTACATTTGGATTGTTATCATCACAATCGTCTGCCAAAACGAATCCGTCCTGATCTAAATCATCATCTAAAGTAAGCGGGTTGCAATCATCGTCAAAGCCATTGTAAACGGTTTCGCCTGCATTCGGATTGATATTTGGATTCATATCATCACAATCCTCCGCTAAAATGAACCCGTCTTGATCTAAATCGTCATCCAAAGTCAATGAGTTGCAATCATCATCTAAACCATTGTAGGGTATTTCATCTGCTAAAGGGTTGACCTGCGCATTGTTGTCATTGCATTCAAATTGTGATAAAAAACCATCCCCATCGTTGTCAACGCCCGTCACATCAGGGGCATCGTTTTCAAAATCCTCACTTACATTTCCCACAAGGCATCTGGAAATTTGAGGAAAGGAGGAAGTGATTACATAAAAATATTCAAAGGTTTGGACACCACTTGCTGTCTCTAATTCTATGGTCGCAGCAATACCATTACATTCGTCCAAATCTCCTGAACCGCAGACGTATTCGTAGTCGTTGGTGTATTTGCCGTTGTATGCCCCACAAGGTGCGGTAATACCATTTCCTGGGCGCAAACCTGTTTTCAGTTCATAGCTGGGCTGTAATTCCCTGATAACACCATTGGCATCTGGTCCAAATTTGTAGATGATTGGGAATCCGTCCGATGCCCAACCCACCTGTAAGATTTCAGAAGAAGTACTGGCCGTTGTAATCCCCGGCTCTGTTGTTTCTAAATACTCAAACATTTCGCCATGATAGTGGTAACCCTGTGGCCCTGTATGGGCTGAGGCACAATCCAACCTAACTAGCCCCATGCCCATACCCTGATTATTGGTAGGTTCAAATACCCAGTCCCAGTTATATTCCCCTGTATTTGGGTTTTCAAAAATAAAGGGCGTAGCTGGCGCAGGTGCTAAAATGACCCCGTTGAGCGCTACCCCAAAATACCTCGCTGGACGATTATTTGGGCGGAGTACACTTGTAATCTGTGGGGTGATTTCGGGATCTTCGTCAACGCGAAAATGGTGATAGGTTTGTTCGAGAATGTTGTTTGGATTATAGCAGTAGTCGTGGTTAGGGAAGCCATTGGAATAGATGTTCCTTTTATCGGCTTCGATGTATTCATGGTAAACACTTGGATAAGCTGGTACGTCACAGCAGCCAATGTTATCAGTACTCAATTCATCATTGGCTGTACATGTATTGTTGCAGTCATCCACAAAGGATTCATTGCCGTTGAGGATTCCGTCCTGACAAGACCACCCCGTTCGAATGGCTTCTGCCTCTGCTTCCATTGCTGCTAAAATCGCCTCTTCAGCAGGTGTAAGGTTATTGATGAGATTATCCAATTCTTCAATATTGGTATCGACCCGATAGAACTCTTTTGTTCCCATATTTCCCTCAATTAACTTATAGGTGTCGTTTTTAATCGCCCACAGCAGTTCGCCATTCCTTTCATAATCCGTATAAATATAATCTCGCCGAATGGCATCCTCACATGCCAAAGAATGCCGTAAACTATAACTATTGTGAATACCACCTGGCAAGTCGCCGGACATCAGTTCAATAAGCGTGGCATGAAGATCTGTGACCTGCACCAACCCATGTTCTTCTTCCCCCATCCGGTTTACCCCTTTCCCACTGATAATCATAGGCACTCGAAGCCCCCCTTCATACATGGAGCCTTTTCCATGCCCCGTCGGATAATGTTGCAGCACCATCCCTGGAGTCCCGTTGTCACCAATAAAAATAATAACAGTATTTTCCAATGTCACAGAATCCAAACTCTCCAACAATCGACCAATCTCATGATCCATTGCTTCTATCGCTGCCAAATACATTCGGCGGTTGTTTGTAGGATTATTAATGGTAAATAAACTATCCGGCGGCACATGAAAAGGACTATGTGGTGCAACATGAGAAAACCATAAAAACCAAGGCTGGTCTTGATTAACTACCCAATCGATAGCGGCATCGGTCAAGTGGCTTGTAATGTACTCTTCTACAGATGAAGTCACTCCATTCTTTACCTTATTCCAACTATAGTAGTCGCCGACAGCTCCGCCAAGTACTCCTTCAAAATGATCCACTCCATGATTATGAGGGTGGTTGGCTTCAGGAGGACTCGACAGATGCCATTTGCCAAACAGGGCTGTTGCATAAGTTGTATCTGAGTTGTTATGGATGTGGTTAAAAACAGATTCATGTGTTACTTCCAAATGCCCTGGAACAGACATCACCCCCGTATGGATGCCATGTTTTCCACTCATAATGGCTGCCCTTGTGGGAGCGCATTGAGGGGTTGCCCAGGTATTCATGTACCGGATTCCATTGTCCTGCATTGACTGCAAATTAGGTGTTGTAGGTGTATTGGTGTTCAGCCCGAAACCATCAATGGCATCAATGCCCATGTCATCTGCAACGATTAAAAGAACATTGGGTTTGTACTGTTGACCATTGATAGAATCGGTGAAAATAATGGAGAAAAAAAGCAGGATTAAAAAGTGTTTAAATTGGGTCATATCAATTTCGTTTTGATATAATTGCCAGATTTACTGGGCCGTCTAAAATTAGAACCAGCTCAATAAATCCCTTGGTTACAGTTGGCCATTAAAGCTGTACCTCAATAATTGTTCTGTCTTTGTGCATTCGAAAATCCCTTTCCTGACCGTACAGCCTTATTTCGAAAACATTTGAATGATCCTCGACCTCCACCAGAAAAGTATTCTTTAACCGGATATTGGTAAAATCCATGTCATCCGTGTTAAACACCGATTGAGCGATCAGATGTCCTCTTTTCTTTTTCAGTTCTTTAACGCTTATCGTTTTTGGCTCTCCATCAAAACTGAATTCTGTATGTTCCTTCAAGTAAATCTCTACCAATTCTGCTGTAATGTCAGTCGGTTTTTTATCCAGCTCATCAGACAGGTCTCCAACATCGAAATTTACATCCAATTTCAGGGTATTAGCTTCTTGGTAAATAGTGAATGTAGCTACAGGTACATCGTGTTTTGGCAGTACCAAAGACATGGACAGTAAGAAGGCAAGTATCATTTTCATGTGCTTATAAGTATGAATGGTTAGTTAGTTACATTATCCTTATGACAATGTAGGTGTTGGAATTTTGAAAAAGGTTGCCTGCGCCATTCGATACCGTGGTGAAACGACGGAACAATTTTTTTTTATTTTGCGGCTGACTAAACTCCAAACAATAATGAGGCGCCTGATAATTTTAACCATGCTACTTTTGGCTTATACCCTCAAATTACATGCACAAACCCATTTCAATTGGGACAATGCCACGCTTTATTTTCTGCTCACCGATCGATTTCTAAATAATGATACTTCCAATGACTTTCCTTATGGACGCACTGCCGACCCGATTGGCGGTTTTCAAGGTGGGGATCTGAAAGGGATTACCCAAAAAATAAATGAGGGCTATTTTACAGATTTGGGGGTGACAGCTATATGGTTTTCAGCACCTTACGAGCAAATCCACGGTGCAGTGCCAGGTTATTGGAATTGCTATCCCTGTGATCAACACTATGCCTATCATGGCTACTATGCTTTGGATTTTACTGAAATGGATGCCAATTTCGGAACGAATGCAGATTTGACGGATTTTGTAGATGCAGCACATAGCAAAGGAATTCGGGTTATCATGGACATCGTCTTGAACCATGTGGGTTATGAGGCTGTGGCAGATGCAACAGAATTTGGTTTTGGGCCACTTGGGGATCCCTGGAAAAACCCCAACAACAGTCTTGATCCCTATCACGCTGACTGGTGCAACTGGTGGACGGACAGCAATGGGGTGTCCTGGATCCGCAAGGGAGATGACAGCTCAGACTATTGTGCGGAAGCCTGTGGTGGTGGTGACCTGACACTCTGCCTGGCAGGCTTGCCGTATATTCGGACGGAGATGACAACGGCTGTAGCCTTACCCGAAATTTTAAAAACCAAATGGGATACTACTAAAGAGGCAGCAGAATTGGTAGAATTGGATACTTTTTTCAACCAAAGTGGGCTACCTCGTACGCCAGCGAATCACATCATTAAGTGGCTAACAGATTGGGTCCGGGAATATGGAATTGATGGTTTTCGGATTGATACCTACAAACATGTCGAAAGAGCGATTTGGGGAGACCTAAAGACACAAGCCCAGTTAGCTTTTCAGGATTGGAAGACTGCGAATCCCAGCAAAGTTTTGGATACCTTGGATTTTTGGATGGTTGGTGAATGGTTTGGGCATGGACCTGATAAAAATACCGAAGCAGCGACGACTGGTAAAACCGATGCGCTTATTAATTTTAACTTCCAGGGGCAGGGCGGTGATCCTTCAAGTTTGGACAATACATACACTTCCTACGCTGCGATTGCGAGCGATCCAGATTGGAATTTTGTAAGCTACGTTTCCTCCCATGACACTTATATGTTTGATCGTAGCGATCTTTATGATGCCGCCACTTCGTTACTATTATCACCAGGAGCAGTTCAGATTTATTATGGAGATGAAACAAATCGTCAGCCGGGAAGTACTGGGAGTGACCAGGATACTCGCACTATGATGAATTGGGGCAGTATGGATACTGTTTTGTTGGAGCACTGGCAAAAACTTGGTCAATTTCGTCGGGATCATCCAGCTATTGGAGCAGGCAGTCATGTCAAATTGGGGGATAACCCTTATACTTTCAAACGCGATTTTTCCAATACCGATACTTGTGATTTAGTAGTGGTATCAGTGGGAGCTTCAGGAAGTACGACAATTGACGTATCTAATGTTTTTCAAGAGGGAGCTACTTTGCGAGATGCATATACAGGGGACACGGTAAATGTTAGTAGTGGTAGTGTCACTTTCATGCCACACGCGAATGGAGTAATTTTAATTGAGCAGTTGACTTCAACAGGTTGCCTGCCCACTGTGACTTTCGAATCACAGCCTCCGAATGCTCCGGGTGATTGGTATGACCCCGATTCTTTAAAAGTTGCTATTAATGCGACTGTACCAGGTAGTGAATCCATGAGCATTTTTTATACCACTAATGGCACTACGCCCACGACATCTTCTACGCTCTATGATTCACCAATTCTTTTTAACAATCCGACTGACCTGGATCTCAAAGCCATCGCTTGTACAGATACCACAAATGTTTGCTCTCCAGTGGCAGTCCAGCGATATTTAGTAGGGAATATTCCAGGGTTCACTGTTTATTTCAAACGACCTGCAAGCTGGTCTGTTACACCCAAAATCTATTATTGGGATGCCGAACCCCAAGGCAATCTACCGAATGGCACTTGGCCAGGTGTTGATATGACAGCAGAATGTGATGATTGGTTTTCTTATACGTTTACCAATATTTTGAGTACGAATATTATTTTCAATAATGGCAGCGGTGGTGGGACAAATCAGACAAATGACCTCTTTGCTGACCAAAATTCTTATTACGATTTTCCGGTTTCACAGAGTAGCAATTACAGTATGGTTAATGGCACGCCGAATACTGGCTGCTTTGCCCCAACAGCCTGTTTTTCGGCAAATCCGACCACAGGAGCTTCTCCTTTGACAGTGAACTTCGATGCCAGTTGTTCAACCACACCCTCAGGCACTTCAATTACGAATTACAATTGGGATTTTGGTGATGGCAGCTTTCAGGGGAGTGGCAGCAATCCGAACCATACCTATACAAATAACGGCATTTTTACCGTCACCCTGACCGTCACCAATGACTCAACCGAAACGGATACAGCGACTATGATGATTACTATTGATTCGAGTAATCCCATTACCGTTTATTTTGAAAAACCCTACCTCCTGGTTTATCCAAACCCTACTAGCGATGAACTACACATTCAAATACAAACTGCAAGTCCTCAACCCGTGGAAATCACCATTCACGATGCATTGGGCAAGTTGATTTATCAAAATGAGGAAAAGATTAACTCTTTTGATTTTCAAACATCAGTTGATGTTTCCCATTTTCCTTCAGGGGTTTATTGGTTGAAAGTTCGATTTGTGGAAAAAGGGAACTGGCAGGTAGTTCAGTTTGTGAAGGGGGGGAGATTTTAAGAATACTTGTCATAATCCTTAAATAGTATAGGATCGGTTTAATAAATTTCTCTTATCCTCAAAATAACAAATCGAATAAGGAGGTCCTACTCCTTCTCCATTAGTGGATTTATAAGATATCCACATTGGAGAACTTTTCAATGGAAGTCTTTCGTTATCTTTTTGTTTGATTGTGGAAAAGCCATACAAGGTTTTATGATCCTTGTTTTTTATTAATTCCAAAAATTCTTCTCTTTTCCTACCATCAGTTGTGACTTTAAAATAAAATTTTTCCTGCTTTCTCCTCCAAAAATAATTTGTAGTAACAATTGATAGGTTAGCAATAGCTCCAAGAAAACTAAAAATCATTACTATAATTAAACCCGCTTCCCAAAAACTATCCAATTCTTTAAATATATTGACGATGGCTCCAAAAAAACTGGTCTTTAATTGTACCATTTTCCATACTATTGGACCACAAAACAAGATAATACAAAATAGTATCAGCCCAATATTATTAATGAGGTTCGCTTTGTGATTCTTTTTAATCCAATTGGAAAGTTTTGATTCATTATTTTTTAGTTTCTTTTTATCAATTTCAACAATAAAAAATTGTTCACAGATAAAATCGTCAGTTTCAAATTTTCCAGTAAAGAGGTTATCATCGAAGTTAATATAGAAATGTTCAGGGAAACTCTGGTAGGTATAGGTATTTTGAAATTGGTTATTTCCAATAATTTGAGTAGTATAATTTTTTGAATATTTTCTTGTCTCAAGTGTAATTTCAATTCGTTTAATTTGGTGGTCCATATACCTTTATTTACTCATTTCAAATGATAATCTTTGCTTGAAAGTACCTTTTTTTGAATAATATCAATAATATTTTGGAAAGTAAAAACTTGTTTGAGAAAAAGGTTCTACATACCTGTCACCAATCACATTCCAGTTGCTTTTTGGAAAATATTTTTTGCTTCTCCAGGCTTTATCCACCGTTAATCATTTACACCACTACGAGGAACCAAACCATAAATTTTGATTTTTATAAAAAATGGATGGTGAATCCAAATTTTATTTCGAATAATTTGAATTCATCTTGCTTATGTTTCAATTGGAATTTTCTCATAACAGGATTGGTTATTTTTTGCATGCTTCACAAAAGCATTTCACCTTTGTAGAGTCTTAAAAAGAACACAACAATTATGAACTCCGAAAAAAAAGCACCCAACATCATCGCCCTCATTTTCGTTGGCAGCATGCTCTGTGCCGCTGGATTTCAATATTTTTTACCATTGAAAATGACGACTGAAAATGAGACCAATTATACATTGGAATATGAGCATATTCACAGTATTCAGCCAGACCATCAGGAGCAAACTTTTTATGTAACTTTTAAGGATGGCCGAACCATCCGGTCTAAAGAGGGATTCGACTACTTCGAAACCAAATCGGGTTTCAATATCAATGACTATTCTGAAAAGATTAAAACTTCAAAAAATATTGCGATTAATGCCCTTGATTTTGGTACTTCTGACCACTGTGATCCCCATGTCGGTGATTACAATGTATTTGAGATACATTCTTTTATTCAAATTGATCCCACATACTTTATTGTGTTACACGAGGGAAATATCGCGACCTGTTCTTGTGATGACGAAGATGTACTAAAAGGGCGAGTGCCTGCTTGTCCCTGGGAGCACCACAGATTGAAAATGGAAATCCTCAACAGAATGCGACAATGCGATTTGGGAGATTGGATTCCCATTGAAGAATGTTCGCCTTACTGAAAAAGATCATACTCTCCTGAGCGTTTTGAATTCAGGGTTCCCAATTCAGAATTACGATAAAATATCATCAACTCTGAACTGGGAACCCAGAACCCAGAACAATCTTAAACCCTAATAATTATGACTGACCAACAAAAATTTGATCGCGCAAATGAAATCATCAAAAATCACGTTCTGCTGTCTATGGGGGCAGGTTTGATTCCAATTTTTGCTTTGGATCTCATTGCTGTTACCGGCATTCAAATGGACATGCTGCGACAACTCTCCAAATTGTATGAAGTTTCTTACTCTGACAATTCCGGTAAAAGCTTTGTTTCTGCTTTGACTGGAAGCTCGCTGGCACGTATTGGAGCCAGTGCCATCAAAGCAATTCCAGGTTTCGGAACTATTTTCGGTGGTGTATCCATGGCTGCTTTATCTGGTGCTTCGACTTACGCAGTTGGGCAAGTGTTTAATTCTCATTTCAAGGAAGGCGGAGATTTGTCTGACTTTGACCCTTTGAGCGCCAAAAGCCAGTACAAAACTGAAATGGAAAAAGGCAAAGACCTGGCAAATCAGTGGAAAGAAGAAGCCGAACAAAAAGAAGCTGAAACGAACAAGGAAGAAGACATTTTCAAAAAGCTGGAACGCCTTGGCGAATTGAAAGAGAAAGGCGTTTTGTCTGATAAGGAGTTTAAAGAATTGAAAGAAAAGTTGTTAGCTGAGTTATAGAATTCCTAATAAAGAAAAACTAAATCCACTTATTTTTTTCGGAAAACCTTTGAGTGTGGAGCCATTACCCTCCACACTTTTTTTGTTTGCAGAAGTTCAGAAATAACTATTATTGCTAATTTGGTCGAAAGGTGAACAATTTTTGGTTTTTTGTATTAGTATGTACTTATGACTCTTTTCATCCTTCTCAATATTCTTTTTATGCAACATCAAAAAATAGCTGTTGGTGATAAAGTACCTGCTTTTGAATTAATGAATCAACACAATGAACTGGTCTCCAGTGAATCCTTTATTGGTAGACCTCATGTAATTTATTTTTACCCAAAAGACGATACTCCCGGGTGTACAGCTGAAGCCTGTTCTTTTCGTGATCAATATGAAGACTTTAAAGATATCGGTGCTGAAGTCATTGGAATTAGTGCAGATAGTCCTCAATCACACCGGGATTTTGCTGCCAAGCACAATTTGCCCTTTATCCTATTAAGTGATAAGGGAAATGAGGTTCGAAAACAATTTGGTGTACCCAAAAGCTTTTTCGGGTTGTTGCCAGGGAGAGTGACTTATATTATTGATGATCGGGGGATTGTAAAGCATATTTTTGATTCTCAAATGGGGGTGAAAAAGCATGTAAAGGAAGCGATAGAACATTTGCAAAACTAGGCGCAGGACGCCTAAGGAAAGCGGTGCCTGAAATTCAATCAACAACAATTTCAAAAATTCACGGCTTTGGAAAGCCGTGCTACCTAACTATCATTATGAAAATCCAGGATTTAAAAACCATCTCTGAAGTAGAAGTCTTCCCCGGTTTCTTTGGCAAGCTCATTCATTCTGAGAAAATGACCATTGCCCATTGGCGTATTCTCGAAAAAGCGACTGTACCTACTCATCACCACATTCATGAGCAAGTTGTCCATGTTTTGGAGGGAGAACTGGAATTAATTGTGGACGGGAAATCTCATTTGATGAATGCTGGTTCTGTTTTTGTGATTCCTTCCAATGTTCCCCATTCGGCAATAGGAATTACAGCCTGTAAAGTCATAGATACCTTTTGCCCGGTGAGGGAAGATTATCAATTTTAGAACATTTAAAAGATTGGAAATGAATAATCTATACCTTGTTTCTACTTTCATCTTCTTGTTGGTAGGATGCGCTAACCAGGCGTCTGAGAATAGCGGTGAACTACAATCTGCTGAAGCCAAATCAGTTGATTACGATGGATTGGCAAAAGAACTTTGCAATTGTGTAAAACCCTTGGTTGATCTCCAAAAAAGAGTCCTTGAACTTTCCGAAAAAAGAGATACAACTGCAATAAAAGCCTTACTCATAGAAGCAGATCAAATAGGAGCCGCAGGCGATCAATGTGTGGATGGATTAGAAGAAAAATACGGAGTGGTGAGTAGGGAAGATGAAAAAGCCTTAGCTGCTTTTAAGGCAGCTTGCCCGGAATATGCAGCGATTGTGGATATAGATTAATGGGTTCTGGGTGCTGGTCGCTGGTTAGCTGGGTACTTGGTCCTGGTTTCCTGGAGGGAGACCTAAAAAAACCCTTACAATTAGTGAACGAGAGCATTAGAGAAAACCCGAAAATTGAAATTGCTTATTTGGTAAAAAGATTCCTTTTTCACAAGAAAGGAGAATTTGACAAAGCAATTAAAGATTGTAATGTGCTGGCAAGGATCTCAATAAACGAACAAATGATTCAAGCTGCCGAACTTTGGACAATAAACCTTGAGCAAGAAAAGAAAAAGCATCGAATTCAATAAAGTGCATGTAGTGATAGGCGTACACTCCCCTATTGTTAATATTTAACCCAACCAGAAGAGGTCAATAAATACTTTCCTTTCCCAGTAAACCAGTACCCAGCGACCAGTACCGAGCAAACTAGGACCCAGCAAACAAGCACCTAGGACCCAGAACCCTGGAATTAAGAAACCGCCTGCATCAAGTAAGCACAAATCAAGGCTCCATAAGTCCCAAGTGCATATCCCAATACTGCCATCAAAACACCTACTGGCGCCAGCGAAGGACTAAAAGCAGAAGCTACGACAGGAGCGGAAGCTGCTCCTCCTACGTTTGCCTGGCTACCAACAGCTACAAAGAAGAAGGGCGCCTTGATGAGTTTGGCAGTTAGGAGCAAAATACCTACATGAACCAACATCCAAACGATACCAATCGCGAAAAGTCCAAGATTTTCATAGACTTCTCCCAAATTCATTTTCATTCCAATGGTCGCTACCAAAATGTAGATAAAAACGGTTCCCCAGCGAGAGGCACCTGCACCTTCGAGTTTTCTCGCTTTGGTGAAAGAAAGTCCTAAACCGACCGTAGTAGCAATAACAATGAGCCAGAAGAATTTAGACATCAATGAGGAAAGTCCCAGACCATCCAGAGTAGCTTTAAATTGCTCCATCCAGGGAACGATGACATCAGAACCCCAATGTCCAAGTGCTGTTCCTCCAAAAGCGATTCCGAAAAGCATAAACATGGTACGGGTTGTGGGCATTTCCAATATACTTGCGCGATAATCCGATACGCGTTTTTTCAAATCTTCAATTGCAGAAGAATCTGCTTTGAGCCATCTGTCCAGTTTATCAGAAATATTGGCGCCATAGAGCAAAAAACCCATCCAGATATTGGCGACCACGACATCTACAATTATCATGGTGGCAAATAAATTGTCTTCTACCTCAAATATCTCCTTCATTGCAGTCTGATTTGCACCACCGCCTATCCAGCTTCCTGCAACAGTAGATAGACCCCTCCAAACGTCCTCCGGACTCGCCGGGATGAATCCTTCAGGCGCAATTCCATTGATTACCAATAAGGCAATCGGGCCACCTATGACAATACCCAGGGTAGCTGCAAAAAACATAATTAAAGCCTTGGGACCAAGGTTTTTTATCCCTTCCAAATCAATGCTTAAACACAATAAAATCAAACTTGCAGGTAGTAAATATCTGGATGCTACAAAATACAGTTGTGATCCCTCTCCCGAAATCAAACCCAAAGGCCAATGGAGTAGCGCAG
The DNA here is from genome assembly GCA_041941305.1 of Saprospiraceae bacterium. Classification (GTDB taxonomy): domain Bacteria; phylum Bacteroidota; class Bacteroidia; order Chitinophagales; family Saprospiraceae; genus JANSWP01. Next base: position 15,543 of record JBGTQJ010000021.1, read on the forward strand.
GTAAAAAGTAGCAGAGTAGGAGAGGAGGAACAAATCTGTAAAATTTCTTCCAACCGGGGGTATCCAGGTGAGCTGTGTAAAAGACCCCGGCTAGGGTGAGGGCTAAAAGACCAAAAACTATTGCGTCATTCGTGAAAAATGGCTCCATGGCTTTCAATTTTGTTTTGAATTTTGGCCAAAATAGCATTTTTCTTGTAAACCTAATTTACCAATTATTCTTCCAAATCATGATTGAATCATTTTTATAAAGGTCTGTATCCAAAGGCCGAATCAAAAGGTCGTCTATATGAAAGGATTCTGAATCTCTCAAATTCCAGGTGACGATAAATCTGAAGTGACTATCTGCTGCTTTTGGTTTGAAAGTATTTGTGGAGAGCCCCCAACAAGGCTCCGCACAGGTAAGAATCTGCCTGCCGAGATACCATTTTTTTTCTTGCAGCTTTTCCCCACTCGGAGCAATTTCCTGTAAAAGGCCTGCAAGGGACATCCCAAATCGATCGGTTCCAAAATTGACCCATAGACTTATCTCATAGGGCTTCCCAGGTCGTAGATTTGGCAATTTTTGATCAAAAATGATATTCATGTCTGTTGTAATACCCACAAATCTTTTATTTTCATTTGAAGGTTTGTCGTTTCCGGGGTTGTCAAAATCGAGAAAAACAAAATTTTTCAGACTATCCGTTGAAAGGAAATCACCATGCTCAAAAAGCATGTCATTTTTCAAGGCATTATCGACCTCAATAATGCGATCTGAGATGCTTGCACTGAAGGCACCTAGAGGAATTTCATACAATTCCATATTGCCCTCTTCATACAAGAATTTGGCTCTTTCTTTCAAATGCCCATATCGTTTGGCTTCAGCTGCTTTGATTTTTTTCCACCAAATCATCAGAATCGGTTTTTCAGAGGGATAGTCTTCAAAAACCCTTGGAATAATAAATGGTTTGCCGAGCAATTGCCATTGTTTAAATGTTTGAATGCGAGAAGTGCGGGTGAGCATGGCTGCAATATTGGGCAAGCCCGTTTGCGCACTCATGATGAAAGAAGCATGGGAACTGAAGCCCTCTTCATTTTTTGCAAAATTATTGGAGCCAATATTGAAATAAGGAATGGGTAAAATCGCCTGGTATTTTGAAAAGTCAACCTCTTTTATCGTCGTGTACGCTTCTCCTTTTTTGAAGCGATGTCCATCGTATAGTTTGTATGTTCTGGAATGGGAAAACTCAAAAGCATCGTAGCAAAGCAAGCTGATTATCAATGCTAAAGGCAGTTTTATCAAGTTAGGAGGAAACTTCACCTCATTGAGCCAATTAAACAACTGTGTAAAAGCGTAAATATTAATACCAAAATAGAAGACCCAGGCAAACCTTCCTATGGAGCGGAATTGGCGAAGTGGTCCGGCATAGTCTAGTAGAAATTCCATTTTGGGAATGATGAAAGGGATGCCACAGGCGAAAAGTGCCAGCATGATGCTGGTAATGAGGATGGTGGAAAGGTAAGAGGAATGCACCGAAAATTCAGTTGTGGGTTGTGGCTTATGGGTTTGTGTATTTAAAAATTGCTCAAGCATGCTCCAAATCCATCTTAAAACCCATACAATGCAAAACAAGCCTGCTACAACCCCAACATATGCCCTTCCTTCAAATTCTGCCTTGTTGATTTCAAAAAGATGTTCATCAATCCACTGGAAAACAGGCAATTGGAAATTGGTAAAAATGCTTTCTAATGTTGCTTTGTACTGAAGAAATCCTGATGGATTGGGGCTGCGGTCAGTTACCGGATCGCCAGCAACCATCCAAAAGTAGTAGCATAACAGGGGGGGTAGTAACATTAACAGAAGATGCCTTGTTCTTTTCCAGCCATTTAAGATAGGAGAAAACATCAAGTTGCCTCCTACCTTAAGAGCTCCAAAAATCAAATACAAAAACACCACTCCGGCCAAAATCCCAAAGAAATAAAAATGGAACTGTGCTGAAATAAAGAGGGCAAAAGCTATCCAAATAGCCCACTTCCATTGTTTTTTTTCCTCGAAACGTAAGAGCAGGTAAAAAACCATAGGAATGACAAACACCATTGCGAGTCCAAAATGTCCATTGAGTCTTTGGGTTTGCGGAGCAAGGAAAGTGAGGGCAATTGCAATGGGAATACTGTACCAAAAAGGTAACCTGAGTTTTTTTAAAATCAACCAAAGAAATAAAGCGCAAAGCAATAAAGAAAGCATTAAGGTTAGGTGGATGATGTCCACAACTTGTGCATCTGATAATTCTGTAATATTTCTATGAATAAATCGAAGGGCAATCGCCAAACCAGGCAGCTCGGTAGCCGCCATGATGTGTTCTGAATAGGGGTAATTCATTCCCTCAAAATAGGAATAGGTTGAATCGTGGCGTATGTGAAAAATGGTATTGGTGTAGGTTTTCAGTCCATCGCCCCAAGCCATTACTACTTTTTGACTACCAAACTGGAAATAGACATCGCCAAAACGCAAAAAGATACATGCAGATGCGAGGGTAAGCAGCAGAAAAGCTTCGAGCAGGTATTTTTGCTTTTTTGGCATGAAGCCAAAAGTAGGGGATTTTAGGGATTCAATTTCTCTACTCCCGTTTCCTGTAAATCCCGTCAAACAAAGTAGCAAATGTTTCCCCGCCATCATTGGAGGATTTCCAAACTTGTCGGACAGTTCCTTCAGCTACATTGTGGGTAAAAGACATTTCAAACAAAACCATTTTGCCATCGCTTCCAGGAGTTTTGCCCTTCAAAAGCATCACATTGTTTTCAAATGTACCTGAAAAATTATAGGTGGCACCTGTGTTATCCACCCAGCATTGATTCCAGGTTTTGTTGCGCGGATTGTAGGTATTTAAGCTTTTCCCTTCAAAAGCACTGCCTGCGCTTTCCCAGTTTTCTTCAATGACACAAGAACCCAGAAGGTTTTTGATATGGCTGCGTCCGACGAGGGTGTCTGCTGTGCTGTGATACACATCCCATTTACCGACCCAGAAATCAAATTGGCGATGCGCTTCCGTAGTACAAGGTGTTTGATTATTTTGACCAAAAGTAGGTAAGACAAAAATCGAAAGGAGAAAAAAAAGTAGTCTGGTTTTCATATTGAAATATTTTATGCTATCAATTTCTGCCTCTAATGTCATTAAATTTTAAGTATTGTTTGATTTCAAAGATTTGTAAAGTGATGAATTCAGGATTTTGGGATGAGTGTTCGTGTTTAATCCAGCCTTTCCTCTCCAAAAAAGTTATTAATTTCACCAGAAAATACATATTAATGAATTGTGGAATACACCCACAGCATAAAACAATCTAACTCATGAATCACTCATTACTTAACCTAATTCGCTCCGTATTAATACTAGCTATGACAACTTCCTTTTTACTCACTCACTCGCAAGAAGATTTGGGTTATCAAACACCTTCAAAGGCAATTGCTGATTTGATTGACGCACCGCCTACTCCTGGTGTTTCCGTAAGCCCAAATTATGAATGGATGCTTTTTTTGGATAGACCGAGTTTGCCTTCCATCGAAGAGGTTGCTCAGGAAGAATTGCGCATCGCCGGGATAAGGATCAATCCAAAAACGAATGGTTCGAGTAGAGCCAGTTATTCCATTGGCATGTCCTTAAAATCTTTTTCAAATGGAAAAGAGGTGGCTATCAAAGGATTGCCTGAAAATCCTCGGATTCAAAATACGAGTTGGTCGCCTGATGGTTCCAAAATAATATTTACCAATACTTTGTCAAATGGATTGCAATTGTGGATGGTAGACGTAGCTTCTGCGACTGCCAAAAAACTCACTGAAGAATTTGTCAATGATGCCATGAGTGGTAACCCATATCGCTGGTTTCCGGATGGAAAGAAGATTCTTTATAAAGCTGTTTTGGCAAATCGAGGCAATGCTCCTACTGAATCGAGTGTTCCTGCCGGTCCGATCATTCAAAACAATGAAGGTAAATCTGCACCAGTCCGAACCTATCAGGATTTATTGAGAAACAAATTTGATGAGTCCCTTTTTGACTATTATGCTACTGCGCAATTGAAAATAATGGATCTGAGTTCCGGAACAGCTACAACTTTTGGAGATGCTGGTATTATCACGGGATTTAGTTTGTCTCCAGATGGAAATTATGTGATGATTTCGAGGGTTCGGAAGCCTTATTCCTACATTGTTCCTTATAGCCGATTTCCTTTTACGCAAGTTATATTTGATACAAAGGGAAATCCTGTCCGGGAATTGGCCAATATTCCGGCAGCTGAAAATATTCCCAAAGGCTTTGGTGCCGTTCGGGAAGGACGAAGAAATTTTAGCTGGCGGGCAGATAAACCTGCTTCAGTGTATTGGGTAGAAGCACAGGATGGCGGAGATCCCAAAAAAGAAGTGGCAGTTCGCGATAAGCAATTTTCTCTAGATGCGCCTTTTAACGGAGAACCTCAGGAAGGCATTTCTTTCAGTCTGCGTTACGGAGGTATTACCTGGGGAAATGATGGTTTGGCAATGGCAAGCGAATGGTGGTGGGCAACTCGGAAAAACATCACGAGTACCTGGAATCCTTCCGATCCGGCTGCTGGGAAAACGATACTTTTTGATAGAAGCTGGGAAGACAGATACAGCGACCCTGGAAGTTTTGAATTGAAGCAAAACAAATATGGAAGGTATGTTTTGATGACGGCTGATGATGGGAAAACACTTTATATGAGAGGGCAGGGAGCTTCACCTGAGGGCAACCGTCCCTTTGTCGATAAGTTCAGTTTGGAAACTAAAGAAGCGCAAAGATTGTGGCGTTCTGAAGCACCCTATTATGAGTATCCCATTGCTATTTTGGATGAAAATAAAGGAATCGTTTTGACGCGCCGGGAATCCAATACCGAAGTGCCTAATTTTTATGAAAGAGACTTAAATTCTGGCAATCTCCGCCAATTGACAGATTTCCCAAATCCTTTCGAAGCATTGAAGGAGGTCCAAAAGGAATTTGTGAAATACAAAAGAGAAGATGGCATTGAATTGACAGGAACGCTGTATACTCCTCCAGGCTATGATAAAGAAAAAGATGGCCCCCTCCCAGTCCTGATGTGGGCATATCCCAGGGAATTTAAAAGCAAGGATGCAGCTGGACAGGTGACGGATTCTCCCTATGAATTCATTCGGGTAGGTTGGTGGTCTCCGATTTTGTGGGTAATGGCGGGCTATGCCGTATTTGATGATTTTGGTATGCCAATCATAGGTGAAGGTGATGAAGAACCGAATGAAAAATTTGTAGAGCAATTGACTTCCGGTGCAGAAGCAGCCATCAATAAAATTGTAGATATGGGTGTGGCAGATCGAGACAGATGTGCAGTCGGTGGACATTCCTACGGAGCCTTTATGACTGCTAACTTAATGGCACATACAGATCTATTTGCAGCTGGAATTGCGAGAAGTGGGGCTTACAATAGAACCTTGACTCCTTTTGGCTTCCAATCTGAGGAAAGGACTTTCTGGGAAACTCCAGAAACCTATTTTAAGATGTCTCCATTCATGCATGCCAATAAAATAAAAGAACCTTTATTGCTGATTCATGGAGAAGCGGATAACAATTCAGGAACCTTTCCTATGCAATCTGAGCGATTTTATGGTGCCTTAAAAGGACATGGTGCTACCGTTCGTTTGGTGATGTTGCCACATGAAAGCCATGGTTATCGAGCCAAGGAATCTGTTATGCATGCAGCCTGGGAAACCGGGCAGTGGTTGGATAAGCATGTGAAGAATAAGAAGAAGGATGGTGCGAAGCCATGATGAATGCTATATATTAAATGAAACAGCCCCGGTTGAGCAACTCAATCGGGGCTGTTTCATTAAGAAAATTTACTGTTTTAAAAGCAATAACCTTTATGCTCTATACAATAATCGGCTACCTCTCTTCTTATTTGTTTTGGGTTGATGTTAATGGATTCCAACATTTTTCGAACGAAATAGAGCAAAAATTTTCTCTGCAAGCCAGTGGCAAAGCTATTGACGGCATCTCTGGCTGCTTTCTTTGCAATATCTCTGGCTTCGTACAAATACAGCTGCATCACAGCAGTCTGAAGTTTTAATTTTCTTTCATCTCCGGCATTTTTACTGTTTTGCAATTTTTGAATTTTTAGCAAAATGCTTTCGCAGACATAGGCTTCAGCAAGCATGTCGGAAAAATTGAGGATGATTTCCTGTTCCTCTATCAGTTTCTTGCCCAACTTTTTGCCGGCGGCGCCGGAAATCAGCAGGAACGTATTTTTTAAGCCTTGTACAAAGCGTTGTTCTTTGGCGAATCCAGCATCGCTTTTAAATGGCAACAATTGTCTGATAATAAAGCTTGGTACCTTCTTCCCAGCCCCAATTAAATCCAGTTCTTTGGTTTGCAGCCCTCTTTTTGTTAATTCGCCGACGGAAAGCATTCGGTTGACCTCATTGGTGCCTTCGTAGATTTTGGTGATTCTGGCATCGCGGTAAGCCATTTCCATACCTGTCTCGGTAGCGTAACCCATACCTCCATGCATTTGTATGCCTTCGTCCGTTGCATAACATGCTAAAACAGAACCCTTTGTTTTCAAAATAGAGCATTCTACAGCAAATTCTCGGACAGCTTGCAAAGAAGCTTCGCTGGCAGGAAGTCCCTTGGCTTTTAGTTCTGAGACTTTTAAATCAATATTGTAGCCAGTCCTGTACAAAGCAGCTTCAATTGCCAGTGTTTTAGCGGCGATGTCTCCCAATTTGTGTTTAATTGCACCAAAATTGGCAATGGGTTCTCCAAATTGTTGCCGTTCAGTAGTAAATTCTACACAGCGAGTAGTAGTGAATTTACCGGCACCAACACCGCCGGCTCCTAGTTTTATTCTTCCGGTATTCAAAATATTGAGCGCCATTTTGAAACCTTCTTCGCGTTCTCCTAACAAATTTTCTACGGGAACTTTACAATTGTCAAAAAACAATTGAACGGTAGAAGAACCCTTAATCCCCATCTTCTTCTCTTCAGAGCCAATGGTCAGCCCATCATAATTTTTTTCCACGATAAAAGCAGAAAGATTCTTGTCCTGGTCAATTTTTGCGAATACCACAAAAATATCTGCGATACCCCCGTTGGTGATCCATATTTTTTGCCCATTCAGGAGATAGTGTTTCTGATTGGTGCTTAAAGTCGCTTTGGTCTTACCAGAGTTGGCGTCAGAACCGGCAGTAGGTTCTGTAAGTGCATAAGCTGCAATCAATTCTCCCGAAGCTACACCTGGCAAATACTTTTGTTTTTGGGCTTCGTTTCCGTAATAGGCAATCGGAAGGGAGCCAATCGATGTTTGAGCACCTAAAGATGTGGCGAAGGAAAATCCGGCAGCAATGGCTTCAGAAAATAAAACCCCAGTATTGAAATCCAGCCCCAAACCTCCATAGGTTTCCGGAATGCTTACGCCACATAGCCCCAATTCACCGGCTTTTTGTATCATTTCTACTACTTCCTGCCTATCTTCCTCTCGAGTCATTTCCAATTCTCGTCCTCTTTGGAAAAATGGTTCTTGTACATTTTTTATGCAGAAATCAATGACCGTTTGGGCGATCATTTTCTGTTCTTCGTTCCATTCTTCAGAAATGAAGATATTATTTGGTGAGGTCTTACCAATGAGAAACCAGCCTCCCTGGAGGGAATTTCTTGATTTAGAGGTGGATTTAGTTTTTTCTGCTTCCTGAACATTTTTTATTGCGATTTGATTCGGCAATCTTAGTGTTTCTGTACTCATGATTTGGGTGTATAATGATGGAGAATATGGATTTGGGGGTTTAAAAATGTAAAATTAGGATTTAGATACTAAAAATGAATTGGAAATGAATTTAATTATTAATTTTGTCAATGTCTTGAAAATGTGCTGAAAACTTAAATTCTCAACACATTATTCGTGAGTAAAGCTACCAAAAGAAAGATTATCCGTTCTACCATTGACCTGTTTAATGAGCGAGGTATAAAGAATGTGCGGGTTCAAGACATTGCAGATGCTGCAGGTATAAGCCCTGGCAATCTCACCTATCATTTTAACACTAAGAAAGATTTGATGCCAAGTATCCGGCGCTATATGATGAAGACGCTGGATGAGATGGCTTTTGGCAATCGCTTTTTTGAAAAAGGTATAGAAGGTATGGATGTGGTTCAAAGTTATCTGGAATACATCCATAAATTCAGATTCTTTTACCTCGATACCTTGGAAATTATGCGTGCATATCCGGTCATTCAGGAAACGCATCGTCAACAAATTGAATTGGAAATTACTTCTATAAAAAACCTCATCAATTACGTCACCCAGAAAAACTATCTCCAGCCCGAACCTCATGAAGGACTTTACCATTCTCTCGCCAACCAAATCTGGATGACCCTTCATTTTTGGCTATTAAAACGCAGCATTAAAGGGGAACATGGACCAGGAATAGAGGAGGGGCTAATGGCAGTAGCCGACCTGTTTTTTCCACACTGTACAGACTTCGGAAAGAAGGAATATGAAAAATTAAAGGAAAGAGTTTTGGCTTTGAAGGCATAGCTTGAAACAGGATTCATCCCGTATTTTGGCGATCAAAACTTTTCGCTTTTTTCTTTTTTAATTCGTTGATAGTCAATTTGTTGCGGAATGTGCGTTGCGAGTTTGACCAACCCACACCTCGCACCCCGCAATAAAGGTACATTACCTAGTGAGTTGAAATTCGATGATTTAAGAGTAGGTCTAAATTTTTCCTTCCTGTGCCACAGGGATGCCCTTGGCACAGTTTGTAAAATTTTTAGACAAACTCTAAGCTGTAATCTGGGAATTCAGGGTGATTCCTATCTCTATGACTATTTTCTTACCAAATAGAATTAAACTCAAATAAGTGGAAGACATCCGCATTTGCCCTTCCAGGACCGGTAGCGTACAATTCAAATCCACCCTGGTCGTGATTTGGAAAGACTTGAGCTGTCATAGCCAATTCACCCCCATTGACGAATATTTCGATGATGGAATGGTCAATGAGAACGTGCAATTGAATCTTATCATCTTTTAGTGGAATCGGGTACTCATCCAGAACAGAAAATTTCTCATTAAAGGTTGTATTTCCCGACTTGCTCTTATCAATAAACAGTACCTGCCTTGCATAGTCATAACCAATCGTCGTTTCTTCCAAAACATTGCCATTGTCATCTACACTTTTGAAAACTTTCATACCAAAATCTGAAGCAACAAGAGGAATCGAATCGACAGCAAAAGTGACTTGTATTTCGGCGTTCTTAGTATTCATTTTTTCAAAAAGAGTAGGGGAGGTAGGCAATGCCAGATCGGTATATCCTCCATATTTTCCTCTAATATTTTCAATTTCTTTTAAAGGAAATTGTATCAGTTTGTAGCCATCAGCAGTTTTGTCCATTTGCAGACGCCTGACAACAGATTGTGCCGATCTCCAGGGGCTTGTCGGAATATCTTCTCCGTAGTCCCAGTTATTGATCCAACCAATCAAAAGCCTCCTGCGATAAGGGTCATCATTCCAGGTAACAGCTGCGTAAAAATCCCTTCCAACATCGAGGTAGTGGCTACCCGTTTCCCCTTCATCCAGGGTAAAGCTTTGTCCATCAAAATTGCCTATAAAATATTGCATACCAAAAGTGCCTTCTTGTGCTCCCCCTCCTGAAATCAGCAATACCCATTTGGAAACGCCGGGCTCATTGCGCACTTTGAGCTCAAATAAATCTGGGCATTCCCAAATTTTAGAAATATCTCCAATACCACTAAATTCACTCAACTTTTGCCAATTGACCAAATCTCTGGAACCATAAAATAATACCTTGTATTCCTTTGGCAAAACGACTGCCATGACCCATTTTTGGGATTGCTCATGCCAAAATACTTTTGGATCCCTAAAGTCTTTTTCTCCGATGTCTATCACTGGATTATTGTCGTATTTGGTCCAGGTTATGCCCTTGTCAGTACTGTAAGCCAGGCTTTGATGTTGAACGACGGCTTCTTCTTTGTTGTGAACATGAGAGGTATAAAAAGCAATCATGCAATCTGGCGTTCCATCCGGGCAAATGCGGCTGCGGTTGCCTTTATCTACGATGGCACTTCCAGAGAAAATCATAGTCGTATCCTTATCTGCTTTATTCGCTTCTTCATAAAGCGCAATGGGCATATGTCCCCAATGGATCAAATCACGAGATACCGCATGTCCCCAACTCATGTGCCCCCATTGGTTTCCCCAGGGATTGTGCTGGTAGAATAAATGCCATTGACCATCATAATACACCAAACCATTTGGGTCATTCATCCAGTTGGCTTGTGGAGTGAAATGGAATTGTGGACGGTGTTTTTCCTGATAAGTCACTTCGATTTCGTCCGTATGTGGACCTAAATTGTCAGCACAGTTTTGAAGGCACATGACAGAAGCAAGAAAGAAAAGTATATTGTAAAAGGTTTTTAGATTCATTGTTTCGGAAATATTTTTCAAATTCGGCGCGAAGATATAATAATCGGATTCTTTCAATGAACTTGACTAAGGTTTTGTATTGAATTCGATTGTAAGTGCTTGATTTTTCCCAAAAGGATGCCTTTGGCACAGTTTGTAAAATTTTTAAACATACTCTTATTTTGAGTTTCGTACTTGCAAAGTACGGGAGGAAAAATAGCTGAAGTATTCGGAATCAATGACTTGCAAGCGAATCATTAGAATAACTTTAGTCAAGTTCAAATCATATAATGTGCCATTTTAATACTTCAGACTATATTTGCCATCATACTTTTGTGTATCACCTCCGTGGTTATCCTATAATTGTACCTTAAAGCAAAGTCTAATAGAATTGACAATCTTTCAACTACATGAGTAAAACAGCCAGCATACGTACTTTTTTTGAAAATCTATTGCAAAACAGACAAAGCATTGAAGGGAATTTTCACATTCCAAGAAGTGAATATGAAGCTGCCAAAAAAGCCTATCCTCAATTGGTTCGGGAGGCTTATGATTTGTATTACGAAAATGTAGAATGTGGAGACTGGGGGACGGTTCGATTCTACTTGATGCCTGTACGAGATGAAGAAATATTTGTTATACAGACGACTACAGACGGGGATGACGGTTGGCTGGAGGTCTATGATTTGACCGGCAATCCACTGGGTCTGGGGAAAACGTATTTGGAAGAGATCGAATGGAAGGGTTTTGAAATTCGGAACAGTTTGTAGAAAATCATTATTTTCACAAGGCATTATTGTGAAAAGTAAAACCCATCAATCATCAGACTTTTCAAAAAAATAGTATTTCGTTCTTTGACTGCAATTCTCACCTTTCTGCTCTTGTATGTGCTATTTGCCTTTCTTCTATCCATTATTCCAGTCAATAAAAATTATCAAGCCAATCAATCCGGCACTCCAATTTTCATTACCTCTAATGGGATCCATGCAGATTTTACTGTGCCTCTATCATCTGATGTTTTTGATTGGAAAAATAATTTAAAACTTGAAGATTTTGGTTTAAAAGATACCATTCCAAAATACGTTTCCTTTGGCTGGGGTGACAAGAAATTTTACCTGGAGACACCAAAATGGACAGATCTGACGGTTTACAATGCCTGTAATGCTTTGCTCTGGAATAGCGAATCTGCCATGCATGTAACGCTTTGGAAAGGAATACCAAGAGAAGGAGAAAAAGTGAAAAAAATATTCCTCTCAAAACAGCAATATGAAACCCTGGTCGAGCATATATCCAAGGCTTTTACCAAGGATGAGCATGGCGGTTTTAAATTAATTTCCGTCCCTGGTTATTCCCATAAAGACCGCTTTTTTGAAGCTTCCCAAAAATACAATGGCATTAATACCTGCAATTATTGGGTCAATAAAGGCTTGAAAAAAACAGGGGTAAAAACGTCCCTTTGGTCACCGCTGGACAGAGGTATCTTTTATCATTTAGATTAATATTTCCAACTCCCTTACATCTGTTGTCTTTCCACTGCCACATTTGAAAATTCTCCATCAGTGACGGTCACCTCTTCCTTAGTTCGACTATTGATCATCTTAAATGAAAAATTGCCTGAGACTAATTTTGTACTAATGTTAAAAGAGGTAATATTGATTTTACCAGTACCGGGTATAGCAGTATAGGTTTCAGCTACACCGGCACCCATTTTGGTCAATCCGCATAGTTTGGCTTCATGTTCACCCGGTCCCGCAACGTTGAATACTTTTAAATGAAACCTTTCCATAACGTTGTTATTTGCCTCCATGCTTTTGATGCCGAGCACTGCCAGGGCATTTTCTTTTTCACTGCTCATATGCACTGCCTGGACCATTTGCTCTGCCTCAGTGGGCGTCCACAGTTCACCATCTATTTTACAGGAAAAAGTAGCGCCTAAGCTATTTGAATCAGTTTCGGAACCAGGTGTGTTGGCCGAATTAGAACTTTCTTCGGTTGTAGTAGTTGAATCGGATTGGGTAGCATCTCCTCCGCAAGCAACAAAGAGGAGACTGCACATCATTAGCGTGATGCTTAAAAATTGCTTCATTTTTTAAATTTGTTTAGAGATAAATTTCGACTTAAAAAGCTTAGAGACCAGAATTCAATTCTTTCATCCAGGTAGAAATTTCACGAGGAGTACCTCCCAAAATTTGTCCGTTTAATGTTCCTTCTGATTTCAACAAATACTGATTGAATGCTTCAAGGGAAACGGTACTACCAGGACAATCGTCGCAAGCCTGATCGTCATATGACAAATCATAAGCCAAAATATAGGTAGTGACGGGAGCCGTTGGATTTTCACTATCCAAAAGGTATGGCATACTCAGTAAGTCACGCGTTTTTTTATAATAATTCGAGAGAATGGTTAAATCAACTTTACTCTCGGTTTCCTTCCCAATCGTTTGAAAGGTCTTCATCTTGTTTTTAGAGACTTCAGAATCCAACACATCTACTGGCAATTCATTCCAATCGACATCATGAATGACGCCTCTGTCATCTACAAACCATCCTGAAACCTTTTGACTGGCTTCATCTACTTGTAAATAGCTAAACAGAATGTCAGGAGTATGGTAGCTGAGAAAGAAATCTTCTCCCGTGAGTATTTCAGGAGTATAAGTTTGGATTTGACTTTCTTTACAAGAAGAAAAAAGCAATAAACCAATTGCAACAAAAAGCGTAAGTATGGGTGTATTTTTCATAATGATTCAATATTTCGTGGTTGTAGGAAAATCAATTCTAAGCTAAAGATAAGGAAATATCATATCTTTTAAAATATTCCTTTTTATAATCCTGGAATTGGTCAAATCCCTCCTGAACTTTTTCAAACCGCTTCCTCTTTCTCATTCCACGGCGGAGACACGATACACAAAAATTCCAAATCGACTGCTCCCAAATTCTCTACAAATTGAAGCGCATTGGCTGGCACGACTACGATATCCGATTGTTGGACATTTTGGGTAATGCCATCTATCGAAATTCTGCCTTCTCCTGCAAGGAAATAATAAACCTCTTCACTCTTGGTCAGCTTGTGTGGCAATGACTTTTGATTGGATGTTAATCTGGCAAAAGCGAGACTATAGGGCAAGTCCACCTGGTCGTTTTTTGGATGTAAAACCTCTCGAAGCAGGGTATGATCACCTGCCAAAAACTCGGGACATTGGGAAAGTTTTTTGTGTAACATTTTTATTAGGATTTAGGGGCACAAATTTACCAATCACGTATTCATCACTCGACTTTCAATAACTTCCTGCTCATAAAACCCAATTCGGTTTCTGCTTTCAATAAATAACTTCCCGCAGCAAGTGCAACATCTTTCAATAAAATCTGATGCTGTCCGGCAGCTAATGTTCCGAGGCTTTGATTCCATAGCGTTTTCCCTTGATAGTCAATGATTTGAAGATCCAGTTTGCTGGCTTCCAGTAATTCTAATTGCACATAGAATTGGTCTTTTATTGGATTGGGAAAAACAGAAAAGGATTCAAAAATAGCTGCTTGCTCTACAGAGTTTACAAATTGAGTGGAGGCAAAAAACCATTGAACGTGTTCGTTTTCGGGGTCATTGAGATTGGTGAATTCCATTTTGATCTTGCCGTCTCCAGATACATCATTTGTGTAAAAATACATGGTATAGGGCTGGGTTTCGCCAGCGGCTATAAACAGCGTGGTGGTATCTACATCGGGTGGCAGGCAAATATCGGTGCAGAGGGAACTTGTCCAGCCTACAGGTAAATTATTCTCTGCTCGATTGATGAATACCAACACATCCTCTTCTGAATCATTTGTCAGTTCGGCTTTGATGGTGATGGTTTCTGAAGTCGTACCGATGGCGAGGCTATCATCTATTAAGCTGAATTCAAATGTTCCATCATTTGTGGAAGGCGGATCGACTGTAATTTGTCCAAGCAATGCATCAATATCTTCAAAAATGTCAAAGAATGGAGCTTTATTGAACCAGCCATGTTTTGCAAAAACAGTTCCGTCAGGTGCGATCAGGGTTGCATTTTGAGGCGCAGGACCGTACACCATTTGCCATTCATTGCAGGGACCGTCAATGAGTATTGTGGCATCTATCGTGAGGTCATCCAACATGATTTCAAGGACTGCTTTTCGTTCTCCATAAGTGGTATGCTGGGCATAAGGATAATTGGCATAGCCAACCATCGTGCCGTGATAGGGTCCCGGATCTCCCCAGGGATGGGCTTCATTGACATAGACGACATAAACAATCACCTCATCACCATAGGTCGCCACCACTTCATTGATTTGAGGCACTCGATTGCGAAAAACGGGACAGGTATAACTTCCGGCAATGACCAAAACAGGTTTCCCTGATTGCAGATCTTCCATCAGATTGTGGGGGCTGCCATCCAATTCATAAAGGGTAAAATCTGTAGCCGTTTCTCCAATCTGCAAACCAGAATTATTAAATCCGCCAGTGTAGGTTTCCCAATCACAAATTGGCTCATTATCAGCAGGCAAGTCATCCAAGCCAAGAGATGGGTTTAAGACTTGAGCAGTTAGCAAATTGGTGAGGAGCAAAAGAAAAGTAAAAGTGTAAATTGTTTTTTTCATGATTTTAGCGTTTTGAACTTTGGGAAAAAATCTTTGATTTGTTTCAAAAGTCACACCATCGCCAGTCGTCTTAATTGGGATAATACAAGGTACGAAACATCGGTTGAAAATTGCTTCCCAAAGTTCTGGATTCTCTTTTAGAATGAAAAAACAGGAAAAAGTTTAATTTTTGAGGTGATGCCTTGAGGTAGCTTGAGGGTTGGAGGAAGGTGTTGCCTCAAAAAGGGAATTATTAAGGCAACACCTTTTCCTGCGCATAGTTGCTTACACTCAAGGCATCACCTTAATATTGCAGTATTGCAGTATCATAAAAGCATCACCTTAAAAATTTATAATTAAAACCACTTGGTCAACCGCCAGATCAATACTTTGATGGGGTTTGCAATTTTTACCTAACTTGCTGGGAAAGTAATACCCTGAAAAAATGCCAAAACTGAAAACTGCAGCATTGCCGCCGTGCGGCTCGCTGTAGTCTAGGTGGTTTTAGGAGGGGAATGGATAGGGAAAATCTGTTTTTCAGATTTTCCCTATCCATTCCCCTCCTATCCTCCATACTGCGGCGGGCACTGAAGGTGCGATGCCGCAGTACTTGTATCAACGTTGTTTCGCTACAATGAAAGGCATCCTTTTAATAATAGGACTAATACTGAGCATCCAGTTATGGACTCAGGAATACCAACCCGCCGAGTACATCGGCGTGGAGGATGGCTTTTCATTCGGTGAAGTGAATAGCATTATTGAAGATAGCGAAGGGTTCATGTGGCTTTGTTCAGCAGAAGGGTTGATATGCTATGACGGGGTGGAATGGTTGCTGTACCAGCATATTGAGGGAGATAGCACTTCTATTCCGGGAAATGATGTCCAATGGATTATTGAAAATGAAGATGAAAACCTGATTGTTTCGACAATTGATATTGAAAAGGTAAACAGATTTGCGCTTTATGATAAAAAGGAAGGAAAATTTAGGAAGGTAATTTTTCAAAAGATGAATGAGCAGAAGGAGAAAACTATTTCGCTCACTTGCTTCAAATCAACTTCAGGTAAAATCAAGGCATATGGCACAGTGAAGGGCTCAAAAAATCAATTTTTTTCCTTCAATTACCTGGGGGATGGCATTTTTGAAAAGCGCCAAAAATTGAAAGTTCACCACAAATCTTTTGATCCTTCCACTCCTGCCAACCTTTCAGAAAAATATTGGATAAAGGGTCCTAATCATTATTTGATTTATGATGTTGATTCTTTGTCATTGACGAGAATTGAATTTTCAAAATTTGGGGCTGGGCACACGTATTTACCCCTTGATGAAAAAGGAAGGTTTTGGTACCCCAATTATAAACCAGATGCAAGCACATTATTTGATTATTTTCAATACCCTGCTGTTCCTTCTGGAAAAAAGGCAGGCACTTTCAGAATTGATAATCACTGGAATATCTGGATATTTGAAGGAAATAGGCATGTCCTTCGTTTCGATAGGCAATCCAAACAGGTGAGTGCAAAAAATGAAGTTGAATTGAGCATCAAACCAGGACATACCATTTTTCAAGACAAAGATGGGACAACCTGGATGAGCAATCGCTTCGGGCTCGACAAACTTAGAAAAAAGAGAAAATACTTTGACAACTATTTTTTTTCAGACTATTTACAAGAAAATAATGGGGCAGCAGGAATATATCCAATTATAGAGCTCACGGATGGGAAAATCCATTCGATATCTGGTACTGGCTTTTTGAATAGTCTTGATCCTGCTTCTCCACAAAAATCTACTGAAACTAAACGTATTTCTGCTTATGAAGGAAATAAAAGACTAATGCTTTTAGCATCCGGGGTGGTAGCCATGCAGCCACATTCAAATAACCAAATCTGGATTCGTTCTATAAATGAAGTAAGCCTTTACGACCCTTTGACAGATAAATTCATCGTTTACCCTATCCCCGACAGCCTCAAATATTTTAAGCGCTACGGAGCCGGGAAATATACTTCCAACCTGGAAATGGATGAGACTGGCAATTTGTGGTTTAATTGGAACGACCGATTATTTCGCTTCGATACTGTATCCAAAACTTTTCACTGCGATACCCAAGCGATTTTCATCAAAGGAATCATTGGAATTGGAGAAGGAAGTAAATGGCTTTGCACGGGTACCAGCTTATCCAAACTCGATAAAACAAATCGCGTCCAAAAAGAATACGACATTCCATTTCCGATTCAACCCGGAAGAGAAATTGATATCTTCAAAGTGCTATCCTACAGAGGCAAACTGTGGATAGGCTCAAAAGCAGGGCTTTTGGTATTTGATCCTAAAACAGAAAAATTCAATCGATACACTACCATAGACGGTTTGCCTCACAATATGATTTATTCAATATTACCCTATGGAAATGATTTGTGGATGGGCACTCATTATGGTTTGTGCAGATTCAATATACTTACCGGGGATGTAAAAAATTATTTTGCAAAGGATGGATTGACGCATAATGAATTTAACAGAGGATCTGCCTGCAAGGGAAGGGACGGAACCCTTTATTTTGGAGGTTTGAATGGGCTGAACGCTTTTCATCCTAATGTATTGGATTCCCTGTTAAGATTGGAACCCTCCAAACTGGTTTGGATCAGTTTCAGCAAAATCAATGGTCAACAAAATGCCATACAGATCTATGAATCCAATCAATTGGTGGAATCCCAACCTGTGGAAATTTTTCATGGTGACAAGTCTTTCACTTTTAAATTTGCCTTGCTCAACTTTGTTCACCCAGCCGACAATACCTACACCTATTATTTAGAAGGATTAGAATCAGATTGGATTCATGCAGCCAACCTTTCAACGGTCAATTACCCTATCTTGCAACCAGGTGATTATACTTTCCGAGTCAGGGCAAAAGACGCGCTGGGCAATCCGGGTATGAATGAGTTGTCGATTCCAGTCATCGTTTATGGTCCCTGGTGGGAAAGCTGGTGGGCACGAGGATTATTTTTGTTCCTTGCAGCAGCCATTATTTTTGGATATAACCGTTGGCAAACCATTAGTTTGAAAAAACAGAAAGTCGTACTGGAAAAAACAGTACAAGAGCGAACAGTGGAATTGAATGCCCAAAAGGAACGAGCGGAGCGTTCTGAAAAATTCAAGGAGCAATTCCTGGCGAATATGAGCCACGAGATTCGTACGCCCATGCACGCCATTTCGGGGATGACGAATATTCTATTAAGGAATCGAACTTTCAAACATCAACAGCGATTTCTCAAAGCCATCCAGCAAAATGCCGGCAATCTTTTGGTGATTCTCAACGACATTCTCGATTTGTCAAAAATTGAAGCGGGGAAGATCGAGGTTGAGCATATTCCCGTCAATCCATCCCTTGTCATTGAAAATGTTGTAGAAATCATGAAGTTAAAGGCGGAGGAAAAAGGATTGACCTTGCAATCCTCAATAGACCAAAAAGTTCCTGAATACATTTACGGAGACCCAACAAGATTGAGTCAAATCCTACTCAACCTGGTGGGCAATGCCATTAAATTCACAGAAAAAGGAGCAGTGAATCTTAGCCTCCAACCCGTCGATGACCAATTGCAATTTGAAGTAAAAGATTCGGGCATCGGCATTCCGAAAGATCAACTGGAACACATTTTTGGAAAATTCAACCAGGTCAACGAATCCATTACCCGCAAATACGGCGGAACGGGGCTAGGCTTGAATATTACCAGGCAATTAGTGGAACTCCAAAACGGGAAAATCTGGGTGGAAAGCAAGGAAAATGTAGGTAGCTGCTTCTTTTTTGAATTGCCGCTCGTTCCCGTTGAAGCCGATAAAGTGCAGGAAAAACAAATTACAGAGGAGCAGTTAAAAGAAATGGGTACTGCCCTGTCCAGATTAAAAATCTTGCTCGTTGAAGACAATGATTTCAATGTGATGGTCGCTACAGATGACTTGACCCATTATATCCCCAAGGTCAACATCGGTTTTGCCAAAAACGGCAATCTGGCAATTCAGGAATTCAAAAATGGCAATTACGATTTAATCCTGATGGATATTCAAATGCCGGAACTCAGTGGCTATGATGCCACCAGAGCTATTCGACAATTAGAAGTGGGTGATTCCCACATCCCCATCATTGCCATGACCGCCAGTTTGTTGAAATCTGAAATAGATTTGTGTTATGCCGCGGGCATGGATAGTTATATTCCGAAACCTTATAAAATTGAGGAATTGATTGGGAGGGTTTTTGAGGTGGTAAAAAATATTTTGCCAACCCAACCCCTTTAATCCCCTGAAGGGGAAAATCTGCCCGCTTCTAAGTGCTTGATTTTCAGAGGGCGGCTACTCCTCCTTTTCCCAAGGGGACTCCTTCGGAGAGGAGGTTGGGAGGTCTGCGTGGGCAATTTTTGATAGAACTTAATATCTGATTACCTCGCTACTACCACATCCCCTTTAACCGTCACCAGGCTACCGTCAATCAGCTCTACTTCTGCCCAATAAACGAAAACAGCTGCATTGACCGGTTCACCCCTATACATGCCATCCCAGCCCGCGGAGGGATCATTTGGGAGCGCATTGACAATTTTAAAAACTTCCTCTCCCCATCGACTGTAAACCTGGAAGGAATTGATTTTTATTACTTCCGGTCCGGTAAAGAGCATAAACACATCGTTGAGGCCGTCCCCATTTGGTGAGAATATATTGGGTACATAAATGCGCGATCGGCGCCTGACGCTTATTGTTATATCATCATTGTCAGCACAACCATTGTCAGCGATGATGTTAACTGAATAACTCGTTGTAATGACTGGTGTGGTCAATTGTGTCAAACATTCCGGACATTCCGTGGAATCGAGTGGTGACCATTCTATTGAAGTGAGGGAATCAAATGGGAGATTTA
Source organism: Saprospiraceae bacterium (assembly GCA_041941305.1). Taxonomy (GTDB): domain Bacteria; phylum Bacteroidota; class Bacteroidia; order Chitinophagales; family Saprospiraceae; genus JANSWP01. The sequence continues at coordinate 35,454 of JBGTQJ010000021.1, forward strand.
CAAGGGCGTTTAAAGTCGCAGTTTCACCTAAATCAATGATCTGATCTTCCCCTAAGTCAACTTCCAATTGTACGGGCACATTGATGAGAATGATTTCAGATACTTCGCAACCATTCGCATCCCGAAGAGTCAGGGTATAAGCTCCGCCAGTTAATCCGGTAAATTCGGGTGAGGCTTGAAATATCGTTCCATCAATGGAATACTCAAAGGGTTGTACTCCGCCAGTTACATCTGCGATAATTTGTCCGCCTGCCAGGTCAAAACAATCAGGAGAACTGACCGTCAAGGCAAGTTCGAGGGGAGGCGGTTCATCGAGGACTATTTCCATGCTTCCCGTACATCCCGCTCCGTTTGTTATGGTCACTGTATAGCTTCCTGCAAAAAGATCATCAGCCTGCATCCCAGTGGTTCCATTCGACCATTGAAACAGAAAAGGCTCGGGGCCTCCTTCAGCACTCATACTTATACTTCCATCAGAAGCTCCGGTACAACTCACTCCAAAACCATTGTAATCTGAAGTGGCCTCTAAATTTACCATTGGTAAGGGCAATGCAATGATGGTAGCTAAAGTACTCGTGGTTAAACCATTGGAGGCAATGACCGTAATCGAATAATCTCCGGTCGGCAAGCCATCAATGTTAACAGACTGCCCGAGAAAGGGAATGGTACCGGTGCCCTGGAGAGGTTGGTTCAAGTGTTGCCATTGATAAGTGAAGGGTTCAGCTCCCACGGTAACCGTTAAATTGATTTCCCCATTCATGCCCTCACAATCAGCATCGGCAACCGTCAGAAAAATATCAACGGCGCAGGAATCCGGTGGATTAAGTTCTGTCGTCTCAATAACCAGGCTGTCACATCCGAATTGATTCTGATAGAGTATGGATTGAGTCCCGACTGTAGCCGAATCACAGGTCATGTAAAAAAGAGAAAGGGTATCCGAAGGCAATTGGTTGACTGTCAATACCACCAGGCTGTCACAACCATATTGATTGGAGAGCGTAGTTTCGAAAACACCGACCTGTGCGGGATCGCAGCTGGCATCAGTCAAAAAAGTTTCATCGGAAGGCAACAGACTCACCGTTGTAATCACCACACTATCGCAGCCGAATTGATTGATCAATGTCGATTGGAATACACCTGCCTGATTGGGATCGCAGGTCGTTTCCTCCAATAATACTTCGTCGGAAGGTAACAGACTGATTGTCGTAATAATAATGCTGTCACAGCCAAATTGATTAGGGAGAAGCGCTTCGAATATGCCCACATCATCCGGGTTGCATGAATTATAAAAAAGTGCCGTCGTATCATTTGAAGGAGATAATGTGATTGTCGTTACCACCAGACTATCACATCCAAACTGATTGGGGAAGACGGTCTCGAAAGTCCCGGCATCATTGGGGTTACAGGAAGAAAAATAAAGCTCTGTGGTGTCTGATGGCAAAAGATTGACTGTCAATACCACCAGGCTGTCGCAACCGTGTTGATTGGAGAGGGTAGTTTCGAAAACACCGACCTGTGCAGGATCGCAGGTGGTATCGGTCAATAAGGTTTCATCTGAAGGTAGCAGATTCACGGTTGTGTTCACTACACTGTCGCAACCGAACTGGTTGATCAAAGTAGTTTGAAAAACACCGACCTGTGCGGAGTCGCATGTAGTAGCGGTCAAAAAAGTTTCATCTGTGGGCAGCAGGCTTACAGTTGTATTCACCACACTATCGCATCCCAACTGATTGGTCAGGATCTCTTGAAAAACACCGGTTTGATTGGGGTCACAAGTCGTTTCGTTCAAGTATATGTCGTCGGAAGGAGATAAATTGACAGTCGTAATCACCAGGCTATCACATCCAAATTGGTTCGTCAAAACCGCTTCAAAAACACCTACATCGCCCTGATCACATGATGCTTGAATTAACTGAGTAGTGTCCGTGTTGGGTGAAAAATTGACAGTCGTGATGATTAGGCTGTCGCAACCGTATTGATTGGAGAAAATGCTTTCAAAAATCCCTGAATCATCCGGATTGCAGGAGGTTAAAGAAATGTTGTTTGTATCTGAAGGCAAAAAGTTGACGGTTAAGATCACCAGGCTATCGCATCCATGTTGATTGGATAGAGTGGTTTCGAAAACGCCTGCCTGATTAAAGTCACAGGTAGTATCAGTCAATAAAGTTTGGTCAGAAGGAGATAAACTGACAGTCGTAATGACCAGACTATCACAACCAAATTGATTGGTGAGCACTTCTTCGAATTGCCCTGCCTGGTTGGGGTCACAAGTGCTTTCCAGCAAATCTGTCGTATCGATGGGCAACAGATTGACCGTTGTATATACAGTACTGTCGCAGCCGTATTGATTGATGAGGTTTTCTTCAAAGTCACCGGCTTCATTTGGATCACAAGTCGTTTCGTTCAAGTAAATGTCGTCAGAAGGAGATAAATTGACAGTTGTAATCACCAGGCTATCGCAGCCGTATTGATTGATGAGGTTTTCTTCAAAATCACCGACTTCATTTGGATCACAGGTGTACGCTTGTATCTCAGTGATATCTGAGGGCAACAAACTAACAGTCGTATAAACAAGGCTGTCACAGCCATTTTGATTGGTGAGCATTTCCTGAAAAACACCGGCTTGGTTGGGATCACAAGTTGTTAGGGCTAATTCTGTGGTGTCTGAAACGAGAAGCGTTACGGTTGTCCAAACCATGCTGTCGCAGTCATATTGGTTGGTGTATTGCTGGACAAATAAGCCTGTCTCGGCAGGGTTGCAACTGGTCTGAAAAAGCATCGTACTATCAGTAGGATTTTCGGTGATTGCTATAGAAGCTGTTCCATCACAATCGGAGTCGTCGGTGACGGTCACTGAGAAAGTGCCTCCCTGAGAAGTGGAGATGGTTTGGCTGGTTTCACCTGTAGACCACAAATAGGAATCAAAGCCTGTACCGGCGTCGAGGTGGATAGGGGATCCGGTACAAAGACTTTCCGGACCGCTGATCATGGGGATTGGGCCTGGCAATGGTTCCACGATATGAAAATCGAAACTGCTGCATCCAAAACTATTGGTCACCGTTACGAAATAACCTCCAAATTCAGTGATGTCTGTAGTTTGAGAAAAATCCCCGGTTGACCATGTATAGGTCTGGAATCCAGCTCCAGCATCTAATGTGATCGTTTCATTTGGACAAATGGTCGTGGGGCCGGAGATTTCCGGCATCGGCACAGGATTTTGTATGATTGTCGTAGTAGCTGTACCACTACATCCAAACGCATTGGTGACAGTTACTGAATAAGTACCTGGGTTTGTAACAGTGATGAATGAATTTGGGCTGCCGTTGGACCACAGGTAGGTAGAATAGCCACCACCTGCATCCAATTGGACCAAATCTCCTTCGCAATATTCTGTTGGACCGGCAATGGAAGGTTGCGGATCCTGAAAGTTGGCGCTGATTACAAAGGATTCTGTTTGAGAGCAGCCGTTGAGGTCTGTGATGGTGACTGAGTAAACACCCGGATTCAATCCAAAGATGTCTTCTGTAAAAGCCCCATTAGACCATTGGAAGATTGGTGCCGCCGCACAGTCGGTAGTCAGATCGATCGAGCCATCTCCACTATTGCTACATGTCGCATTTTGGGGGATCGCACTGAAGTCAAAAGTTTCATTGCAACAGGAGGTGCCGCCGCAATTGATCGTAATTGGGCAGTTGATTTGGGGCATATTGACATAGATGGGAGCAGCTGGAGTGCCGTACACCAGGGAAAAAAAAGAAATTCCGGTAGTGCTGGAAGGGTTGATGGTAACGGTATGCCCGCAGCCAAAGCCCCCAATGATACCGCCATCTGTACAACAGGCATTCCAGTTGAAATTTCCTGTAAAGGTTGGTGGAGCGCCACTAAATTCTCCAGGTTCATCGGAGAGTGCAATAAAGGCACTACTTGGAAAGCAGTTAAACGTAATGTTGGCACTTCCTCCTGTGGGGTCATTGGCTTGGTCGAGGATGAACATCAGGCTTGTACTTCCCGTAGTCAGATCTTCGTGAATCATGAGCAGGAAGGTCTCTGGCATTTCAAGTCCTGTATTTGCGGATACATTAATTGGGTTACTGTAACTGTAAAAATTGGTGGCACTGGAATTTGTGCTCATAAAGGGCAGCGGTGCGGTAAAGCTACCTTGCGTGACTGTGCAGGGGCAGGAGCTTGAAGACAATTCAGCGACTACTTCTGGTATATATTCAGGTGCCGCTTCCTCTTCAAAAATTGGCAAAAACCAGCAGGACAAGAGAAGGATAATGGGCGATACACCCAAAAAGAGGGTAAGGTGTTTTTCCATAGTGAATGCCTTATTGTCTTTCAGCTTCAGAGGGTTATTCTGGTTTTTCTGACCAAGTAAAGATAGTATTTTTTTTCTCTGTAAAGATCGTCGCGTTTCTTTCAGGAAACGCCGCGATCTTAACAGAGAAAAATTCTACGATGCTGCAATGCTGCGATACTACGATGAGAGGAGGGTCATTATAGTATTGCAGCATAGCAGCATTGTAGAATTTTTTAAGATGAGGGGTGTGAAACCAGATGGTCGTAAAAAAAGGCTGTTCCTTTTTCACCGAATTTTCTATAAAAGGAATTGCCCTGTTGAGAATAATCCGTGATACATCCCCGCTAAGATCATTTGTCTCTATCAGGTTTTCTCCTTTCCAAAAAGCAGTGCCATATAATACTGCGATTCTGTGATTCTGCAATGTTATGATGTTAAAAGGGAAGAGGCTGCCTACTTTTTAGACAGCCTCCTTCCGAGCCGCCTGTTCAGGCGGTGCGGCTTATTGTTCGCAACTTGCGTTAATTATTCATGCTTGTGATACACCTTTGCCACAATCTTCCATCCACTATCAAACCTCAACAAAGACAGGTAATCTGTGTAGACATGTTTTCCATCATGTGATAATTCAATTTTCACAGCTGCTGAACCACCAGTTACGTCGACATTAGCGAAATGATGCGTCCATTTATTTTTTGCAGGATCAAATTCGGGATCATTTTTCCTTTTTTGGGTGCTGGCGACCCAATTAGCTATCGGGTATTTTCTGATTTCCTCTCCTTTTGCTGAAAAGATCGCGAAGTCCGGATGAAAGCCATTGCTCATTGCATCGGGATCTAAACTGTTGAATGCGCCATTGACATAGCATTTGAGGATTAGCTCTTTGATTGCTTGTTCGTCTTCAGAGTCATAAGATTCGCTATTGGTAAAAGCAATAGTGGTCAAGGCTAAAAGCAAGATACCGGCGAACAGGAAAAAATTCTTTTGCATAATTTCTATTTTATGGGTGATTAAAAATTCTAGGGTGCTGCAATGCTGCGATACTACGATGCCATGATTAATAATTCTACGATGCTGCAATGCTGCGATACCATTATAAGAGGATTGTTACAGCATCGCAACATAAAGATATCAAAACATTTCATTGTAGCATCGCAACATCAAAACATTACATTGCAGCATCGCAGCATCGTAGTATTGCAGCATCAAAAAGCTATTTTTCCAAAACAGCAGCTCCCGGTCCCGTGATCTTCCAATTTGCGCGATTGTAGTCATTGGCATAGGTACCCAGAATCGGAGGACTGTTCGTCCAGCCGCCTTCATTGCCTTCAACGGCTTTACCGGGAGAAAAGAGGAAGCGATTGGTTTCCTTGTTTTTCAAAGTATAATATCCATTATATTGTTTTTCCAAAATCCATCGGGCGCGATTATAATAATTGGCATCAGCACCGACAACAGCAGGGCTATTGGCCCCGCCACCTTCATTGCTCACAACTGGCGGTCCTGTAGAAAATAACAAGCGACCGTTCATGCTATTTTTTAAATAATAGGTACCATCGGCATTTTTGATCAGGTACCAATCTCCTTTGTTATAATAATTTAAATCAGTACCTAGAATGGCAGGGCTGTTCGTCCAACCGCCTTCGTTGCCCTCTGCGGGATCGCCTGTTGAGAATAGCAGCCGTTTGGTATGTCTGTTTTCCAGTGTGACTTTTAGCGGACAAGGTTCACACTTGGGACCACCACAATCCAGCCCTGTTTCTCCCTGATTTAGGATGCCATCATCGCAGGATGGGCAAGGGTCACAATCGAGGGATTCGATTTTCCAGAGTTGATTGTCGCCGCCATGGAAATTCCACTGAGCGATGCCTCCGGTATTTCTGTTCAAATCCAGGACCTTACCCGTTGCTTTAGACACAATCTTTGCATAATCCCTTCCTGCAATGGTTTCAATTTTCCAGAGTTGATTGTCACCGCCGTGAAAATTGTATGCAGCTACACCTCCGGTATATCTGTTTAAGTCTAGAACCTTACCCGTTGCTTTGGACAGGATCTTAACATATTCCGTTCCTTCCACATATTCGATATTCCAGCGTTGATTATCTCCTCCGTGATAATTGTATGCAGCTATGCCTCCGGTGTTCCTGTTCAGGTCAAAAACTTTATCCGTTGCTTTGGAAACGATTTTATAATCAGCATCTCCGAATGCTGTGGTACAGGGCGCACAGTTGGGTCCGCCGCAATCGACGCCTGTTTCATCTTGATTTTGGACACCATCATTACAAGTAGGACAAGGATCACAGTTGGGACCACCACAATCGACTCTATATTCCCCCTGGTTTCGAATGCCATCATCACAGGTAGGGCAAGGGTCACAATTCGGACCGCCACAATCAATGCCTGTCTCTCCCTGATTTTGGATGCCGTCATTACAAGTTAGGCAAGGGTCACAGTTGGGACCACCACAATCGATGTCTGCTTCACCTTGATTCTGAATTCCGTCGTAACAGGTAGGACAAGCTAAGCAGGGACCTCCACAATCTATTTCAGATTCTCCCTGATTTTGAATGCCGTCACCACATTTGGAAGGGATAGCAAAGGATCGAATCGGAAGTGAACGAGCGGACCTACTTTTTTCCCAACTTCCGGCTTTCGTCTCATTGAACTTCACCGTTGCAGCCTTATTTCCATTGGTTGTGGAACTCCAAAGTTTCTCAAAACTTTTCAAATCACCTGTTCCGCCAGTACGATGCAAAGTGGGGTAAAAATCTCGAATTTTGCTATTGGAATGTATATTGGAACGTATCAGTAATAATTCTTCTTTAGAAGGTAGATACCAGTTAGAGAATCCTCCTTCAACATGCTCCTCACAGGCTAATTTAGCATCCGACCAATTGGAATAATCTAAAACATCCCATGCACAAATTTTTCCCCTCTTGCCAGTCTCGTCTATCCAAAAAACGAAGCCTTCTTCGTGAAAATCTCCAATTTGAACTAAAGATCCACCGTCAGGATCACAATTGGGGCCGCCTTTATCCGTGCTCATCTCTCCCTGGTTTTTTATCCCATCATAACAAGTTGGACAAGGTAAGCAGGGTCCACCACAATCTACATCTTCTTCACCCTGATTTTTTATCCCATCATTGCACATTGGATTCGTAGTAAAGGATCGAACCGGACGTACAATTAGAGATGGATCGGGTGGAATAAGGTCATAGTTCTTTATTTTACCAAAACCACGATAGGTTTTGACTAAGTGTTTTCTTCCCGGCTCTACATTGCCTGCCCAGTAAAAAGTATTATCCTGAGTATTAAAATCAGCTAATCCGCGATTCACTAATCCATTTTCTATATCACTTAATTCATCCGACGTCGGTAAACGCCAGTTGGTAAAACCACCACCACCGTATTCTCCACAGGCGGTCTTCGCATCTTCCCAATTGAATACTCCCAGGTCGTTAGGTGCTACCACTAGGGAGCCAAGAATAATACCTCCTTGATCCTGTGCAGAAACACTAACATTAGTGACACAAAAGCAATAAAGATCACCGTTACTATTAGGGTTATTATTAAAATAATCAGCCCCTTTAGTTATATCTCGTCGTATTGCTCCATCACCAGAATAGTGCCTCCCCCAATAAAGCGCATCAGTAGGGATAGGTTGTTTGCCTTTTTTATAGGCATTGGCATGAATTAAGTCTAATTCAGATTTATAAGGTAACCTCCAGCCAGTATGCCCACCTCCTGCATAACTTGCACAATATGCTTCTGCATCCTGCCAATTGCCTTTAAAGTATGGACCAATTTGACCCAATAAAGAAGGATTTTGGTATTCATCCATGTCGATAATGATGCCGCCTTCAAATGTCCCGCCTAGTTCACCTGGACAAACTACACAGTTGGGTCCGCCACAATCTATGCCTACTTCCTCATTGTTTAATAGGCCATCATCACAGCTAGGGCAAGGGTCACAATTAGGGCCGCCACAATCCGTTTTTGTTTCTCCCTGGTTTCGAATGCTATCCTCACAAGTTACACCTGTGGTAGATTCTAATTCCCAAAGCATTCTTTCTTTAGCAGCGACCATATCTACATCTGTTATTGGTTCTTTCATTAAGGCCATTTTACCATCAAAAGTTACACTTAAGTACTTCTTATCCGTATTGGTTCCTCCCTTGATTTTTATTCTATAGGTGCCATCTGAATTTTTATGGAATTCCCATCTTTGTGGACTGCTACCGTCGTCCTTATCATAGAATTTTAGATCACCGTTTGTTGTTGAACCCAAATAGGTCTTATCAGGATTGGTTCCACCGTTGATCTTAATATTATACGAACCGTCATATCGGTTGACAACCTCCCATGTCTGTAGATTATTCCCCTGATTCAGGGCAGATAGAGAAACATTTTCAGAAGAATTGAAACTCAGGTATTGATCGGCACTGACGCCACCAGACTTTTGTATGTGGACAAAGGGTGAATGCAATGGTTCATATATTCTCTCAATGCTTATTAAAACTTCTATTTTTTGGGGATTACTATGATCTTCCTCCAGGGAGATGATATGTTCATAAACTCGCCCCGGAAAATTAGGAAGTCCATGACGATTTTCATAAACAAAGTCAATCGTCTCTGTTTTAAATGGATCGTCCACACCTGGATCCCCTTCATAAAGTTCCAGTTCTATCTCACCTGTGACAGTAGATCTTTTATCTGAGGCTACAAAAAAATCTATGAAGTGGCTAACTTCTGTATTTGCTTCGTTGAATATACATTTGGTGGTGCTTCTGCAAGAATTATTATATAGCCAGGGATTGGCATCCTCTTGCATAGCCATATTGGTTTTGACCGTTATGGAACCCCAAATTTCAAGCATATTATTGTCTTCATGCCCTTTAGCTACAGTTTTGATATGATGAAGCTTTATTCGGTATTGATTGATACCTGGTGGAAGGGGCCCTGCAATTCGACCATTAGCAGGAGCTGTAAATGGGACATTAGGACAATCATAGCGTCGAGAACTTGAAAAAGTGCTTATAATTTTACCACCTGCTCCCACTATCCATTCACCTGCCGCACCTATTGCACCACTCAACCAGTTAGCTGTGGTATTGGCGGCACCCTCAGTCCATTGAATGGTTTCTTTTCCGGCGAGATAGATTCCTGCTCCTATATCTTCTAATCCTTTTAATAATATACTACCTGCTTTTTGCAATTCTTTTGCAATTTCTTTCGCTACCGCATTGGCAATTTTATCAACTGAGCCAGCATCTAAATTTACAGTAACATTGATGGGGATCTTTTGACCTGCTAATCTGGAATCCACATGAACATTAACTTTAGCCTTATTAAAACCCTTTAATTTGGTTTTAAATCCCATCTTCCTGACCTCAAAAGTTTTTAAAGCTTCATCGACAACGGTTCCTACAAAATTGAGGGGATCTACGCTCTCCAATTCATCCTCTATCAGTTTCACGATTTTTGGACGGAGTTTATTATTAATTGTAGCGTCTATTTCGAAACCAGCATTATGAAAATTGGTAAAATTTGTGGCAGTCACTACCAATTTTGCAGATAGCCCACCACCATATAATTTTTGCTCTACATCAAACTTAATTTCGGATGGTGTGATGCTCATATTGGATTTGATTTTATCGCCTCCCAATAATTCAACATCTCCGGTAAAACTTCCGGTCAGGTTTGAATTGAGATCGAATTTTGCACCGCCACGATCCGTATTGCCGGTTAAACGAAATAAAGTCGTGCCTCCTGATTTTAATTCAATTGGGTCCAGATCCGCCCACATACTGAAATCACTATTTTTAGAAGTCATTTCGAAATAACTGCCAAATCCAAAGAGATTTGCATTGCCTTTAAACAGGGTTTCCTTTGTAGTTCTATCAACACTTACAGTTCCATTTGTGATGCCCACATCTAAAGCACTTTTTAAGCCACCAAGGTTTACATCTGAAAACGCCTTAATAATAGCTGGAATAGACAACTCACTTATTGTTCCTTCAAAAGTGCCAGGCCCAATTGTAATTCCCATTGTAATGGGTTCATTGGTACCAATTGCGGCTTCTCCTCCTACCACGATGGTCGCTCCTCCTCCTGATGTAACCAAGCCACCCGTATGAAGGGAATTGACCTTAACTCCGGGAATATAATCCATTAGTGGGTTCTCCCTGTCTCCAACACTCAAAGCATATTCGAACTGGAGCGGATTAAACTTGGCTGTGCTGGAACCATTCAGTACAAAATTATTACCGAGTTCGCTGGTGGAAATTTCGCCGCTCAAACCAATTGAAGCATCCGATAGATTAAGATTCAAGCCTATGTTTTCAAATTTTAGAATACTAAGATCAAATCCTCCTAAGTCATAGGAAAGGGAAAGGGTAGGCATAGATACCTGGCTCGTCAAACTTTCAGCACAAACAAAGGTTTTTGAATTATTAATGCCTGGTATGCCTGCCGGTGATAAAAATGTTCTTAATGGACCTGGCAACTTCCCTGTCCAATATAGGTTTAGGCCGCTTTTGACATTGACATCTGAAAGCAAGTCCAGAGCGGAATCTTCTTCAGCTGATTTTGAAGAATATATTAAGGTAAAACCGTTTAGGGCACTGTTGATGGCATTTAGACCAATCATATTGCCTAAATTCTTCGGTCTGATGCCCATCATAAAGCCGTCGCCTTTATTGCCGGATATTTCCAGTTGACCCAGATTGATTTCCATTGTTGCAGTAAGCATTTTCTCAACTGGATTAATCGTTACACTAAGCGCATTAATCTCACTATCTAAAAAATCACCCGGCAAATCTGGATTGCTCACTCCGAAGCCTTGGAGTAATTGCCCAATTCCCACATCTTCCAAAGATCCGGTTACTTCCACATTTTTATTATCTTCTGATGCATTAAAGGTTGCATTCAGATTCATTCTTGCGCCACCGCTTAAATTGACATAAGCCGATACTTCGCAATTGGCGCCGGTACCATCTGAATCAAAGGCATCGATATTGAGATTGCCGGGAAGGACTTTATTGACGGTGATCCTGAGGGCTTCTGTAGCTTCCGAGGCATCAATTGTTTGACACTGTGCTGAAGGCGCCCAAAAAAGCAGTATTAAGCTAGCAATTAGGAAGGTCTTGAATTTCATAGTTTAAATAGTTTTATGTTGTTTTTTTATAGTATTCGAAGAAAATTTTTAGACATACTCGAAGCTGAATCTCCGATAAGTACACGGTGAATTCATACTCTACCACTATGTCTTCACTTATGCCTGTGCACAGGCGAGAGACAAGGTCAAGTTCAAGTTCAAGATCAAGTTCAAGATCAAGGATAAATTGGGCTTGAACTTGACCTTGACCTTGGACTTTTTCAACTTCTATGGACCAATGGTTCACCAGTTTCTCCAACAACCGTTTTCCCTTTTCTAAGCTGGTCATCTACAAATACATAATCCGTATTTTGAATGTTATTTAAGAACTCATTGGAAAGGTTCTTTGCCAGATTGTAAAAATTGATAATACCTGCATTGACCAATTTTCCGCCATACATGGAAATGCCTTCTGTATAGAGGTAGGCTCCATCGATTAGCAGGTTTCCATTTCCGTATATGGTCAATTGTGCGTTTGATTGTATTTCTATGGAGGCGACTTCTGCTTGATCTTCAATGACAGGTTGTGCATCGTGTCCGGAATTTAGTCGCTGGATGATTACATTTGAATTTTCGTCAGGTATTTGATGGTTGCTCCAGTTTTTAGCTTCATTCCAGAAAGTTTCCTTTCCAGGCGTACCACCTAGCCAGGTTACTGTAGTTTGTGCGGTGAGAAGGGTGCTTGTTGTGGTGAGTAAAAGGATGAGTAAAGTTTTCATTAGAGTAGAATTTAAAGGTTTGTAATTTGATTACGACTGCAATATGGGAGCATTCTATTGCAGTGACAAGCCATTTTTATCAAGTGGTGAAGTCATTGATCAAGCGGTTGATCAAGCGGTAATTGAACATTGGATATGCCGTTTGATCAATACTTTGGTTTGGAAGGTGGATTATGACTAATTTGCTGAAAAATTAAAGATTTAGTGTTGATGTGGTATTAAAGAAAGTAATTCCAAATTTGATTTTTTGAGGTGATGCCTTGAGTAAAGAATTGAGACGTAGCAAAAGGTGTTGCCTCAAAAAAGGAAAATATTTAAGGCAATACCTTTTTGTTATTTCTCTATAACCTCTGCCCAAGTCATCACCTCAAATATTTTCGAAATTGAAAACCACTTTATTCAAAAAACCTTTCGC
>JBGTQJ010000021.1:48051-111965 GCA_041941305.1 Saprospiraceae bacterium
GTCATCACCTCAAATATTTTCGAAATTGAAAACCACTTTATTCAAAAAACCTTTCGCTATGGATATTCAATGGAGTACTACTTATATCAATCCGGAGAACTTAATTCAGATTTCCCGAGGGGATAAAAAACGGCTGTTGAAATACCTGAATCAATTCATGGAACTAATTCCGGATCGGATTGAAATCCTTAAGGAATATCTGGAAGCAGAAGATCGGAAAATGACGCGGCAAATCCTGCATCAGATGAGTCCTCAATTGCAGTTTTTTGGCATTCCCGATATCATGATCCCCATTCGGAGATTGGAACATGAATATGAGACTATGCCTTTTTTGGAATTGAAAACCCTTATTGATGATATTCTAGAGAATCTGGAGGGGGCATTGAGTGAAGTGGAATGGATTGTAGAAAATAATTTTTGGGGGAGTAGGAAATAGACTTTATGCCTAACTTGGTGATTCTATAAGTATCTTGATACATCCCGAATTTTCAGATATTATCTTAAATCATTGAATTTCAACTCACTATGTAATGTGCTTTTGTTGTGGGGTGCGAGTTGCGGGTTTGACCACCCCGCAACTCGAACCCCGCAACAGGTTGATTGTCAATGAATTAAGGAAAGGAAAAATGAAAGGATTTTTACCGGCAAAATTTGAGATGAATCCTTTTAAACACCACATCATGAAGACCAGAATTCTCTTACTTCTTTTCTTCGCCTTCTTCACCAATTTGGAAGCGCAAAACCTCAAAGTTCCCACCCTAAGCCAGAGGCATCAATAGCATTCAATTAATGAATGATAGTAAGCGTTGGTGGATCGTCCAGGTTTATTGGTTGGGAGAGAGCGAGGACTTGCTACTGCCGGATAGTTATTTGCCAAAAAAATGATAAAACGAATATTCTAGTTAAATTAGGGGCTGTTAGAGAATAATTGAAGACCATATATTTTTTGACCAGCGCTAAAGATGCAATCGAATAAAATCAAAAGCTTAATCATCGACGATGATCCATTCATCCAGGATCTTCTTCAGGATAAGTTAACTCAGTATTTTCCAGAAGTAGAAGTCATGAATATGGCTAGTAGCGGCAAAGAAGGTTTAGAGAAAATAGCTTCCTGCCAACCCGAATTGGTCTTCCTCGATGTAGAAATGGCGGATATGACGGGCTTCGAAATGCTTGCGAAACTGGAAGACATTTCTTTCCAAACTATATTCATTACTTCTTACAGTCACTACGCCATTAAAGCCATTCGGTTCAATGCATTGGATTATCTGCTCAAACCGATTGACTTGGGGGAATTGAGAGGAGCCATAAAAAGATACAAGGCCAAATCGAAAGAGCGTAATAATTCCCCCTATGTACAGCAAGCGCTCAAAAACCTAAACACCAAGGATGTTTCAGAGCAGATGTTGATTCTTCAGACACATGAAGGAGAATTGCGACTGGTTTTGAAAGCTATCATTCGAATAAAAGGAGAGCGCAATTACAGCTATGTGCATTTGGCAAATAAAAAAAAGAAACTGGTGACTAAAACCTTGGGTGAGATGGAGGAATTGCTGGACGACAAAGGATTTTTCAGATGTCATCGATCGCATTTAATCAATGGTTTTCATATTTTAACTCCTGCCAAAAAGTTTTCTGTTAATTTATCTGATGGTGTGGAAATTCCTGTGGCCAGAAGGAAAAGGGAAACATTTAAAGCCTGGCTAAAAAAACTTGAGCATTAAAAAGTTAGCTAACGAAATTGGGGCTATATCAAAAGATGATTGCGGGGCAAAGTTACTAAGTTTCAAAAGTTTAGTAAACTTGTTATCAGTTATTTATGAATTCAAATTATATCAAAATGAATATAGTTAAGATCTTTTGACAGCCCCAAGCCCGTTAACTCTTTCATACAGATATGAAAAAAGAGGTACTTTTCTTTTTGTTTTTGAACTTACTGTTTTTATTGCTCTGCCCTACTTCTGCCTATAACCAAAGCCATTCTCAATTTTCAGCTTCCCAGGTTGAATCTTATTCTTATGGGATAGAAGATGGACTCCCTGATATCTGCATTAGTCACGCGCAAATAGACAGTAAAGGACAATTGCATTTGATTACCTGTACCTCCAATTATGCTTCTTCAGCTTTATATGTTTATAAGTTTGACGGGAAACAAGCCTATCCTTCTGAATTCAAAATTAATATGGATCCCATATTTCTTCAATTTGAGACAGCAATAGCCCCTGATTTGCTTTATGGGTATTACATTTGGAAAACCGAAAAACGAGATACTAATTTTGCCATTTTTAAATTTGATCTGATTACTGGATTGACAGAATGTTTTCCCCTAAACGAAGAATTAATTGTACTTAAGGTCGTCTTTTATGAAGAAAGTCTTTTTACCTGTGTTTACAACACATTTACAAAAAGGATCGAAATCTTACACCTTCAGGAAGGAAAGTTTATTCCTTTAGTTGAATTTCCTTCTTCTAAACCTGATATAGCATTTGGAAAAGTTAATTTAGCTGTTAATGAAAAAGATTTTTGGGTGGCTTTATCAACAGAAGAAATATACCGGATAAACAAAAAGGATGGTGCGAAGCGAAAATATTTATTGCCTGTTTTCAATAGGAATAATTTGAGTGTTTCACAAATGCTGTCATCAAAAGAAAAACACCTTTTTTTTAATACCGGGGAAATATACCTATGGGAAGAAGAGAAAGACAGTTTTACCAAAAACCCTTTTTTACCAACTGAATGGATTGGAAATAAATTAGAAGCTGTAATGCTTTCCAAAGATGGGAAAGGAAATATTTTAGTAGGCTACCAAAACGCTAAAAAGGAATACCACTCCACACTGTTTACCAATCAACAGAAGGCTATTTACTATCCATTGTCAAACATTTTACATTCAATTTCTCAAAATGGGTACATAAGATATCTGTCAAGCAATGATTTTAACAAAGGGCTGATGACCTATTACCCAGGATTACACTTTATTAACTTCTCTCCTTACGATGCTAGCCAAAACACAACCTTGTTAAACAGGAACCGGGGAATGGTTCAATTGGATCAAAACAGTCTTTACACCACGAGGCATGGCATTATTTTGAATCAAGATGGACATTGGGTGTCTACAGGTGAGGATCTGTTTGTTAAGCATAGGAAGTATTTCGACGGGGATGTAAAAAAAGATGCCAATGGTAATATTTGGACTTACGAGAAAGGTAACTGTTTTTTAAGATATCAACCTACTCATAATATTAAGGACTCTTTTTGCCTTGAGACAGCTTCACCCAGATTTGATTTTTTTAAAGATAGCTTGATTGTATATGCGGCTGAAAATCATGTTTACCTGATGAACCCGGCCGAGGGAAAAAGCAAAGGCCTTACAAAACAACCTTTTGAAAGCAATATCAATCAAGTTTTTGTAGGATCCAATGATATTATTTGGGTGGCAGGGGGGAAAGGTCTTTTGAAAGTGGATGTGAAAAATGATAAAACTGAATGGATACATTTAGGCAATCATAAACGCACGGCAGTAATGCGAATACATGAAGACCGGAATGGAAGGTTGTGGCTAGGAACCATTATTCAAGGCATTTTGATTTATGATCCAATAAATGGAAAGATAAAATCAATTAACCAAAGCAATGGTTTGTCTAACAATATGGTTGTAAGTTTATTGGAAGACGATGACGGAAACATCTGGGCAGGGACTTATCACGGCATCACCAAATTATCTCCAGATGGTGTGGTACTTGGAAAGTTATTTGAAAAGGATGGCTTGGCAGGTAATGAATGCAATCGGTGGTCTGCACTAAAGTTGGAGGATGGACGCTTGTGTTTCGGTTCCAATTCGGGCATTAGTTTTATTGATCCAGCTCAATTGAAGCAAAAAATAGAGGTAGGCGGGACACCTAAAATTTATTTGACACAAGTTTTTCAGGAATCTCAGGGGAAAGAGTTGACTAAAATCGATTTATTTTCAACCTTTTTGAAGGATAAACCAATTGTCCTTCCAGCAAAGAACCGCAATTTAAAAGTGGCTTTTGCCCTTTCAAATTATATCGCTCCCCACAAGAATAATTTTGCCTATAAAATTGAAGGTCACGATAACGACTGGAATTATATTGGAAATCAGCGGCAATTAGCCCTCACTGCCTTGCCCGTAGGGACATACAAAATCCTTGTCAAAGGTGCAGATGGATGGGGTAGGTGGTCAAAGCCTTTGGAAATACACCTCTCTGTAAACCAGTTTTGGTACAACAGATGGTGGGCTTACCTTATTTTTGGTTTAATAGTATTATTCATCATTGATTTGTTCAGGAAAAACAAACTCAAGCGTTTGCAAGATGAAGCGGAAAAATCGAGACTGATGGAAATGGATACTCTAAAAACCAAACTGTACACCAACATCACACATGAATTTCGGACACCCCTGACTGTTATCTCGGGGATGGCAGAGCAACTGGAAAAAAGCCCCAGCAAAGCCAAAGAACTGATTCAGAGAAACAGTAAGGGTTTATTGAAACTGGTCAATCAAATATTGGATTTGGCAAAATTGGATTCTGGCCATTTGAAGTTAGAGAACATTCAGGCAGACATCATCCCTTACATCAAATACCTGTGTGAATCTTTTCAATCTCTGGCTGCTAAGAAAAATATTCGACTGCTTTTTCAAACCGATGTGGAGCAGCTGATAATGGATTTTGATGAAAAAAAACTGGAAAGTATCCTCAGCAATTTATTGTCAAATGCCATAAAATTTACCAATGAGAATGGCTTGATTGAGTTTTCCTTAAAAAAGGATGACAGTACCCTGCTACTCAAAGTCAGCGACGATGGTATTGGCATCCCGCCAGATAAACTGCCTCATATCTTTGAGCGCTTTTATCAGGTAACTGATTCCAGCTCGTACAAAGCAGGGGGAACAGGGATAGGGTTGACGCTCATTAAGGAATTAGTGGAGTTGATGAGCGGAAGTATTAAAGCTCAAAGCCCTGGGCAAAGTGGAAAAGGAACTGAATTTTTGGTTTCCCTTTCAATATCTAACCGTGCGCCTGTTTTAAAACCTGGTTTTTCGTTTTCGGAGCTTGCCACCTCTTCCAATAATAATGAGGATGCTATAAGTCAAGAAGTTCCTATCACAGGAAAAATAGATTTACCACTGCTCTTACTCATAGAAGACAATCCAGATATTGTCACCTATATTAAAACCTGCCTGGAAAGCAAGTACATCATCGAATGGGCAGAAAATGGAGCCAAAGGAATCGAACGAGCCATCGAAATTACACCAGATGTAATCATCAGCGATGTCATGATGCCTGAGAAAGATGGATTTGAAGTTTGTAAAACACTCAAAAACGACGAACGTACCAGTCACATTCCAATCATCTTGCTCACCGCCAAGGTAGATGCCGCTTCGAGATTGGAAGGGCTCGGTCTTGGAGCTGATGCATACCTGGCAAAACCTTTTTTGAAGGAAGAGCTTATCATCCGGCTGGAAAAATTGATTGAATTGAGAAGAAAACTGCAACAATATTTTGGTATTCAATTGCAACAGCCTGTTGGAGGGAAACCTGAATCTGGCATAGCCACCCAAACCATTGCAATAGAAAATTCCTTCATCAAAAAAGTAAGGGAACTCATGGAAGCCCATCTGGATGATGCAGATTTTGGGGTAGAGCAATTGGCTCGTGAAATTGCGATGAGTAGCTCACAGGTACGTCGAAAAATGGCAGCCCTGACAGGCTTGTCTCCCAATCGGTATTTTCGTTCCCTCCGTTTAGGTTTTGCCAAAGAACTTTTAAAAGATCCCGAATTGAGTATTTCCGAAGTAGCTTATCAAAGTGGCTTTGCAGATCCTTCCTATTTCGCCAGGGTTTTTGTGAAAGAGTTTGGGCTGTCGCCTAAGGTTTTCCGTGAGAAAACTTAATATAGGAAGGGGTCAGCAATTTCAATCGCTAAGGTGATTGAAATTGCTGACTCCTTCCTTAAAATACCCCTTATGCGCGAAAAATCCTGGTCTTTGCAGGTTTTGTCCGCGCCTGAAAAAGCCGCTTTCCTGATGTTTGCAGTGAGAAAATTATTAAGACCGTAGTAGAAAAGCTTTTCCAATTATTTCTCGCCAAATCTGAGGTTTTCTCAGATCTCATTTCAGTCAATAACCACTAAAGTTCCTCTGGTGGTTTTGGCTTCACATTCATTTTTAAACTTTAAAATTGAGAATTATGAAAAATTCACGAATCCTTCGTTCCTTCAAAAGGAACTCAAAAATCACCATCAACCAACTTTTAAACCAAACTAAAAAACTGTGTTGGATGGCCACCATGCTCTTTCTGTTATTTGGTAGTGAAACTCAGGCACTCATGCCAGTTAAGGGGCTTGCTGAATTGCAGGATGGAAGGCTTCTGGGAGTCGGAAATGACAATCTTTTGTATGTGCTTGAATCCCATTTTAAAGATTGGGTGCAAGTTCCCAATTCGGGTTCTGTTATTGGGGTAGCAGTTATGCAGGATGGAACCATTTTAGGCGTTGGGCAAGATAAACAATTATGGACACGTGAAACTTTGGATTCAAACTGGGAATTAATACCTAATTCAGGCTCTGTCATTGGTGTGGCAGTTATGCAAGATGGAACCATTTTGGGCATTGGCTTGTCCAATCAATTGTGGACACGCGAAACATTAAATGCTAACTGGGAGCTGGTACCTAATTCAGGATCTGTTATTGGAGTGACTGTCATGAAGGATGGATCTATCCTTGGTATTGGTTTGAGTAATCAATTATGGAGACGATCAAGCTTAAATCGCAATTGGCATCATCAAGCAAATTCAGGCTCCGTCATTGCTGTAAGCTGTATGCAAGATGGAACTATTGTGGGAGTTGGTACGGATCAACAATTGTGGACTCGTTCAGCACTATACTCAAATTGGGCACCAGGTCCTCCATTAAAAAAAATGCCAATGCAGGAATTACTTGCAATGTCTGAGGCTAGGCGGGTTTATGTAAATATCAGATCGAATAGAAGTGATTGTCCCGCAGAGGGTTATTTAGCCACAGGAAATCTTATCGGACAGAATACTGATCCCAACTCAAAAAAAGCTCAATGGTATCTAATACCAACCCACCATGGTAGTCAATTTTTCTATATAAAAAATAGATTAACGGAAGAATCTCTTTGTGAGGAGAGTACTGGAATTGGTTGTAATTCTGTATGGGAATTGAGTTCTAGTGGAAACAACATTTCCTCTGGTTCATTGCGTTTTGGAAATGTTGATTATTCAAATCGTTTAGACAAAAGAGGGGTTTTGTACAATGGTCATTGTGGTTCTAGTATATATTCCCATTATGATCATGATAATAAAGTTAGTGATTGGAGTATTTATTTAGCTCCAGAAGAAACGATAGAAAACAGTCCAGCGATGGAAGAGGCACTTTCTATGGTTGATATGAATCAGACTTACCAAATTACGACTGAAACAACATATAGTAGTGAGGAATGGGCATTGATAGACGGTGTTTGGGTATTGATTTCAAATGAAATTAAAGACTCCCTTGAATGTTATATTGATACAAATGACAGAGATAGAATATCCCTTCGTCAAGCAGGAAATCCCGAAGGAAGTTTCTTCACTTTTGAATATGCACAAAGGGGCTATTTTTTGATACGGGATTTTCAAACAAATTTGGTATTAGGTAAAGATTCCTATAGAGATGTCATCAGTTTTGCACAGGAAGAAAATGGAAGTGATGGGCAACTCTGGAAAATAGAACAATTGGCTGATGGCTCCTTTACGATGAAGAATAAAGCCAATAATCAAGCTTTGTTTGTCATAGCTAACCAGCATGGTGCATTCCTTAATTTTTCATCCACTGAGGCTTCCAAATTTAATTTTAACAAAAAAGGGTCTTTCTTGACAGCCGTCGGAACGGCAGAAAAAATTAGAACGGAACAATTGGTTCAGAATTTAGCGAATGCTGGTTATTCCCTGGTAACCGAAGCAGTCAATGAAATTGTGACACTTGCAGCAAATAAATGTGCTTTGGTCAATCTCGAAGGAGATCGGGATTCAGATGACATTTCTGGAGAGTTTTCTGCCCTCGTTTGTGCCACACAAATAGGAGAAGATATAACGTTGGAAACCGCCGTCTTTCATAGCGAATGCAAAGGGACAATAGATACCGGAATGGGCGCCAAATGTGAGATTGGTGTTTTTGCCACAACAGTAGGTATTGATACTGGATATGGAACAACAACAGAATTTGAGTTGAAAGGACCTACAGTCAGTGGATGTGGAGGTCTTTCAAAAAATATGATGTGTGCCAATGTAGGTGCGGATTTGGTATCCACGTCATTTACATTTAAAGATGAACATGGAAATGGCTTTGGAGCAGGTGTGGGCGTTGGGGTAGGCGCTGGTTTTAATGGCGAATATGAAGATGGTGTATTTTCTTTTGAAATCGAAGTCAAAGCCGCCATCGGTGGTAGCGTTTCTTTTTCGGTCAACCCTGAGTACGTAGGAAAGAAAACCTATAAAACAGGAGAAACAGGTTATCTATATGTTGAGGATAAAATAGTTGCTGTAAGCAATCCTGTTTATAACTTTTTTAAAGATGATATAGGAGACAATGTAGAAGTCGGGATCAACACTATAGAAACTGAGTTTACTTCTGATGGAGTT
This sequence comes from Saprospiraceae bacterium, assembly GCA_041941305.1. Classification (GTDB taxonomy): domain Bacteria; phylum Bacteroidota; class Bacteroidia; order Chitinophagales; family Saprospiraceae; genus JANSWP01. The sequence continues at coordinate 56,718 of JBGTQJ010000021.1, forward strand.
GTTGTAAATGGATTGGAGTCTGGCGCAAACTGGGTGGGAAGTCAATTTAAAAGAACCTTTAAAGCACTAAAATTTTGGTAACAGAAGCCTAATTTTTTCCCAAAAAGAGTTGATAACCTTTTAGAGAATAAAAAAGCCTGCAAATCCTTGATTTACAGGCTTTTAATTTCGTAGCGTGAGGTGGCCCAACTATATACAGCAAGCGCTCAAAAACCTCAATACCAAGGATGTTTCAGAGCAGATGCTGATTCTCCAGACACATGAAGGAGAATTGCGACTGGTTTTGAAAGCTATCATTCGAATTGAAGGCGAGCGCAATTACAGCTATGTGTATTTGGCAAATCAAAAAAAGAAGCTGGTGACCAAAATTTTAGGAGAATTGGAGGAATTGCTGGAAGATAAAGGGTTTTTTAGATACCATCGATCGCATCTCGTCAATCGCATACATATTACATCTCCTACCAAGAATATTGCTGTTGTCCTTTCTGGTGCTTCCGAGATCCCTATTTCGAGAAGAAAAAGAGAAGCCTATAAACTTTGTGCAACTGCTATTGCTTAATCCCAATCAAACCCACACAATTCCACTGCACCCCATTCCCATTTTTATCAAATGGGTCAAAGATTTTCCAGTCTTGTTTATAAGTATCAATCCGAAAGCCAATGATTTGTAATTGATTCAATAGTTTGTCAACAGGAAAAAACAATTCCCAGCTTTTGGCTTTTTGAAAATTTAGTGGACTAACTACAATCATTTGGCCGCCTTTTTTTAGTACTCTGTAAAATTCAATAAAGCTGGATAAGGGATCCTCTAAACGATCAATTAAAAAACTGGAAACAATCATATCCAAAGCTGCATCTTCAAAGGGAAGGTTCTCCGCTTTGGCCAAGCCCAATTTCAGATTTTGCAAAGCCATACCGGCTAACTGGATTTTGTGAAACCCTCGTACTGACCAGTCCAAATCGATGGTCTGTCCTTCCACCCATAATCTATTTGCCTGCTGTAGCATTTGATAACTAAAATCAATGCCGTAATAATCATTTCCAGGGTATTGATTTGCCAATGTTCCTATGAGTCGACCAACTCCACAGCCAATCTCCGCAATTCTCAAATTTTGCTCCTTGGGCATTTGATTCAAAGTATAGTCTAAAATGGATTGAAAGGGATATTGCCCCCAAAAGTCATCGGCAAAATGCAATGCGGTTTGCCGTAATACGACATCATCGTATCGTTCATAAGGGTCAGCACTAAATTCAGCTTCCGTTTTTACGTGGTAAAAGGGGATATTTTTGTGGGTATATATTGGGTTTTTCATATAGGATGAATGATTTCTGTAGTGGAATAGATAACAGTCTAAACCTGGTAAGTTGCTCTAGGAAAAAAGCGGGGAATGCAAAAACCCTTGCAGTTCTTTTGCCAAATTTCAACCTAACCTGTTTTTCCTAAATAAAATACCTACTTTTTGCTCAATCCTCAAGTTAGATTATTTTAAAACAACTTCTTTGTAAAAAACCTGTCAAGTGTTTCAGTAACCAGTTTTTTATAACTACGTCCAATTGGAAATGATTGAAGTTCAACTTCTATTTCAGTGGCAGTATAAGCCGTGATTTTATCCATAGGTACTATAAAAGAGCGATGTATCCTCAAAAAACCGAAATCCCTGAAAGTCTGCTCCATCTCTCCAATTTGTCCTCTTACAACAAATGAAGCATCCTGGGTAACGATCCTGGAGTAGTCCTTTAGACTTTCGATGTACAGAATCTCATCGTAAAAGACTTTGGTCATTTTCTTATTGACATTGAAAAAACGAAAGGCTCTATTGGGAGGTGAGGTAGAAGCAGATACATTGTTTTCTGAGGCTGTTTTGAGAGTTAATTTATTTACTGCTTTGAGGAAACGGGAAAATTCAATCGGTTTCATCAAATAATCTACCACATCTACTTCAAAAGCGTCCAGTGCATATTGATGATAAGCGGTGGTCAAAATGGTTTGGGGTTTATTTTTCAGAACTTTAAGGAAATCGAGTCCTTTTAGTTTGGGTAAATGGATATCCAGAAACAGCACATCTATATTTTCTTTTTGAAGATGTTCCAGGGCGAAAATGGCATCTTTACAAATCCCTCTCAAATCCAAAAAAGCTACCTGGCTGATGTAATCTTTCAAAACATCAGCGGCAATGGGCTCATCTTCAATAATCAGGCAAGTCAATTTAGATTCAGCCTTCATAGGAATCGAAGTGTATTATTAATGCAACCATAAATGAACTGGATTTAGCCGTTATTTCCAAATGATAATTATTCCCGTAAATCAAGTCCAGTTGTCGTTTTACATTTTTCAATCCAATGCCTTCGCTAAGGGTATCTTCATCATGGTCTTTTGAATTCTCGATATTGAATTCAAGCTTTGATGAGGCATATTTCAAAGCAATATCAATTTGAATATCAAATCGACTTTCGCTTGCTCCATGCTTGAAAGCATTTTCTACGAAAGGCAATAAAATCAAAGGCGGAATTGCTCCCTGGTGGTCTTCAATCTCTTTTTCAAAATTGACACTCAGCCGTTCATCATAGCGCAATCGTTCCAGTTCGATGTAATCCTCAATAATCGTTACCTCGTTCCCGATAGGTATCAATGGCGCACTGCATTCATACAAAATATACCGCATGATGTTGGCGAGCTTCATGATGGATGGAGCCGTGTTTTGATCGCTATTTCTGGCAAGACCATACAAGTTATTTAAAGTATTGAACAGAAAATGAGGGTTGGTTTGCGCTTTCAGGAAATTGAGTTCGGATTCGAGTTTTTCCTGTCGAAGAGCTTGTTCTTTTTTTTGGGATAGGATGCTGTCTTTAAGCAATTTAACAGTAGCTGCCAAGCCTACAGGTGGTAAAATTTCAGTAAGTGAAAATAGGAGTCTTCGAAAACTATATACATTGAATTCCGGCGTATCTCCGTACATCAAATTGGAAACTGGACTGATAAAGGAGCGATAACCGAATATACAAACCACCAAAATTCCCAGAAAATACAGACTCATCTTCACATACTGCTTTGACCGAAAGTATTTGGGGATCAAATAGTAGAACAAAAAATAGAAAGGAATGATCTTCCAGGGTAGAAAGGCCAATTCCCTGAAGAAAAACCTGAAAAACCTCTGAACTGGCGGATATTCTAGATCGGATTTAGCCGCAAACAACATATTCAGCACGACATATGCCAGTATATATGCCAACCAAAAAAGGACGTGATTTCGTGCTCGTTTGGACATCCTGCAAAGGTCTTCATTTTTGAGAGAAATCCTTTTGATTATCTCTATTTGGTCGATTCCACCCCTTGAACGACAGCTTTCTAATGCTGTATGGCTTTTTTCCTGGTCAAACTACTTTATGGCAAAAGGTGAATGCCTTCCTTATCATTTCAGATTGAAGAATGGGATATCTGCTAATATTTGTCTTGGAAAATTCAAATGATGGATAAAAGATATCCCGGGAAGCAGGGTTTTGAACCCTGCGGAAGTTAGATGAAGTACACCGTTCAAAACCCCAGGGCTGTTAAGTTCTCTAATGAGAATATTTTCAATTAAAATTTAAATGAAAATAAAAATGAAAAAGCCAAATATTTATAAAGTCATAGGTGGAATTTTGGATTTTCATTTTCATTATTTTAAAATCAGGTAGAACTTAACAGCCCCTGGTTCAAAACCCTGCCTCTCTGAGTATTCCTTAATTCAATAACATTTGACAATTTCAATTAAACAAAATCATTTTTATGAAAACTAAACTACAAACTGCAACTCTTCTCTTAATACTTGCTGTATTTTGGGCAGCATCTATCTCTAATTCTTTAAAAGCCCAAATGTTTGAAGTCGCCCTCGGTCCAATTAGCAGTACCCTTTCAGATAGCCGTAGCGTCAACTTTTTCGATCTCAATAATGATGGTTGGGAAGATATTTATGTTTCCAACGGTTTGAATGGAGGGCAAAAGGATTTGCTTTATCTCAATGAAGGAACTGGACAAATGACTCCAGTTTCGGATATGGAAATTGTCCAGGCTTCCAACCCATCGGATGGAGCGAGTTTTGCAGATTACACCAATGACGGGCACATTGACGGCGTCGTTTCAAGCTGGTATGGAGCTGAAGATTTATTGTATCTGAACGATGGGAATGCGACGCTCAATTACAATGCTGATGCGGGAATGGTAGTTGGTTCCTTTGCGGAAACAGCTGCCTTTGGAGATTACAATAATGACGGTTGGCTCGATTTGTATGTGACCAACAGCGGCGCCAGCAAGAAGAATTTTCTGTACAAAAATTTGAAAAACGGAAAATTTGAAAGGGTTTCCAGTCATGTGCTTATTGAAGATGCCAAACCCAGCCGTGGTGCCATTTGGGGAGATTTCAACAATGACCAAATATTGGATTTATACGTTGCCAATGAAGAAAGCAGTGCCAATGATTTGTTTTTTGGAACGGGGAATGGCAATTTTGAGAAAGCTAGCGGTGGAATTGGGGTTTTGTCTTCCAAAAGCTCTATGACTGCTTCCTGGGGAGATATTGACAATGACGGTGATTTTGATTTATTCCTTGGCAATTCGGGGTATTTTTCCCCACAAAAAAATCAATTATTCATCAATCAGGGAGGTGTTTTTGAGCCATTATTGAATGATCCGGTCACCACCGATAATCGCTGTACTTATGGTTCTGCTTTTGGTGATTTTGACAATGATGGCGACTTGGATTTAATAACTGCCAATGGCTTTTGCAATAGTGATTTGAAAAATGTGCTTTATCAAAACGAAGGAGACGGCACTTTTACAGATGCTTCCGACTTGTTGACCAGTAATTTTAATTTTTGCTCCTTTGGTGTTGCCTGGGGCGATGTAAACAACGACGGATTTTTGGATTTGATGGTCGCCAATTGCAAAAACGACAATACTTCTTCTCAAAAATCAAATACCCTCCTGATTAATAAAGGAAATGACAATAATTGGTTGAAAATCAAATTAGTAGGTCTGAAATCCAACTACAATGCTATCGGAGCCAAAGTGAAAATAAAAGCGACTATTAACGGGGTTGAAGTTTGGCAGCATAGGCAAATAAGTGCCCAGTCAGGTTATGCTGGTCAAAATAGCATGATAGCTCATTTCGGAATTGGAGATGCTTCCATGATAGATAGCTTGATAATCGATTGGCCAGCAGGGGCCAAGCAATATTTGCTGGATATCAACCCAAACCAACAATTGACGATTGAAGAAAATACAGTGAATGCTGTTTCGGATTTGAATGAACATCTGAAGTTAAGTATTGAAGCTTATCCCAATCCCCTAAGTCGAAAAAGTGGGGAATTCAACCTTTTGATTCAAAATTTAATGGGAAATCAAAAAGGCAAATTGATGCTTTACGATAGCCTTGGACAAATGCATTTTTTAAAAAAAATAAATATTCAGGAAGGTGAGAACAAGCTTTCTATTCCAATTTCACCTAACCAACTTTCCGGAGGAATGTATCAGTTAGTTGTTCAAATAGGAGCGCAGCAATTGACCAGGAAATTGACGGTTTATTAGATAGAGAACCTAATTGACATATTGGATTTTTGCATGTAGATAACGCGCGAAAATATTATCTACCAAAACTGATTCTGGCTTTATCATCCAAAAACTTCTTGCTGAATCCAATATCTACGCCGTACAACCATTCACTTTGAATGATTCCTTCTTGTCCGCCGCTATTGTACCAACCGGTAACTTCAGATTCGATTTTTCCGGGAAGTTTGAAATTGACTTGTAAAAACCCAGTATAATCCCACCTTTTGCGTAAAAATTCCTGATCCAGATATATGGATTTCCTCTATCCCTATTTGAATAGTCAATTTTGGAGGTTATAGGAGCTCTAAAAAGAATTCATTCAAAAGTTTTTTGAAGAGAGTTTTGGAAAAAAAGATGAGCCCTTTATTATTGTATTTTTTACGCAAAATCAATGTATGGCAGGCTTCCAAAATATTCATTTAACCGTCGATGCTGTTGTTTTTGGTTATGATCAAAAAGAAGGCTTATCCGTGCTTTTGATAAAAAGAAAAATTGAGCCATTTCAGGGGCAATGGGCTTTACCTGGGGGCTTTGTAATTGAAGCAGAATCCTTAGAAGCAGCAGTAGAGCGAGAATTATTGGAAGAAACCGGCATTCAGGTAAATTACCTCGAACAACTATACACTTTTGGTTTACCAGAACGAGACCCCAGAAGTAGGATTGTGACTGTTGCCTATTATGGACTTGTCCGTCGCTCCAATTTTGAGTTATTTGCAGCGACAGATGCAGAGGATGCACAATGGTTCAACATTGATGAGTTGCCCAAATTGGCTTTTGACCATCAGAAAATATTTGATTATGCGCTCCAACGATTACGCAATAAAATCTCCTATGAGCCTGTCGGTTTTGAATTGCTGGATGAAAAATTTTCCCTCTCCGAATTGCACAGCCTTTATGAAACCCTCCGTGGACAATCCATAGATCGACGAAATTTTAGAAAAAAACTGCTACAGTTAGACATTTTGGAAGAACTCAAAGAACGCCCGGATTCGAAAGGGAGAGGAAGACCAGGATTGCTTTACAAATTCAATCGTGAAAAATACTTTGAATTGAAGCAAAAAGGGATATTGTTTGAAGTATAAACCGTACCACGGCTCTCCAGAGCCGTAAAAAAAGTATCACGGTTTTCCAAAACCGTAAAAAAGTATCACGGTTTTCCAAAACCGTAAAAAAAGTATCACGGTTTTCCAAAACCGTAAAAACCAATATCACTCCATAAAAGGAAATGTATAGTAATGATACGTCTTGCAGGTAAATGATCTGAAGAGATTGAAATTCAATGTGTTATGAAAAAGTTGGGAGAGGGCAAAAAGAAAAATTAAGTTTTTTGTGTAAAAAATACGCAAAAAACTTGACAATGTCATTTGTATAAATATAAATTTGCGTAAAAAATACGCAAAATGAAATATTTACATCTCGATAAACAATTTTCTCCTTTTGGAAAATCCATTCAATATGAAGCCTTTACTTTTAATGGAGGAGAACCACATATCAAAATCCTGGAGGAGCTGGATGAAGAGGAGGCAATAACCATTACAATCAGAATCAGCAACTTCAATGATTTGGGGTTCTTATTAATGGCAACAGATGCTCTAAAAAGATTGAGTATTCAAAACATTCAATTGTTGTTGCCCTATTTTCCTGGAGGTAGACAGGATAGGGTAATGGTAAAGGGAGAGCCATTGAGTGTAAAGGTTTATGCAGCCATCATCAATGCCCAGAACTATGATAAAGTAACGATTTTTGACCCTCATTCTGATGTAACGGGAGCTTTGTTGAATAATGTGCAAGTCGCTCATAACCATGCCTTCGTGGGGGAAGCTTTAAAGAATATTGATGACTATTTGTTGGTGGCTCCAGATGGGGGCGCTTTGAAAAAGGTATACTCATTGTCTCAATTTTTGGGTGGAAAGCCTGTTGTAGAATGTAGCAAGCAAAGAAATGTTTTAACTGGAAAGTTGACGGGCTTTAAAGTGTATTCCAATCATTTAAATGGCAAAACCTGTGTCATTGTTGATGATATTTGCGACGGTGGGGGTACTTTTATCGGATTGGCAAAAGAACTGAAAATGAAGGGTGCCGGCGAATTAATATTGGTGGTTTCACATGGCATATTTAGCAAAGGATTTGAAGCGTTAGCTCAGTATTTTTCTAAAATATACACAACGGATGCGTTTAGCACTATCCACCATCCTTCATTAATACAAATACCACTGGAACATGGATTATTATTTGAATCCTCAGAACACCTGCAACCGCTTGTTGAAAGAGTATAAAGCATACGATTCGCTGGTTGTTGCTTATGATTTTGACAATACAGTTTATGATTTTCATCAAAAGATTGGCAATTAAAAGATATGTTTGATTTGCTTAAAGAATTAAAAACAATTGGCTGTTATCTGATTGTATTTACTGCCAATGAAGATGAAAACTTTGTAAAAGCTTATTGCACTAACAATAAAATTCCTTTCAATACCATCAATGAAAATCCGCCGTTTTTCAAATCCTCTTCCAGGAAGATTTACTACAACATTTTGCTGGATGATAGAGCAGGATTGAGGGAAGCTTATGACCACTTAAAGAAGCTGGTGGAGGCGGTTAAGAAAAACATTAGGTGATGCCTTGAGCAAGGATATTGAGCTGAGCAAAAGGCCTTGCCTAATGACAGTTAATCTAAAGCAAAACTCCAAGACATTACCTCAAAATCAAAATAATATAAAATCACAAATCATGAATACATTACATCTCTCTGACGGTTACAAAGTTGACCATAGAAACCAATATCCAGATGGAACTGAATTGGTTTATTCCAATTGGACACCACGCAAAAGCAGGGTTCCGGAAATTGACAAAGTCGTCTTTTTTGGCTTGCAGTATTTTATCAAAAAGTATTTGCAAGAGGAGTTTGACAAAAATTTCTTTGGGCAACCAAAAGAAACGGTAATTAGAAAATACAAACGCCGAATTAACAATTACCTGGGGTCAGGTGCAATTACCTATGAGCATGTCGCCAATTTGCATGACCTGGGGTATTTACCGATTGAAATTAAGGCATTAAAAGAAGGCATGGCTGTTCCAATGCGCATGCCCATGTTCACCATCAAAAACACGCTCCCTGATTTTTTCTGGTTAACTAATTTTCTGGAAACGCTGCTTTCCTGCATCATTTGGTTACCTTGTACTAGTGTAACGACCAGTTTGCAGTACCGAAAAATTTTGAATGAATATGCTAAGTTGACAGGAGGTGATATGGAATTCGTATCCTTACAAGCACATGATTTCAGTTTTCGTGGCATGGCTGGACTGGAGGCAGCTTTGATGAGTGGGGCTGCGCATTTATTGAATTTTCAAGGTACGGACACGATACCCGCAATAGATTTTTTGGAAGAATACTATTTTGCTGATTGTGAAAAAGAAGTTATAGGCTTAAGCGTTCCTGCAACAGAGCATTCCGTGATGTGTATGGGAACTGAGGCAAATGAAATCGAAACTTTCAGAAGGCTCATTCAAACTATTTATCCTAAAGGAATTGTCAGCATCGTTTCTGATACATGGGATTTCTGGAAGGTGGTAACGGAATATATTCCAAGGTTGAAAGAAGAAATATTGGTGCGAGATGGAAAAGTTGTCATTCGACCCGATAGCGGAGATCCGATAAAAATTATTTGCGGAGATCCAGATGCTAAACCTGGAACTCCGGAGTTTAAGGGTGCTGTGGAATGTTTTTGGGAAACATTTGGAGGCACATACACTTCTAAAGGATTCAAGCAACTGGACGAACATATCGGCTTGATTTATGGAGATAGCATTACGCTTGAACGGTGCCGAAATATTTGTGCACGGCTTTTCGAAAAAGGATTTGCCAGTACCAATCTCGTTTTCGGCATTGGCTCTTACACCTATCAATATGTTACTCGCGATACTTTCGGTTTTGCAATGAAAGCCACATATGGTGAAGTGAATGGAGTCGGTAGAAATATTTTCAAAAATCCAACAACTGATGATGGAACCAAAGTTTCTGCAAAAGGACTCTTGAAATTGAATGGAAATGAAACAGAAATCTGGAGTATGGAAGAAGAAGTCAGCAAAGAAGCAGAAAAAACTGGTTTACTCAAAACGGTTTATAAAGATGGAGAATTGCTGATAGAGACTTCTCTGTCGGAGATTAGAGCTTTGATTAGCAAGCAGTTGGAGGTAGAAAAATGCACTTTGGTTTAATCTGTTGCAATCAAATAGATGTTTATTTTTTATTACGAGGATGCGGGTTGGCGGGGTGACGGGGATGCGGGGAAATGGGTTTACGGGATGGTAGAACCCCTTACCCCGAATACCCGCCACCCCGCCACACAACACAACAAAAAAAATGAAAATAATCACAGCACCAGAACCATTGTTTATAACAACTCCTTCTGTATTTCTTGCTGGAAGTATAGAACAAGACAAAGCTGAAAAATGGCAGGAACGAACAATTCGGCTGCTCGGGGATTGTCCTTTGACTATATTGAACCCAAGGAGAGCAGATTGGGACACAAGTTGGAAAGAAGATATTCAGAATCCCAACTTTTATGAGCAGGTCAATTGGGAATTGGATGCCTTGGAGAAGGCTGATTTTATCTTGTTTTATTTTGATCCTAATACAAAATCTCCGATTAGTCTACTTGAGTTAGGGCTGTTTGCAAAAAGTGGAAAATTGATGGTTTGTTGTCCGAAAGGGTTTTGGAAAAAGGGGAATGTGGATATTGTTTGTGAACGCTGGAGGATTCCCCAATTTGGAAGTTTGGAAAGCATGCTCAGCGAACTTGAAAAATGCGCCCTAGCCAATGCCTCACAATCTTTGAGTAAAGGCTGATATTTGCCCAAAAGCCATAGGACTCGGCTGTCTCCGCTGTATTATTTGGATAGGAAACATACATCCCGACCTTTTCATTATCATAGGTGGCCGTTTTCTTTTTGGTACTCAATCCATTTAATCCTCCGCTTAGGCTATAAAAAGCATCGCTCATCAATATGTATTCTTTTTCTTTAATGGAGTTCTTCAGGAAACGATGCGCCAGAATGACATCCGCCCCGGCAATTTCCTGAAAAGTGCTGACTTGTTTGAGCAATATTTCGCCATAATGAACAATGGCTTTTAATTTCAATTCCTTGACTTGATTGCAAGCTTCGCAAATACACATTTGGCAGGCACTAACCAATTGTCCTTCTTTCGTTTTAAAAGCAGCAAACATTTCCTCCAATTGCCGTTTGATTTCCTGAGACATTTCTACCGGATTGTCTGTGATCGCGTAAAACAAAGCAGCATCACCTTCCAATTTATTGAGTACCAATGGGTTGGTGGAAGAATCAATGATGGATTCAAAAAGCTCACTGATTATTTTCTCGGCATGAATCAGGGAGACCTTGTGTAGCTTTACAAAATTGGTATATCCACTGATGTCCAAAATGATGATGAATGCCTTTTTTATTTGCATAAGGTGGAGATTGCTGATTGGGCAAAGTTAGCGGTTTGAATATAAATGTTGCCTTTTGTTTTTTTCCTTGTTGAATTGATGTTCAAAAAACCTTAAATTCTGGATTCTAATTTGAATAGTACTTACCGAAGTTATGGCTAGACCTGAAGGATCAAAAAAAAGAAATAGTTTAGCTTTCAGTTTTGATGACTGGAAAGTGAATGATATGCGTCTGCCTATGACCGAAGAAGAGTTTTTAGAATTCTGCACTTTAAATCCAAATTTAAAAATAGAACAAGATAAACATGGTAATATCATTATAATGTCTCCGGCAACTTATGAAACCGGAAACTTCGAAAGTGAAATTATTGCGGATTTAGGATTATGGAACCGCAAAACCAAATTAGGCAAGACTTTTAGTTCTGCCACGATGTTTATTCTTCCTTCAGGAGAAAAACGAATGCCGGATGCAGCATGGGTATCTCTTGAAAAACATAACCAGCTTTCCAAATGGCAGCGCAAGCAATTTGCTCATATTGTTCCAGATTTTGTAATTGAAGTAAAAAGTCCTTCAGATAGCCTTGAAGATTTGAAAAAGAAAATGAATGATGCCTGGATAGGAAATGGCGTTCAACTAGCTTGGTTGATTGACCCTGAAATGAAATGGTCTGGATTTATCAACCAAATAAAGAAGAAGAAAAAATATCCGGATTTGATAAAATACTATCTGGCAAAGATGTGCTTCCCGGATTTAAATTTGATTTAAGCATTTTGAAAGGAGATTAAAAATCCCGAACCTTCACTTTTGAAAATTCGGAACCAATAATTTCCTTGATTTTTATTCTAAAAATTAATTTCCTATTAAAATAATTCGCTTGGTTTGTTGCTGATTTCCAATGATCACATTCACCAAATAAGTTCCTGCCGGATAATTATCTGTACTTAAGGGGACTTCTGTTCTTTCGTTCAACATCAATATCTCTTTGGAGATAATTCTCCCTACCATATCACTAAAGGTAACATGGGCGATCTCTTCTGAAAAAGGTGCTTCTATTTGAACCGTAAAAAACTGTCCTGGTACGGGGTTTGGAGCAACCTTGACGTCAAAATCTAAAGTTTCAGCTCCCATGGTGTCCAAATCAGCTTCCGATTCCCTTGCTTCAAAAGTTTCGTCGAATTTAGGCTCATTATCATTGTTGGAACCAATAAAAGCAGTTCCATCATTTGGATCAAAATATTCGACAACCAGCTTCGGTGCCCCGCTTGGCATTCCTTCGTAGGATTCAGCAGTTCTTTTACCAGTTCCTTTGATGATGATTGCCAGATTATTTCCAGTGTTCCATCCTGGACGGTTGACGATTTCCTGGATGACCTTTTTCATGTTTGCTGTCTTTTGGGCATAGCCAGCAGCTCCAACTGTATTCCACTGAGAAGGATACCAATAGGCATAGTCACTGGTCAGGGTTCTATTTGTGAGATTGTTGGTTGACCAGGTGAATACTGGGGCATTATCTACATCGTGCGCGTAGATGTACATCGAACCTGCCGCGGTACCTACTTCATCTGCTGTAAATTGCACATAGGCATTGGTGATGACAGCATCTTTTGGAATGCTTACATTTTCGTATCGTAGTCCAACAGTTTGATAAGCAAAATGCCATGACCATATTTGATTTCTTGTCAATTCCAGATCTCCATCTGTCAGGTTCATTTGTCCATAAAGCGATTGCTCAACATCGTTGCTGCCTTTGGTAATTTTTTGTTGAAAGGTTTGCTTTTGCAGGGTTTTAAAACTAATGGTTTCTGTAATGTCTTTTTGTCCGCAATCATCGGTAGCAACTGCATATACTGTATGGGTTCCAATTGAGTTAGGTGTCCATGCATAATAGTATTGATTTCCCCAGGTAGGGGTACCATATCCTACAAATTCATCGTCAACAAAAAATTCAATGGTGCTTAGATTATTGTCAACATCAGTAGCAATTGCTTTCAAATATACAGGCTGCGTAAAATCGTGTATGGAATTATCATCCGGTTTGTAATAACTGATGCTTGGACTTTCATTTTGGATGTCTTGATATTCAATATAAATGTAAGTTTGGTCGCGGCTCAAAGTATCTCCATAATAAGCACTGGCCGGATACTCTCCATTGCCACTCAAGCCTTCGAAAAGCAATACCATAGGGCTGGTTTCTGACCAGTTGGGAAGTCCGACCAATTCATTGACAATTGGCTGAATGGTTTCCAATTTTTGAGAATCTTGCATCTCATCGTCAATCCAGTTATACAATGACCATGAAATGGAGGTGTTGGTTTCGTTTCCGTAACGAGCAATTAAATCGTTGGACAAAGAGAATGGCAAAGCCTGTCCAGTCCTCTCTGCACTGACTTCCAAATCCAATCTACCTGGCTTCGAATCTTCATCTGCACGAAAATGAACAAATGCTCGGCTAATGCAGGCTCCTTTTGGTAAACCTAAGTCTGTAAATTGAAGTCCGACGTATCTTCCTTCTTCTAAATCCAGGTCTGGATCACTTTCAACATAATTTCCATTTTTGTGCTCAACATCCTTTGCATGTTCATCTGCTCTTGCATAGGCAAAGAAGCTTCCATTTGCAAACTGTCCATTCGCTTTTACGCCATGACCATATATATCCAACAGACTGATTTGTACATTTTGGATATTGTAACCTGCTGGCAAATCCTTCACCAAAATATCCATGACATAGGCTGGGGTAGCTAGTAAATTTTCACTTAGGAATGGGTAATAATTGCCAGTTCCTCTGTCAGGGCTTGCAGGGTAGGTATCGTCCAACCACCCATCATCGTATCGATTCCAAAAACGGCGATAGGCATCTCGACCTCTATTAAAAGGGTATGCAAACAATTCCAGCCCATTGACAATGTCATTATCATCACTTTCATTGACCGTTTTTTTGGCAATTTCCTCAAAATCGTAGGTTCGTACATAACCGCCATCTGCAGTTACTTTGATATGCTTAAAGTTAGCCATGTTATAGGGCACAACTATTCTGAACAAAGCAGAGTTGGCATCGTAATCCAGTTGGGTGATTTCGGCTTGGGTTAATTGATCGAGTAGATGATCATATCCATCTGGGTTAAAAATGCGCATGGGGTGTACGTTTCTTTTCTTTCCAGTCCCTGCTTCTATTTTTATGGCGCTTAAGTGCAAGTGTACGTTTTCTGTTAAACCACTTTCTCCCATGATACCAATCTCATCCCCAATTTCTACTTCATCGTTAATTGCTACAGAAATAGATTCCAGATGACGATAAGCAATGTGAATGTTTCCCCAGGTAGGATCTGCAGCAAAAACGTCATCACATTTGACGATGACGGATCTGCCTTCGCCTGTTGCTTCTACGGTAGCATCATCTCCATCCAGAATTTCGACAACATCTCCTTCACACATGCAACGAATCGGAGGAGCATTGTTTTCATCGTAAATTGTGGTGACTCCATTCTCTGTATATTTTACATCAGGCGTAATATCTGAGCCCCTGTGAAAATCGAAATAGCCAATATTGCTGGTTGCTGGTTCGGGTTTGTGCCGTGGTCCGTAAATGGAAATGTAATAACGATTACTCATTGAAGGCTTGTAAGTGCTTGAATTTTCATTGAATATATCTGCATAAACAGGGTCTCCAAAATTGTAACTGTAAGCTGGTTCAGGGGTATGTGAAAAATCAGTAAAGGTGGTGATAGGCAAGCTCAAAGGTTTTGGTTTTTGAGCTTGCGTAGAATAGGCCAAAGCCAGTAGGGTGATGACTACAAATAAGTTTTTCATGATTGATTTTTAAGATAGGATCCAGACTGTCAATGATCCTTAGGGTCGAGAAATTGTTTTCGGGTGATTTCAAAAACGAATGTTCTCTATAGATGATTTAAAAGTATCGGGTGATAATAAAATGTCAATTAATAGTGCACTTTTCGTTATTGACAGGGCAAATGTAGAGTCAGTTTGAGGATTGGGAAATGGTATTTGAGTGGATGGCGGGGATTTTGAGTGGCTGACGTCAGTTGTTGAGTGGGGTTTAATCATTCTTCAGTCAAATCCCTACCTTCGCTATTATCTATCACTTACTTCAATACTCACTAATGAATCAAATTACATGGCTCTTATTTCTATTATTGATTCCATTTATTGGCATCGGCCAAAACAAAAACTATAACATATCTGGTGAATCAAAAACCGACACCATCTCCTTCACGCTCACTGAGCATAACAACATCTCCATTAAAGCCTTCCTCAATCAAAAAGACACGGTGACTTTAATGTTCCATACAGCTGCAAATTCTATTTCCCTAACCGAAAAGGCTACTGAGCGATTAGACAATCTGACTTTCAATGAACCCGAAGAAATGAAAAGCTGGGGTGGGGGAGGCAGTAGTAGAAATAGCGAAAACAATAGTCTGCAAATTGGCAATTTCCAATGGGATAGCCTGACAATTTGGGAGAACCGGCATTCAGGACCTGGTACTGACGGGAAATTTGGTCCTAACCTCTTTAAAGACAAAGTCGTGGAAATTGATTTTGAACAAGAGTTGATGATGTTACATTCTAAGCTGCCCAACCTGGAAGAGGGCTTTCAAAAACTGAAACTAATTTTCAATCGAAGTTTTATGTTTATCGAAGGCAACTGCAAGATCGGTGAGCAGCTTTTCAGCAATCAATTCCTCATCCACACGGGTTATGCCGGAACACTGCTATTTGACGATGAATTTGTAAAAAAACACAAACTGGGCGAGCAAGTAAAAATCATCAGCGAAAGCAAATTGAAAGACTCTGCTGGCAATAAATTGACTACCAAAAAAGGCATTCTACCTGCTTTTTCTATTGGCAAAACCGAATTCTCCAATTTACCAATTGGTTTTTTTGAAGGTGCAATTGGGCGACAGAAAATGAGTGTGATGGGAGGAGATTTGTTAAAACGTTTTCACATTGTTTTTGATGTGAGAAATGAACATATCTATTTGAAAATCAATGATTTGAAAAACTCAGGTTTTGCTGATCTGTAAAGAAGAGAAAACGAATAAACGCACAGACGAAAATAAATTCCAGGTTCATAAACTGTTAGCAGTTTAATGAAGAAATTCAGCTTAAACTTAAACTTTTACTTAAATGATTCAGGGTAAATATGCTGTACACCACATTAGATTTATTTATTGCAGAAGCCATCAACGTGTTTTCCGCGATAGCAATGTACCACTTGTTGGCAAAGAAAAACAAAGTAGGCTGGTTGTTTTACCTCCTGTCCTCCATCGCTCTGGTTTATGTCTTGTGGTTTAAAGACTCCTGGATGTCTGTTTGGAATCAAAGCATGATGGGTGTTTTGGCTATAAAAAATTACTTTTTGTTTCATCATCCCGAAAACAAATGGCACGGATTTTTTGATTGGCTGACGGTGGGTATTTTTATATTTAGCCTTACTTTGCTACCTGATCTTGGAGGAAAATCACTGAGTGAATTGATACTCTGGATTACCATCATTTTCAAAACCATTTTATTGGGAAAAAAGAAGATAGGGGGTTGGTATTTTCAAATAATTCAACAAATGATCAGCATCGTTTTTGGACTCTATCGCGATATCTATTTGTATGTAATCAAAAGTATCATTTTTACCCTTCAGGGCATTTATGGGTTTTGGAAATGGAAGTTTTCTTCAACGTAGGGTCAGCGCTCCAACCATCCCATCAAAACACTCCAAACTCCTCCTTCTTTTTGATCCTCAAGAAAGCATCCTGAATGTCCCAATTTCCGCACTCCACATTCTTTAGGGGTCAACAACTTTCGTTGAATATCTACATTCGGAAACCTCCGCAAAAGCGCTACTACGGCAAAAGGCGGTGTTAACCAATCGTCCGATACATGCAAAGCAAGCAAAGGCATTTTGAGTTTCCGGAAATTGTGGTCAGAGTAAATGTCAAATAGTCCATTTTTGTTATTGTACCAAACACTCAACTGATGCATGACGCCTGTTGGTACACTTTGCAAG
The DNA here is from genome assembly GCA_041941305.1 of Saprospiraceae bacterium. Lineage (GTDB taxonomy): Bacteria > Bacteroidota > Bacteroidia > Chitinophagales > Saprospiraceae > JANSWP01. The sequence continues at coordinate 73,769 of JBGTQJ010000021.1, forward strand.
AAACCTAATAGTTTGCCAGGGAAGTATCCAAAAAGCAGCACTAAAATGGGACCAAAAAACAAAATTCCCTTCATCCAGACTCGGTAATTCCAGGGGCGAAAGCGCCCACAAGTAAAGGTGGTATTGACCATGATCATTCTATCAATATACTGGGATGCAGGTGCCAAACCCACAATTTCTCCACTCAGCCCATGGCCTAAAAAAATGAGTTCTTGTTTTGGGAATTGATGTTGTGCATGTAACAAAACCGCATCTAAATCTCGAGTCGCCCATTTGTACAAACTTGCTTTAAAATTTCTCAATTTCTTCGGCGCAGAACGCCCAATCCCCCGATAATCGAATGTGAATACCTGGTAGCCCTTCAAACAACACCATGCTGCGAAATCTTCATAAATCGCCTGTGTCACTGCAATAGAGGTGCCAATGAGAATAACGCCCTTGGGAATTTCTTCTGGTGACCAGCTAGTCAGGCTAATCCTGAGGTTGTCTTTTGTTCTTATTTCTGTTTGGGTTTTCATCGATACTAAAATATACCACGGCTCTCCAGAGCCGTATTACGATAACCTTTTTAACAATTCTTCCCGCTTCGTCCTCGACACAGGAATTTTCATTTTATTTTCCATCACTAAATAACCCCCATCTCCTCGAATAAATTCTCTCACATGGCTCAGATTGATCAGATGCGAGTTGTGAGGACGATAAAAATTATGTGGAGTCAGTAATTGTTCAAACTCTTTTAAAGTTTTGGATATCAGGCGCTTGCGATTGTCTTTTAAATAGACCATGGTATAATTGCTATCCGATTCACAACAAACGATTTGAGCAACTTCCACAAATTCAATGCTTTCTTTGGTTGCCAGTGCAATCTTCCCCGGCTGCCCTTTTTTCTCTGCTTCTACATTTTGCAAGAGTGTATTGATTTGCTCCGATGGAGGTCTCGAATTGGCTTTTTGAATGTGCTTCTCTACTGCTTCTTTGAGTTCCTTATTTTGAATCGGTTTTAGCAAATAATCCAATGCACTAAACTTTACTGCCTGAATACCGAAATTGTCATAAGCCGTAGTGAAAATCACATCAAAATCAATCGAACCTTTCAATTCCTCCAGCACATCAAAACCATTCAACATGGGCATTTCGATGTCTAAAAACAAAATGTCCGGTGAAGATTGTTTCAAATATTTTACCCCCTCCACAGGATCATCAAATGTGGCAATTACCTCTACTTCAGGACAATAATTTTCCAATTTCCATTGCATGGTCTCAATGCTATGGATTTCATCATCGATTAGGACTGCTTTTATCATTTCGCATATTTTGAATGATGAATGATGAATGATGAATGATGAATCGAGAATCACTATTCATCATTCATCATTTATCATTCCTCATTATTTAAATAGGAATTATCAACTCCACCCTCGTACCACTTGCCTCTCCTTGTTCGTTTTCCAGATCAAAAGTGGCTACACTTGTTTCCAGGTTGTACAGTTTATTGATCATCTCGATTCGATCCTGGGTGATTTGGGTTCCCATGGACTTTTTGCCTCGATTGGGGTGTTTTTGTTTGATTGCTTTGGCTGCTTCACGCCCGATTCCATTGTCTTCAATATTGAAATGAAGTCTGCCGTTTTGACGAGAAACAGAAAGCTCAACTTTGCCTTCCTTTTTGTTTTTCTTATGCATCAATCCATGCCAAATCGCATTTTCGATATAAGGTTGGATGAGCATTGGAGGAATGTCTATGTTTGATACATCTATGTCTTCTGCTATGTTGATTTGGTATTGAAATTTATCTCGAAAACGGAGGCTTTCCATCAGCATATAGAGTTCCAACGTTTCCAGTTCATCTTTCAGGCTTACGTAATTGGATCGGGAATTTTGCAATATTAAGCGAATCAATCTCGCGAAATTATTGAGGTATTCAGAGGCTTTTTTTGAATCATTTTTGATGATATAACTATCGATCGAATTGAGGCAATTGAACAAAAAATGAGGATTCATTTGTGCCAGTAAAGCTGTCATTTCAACATTGGCAATTTTCTTCTCGAATTCTGTTTTTAGCCGCTCCTTTTCGCGAATTTGCCGTATTCGGTATTGGTAAATTCTATACCCGAGATATACCAAAGCTAAAATCGCAAATAGTCGGAACCACCAGGCAGCCCACCAGGGCGTTGCAATGATGACGGGCAATTCAAAGATTTCTTCATTCCAAATGCCCTCATTATTTGCAGCTTTGATTTGAAAAATGTATTCACCACTTGGAACATTGGTATAATTCGCATGGCGGCGTTCATTGGCATCTTGCCAGTCATCAAAATTTTTTAAGCGATATTGAAATTTCGTCAGATTTCCGAGGGTAAAACTTTGAGCTGAAAACTCAAATGACAAGAAGTTTTCCCAGTGTTTTAGATCCAATACCTGCTTTTTGGAAATTGCCGTGTCCCCTTTTAGCGGCTTACCCATCACATTAATTTCTGAAAGGTAGGGTTTTGGCAATTCTTCATTTCTCTTCAAGTCATTGGGATTTGCCAGAATGATACCGTTTCGGGTTCCAAATACCAATTCTCCTGAATCAAGAAACCGAAAAGAATAAGCATCCAAATCCTCGGCGCCGTATTTTAATTGAAAGAACGAAACGGAAAGATCCTCAACATTGATTTTGAACAATTGCTTCTTACCATAGCCCCAGATATTCCCTTTAGGGTCAGCTGCTATTTTCCGAATTTCTCCAGAGGTCATTTTGTCGCTCAAATCAAGTATTTGAACCATTCCTTTTTCTGGTTCATCCGGATTAATAAAGCCCAATTTGGCACGGGACGCCAGCAGCCATATTCGTCCAATTTTGTCCTCAGTTATGGTATGTACATAAGAAAACATTTTTTCTCCGATGATCGGCTCCAGAATATTGAGCATGGAATCCTGATCTGGCAAAAACACGCTCACGCCATTAGTTCTGCGAACCCAAACCCTGTTTCGACTGTCCATGAAAATTTTGCTGATCAACCGCCCCATAATTGGGGGATCACCTGGCTCCAGATCTTTTTTAAAATTGCGGATCTCTTTTGTTTTGGGATTGTATCGTATCAGACCGGTTTGACCAGCACATAGCCAAAGATTGCCGGCTGCATCCCAAATTATTTCGCTAAATTCCTTCTCCCGAATGCTTGGATTGTATACAAAAGGGGTGATGGAATTTGTTTTGAAATTATAGGTGAATAGCCCTTCTTTAGTAGACAGGGTGTAATTACCCGTTGGATCCATTGCAAACCCGCGTCCTTCCAGCATGTCATTTTCAGAGCGGAATTGGGGAGGAATTATCGTTTTTGTCCAGGTCTGTGATTTTTTGTCAAAATGAAAGAGACCATCTGCACTTCGGGGCAAAACGGAAACCAACTCCTGTTCTGGATTTTCCAAAATATAAAATGCAAATCCCCAAACACCTTCGTTTAAATCAGCGTAGGAATGAAATGTGAATTGTTGCATCATTGGATCAAATAAGTCCAGTCCATAGGGGTTAAATCCCCAGGCTCTATTCTGATCATCTATGCATTCAATTCCCCTGTAAAGGATTTTTTTCCTGGGATTCTCTTTTTTATGTACACTGAGTTCTTTTTTGGATATGTCGTAAACCATCAAGCCGTAAGAATTGGAAATCCAAAGCTCCTCTTCACTTTTTTGCTTGATATCAACAATGGAACTCACATTGAGCTCCTGTATCGGTCCTTTTTTGACTTCCAAAGTGTTTACGGAACCATCTTTTGGATCCAAAACGAAAATACCTGACCCCCAACTACCGTAATAGATCAACCCATCTGTATGTTGATAAATTCTTCGAAAAATATTGAGGTTGTTTTCTAAAATCTTGTCAGCTCTTTCAAATTTATAAAGCTTTTGTTTACCAGTTATTCGGTTCAGTTCAATCAATCCTTCTCCCGTACCTGCATATATCAGCGAATCATTTACCCGCGACGCTATCATTCTGATAACAGAATTGTGCCTTGTGGTACTGCCGTCAGCTTGTGGGGCATTATAAAATTGAAAATCATCTGTTTCAGGTCTGTATCTACAAATGCCTACTGACCGGGTTCCTATCCATATTTGCCCATCTTTGTCTTCCAACAGGACATAGGCCCAGGTCAAATAGTTTCGGTCTAAATTCTTCATCTTGCCCTGATGATTGATTTGATAATTGACCATTTTATCACTGTTCAAATCCAAATAGGATAGCCCCAGTTGTGTCCCAATCCAGATTCGATCTTCGGTGGGCAAAACCATATTGATCCGATTGTCAATCAGGGAACCTGGGTCTTCAGGATCGTGTTGGTAATTTTTGAAATGGATACCGTCAAAACGACTCAAACCTTCACTGGTTCCTATCCAGATAAAACCCTGCTTACCTTTAGCCACCCATTTGACTCGATTGTCAGGCAAGCCATTCTTTTTGTCAAAATGGATGGCCTTATCGAATTTAGGCTGGGATAATCCCCATTTCCCAATTCCATGAATTAAAATACCGGATAGTATGATAATTTTATATAACAGCCTCATAAACAGGTTATTAAACAATATTCAAATAAAGGTAAAATTTTTCATTCAAACTCGGCATTTGAGTGATATGCATCATAACATGAGTAATTGGTCACCTTTTTTGAGTAGTATTTTTTGTAAAGGTCATCTTTCAAAAAATCAAGTCTTTTTTCTTTCAACTCAGAATAATGCCCTCCTGGCATTGGTAGTTATTCTCCTTACTCATCTGCCATTTTAAATCCTTTCTCCGGCCCACATTTTTGCATTGAAATCAAAATAATATCAAAAAGTATAACTGCAGCGAGCCCGAAAGGGTGATGCTGCAGTTTCTCTTAACTTTTAAAAACTAACATCATGAAACGTTTTGCATTTCTCTTGTACGGAATCATCGCCTACTTTGCCTTTTTTGGAACCATCCTATATGCCATTGGCTTCATAGGAAACCTCTTTGTTCCAAAAAGCATAGATGGAGTAGTGGAAGTTTCTTTTATTCATGCATTGTTCAACAACCTGGCTTTGCTGCTTGCCTTTGGCGTTCAGCACAGTGTAATGGCTCGCGCGTCCTTCAAAAGATGGTGGACCAAAATTATCCCTGAGACGATTGAGCGAAGTACTTATGTACTGATTTCCAGTATCATGCTTTCCCTGGTTATGTGGCTTTGGGAGCCAATGGGAGGAGTCGTTTGGGCTTTGGAAGATGGCATTTTGAAAGGCATTTTTTACGCTTTATTTGGACTTGGCTGGGCGATTTTATTCGCGAGTTCTTTCCTGATCAACCACTTTGATTTGTTTGGACTTAGGCAGGTATGGTTGAATTTTCGCAAACAGCCATATACAGAATTGCCCTTTAACACCCCTTCCTTGTACAAAATCGTGCGTCACCCACTTTATTTTGGGTTTATGATGGCCTTTTGGTTGACACCGACCATGACTTTAGCTCATTTGGTGTTTGCACTAGGTTGTACCGGATATATTTTGGTAGGCATTCAATTGGAAGAGCGTGATTTGATCAATCATTTTGGTGAACGGTATTTGAGCTATAAAAGTAAAGTACCTATGCTCATTCCTTTTTTGAAATCGAGAAAATCTAGAGATAAGGGGTTTGATTTGCAAACCCAAAAGGCATAGGCTCCGTGCTTAGCTCTCCAGAAGTTTGCAATTCCTGGAGAGCTTGCCTTCCCGTAAGGTTCTTGTATTACAAGTCAAAAACCTGGACTTTTCCGTGATTCTTTGAAAGGAGAATAAGAGTATTCCCATTAGCAGAAGAGAGCAATTGCATATCCTTAACATCTCCAGGAGCATAAAATCCACTTTTTTCAATGTTTATTGGACTAAAATTGCCACGGTTATCCCCTTTTAGAAACAAACCAATATTTGCATCGGCACGGCTGGTTTCTACTTCAGTATGATACATATTTCCAGCGATGAGTAAGTCTTTTTTACCGTCATTGTCAAAATCCTGAGCGAGGATGCCTGTCACCGCAGATAATTGTGCTTCTGTGGGCAATTTGTGGATATTGAATCCAGCGCCGGTATTTTCTAGATAAACCGAAGCGAATAATTTAGCTTCGCGATGTAAGGCAGTGTTCAATTTCTCGCCATAAACATCATCTAAATTAGCTTCTCCAAATTCTGCAAATGTTGGGAATTTATTGGTTATGAATGGCATTTGCTCAGAAGAACAATCGCGACCTCTTACCGGATACAGCACATCGTCAGTAGAATAATTCGCAAGTACGATATCCAGTGTGCCAGTAGAGTCAAAATCTGAGCAATAGACCTGGAATGGTTTGTCTTCAGTAGCTTTAAACTTGTGATTCAATCCAATATTACCTACCACATAATCCAAATCTCCGTCCTCGTCCATATCTTCCTCAATAATTCTAAACCACCAACCGTTTGTGTTTGCAAGTCCACGATTATCCGTTTTTTCTGTGAATTTACCACTTTCGTTTTCAAAGACGGCAATAGGCATCCACTCACCAACAACCATCAAGTCCAAATCTTCGTCTTGGTCATAATCTGTCCAAATGGCAGAAGTCACCATGCCTCGATTGGCTAACTCAGGAGCTATCTGTTCGGTCACATCTTTGAATTTTCCATTGTCATTATTCAAAACATAACTGCGACCTGGATGTGGGTATTTTTGGGGTACTAAACGACCACCAACAAAAAGATCCAAATCTCCGTCTTTATCATAATCACCAGCAACGACGCAGGAACCACTAGCCGTTATTTGAGGTAGGGCAGCAGGCATTTTTTTGAAATTGCCTTTACCATCGTTTTGATACAATCGATCTTGGAAATAGCGGCTTCCTTCCTGAAATTCATTGCTTCCACTTACAACATACAGATCCAAATCACTGTCGCCATCTGCATCAAAAAATAGAGCACCGATGTCTTCGTGATCTTTATCAGCGTCTAAATTGCTAAAAGTTAATTTGGAAGAAATAGTGAAACTTCCTGTTCCGGTATTCATAAAAATGGCTCCTGATTGCCCTGCTGCACCACCTATGTAAAAATCATCGTTGCCATCTCCATTGACATCTCCTGTCGCTAATGCAGGACCGTGTTGAGACATTTTGTGAGGCAATAAAATTTCAGTTTTATAATCGTCAAACCAGGTTTCTTCATGTTTGAAATTGATGCCTGCAGTTTGAGAAATGTCCTTAAATATGGTCTCTTGAGCCGATTCATTTTGAGTACGCTCCTGAGCATTTTTATATTCAAAAGTCAGCACCTGATTCACGGAAATATCGTTTTTTACGGCTGTCTTCCCATCTGGCCAAACCACTTCTACTTTTTCAACTGATTCCAAATTTTTCAAACCAAAATGCACCAGTGACTCGCTGGTGGATTGAAAACCACGTACTGTATAATTTTCCTGGTATTGAATGCCATGAGCGGTATGTATTGTTACTTTTGTTCCAATTCCATCAGGATTGGATTTGGTTCCTAAGAATTTGATATTCAGGTAATTATTGCCTTTTTGTTTACTGTTGTTTTTATAAATCCAGGGTTCTTCATTGAGGTTGTTAACAATCAAGTCCAGATCGCCATCAAGGTCTAAATCGGCATAAGAAACTCCATTAGAAAATCCTTTCTTATCCAATCCCCAATCAACCGTTTTGTTGTCAAAAGAAAGATCGCCTTTGTTTTGGTAGGCATAATTGCTTACTTTGGTTGAAGGGACCAAACTGTGAACCTGTTCTAATGAAAGGCCACCTCCAGTTTGTTGTGCCAATTGATTGCCACGCATCGTATAATCGCGGTCTTTCATGTCTCGTGCGATGCCATTGGCAACGAAAATGTCCTTGTAACCATCGTCATCAAAATCAATCATTAGGGTACCCCAACTCCAATCCGTTTTATTGACTTTTGCAAATTGGGCGATTTCGCTGAAGGCTCCATTTCCACGATTCAAATGCAAGCAGTTGCGCATGTATTGATGGTGCGTCCCGTAAGCCACCATGGTTTCAAATTTTTGACGGTTCATGCTTTGCATATTCGTAATGGCGCGTTTGCGACTTTCAGGCAACATCTCCACTTCATAAATATCCAGCCAACCATCGTTGTTGAAATCAGCCATATCTACGCCCATAGCATAGTATGAGACATGACCGAAGCGCTCTTTTATCTTTTCTGTGAATGTACCATCGCCATTATTCTCGTAATAAAAATCCTCCACTTCAAAATCATTGGTCACAAAAATATCGGGGTAATTATCTTTATTCACATCACCAAAAACGACTCCCAATCCATAACCCCAATTGGAGACGCCAGCAGCTTTGGTAACATCGGTAAATTTGCCATTGTCATTTCTATACAATCGGTCACTATCCTGATCTTGAGGGGAAGGAGGATCGTTCTTGATTTGATTCATCAAATCCAGGGGATAATTTACCTGTCGAACTGGATGATTCAGTACATAGCAATCCAAATCTCCATCTAAATCGTAGTCAAAAAAACCTGCCATTGTACCAGAGCCCAAATCCTTCAAGCCGTATTCGGCAGCTTTCTCTGAAAAAGTATGGCCTCCATTATTGATATAGAGCAAATTTCCTCGTTTCTGTGGATTTTTTTCGTACTCACCGCCCATCACGACGTATATATCCAAATGTCCATCGCTATTGACATCTGCCATCGTAACTCCTGCCGCCCAGCCTGATACGTATTTAATTCCAGCAGTAAGTGTAATATCTTCAAATTTGAATTTCCCCTTGTTTAAATACAACCTATCCTGCCCTTGATTGGAAACAAAATAGATGTCCTGTAAACCATCATTGTTGATGTCACCAACCGAAACGCCACCTCCCGAATACATGTACTCATTGGTCATTAAATTGACCTCGAAGGTTTCGTTTAGATCATTGCGGAAATTGACTCCTGTTTCTTGTGGATAGAGTAGTGTGAAAAGGGTCGTATCTGAGGATACAGATTCCTCTTGTTGGCAGGATGCCAAAATAAAAATCAAGAATGGGACTATATGAATCGGTTTCATTTTACAAGAAAATACGAGCGTATGAGAGGCTGAGCGTATGAGAGACTGAGCGTATGAGAGACTGAGCGTATGAGAGCATATTGCGCTAACTCTCAAATTCTCAACCTCTCAAATTCTCAACCTCTCAAATTCTCAACCTCCCAAATTCTCCATTATTTCAAACCTAAAATTTCATTTTGTGCAGTAGCACGCCACTGCCATACTTCAAGCGCCTCATTATTGTTGGCTACCAGGATTATTTTTTTGCCACCAGAAGTAATGATGGCCATATCTTTTACGTCTTTGTCCAGGATTAATCCACTTTTTTGAGGTAATATTGGTAGAAAATTTCCATCACCTAAACCTTTGAGGAACAAGCCTTTACCGGCATCTGCCCTTCCGGTTTCAACTTCAGAGGTGAATAAATTACCTGCAATCAACAGATCCAGGTTTTGGTCATTATCCAAATCTTCCAAAAGGATGGCATTAGTCGGCGCAATTTGAGCCATATTTGGAAGCGCTTTCAAATCAAAGCTTCCATCACCATTATTGACTAAAATCGAAGAGGAAAAATTGGTGGCTTCATAGTGCAAGGCATTATTCAAGCCTTCTCCATAAACTTCAAAAATGGATGCTTTGCCGAACTCTTCATATGTTGGAAATTTCTCTGCTATTGAAGGCATTTGCTCCGAAGAACACTGTCTGCCTCGAACTGGATACAGTACATCACTCTCCAAAAAATAACCTAGCGCAATATCGTAAGTGCCACTTTGATCAAAATCTTCAGCATATACATGAAAGGGTTTATCGGGTCTTGCACTATACTTGTAATTTTTGCCCAAATTGCCTAAAACAAAATCCTCGTCTCCATCATTGTCAATATCTCCTAATTCTATACTAAACCACCAGCCAATTTGACCTTCAAAACCCAGTTCAGCCGTCTTGTTTTCAAATTTTCCGTCTGTTTGAGCTAAAAAAGTAGGAGCCATCCATTCACCTACAATGATCAGATCTTCACTTCCATTTTGGTCAAAATCTGTCCATACTGCATCGGTTACCAAGCCCAAACTATTGAGTTCCGGAGCTTTTTGTGATGAAATATCTTTGAATGTACCTCCTTGATTTTCAAGTAAATAGGAATATGCTGGTGCTGGATACTTACCTGGCACATGTCTGCCGCCTATAAATAAATCCTGGTCACCATCCCCATCAAAATCGAAAGGTTTTACACAGCTTCCACTTGTGCGAATATCTGGTAAAGCATTTTCTGCTTTTGAAAAATTACCCGATCCATCATTGAGATACAGACGGTCTCGATAAAAAGTACTTTCCAATTCAAATTCATTTCCTCCGCTCACTACATATAGGTCCAAATCCTGATCACCATCGGCATCAAAAAATGTAGCGCCCAAATCGTCTGAATCTGTGTCCTTTTTAAAGGAATCGGGACTTTTTGAACTAAAAGTTCCACCTTGATTTTGAAGGAATACCATACCTGCTTGTCCATTCCCGCCTCCTACGAAAAAGTCTTCCAGGTTATCTCCGTTTACATCCCCCTGGGCGAAAAAAGGACCAAATTGAGACATTTGGTGAGGCAGCAAAATTTGTTTGGAATAATCATCAAAATAGACTTCTTCATGCTTGCGATCAATTGCCGTTTTTGAAGTGGTGTTTTCAAAAAGCGCATTATCATAAGAAGCACTTGCAGGTAAAGAATTGGCTTCTTCGTATTTCGCAATCAATAGTTGATCCACCGATACATTTTGCAATACCTGTGTCTTTCCATCAGGCCACTCAATTGTCAATTTTTTAATCGCATCATCACTACCTAGTCCAAAGTGAATAATGCCATCTACTGAGGATTGGAATCCTCTGGTATAGCTCATTTCCTGATACTGTAGTCCAGACGCAGATTCCAAAGTTATTTTAGTGCCATTTGGTGGAGTAGATTGATTGTGAGCGAGTTGTAATTGCAAATAGTGTCTTCCACCCTGATCCATTGTTGTATTTTTATATAAGGAAGCAGGGTCATCGATATTGTTTACGATTAAGTCCAGGTCGCCATCATTATCAAAATCTGCGTATGCTGCACCAGTAGAGTAACCCTTGTGATTGACCCCAACTTTTGCTGCCATTTCAGAAAACGTCAAATCGCCATTGTTTTTAAAGAAATTATTTTCTACGCGGGTGGCAGGAGCCGTTTCAAGCCATTCTTTTAGTAATTGATCACTCGGCAATCCTTTTTGCTTAGCCTCTTTTGCTTTTTTATCAAATTTTTTGTTGTGATCTTTGTCCAAAAATTCGCGATAATAACCATTGGCAACATATAAATCTTTCCAGCCATCGTTGTCAAAATCGGCCAGTAGTGCTGCCCAACTCCAATCAGTCCTTTGGATATCTGCCAATTGACCAATTTCACTGAATGCTCCACCTCCTGTATTCAAATGAAGCATGTTTCGCATGTACTGATAGTGGTATCCTACATTGACATAAGTCCAGAATTTATTTGGATCCATGCTGGCCATTTTGGTTTTTTCCCGGAAGTTATCCCTGGAAAGCATTTCCATGACCGTGAGGTCTACCAATCCGTCATTATTGATATCTGCTGCATCAATTCCCATGCTTGAAAGGGAAATATGCTTCATATTTTTTTCTGAAACCTCTTCAAAGGTGCCATCTTTTTTATTGAGATAAAATCGATCTGGTTCTGAATGATCAACTGCCACGTATACGTCCGTCCAGCCATCGTGATTGAGGTCGGAAGTCACAATTCCCAGGGTCCAGCCATAATTAAAAATGCCCGCTTCTTTGGAAACATCAGTAAAGGTGCCGTCACCATTGTTTTTGTACAAGTGGTCACTAAACTCGTGTACTGGATTTTGCCATATTTTGTTGTGGTAGACAATGGGTTGTTGTCTTCTTGTAGGATGATTGCCGACTACCAAATCAAGATGTCCATCCTTGTTGTAATCGAAAAAAGAAGCAGTGATACTGTATCCGGAATCATTGACGCCCATCTCTTTTCCTTTTTCTGAAAAAGTGAGGTCACCGTTATTGATAAATAATTTATTCTCTCTTCCCATGGCTTCATCAAAATATGCCTGGCAAACATATAGATCCAAAAAACCGTCATTATTCACATCCGCCATCGTCGCACCAGTGCTCCAAAGACCCTGGCAAGCCACTCCGGCCTTTGCTGTAATATCTTCAAACTCAAAATTACCCTTGTTGAGGTATAATTTATTGTTTTCCAGATTACCAGTGAGGTAAATATCGGGTAAACCATCATTGTTGATATCTCCAACAGAGACACCACCCCCATTATAAATATTTACATATTCAATAGGGTGCTTCATCTTATTGATGTCGAGTTTATTGGTAAAATCAATGCCACTTGACTCAGATGAAATGGATTCAAACTTTAGAGTGGGTGTGTTGGAAGTAGTTTGGGTATTTGTTGAATTGTTAATTTGACTGCAGGATACAATCAATAGTAAAATCGGTACGATTACAAAATGGGATTTACTGTTCATGAGAATTAATTTTGCCTCAAAAATGAGGGAATGTCATATATATAATGTGTACTCCATAAAAATTCGGGCCACAAAATTACTGAAAATTGAAATTTAAAAAAATAAATATACATTAACTGAAAAGTTTGATAAAATCCTCAATTTTGGCCCCCAATTTGAATTAGTTAGTTTATAAAAAATAATTTCATCATTTAGTTCGGCATAACGCCTCATGAATCTTCGATTGCGTCAAATAAGGGAAGACTGAATGTCTGGTAAGAAAATGAAGTTGAACTTATTTGGCGAAATCAAAAGGATGAAAGTATTTTTTAATGACAACCGAGGTGTTAAAAACAACGAAAATGAAGTTAAAAATGAAATTACTCCCCATTTTACTGATTACAACTGTTTTATTTATTGCTTGTGGGGATGAAGGAAGTACCAATGTGGAACCGGAAGCAGTTGCAGCAATAGAACCAAGTGCAGCAAATGCTACTGAGATCCAACCGATACCTTTTGCAGAAGGATTTAGATTGGCGAGTGTTTTTCCAGCTGACAGGGTGGAGGTGACGCCTGAAGATTCTATAGTGATTGTAAATGTGTTGGGTTATTGCAATGCGGTCGATAGAAAGAAAAGGGAATTGCCTCAGAAAACTTTTCAGCCTGAAGATCAGAGAGGAGGGATAATTGGTTTGCAATTGATGTTTAATGGTGATGAGATAGTTAGAGGAATCTATACGGAAGATACAGACGAAATGGAAAAGCGGGAAAGAATTTATTTCAGGAATGGTGAAATGGTCTATTATCGGCTGCGCCAGTGGAATAAAGAGGTAGGAAAAGGCAATGCATTTGAAATCAACTGCACTTTTGTTGATGGCAAGATTGCCAAGATATATGAAAACATATATGACTTTAAAGCGGATGGAAAGCCTATAACGACCTCTTATGATAATTTATTTATCAATAATACAAGGGATAAAAAGGCATTTCAGGAGGAAATAGAGAGAAGTTGGAAGGAGTCTTTGAAATTGGCGAAGTAAGGCTGGTTGCATTGGAACAAAAAAATGAAAAAAAAAGATAGGTATAATTGTATATTTATTCGAAGTTTATATCTTTGCCAATAGTCTTTAAGAAATTCTTTGAAAAGTCTTAAAAAAAGTTAATACGAAAAATACCCGTATGAGGGTATAAACGGCAACAAAATTGGCCGTAATTTTGTATTTGTATTTTTGTTATTTGATTTTATTATTTTTTAACACACACAAATTATAATCCGAAATACTGCGAACGCCTATGAATGTAAATTTACACTAGAGTCACCAAAACAACTTTTCACATTTTTCTTCCCTCAAACCGTAAAGACTCTACTTACATTCTTTCCCAGGTATTTTCCCATTAATCAGGATTCTAATTTGAATGTGTTCCAGGGGTGATTGAAGATGTCACTCGCGCTTTTGCCGGCTTACACATTTATATATAATGTATTACAAGCGGCGAATGACTGTGCAGAAAGATTGGTTCTACTCATAAATTATTAGAGATGAACTGATACAACAAATAGAAGATTCATTATTAGCAAATTATACCAGAACCTATTAACAAATTATAATCTCGTGAAAAAAACGAATCTTACACACAATACTCTTCTTAATGAGGCAAGGCATTAGTCCGCTGCAAGGCGGCTAATGCCTTTTTTTGTGTATTCCCGAGATTAACTAAGGTTGGTTCTTTTGCTTCCCTTTTCAGTTTGACATGACAAGCTGAGAGGGGTTAATAACTTATGGATAATCAGAAATGTATATTGAATATCTTTTGTTAACTAAATCATTAATCAAATTCTAATCTCATGAAAAAGATGAATGTGACATTCAAAAGCATGTTGGGATTCGTTTTCGTTCTTGCACTTATGTTGGGAACGACGAATATCAATGCGCAATCTGAGTTAACGGGTTTGCCTGACATCTCCGGAGTTACTGGAACTAAGGATTTGTCAACGGTAAACGCTTTCTCATTCACTGGGGTGACTTTCCTAGGGACGAATGAGGCGAAGTTCGTTTTGACTGATGCTTTCAATCAATTGGACAACGATTTTAATGGCGACGACATCCAGCAAAATCGTGCTTTTGTAAAAGGTACTTTTTACAGAAACATCATTAAAGGTATTGACCAAACAGGTAATGTTGGTGATGCCATTATCGGAGCATATAACCGTTTGGTTTACGATGCTGACAACAATCCATTTAGTGACTTTATCAGCGCTCAATCCACTTTTGAGGATACCGTTGAAATGTTGTCTAACTAAATGAAAGGTTGAGGATGGATTGTTGTGTTTGCTAACTTAGGATATATAAGAATCCATTCAATTTTTCTTATAACTTTTTGCTTTAATGTTAAATTTAAAACTAAAATCTAATCTCATGAAAAAAGCGAATTTTACGAAATGGCTAACGGCCGTATTCGCAATGGTATTAGGTTGTTGTTTGAGCTTAAATGTTCAGGCACAGTGTCCGGTCGGTCAGTCAGAAATGACGCTTAATTTCGGATCCGGAACCTTCAACGGAGAGATTTCTTGGGACTTGGTCAATACCTCTTTAGGTACTGTCGAAGCAAGTCAACCTCCAGGAGGGTTTATTCCTAATAATACTATTGTACAATGTGTTCCTTCCGGAGCATATGAATTCCACGCCTTCGACACCTTCGGTGATGGCTGGAATGGTGCGACTGTTCAAATTATTTCTTCTGAGGACTATTCTGTAAATGGTTGTCCTCCAGCCAATCAACTGCAACCTCCAGGAGCGGTATTGTTGCCAACAACAATACCTGCGGGTGCTTCTCAAATCTTTGATTTGGGTGCTGTAGGTTGTGAGCCTTGTACGATCACTTGTCCTTCAGACATCACGGTTCCTAACGATCCTGGAGAATGTGGTGCTGATGTGACTGTTGGAGATCCTATTTTGGATCCTTCCTGTCAACCAGTTCCTACTTTCACTAACTTGAGTGCAACAGGTAGCTGGACTGCGAATCCAATTACGGTGAATGTTCCAGCGACGATGACAGGTGCAGTAATGTCCAATTTTGGTGATGTAGCTTTAGACTTCACCGTGGAAGCGGATATGGGCTTTGGTTTTGCTGAGTCTGCTTCTTTGGAAGGTCCTGATGGAATCAACATTTTCACTTGTGTAAACTCCAATGGAGACTGTACGCCAACTACCTTCTCTACGACGGTCCCACAAGGAACATGGAATACCTGGGTTGCTAACTTTGGACCAGACCTTACTTTTGAGTTTGATCCTTGTGGTTCTGGTATCAACAACTTCTGTAATAACTCCTTTACAGTAGATGTTTCTATAGCAACTGGTGCCCTTAATTTTGTGAATAACCAAAATGCAAATGCGAATGCTTCTGGCTTCTACCCGGTAGGTACTACTGAGGTAGAATACTGTGCTTTAGGATTGTCTGGTGCTTTGGTTTGCTGTACTTTCAACGTAACTGTTGAAGATACGGAGCCTCCATCATTGACTTGTCCTTCTGACATCACAATAAACTTGTTGCCGGGTGCTTGTTTTGGAGTTGTTGATTTCACGCCTCCATTTGCAACGGATAACTGTCCATTTGCAGGTCCTTTGACTTCTTTGACTACTAACTTCCAAAATAGTTCTGGATTGATTAGTGGTTCTGGTGGTGGTAACCAATTTGATATCACTAACAATGGAGCACTTCCAATCTTGATTTCTTCCTTTGATGGTCACTATGCGCAGGCATTCAACGGCGGACCTGGTGGAAATGCAAACTTTGAAGTATGGTACAAAGCAGGTACACACGAAAACTTTGAAAATACGCCTGCTGCCTGGACATTGCTAGGTAGTGATATGGGTGTTCCTATGGCTGGACAAGGTAATCCTACTCCAATTGCTGTTGGTGGTTTGCAAGTGAATCCTGGTGAAACTTACGGTCTTTACGTAACTTCTGTTGGATTGGGTACTGTTCATTATGACAACCCACCAGCTCCACCTCAGGTAACAGATGGAACATTGTTAATTGATAACTCTCTTGGTTCTGGTGTTGCTTATCCATTCTTCGTGAACTTTGAGCCACGTGGATGGAATGGTACTATCCATTACCAAATCTTTACGACTGATATTCCTGTAACTCAATGTGATGCAACAGGACTCGGGCCTGGCGACTTATTCCCAATTGGTGTAACTACGCTATGCTACGAAGCTGTTGACGCTGCTGGTAATCCTGCACAGTGTACATTTGATATCACTGTTAACGAATTCCCAGGTGCTATAGATTACGTTGTATGTAATGATAATGTTCAAGTAACATTGGACGAAGATTGTTTGGCAGAAGTAACTGCTGATATGATACTCGAAGGTGGCCCATATGGTTGCTACGATGAGTATGTTGTAACTATCAAGAATGCTATTGGTCAGGTATTGGCTACTGGTGGTGGCGCTGTAGGCGCTCCTGGTGCTTTGGTTGATGCTAGCTTCATTGGTGGTACTTATACTGTTGAAGTGATGGATCCTGAAAATGGAAACATCAAATGTTGGGGAACTTTGACTGTAGAAGACAAATTGCCTCCAATCATGGAATGCCGTGATTTGACAATTTCTTGTACTGAAGATATTCCTAACGAGCCTGCTCCTGAAGTAAGTGGTCCTATTTACATGCAGGTAGAGCCTAATGAGCCTATTGGTGAGCCTGGTGCTCCTAATCCTGACATCCATGCGTATGACTTTGATTACTCAATCTTCCCTCCAGGTACGCCTGTTGAGAAATTTGACGTAAGAATCACTTTGATTGAGCATACCTGGTTGCCTGATTTGGACATCGACGTAACTCCTCCAGATGGAATGACTACTTCAGTTATGACTATCGGTGGTTGTTTCGGACAAGAGTGGCCAATTGACGCACTCTTTACTGATGAGCAATTTGGTGGACAAGCGATTACACTTTGTATTGACTTGGATTGTGGCGGTTGCCCATTGCAAGTATTGCAAGCTGGTGTATCTCAAGCTACTTACATGGAAGACAACTTCGTAGGTAGAGATGCTGGAGGTACCTGGAATCTATCTTTCCAGGATGATGCTCTTGGTGATGATGGTGTTATCGTATTGGCTGGTATGACTGTAACTGCAACTGCACCTCAAATTGGTGTATTTGATGCTTGTGACGGTACTCCTCCAAATATCGACCTTACCTTCGAAGAGTCTTACGATGATGGTGACTGTGGCGAAGCTAGCCGCGTTTACACTCGTAAATGGACTGCTGAAGACAATAGTGGAAATCAGACACAATGTACTCAATTAATTACTGTTGCAAGACCTGGTCTTGGTGATGTAGAATTGCCAGGAGACGTTATGTGGACTTGTAACCAATACGCAATTTATCCAAATATCATTGATCCTACTGAATTGCACGATTATATCACAGATACTGATCCTGCAACTGGAATCATCAATGTAAACTTGGATCCTTTATGTGATGATGATGATGGAACAATCATTTTCTGTACTGTTCCTAATGAAACTAAAGACCGCGAAGACATCAACAGTACCAACGTTGCAAACGGTGGTTTAGGCTGTCCTGGTGAGCTTTGTGGCGAGAATGGACTTGACGATGCAGACGTTCTTGAATTGACTGGTTCTGGTCGCCCAGAAATCACTGGTCGTCCAATATTTAACGGTGACCTTTGTGGATTGTCTATTGACCACGAAGACATCTGGATTGACGAGTGTGAAGGTACATTCAAGATTCTACGTACCTGGACATTGATCGACTGGTGTACTGATCCTGTTGCTGTTCTTGAGCACAATCAGGTAATCAAAGTTGTTGACGTTGAAGGTCCTGAACTAACAACGCCTAACACTCCTGGTCAACAAATGAACATTAACGTATATGAGTCTAGCTCACCAACTCAAGGACCTCACCAAGTTTGTACTGGACACGTTGTGATTCCTCCTGCAACTTCTGCTGGTGACGTTTGTAGCTCTGTAGCTGGCTGGTACACTGAATTGTGGACTAGAGCTGCTACTTCTACTCCTGCTGACCCAGTAGGTGGTATGTTGGTTGCTACTATTCCTTCTAACGGTGGTATCTTCTGGGATATTCCATTGTTGGAGAATGGACAAAATGCTCGTTACGTTGTACGTTACGTAAACAAGGATGAGTGTGATAACCAAACTGAAGGTTTGATGGAAATAACTACTGTGGACAGAGTTCCTCCAGTAGCTGTATGTGATGAAATTACTGAGATTTCTGTAACCAACAATGGTGGCGTTGGTGACGGTTGTTCTACGCTTTATGCTGAGGACCTGGATGATGGTTCTTACGACAACTGTAAGCCAGTACACTACTTGATGGCTAAGATGGATGATTCTTTCAGCCAGGATATCTTCAACCGTTGCTACTATCCATCTCGTGACTTCTGTTGCGAAGAGGTAGGAGAAGACGTACAAGTTATCTTGTTGGTATTGGATGGTGACCCATCTGCTTTCTTCACTACTTTCGAATCTGCAACTTTGGGTTGTGACGGAACTCCTGGTCTATTCTTGACTTCTGGATTCTCTGCATTGAACTACAACACTTGTATGGTAACTGTCGGCGTTGTTGACAAATTGCCTCCAATCGTTGTACAATGCCCAGGTCCTAGAGACATTACTTGTGACCAATGGTGGGATGAGTACGAAGTACCTGTTTCACTATGTAACGGTGACGCTGCTTGTATCGACGGAGTATTGACTCCTGACTTTGGCGCTCCTGAATTCTACGACAACTGTGCTGTAAATATTACACCTACAGTAAACATTAATATCGACCAATGTGGTAATGGTACTATCACCAGAACCTGGCAAGCGGTTGATGATGCTGGTAACGGTCCTGCGACTTGTACTCAGGTCATCCGCGTACACCACGTTTCTGATTGGGTAGTTGAATTCCCAGCTGACATCACTGTTGACTGTGGTACTGACGCTCCTGATTTTGGTGAGCCTGACATTTTCTTCGAAACTTGCGAATTGTTAGCAGTTTCTTACGAAGATACTTACTATGATGTAGTTCCTGATGCTTGTTACAAAATCGTTCGTGACTGGACAGTAATCAACTGGTGTGTTGTTGGAGACGACATCGACCAGGAGGTTGTTGAAGTTCCTGAGCAAGCGATGCCTTTCCAATACAGAGACCTTGATGGTGACGGTATTCCTTGGGAGCCTCGTGTTTTCCGCGACTCTTGGAATGGAGTTAACTTCCCAGACGCTGCTGATGCATTGACTGGATTGAACTTGCCTCCTGACACCGATCCTGACTTGGATCCATGGGATGGTTACATTGTATACCAACAGGTAATCAAAGTAAGAGACCAAGTAGCTCCTGAATTCCCTAACGGATGTGCTATTCCTGATGTATGTATCGAGGATAACACTTGTGGTGCTACTGTTACATTGCCACAACAAGATATTCAAGATTGTAGCGATGATACTACACTTTCTGTTGACTCTGACCTAGGTAGTGGTTTTGGTCCTTTCCAAAACGTTGCTCCTGGTACTTACAGTGTTACTTACAGTGTAATGGATAACTGTGGAAACTCTAACGCTTGTGCTTCTTCTGTAACTGTACTAGATTGCAAGAAACCAACTCCTTACTGTAAGAATGGTATCGTAGTTGAAGTTATGCAAACTGGATGTATAGAAATTTGGGCTAACGACTTAGACGATGGTAGCTTCGACAACTGCCCAGGCGGTGTTAAGCTTTCTTTCTCTGCTGACGTTAACGATACTAGCGTTGAGTTCTGCTGCGACCAAATTGGTCAACAAAACGTACAACTTTGGGTTACTGACGCTTCTAACAACCAAGACTTCTGCAACACTTTCGTGATTGTTGAAGATAACATGGATGCTTGTGGTGGTGGCGACGATCCACTCGTAGCTGGTACTACTGCAACTGAAGCTGGAAATGGTGTTACTGATGTAGACGTTACTATTAATGAAGCATCTGGATGGTCAAACAACGTTATGACTGACGCTAACGGTCAATTCGACCTTGGTGCAGTTCCAACTGGTGATGACTATACCATCACTCCTGTGAAAGATGTTGATCCATTGAATGGTGTATCTACTTTCGACCTTGTTTTGATTAGCAAGCACATCTTGGGTGTTCAACCATTGGATTCTCCATACAAGTTGATTGCTGCTGATGCAAACAATACTGAAACTGTAACTACTTTCGACCTTGTTGTAATTCGTAAGTTGATTCTATTCATCGACGATGAATTCCCGAATAATACTAGCTGGAGATTTGTACGCGCTGATCACCAATTCAGTGACGCTACTAATCCTTGGGCTACTGATATTCCTGAAGTTTACAATATTAACAACTTGACTGACGACATGCTTGACGCTGACTTCGTAGCTATCAAAGTTGGTGATGTTAACGGTAATGCTGCTTACAACTTGACTAGCACTGACGACCGTAACTTCACTGGAGCTTTGACATTCGCTACTGACGATGTTAGCTTAAAAGCTGGAGAAACTCACACTATTGAGTTTACTGCTAATGACTTCAACGTTTCTGGTTACCAGTTCACATTGAACTTCGACCGCTCTGCTGTTGAATTCGTAGAAGTACTTCCAGGTTTGGCTCAAGTTGAAAACTTCGGAACTAGCTTAATTAGCGAAGGTGCTATCACCACTAGCTGGAATAGCAACGCTGCTAAGCAATTGTCTGCTGACGAAGTAGTATTTAGTGTAGTTGTAACTGCTAAGACTGACGTTCAATTGAGCGACGTAATTAGCATTAACAGCCGCTACACAACTGCGGAAGCTTACAACGCTGCTGGCGAATTACAAGACGTAGCTCTTGAGTTCAACGGTACTGTTGCTGCTGCTCAGTTTGAGTTGTTGCAAAACACTCCAAACCCATTCGCAGATGCTACTGTTATTGGCTTCACATTGCCAGAAGCAACTTCTGCTACACTGACAATCTCTGACGTTTCCGGTAAGGTATTGTCAGTTATTGAAGGTGACTTTGCTCGCGGATACAACCAAGTAGTTGTTAAGCGCGACCAAGTAGCTGGAAATGGTGTACTATACTATCAGTTAGATACTCCAACTCACACGGCTACTAAGAAGATGATTTTAATTGATTAATAATTAGGATATACGGTGGGGCGCTTGCCCCACCACTTTTTTCCTTTTATTAATTGAGATTAGATTTGAATGGGATATATATATTTTAAAAATAATATTTTGTATTATATAAAAATTTAAGGCGATTGGATTGTATGTGATTCACAAGAACCGTTTTCAGGATATATATACTTAAATCGGTTTTTGGGATGGCCTCTCTCCACTTCAATGGAGGGGGGCTTTTTTTGTTTATCAAAGTTCAAGCGCAAGTTCAAGTCCAAGTTCAAGATTAAGATCAAGCTCAATTTGAGACTTGATTTTGTTTTTGAACTTGGGCTTTTTTTGTTTATCAAAGTTCAGTACACTGTATTTGAAATAAGTTAAAATCGAAACAGAGCAGTTGGATTTTGCAATCCAACGTTTTTCAACTAATGATTCCACTGTTAGTTTTCATTTACCCCCCGGCATGTCGGGTTACAAAACCCGACCGCTCACAGCCAGCATTAAGATATTTTGATTACACTGTATTCAGATTCAAGTTCAAGTTCTGGACCAAGTTCAAAATTCAAATTAAACTTGGACTTGATCTTGAGCGTTGACTTTTATTTTAGGCACGGTTTTTATATTAAATATTCTGTGATATAAAAAATGTTTTAATGTGTTTGGTCGAGTTACTAGAAAAGACCTACCACACAACTTCTATTCTTACCAAAATTACACTACACAAAACTGGTCATTTACTATTGAGAAATTAGAAGAAAGGGTAAAGAAAGATTGGTAATGGACAAAAAATGATAAATTTATTTTTTGATCACTACTTTATGAGAAAACCTACATCTTTCCAAAGCGCCAACAAATTCAAAAAGCGCATTTACCATTCTTAACAAGGCTTTTAAAAACACTAGTGAGCTAGTGGAATCATTGCTTTCCCGCCAATGGCAAAACCATGGAGCGCGATTTTTGAACTTTTGCTATGCTCACTGCCAATTGTAATAGGACATCGATATCTTATAATCAACTGATTGTGTGTTGGTTATGGCTGTGATTTCTATGCCCATACCAAAATTCAATCTCTTTTTACCAATACCCAAAACTGAGTCCTATGAGAAAGAACGAAACCACCCTTTTGAAAGACACTTTTTTGAAAATCAGCCAACTATTTGTTGTGCTTTTGTTATTTTTTCAAACTCCCCTATTTGCAAATGTTTCCTGTACAATGGCTTGCGAAGACATGACCATTGTCGGTGTAGGAGATAATTGCCTGGCCAACATTCAATGGTCAACAATTGATGAAGCTTCTGTCTGTGACCCTCCTTTTGAGGTGACAGTAGAAACCATTTTTGGAGAAATTATCGCTTCTGACCTTGAATTTGTTGAATTTCCAGCAACTGATTTAATTGGAGAATTATTACAGGTGACGCTGACTGACCCTGATTCAGGGAATTCTTGTTGGGGACATTTAGTGCTCCAAGATGAGCAAAACCCTGAAATTAGTTCATGCCCTGATGTTACTATTAGCTGTACAGCTTCAACTGAACCTGATGATTTACCAGAAATTGAAGCAGCAGATAATTGCACTACATTGGATACCAATTATGTAGATACCGTAATTGGACCTGATTGCCTTTCTTCCGGAGATGTCATTAAAGTAATAGAAAGAAGATGGACCGTTGAAGATTTCTACGGCAATGTATCTGATACCTGTACCCAAACCATTTCAATAGAGCGACCTGATTTTCCTGTAGTAGGTGATCCTGGTGATATCGTCTGGCCTCCGGATAATTTCCCCTGTGACATCGAATCAAATCAGCCAGAACATACAGGATATCCAACTATTGATGGTCATCCAATCCTGCCTGGAAATAATTGTGAGATCATCGTAACCATTCTCGGGGAAACTGTTTTTGATACGACCGTGAATAATGGACTTCGATTGATAAGAACCTGGCAGGTAGTGACGCATTGTCCAACGACAATGATTTTTACTCATGACCAAAGTATTATAGTAAGTGATTCTGAGCCGCCGGTGATTGATTGTGAATCTGAAATTTTTATTTCTACAGATCCAGATGAGTGCTTTGCAACCATTGAATTAGAAGGTCCCGAATCTATTACAGATAATTGTAGTACTGATTTTGACATTTTCTTCTTCAACCCCTTGATCAATGCAACTCAATCCATAACAGATCCGCCATATATTGCTCCTGTTGGAACCCACACCATTACCTATATAGTTGCAGATGAAAATGGACTTGAAACCACCTGTGAGGTAGATATTATTGTAGAGGATACCCAACCTCCAGCAGCTGTATGTGACGAGTTTACAGTAGTTGCATTGACTTCAAATGGAGAAGCGGTTGTACCTGCTTTTAATTTTGACAATGGTAGTTATGACAATTGCGGGCCTGTTCACTTCCTGGCAAGCAGAGATGGAGCACCTTTTGAACCCAATATCACATTTTATTGTGGTGATGCGATCGCAGATACCAATGTCATGGTAATTCTTCGGGCTGTAGAATTCTTAAATGACATGAATTTCAACGATTGTATGATTGAAGTTAATGTCCAGGATAAATTACCTCCTTTATTGATTTGTCCAGATGATGTGACTATTGATTGTGAGGATGATTTTTCAGATTTAAGTGTGTATGGTGCGCCCACACCTTATGACAACTGTGTTTCAAGTGTTGTCATAAGTGAAGACAGCGATATTGATATTGCCATGTGTGGTACAGGCACGATTACCAGAGAATTTACTGGTACAGATGGAGTAGGGCTTGTAGGGCTTTGCACTCAAGTCATTACGGTGAATAATTTGACCCCATTTCAAGGCAGCTCAATCACCTGGCCATTGGATACTACGATTATGGATGAATGTCCAGAACCGAATGAGTTGGATCCCGAAGATTTAGATCCTGGATATAATGAACCTGTTATTGATAATGCCAGCTGCGCTATGATAGCAGAGAGCTATACCAATCAATTTTTTGATATCGACTTTCCAGCATGTTACAAAATAGTTCGGGACTGGACCCTGATTGATTGGTGTCAGTATGATCCTGTAAATAATCCGGGAGTTGGTATATGGAAACATCAACAGGTAATTAAAATAAAAGATACAACTCCCCCCATCATTACGGCTTGCGCTGCAGTACAAATGGTGGGAACGGTGGATGTGAATTGTCAATTTGCAGAAGTCACAATGTCCGAACTTGATTTGGATATTGATTGCAACAGCGAGGAAGAATTGCATATTTCAAATAATTCACTATACGCAACCAGTAATACAGACGCAAGTGGCCAGTATCCCATTGGTACACATACGGTTGCATTCCAGGTACAGGATGGTTGTGGGAATAAATCCTCTTGTTCTACTACAATCATTGTCGCCGATAACCGCAAGCCTGTAGCATTTTGCAAAACAGGTACAACCAGAAATTTGGAATTGAACGGTTTGGACTTGAATATTACTGTATTTGCAGAAGATTTAGATGATGATAGTTTTGATCATTGTGTAGATCAAGACCAGCTAACCTTCACCATTCAACTGCATGACCCAAATGTTCCAAATTCATCCCCTCCTCCAATAACTGCAACCTCAATGGTTTTTGATTGCAATTATATGGGGGATAATGTAGTGGAAATTTGGGTGACTGATCAAAATGATAATAGCTCAAAGTGCGCTTTTAATCCAATTATTAATATTCAGGATACGGGAGATAAGTGTGATGATCCATTGATAGCTTCAATCACAGGAGAGATTAAAAACGAGATGGGATATGAAGTGGAAGATGTGATGGTACATGTTGAAGGCAGCAATGCTTTCCCAGACACTACTGGCTTTGGTGGAAGTTTTGCCTTTCCTAGTATTCCTCTAGGGTTTAATTATACGGTTATGCCTGAAAAGGATATGCACCCGCTTAACGGTGTAACTACCTATGATATGGTTTTGATTAGTAAGCATGTCCTGAATGTCAAGAAACTAGATTCTCCATACAAGATTATTGCAGCAGATGTCAACAAATCAGGGACGGTTACTACATTGGACATCGTAGAGCTTCGAAAGCTGATTTTGATGATAAATGATGACTTCCCAAATAATAAATCCTGGAGATTTGTAGAAAAAACACATCAGTTTTCAAATCCAGAGGATCCTTTTAATTCAGCATTTCCGGAAACGCTGGAAGTGGAGAATTTTAATCAGGATGAACTGGAGGCCAATTTTACCGGAATAAAGGTTGGAGATGTAAACAATACGGCATTGCCAAATTCACTGATGAATTCTGATGATAGAAGTGAATTGGATGATTTGGTGTTTGTTGTTGAAAATCAGGAAGTTAAAAGTGGTGAATTCATTGCGATTGATTTTAAATTACAAGAACTGACAACACTTTTAGGTTACCAATTTACACTGAATTTTGATCCAACTGCTCTTGAATTTATTGAAATTGCTGAAAGGAACACTAGCAAACTTACAGAAGATAATTTTGGATTATCCTTTTTAGATGAAGGAGTCATTACTGCCAGTTGGTTTGATTTGAACAGGGTCTCCTTTGAAGAAGAAACCCCACTATTTACTTTGGTGTTCAGAGCAAAAATGAAGGCTACAATTAGTGATTTGATCGAAATCAATTCCAGCTATACTGCTGCAGAGGCTTATGATGAAAATGAAGCATTATTAAACGTACAACTAGAATTTGAAAACCCTTATCCCATGGACACGAATTTGAAATCGACATTTGAATTGTACCAAAATCAACCGAATCCTTTTAAAAAGGAAACCCTTATTCGATTCAGGTTACCGGAAGCTACTGAGGGACGACTTACGATTTATGATCTTTCTGGAAAGGTGTTAAAATCAATAAACCAGGAATTCGGAAAAGGTTACAATGAATTAAACATTGAAAAAAGTGATTTAAACGGCACTGGTGTGCTGTATTATCAACTCGAAACACCCGATTACACTGCTACTAAGAAAATGATATTGTTGAATTAAAGACTTTGCCCGGTTTTCCCATACCGTGCCTGGCTTTATTCTTTTGTGCATTATCATTTCAAGTGCTACATAAAAACCAAAAACCGATTGTACCGGAGGGTATTTCACAAGAACTACCAAAACTCTGGAGATGTCATCCCAGACCAGGTTCCTAATATAGGAACAACCTTTTTCTAACCGATTTAGGTTTGAAGTCCTTGCTCGCGATTGTGGGCAGGGGCTTTTTAAGTTTAAGATTAAGATTAAGTTTAAGATTAATACACTGTAATTGAAATTAATCAAAATCGGAAGGGAGCAGTTGGATTTTGCAATCCAACGTATTTCAACTAATAATTCCACGAAGGGTATTCATTCAGCCCCTGGCATGTCGGGTTACAAAACCCGACCGCTCAAAGTCAGCTTTAAGAAATTTCGATTACACTGTATTTAAGATCAAGTTTAAGATCAAGTTTAATACACTGTAATTTTCATTCAAAAAGGATCTTAATTTACTTTGGTTAACCTGTACTCAAGTCTAATTTCTAGTAAAACAATACCCCCTTTAAATGCCGTCTTTGGGATTATGAAAATCTTCCAACATTGTTCATCCCCCAATAAAAACATATTTTTGAACTCTTGAAATGTAACAAATCTATCAAACGGCAATAGATAAATGACAAATAGTAAAATAACAGAAAAAGAATTGCTCGAAGGCTTGCAAACTAAACAGCCAGGCACCTTTCGTTACCTCTATAAAAAATTTGGACCGATGGTGTTGGCGCATGTGATGAAAAATAGTGGCTCGCGGGAAGATGGAGATGAAATTTTGCAACGAACAGTCCTCAAAGTATGGGAAAAGGTAAATACTGGTGCCTATCAGGCTCAGGGGAAATTTGATCAGTTTTTCTATTCTGTTGCCACCAATATGTGGTTGGATGAGCTTCGCAGCAGGCGCCGTAAACCAGTAAGTAGACTAGGTAAAAGTGAAGAATATTTGCAAGATGAAGGTGAAGAAGACTGGTCTCGGAAAGTTGTAAAAAATGATTCTATAGATGCAATTTATAGAGGGCTGAAAAAGTTGGGAGATACTTGTAAGGAATTGATAGAGATGTATCATTTTCAGGAAATTTCATTGAAGGAAATAGCTGAGATTAAACAATATGACTATGGTAACCTTCGCAAGCGAATCTTTGATTGCCGCAATCGCCTGAAGCGTTTGGCGACTGAAGAATTGTCATATATTAATTGACGCAACTTGAATTATTTTTTTAATTTTTGATTATGAGTGAAAAAGAATTACAAAATTTTGAAAATCAGAAAAGAATTCAGCGATATGTAACTGATGAATTGAGCGATGCAGAGCGTTCAGATTTTGAAGCTGAATTAAAAACCAATTCGAATTTGGAGGAAGAATTGCGGTTTAGTGAAGATTTGGTTTTTACACTAAAAAATAAAGCAGCATTGGATGCCAACTCCATGTATAAGGATGCCACAGCTGACCTACAAATCGAACCAGATTATGATGCGCTAAATCATTTTAAATCTGGAAATGGAGGGATGCCTTTTACAAAATGGCTTTTGGGTGGAGTAGCCATTATTTTAGTTGCCACCAGCGCAATGTTTTTTACTTCTACTGGATTATTTGCACCTTCAGAATCTGAAATGCTGGCGCAACAATTTTTGGAACCGTTTGAAAATATTATTGGTACTCCTGGAAATGGCTTATTGGCAGAAGGAATGGAGGCATATGACAAGGGAGGTTTTTCAAAAGCATCAAAATTGCTTTCCACCTACCTTCAAAATGATGATAATCCACCCATTCGGTTGTATCTTGGAATATCACAATTATTTGCGGAGGAGCTTACATCAGCTATCGAAAATTTGGAAAAAACGAGGGCTACTGGATTGTCCCCCAATGGTGTTGCAGAATGGTACCTTGCTTTGGCTTTTTTAAAAAATGATGAGATATCGAATGCAATTCCATTGTTGGAGTCACTTCAGGAAAATGAACAATTTGGCGAAAAAGCAAATCAGGTTCTGGAAATGCTTGGAGCTGCTCAATTAAATATGTAATTTTTTTTGAGGGAAAGGTATTGACAAATAAATAAGTCTTGCCTGCAACTCTCCCTCAAAAATCATCTGAAAAAGATCTATTCAAAGGAAATCTTTCCAATTACATAACCATTCTTCACCTTGTCTAAGTGAGCTTTTACATCTTCGGGGATGTATTTTGATTCTTTTCCGGTGACTACGCCCCAGGTTTTAATGTCGTGGTATTTCCCTTTACCTTCTTCATCGTACAAATAGTAAAAAATTACAGGTTCCTCTATTGGTTCATCGTTATTAGAATAGCTCATAGCAGAACCATTAAAGCTCCCGTCTTCAGTTTGAATTTTGACTTTAATACTACTCAATTTTCCCTGAGTATTGAAAGCAACATCTTCATAATTGATGTCAATTTGTTCCTTTTTTAGGTCTTTTTTCAACCTATCCAATTGAGATTGATCAAATTCAGCTGTAATGACCACCAATATGATATCCTTCTCATTTGGAGAAGTCCCGGAAATAGTGGATGCACTGTTGCTTCCAATCCCCTGAGCAATTGAGTTAACGGATGCTTCCCCACTTGTTAGGGTAATGGCAGAGCCAGCGGCTTCCTGGGCAGTTGTCCTTCCAATGCCAATTCCATCACCAGAAATGGACTGACTTGCAACTCCTATTCCAGAATCATTGGATTTTCTGGGAACGGTTACCACACTATAATTTGAACCAGAACTGATTTTTTTTCTGGCAAGTGCATAGGTTCCCTTTTCATCTGAGAAGGTGGTAACCTCTTTTGCCGAATTAGTAGTTGATTCCACCGGTTTACCTGATTTGGAAGGCGGGGTGGATTGCGCCTGAGTGGTATTATTTAATAGCACAAATAGTCCCATCACGATCGGCAAAAAGAAACAATACTTCCATTTTGCACGGCGCGATGATTGATTAACGTTCATCATAGCAATACGATTTTTTAAAAGTGAATGATTAAAATGATTCGTGAGTCGTGAAGAAAAATCGGGTATACTAACCCTCAATAAATGGTATTGGTAATTTTTTTTAGGGACTCCTGTCTTTAATACTTCTGTATCTACGATGTACTCCAGGTTTTGGCGAATAGAACGATTTAATAACCAGGCAACAGGGTTAAACCAAAAGAAAATGCTGATGAGTTCAGCCAATAGGAGATCAATAGAATGATAATGTGAAGCATGAACTTCTTCATGCTTTATAATCTGGTTAAATTCTTGATCGTCAAGGTGTTGAGGGTTTAAGAATATGAACTTGAAAAAGGAAAAGGGGCTGATTTTCTTTTCTGAAAGGATAAAAGTGTAGCCATTATGATAAATTATTTGGGAACGAAAAATGGTATTGAATACCCAAATTGAATGCATTAAAAAACGTAAGAAAAAGATGATGAAAACCATCCAATACACAATAAAAATGAATTCCCAATAATCAATTACTGGTTTTTCAACTACAGAAGCAGGACTATCAGTTCTTTGAAAAACAGCGTCTTCTGAAATCGGAATTACCTCAATAGATTCATCAAATGAAGAAATAACCGATGGAGATTCAGTAGGAAATTCCCAATTCACAATTACCAGCTTTTCAGAAAAGTAAGGCAGGTTTAAACTTCCAATCCAGGATGAGACTGGAAGCAGCGGAAGGCAAATAGAGAGTAGTATTATTGAAATCAAAATACCCCGATTGAATTGAAAAAAGGTTTCCTTTCTAACCAAAACCCAAAAGCAAGTATATAATACAACTAGCACCAAACTTGCCTTCATCAAAAATTGAAGATATTCCTCCATGAAAAAATGGTTTATACTCTAAAAAATTGAAACTTTACTGCCAACTGCCAAATATCAACCATCATCCCCTTCTTCTATCATTTTGATAATCTCTTTTAAATCTTCAACAGAGACTTTCTCTTCTTCTGCAAAAAAGGCAATCATCCCCTTTACAGAATTATCAAAGTATTGAGCCATCTTTTCAGAAAGAAATTGTCTAGTGAAGGCTTTTTTTGACACTTTGGGAAAATATCGATGAGTGGTACCAAAATCCTCATAATCAATGTAGCCATGTCCAACCAATCTTCGGATTACTGTGGAAATGGTATTGATATGTGGTTTAGGCTCTGGAAAAGCATCATGAACCTCTCTGGCGAATGCTTTTCCTTTCTGCCAAAGAATCTGCATGATTTCTTCTTCTCGTGCTGTTAGCTTTTTCATTTGACAAACTTACAACGTTTTTTGTAGTTTGTCAACTATTTTTATAGTTGAATTGATTTTTTGTACTCATGATTAGTCAAAAAAGTTGAAATTAAAGGTGATTTTTCCAAAAGGATTGCCCATAAATTAATCTTTCTTTGCCTTTATTTGAACTAGCATAAATTCATCCCACATTTGTGAATTTTATAATAGCATAGAAAATGATTCAATCCTACAAACAAAACCCAACATTACAAGACAATTATGACGTTATCATCATCGGCTCTGGAATGGGGAGCCTGACGGTAGGTTCAATACTTGCAAAAGAAGGTCAGAAGGTGTTGATATTGGAGCGGCATTATGAGCCAGGTGGATTTACGCATACCTTCAAAAGAAAAGGATATGAGTGGGATGTTGGGATTCACTACATAGGTGAGGTAGGACGACCCAACAGTGTCATTAAAAAATTATTTGATTACATCTCGAATGCTGAGCTCAAATGGGCTGATATGGGCAATGTTTATGACCGAATAATCATTGGAGAGAAGGAGTATGATCTGGTCAAAGGGGTAAGTAACTTTAAGGCGAAGCTACTAGAATATTTTCCTGATGAAGGAGAAGCCATTAAAGCATATGTCAATCTCGTCTTTGCAGCAAACAAAGCTTCCCGAAAATTTTATATGGCAAAAGCACTGCCCAATTTGTTGAGCAATGTCATAGGTGGAGTAATGCGAAAGCCTTATTTCAAGTACTCAGATAAGACAACTTATGAAGTGATCAGCTCATTGACCAAAAATGAAGCCTTGATAAAAGTATTGACTGGTCAATACGGAGATTATGGATTGCCGCCCAAACAAAGCAGTTTTGCCATGCACGCTTCCGTCGTAAGGCATTATTTTAGTGGAGGGTATTTTCCGGTAGGCGGCTCGTCACAGATTGTCGAAACCATAGATCCCGTCATTGAAGTAGCTGGTGGTACAATACTGGTAGCTGCGGAAGTAGAAGAGATATTGATTGAAAAAAATAAGGTGAGTGGTGTAAAAATGAAAGACGGCAAAAAGATTTTAAGCAAAACCGTAATTAGCGGAGCTGGAATTATTAATACCTATAAAAAGCTAATACCTCCTGCGATACAAGCCAAACATAATTTTCAAGCCCAATTAAAGAAAATTCGTCCCTCTGTAGCTCATGCTTGTCTGTACATTGGATTGAATGGTTCGCCAAAGGAATTGGGACTTCCTAAAACCAATTTTTGGATTTATCCGGATGATGCAGATCATGACGATTGTGTGAAACGTTATTTGGAGGATATAACTGCTCCATTTCCAGTTGTTTATATCTCTTTTCCCTCTTCCAAAGACCCTGATTGGAGCAACCGCTACCCCAATCGAAGTACCATAGACATCATAACCCTGGTGCCCTATGAAATATTCGCTCCCTGGAAGGGAAGTCGCTGGATGAAACGGGGAGAATCCTACAATGAATTAAAGGAAACTATCGCTCAGCGCTTGCTGGAAGCCTTGTTTAAGCAACTTCCGCATTTGCGTGAACACATTGATCATTATGAACTATCTACTCCCCTCACTACCCAACATTTTGTCAATTATGATAAGGGAGAAATCTATGGTTTAGACCACTCTCCTGACCGTTTTAGGCAAAAATTTCTAAAACCAGGTACGGCAATCAATGGACTATTTTTGACTGGACAAGATATTGTTACAGCTGGAGTAGGAGCAGCCCTTTTTTCAGGTGTCATTACTGCATCTGCAATAACGGGAAAGGATTTATTAACTAAGATATTTAAAGAGACTGCCAAAGAAGCTATTTGAAAAAATTATTTTTGTCAGAACATCACTCATATTCCGGAATTGAAGAAACTTACGAAGCAATTGATGTCAATCAAACGGTGAAGCTTATTGAAAATCAGGGAATTATTTCCACTAATAAAGATTTGGATTCCTTTGATTTTACCAAGGCTTTTAATTTAAGGCCAACACTCGCAGGAGATAAATTGACGATTCAGATATCGGAACATTGGAATGCTGTTTCAACATTAAAAATGATAAACATGCAAGGGCATATTTTGTATGAAATTCCTCTCTTGCCCTTCGAATCAGAGAAAATTATTGATGTTTCGAACTTACCGAATGGTGTTTATTTTATGGGAGGGCAATTGGGCAGCGCACAGATGGCCAAGAAGTTTGTAAGGCAGCATTAAACATCGGAAACCAAACTAAAAAGGTTTAAAGGATCCTCTGAAAATAGATTGTTGGGAAGTACCTGTATACCTTGTTAATCACTTGTTAAGAAAATTTCCAACAGGTAACAATTGCGAATGACTGAAGGTATAGAAGTGTCTTCATTACTTATGGAGGTGTATGAAATATAGTTTCTATGTCATATACTAGACTTTATTCGGTTGGCGGTAAATCCTAAAGGGACTCCTTCGAATGCGGCAGGCGGTTGACGGCTTCCCTTACAAAATCTTTTCGAATAAGGTCTACTGTATTGCATAGAAACTATTAATTTACCCAAATTGCGAACCCCTCCATTGCAAGCCCGCTTTGCTGGCGAGCATTATAGTTCGCAACTTGATTTATTACAAACCATTAAATGATTTAATCATGGAAAAACAAATTAAAGTTCCAAAAATGAAAATCAGAGGTCCTGAAGATCCTTCCGATATTGAAGGTATGGGATATGAGACCGTCTGGAAAAGCACACATAATTGTGTTAATGGTGTGGACAAGAGTGATTTGTCGAAAGCAGGTATTTCATTTTGGAATAAAAAGCTGGCATCAATTAATAGGATGCTAAAGGAACAGCGCGACAATAAGTCTTCAAATTGTAATTCCCATGTTTGCCTATTAGGCCACTGGCAAACAAGATTCCTAAAAAAAGGTGACGCAGAGACGCCAGGCGTACCTGTCGCTAAGCTTGTAATATATTAGTAGCGCTTCGCAGTTCTTTCTTTCACGGTTAATTTACTTTAACCAATTTAGATGATTTACAATAAAGTGTCTTCCTTTTTCAGTTAGCTTCCAAAATGTCTTTTGACTTATCACTTCTTGTTCGACCAATCTGTTTTCTTTAAAATCGTACAACACATCTGGAATAAACTTACGGTTTTGAATATTAGACAATTTATGGATTTCTCCAATCTGTAGACCATTTTCATTAGGTTCCAGGGTCAATAAGGTCTTGAGCACAAATATTCTGACAAATGATAACTGATATTCTTTGATAGGAGCATTCCTGGCTTTTTTTGAAGCTTTGGCATTTAAGGATTTTTCTCTTTCCGAATCTAAGATTGCCAATAAATTTGCGCGCAATTGATTTAATTGTTCCTGCAAAGTAGAATAATTGATGACACCTTTGATGTGATCGTTTTTCAAACTATTGTACCTGCCGGATTGCAGAATTAATTGGTTGATTTCCTTTCCCTGATCTTTCAAATAAGCTTGCATTGACTTCACAGCCAGCTCATATTCATCTTTTGAAATGAGTTCCTTTATGTTTTTTTCAAGTTTGGAAAAGGTCATCTTATTATCGGTTTAATTAATCCAGGTTGGGAGGATTATTGTTTGCAACTTCCGTTCATTAGGATAAAAGTATCAATTTTATCATTCATCAGCCTTCACCTGGAATTGCCCAACATGTAGAGGATCTCCATCATTTTCAAGTATGATTACATAATAGTACAAACCTTGGGGGTAGGGAAATGGAAAAGTTTCACTAAAAGCAAATCCATCTCCGGTGGCACGAAAACTAATTCCAGTTTGTAAAACGGGGGTGCCTTCAGCGAAATCATTATCATTATTAGAATACACTTGTAGCATGAAGATCTCTGTTTCTGACAATTCACTTTTTCCTAATTGCCCATCAATTATGATTTCCAAATTCAAATTCGGAGTATAGCTGGCATTCGATGCCGGAGAGGCTATTTCAAAAGGATAATCTGTATTTCTTGTTGCATTGACCAAGGGGTTTAATAGATCGTTCCTTTCAAACTTTTGAGGATCTACAACCGCAAGCAGACCACTCTCCAGCTCTATTTCGTCAGTGGCAATTGGATTGGGAGGTTTAGGATAACCGACATCCGGTAAGCTTGGCAAAGAAGCGCTTTCTTCTTCGTAATAAGCCACTATTTGGTATTCGTATTTTTTACCATTATCTACACCATAATCATAAAACCAGGAACTTTTTTGCCTGGTATTGCTGATTTCCCGTGCTGTTTCAGGGCTGGTTTGTACACTACGAAGCACTTTAAACGATTTTGATTCAGCAGGTGGAGACCAACGAACGAGAACATATTTTTCGTAAGTCCCATCACTGGCTTGCACTGTTTTGGGGGAAGGGTTTTCTTGGGAAAAACCAATTGCTGGTATAAACAACAAAAACGCAATGCCTAAAAAAGTGTTTTTTAATATCATTTTCCTTCTGTTTTTAAATCGTCAAAAAGAAACTCAGTTGGCGCTTTATGAATACATTTCTTTGAGAATGAAATTATTGAGAACCACTCACCTACATTCAATTGCCAAAGTTTAAAAAGGTTACTTCAATAATCGCAAATATTTTTTACAAAATTCAAAAATCATCAACTTCTAAATAGGCATCAATGACAGCTTGTTCCCCTTCTTTATCTGGTTTCGAATTGCCATGTTCCATCCCCATTACCCCTGTAAATCCTTTTTCGTAAATGTATTTAAACACATTTTTATAATTGATTTCTCCAGTGGTTGGTTCTTTTCTGCCAGGATTGTCCCCAATTTGGAAGTAAGCTATTTCATCCCAGCAATTTTCTATGTTTGGAATCAGATTGCCTTCCTGAATTTGTTGGTGATAAATGTCAAAAAGAATTTTACAGGAAGGGCTGTTGACTGCCTTGCAAATTTGGAAAGTCTGAGCTGCTTTTGTCAAAAACAGACCAGGATGATTCCTGAAATTCAAGGGTTCCAGTACCATAACCAAACCATGAGGCTCCAGAATTTCACAAGCCTGTCTTAGACTTTTTACTACATTGGCAGTTTGATAACCCATGTCCTTTCTCAAATCCAAATGCCCAGGTACAACGGTCATCCAGGTTGCATTGACGCGATTTGCAACATCTACAGATGTGCGAATATCATTTAGAAATTCAGTTCGCCATTCTTCTTTGCCGCTTGCCAGATTTGGTTCCTTCCAATAGATTTTATGAGCCACGAAGACCCCCATTTGCATATCCAGATCTGCCATCGTTTCTGCCATTTTTTCCTGCAATTCGATGGTTCTACCCTTCATGCCGTTATCTTCAAATGCAGTAAAGCCCTGATCTGCCATAAATTTGAGTTGATCTATTGGGTCATCGCCAGCAGAATGCCTGAACATTCCCAGATGAGGTGCGTATCGAAGTCGAAATTTGGGGTCACTACTTGAAAATTTGGATGCTTTGGTATTGTTCGATAAAACAGAACCTCCAACAGTAAGAGCTGCTGTTGAAAGGGCTCCCTTTTTGATGAAATCTCTTCTTTGCATGGTTGATTATGTTTTTTAAGAAAGAATGGAAAATTAATTCATTTTCTTCATTTAGGACATCCATTCTTTCCAAATTTTATCACAAGGCGCCAAATCCCGTTCAATAATAATAGAGACAAAAACAGTTTCTAAAACAAACAATTAAAACTTTGCATAGATAGCTCTGTAAAATCAATTTCAATAAAGCTACTTTTGCCAAACTTTTTTGGAATGATGGGTGATGAATGATGAATAATTTTTATGCATCACTTATCATTCATCATTAACGATGAATTTTGAAAATACTTCAGGTCACCAAGCAATTTCCATATCCCACAAAAGATGGGTACTCTGTTGCAGTAGATTGCCTTGCCAGAGCTTTTAACGATTTGGGAATAGAAGTGTCCCTGTTATCTATGAATACAACCAAACACTTTTTTGACCTCAAAAAGTTGCCAAAAGATTATGACCACTATCATACCATCCATGAAGTGGAAGTAGATAACAGAATTACACCCTGGACTGCGTTTTTTAATCTGTTTTCAAAGACATCTTTTATACTTTCGCGCTTTATTACAGAAGGCTTTGAAGAAAAACTAAAAGTAGTTTTAAAAAGTGACGATTTTGATATTGTTCAGTTGGAATCTGTGCAATTGGCACCATATATTCCCCTTATTCGGAAATATTCGAAAGCGAAATTGGCGATGCGTGCGCACAATGTAGAATTTGAAATCTGGGAACGGCATTTGGAAACAACCCGCTTTTTTTTGAAAAAATGGTATTTAAAGTCGCAAGTAAAATCATTAAAAAAATTTGAGATTGAAAGCTTGAACGATTATGATATTTTGGTGGCAATTACAGAAAGGGATTTGAATAATTTCAGGAAATTGGGATTTAAGAATAGTGGAATCGTAGTGCCGGTGGGGATGGACTCAAGCAGGTATAATCCCGATTTGACTTGCTTTTCAAAACCTCCAGGCATCTCCTTCATTGGTTCGCTTGACTGGATGCCAAATCAGGAGGGCATTGCGTGGTTTTTAGAAAATGTATGGGAGCAGTTTTTGACTCAAAAAGCGAAGGCAACATTGCATATTGCCGGAAGGCATGCACCTAAGTGGCTGAAAGAGAATGTTTTGGAAGGTGTGACCTTTCATGGGGAAGTAGAGAGCGCCAAAGATTTTATCAATGCACATTCCATTATGATAGTTCCATTGTTTTCTGGAAGTGGCATTCGGGTAAAGATTTTGGAGGGTATGGCTTTGGGAAGAGTCATCATTACCACCAAACTAGGCATGGAGGGAATTGGAGCTGTGCATCGAGAGCAAATTTTAATAGCAGAAACCCCTGAAGATTTTGTGAAAGAATTGAGCTTTTGTTTTGAAAATGAGGAAGCTATGAAGCAAATTTCGGAACAGGCAAAAGCTTTTATTTTAGAGCATTTTGATAGTTTAACGATTACAAAACGGCTTATTGAAAAATATGCACAATCCTAGCATTGTCTAAATTGACTTAGAGTATGTCCAAATTTTTTCTTCCTGAGAACCAATATCTTATGAACCTTGCTTTGAATCAATTCAGTTATTTATCCCGATAATTGCCTTCATTGATTCTTCGCAAGAACCAAAAGCTATTAATTATCAGTTCGTAAGTTCCTGTTCATAATTATGTATAAGTTATTTCGAGATTATTTTTTTATCAAGGGAGGCGAAAAACGCAGTCATAGCATAGCTACGGCGAGTATTTTCTCCCAAAGGGATGCCCTTGGCAAACGATGCTTGATTAGAAAAGAAGCCGAAATAGCTATGCAATAATTGTGAACAGGAACTTAT
>JBGTQJ010000021.1:111974-147544 GCA_041941305.1 Saprospiraceae bacterium
TGCTTGATTAGAAAAGAAGCCGAAATAGCTATGCAATAATTGTGAACAGGAACTTAAAAATATTAATCATACGCTTTGCTGGCATTGAGGAAAAAGTAACAATGATTTTTTGGCAAATCATATTTTGTTTGTCTTTAGTGGGAATATTGCATTCTTACCTGATTTATCCTTTGATACTTAAGTGCTTGTCAAAAGGGAGGCGCCCAAACGATTTGTTTTATACAGAAAATGAATTGCCAAAAGTGTCTGTTTTAATGTCACTCTTTAATGAAGAACGGGTGATAGCAGAGAAAATGGAAAGTTTGGTTCAGGTCGATTACCCAAAGGACAAATTGAGCGTTTACATAGGATCCGATGATTCAGAAGATAAGACAAATGATATAGTTCAACATTTTACAGAAAAACATGCAAATGTTCTGTTTTTCCCCTTTAAGGAAAGAAGGGGCAAAGCGAGTGTGATTAATGATTTGACGGACAAGGCTTATGAGCATTGGAAGGCATCTGAAGATCACATCATTATCATAACGGATGCCAGTGTTTTATTGCAGAAAGGTGTTGTGAAAAATCTGGTTCGACATTTCAAAAACGAGGAAATTAGTTTGGTGGATGCTCATATGATTCATTTTGGAATGTCGAGTGACAGCATTTCCGAAACAGAAAATCAGTATATTTCTTCAGAAGTGATGTTAAAACATCGCGAGGGATTGTTATGGAACAGTATGATTGGTCCATTTGGGGGCTGCTATGCTGTTCGTTCGACTCATTTTTCTGAAATACCGCCAAATCGTTTGGTGGATGATTTTTATATTGCAATGAAAGTTTTTGAAAAGGGGGGCGGGGCTATCAATGACTTGGAAGCAATTTGTGAAGAAGCGGTTTCTCATGACATTTGGGTAGAATACAAAAGGAAGGCGAGGATCTCGGCTGGAAGCTTTCAGAATATGGTCACTTTCCCGAAATTGTGGTGGCCGCCGATAAAACCGCTACAATTTGCTTTTTTTTCACATAAAATATTGAGGTGGCTGGGCCCCTTTTTTATGATTTTGCTTTTGTTGAGCAGTGGCTACCTGGGATTTGAAGGAAACCAATTTTATAAAATACTGTTCTATTTGCAAATTATCTTTTTAGCCGGCATTCCTATTGTTGATTTTTTGCTTAAAAAATTGAAAATCAATATTTTATATTTTCGGCATGTTGCTTATTTTGTCTTAATGAATGTTGCCTTATTGCAGGGTTTTTTCAAATTTTCAAGAGGCATCAAAAGTGGCACCTGGTCACCAACAAAAAGAGAACAAAAATGACACAAATCGTACCTTCTCCTACTGAAAACGGACTTCAGCTCAATACCATCGAAGAGGCTATTGCAGAAATCAAAGCTGGAAAAGTGATTATTGTCGTAGATGATGAAGATCGCGAAAATGAAGGAGATTTTATCTGTGCCGCAGAGTGCATTACTCCTGAAATCGTAAACTTTATGGCGACTCACGGACGCGGGTTGATTTGTGCCCCCATTGAAGAGAAACGTGCTGATGATTTAGGACTTGATTTGATGGTTTCCAAAAATACAGCCCTGCACGAAACAGCTTTCACGATTCCCATAGATTATCTTGGAAAGGGTTGCACTACAGGTATCTCTGCTTATGATAGAGCTACCTGTATTCAGGCTTTGGTAGATCCAGAAACAAAATCAGAAGATTTTGCAAAACCAGGTCATATTTTTCCACTTAGAGCCAAGACGGGTGGTGTTTTGAGGAGGACAGGTCATACCGAGGCTGCCATTGATTTAGCCCGAATGGCGGGCTTCAAACCTGCAGGTGTATTGGTAGAAATTTTGAACCAGGATGGCACCATGGCGCGCCTTCCCAATCTTTTTAAAATTGCCAAAAAACATGATCTGAAAATTATTTCGATTAAGGATTTGGTGGCTTATCGAATGCGCAATGAGCGCATTATCAAACGCGAAATTGCCTTTGCGGTGGAGACGAAATACGGAAAGTTTGACGTGACTTGTTTTACCCAGGTCAATACCCATGATTACCATTTGGTTTTGACAAAAGGTACCTGGAATCCAGATGAACCAGTATTGGTACGGGTGCATTCTTCTACGGAAGCAGATGATTTGTTGGGAACACTGTTCGAATCTTACGGAGCCATGATAGAATCCTCCTTGAATTTGATTTCAAAAGAAGGAAAAGGCGCACTGGTTTTCATGAGACACCATGATAAAGGGGATTCGATTTTGTCCAGATTGAAAGAAATAAAAGCGCAACAAGGGGATGGCGACATCGCCAAATTTGGCAAACCTAAAGGAATGGATCCCAGAGATTACGGTACAGGAGCTCAAATCCTGAGAGATTTGGGAATTACCAAAATTCGATTGATTTCCAATAGCCAGAGAAGAAGGGTAGGGATGATTGGGTTTGGATTGGAAGTAGTGGAGGTGGTAAATTGGTAGAATAAATCAAAAGCCGGGACTCTTCAAGCCCCGGCTTTTGATTTATGTGATTTATTCTTAAAACTTCGGGCACAAAATCAAATCCTCCTGATACTCTCCCAAATAGGCTACTGAAAATTCCAGCGTCCGCTGTCCAAGATTTGTATTGGAAAGGTCATCCAGATTAAAATCGTAGCTGAAACCAAATAGCACTCGGTTAAATTCAATGCCCACCAAGGCAACTACTTCACTCAACTCAAAGCTGTCTTCATTATTTCCTGCAATTCTCGCATAACCGCCGAGGTGGAGTGCCAGAGATTGGTATTGGCTCAAAGAAAATCGAAAGTTGGAACCGGCATCAATTTTAGTATGCGGTCCCTGGCTGGAATACAGTGCTCTGGGTAAAATATCAATGCCGTCTGCCAGGGGAAATGCAAAACTCAATTGAGCGGAATATTTTGGAAACAGTTCATTGTCTGGCAAGGGGTCTACAGCATCCGGATCGTGGAAAAAACTAATAGATGGCGTCAAAAAGTGGTGGTAGGCGAAACCTGCAAATAGAGAAGTTCTGGCTTTAATGACATAAGCATAATTCAAACCAACAGAAAAATCGGCATAGGAGAAGGCATTTTCGGGAAATGGCTCAGCAGAAGGGTCGGTATAGCCAGTCGTGCCATTAAACTGATCCTCAAAGGTTAGTTTTTCATAATTGATGGCTTTTTGAGCAATACCTGTTTGAAAACCCAATGAGAGATATTGATTGGTTTTTGAACTCAAAGATTTGTGGAATGCTCCCGAAATGGAGATTTGAGTTGTAGAAAAATCTACTTCATCTACCTGGTCATTATAAAAAACAATACCTACAGCGGCTGCATCCCGATAACGATTGGTGCGAGCCCCTACACCCCACTTCAAATCCAAAGCACCTGCAAAAGTAGAATAAGGATTCTCCAAAACTCCTGCCCATTGATCTCGATAGATGGCAGAAACTCTGAATTTACCATCAAATGCTCCCGTTAGGGCGGGATTTAAAGTCATTGGAGAAGCATAAAATTGACTGAACAATCTATCTTGTCCAGAAACGAATTGAGCAGAAAGCAGAAAAACAAAAAGCAGTAAAATATTGCGCATAATCTAGTTGAGTTCTTAATTCTTGGTTCCCGGTTCCCGGTTGAATAATAAACTGGGAATCGGGAATTCGGAACCTCCAAATTTTTCAGTCGCCAAAGGTAGAACGATTTTTTAAAGAAATCCAACGGCATTTTAACTATAATTATTACTTTTATCAGTTGTGAGTTCACAGTTCCCTGTTCTGAGTTCACAG
The DNA here is from genome assembly GCA_041941305.1 of Saprospiraceae bacterium. Taxonomy (GTDB): domain Bacteria; phylum Bacteroidota; class Bacteroidia; order Chitinophagales; family Saprospiraceae; genus JANSWP01. The sequence goes on from JBGTQJ010000021.1 coordinate 115,733, forward strand.
AACAGTAAAACGGGGAACTGCGAACTGGGAACCCAGAACAACATGTCCTACGCTATTTGCCCTTTAAGTGTTGTACCTGTGCGCAGTAGCGCTTCTGACAAGAGTGAGCAAGTGACTCAATTGTTGTTTGGTGAACTGGTGGAAGTGTTGGAAATGAAAGGAAAAGCATGGACCAAGGTTCGCTGTCAATGGGACAACTACATTGGTTGGGTAGATGCCAAGCAAATCAAAGCGCTCACTGCGAGTGAATTCAAAAAATATCAGAAAAAATATGCCTATTGTTTGGATTTGATGCAGCCAGTGATGGGAGACGATCATCACTTACCAATCACGATTGGTGCACAATTGCCAAACTTTGACGGCATGCGATTGTCCTTGGGGGATCAGCATTTCTCATTTTCAGGGCAAGCCGTTTTTCCAGAGGATATTGAGCAGACGGTGGAAATGGTTTTGAAAATTGCACGGCGCTATTTATACGCTCCCTTTCAATGGGGTGGTCGTTCTCCATTGGGAATAGATGCACCTGGACTAACCCAAATGGTGTTTAAGATGGTGGGCATTCAAATGCATCGGGAAGCTGTACAGCAAGTTTATCAGGGACAATCCATAGATTTTATTGAACAATCCCTGCCCGGCGACCTTGCCTTTTTTGAAAATCGCCGGGGCAATATTGCGCATGTCGGTATTATCTTTCCAGAAGGCCAAATTATTCATGCATCAGGAAAAGTTCGCATTGATAAAATAGACCACTACGGCATTTTTAATGAAGATACCGAACGATATAGCCACAAATTGAGAGTGATAAAACGCTTTTTGAAAAACAAACCCAAAAACGAAATCAAAGAACAAACTGCTGTTGAAGCAGTGAAAAACCAGGTTCAGTTGTTCTAAAACCTTCTATTAAAAAGCCTAAACTCAAATAATTAAACTTCACAGTCTTTTTTAAAAGAAAACAATGCAATGACCTGCTAATCTGTCAGCTCTAATCAAGAATTTGTGACAACTTGACTGGTTTTTATTAAAGGAAGGATTTTTGATTCCCGCCCACCAAAGCAAAAGCGAAAAACTTTCAATCAGATTCTAAATCACCTACGCATGAAGCCTGACGAAATCATTCAAGCAAAAGCCGAAATTGCTCCAGAAACCGAAAATACTATTGACTCAAATAGTGCTCAAACTAAAGAATTACAGGTTGTAGATAACCTGTTCCCAACCACTTTAACCATTCTTCCCGTTCATACCCGTCCAGTCTTTCCCGGCTTGGCGATTCCACTGACATTCAGTGGGAAAGAAACCATTAGAATCCTTAAGGAAATTGTAGAAAAACACAATGGTTACGCAGGTTTGGTGCTGACCAAAGAAGCAGAAGGAAGTGAAGAATTAGGTGAAGACGAAATAGAAATAGAGTTTTTCGAAGTGGGAACTGTTTTTCAAATTATGAGAATTGTCCCAATTGCACCTGGGACTGTTCAGGTATTGGGGCAAGGGTTTCAAAGATTTAAACGCAAGAATACATTATTGGTAAAGCCCAATATTAGATGGGAAGTCGAATATCATCCTGATTCGGAAGAATCTGATCAGGAAATGAAGGCCTATATGATGGCGATTAGTTCTGACATCAAAAACTTGCTCAAATTAAATCCTTTGATGCGGGAGCAGGTTAATATGGTCGTGGCCCAATTGAATTACGAATCACCAGGCAGAACGATGGATATCATTTCCAATTTATTGACTTCCAGTGCTGAGGAATTGCAGGAATTACTGGAGAAATTTAATTTGCATGAAAGAGCCAAATTCTTGCTGAAATTGATCAAGGAGGAGTTAGAAGTTGCCAAAATCCAACAAAAAATACAGGATGAGATCGATGAAGTGGTAGACAAGCAACAAAAAGAGTTTTTCTTACGGGAGCAGCTCAAAGCAATCAAAAAGGAATTGGGGATGGAGAAAGATGATGCGGAGACTGAAATCGAAAAAATAGAACGGAAACTCGCGGAAAAGGAATTGTCTGATGATGCCCTAAAAGTTGTTAATCAGGAATTGGACAAGCTCAAAACACTGAATGCACAATCTCCTGATTTCAATGTGACCCGAAATTATCTGGAATTGATAGCTGATCTACCATGGGGGGTTTATTCTACTGACAATCAAGACATTAAAAAAGCAAAAGCTGTATTGGATTCTGATCATTACGGTCTGGAGGATGTAAAAGATCGGATTCTTGAATTTTTAAGTACAGTGGTCAAAAGAGGCAAAATCGGAGGTTCTATTATATGCCTGGTAGGTCCTCCTGGTGTGGGAAAAACCTCTATTGGAAAATCTGTGGCGGATTCTTTGGGACGCAAATTTTTCCGTTTTTCTGTAGGTGGGATGCGTGATGAGGCGGAAATTAAAGGGCATCGCCGAACCTATATTGGTGCCTTGCCTGGAAAGTTGATTCAAGCATTGAAAAGAGTGGGGACTTCCAATCCTGTTGTCATGTTGGATGAAATTGACAAAATCGGAACAAGTTTCCGTGGTGATCCAGCTTCAGCACTTTTGGAGGTATTGGATCCTGAGCAGAACAATGCTTTTTTGGATCACTACCTGGACATTCCTTATGATTTGTCCAATGTATTGTTTATTACGACTGCCAATCAATTGGACACTATTCCAGGTCCACTATTGGATAGAATGGAAGTGATTCGGCTTTCCGGATATATTTTACAAGAAAAAGTGCAGATTGCCAGTAGGTATTTGGTGCCAAAACAATTGAAAGAGCATGGTTTTGAGGACGGAGAAATACAATTCTCTGAAGAAGCATTGGCATTGATAGTCGATAAATATGCAAGGGAGGCTGGTGTACGGAATTTGGAAAAACAAATTCGAAAAATTATTCGAAAAGCAACCATGAAACAAGCTTTGGAGGAAGAAGTACAATTTGAAGTTACCAAAGAAGATGTCGAAAAAATGCTGGGAAAGCCCATTTATAATACTGAAAAATTGTATGATAAATCAATCCCAGGGGTGGTTCTTGGCTTAGCTTATACCGCTTATGGTGGAGCTACCCTATACATCGAATCCAGCGCCATAAAGACCGGGAAAGGCGGTTTTAAACGAACTGGTCAATTGGGCAATGTGATGCAGGAATCTTCTGAAATTGCTCAAAGTTATGTGCATTCACTGTTGTCACAAAGGAAGCCCGACAACAAGTTTTTCGAAGAAAATTTGATTCACCTCCACGTTCCAGCTGGTGCTACGCCTAAAGATGGTCCTTCCGCAGGCATAACCATGGCATTGTCCCTGTATTCATTGGCTACTGGAAACCCTATAAAAGATGGTCTTGCGATGACTGGGGAGTTGACACTCACTGGAAAAGTACTACCCATTGGTGGTGTAAAGGAGAAAACCATCGCTGCAAAGCGCGTAGGCATTAACGAATTGATTTTTCCTATAGATAATCAAAAGGATTTTGAAGATCTGCCAGACCATATCAAAGAAGGATTGAAGGTTCATTTTGCCGATTATTTTGAAGATGTACTGACCGTAGCCTATCCTGGAAATAGTTGAGTGGTACCAGGATCTAATTTAGATACAATCAACTGTTTAGGTGAGGTGATATCTCGGCGAATTGGCTTTGCGGAAGAGCAAGGAGGTGTCATCTCAAAAACATTAGATTGTTTCAGATTACACCTTGTCGCTCACCCACATTTGCGACCTCACCAAGGTGTCACCTGAAACTGATAAAAAAAACTGTCCCTCTTAAAAACTATTTCACCCTCTACTGATCTTAGCTTGAAAATAATTTGAGAAATTGTGTTGGGGTATGCCTATTTTGCATCCCAATATGTCGAGTGATCAAAACCTGCCTATTCTTCATGCTATTGCTTCTCAACTCAATCAGGAAGTAGATCTGAAGCGATCCTTGCAGATTGTTCTAGAAAAAACAGTTCAACTGCTAGGCTTGGAAACTGGATGGATTTGGTTGTTTCAACCTGACACCAATTCCGTATATTTGGCTGCTTCCTATCAGCTACCCCCCGCATTTACCCAACATCCAGAGCGTTTGTCGGGCTGGTGTTATTGCATTGACAAATATTTGGGCAATCAAATGGAAAGCAGCATCAACATCAGCGAAATTACCTGTACCCGTTTGAAAGACTTGAAGAAGGGAACCAAGGGTTTATTATACCACGCGAGTGTTCCATTGTACTTACAGGAGCAGAAAATTGGCATTTTGAATCTGCTTAGTGGGCAGTCACAGGAATTGCAGGAAGAAAAATTGAACTTGTTGCATTCCATTGGAGACTTACTGAGCCAGGCGATTCAAAGGGCTCGTCTTTTTGAGCAAAGCCAACAAATTGGAGCAAGGGAAGAGCGGCAGCGTTTGAGCCAGCAAATGAACCAACAATTACTTCCTGATATACAGACATTATCCAATAAATTGAAAGCAACTCAAATCTGGCAAGAGGAAGGCGATACTCAAAAGGTAGCCAATACACTACAAGATGCTGAGCAATTGACCCAAAAATTAGCAGCTTTTTTGAAAACTGCTGCAAAGGAGGTTCAACATTTGGTTGATAGCTCTCCCACCAGCATTTCTTCAAAAATACAGTATCCGGGAAAACCGCTTACCCCACGAGAATTAGAAGTCCTCGAATTTCTCAAATCTGGTCAATCCAATCTTCAAATCGCCACATCTTTATACATTTCTGAACGCACCGTTAAATTTCATGTCAGTTCCCTATTGGAAAAATTACAAGCTGGCAATCGGCTGGAGGCTGTTCATGTAGCTATTCAGCGTGGGATCATCAAGCGCTAAGCCTGGCCTTCCTATATCCTGTCCTAAAGTACAGGTATAATTCCCGTCTTTAGTCCAATTTTTCAAAAGCTACTTTCCCTGAGCTTTGTGGTATCATTTAATCAACTGGAAATCACCCAACTGTTTTCCATCAAAAAAAAGATAGATATGAATACTACAAAAAGAACAGCCCTAATTACAGGTGCATCGAAAGGATTGGGTTTAGCAATAGCTGAAGCACTTGCCCAACAAGAATGGCAATTATTAATCAATGCCCGAAATCCCGTAGCATTGCGAAAGGCACAGTTGAAACTGGAACAATGGACGTCTGTTGAAGCCATTTCCGGAGATGTACGAGATGAAATACACCTAGTTCAATTTCCAGAAAGATTGAAGCAACGGGATTGGCAACTGGATCTCCTAATCAACAACGCTTCTACATTGGGAGCATCTCCTCAACCTCATTTATTGGATTATCCGGTGGATGCCTTGCACAACATTTTCCATACGAATGTCATCGCGCCACTTTCTCTTTTGCAAAAAGTGCATCCCTTCTTAAGACCCAATGCTACCATTATCAATATCAGTAGTGATGCGGCAATAGAAGCCTATGAAGGTTGGGGTGGATATGGTGCGAGCAAAGCTGCTGTAGATCATTGGACTGCCATTTTAGCAAAAGAAAATCCTGGCTATAAAATATACGCCTTTGACCCAGGAGATATGCGGACATCTATGCATCAGGCTGCTTTTCCAGGAGAAGACATCAGCGATAGACCATTGCCTCAGGAAGTTGCGGTGCCTGCTATGATACAATTGATTGAAAGTGAATGGGAGAGCGGACGGTATGTATCGGGGAAAATCCTGGAAGGAATCGGCGTGTAATGGATAAAGGCTTAATACTTTTTAAAAGCACATGAAATCATATAGCTCACACAACTTAAAAAAAGGAAAAATGGAAATCATAAATAATCATCCTGGCTTAAACTTCCAATTGCCAAATCATTTAAAATGTGCCAAACCAACAGAACTTAGAGGGATTGCGAGAGATGAGGTGAAGTTGATGGTCTCCTGGCAGCATAACAATCACATAAAGCACAACATTTTTAGGAATATTGGTAATTATTTAAAAGCGGGCGATACGCTTGTAGTCAACACCTCGGGAACCTTAAAAGCAGCTTTGCCCATCCAATTGCCAAATGGAAATACAGGTCGAGTGCATTTATCAACTAAATTGCAAAAGAATCAATGGGTTGTAGAAATTCGTGAAATAAGGGACAATGCAACCCATCGTCACAAAAAAGCCTATGCAGGTCAATCATTTCAACTTCCTGAAGATGGAGAATTTCGCTTATTGCGTCCTTTTTACAAGAATAATGACCATTTTGCGCATTTGAATTTATGGGTTGCTCAATTTGATTTGAATACCGCAGTCCCTGCTTTTTTGAAAAAATATGGTACTCCCATCCGTTACGATAAAGTAGATCAGCAATACCCTATTGAATACTACCAAACCATTTTTGCTCAACATCCTGGTAGTGCTGAAATGCCTTCTGCTGGCAGGGCTTTTACACCCCAATTGGTAAAACAACTTATCGCAAAAGGCATCCAGTTTGCCCCTGTTTTATTGCATACAGGCGTTTCAAGTCTGGAGGAAGGAGAAAAACCTTATCCGGAATATTATGAGGTCAGCCCACTTTCAGCGGATTTGATAAATGCAGCCAAAACGCGTGGCGGAAGAATTATTGCCGTCGGAACAACTGCAATTAGGACCCTGGAAAGTATTGTAGATGAGGCAGGAAAAGTGCAGGCTGGATCTGGATGGACAGATTTGTACCTCACACCAGATTATCAAATGAAAGTAGTAGATGGATTGTTAACAGGATTTCACGAACCCAAAGCTTCGCATTTGTCTATTTTGGAATCAGTTTCCAGTTTGTCTCATTTAGAATATAGTTATCCGGCAGCATTGAAAGAAGGCTATCAATGGCATGAGTTTGGTGACTTGCATTTGATTTTGCCATAGTAAAGATTTTCCTGTAAAAAATAAACCTTCTCTGACAATTTGGGTGGTCAAATAAAAAAGGAAAGCAAAAGAGCCCGAAGGAAACGTTGATTTTCTTTTCTGTTTGACTCCAGTCACCCAAATTGTCAGAGAACCAAAATAAATTAGCAAGATTTAGTAACTTTGGAAACTTTGAACCCATCAATAAGCATAATGGCAAATTGATTTTCAAATTCTAAATCTAAATTATTATGCTAAGTATAGGTGATACTGCTCCCGATTTTTCAGGTATAGATATCCTGACTGGAAACTCTTTTACTTTATCTGATTTTGAAGAACACATTGTGCTCATTACATTCAATCGGATAACTTCCTGTCCACCCTGCCAACTCACAGTTCCTATTGTTCAAAAGGTATGGGAGGCGTATAAATCAAAAATATGTACCCCGCCTATTCAGTTTGTCGGCATTTCTGATAAAGATCAGGGCAATGTAGTTGGTGCTTTGGAAGCAATAGGGGTAAGTTTTCCTTTTTTGGATGACCCATCCATCTCTGAAGATTATGAAATTGGTTCGGTTCCAACTTTAATCGTTTTAAGACCCGGTCGGAAAGTATGCCACATAAAGGTTGGGTTAATTAGTTCAAATGTGGCGATACTAGAATGGGTTTTGCGCTTCATGATGGGTTTTTGTGGTCTTCAAAAATGTGAAGACTATTACCAACCTTATTTTGAGGCAGTTGCCCAAATTCTTTTTGGTGTAACTCAAGATGGTGGTGGAGTTATCATTGACGGTAGTGGACCAGTTCCAATAGACCCCTGGGATCCTTTATCGCCTATGTCTCCGGAGCATTGGGATATTTTAGTAGGGACAGCAATGAGCAGACTGGCGCGTCAAGTCAGTCATCCAAGATTGAGTAAAGAACTTGAAATAAAATCGCTTCAGGTTGTAGAAGCCAGTATCAGAAAACAGATATCAAGAGTCAGAAGAAGACCTACAGAAATTGAAAACGATCGCCTAAATATTAGAAGTAAAAAAACGGGAAAGAAAAAACGAAATAAATAATTGTTTAGGAGGGGCAAATGTGTACGAAAAGCCCATTTGATATTATCAAAGGTATTGGTCAGTGTCTCTCGCAGAGGACGCTGACCAGAGTGAACTATGAAAATGACAAATTGAGAAGATCTTTTAATACAGCTCCATCGGCTGCCATCCTGATCGCTTTACAATTCCCTCAGCCAAATATTTCGATAACTCACTTCGTTTCCGTGATCCTGTAGTTGAATGGACGCTTTGCCATGCGCAATATTTGCTGGCCAACCTTTGTACTCGGTAGTCCCTTTAATTTCCACATGATTTTGGATCAAAATGCCGTTGTGTAGAACGGTAACATAGGCTGGTGAAATTTTGATTCCGTCTTCATTGAAAACCGGGGCTTTGAAAATGATATCATAGGTCTGCCATTCCATCTTTGGGCGACTGGCATTGACCAGCGGAATGCTTTGTTTATAAATCGCACCACATTGTCCGTTGGGATAAGTTTCGGAATCATAGCTACCTAATACCTGTACCTCATAGCGAGCTTGAAGAAAAACGCCACTGTTACCATTATCCTGTCCTGGTCCTTCTACTTTTTCAGGAATACGAAACTCCAAATGCAATTGGCAGTCTCCAAATTTTTGTTTGGAATAAATGTCGCCACTTCCAGTTTTGACCGTCATAGCTTTATCCACAATAGTCCATTTTACAGCTTCTCCTTTGTAATGGGTCCATTGATCGGTATCGGTTCCATCAAAAAGCACGATTGCATCTGAAGGAGGGGTATTTGTATCTCCGGGGGCAACCATTCTGGGAACTGGCTTCCAAACTTCGGTAAGCTTTGGATCTATTTTTTCTCTATCTAATTCCTGAGAAAAAAGATGGACTGAGCATATTAGACTTAGACTTAGACTTAGACTTAGACTTAGAATAGGTAAGGTTCTTTTTTTCATGTTTTTGTGTTGAAAATTATGATGAGACTTAGGTAGGGTGGTTTAAATTTAGTTCAAAAATGGTTCAAAAGTGGTTTAAACCATTTGGAACAACTTTTAAACTATCATCGAACAAAATCAGCGATTCACCTATTAAGTCAGGTTTATAATTTTATAAATCAAAAAAAAAACTACAACAAACCTCTGGTTTTCAACCACTTCAATCCTTCTCGCTTTGTTAAATTCGATAATTCTGGATGAGCCTCAATAAAGGAGGTTACCTTTTCCGGATAAACTTTTGACAAGTCTCTCAATGCCCAGCCAGCCCCTTTTTGTACAAAAAACTCATTGGAGTCTGCTCTCCGAAGAATCATCTTAAATAAGAAATCAACATCGGTTTTGGCTTTATCAAAACGATGACAAATAATGGCTGTTCTTTGAAGCCAAATATTGTCCGACTCAATCCATTTTTCGCAGTAAGGGTATCTCAAATAAGGGTGTTTTTGAAAATGAATGCCTATCAATTTTGCCAACCAATCTACGGTATCCCACCAGGATTTAGTAAGTACCAATTCTTCCAAAAGCAAAATTAAATCTTCCCCCTCCTTTTTTGTTCTCCTCTGCAGCATTTCGGTTCCCATATATTGAATCTCACGATACTCATCTTCATAGCAAAGTTGTAGGAAGGTTTTCAAATTTTCTCCCTGGAACATTCCAACTTCTTTAAAAAATGCCTTGGACAAGCCCATCCAGGCTTGCGCTTTGAGTCCATAATACTCAAACTGGTTGCGCATGTATTTCATTTGCCCCTCGGCGGTGGAAGGATCTCCTTGCTCCTGAAATGCAGCTTTAATTTTTTGGAGGTAATCTTTGGGTGAAATGGTCATCATGCAGAAAATTTTGCCAAATATGAGAAATTAGGATGAATCTGAAGCTAAACTTCACCCTGAGAACATTTCATTTTTGTAGAACTTGTCTAAAGTTATTCTACTGGCTTGTTTGCAAGTCATTGAATTTGACCCCGATAACTATCGGGGCAGCTATTTTTCATCCCGTACTTTTTCCCTAAGGGTTCCTTTGGGAAAAATCAAGCACTTACAACCAATCTCAATACAAAACTTTTGACAAGTTCATATAATCTATTCTATTCTTTGTAAAAGTTGGTTCTTTTGATGCGTAATATTCTCCAAATTGGCGAACTTCGTGTCTTCAATGAATTATTAAATTTAACATCAATTAGAATGAAAAATCAACTGTACATCTTACTAGCCTTTCTGTTTTTAAGCTTCACTATGGGGTGCGGAGGTGGAGGAGAACAAGCTGCCGATGAACCTACGGGTACAACTATTGGCATTACGGATTCAACCATCACTGTAGGTTCCTGGGGACCCTTGTCTGGACCCGCTGCACTTTGGGGGACCATTACCAAAGGGATGGCGGCTTATTTTGATTTAATCAATGAAGAAGGTGGCATAAATGGTCGAAAAATCAATTTCATCTACAAGGATGATGCATATGATCCTTCCAAGACGGTTCCTATAGTGCGGGAATTGGTTCAAAAAGAGGAAGTGTTTGCAATGGTGGGTGGTATTGGAACCGCTCCATGTATGTCTGTTGTGGATTACCTAGTAGAGGAAAACATCCCCTGGGTTTCGCCCATTACAGGTGCTACGCACTGGAGTATTCCATTGAAACAAAATGTATTTGGTGCATTGCCGTATTATTTTGATGAAGGAGAAATTCAAGCTAAATATGCTATAGATAGCCTTCAGGCGACCAAAATTGGAATTATATATCAAAATGATGATGTAGGAAAAAGCGGTATGATAGGCGCACAAAATTATTTTGATCAAAAAGGAGTAGAATTCGTTGCAGCTGTCCCAGTGGAGGTAACTGATACAGATTTGAGTTCACATGTTGCCAAGCTAAAGGATTCAGGGGCGGATGTCGTTTTATTATGGACCTTGCCGCGCCAGGCTGCTATCACATTAGGAACTGCAGCGGCTGCCAATTTCAAACCACAATGGATAGCCTCTTTTATTCTTGCCGATATGCCTTTGATGTATGATATTACCAAAGGAGCCTGGGAAGGGGTGATTTTTGGATTCTTTGGTTCCAATATATATACCATGGAAAACCCTCGTTTGGATGATTACAAAGCGGCATTGGAAAAATATCAGGAAGGGGTGCGTTGGGGCATTTTCTCCTATTCCGGATTTGCATATGCAGAGCCATTTGTAGAAGCACTCAAACGGGCTGGAAGAGATGTGACTAGAGAATCTTTAATTGAAGCCTTGGAATCTATGAATAATTGGACAGGCGGTACAGTCGGCGAAATTTCATTTAGCGCAGAAGATCACCAGGCACTGCGTTCTATGTTTTTGGCAAAATGTAAGAGTGCTACAGAAATGGAGGTTCTGACAGATTATATGACCGGAGAGTCTGATATCAATGCATTGATTGCGAAACTTCATGGAGAATAGGAAGTCGTATCCAATGTTGACGGTAAAAGAAATAGTAAATTGTAAAAATTCAAACATACGCTTAGTAGCTCTGGCTGACAGTCGGAGCTACTTTAATGCTATCCATGTTGCTTTTGCAAAGCTGCAAAGGCGTTTTTCTTCATCAAATATGGCTGTTCCGGTATATATTTTTCTTCCCTCTTCGCCAATATTCCAGCCTGTAGTAACGTACTTTCCTCCTATTCTCACTTTCTCCAAAATCTTTGCTGAAATTCTTCCCAAAACAATTGTTCTCCCAGGCACCAGGTAAGTCCAGGCCCCGGGGCAATCCATTGCCGCCCAATAGAATTCTGAATTAATAAACGCGCCATCGTCACTAAGTGAGGGATCTGGAATCCAGGGGCTTGCCACCACTTTTTCAGAAATGAATCCCGGAAAAAGGTTTAATCCATCATCGGGGGCTCGATTGGTACCACAAACAAAGCAATTGGGAAATGGGTGCTCTCCAAAACCCGGATATTTTTTTGAAATTTCTACTGCTTCTTCAAAAGAAGGAGGGGGAGGAACTTCCAATTCAAGCTCATTCGGCTCTGCTTCCCCAATTAAAACTGCTTCATCAAATAACTCCACCTTTTCATTTGAAGTGATTAATGAAAGGGGTTTGCCCAGCGGGGGTGGTTTCCTTAAAGTTACCTGAGCAGGGAAGTTGGCAGCTTTGGCGATTATACCACTGACATAACCACCATTTCCTGAATTGGTAGGTCCACAATACTTTTGGTTAATAACGATGGTAGATTTCATGAGGTGAATATAGAGGCTTGGGCAGTTAAAAATCAATTCTGTCAGTTCTTTTTTTAAATGAACTTTAGATTAGTTCAATATATATCGGTAAACACCTGGAAGTAAAGGCTTGCTTCAGAATAAGCGATCTTCTTTAATAATCTCAACAAAAGATATTAGTCATAATTCTCTATTTATCAATGAATTAATTAGCTTATTATAATAAAAAATAATGTTTATCATTTTGACTTGAAAATTCTTTTTTTAGTAGAAGAAATACCATTTTTGTGGTAGGAACCAAAATCATACGTTGGTTTCCATGCTTTTTAAGCATTAATCTCACTATAAAATTATTTGTAGTTACCCCCACTCAAATATTTCCAAAGTTGCTTTTCATCGGAAAAGCAAAATCAAGCTTACTACTGATATTATTCTTTGGATACAATAATGACTCGACATTAATCTACGAGTCGAATTCCGGAAAGGCATTTACACATCCCTGACGTAAGCTGCTCTTTTATACATTGCGGTAGTCTTTTTGGCTGGCTTCTATTTGCTTTTGTTTAGGCTTGTTACCAGCTTTAATAAGAGAATACAAACAAAGAAAACTACGGCTACCGTAGAGGAGCAACAATAAGTCACTGCTCCTAAGAGTATGTTTGAATTTTATCTTCCTGTGCCACAGGCATCCCCTTGGGAAAAACCAATATTTTAGGCACTAGCTTTAGATTGAATTACTAGCATCCCATCCGCTTGCGGGTCATTCGTTTGAAAGTTCCCCGAACTTTCACCCTTCGGGAGCACTCATTCATCTTGATAAACTCCCTCTTCAATCTTTCGCTATTACTCTAAACTATTGATTTTAAGTTTGCAAAAATTAAAACATACTCTAAACCAGATTGTGTAACATATTCATACTATGGGCAAACTAACAGGTTAGACTATTGCAAAACTACACAACAAACAATTATAGTACTTCCTGTCTATTCATCCCATGTCCAAAGTTTGAAAACAAAAACAAACACCCATTATGTTCAAGTACACATTACACTTGAGATGTTTCGGGCTATTTATCACAACAATGCTTTTCTTTAGCCCAACTTTTACAAATGCACAGAGTGGTACTATTGGAGATTATGTTTGGAATGATCTGAACAGTAACGGAATTCAAGATGCAGGGGAACCCGGCATGGCAAATGTCTTTGTCGTATTGCAAGATGGAAATGGCATTGACCTTGATTTTGCCATTACGGATGCAAATGGAAAATATTCTTTGACTGCAAACCCAGGATGGTATCGATTGAAATTTGCTCATCCAGGTGGCGCCATTACCCCTTCACCTGCCGATGCCGGAAATGATAACAATGATAGCGATCAGGATTTTTTGGGATATACCGCCTATTTTACATTGTCTGCCGGAGAAAATAACAATTCTCTGGATGCCGGATTTATGGATATTCCACCTGGTTGTATGATTACTGTAACATTATTAAGCACGGAATGTCATGACGACGGAACCTTTAGTATTAAAGTTTTGGTAGAAGATGGAAACCCCTGGGGTTGGACGGCAAGTGATGGACAAACCGGGTATTATGGCGATATGCCCACTTTTGGACCCTTTCCTAAGGATCAAGGGGAAGTTTGCATCTCTTTTGTAGATATGGACAATCCTGACTGCACTGGCGAAATATGTGTGAATCCACCACCAGATGATGATCCTTGTATCCCAATTGAAGATCCAGGAATTATTGGTGGCGATGAATCTAATTGTGGCCCCTACAATCCGGGTCCAATCACCAATCTTGCATCTCCTACTGGTGGTAGTGGAAATATTGAATACATGTGGCTGGCTTCCAAAAATGGCTGCCCTGATGACATTAGTCAAAGAATTTTTGGTGCAAATGGTCCCACCTATGATCCACCTGTTATTTTCCAAACCATGTATTATGTAAGGTGGGCAAGAATAGATGATTGCCCTATGTGGACAGGGGGTAAGAGCAATTGTGTTGTAAAAGAGGTACAATGGGAGGATTGTGATCCTATCTGCGAAACCAGGATGGTCATGAATACCTACGACTGCGAGATGGAAAACGAATACGCTATTCGTACACCTGGTTTGTTGTTGGGAGTTGAAGGAGTAAGCGAATACTGGAGCATTATAGAAGGGCAAATGACGGAAATGGAAAATGGTACTGCAAAATTATTGGCAAGGTTGAAAAATAACCTGCATCCGGATATGTTTTTGGAAATGGACGTAAATCTTTCAAATAGAACATTCCACCCTCAACCGGGTAGCCCCCTCGGCACAGATTGCTACGACGTGTATGATTCAGATTGGTATTACTACAAAAACTTCTCAGGAACCATTTCAGGAACCGGAGCCATAGAGGGAGGAAGGTTGAGTATTTCTGGCTCAGGCCCCAATTTCCAGATAGGAACAGGTGCGAATCTCGAAGACAACAACTCTTTTGGTTCATTCAACAACATCTCCTACACTGTTTCCAGTCAGCCAAGTACATCCATCAAGTTTTATAAACAAACGACGATGAGTTTGGCAACTACTGTAACAGGTGGCGTTGCAAATTGCTTCCCCGATGGCAATTGCTGTGAAAATGACAAAGTGCTTTTGGTTGTTGGAGATTTGAATTTAAATACCAGTGACAATGCCGTTCGCAATCACTTGCTGGCTACCGGCTACAAAGTAGATGTGCAATTGGGCTATACTTCTGATCCATGGGATGCAATGGGTTATGGCTTAGTAGTCATCAGCTCAACCGGAGATGCTGCCTTTGTTGATGGCACCTTTACAGATGTCAAAGTTCCGGTTTTGACCTATGAAAGCTGGGTATATGACAACATGCATTTGACGGAATACGGCAATCAGTATGAGTACGGTTCCAACTTTGGAAAATACATCAATGTATATGACGATACGCATCCTACTTCTGCGGGTAGAAATGGTATGGTGAAAGTCTATAACCTTGGTCGACCAATTAGCTGGGGTATGCCAAAAGGCGATGCTACAGACGTTGCTTATGTCATGGGCTATCCCAACCAGTCCGCCATTTTTGCTTATGAAACCGGTGATGAAATGGCAGATGGATTCTATGCACCTGCTCGTAGAGTCGGATTCTTCCTGGGCAATCAGGCAGCGCATCGATTGACAGATGAAGGTTGGGGACTGTTTGATGCTGCAGTAGCCTGGGCGATTGATTGTGGGCTAACGACTACTCCATTCCAAATGATTGGAAACAATGGGAATTTTGGAAATGAAGTCAATACCAATCTTGAAACAGGTGATTTCTACCTTTATCCAAATCCAACAAGCAATGATGTTTTCCTCGATTTGTCAGCCTATGAAGGGGAAAGGGTAAGCATTACTATTTTCAATCAGGTGGGAATGGCAGTGAAACACATCCAGGTTAGCGAAGCTTATGGCACACCAATGAAAGTTGACTTGTCAGCATTAACAAATGGTTATCATATGATTCGTTTGGAAACTGATTTGGAGGGATTGATAGGTACGAGGAAATTACTAATCCGAAAGTAAGCCTTTGAGCAGATGCGTAAATAAATGCTTGAATGCTTAAAGGCAAAAAAAGAAAGGGGTGTTTCAAAACCTCCCGTTGATGGCGAACTCAAACTTCTAAGTGCTCAAAAAGTAAAGAAATCGAATTCGCCCAAGAACACCTCAAAGAAACGGGATACCACTTTATTATTTTTGGAGAGAGCCATCTTTGTATGGCTCTTTCTTTTTGGAGTAAGATTGTTTAGCTTTGGGAAAAAATTATACTTGATTTTCGAAGTTCATATCCCGTCTTTACCACTTCATCACATTATAAAGAACATCTTCTACATTGAAGGGTTTAGCCCTGAACACAAAATAGATCGCTTACTTCCTGATGGCAATACCGAAATGATTATTGATCTTACAGATGACCCAAAGTTTATTTACGACAATGATTCTTTTGAAGTTGTGCAGACTTGCCGATATGCCTGGTTGAGTGGCATGAGAACGAAACCCATTAGTATCCCTTCGAATAATCACAAAATGATAGTCATCAATTTTCATAAGGGCAAGGCATTCCCTTATTACCCATTTCCAGCAAATGAAATAACCGACTATGTGGTAGATGCAGACTTGGTTTTTGGGAAATCTATTTTTGACATTAGAGAACAATTGTTGGCTTGTACTACGGTTACTAAAATATTTAAGTTGCTGGAACAATTTTTCTTAAAGCTATCAGGGCTTGATCTTAATCTTTCTACAGAAGCCAAATGTGTTGAATTTGCCATTCAAAGTATTTTGAAAAAACCAGATACTTCCCAACTAAAATCATTGTCTCAAAAAATTGGCTATTCCCAAAAGCATTTTATCAACTTATTCAAAAAGCAAGTAGGCATTACGCCCAAAAATTTCCAGAAAATCGTTCGATTTCAGAAGGCTATTGTCGATATTGATGTTTCAGAAGAACTGGACTGGGGAGCAATTTCCTTTGATTGTGGTTATTACGACCAGGCACATTTTATCAATGACTTTAAGAAATTTTCAGGTTTTACGCCCAAAACTTACTTCCGCAAGAAAGCAGAATTGTTGAATTACATTCCTGTGCAGTAAATTTTCTCGAGGTAAATTTTTTCCAATTCTCATTTTTCATCGACCTCTATTTTTGCCAAAAAGTAGCTCCGGTCGCTGACCGGAGAAGCCGTGTCCAATTTCTGTGGTCAGCGACCGGGGCTAATTTTAATAAAACCTGTTTTATGAATCATTCAACATTGTTATTTATCACCTTAATTGCACTCAGTTGCCAAACAAAAAGTCCGGACAACCTGGAAGAAAAAACCCCCACCTATCAAATTGCCTATAATGTTTCGATGAACGAAGAAGGCAACAATTACGATGTATGGAGGATGAACCTGGACGGCTCAGAAAAGAGAAATCTAACCGAATATCAGGACGTCGCATGGACTTATTTGGCTAGCAAGGACAAAATCTTTTTCATCAGTGACAGGGATACTTGCTATCGATGTTTTTATTTGTATGAGATGAAACCGGATGGTAGTGCTTTGAGAAAAATTACCAATTTCCGGTTGCGGGATAGCTGGATGGGAGCTAGAAAAGATGGAACAGAATTGATAGTCAATCCACATTCCACCGTAGATTCTGCTTTTTACATTATCAATTTAGCTGGAGAAGTATTGCATAGGGTAGAGACAGGCTTGGTTTATAATACGGATCCCTGCTTTTCCCCGAATGGGCAACAAATCGTTTTTGTAGGAGCCAACAAAAAGTCTAAAAGAGAGGAGGGCTTTGCTGCTGAATTGTACCGCATTCATGAAGATGGATCCGACCTCCAAAAATTGACGGAGTATCCTCCAGCGGATACGACTGCTCCATGGTATGCCTACAAAGCAGGTCCTCCAAGATGGAATGCCAAACACAATTTTATTAGTTACCAATCCTTTCAAAATGGCAAGTATAGCTTGTATGCAGTTACCCCAGATGGTTCCCAACAATGGAAGTTAACCCAAAACGATGAAGAAGAAGGCTGGCATGATTGGAGTTCGGATGGCAATTGGCTGGCCATTGAATTATTCAAGGCTGACCAAAATCAATTTCATATCGGTCTGATGAATTGGGCAAACAAAGAAATGGAGATTTTAACAGATACCCTTTTTGCCTACCAGCAGGCTCCTGTTTTTGTAGAGGTAAATGAGGGGCCTCCTAATAACTAATTCGTTACCGGTTTTAACTCAATTCTGTAATTAGTTCTCTCAAAAACGCTTGTCCTTTTTTTGGTGCCTCGATTTTTAACTCAATGGTCTGATTATCAGGGTTTTGTTTTAAATTGAATTCAAAAAAAGGACAACACTTTTGCTCAGCTTTGATGAATTTTTTTATCGAATCCAACGTTTTTGGGGTATTTTCAAAATACAGTAAATACCCTCGTTCAATTTCTTCCTTGTGGGTTATTTTGCTAAAAACTTCACTTTGAATTTCCGCCTTCCGTTTGGCTAAATCTGAATTAGATAAACTGCAAGCTATTACAGTTCCATCCGCACCTGAACAGCATTCTCCTGAACAATTGGAACTACAAGAAAAGGTGAAAAAGCTAAGTACTAAAAATAAAATTCCAGTTAATAATGTATTTTTCATTTTTTTTCATTTTCGCAAAGTTAAGGCCTGGAGTATAGTCCAAGGTCAAGACTTTGAGCCAAAAAAAATCAATATGTTAATTGGAGAGGTTGCCGTTCAGACAGGTTTTTCAAAAGACACCATTCGATATTATGAAAAAATTGGCCTGATAAAATTTGCCAAATGGCAACGAGGTGAAAATAATTACCGGCAATTTGATGAAACAATGCTGCATCGGCTTTTTCAAATAAAATCCCTGAAAAACTTTGGATTTACACTCAATGAGATCAAATACATTTTTTTATTGGATGAAAAAGAAATGATTTCCTGCAATAATTTATCAGGACTTATCCATGAAAAGATTACCACTATCAATTTGAAAATCAAAGCTTTGGAAGCTGTGAAACAAAAACTGAATCAATTGGCAATCTCCTGTCAGGGGGATTGTAAAAATCATTTGGAAATCAATTAATTTCTAGGGTTTTTCGTACCCTTGTTTCATGAATCGCGATCTTCTTATTCTTTTTTTGAGTATTGTAATCCTTTTCATTCCACTTTTCCTTTTTGATGGCACTGGCGATTCAGGGGATAGTATTCTGCATTATCTCGCTGCCAAATATGCCTTTCAGCAACCCGAACTTTTTTTTGACCATTGGGCAAAGCCTGTTTATGTGCTCCTCGCTGCTCCTTTTGCCCAATTTGGGCTTATGGGTGCAAAAGTTTTCAATGTTGTCATCACTATTTTGACTTTGATCTTTACAAAGCGCATTGCCCAAAATCTGGATATCCCCAATTCCTTTTTAGTACCCATCTTCATCCTATTTTCTCCTCTATATTTTAAACTCACTTATTCAGGACTCACGGAACCACTTTTTGCCTGCCTAATGATGTTGGGAATCCTATTGGCAATGCAAAATCGGTTGATTTGGAGTTTGGTGGCAATTTCCTTTTTACCCTTTGTGCGTTCGGAAGGATTGGTCATTGCAGGGGTCTTTGGTTTATATCTTCTTTGGCAAAGAGACTGGAAAAAGTTGCCTTTGTTAGCTGTTGGGCATGTTGCTTACGGAATAATTGGAAGCTGGGCACATGGGAACCTTTTTTGGGTTTTCAAAAAAATACCCTATGCAACGACAACTGAAGTATATGGCAGTGGTGACTGGATGCATTATTTGATTCAGATAAATTATACCGTGGGAGTACCAATATACATTTTGTTTTGGCTGGGCGTTTTCTGTTATTTAATACAATTTATTCCTGGTAGCACGGCTTTCCTAAGCCGTGCAGGCTCGAACTCCAGAATCAAGGAAAGCCCTACTAAATATTTTACCGAGGAATCCATCCTGATTTATGGCTCCATCTTCGCCTTTCTTTTTGCCCACACCCTCTTTTGGGTTTTTGGCATTTTCAAATCTTTTGGACTCAACCGGGTGCTGATAGCTATTGTTCCTTTAATATGTTTAATTGCACTACGTGGTTTAGAATTTTTGGAACAAGTACTTCCTACTAAGCCATATCGATTTGGAAGGTTGGTTAAATATGGTTCTATTATTTTTGTTCTGATATTCCCCTTTACTTCCAATCCGGCAGCTATTGACTGGCAAAAGGATATGAACCTTTCAATGGAACAAGAACTGGCGGTTGAGGTAGGCAATTATTTAAAAAGCCAATCATTTTCTGAATCAGCAACCTGGTATTTTTCAGCTCCCTATTTGAGTGAAGTACTCAATATGAATCCCTACGAGTGGGAAAAACGACGGAATATTTCGGAGGGCACGCTTAAATTATTGAAAGAAGGAGACCTAGTGGTTTGGGATGATTGGTTTGCTGTGGTAGATAGCGGGGTGAATCTGGAAATGGTCAGTTCAATTGCTGGAATAGAGCTTTTAAAAGCATTTGAGCGTGAATCTAATGGAAGAATGATTAAATTTGTTGTATTCGTAAAACAATAGCGCTATCATGAAACCTCTTTCTATTCTACTTTTTGTAATACTTTCCCAGTATTCGGTTGCTCAAGTACAATGGTCTTACGACTTTGATTTGAATTACCTTTTTCCAATATCAAAACAAAATCTCAGAAACAATACTAAAAAAATCCATTCCATGGATCCGTCCAATAATGATGAAATTATTCCAGGAAATGGAAGCCTTGCCGATGAGTTGACCTTTGAATTTTCTACCAATCTAAGTAAGGCAGGAGAATCGGAAGGTTTTGTGATGGCTATTGAATATCATAGTGGAAATATTACCCGTACAACAGATTCAACAAAAAACATCACTCCTTTTACAAGCATCCATCGGTATAGCCGAAACGTAAGAATTAAATCAAAAGGTTTTAACTTTAAAATTGGCTACAAGGGAAAAAAACACTTTAAAAACGGAAATTATTTAAGCTGGAAAATAAATGCTGGAATTGGATATCCTCGAATAAAAGTTCGTACTGACTCTAAAGCAACAGGCTCTGGTGGTGGGGAAAGTGAATACACTCACGTTTTCAAATCTAAAAGAGGTACCTTTCTCTGGGATTTTTCTTTTTCTTATACAGTTATCGATTTTATTGGTTTCCGACCAATGTCAATTGGAATTGTCTATCACGATAGAATTTGGAACATTGATAATACAACCAAGAAAGGCGATAAAAGATATGGAGATAGCTTTCAGTGGTTAAATGGTGTTGAAGAAGGGGAAAAACTAAAATTCTCAAGTATAGGCTTTAAACTAGGTTTTCCTTTTTAATGTTTCACTTGAAAAAAGTACATGAGCCAAAACGACTTCATTCTACACTACCTCGAAAATATTCGCAAATTGTACCGCTACTACAAAAACCTCGGTGAAAAAGCCATTGCCCAACTTGACGATAATCAAATCCACCAAACTCCTGACAATGAGTCAAATAGCGTCGCCATTATTGTCAAGCATCTTTCCGGGAATATGCTTTCAAGATGGACTGATTTCCTCAATTCAGACGGAGAAAAAACCTGGCGCAATCGAGAGCAGGAATTTGAAGGGACGATCAAAGACAAAAAGGAATTATTGATGTATTGGGAAAAAGGTTGGAGCTGTGTTTTTGAAGCTATTGACCCACTCACAAAAGAAGACATGTCGAAAATTGCCTACATCCGCAATGAAGGGCATTCTATAATGGAAGCGATCAATCGACAATTGACCCATTATGCCTACCACGTCGGGCAAATTGTCTTTCTGGCAAAATCAATTAAAGGAGAAAGCTGGCAATCCCTTTCCATCCCAAAAGGGCAGTCTGCTGCTTTTAATCAAAAGAAATTCAGCGAAGAGAAACGGAGGAAAAACTTTGTGTAATATATGTAGGTTGAAACCCCCATTGCGAGCCAGCTTTGCTGGCAATATAGTTCGCAACTTGGTTAATTGACTTAAGAAATCATTTAGAACTTTTTTCTCTGCCTCCATCCAAGAAGTCTTGATAATCCTTCAATTTATCCCAGGCGCCATCAGCTGCCATTTGGGCTTGCATCGGCCAGGTAGAAGGATCGTGAATGCGGAAGCGGTCACCGGCTTCTTGCAAAATGGATTGTAATTTTTCAACAGGTGTATCTGCAAGTACCTGCCAATTTGGGATATTGGCTTTTTTGAGCAACTGTTCAATTTTAGGACCAATGCCTTCAATGACTTTCAAGTCTTCCGAGTTTTGAGGAAAGACCGCTTTAGGATCCAAAGCTTCTGGGTTTTCTTTTTTGATTTCCATCAAGCGTGCCGCCTGTCCAACCCAATCGTCTCGTTGAATCCTGCCTGGGAAAAATTCAATTGCCACCGTTAATTTTTCTATCAAAGCTTCATCAAATTGGCTAATTTGCTCGTAGGTGTATATTCCCAAAGCATTGAGCTTGGTTTCAATAAAAGTGCCGACTCCTTTGATTAAAGTGAGATCATCTTTTTGATCCTTGGCAGCCTTTGGAATAGCATTCTTTACTTCTGCTTTAGCGGCTTCCGTTTGTTCCTTGCCTGAAACTTCAGGTTCTTCTTCGGCTTCTTCTTGAGCAGGAATGGCAGTTTTGATCTCCGTAGCAGCAGTAGCAGTAGTTGCCAAAGTCGCCAATTCTTCAGTATTGGCTTTAATTTCTTCCGTACTTGATTTTAGTTCTTCTGTGCTAGACTTCAGTTCAGCAGTACTTGAAGCCAACTCTTCTGTACTGGATTTCAATTCTTCCGTACTGGTTTTAACCGTCTTCAATTCTTTTTTCAAAGCTTTATTTTCAGAGACCAGCGACTCCAGTTTTTTCTCAAAATCAGCCAGGCGATTGGCAGTAGCATTGTGAGAGCTCTGCATTTGTGCCAACTGATTCATCGCCTCTGATTCTTTGTCAATATCATCAGTAAGCTGAGAATTTCGGGTTTTAAGACCTAAAATCTGATTGTTTAAATCATCGATAGAACCCTGATAGGAAGTGTTTTTCTCTCGTAAAGATTCTATTTCTACATGTGCCGCTTCCAAATCCACATTTAATTGGGCTTTCTCTCCTTCTATGGTTCGAGCCAATTGCATGGCTTCTTCTGCTTCTCGCTCTGCTTTTACCAGATCAGCGTCCTTCAATTCTAGCTGCTCTTTTGTGATATTCAATTCTGCAGCAAGAGATTCTAATTCTCCCTTTATCTGTTTGTTTTCTTTTCTAAGTTTTCTGACACGGCCTCCATACAAGCCCCAGCCAGTAAGAAAGCCGATTAAAAATGTTATCAAGCAAAATGCTATGAAAATAAGACTGTCTGGATGGTCAATTCGGGTAAATATTTCTTCAATAAATTCCATAGTATGATTTTGATTGTTGAATGGTTTAATTTGTTGATGCTGTTAATTAACTATCGTCTTTTTCTATCGGATCCAATTTGAAGTTAACCCTCCTGTTTTTTTGCCTGCCTTCTGGATTGTCTTTCCCGTCAGCTTTAGAATTGGGCGCTACAGGTTCCAATTCTCCTTGAGAATCAACTCGAATAGGGGCAGTTATACCCAACTCCCGAAAATAGTCGGCAGCATTATTAGCGCGTCTAAGTCCAAGAGTATGGTTAAACTTTTCGGTATCAATGCTATCCGTATGTCCAATAATGGTCAACATAATATCGGCATTATCGTCTAAAAATCGCTTGACAGAATCTGCGTAAGCAATGCATTGGGCACCCGGCTTGAATACATCTGAGCCAAACTCAAAATTGGCATCAGAGAAGGTCATATCTTCAAAACGGAACTGCAATTTAGCGTAATCGTCGGGTTTGTCTGGAATGTACAAAGAGAAAGAAACCGGTTCTTCAAGCACTGTGCCGGTTACCATTTGATAATCAATCGTGATTCTTTCCTGTTCAAGACTGTCTGATTCCAAAAACTCTTCGATCAAGGCAGCTCTTGCCAATCCAAGGTTTTCATAAATTCCCGAAGGAAAATCTTTTTCGGATGCCAGGAAACGTCCAGTAAGCGATAGGTTTTTGTCCGGGTTGCTTTTTAGGTATTTGGATACTTTACTCAAAAATTCGAGGTTATTTTCTGTAAAATCAGTTGCCAACCTGGTGCTGTCAATGATGAAGTCCAACTGTTCATAACCTTCAAGAATTGCGGTGTCGCCGTCCATTAAATTGAGGGTCATGGCCCTGGTGGCTGGAGGAGGTGTTTCCATTTCATCACAGACTTGTCTGACCTCACAGAAAAAATACCAGCGAGCAAAAATTGTGAAGATGCCCCAAATGAGAAAACCCAATAAGAAAGTCCTCATAGATGCTTTGAATAGCGTTCGAGAGATTGAGAATTTGAGCAGGTAAGTATTTTTATATTAAAAACTTATTTTCTATTCTTCACTCAGATCCTCAAGCTCTTATCATTTATACTCCTATAAAAATGCGATTAAAAGTACATAATTCACGGAAATCTCCAAAAATTGTTGAAAATGAATGGGTTATTGAATAGGAGTTTGAATCCCTTTACCTGAAAAATAATGACTGGTTTCTTCAAGATTTTAACAGACCTAATCCAATTTCCTAAAATGAAAAAAGAATTTGATCTCTAATTTCCGGATTGGATTGCCCCTGCAATTCTCCAAAAAGAGATTGCAAACGCTCATAAACTTTGGTTCCTGATTAGTGAAGTTGTTTAAAAATGAAGAATTCGATATATCCATCTCGACTTACATCATCTGATTTTAAGTTTCAAAGAATCATGATTATCGGTTCCTGTGGTGCCGGAAAATCAACCCTTTCCAAAAAAGTGGCTGCAATGACTCAATTACCCTTGATTCATTTGGACAAGGAATTTTGGCAACCGGAATGGGTAGAGCCAGAAAAAGAAATTTGGGTGCAAAAAGTAAAAGAATTGGTTGCAGATGAAAAATGGATTATTGATGGCAACTATAGCGGAACATATGAAATCCGTTTGCCCAGAGCAGAGTTGGTGGTGTGGCTGGATTTTCCAATGCCGATTTGCCTTTGGCGGGTTTTAAAACGCATAATAATAAACTATGGACATACCAGGTTTGATATGGCCGAAGGCTGTCCGGAGCGTTTTGATTTGGCCTTTATTGCCTATGTACTTCATTTTCCCTGGCATGGCAGAAAACGTATACTTAGGAAGTTAAGAGCTTCAGATGGAAAGCATTTGATTCTACAATTGAAAAATGATAAGGAGGTAAATCTTTTCCTGGAAAGACTGAGAAAAATGTAGCCCGGCTCTCCAGAGCCGGGAATATCAATAGTTCAAAGGATCCGGCTCTGGAGAGCCGGGCTACGGTTAATTTTATTACTGGTTGGAAACTTCTTCTTCAAAACTCAAAGCTCCCAAGTCTGTAGCGGTATTGATTTCTAAAATATCTGCCATCTCACAAGCCAAAATATCGGCAGCAATTTGATGACCCAATTCATTCCAGTGAGCCCCATCCAAAGCCCTTGTGTTTTCGCCTCGTTCGTCGGAGTCTTTGATTGCTTCCGGGATATAGCCAACAAATGGGATCTCCAATTCCTGACATAAATCACCCAATGCGTCGAAATAGGGCGCATCATCATGGGTGATGAAAACCAAAAGGGAAGTCGAAGTTGGTAAGGCTTCTTTCATTTGGGTTAAAATAGTTTTTGTTCTTTTCACAGATTCTGCGAAGGGCGCATAGGCCATGCCTTTGTGTTCCAAATGATACTCGGAAAAAGCATCGGCTGCCTCACCGTTATTGAGTACCCTTTCAATTTTGGTAAATAAAAACTGAAAAAACAAAGAGCGTTCATTCAACCAATCCCAACCAACTTTTGCCGGAACCTCAAAGGTAATTGCCTCATGCTCATCCAAATAAGGTCTTCTTCGGCGATTGTTATTCCACAAACTGTTTTGCTCTAAAAAGTGGTGATTGTTGACAAAGTCATTGGAACAAAATTGCAAAACCACTGCATCCGGCTGAATTTCAGGCAGGTATTGCTTCAATACCATCAACTCCTGTAAGGTGCTAAAACCTCTGGCGCCATAAGCAAAAACCTCCAGGTTCAGACTATCGCCCAAGCGAGAAAAGTAGACCTTGTCGTCGGAAGCTTCGATGGCCTGCGTAAAGGAATCACCTATAAAAAATGCCTTTTTTTTGGTCGTATTTAAATCGCCAAATGCACGAAAACCTCTTTCATCAGTCGTATACTTTAAACTATAGGATTTTCCGGAAGCATCCTGTACTGTTCCTTCCCAATTGAAGTTTTCCAGAGATCGATGTCCCCAATCCTCATCTGCAATGGTGGTTCTGGTAGGGTAGTTTTTGCTTTTGGCAAATAACGCAATACGCATGGCTAATTCACCAAGAATGACCAGAAAGAGCCCTAAAATCAAAAATGTAATGATTGAAAATGACAGACGTTTCCACTTAGGGTGTTGCTTATTGCTAGACATAGTTTTCTCTTTGAATTGTGGAACGCGATGTTCGAAGGACGTGCAAATTGCAGATATTTTTTCAGTAAACCTAACCGAGTGTTTCCTTTTTTTTAAAACTACCACATTGCAGCATTGTAGTATGGTAGTATTATAGAATCAAAAACCTAAAGCTTTCCTGACGCTTCCAGATTTCAAAAGCTCTTTTTGGGCTGCCACATAATCTAATCCTGTGGCATTCATTAACATTTTGGTTCCCCTATCTAACAATTTATGATTGGTCAATTGCATGTCCACCATTTTGTTGTCCAATACTCGCCCCAACTTAATCATGGTTGATGTAGAAATCATGTTCAAAATCATTTTTTGAGCAGTGCCGGCTTTCATCCGCGTACTTCCAGTCACAAATTCAGGACCCACAATGACTTCTATCGGAAAATCTGAATACCGCGCCAGGGGAGTATCAAAATTGCAGGTGATGCACCCTGTGGTAATATTATTTTTCTGACATTCTTTCAATGCACCTACAACATAAGGCGTTGTGCCAGAGGCTGCAATACCAATCACGACATCCTGGGTATTTACCAAATTGGTTTTCAAATTTTTCCAACCTAGAGTTTCGTCGTCCTCTGCATGTTCAATAGAGTTTCGAATAGCAGCATCGCCACCAGCAATCAATCCGATGACCCAATCATCAGGAACGCCATAGGTTGGCGGACATTCAGAAGCATCCAATATGCCAAGCCGTCCACTTGTGCCTGCCCCGATATAGAATAGTCTGCCACCTTTTTTCATTTTGGCGACAATGACATCTATCAAAGGCTCAATTTTTGGAATGACTTTTTGGACTGCAATTGCCACCGTTTGGTCTTCTCCATTGATGTTTTGGAGCAATTCAAAGGTGCTCATTTTTTCCAGATCCCGATATGGTGAGGGGGCTTCAGTAACTTTTTTCATGATAAAAAATTGTAGTGAAGAATAACAAACCTCACTACTGGACTGTCTTCAAAATCCACTCCGAAATAACTTGGAGTGCTTCTTCGGAAAAGGTCTCTTCAAGACTTGCATACTCAGCAGGTGCTCCTGTTTCACAAGTTTGGAATAGATGATTCATGCCTGGAAATTCCCGAACTACAAAATTATCGTTGCCACCATCTTTTAATGCTCGCTCGATACCCCCAAGGTTTTGCTTTGGTTCTACTTGTAAATCTTTTTCTCCATTAATCGCCAGTACCGGGCAGCTTGTTTTTCGCAAATAGGGAGTCGGGTCAAATTTCAGGAAGTAAATAAACCAGGGACTGGTAATTGTTTCAGTTGTTTGGTTGATGAACGTCTCTTTGTCGCCTGTTTCTTCTTTCTCTTCATAAGTTAAACTATTGTAAACAGTTTCAAAGTAGGCTTTCAAATCCGCTTTGAGTTTTTCAGGGTCTTTTGAGTCTTTCACCATGCCATAAGCTTTGTCCATAATTTTCAAGCTTTTTGCGATATCTTCTTCAGATTCACCACTGGCTCGTGAAATCAATTCCAATTGCTTTTTCATTAACTCCGTACTTGGCACTCCAGGACCTGCAAGCAATACGGAATAAGCTACATCGGTGGATTTGGCGGCAACCATAGGCGCAATCAATCCTCCTTCACTATGACCTACTAAACCAATCTGGTCAGGTCGTATCTCCTTTCTCTTTTTCAAATAATCAATTGCGGATAATACATCTGTCGCAAAATCGGCTGAGTTGGCGGATGCGAAATCACCTGTTGAACTGCCTACACCCCTATCATCATACCTCAAAACGCCGATACCTTGGCGCGTCAAATAATCGGAAATAATCAGAAAAGGTTTGTGCCCCAATAATTCTTCATCCCGATTTTGTGGACCGGAACCCGTAATGAGAATAACCACCGGATATTGTCCATCTTTTGAGGGAAGGGTCAGTGTGCCAGCCAATTCGATTCCAGCACCTTCGTTTTTGAAAGTAACTTCTTCTTCGTAGTAGGGATAGGGCTTTTCTGGTTCCTGAGGTCTGTTAAAAGTCTGTGCCTCTTCTTGTTCCCGATTCAAGGTTAAAGGCATTTTTATAGTCGCCTGCTGGAAATCTCCTTTGATTTCTGTAAAATCGTTATTGGCAATTCCAGAATAAGTCAAACCCAAATTGGGCATCCTGACGGACAATTGGTTTTCCTCAAAAGCAATTTCGTGCACAGGTATTCCGGTTGCGCCTTGATCCGGACTATCCATCGTCGCTTTCAAGGCATCTCCATCTTTTGTAATATGAAACACCAGCCTCAATTTGATGCCCTGTATATCAAGCGCACCATGCCAATCACCTTCAATGCTTTGGGCAGAAATTGTAAAAGAAAAAAAGAGGAATGCAATTAGAACTTGTAGTACTTTCATGGTGTCAATTTTTGTGGCGTCTGTCCACCTTTTACCGTGAACCATCCACCAATTAATTTTAATAATCCAATAAGCTGCTCAATTGCTCCTTAAACCTTTCCACTGGCAAGAAAATCGCCTCCAAATTCTTTGCGAAAGGTACAGGCGTGTCCAAACTTGCAGCGCGCATCACTGGTCCATCCAGGTATTCAAATAAATGTTCAGAAATATAAGCTGAAATTTCACCCCCGATTCCTCCAAAGAGCGTATCCTCATGCAAAATAATTACTTTGTTGGTTTTCTTTACCGTTTGTTCAATAGCCTCATAATCAATGGGTAATAGTGTTCTTAAATCCAGGATTTCGGCATCTATTCCCATTTCTTCAACTACTTTTTCCGCCCAGATGACCCCTTGTCCATAGGTAATGATGGAAACTTCAGCACCTTCCCTAACGATGTTGGCGTTTCCAATTTCAATCGTGTAATAATCATTGGGCACCTCACCTGAAATACTTCGGTACAGTGCTTTATGTTCGAAAAACAGGACTGGATTTGGGTCTTCAAAACTCGCCAAAAGCAAGCCCTTTGCGTCGGCAGGTGATGAGGGAAAAACGACTTTCAGTCCAGGTACTTTTGTAAACCACGCTTCATTGCTTTGAGAGTGAAAAGGACCGGCTCCTACGCCACCACCTGTAGGCATTCGAATGACGACATCTACATTTTGTCCCCATCGGTAGTGCAGTTTTGCAAGATTGTTTACAATTTGATTGAAGCCACAAGTCACAAAATCTGCAAATTGCATTTCAACCATTGATTTGTATCCCTTCAAACTTAGGCCCAAACCTATTCCAATAATTGCGCTTTCACAAAGGGGTGTATTGCGCACCCGATCTTTTCCAAATTCCTCTGTAAAGCCTTCGGTAATCTTGAATACGCCTCCGTAGTCTGCAATGTCCTGTCCCATCAAAACCAGCTTATTGTGCTTTTGCATTGCCTGTCTGAGGGCATCTGAAATAGCATCTATGAATCTTTTGGTATCTGTTTGTTGGGTACGGGGTTCTAGGTACTGGGTACTGTCTGGAACTGCATACACTTCCCTCAATTCTGCTTCAATTGAAGATTCAATTGCCGCTTCATCAAAAGCTATTTTTAAGCCTGCTTCGATCTCTGCTTTTATTTCTTTTCTTAGGTTTTCAATATAGGTCTTATCTATTATTCCCTCTTCTATCAAAAATCGCTCGTAATGTTCAATGGGATCTTTGACTTCCCACATTTCCATGAGGTCTTTAGGCACATATTTAGTTCCAGAAGCTTCCTCATGTCCCCTTCTACGGAAAGTCATGCATTCAACCAAAACGGGATGGGGGTTATCCCGCATTCCAGCAGCAAGTTTGGCGATGGTATTGTACACTTCCAAAACATTATTGCCATCAATGGTTAATGACTTCATCCCATAACCCAAACCGCGATCTGACAATTTTTCACAGTTGTATTGTTCACTGGTAGGCGTAGAAAGTCCATAACCGTTGTTTTCAATGACAAAGATGACGGGCAATTGCCAGACAGAAGCGACATTTAATGCCTCGTGGAATTCGCCCTCACTCGTCCCTCCTTCTCCTGTAAAGGCTAAAGCCACGCGCCCTTCCCCACTTAGTTTATGTGCCAGGGCAACCCCACTGGCCAGGGACAATTGTGGACCTAGATGCGATATCATACCAACGATGTTGTAATCCATCGTTCCAAAATGGAAAGAACGGTCACGTCCTTTTGTAAAACCCAGGCTTTTACCTTGCCATTGGCAAAATAATCTCTCCAGGGGGATTTCTCTTGAAGTAAAAACCCCCAGATTTCGATGCATTGGGAAAATGATTTCATCCTCCAATAAGGCACTTGTGGCACCTACAGAAATCGCTTCCTGTCCAATACCAGAAAACCATTTGCTGATCTTTCCCTGGCGAAGGAGGATGAGCATTTTTTCCTCTACCATTCTTGGCTTGAGCAATCTATTGTAGAGTGCCAATAGCATTTTCCTGGAAAGTCTTCCCTTCTTGAATTTCATTTTATACGTGGTGGCGGACATGGTCGGTTAATATTTAAAAGTAGCTCCGCTCACTGACCGGAGGAGCCTGAAATTAACTTCTCCGGTTAGCGACCGGAGCTACTTGCCCGCAAAGGTAACGGAAACGTATTTTGAAAAAAGGAATGTAAATTATTTTTTTCGAGCTTCGAGTAGTTTGTTGAGATTGAAGCTGACACCATCTAGGATCTCGATGTCTTTATTCCAATCATAAATGTGCCAGGGTAATTCTGGTGTAGCGAAAATTGTTTTTTTAGTTTTCGAGAAGATCCAAATTACTTTTTTGACTCCGAAATTGTGATAGTCTTCTATTTTTTCGTGTACGTAATCCATTTGAGTCGTATTTTCAGTATCTGCCTGTATGTCTATTTCAATGCTTATTTCTGGAGGAATATTGGAAAAATGACTATTTAGTTCAAGGTTTTCGGTTTTGAAAATTGAAATGTCTGCTCCCCGTTTTGTCTTTTCTGGAAGGTTAAGACCCAGTTCGCCAGTAAGAATATCAAAATCATTATTTGGCAATAAGCTTCCTAAAATCATAGTAATTTTAGCTTTCAACCAGCTTTGTAATATACTTTCCGTTTTTATTTCTTCTAGGGTTTTGGTTCCACTCAATACATCTTTGTAGCCTTTGTAATAAATAGGCTGCCCTTTGACGACCTCATAAATCAAATATTCGGGAATTTGCTTTTGAGCTTCTTTTTTTTGTTCTGCAACTGCTACACTCATGATTAATTTATTTGTATCAAAACTACGGTTTTTTTTAGGTAAGAATTTGGATATGTATCACTTCTAAAACCAGCAATTCTCGCTATTAACAAAAAATCTATATGATACCTATTCAAGCAGCGGAAAATCAATTTTGATTTCTTTTGCGATGAATCGGTAAATAACGTTCATTGACATACAAGGCAACAAATCAAAGACCTGTCTGACTTTTTCCCACAACTTCTTTTTTGTTTTGCAATACTTCCAAGCTTTTTGAAAAGCCTTATCGATTCTTTGAGCAATTTGGTCAACGCAAAAAGCCAAAAAGGTGAGCAACATAAAATTAGTTGCCAAATATTTATGACCATGTCCGTAGGAGTGTTCCAAATGATAGCCTTGATTTTTCAAAGTATTAAAGGTTTCATTTTCTACTTTCCAACGGCATCGTCCAATGCTTGTGAGTTCTTCAATAGTCTCATCAGTAATATCAAGGTCAGTAATCCAGGTATTGAAATAAATTCGTTTTCCCTGAGCATCGAATTGTTCAATTTCAAAATAATTAGTTCGAATATCTTGATGTTGTCCATTGAGAATTAATGACTTAGCCCAACGAGCAATGGATTTTTCTCCCTTGGAATTTATCCACTCTTTGGTATGTAAAGCATTTTGAGCTTTTAATTGCTC
>JBGTQJ010000022.1:0-139517 GCA_041941305.1 Saprospiraceae bacterium
GCATTACACATATCATGGTCAGTGCCGACTGTCATATTTGAAGCACAAGAGATCGCTGGTTTTTCTGTATCTGCCTCTATCGTGTAGTGGATGGTACCATTCCAGGTGCGATTGGGAATGTGATTCGTCACAAACTCTGGATAACCATGATTGCCATTGGGAGTAAATTTGACATCTGCATTCTCAATGAAGTCTCCAGGGTCATTATCTGTAGACCAGTTATTTGAAAAACCTTCTACTTGTGTGTAAAATCCGTAGGTTTCTCCACATGGGATAGTAATGCCCCCAATAGCCACCGGAGTAGGGTTTCCTTGTCCCTGTATCGGTACTTCCAAAACTTCTCCTAATTTGGTCCAGGCACCTGCATTGAATTCAAATCCGTAGGAAGTTCCTTGTTTATACCAAATAACGATCCTATCCAAAGTCTCATCTATCCCATTAAAAGCCACATGAAAATCAAAACTGTTGATGGTAATGTTTTTTTTGGCAGTCAAATCAAAAGACACCCCTGGGGAGCCGTTATTGTTATCATAGGTTGTTGTTAAAGATTGTGCATGAAGGCAAAAAGCAAAGAGCATCATGCCAAAAGTCGTTAGTAATATTTGCATTTTTCTCATCACTGAAAATGTTGGTTTGAAGTTTTCGGAAAAACGCGATTGGCTTTTCTCAAAAAATCCTGGTTAGTAATTATAGTTTTTGAATCTTATTTGTCAATTGACCTTGATCTTAAACTTGATCTTAAACTTGATCTTAAACTTGAACTTAAACTTGAACTTAAACTTAAAAAAGACCGTCCCCGCCCATCTATAGCCCCGGTTTCTGGATACACAAGGCGGAGACAGCGTTTCAGTAATGAAAACTTCTTTTCATTGCTGAACAGGATTGTTGTTTAGCCCACCCTTCTTTCAGGGCTGCTTGAATTATTATGAAGAGTAGTGCGGACAGCCAGTCCGCTAACTCAATTTCCGCAGACTGCCAGTCCACGATACTTTTTGACTAAATGAATTCACTCAAAGTCTAAAATTACGGTCCTGTTGTTCCTTCTGTCGGTAAATAATTCCTTCGAAATTGGATTGTTAGATCAATTCATTATGGTAAGTTTTCTCAGAAAGTTTTGTGTTTTTTCAGAAGAGAGAACAGAGAAGCGAGAAGTGAGATTTTATGTTTTTTCTAATCTCATAAAGTCTCTACTCTCTCATCTCTTCTCTCACTTCTAATTTCTTGCCTCTTGTCTCAACTTTCAACAGTGTTTTAAAATTATCGGAATTTGGGACGCCTATTTTGATATTGTGGCGAATGGTTTATGTTTTGGGGTGAACGGTAATTTGATGAGTAGTTTTGTTGAGGTATTTGTATTTGAATTTGTTGCGTAGACATTGTACCATAGTTTTCGTTTTGTGTTTGATTATCAAATGTTGAGCTTATTTCATTACCTATCAATTTTGAATGATAACTATTCGCAAGGTATGGGTTATTTTCGTGAAAAAAATCAAGAAATCACGAACGTTGTTTGATTGTTATTTTTATTTTAACAATTTATTAAATTGATTATCAGTCATTTACAGCAAATAAATGTTTATAATCTTAATTCTAAATTTGCTACTGGGGTGATACCTTCCAGCAAAGAATGGAGTGGAAAAAAAAAGGTATTGCTTCAAATAAGACTCATGGCAACACCTTAAATATTTATTCTACTCAAATTGATTTTTTGAGGTGAATTGAGGTGATGCCTTCGCAGGCAGATTCTGTGGCAGCCAAGAAGGTGTTGCCTCAAGTGGGTCTTCAAATCCCTGTCACTTTGCCCGTGAACACCATGCCTTCATCCAGATAAATATTCTTCACCTCCAATGCTGCGAATTTGGGCATTTCAAAAATGTCCATGAGTTGCTTATTCAAAGGATGGGCTTCTATGTAGGAATGATCAATCAGGTCGAGATCAAGTTGTAATAACTCCTTAATAAAGTCCAGGAAAAAAATAATTTCAGGCTCAAAAATCATCGTAAAGCCAAACTCAAAAAACAATTTCAGATACTTTAAAAAAGCTCTTTCAATTTTTTCATAAATATCATGCTGATGGTGCCACGAATTATGCTCTACTCGATAAGTTATAGTCGTTTTTAATTCTATTTTCCCCTTCATTTTCCACACCATTTAATTTTGCATTTATATCAGCTGAATTTGTTGCAATTCCCTTGTGGATATGAGGATCAAATCTTGAAGAGGCAAATTCTACAAGAGTATCCGAATGAATTGAAAAAACAAGTTCATCACCATCATAAGCATACAAACCCTGGTATTCATCTGTCTGATAAACCACTTGTCCTGTGGTGGGACTCAAGCCATTTCTTTGAGATAATGTCACTGCCTGAATGCCATTAGTGGCGCTAGTGGCTGTTTTGGAATACATTGAATAAGGCACCGTAAGCATTTGAGTGGTAGCGGTGACGGTATAATTGGTAACTCCTGCCGGGTCAATTTCCGTTTTTAGAAAATACGAATTGCCGGACCAACTGATGTTGGAAAAAGTACCACCGACCACTGTTCCAGTTCCAACACCAATGCTTGCCAGTCCATTGACATTGGTTGTGGGGGTATGCGTCTCTACATAAACAGCGCTTCCTCCGGCTGAGCCTTGCAGGATGCTGATTTGCATACCAATTTGTGTATTAGTCAGCAAATTATTGCCGGCATCCCGGACGATGGTCTGGAAGCTCATTTCTTCCTGCGCAATCCCTTAGAACAGTTCGCTACCAGAGCCCATTTATAAAGCAGCAATAAATAAAGCACCTTCATTAATCTTAAAATCTATAATTTTAAACCCCTCAATTTTAAAGGGCATCTTATCTTTAAATGAAATTTCGATGTTATTGACTTTGTTGATAAAGTTAATTTTTTCGTTCATTTCTTTTCTATGCCATTCACTATCTAAATAATCTCCTAAAGAATTACAAACAGAAAACAAGATTGCTCCCGTTATCGGGTTAAGCCCAAAAATCAAATCAATGCCTATCGGTAATACATACTCAATGACAATTATCGCTAATTTTTCTACTGCATTTTTTATCGCATCTACAATTTGGTCAATCACAGGATGCTTATAAATCACTTCACTCTTTTCTTCTTTCAACGATTCTTTTTCATCTGCTCCTAAAATTTGGTCATTGTCTTTAAATTTTAATTTCAATTGATAATATCTGCCGGTAGTGGTAATCACCTCATAGTTATCCGGGAAAAGCCAAAATAGCTTTCTGAACACTTCAACATGGGAAACTGATTTTACCTTAAAATAATCATCGGTAAATGAAAATTCTAAATAAGAAGTTTTACACTCTAATATATTTTCCTCATCCGTAGCTAAACTATCAGCTATCGTTTTTTTATCCATTTCTATCTCTGCCCCTCCTACCCGGCAAAGTAGTTTTCCTTCTTCTGAAAACTCAAAATTTGTATCCGGATAGGCTTTTGTTAAATGGTCATAGAGTCCCATTTTTAAATACATATAGGGAGATAAATGAATGATAAAATCAGGATTCTGCGCCATTTCATCTGTCGGGAAAGAGGCTTCTTCCGGGGGGATTCTATTATCTATCATCTGCCCAATGCAGATATAAGAATTTTCAACGGATTGAGTATTTGGGATATTGAAAACCTTAGTTAGCGTTACATTTTCATGAAGCAGGTCTGATATATGTTTCTCTTGGGAGAAAAAGATATTTCTGACGTTGCCCTTGGCTTTCGCAAATCCTTCTTTGAGCATTTTCTTTATTGCAAGTATGTATAATTCAGAGAGACCTAAAAGTGCTTCAAAATTGCCGTCTGTTTCGAAAAATGTATTTTTTTGGGTGTCAGAATTCAGCAGCAAATTCACATCTATTTTAAAAGACATGCTGCACTGATGCATTTCCTCAAGTGTTATAATTTCTTTGCCGTCAATAGTAAGGGTGCTTTCGTCCTTTGAAAAAGTTGCAACAATTGTCAGGTGCTCATTTGAGACAAAGTCAAAATGCCATTTTACTAATGGTATGAATAATTCAACTGTACTTTCTATTCCTTTATAAGATATGGTTGTTTGCCCGGAAAAGATTTCCTTTTGATATACTATCTGGAAGATGTAGTCAATAGATAATTTATTGATCTTATGAGCGATTAGTATGTCATATCTGGATTGTTGCATCGTCAACAATTGTAATATACTACTTCAGGGTAGGATTTGGATTTTGCAAAAATCTAAATCCTACCAACCATACCACTTTCGGGCACTTAAAAAATTGGATTCTAACCCTGAAGCAGTATAATAGGGATTAAAGTTGTATCATTAGGATTCATCATGACCAAATTGAATATCTAACCCGACAAGAAAACTTCCATCTGTCAGTTCTGCTTCTTTAACTTCGAATTTGGTATTATCATCCTGATTATTCCAGCTAATTGGAGCAATCCCTTTGTAAACAAATTGGGCAAAATTATCATTTCTATGCTTCATTAATTTAGCCATTTTCACATTATGATAAACCTGCCATCCTTCAGTAATTAATGTTTGGAAAAAGGTGAATTTCATTATTTCATACATCATACTTCTACCGTGATTTTTAGAGTTTACTTTGCCGTCTTCTTTTTCCTTATGCACTTCATTTTCTTCTTCTTCTGATAAGGGGTCTTCTCCTTTATTTTGCTGCCTTTCAATCATCTCTTTATTCTCTTCCTCAAAGTCCTCGATATGTTTTTCCATCGCTTCATCATCACCGCTTATGGATGTTTTTTCACTTTCACTTTCAGGATTGACACCTTCGGCTTCCACCGCTTCAGCAGCTTCTCCGCTTAGTTTGCTC
The DNA here is from genome assembly GCA_041941305.1 of Saprospiraceae bacterium. GTDB lineage: Bacteria > Bacteroidota > Bacteroidia > Chitinophagales > Saprospiraceae > JANSWP01. The sequence goes on from JBGTQJ010000022.1 coordinate 4,830, forward strand.
CATGCCCATGCTCCACCTTTCATAAGCCCCATTGTTAGTCCCATTACGAGGAGGTTGGCGGCGAGGGATTCAATAAATTGTAATACCACACTCCAGAAACCCTTTTTATCCTCTTCCTGATGAGCGGTCATGTTTCCAAATATTTCTGCCGGGCCGCTTAGGCCTAATGTTGCATATTTGTGAGTGTCTTTAGTTTTGGGGTTCATTTTGTAGTCAAACCGGGACTCCATGGATTGATTCAGGTCCATTGATACAGGCAGCCCTAAACCCAGAGGTCCTTTAGGGATAGTGAAGGTCATATTACGGAGGCTGTACACTATTTGGGCATCCTCCAAAAATACGGATACGCCGCCCAGCCCTACGGTGGGTCGAACATCAGGTTTGTGTAAGGGGAAATTATGAAAATCCATTGTTACCAATCTTTTATAGTCAACCCGATTTATGTTTTCAATTTTACGGGAAGATTTCATTTTAAAATTTTTATCCACATCTCCGTCAAAAGTTTCTGCTAATGCTCCTTTGAGTAAATGAGGGATAATAAGGGATTCATTAAAAGCATAACCTGCTTTACATCCTTTGGGAATCAGGTTTTTAAGGTCGGAAGGAATGGAGGGTGGTTTTTTTCTGTTCTCCGTCATGCCTACAATAATAAGGACGGCGTCTGAATATTGGGAAGGGTCCATGAGTTTTTCGTAAGTTGATGTTTTTTCCTCATGCGGTGCCTCTTTTTTTAATACAGGGTGGAGATTCGTGACCAAATGCAAATCTTTAAGAAGGGCAGCATTTTTTTTCTTTTCAATTATGGCTACAGAATAGGCGTGTTTCCCTTTTGATATTTTTAACCAATCGGCTTTGTGAGCACCTTCTCGGGTATAATCAACCGTTGCGAAAATATGCTCGAATTCCTCAATAGCGTGTTTTTTGACGCCTGTTTTTAATGCTTCATTGAAAAGAAGGAGGTCTGTTTCATCCTCAAAAACAGCTTCATCTTTTGGGTGCATGATAATTTTGTCGGCATTTATTTCAACGGCTTCTTCATCTGTACTTACTTTTAACAAAAATCCGTCTCCGTTTCCCTGCGCTGCAAACCAGGCCAATTTGAAAACAAGCGGCACCCCTACTTCATGGCTCAATTGAGCCCAATCAATAGCTCCGTCAATGACGTATTTGCTGATGGTTCCGTCTTTTTCTTTGTATTCTAATATATCTTCCGGTTTTGCATCTTCCGGAGCCTTTTTACAAGCTGCTTGGCCTCTTTTGATATTTTTGAATTTAACCAGGCAACCCATTTTAGCCCCGCTTTCAGTGCCTATGACTGCCCATGTATCGTATTGTGCCTCCACAGACGTGTAAAAAACACGTCCCATAAATTTTATCAACTTATACTCTGATAATATTTCCGGAACACTGTTCATGTGTTCGATTGCTTTGTTGATATTTTCGAAACCGATTGCATAAGCAATGTCCCATCCGCTTAGTGGGACTGTTTTAAAATCTGCCATGGTTATTTAATTTTATGGTTCTTGACAATTTAGGTGGTAACCCTATTTAGTATTGTTTTTTACGCATTATTTCTAACTGATAAGTTGCGTCATTTTCAACTGCCTGAACTAACAGAATCGCCTGGTCGTCAGGACTAATATTAAAATCATCAACATTGATGATTTGCGTTGAGTGTTCCGGTATGGTAAAATGATTTCCCAATTCGACCTCCATAAGCCCCTCGTAAGCCAATTCATTTTTCACAAAACCGACAGCAATGGGATAATCTCCTGAATTGTGAATTTTAAATTGATGTTCGGAGTTACAGGTGTAGTGTGCTAAGGGCATATGTGAATTAAATGCAGACACATATCCCTCTAATTTAGGCAGGGAATGATTAAAGCCGATAATTAGGCTTTCATTTAGCGTGAATTCATTGTAAGTTTTTGTTCCACCTATGGAGGGGAATTCTATCTTTTTGGCAAAGTTATCGGTCAAAACATTTACACCGCTATCATTCCTATTTTTAGTAAATTTATCCACATCTCTTTTGTATGCTTTATATTTTTCATCCCAAAAGTCAAAATAAAAATAAATCCCTATGCCTGTAAGAGCCATACTAACAAATCCCGTAATTAATTCTGCTCTGGCCTTTTTCTTCTCTAACCCCGGTTTAGTTTTTATAGCTTCATCTACTCGTCGCCGAAATTTATCTTTTTCTGCTTTCGTTTCGGGTTCTTTAACACCCGCATCAATTATTGCCGCTCGTGAATTGTCCAAAGCACTACTTGAAACTTCTTTACTTACTTTGGGCTTTTTAAAGATTTTATTTAGTTCTGCATTATCGAGTTTTTCGAGTTCTTCGATGAATTTTTTTGCAATATCCTCGGGCACGAGGCCGGAAGGATTGACTTCTATATCCTGCAAGTCTCCGTTTTTAAGAGTAATCAAATACGCATTAGTTATTTCTCCATCCGTTACACGAATTCTCATTTCGTATTTATTATTCTCATTATTGAATTTCATATCGAATTTTTCTAAAGTATACTCAATTGTATTAGTATCTTCTACAATCCATTTGTCATACGTCTTCGCCTGAAATTTAACCTCGCCCAAATTCTCCAAAGCAACCTTTTCACAATCTACCTTTTGGGGTAGTTCGGCTAATTCAATTCTGGGAGAAAATTTACCTCCATGCTTTTCGCAAATTTCTTTTGCTTTTGCTCTCCTTTTTTCAGGGCTATCTTCTTCCTTAAATGTCCCAGAATTTTTAGCTCCCTTTTTTCCAGTACATATACATTCTACCATACGCCCTACAATAATTGTTGTAACTGTAGTCACCAAAAATTCAATGAGAATAGAACCTAGAACCTCGTACCAATGTGTTTCAGGTCCCTCTTTATAAATCACATCCTGTTTATCTGTTACTCTTTTAGGGGAAACCCCCCACGTGCTCTTTTTTGTTTTTTCATCTATTACCCTTCCAAAAGTGAATTCATAAACTCTTTGAATTTTTACCTTAGTATCGTCATCATATTCATATATTCCGTTTAGAAATTCCATCTTAATCCGAGTCGTGTCAATGCGAATCGAAGCACCTCTCGCAGGAATTGTTACATTTTTCTTATCGTCACCTTTTTTTATGTTTAAAGCATAAGTGTTGAGGGGTATATTATTCGAATACTTTAATGGTTCTACTCTCTCAAAATCAGCCCTTGTAGCTGTACTTTTTTCAGGGTCTTTATTGTCTTTAAAAAACTGAGAAATAAAATGGTCCAATACCATATGCTCCAACAATCGTTCTCCACTTAACAAAATAGCAGAATCAGAACCTATGGGGATAGCCGAAATGTCAACATCCGGTTTATCGGAATTTTCCCTCCCTTCGGTCATACAACAAACAGCGAATACACTTTTTTCAGGATTTGGGTCAATACTGTACTCATCTTTTACAGCATAAGCAAAAGAAGTAGGGTACATCCAGGCAAATTGAGCTTCGTCTTCTGCTATTTCCGGGAAGATATTCAAAACGGCGAAAGTATGGCTGTATTGATAGGCATCATCCACAGGATTCAAGATATGTTGTTCAGGTTTTGGATTTGGATACTTTTTACTATTCAGGCATTTATAAATGTAATGTTTGATTAGTAAAATTTCTGCTTCTTCTAATTTGGAAGGAATATAGCCGGAATGTTTTGTATCCTCCTGAAATGTTAATACCTCTATGCTTTTATCTTTTGGAATAGTCAGGTCTGCGGAATAAACATATTTTATCCAAGCCAACTGTAAGGCAATATCAATGTAGAAATAATTTTTTTCTTCAATTATTTTGTTAGTTGCTCCAAACATTAAATGCCCGCCCAATACGGGGATTCTGATATTGACTTTATCGCTATCCCCGCCCGGTATTAATTTCCAAGGGCCCGTTAGCAATTTAATTTTTTGAAAATTATAGTCAATCAGATTGACTATTTTACCGATAGATACGAGTTCATTTGCATTGCCGGGGTGATATAAAACAGCGGTAACATTGACTACTGCCTCAACCAGCATAGTTCGATGCTCAACAGTGGCAATTGACAACTCGCCGATTTTTTTTGCATAAGCATCGCCTTGTGCCGGGTCCTGGTTCAAATTAAATATAATCGTTGCATCTTGGCTTCTAAGTGCTTTTCTGACTCTGGCTTTTGCAGCCTCGGCTTCGATATCCATTATAAGCGAAATTGCGTCATCAATTGTTTTTTTGCTATAGGCTTCAGCTATATATTTTGCTTCCTTTTTATAGTCAGAACCCTCCTTAGCATCTTTCCCTTTATATAAAAGCTCAAGTGTTTTATTCAAGCTGCCTTTTGTAACTTCAATGAAAGCTTTAATTGTTTCTGCGGCATATTTTTCAAAATATTCATAGACTTTGTCTCCGGAACCGGGTGTTATGGTTATTTGCGCCAAATTAGCTATAAGTTCATTTTTATATTTAGCTATCTCCTGGTGAATACCAACCATTTCCTCACCCCACGCAGCTATTGCTCTTGGTGTAATTTTATTTAAAAAAGAAGTTATTGTATCCTTAGAGGAATCATACATGGAATCAGGGACCTTAAATTTCATCATGGCAAAAGCTGTTGCCCCCTTATTTCCTTCGACAGATAAAAGCGGAGGCAGTTTATAACCTTTTCCGGAATTTACGGTAGTTACTCCGTGTACAGCACAAACGGCTTTTGCCGAGGCGCCGCTACCACCACCACCTGTAATCGCTATGGTGGGCAAACTTGTGTAACCCTGACCTGAAGCTTTAACCTCAATTTTTAATCCCACGACGGCAATGGCATTTGCTGCAAAGCCTCCACCTCCTGTGATTGTTACGGTAGGAGGATTTGTCATGTCATATCCAGAGCCGTTATCAGCCAGTTGAATAGCTGCCACTTTCTTGTTGTTGATAACAACTTTATCTATTTTGGCATTTCCGCTGCTAAGATTGGCTGTAATATATCCTGTGCCTTTATTAGAAATTTCAATGCCGGTGATTTTACCGTTCTCAATTTTTGCTTTAGCGGAAGCACCACTACCGCCTCCACCATTAATGGTTATTGTCGGCGGATTAGAAACGGAATAGCCGCTACCGCCATTGGTCACCTCAATGGCTGTTACAGTACCATCCGTGATGTCAATATTTCCTATTGCGGCTCCACTGCCGCTACCACCACTAATAGTTACAGTGGGACCATAGTTAAACCCGGAATTTTTTACATTAATTTCATTAACGACTATTTTGGCTGTTGCAGTAGCACCCTGACCGTCTCCATTGATAGATATAGTCGGGGCTGTTTGGTATCCTGTTCCTGAGTTGGTAACTTCTATGGACGTTACTTCCAAAGAAGCCTTAAATTCAGCCTCTTCAGAAGGAGAAGATGTGCCGGAGATATTTATTTTTGGAGGGGCATTATATCCTTTGCCTTTATCATTAATAACCGCCAGAACCCCATTATTATCATATCCGCCGGCTATTGTATTTGCAACTGCGGTTTTAATTGTTTGAACATTTTTATCATTCTTGTCAAAGTAATATTTCAATTGATTGTTAATCACGGGGAACTTATTCGCATATACTAAGTCCCAGCCATTTGTAGAAATGCCCATGTTTATTGGGTTTTAGTGGCGGGAGGTGTGTTTTTGTTGATTTATTGAAAAAAAATCAACAAAAACACGCCTCCTTCCGAAATAATTTTTTGAATCCGAACTTTCATTATCCGCAACTTGCGTTAATTAAAATTCGTCACTCTCAATTTTATCGCCTTGAACCTGGTACCAATAAGTCCCATTGCTGCGTACAATTGTCATCCTTCCATCACCAATTGCTATTTCATCTGGCGTTGATGTGTTAAGAGTAGGAGAAATTGCGACATACGAAAATCCTGAAGAGAAGCCTGATATAGTTGATACAAAAAAAACACCATCCCCATATTCATCTCCCTGAGGTGGATTGGTAGTGGTATAATTATTAACGACGATCTTATAGGTTCTGCCCTTGCAAGTAGTCGGGTCAGGCAATTCAATAATTGAGGCATCAATACCCAGGTCGGACAGTAACCATTCCCCTGTCACATAGAGCGTGTGATGAGCAGCAGTTAATAGTATAGGTAATCCAGGTGGGGTGCTTGTGGGGTTCGTTCCCATTTGAATGAAGGTTATTGGACATTCTCCTGAAAGACAACGCCATGCTGTTCCTTCCCAGTAGTAAAGACCTGGGTATTCGTCGGTTTGCATTACTACATCACCGACAGACTGTCCTGTTATAGCATTTCGTTGGGCCAGGGTGACTACTTGCATTCCATTAGCGGCTGTTTTGGAATGCATGGCATAAGGCACGGTAAGCATTTGGCTGGTAGCCGTGACGGTATAATTGGTACCTCCTGCCGGGTCAATTTCGGTCTTCAGGAAAAAGGAATTGGAAGACCAACTGATGCTGGAAAAAGTACCACTGACTACCGTGCCGGAACCGATACCGATGCTTGCCAGTCCATTGACATTGGTAGTGGGCGTGTGGGTTTCAACATAAACTGAGCTTCCACTTGAAGACCCTTCCAGAATACTGATTTGCATACCAATTTGTGTATTGGTCAGCAAATTATTGCCGGCATCCCGCACGATGGTCTGGAAGCTCATTTCTTCCGGTGGCTGTGCCATCAGTCCAAAAACAAAAAAGAAGGAAAAAAGTATAGTTAATGTAGGTTTCATTTTTTCAAGATTTTAAAAGTTTGGAAATTAGATTTGTTGATGTCAAAAATTTGCAGGAAATAGCTACCTGAAGGGAGATGAGCTAAGTGAATAAAATCATCGTCAATTGATTTTTCTATCACGATTGCTCTGCCCATGATGTCCCTTAAACTGTAATACCAGTCCTGCTTATCAAATGAGGAGATAGAAATCAACATCTTATCTACCACTGGATTCGGATAGACGTCTATTAACCCAGCTTCTATCTCCACCGTCTGAACTTCAGAAAAGGAAAATTGCCCATCAAAATCCGTTTGTTTTAAGCGATAGTAATTCAGTCCCTGATAGGGATGCTCGTCCAAAGTTTCATAATCCACTCTTGTGTAGGAATTACCTACTGCATTCACATTTTCAATTGGGATCCAATGAATACCATCCTTGCTTTTTTCAATGGTGAAATATTCATTGTTGTGCTCAGAAATCGTTGCCCAGCTTAGCTTAACTGTATTTTGTTCAGTCAAGGTTGCTCTGAAAAAAAGCAAGTCAATAGGGAGCGAAAAAAATTCTACAGGGTGTTGAACACCGCTATAAGCAGTATAACCACCACCCGAAGCAGCAATAAAAAAAGGTTGTAAAGAGTAAGTCGCAGAGCCTACTCCCGATGCGGTTCCTCCTGTACCTGTGAATGCACTTTGAGCTGTGATAGGAGGAGGAAGTTGTAGCAATAACATGATACATACCAAAGTAAATGTTGCTTTTTTCATAAGTTATGTAGTTTAATCAAAATAATTTTTGTGTTTACTGCTTAGCGTCTGTTCGCATTTGGTATAGCGATGGCTATATTTCTATTTAATCTTATAGAAAAAACACCTATATGATGATTGATTTCTCTTTATTGATGATCCTCGAATTCTATTGTTAGGAAGCACATTATACTTCTACCAAATGTGAAAGATTTTCATTTATCCCCTTGGGAAAATCTTTCACATTTACAGCTTATGCTGAATGTGCCCCGAAAAAATTCCAGCCTTGTTGTTTAAGTATTCTTTTTGTAAAATGAAGCAGGCTTGAAGTTTTTTATTGCCTGCTATGATGTTTGAGCTCCACAAGTTATGTGAATATCAAGCAAGTTATAAAATAATTTCGTCTTGTTATAGATTTCATTTTCAAATAAAATTTTGCCCTTAAGTGATTTTGCTTATTTCATTGCTTTATTGTTTCATTGCTTTATTGTTTCATTGCTTCAGGTAGTAATTGCCTTGTTTTCAACGAAACCATGAAGCCATGACCCACTGAAACATGGCCCCAACAAAACCACCCGCTTACGCAGGTGGCTAGGGCTTCCGATTTTCGACGGAAGCCACAAAAAGAATACTTAAATCTTATGGATATATTTTTGGATGTAAATGAAATACGGTTAGCTACAGAAGTAGAAGTCTTTTCTGCCCAATTCGTGGAGCGTTCTAAAAAATAGCCTTGAGGATTAAAGGAAACCACAGCACTGCGTCCGAAACCCCTCTTAGATAGACCTTTCGAATCAATTTTTAAGTATTCTTTCATTGTTTCCTGTTTTTTCCTTTTGATACAATTTGCTACCGAATCAACTGTTATTTTCAAAAACTGGTAGCAAGTTAGAGACTAATTCGAACAAAAAAATCAAGAAATATCGAACGTTGTTTGATTGTTATCTATCATTTTTTCATTTATCTTATTGATAATTAATTATTTATACTAAATATCTGTTCTATTATTATCATTTTCGACCTGAAAAAATATTTAAAGTGATGCCTTGAGCGATGGAGTCGAGGGAGGAAAAAGGTGTTGCCTTAAACGCTTACAAGTTTACTGTTTGAGGCATCACCTCAAAAAGTCAAAATTGAAAATTCCAGGTTTCCTAATAAACATATCAATGCAGTACCACTCGCTCTGTTTTCATTTCACCTTCTGTTTTAAGTGTCATTATATACACCCCTCTGGCAAATATCGCCACTGGCAATTTCAAACTTTCCTGACCAGTTACTTTGCTTTGTTGCCCTACCAAAAATAAGGATTTTAAACTACAGTTGTCTGTAGTTCCATCATCTACATCATTTGGAAGAACATGTGCATAACCAAATGATCCTACAGTAGTCGTGACATCCTTACATTTGATATCCGGTGCTTCATTATCTTGCACCGTCACATATTGATTGCAGCCTTTTTTATTGCCGGCAGCATCTTCTGCCCGCCATCTGACTTTGAACTTGCCCAAATCAAAAGTCTGGGTATTGACTGATTCATCCATCCAGCTACTCCAGGGACCTATTGGATTATTGCTATTATCCACTTCTCTGTATCTGAATTCTACTTTATCCACCCCATAACAATCATCTGCAGTTGGATTGTCAATGGTGACTGAAGCATTACACATATCATGGTCAGTGCCGACTGTCATATTTGAAGCACAAGAGATCGTTGGTTTTTCTGTATCTGCCTCTATCGTGTAGTGGATGGTACCATTCCAGGTGCGATTGGGAAAGTGATTCGTCACAAACTCTGGATAACCATGATTGCCATTGGGAGTAAATTTGACTTCTGCATTCTCAATGAAGTCTACAGGGTCATTATCTGTAGACCAGTTATTTGAAAAACCTTCTACTTGTGTGTAAAATCCGGAGGTTTCTCCACATGGGATAGTAATGCCCCCAATAGCCACCGGAGTAGGGTTTCCTTGTCCCTGTATCGGTACTTCCAAAACTTCTCCTAATTTGGTCCAGGCACCTGCATTGAATTCAAATCCGTAGGAAGTTCCTTGTTTATACCAAATAACGATCCTATCCAATGTCTCATCTACCCCATTAAAAGCCACATGAAAATCAAAACTATTGATGGTAATGTTTTTTTGGCAGTCAAGTCAAATGAAACGCCAGGTGAACCATTATTGTTATCATAGGTTGTGGTTAAAGACTGGGCATGCAGGCAAAAAGCCAATAACATCATGCCAATGGTAGTTAGTAATATTTGTTTTTTTTTCATCACTGAAAATGTTTGTTGGTATTTTTGGAAAAACGTGTTTGGTTTTTCACAAAAAATCCAGGTTTAAGAATTATAGTTTATGAATTTGTTTTGTCAATTAAACTGCCCCCACTCATCTAGCACCCCGGTTTTTGGAGTTAGCTGGCAGGGACAGTGTTTCAGTAATGAAAACTTCTTTTCATTGCTGAATAGGGTTCTCTCTTAGCCCAATCTTCTTTCAGAGCTGCTTTAATTATGATGCAAAGTAGTACGGACTGGCAGTTGGTTAACTTTACTTTTGCAGACTGGCATTCTACGTTACTTTGGGGCAAAATGAATTCATTAAAAGTCTAAAAATATGGTCTCGTTCTTCCTTCTGTCGGCTTATTTTGCACTCGAAATTGAATTGTTATACCCATCCATTTTAGTAAGTTTTCTCCGTAAGTTTTGTGTTTGCTTTTTAGAAGTGAGAACAGAGAGGCGAGACAGGAGATTTTTTGGCAATATCTAATCTCAAAATAATATCTCTGTTCTCACCTCTCTGTTCTCACCTCTCTGTTCTCTTTCAATTGTGTTTCAAAGTTATTCGGAATTGAGATGGCTATTTTGCTTTTGTGGTGAATGGCTCAGTTCCTGGGGTTAATGGTTGTTTGAGATGCAGTTATGAAGTATTGTTTGAATTTGAATGGCTTGTGTAGATGTTGTATCATAGTTTTGTTTTGTGTTTGATGATTAAATACTTTGTAAGGGGTTTGGAAATAAATAAGCTACCAAAATTTTAGGAAGCTATTTTTTTTTCTCAGGCGAGACGGAAAAAGTAGGCGAAGCATCGCTTCGGCGCTCCGATGGATATAGGAGTTTCACGCAGCATGAGAAAAAAAGAGCGAGTAAAGTTGGTAGATTTTTTTTTTGCCTAAACCCTAAACTAAATTTTGAGCTTATTTCAGTTATATTATTGGTTTTGAAGCATAACTACTCGCAAGGTAAGGGTTATTTTCACGAAAAAAATAAAGAAATCCTGAACGTTGTTTGATTGTTATTTCGATTACTTTATTTCAACAAATTGAAAATCAGATGTTTAAAATGAAAATTGTTTTCATTATCAGGAGTTTCGCAATTAATACGATACGCGAAATGGCGAAGATGTTTTTTTATTTAGTAACGAGCAAATAATCTAGAATAAAATAAATTACCCTGTGAGCTATCTCAGCAAAAACTTTTTGAAAACCCTGTGGTTGCCAGACTGAATGGCCAATAAATAAACACCTGCTGAAAAATTTCCAGTAGGTATATCAGTTTCCGGAGATTTAATCACTATTTTTTTTATCAGCTTCCCAGAAAGTGAGTAAATATGGACTTTGGCAGTTTCCGCCCCAATCATCCTTATTGTCAATACATCCGATACAACTGGATTCGGAGAAATCTTAAAGTTAGGCTGGTAGGAATTTTCTGTGGTTTTAACACTCACTATTGGCGAAAAAGTAAACCTGCCATCGAAATCCATTTGCTTTAGCCGATAATAATGGACTTTGTTAGAAAGGTCTTGATCAAGATAACTGTAATTCTGGATATCCAGACTTGTTCCTGCCCCTCGAACAAACTTGAGCGTTTGCCAATCCTCGTTGACCAATTGACCAGAACCGACTACCTTTTGGATGTTAAAGCCCCAATTATTGGATTCGTTACCTGTCTGCCAGGTCAGATGGATTCCTTTATCAGTTTCTTTTGCCCTGAAAAAAAGCAATTCAACTGGTAAAGGAGGCGCTTGATTGAGGTTGAAAGCGAAATGTTCTCCTTGGCTTTCCGGATTGGAACTGAAACCGCTAATATTCCAATCCATAGGCACTGAGACTGCACCTGGTTCTGTGCTTGCCACTCCGGTAGCCCCCATATCAAACCCTAAACTCGAAAAAATCACCGATACATTCATCCGACTGGTTTGGTTAGAGCCACCCGGTAAACTGAAGGTAGGCGAGGTTCCGTCCGCATCTGCGGCGACGCAAAAATCAATGACCATATCGCCCGACTCGCTGAGTATAACAACCTGGCTGGAAGAAAAGCCACCACCACTTAGATCATTGCTTTCTACAGCATCCGCCGGGGTGCTTTGATCTACCCCCGAAAAAGACATGACTTGAAGGCCACCTATCGCGTTGTTCGCGAAATTCAAAGTAATGGTATGGTTAGAACCACTTCCATTGGTTCCCAGAACCTTATACCAAATATTATCAGTTTCGTGGGTAACAAGGCCGGAAGTGCTCCCGTCCACCAGAACAGTAGTCGGAGCTTCATTTCCCTGCCAATGGATGACCAGTAACCTGTCAGTTCCAGCCCCTGCCGAATAGTTTGGAATGGAAACGGTTGTCACCCCATCTTCTGTTTGAAAATCTGAATTAAGATATGCAACCTGCCCTAAGGCAAAGAAAAAATGAAAAAAGAAAAAAAGGAACAACATTCCTCGAAGTATATCACCTTTGAGGCAATGGCAATAAATTAGAAAACATGCTAAAGTATTCATGAGATTGCCGATGTTATATCTGGGAGGGAAGTATTAATTATTTAAACCAAATAATTGGTTTGTCCATTACTTATTCCACATTTTTTATGCCAAATAGGCGATATTCATTTGTCTCGTCATTAAGGTGCCTCAGAAAAGCCTTTGCCTGGGTATTATCTATTTTCCAATAATTTCACGCTCACTTCCGTCTTCTCATTTTATCTCTAATTCTTTGTGTTTCAAGGTTATCTGAATTTGGGCTGGCTATTTTTCTTTTGTAGTGAATGGCTCAATTCCTCGGGTTAATGGTTGTTTGAGATGCAGTTTTGAAGTATTGCTTGAATTTGAATGGCTTGTGTAAATGTTGTATCATAGTTATTGTTAATTATTAGACTTGTTGCAAGATAAGTCTTGTCTCTATTGGGAAAAACAAGAAATTTTCAACGTCGTTTGATTGTTATTAAACAATAACTAGCTTAACCTATTGAAAAGTAGAACTTTACATTAATTTTTCGTTCTATTTTTATCATTTTCAATAGGAAACAAATTTTAGGGTAATGCATGCATTAAAAATTCATCAATTCCGCACAATTAATCCAAAATCGAACATTCCAGGTTTTCAAAAAAACATATCGTGAAGCAAAACAAACTTTTCCAAATACTTAAAAGTCTCAATTCCGAGGAGTGGAGATTGCTTCGAAAAACAGTGATATCGCCCTTGTATAATACCAATCCCACTATCCTTACTCTTTTCGAACAATTGCGGAAACAGTCCCCAAAACTGGATAGCTCTCAAAAAGGAAAAGAAAAGCTGTTTGAGCAATTATTTCCAGCTGAAGAATACAATGACCTGAAAATGAGGCGATTGTTTTTTGAGCTGACAAAAGTGGCAGAAACCTTATTAATACATTTACAACTCGAAAGAGACGATTTCCGCCGAAGTCAATTGCTTACAGAGGCTTATGGAGTACGCAATATTTACAGGTTATTTGAAAAAGAAACAGAATCCTTGTTGAAGGATTTGGAAAACCACCCGACAAAAAACGGAGACTATTATTTAAAAAAACTACAACTTAAAGAAGGGAAATATTTTCATCCACAACATAATAAATACAACATTGAAGACAATACACTTGAAGAATTGACAGACAGCCTGGATGGATATTTTGCAATGATGAAAATGCAATTGAACATTGCTCTGAAAGCGCAAATGAAGGTGTTAAAGAAAAATTACAAAATCCGTTTTTCCGCTGCACTGAATCAAAAAGTAAATACGGGGTTTTTAAAAGACAATCCGCTGTTTTCCTTATTTCAGGAGGCATTGGTGCTTTTGGAAGAAAAACAGGAACCGGACTTTGAAAAATACGAACAACTCTTGTTCGATCAGCTTGAAAATTTGAGTAATGATGACCAACAGCTATTATTTTACAATGGCTTGAATTATGCCATTCGCCAATCCAATCACGGTGAAAAAGGTTTTTTCAAAGCAGTTTTCCGATGGTATCAACTGGGACTGGAGAAAAAACTGGTATTTCAAAATAACCAATTGACAGAAACTACTTTTGGAAATATCGTTTTATATGGATGCCTGCAAAGTGCTTTTGAATGGGTTCATCATTTTATAGAAACTTACAGTCCTTATCTTAAAGAAGAAAACAGGGAAGAAGAGCGACTATTTAGCATGTTGTTGCTAAAATTTTATCAGGGCGATCACGAAACGCTCATTGCAGACATTTCCGATTATTCCTTTTCTACCCAATACATTTTAAGAACCCGTTCTCTGCTCATCCGAAGCTACTTTGAGTTGTTTCAAAAGGATTCCAATTACTACAAAATGCTCCATTCCGCTATTATATCTTTCGAAAATTATCTCTATAAAAATGAACTGTTCACTGCCGATAAGATAGCATCCAATCTCAATTTGATTCGAACCTTAAAAGGTTTATCCAAAAGAATGCAGGAAGGAAAAAGAGATAGCCAACTTGTTGACTATCTGGTTAAACAAGTCAAAAGACGGAAAAGAATGGTTGGCAAACAATGGTTGCAGGAGAAATTACAATTAAAATTAAAATTAAAATGAAAATGAAAATGAAAAACTAGCTCTTGGGCTATTTTCATTTTCATTTTAATTTCCATTAACCTACCCTTGTCCCACCTCTTCAATAATAATCACATCTTCGCCACCCTTTACCTGCTTCAATTGAATTAAAGAGATTTGGAAATTTTCAAATTTGGATACGGTAATTTTTTTAGCATTCTTTTTCATAACACAATAGGATTTGCGTGCCTCGTGATGACGAGACATCGGGTTTGAGAATGAGTTGAATTGGGTTGTTGGGTTTGATTATTTACATGACAAATCTATTGTAGAATGGAACGCTTCGTGGAGATTTGTGGTGAATGGTAGTGTGGGTGGGGAGAATGGGAAATAACTTTTGGTAAGAGGGGATGTCTCAATCCATTTTTCGAATCAAAGTTTCCAGTTCTTTACGTTTCGAACGACTAACCGGAATCTCAGTCTGATGAATCCTTAGCACACTATCATGGAAATCAATGGAATCAATACAGTCTATTTGCACGATGTACTGGCGGTGGGTGCGGATGAATTGTTGAGATGGAAGCAGGGATTCAAATTTGCCGAGGGTAATTCTGGTAGTAAATTTTTGTTCGTGTATAGTGGTCGTTTCGCAATAATTGTCATCTGATTTGATATAGGCAATATCGTAGATGTGTACTTTGTGGTAGCAGCCCGATTTTTTGAAAAAAAAGCGATCTTTGGATAGGAAGTTTTCCGGGGTGGCTTCGCCTATTGTATTACTGACATTTTTACTTTTTATTAGAAAGGCTTTCTCAATAGCCAATTGAATAGCAGTTTGTAGTGTGATTTTATCAATGGGTTTGACCAGATAGCCTATCAGATTAGATTGCTGTGCTGCTTTAAAAGTTTCCTCATCCTTTATGGAGGTGATGTACAAGATGGGGATTTCGAGGTGTTTTATTTTTTGTCCAATCTCCACTCCTGTCAAGCTACCCTTGATGTCGATATCCATTAAAATCAAATCCGGATTTTTGCTAAAGATGACCTCCAGTGCTTCTGCGGAATTATCTACCCTTGCCAGAACATTGTAATTCAATTCGTCGAGCAACATTTCCAGTTCGAGTGCAAAGGAAAGATTGTCTTCTACGATGAGTATGTTTAAATTGAAAGGGTTCATGGTGTTTTTGTTGTGTTCAGATATTTATAGGTTTAGGTTTGTCCGTTTGGGTAAATATAACTCTAAAGTCCTGCTTTTATCAAGTGTGCTTTTTACTTCATTTCCCTTAGCGTATTTCTAAAATTTTTACGAACTGAGAATCAATAGCTTATGGTTCCTGTGAAGAATCAATGAAGGCATTTATCGTGATAAATAACTGAATTGATTCAAAGCCAGGTTTACTTTAAAACGAAACAAGAAACTCAAAAAAACACCAAACAATTGCATCCACAATAGATTGATAACCAAATTTTTATCCAAAAAAAATATAATAACAATCAAACAACGTTCAATATTTCTTTATAAAATTCTTTAAAATAGGTCATAGCTTGCGATTGAATAGTTCATAGATAAATAAGAATTAAGTGCTTGGACAAAAGCAATTAAGTAATGAGTAAATAACAAATCCAATGATTCTAAACTACACAAATCCAATGAAAGGAGACCATCTGGATTTCAAAACGCAACTTAAGCACCTCATTAAGGAAAATCTCCAGAACGAAGCGCTCAAGGTTGACTGGCTGGCAGTGCAGCTGCATTGTAGTGAGCGGCAACTATACAGGCTCGTAAAAAAACATACTGGAAAGACTGTCAATGAATATATCCGTGAAATAAGATTGGAAACTGCAAATGCATTGCTGCAAGCCGACATTTATTCAGTCAAGGAAGTTGCTTATTTGGTTGGATACAACAAAACATCATGGTTTTCAAATTTGTATTTTCATCGATTCGGGAAAAGACCAAAAAACAAATAATACACTTCATTTTGGCAGAAATGGGGAGGTTTTTGGCAGAAACAAGGACTTTTAAACCCCAAAAAGTACCCATATTTGAATGGTCGGGTTAATTCTCAAAAAACATCACACATATATTAAACTTAGCAGGACTAAAGGTCTGCTTTAGCCTTCGCAGAGTTTTTGGATAGCAAAGGAATACCTTATGTCACATTATGACAGCATCCAAAGGTATGTCTCGGAGGCAGTTAACTTCTGCTCACAACCGCCTTAGCTTATTGACTCGAATAAGAAACCAAGATTAAGTAGGGATTTCTTTGCTCCTAATAACAATTAAGGTTCGGATTCAGGACATATTCACAGTCGGAAGTTTCTGCATATGCTTCCTCTATTTTTTGACTACATCGAAGATCACGAAAGACATCATTTTGAGCCTGACTCGGACTGCGATTTTTTAGAGTTCAAAGCCAAAATAAAAGAGGAGTGGGAAGCTTATTTGAGTGAGAAGCCGTGGCTGATACCGACTGACTCGGAGGTTGATTCTTAACCTAATATTATCCCTTTCATGATTTATGGCTCGAACAGGACTTATTTATCTTGAAAAATACACTATCCTTTGGCAGTACCGTGATATTTCTGCCAAATGACCATTGTGAAATTAAAACTAATGTTATGAGACAATTTTACCATTTACCATTTTTTTGTCGATTCATACAAATTTTAATTTTGTTCACAATTCTATTTTTTGCCGAAATAAATTCCATAAATGGGCAAAAAATGTATTGGTGCGAAGAATTTAACCACATCAAAAGAGCGGATTTAGATGGCAGTAATATAGAAACTCTGATTTCACCACCTAATACAGAAGAACCTCAAGCGATTGCATTAACTGATACAAAAATTTATTGGGTAAATGATTTTAATAATACTATAAAACGCGCAGATATAGATGGCAGTAATGTAGAACTATTGGTTACCGGTTTAAATAAACCAGTTGGAATTGCAATAGAAGGTACCAAAATGTACTGGACAGATCAAAATAACTCAAAGATACAACGCGCGGATTTGGACGGGAGTAATGTGGAAGATTTGGTTACAACTGGGTTGGTTTTCCCACATGCTATTACGACAACGAGTTCAAAAATGTATTGGTCGGATGGCGGGACAGATAAAATCCAACGTGCGAATTTGGATGGAAGTGGTGTAGAAGATTTGGTTACAAATATAGAGTTTGCTTCTGGTCTTGCAATAAGCGGAACAAAAATGTACTGGACTGGCAATGGATCTGGTGGATCTGAAAAAATACAGCGTTCGGATTTGGACGGCAATAATGTTGAGGACATTATCACATCAGGTTTAAATGATCCCTTCGGATTGTATATTCATGGTCTAAAAATGTTTTGGTGCGATGCAGCTGGAGGTAAAGTAAAAAAAGCTAACCTCGATGGAACTAATATTGAAGAATTGGTGACCGGTTTAAATTTACCAGTTTCTGTAGCTATTCCTCCATTTGACGATTGTTCCGGGGTTGTCCCACTGACCGCGAATACTGCAACACCTGGAGATACAAACGGAGCTACCCAATCTCTTGCTGGTTGTACCGGTAACGCAGACGATGATATTTGGTACACTTTTACTCCTGCCAACAGTGAAAATGTCACAATTTCAGTTATTCCTTCAGGGTCAGACCCTATTGATGATATTGTTTTTCAGGTATATGACGGCAGTTGCGGTAGTTTGAACTCTTTGGCTTGTGTTGATGTTAAAATCGCAGGTGTATCCGAACACACTACTTTAGCATTGACGGCGAGTACTCAATATTTCGTTCGGGTTTATGATTTTTCAGGTACAGCGGCAAATGAGGGCGAATTTGATATTGACTTTATTTCAGCCCCCGAACCTGCAAATAATGAATGTGCCAATGCGGTAACACTTAATTCAGGTAGTCCGTCTGTTAACGGAGATAACCGAGGGGGCACCCAATCTTTGGTAGGTTGTACAGGTGATGCTGATGATGATGTTTGGTACACCTTTACAGCTTCTCTTAATGCGAATGCGACGATAACTGTTACTCCTTCCGGTTCTGTCCCCATTGACGATATTGTTTTTCAGTTATATTCAGGTAGTTGTGGCAGTCTGACCTCTGTCGCCTGTATTGATGCTAAAATTGCAGGTTTTGCGGAATCCACGGTTCAGGCAGTCACTGCCGGAACCGACTATTTTGTTAGAGTCTATGATTTTGACAATGAAGGAATGAAAAGGGGAGAGTTTACCATTGATGTCAGTACCAATGTTTTTTTGCCTGTCGAACTGCTCAACTTCATAGCCAAACCCATCAACAAAAACGTCCAACTCACCTGGCAAACCGCCACCGAAATCAACAATCACGGCTTCGAAATTGAGCGCAGCCACGACGGACGCAACTGGCAAAAGCTGGGATTTGTAAAAGGGCAAGGCCTCAGCCAAACTCAACTATCCTATCAATATCTTGACCAATTCCCGAGAAAGGGACTGAATTACTATCGCCTAAAGCAAGTGGACTTTGACGGAGCTTTCGAGTATTCGGATGTTCGAAGTGTGGAGTTTACGGACAGCCGTTTTTTGATTTCCGTCAGTCCCAATCCGACGCAGTCGGGTGAATTTACCCTGTATCTCCCCGAAAACGAGGCAACTGCCATTCAAATGACCCTGTATGACTACACGGGTCGGACGCTACGACAAAGTCAAATTGAGAACTTACAGGCCAACATCAAGGTGTCAGATATGGAAAAGGGGATTTATTTGATTCGAGTGGATATGGATGGGAGGACGGCATGGGAGCGGGTGGTTGTTAATGAATGATGAATGATGAGTGATGAATGTTCGTAGTTCTTCATTTTGTGTATAACAGTAGTTTTTGGGTAACTAGTGCATGAGGAATTAAGTTATGGATAGGTTATGGGAGCGTATTTTGTGCCTAACCAAGGCACGAGAAGTAAAGATAGCCAAAGCTACCTGAACGACGAGTAACGAAGGGTAGGTGCAAAAGAAGCCGCATTACCTGTTCAAAATTTAGTTCCTTAGGCACTAGCCGAGTTTTTTGTAACAAGTCGAGTCTCAAACATACTCTTAGAAATGGCTCGGAGGTCATTCCTGGTGGTGAGATACTGCCGCCCTATCCCTTTCAGGAGACGTGGCTGGCCAAGGAAAGAGACACAGCTTTCTGCATCCCAGGTAAAACAATAACAAACCCAGCAAACCAGAAAAAAGCGATTAGATTAATAAATAAGGTATCATTATCGCCCTTGCTGCTTTGGGTCAGTGAGGGCTTTTTTCGGTTTCATTGGAAAATTTGGCTCATGGCTGGCAACTTGAAGTTGCCTTCCAAATTAAGCCAAAAATTTGCGAATAAGAATGAGCTTTTAAGTGATAGCTAGGAATGAAGAATTAATAAAGTGTACAGTTAAAGGAAATAATTTTTGTTGCTAAAAGGCTTTAAAAATTAGTGCATAGCCCAGCTACGGACTCATTTTTAAAGACTTTTAGAAGCAAAAAGGACGAGTTTAAATGTGTAATTTATTAGTTCTTCATTCCCTATTATGGATTAGTCCGGTCCCATTTTGGGAAAATTTAAAACGAAAACAGTCCCTTTTCCCGGAGTACTTGATACCTCAATATTTCCTTTATTCAATTCCACCAGTTCCTGTACCAAATGCAATCCCAAGCCAGTTCCTTTTTCATCACTGGTACCTGCTTGGCTTTTATCTTTTTGCAGTTCAAAAATGGTTTTCAATTTCTCTTTAGAGATGCCAACACCATTGTCGCTGATTTGAATTTTGACGCATTCTGAAGTTGTTGCAGCATCAAGGATTACAATTCCTCCCGAAGGAGTAAACTTCAAAGCGTTATCCGTCAGATTTCGGAGAATCGTATTGAGTGCATTTGAGTCAGCATAGACTTCCAAACCGTTTTGGATGTGATTTTGAAATTGAATGTTTTTGTCATTAGCGATTTTTCCATAAACTGTTTCCAATTCATTTGAAATTTCTGAAAGCTTTACAATTGTTGGATTATAAGGCATCATTTCTTTTTGAGTCAATGCCCAATTGAGTAGATTATCCGTGAGTTTATTTAAAGCCAGTGCATCCCGTTCGATTTCAGAACCCAGCGCATTGAGGGTTTTGTAATCTTCTTTTTTGAGCAAATAATTGACCTTTTTGGTGATGCCCCGAAAAGCAATGGCTGGTTTGCGGAGATCGTGACCGATGATGGAAAAGAGGCGGTCTTTGGTTTGGTTGAGTTGTTTAACTTCATCCAGCAATGCTTCGGATTTGCGACGGGCTTTTTGGGTTTGAAAGAGCTGGTATAAAAATGTGCCTGCTCCAAGAAGCATCAGTAAGCCAAAAGCTAGAAATGCCTTTTGGCGATTTTTATGGCGAGTTATTTCCAAGTCCTTGCTTTTTTGAATTTGTACAAAGGCGAGGCTGTCCAGAAGATGTTGTTTTTCAAATTGGGTATTCATGTCAAGCCTGGTTTTTTCCACCGCATTTTCAAAATTGTCAATCGAATCTTGCAAAACATTTGCCTCTCGTTCGAAGGTTAATGCCTTTTTATAATTTCCATTATTTTCATACCCTGCTGCCAAAATCTGGGTTGCTTGCAATTCTACTGCAAAATTTCGAAAATCTTCTGCCTTATCTAATGCTTTGGATGCATAAAAAATGGCTTTATTGAACTGATTTTTTTCCAAAAAATATTGACCGATTCCTGCATAGGCTTCATAAACCATGTGAGTATGCCTGTCTTTACATAGCGTCAAAATTTCCTGATAACTATCGTAGGCTTTTTCGAATTGGCCGCTTTCCATGTAAGATTTCCCGAGAAAGGAAAGCGCTTCTATCGCTCTGTCCATTAGGGAAACTTCCTTTGCCAGACAAACACTTTCCAGTTGACATTCTATGGCAGCATCAAAATTGCCTAATTCTCGTTCCAACTCACCTAAAGTTCCTAACACTTCAATTTTACCCCATTGAAAGTTAAATTCTTCAGCTTTGTTTAATGACTCCATAAAATACTCCCGTGCTTTCTCATAATCTTTAAATTTATGATAAATATGTCCCAGGTCTTCGGCAGTTAAGACGATTTGTATTTTATGGTTGAATTCTTTCGCCAGTTTGTAACGTCTGAACGCTACATTGAGTCCCCTATCATAATCTCCAACCTTTTTACAGACATCTGTCATACCCATCAGCGCAAAAAGTAGCACCCTATCGTTGTGGTATTCTTTGCAAAGTACAATGGCATCGTCAAATACCTGAGCTGCTTTTTTTACGTCTCTCGTCAACCAATAATAGCCATAGGAAATCATGGTTGCAGCACCTTCTCCCTTATTATCTGAAAGCTTGTAGTGATAAATTGACTTTTCCAGGTAAGGAAGGGTTTTTTCCCCATTGCTGGCTTCCCGTTCTACCTGAGCAAGCATCTTGTAGGCAATGCCTAGTGCTGCATGGTCATTTGATTTTTTTGCAAGGGCTAATGCCTTTTCAGCGAGTTGTCTTTTTTTGTCGAAAAAGCCTCGACGGCCAGCTACCAGACTCATGTGGCTTAAAACCCGTGCAAGGTGCTTTTCCCTATTTGGTATTTGGCTGAAGTATTGTTCCGACTTTTCTAATACTTTCAGTGCTCTTTCTAATTCCCCTATTTTTCCATAATATAGTCCTTCATATTCAAAGGCATATGCTAATCCTTTCAAACTGTTTAATTCTTCAGCTAAAGAACTAAGCTCCTTTGCATATTCAAGGGAAGCATCATCATTGGTCTTGTAAAGGATATCCAGGTAAGCAATATAGGCATCAATTTTTTCTGCTTTACTGCTTTTCTGGACTTGCTCAAGCAAATGCAGTTTGATGTCATTGCACCATACCTGTATGGGCATTCCTATTAGCCAGCTGATAAATATAGATAGCCTGAATATTCTCATTAGACGGCTTTTAACTAATAAATGTTGGTTTTATTTATTCAGCGTGAGCACCAGTTTCGATTTGGTTGTTGGAATAGTAATTTTGAGCATCAGGTATATTTGCTCAATTTAATTTATGGAAATAATGATGAAGGTATTAAATATACAGGTTATGTACTAAAAACATCGAAATATCGCTAAAAAATTGCAAACTAATTTTCTTCCTTGCTAAAATAACAAAGCCCCTAACCCACACGAGGCGGATTAGGAGCTTCGAATATCGAGAAAAATAGTCGCTTATCGCTTCTTCGTCTTGATTGAACAACCAACAGCTTTAGTTGAACTTGGATCTGGCGTTCTGCCATTTTCCAAAGCATCAATTGCATTCGCAACGTAATTTACTGTAACTGCTTCAGCATCTCTATTGTCATCAATAGAACCAATGTACTCTACTCCGCGATCTTTGTTCAACAAATAAACATGAGGCGTTTTGGTAGCGCCATAGGCAGGATAGACTTTTTGTCCTTCATCAAAAAGATAAGCAAAGTCAAAACCCTTCACACCAGCGCGAACCTTCATTTCGTCAAAGCTATCGCCTGGTTTCACTTCAGGGTCATTTGGCATGATTGCCACTACTGGATAGCCTTTCTCTGCGTACTTGTTGTGCAAATCAATAATACGGTCTTCATACAAAACTGCCACTGGGCAGGTATTGCAGGTAAAAATGACGATATAGCCATTTACGTCATCGTAGTCACTAAGAGAAACGTATTTGTTGTCGATGTTTTTCAATCTGAAGTCAGGAGCTGTGTCTCCGACATGAAGACCTGGATGAACTGTGGTATTTGGAGCAGGTACAAATGCTGCTGCCAATACGAATAAAGCAACGAGTCCTAAGAAATTTTTCATACGAGTTGATTTGATATTATTATTGTGTTATGTTCATGTGTTCGCGAATTCATGTGTTCATGTGCCCGAATTTGAACACATTAAAACATGAACACTTGAACACATCTATAAAACTTCTTTCAATGAATTATTTAAATCATCATAGTCGTGAAATTGCTCGCCAATGAATTTTCGATTTTCATTATTGTAAATGATGGTGATTGGAATGCTTCCATCCCAGCTTTTATCTACCTTTTCGACCCATTCAGTATACCTTCCATCTAGCAATGCGACTACATCAGATTGCAATTTGTGCTCTTCAATGAAAGGAACGAGTTTGGACTTGATTTGTTTCGGAAAGTCTAGACTTACCAATACGACTTTCACTTTTTCGTTTTTATAAGCTTCGTGTAATTCTTCAAAATACGGTAATTCTGCTACACAGGGTTTGCACCAGGTTGCCCAAAAATTGACCACATAAGTCGTATCAGATTTTCGATACAACCAGGGCTCAAATTGATCAAAGCTTGTGTAGATCGGAAATGGGTATTGAGGTGCCGCTTCGATGGAAGCCTCCTTTGTTTCAGCTTTGGTTTCTGATGTGGTTGCTGCTGCAGTTTCACCCTCTGATTGAGGAGCAGAACAAGCAAAGAATAATGCTACAACTGCCAATAATGCAAAAAATTTCATGGGTCGATTGGTTACTAACTATTTCGAAATACACCGTCAACCGTCTACCATCGACCGTCAACCGATATATAACACTGCGAAATGAAGAAAAAAGGGCTGAATGTCCAAATTTGGGCGAGTTAAGCTTACGTTAATGTCTGGAGAGGCAGGATTACCGTAAATATTTTAATTCCACAAAAAATTTGGGATCGATGGCTCCTAACATCCTAGCCACAGCAGGAGAAACAATGACTTTTACACTGTTTTTGTCATAAACCCGAGCGGGCACCCTACCAATAACTTTTACATAAGCCGTTCGATTGTACACCGGATTTTTGATGGATATGATAGAACCAATCGGTGCTTTCCAATGAAGTGCATACAGGTCTGTTCCTGCTTGTTCATCGGTATTCCAATGAGCAGCGGTGCTTTCAGTCATCTCTGTTTTGTTGAATTTCTTTTGAAAGTATTCATTCTTCAATTTATGGCTTTTCTGCCATAGCGGTCCTCCTCTCACCTGCCGGATACTATCGGGGATACCATAGACACTCATCCAACCAACGTGCAGCAATTGCCCATTACTCAATACAGGTTCCGTTAATTCATTTCTTCCCATAATATCTTCAATGGGCATATGAAAATAACGCTTCGAAATCCCGTAAAAAGTATCCCCTTTTCTGACTTTGTACATAATGGGTACATGTTCCTCATCCTTAAACTCAACTGTTTTATACCTCAAAATTGCTCGGTTTGGGATGGGAACCCTCACTGCATCGCCTACTCGATACCCTTCCATTTTCAATCTTGGGTTGTAAGCATATACCTCATCAAGCTTTAGTCCATAAAATCGAGCCATGGAATACAAGGTTTGCCCTTTCTCTATAACATGGATAAATATTTTTTCCTGGTAATTGCCCATGCTGATAAAGATGGTATCTTTAGGCGTGAGGTAGTTAAGACTGTCGCCAGTCGCGAAAATTGCTTTTGAAAGGAAGAAGAATGATAGGATTACGAACAGTTTTCTCATTTATACAGAATGATACACATTAGATTTTGGATGGTTGAAGATGGTGATTAATTAATAGCTAAAAGCTTTGTGAATTTTTCGAACGTTTGAGAAGCAGGGTTTTTAACCCGGCATTTCAAGTGACGGCCCAGGGTTCAACCCCCTGTTACTCACGAATTAATTGGTATTATCATTTCAACCATTTTGGACCAACTTTGAACCACTATTTTCCCAACACCACATGCCCAAAAATACAAAATCACTGGGAATTATTCCTGCCAGATATGCCTCTTCCCGTTTTCCGGGAAAGCCCCTTGTTGACATTTTAGGGAAAAGTATGATACAGCGTGTTTATGAGCAAGTGGAGAAAGCCCATGAAATAGATACTGTAGTCGTAGCCACTGATGATGAGCGAATATTTAATCACGTAACCGCTATTGGAGGAAAGATAGTCATGACTTCCAAAAATCATCAAAGCGGTACGGATCGTTGTGCGGAAGTACTTGAAAAAGAGGGACTTAAGGACTTCCAAATCATTGTAAACATTCAGGGAGACGAGCCTTTTATTGATCCAAGTCAAATTGATGTTGCAGTTCAATTATTGAAAAATCACCCTAATTTGGAAATCGCTACATTGGCAAAAAGAATTGAAGAGGAAGAAGTTTTATTCAATCCAAATGTTGTCAAAGTCGTTTTTGGTGTAGATCAACAAGCTTTGTATTTTAGTCGCCATCCAGTGCCCTTTTTGAGAAATGTGCCTATAGAAAAATGGTTCCAAAAAGGTACTTTTTATAAACATATTGGACTATATGCCTTTCAAAAAAAAACATTGCAAAAAATTGCCAAATTGCCACAAACACCTCTCGAAAAAGCCGAATCTCTGGAACAATTGAGATGGTTAGAGTATGGATTTGGTATCGGAGTTGCCATTACAGAGTTGGAAAGCATTGGAATAGATTCTCCGGAGGATGTTCAGATTGCTGTAGGGAGTAGGCAATGAATGATGAATGATGAATGATGGTAGATATATAGTAATAGGAGACAAGAACCATTTAACGAGTAACCAGATAACAAGAGACAAGAAACAAGCTGACCACACGCCAGCAACCAACCCAGCAACCAGTACCCAGCAACCAGTACCCAGTACCCAGAAAAATGAATTATTGTAGTAATTGCGGCTCAGACAAATTAAAACTGGAAATCCCAAAAGGGGACAATCGGATGCGACATGTATGCCACAATTGTGATACGATTCATTATTCCAATCCAAGAATCATCGCTGGTTGTTTGCCTATTTGGGAAGACAAGGTTTTGCTTTGCAAAAGAGCCATTGAGCCACGCCTGGGATATTGGAATGTCCCTAGTGGCTTTATGGAAAATGGCGAATCCGTTGAGGAAGGGGCAGCAAGAGAAGTTTTAGAAGAAGCAGAGGCAAAAGTAAAAATCATAGGTGTCCACGCTTTATTCAGCATACCGAGAATCAATCAGGTCTATGTCCACTTCCTTGGAGAAATGATAGATGGAAAATTTGGCGTAGGAGCGGAAAGTTTGGAATCTCAATTATTTTCAGAAGATAAAATTCCGTGGAAAGATATTGCTTTTCATTCTTCAATTTTCACATTAAAACGATTCTTTGAAGACAGGAAGAAGGGTATTCGTGAAGTACATATTGGAGGGTTTTATTGATCATGGTTGATGGTTGATGAGAAAAAAATCAACCATCAACCATCAACCATCAATAAATCAATTACCGCCCAAGATTAGGGGAAGACCATTATCTCCACTACCCACAATAATCACTTTGGAATTCGGTGAATTTGCAAGTTCCATAGTGGCTTCAATACCTTTATCAGACAAAATCTTATCCGTCAAACTTGCATTAAGGATTCTATTGGCTTCGGCTTTACCTTGTGCTTCGATTTGTCTACGCTCAGCTTCCTGGCGCTCTTTTTCCAATTTAAACTGCATCTGAAGAGAAGATTGCTCTTCTTTCAGCTTTAATTCAATTGCTGCTTGCAAGGATTCTGGCAAAACAACTTCCCGAATCAAAACAGCATCCAGAAAAAGATGTTTGGCATCTACTCCCTTGGAAGTTCTTTGAAAAATTTCATCCTGGATAGCTTCCCGCTGTGTGGAATACAATTCTTCAGGCAAATACTTACCAATGACTTCCCTGGTAGCTGAACGTATTTCCGGGATAATGATCCGTTCTAAATATTGGACCCCAATTTCTTCATGTAAATATCCTATCTTTTGAGCAATTGGATTGTATCGACAAGAGAGATCCACTTTGATAGTCAAACCATTTTTTGACAGTACCTCCATTTGTTCAAAGTGTTCCTTAATCCGAACATCATATACGAACATTTTATTCCAGGGAGCAATGACATGGAAGCCCTGTCCATAAACCGTTTCTTTATCCAATCCAGCTCCAAATCTTTTAAAGAGTACGCCTGCTTCACCCGCTTCAATAGTCAGGAAAGTGGCATTTGAGAAAGTAAGTAACAGGATAAGACCAATGAACACCAAAACGCCAGTGGTGAATAATCTGCTTTGTTTCATGTTTTCGATTAGTTGCTAAATTGACGTCAATTAGTTGTGCAGTAGCTAAGTGGCTGGAAAAAAATTAGGGAACAATGATGCGTTTTTCAAACAAGAACTATTTAACGTCAATTTTGAAGACAAGGGAGTGATTCAGTTTGGACGGCAGTTTTGAAAATTGAGATTGGTTATATCGTCCTGTATGTTTCTTGTAAACTGCCTCCTAAATACTGCCCACTGACCAAGCCTCCCACTTAGCTTTATTATTTGCACTA
This sequence comes from Saprospiraceae bacterium, assembly GCA_041941305.1. Lineage (GTDB taxonomy): Bacteria > Bacteroidota > Bacteroidia > Chitinophagales > Saprospiraceae > JANSWP01. The sequence goes on from JBGTQJ010000022.1 coordinate 32,322, forward strand.
AGGTAACAAAGTCCTGTCAAAATGGGTTAATGTCTTTAAATAAACTGCGACGAGTATCGCTTTTGGAACGACCGTCAAGGGGATTATTCAGAAGAAGGTAATTTTGCAATTAATGAAAACCAGCTTTGTATCCATTTTTATCAGTTGTCTGTTTTTTAAAAGCTGCTAAAATCCTCCATACAAAAACCTTATACTTTGTGGTTTTGAAGTTGAAGAGGAGAGGATTTCCAATTTGTTGGCTACATTTGATTATTTAAAAGAAATAGATTGTGCTAAATTTTTGACAGACCAGTTTTTCTTTATTTCACGGCTTATGGATTAGGTAAGCATTGGGAAATCCAAAAAGAAATATTTCATTGTTTTTCCCAACGCTATTACGTTTTCATGTCCCCAAATGAAGATGTATTAATTGAACCCTTTAGGTATTCAAAAAGAAATACCACCCAATTCTTAAATAAACTAAATGAAGGACTACAGAAATATAATGACCATAAAGAAAGATGATGGTATTCCAGGCTCTTCAAACTTAGACTTGCTAAATCTTGGAGATTTTATGGGTTTAGCCTATCTCCCCACGCAACCCACTATCCCACTGAAGGCAGGGTTGATTGGCTCTAAAAATAGGCTATGTGAAATTTCTCAAGTTCAAGACCAAGTTCAAGCTCAAGATTTGAACTTGGTCTTGAACTTGAACTTTCAGGAATTTAGAGCAAATAGACATAAGAATTGTCCCGAAATAGCTAAGGAAAAAATAGAACGAATCACTCCTACCCTGAAGCGATGCGATGGAAATGTCTTGGAGACATTATGGGAAGGAAGGGGCTGCTCTATCCAGCCTTTTTCACCTCCTGAAAGCTCTACCAATCCTTCCAGGGGGCTAGAGGCAGGGCTGTTAAGTTCTGTCGAAAATTGCCCTCGCAGACCTCCCAGCTCAACCTTTTTGCCACTGGCAAAAGCACACGCAGTCCTGAAGGAGGAGTTGCCGTCCACTGAAAATCAATCAATTAGAAGCGGACTGATTTTCCCCTTCAGGATGCGAGGCAATGTCCAGCGGACATTAAGCAAAGCAATAAAGGGGTTGCGCAAGAAGAACTTAACAGCCCTGGGGCGAGGGGGTTGCGCTGACAAAAAACCTGGTACGCTAAACATATACATAGATATAGTAGAGCTTGTACCTCTTATTAAAACAAGACCAAAAAAAACCTTGAGGTTGCGTTCTTCATTGTGGAATCTAAAAGGAGTAGTGTTTGGAATATTTCTACTCTTAATCTCTCCTTCATTTTTACAAGCACAAGAAAAAGCCCAAAAACTCCATTTCCTCGAAACTCCAGATTCACTACACAAGGGAAGATTTTGGATGACCGCAGCAGCGGGAACAGCCATATATTCTACAGCATCCATAATACTTTGGAATTCCTGGTACAAGGATTATCCCATTAGCAGTTTTCATACTTTTAACGACTGGGGCGAATGGCAACATATGGATAAGGTTGGTCATTTCACCCAAGCCTGGATAGAAAGCTATAATGGCTTCAACGGTGCACTTTGGACAGGCATGAAGCGGCGAAACGCAATGTGGACAGGCGCAGCACTAGGCACTGCACTTCAACTTACGGTAGAGGTCATGGATGGATTTTCAGAAAATTGGGGCTTTTCCTGGGGCGATATTGCTTTTAATACGCTTGGAACGGGCTTTTTTATTGGTCAGGAATTATTATGGCAGGAGCAACGCTTCAAATTGAAAGTCTCTTCAAATCCTCCAACATACACCGATGAAACAATACTTTCAGCAGATGGGAATGCAAGAAGTAGCCCCAAAATCAGAGCAGAGTATTTGTATGGAGGAAGTGGAGTCGTTGCTTTTTTTAAAGATTATAATGCCCAAACCTATTGGCTTTCGGGAAATGTTCATTCTTTTTTAAAGGACAAGAAGAACAGTCGCTTTCCAAAGTGGTTAAATATTGCAGTTGGATATGGAGCTGAAAACATGTATGGAGGATATGGCAATGCTTGGACAGAAGGTGACCATACCTTTACTCTCGATGACGCTATCTACCCCAGATACAAACAATTCTACCTCTCCTTTGATGTGGATTTATCAAAATTACCTGTCAAAAATCCATTTGCGAGATTGGCACTCGGCTTATTAAATTGGGTCAAAATTCCTGCACCTGCATTGGAAATGAACACGCTTGGAGAGGTGAAGTTCCATCCGTTTTTATGGTGAAATGTGGTTCAAAAGTCGTTCATAGGTAGTTGGAAACATTTTAAACGACTTTGAACAAAATACAATCACAAAGTCTTCAAATACTCAACCACCGCCCGTCTTTCTTCATCCGAAAATTTATCTCCAAAATAATGTCCACGATTTCCATAACCAGGGATAGTCGTATCATAGGTCCAATCCCCTTTTGCTTTTCCGATTTTTTTGTAATTCCAGCCTACTTTTTCGTAATTGTAATCGTCGCTTTTACCACTTCTTTGCCAAAATGTGGGTCGTTCAGGACTGTTGAGTAAAACGTCTAAATTGGGAATCGAACCATTGTGTAAATAAGGGGCAGTCGCCCAAATTCCATCCAGGGGTGGAGCGATGTAACCATTAGAGGGTTCCATGCTGGATACAGGTTCCGAATTTCCAAACCAGCTTTTGTTGTACCAATTGGCCAATCCGGAAGTCTCCGTAAAGTATTGGACATAATAAGGATCTGTTTTGACTACTTCCAGAGAAACGAGCTTATTTGGGTAAGTTTCTTCCTCACCATAAAAACCATGACATTTCGCACAGTTTTCTTCAAATAGCAATTGACCTTTTATTGCTAAATTTTTGTCAATTGGTTGAGGATATGGAGGAGGTTTCAATGATTCCAACCATGCTAAAACATCTACAAAATGCTCATTGACTTTCCTGGCCTGGGTACTATCTGGAATGCCAAGCACTGCAGCTTGCATGAGCAGTTTTGTAAAGTCTCCGCGACCCATCCCATTGTAATACAAGGCATTTTTCTTTTTCACATTCCAGAGTGGTGGCACATCGGAAGCCAGGGTGAATTTCATCATGTCAAAATTCTCTTGCTTCTTTTTTTTCAAATTTCCGGACTCCCGATAGTTCACACAACCCTCTTCAACTCGAAATGCTGGATTAACACCCTGTATTTTTGTTTTTATATAAGGACTTATTGCATTGGCAAAAAAACCATAATCCTGAAAAGCTGCTCTTTCTTTTGATTCTTTTTTGTATTTCCTTTTTACAAAGAAATTGAGGAGACCAGTCGCTGTTTTTTGACTTTTTGTAAAATCTGAAAAACTATTGCCCAAACCCAGAAAAATTTCGTTATTGAATTCAGAAGCATGACAGGTAAAGCAATTTCCTGCTGCAACTGTCACTCCATTTGGTGCGTCGAAAACATTGAATAGATATGGCATCTTGCCACTTTTTCCTTCTCTCTTTAAAACGGTATCTCTAAAATTTTTTAGCTTTTTCTCCAAAAAGGTCCATGGAATTCCGGATCCGATATAGTCCCCATAAATCATATAGTTGTATCCTTTTCCAGCATCTCCATTTGGATTTTGAGGGGTAGCTTCCAATTCCACTACTTTCCAATTGTTTTTCTCAAAAGCATTTGGTAAATGTTTATAGGAATGACAGGCTACCATTCCAAAAACCAGGTAGAAAAAGAAGAGCAGCTTTTTCGATTTGGATATTTTTATTTCTTTCACAATTAATGTTAAGTATTATTGAAAGCTTTGCAAAAAAAGTAAATTTCATGAATTTCACCACCTCATTTACATACATCAAATCACATAATCATGTTAAAAAAGTTAGTTCTCTTTCCATTCTTTTTACTTTTCACTTTTTCTTTGTTAGATGCACAAAATTACCAAATGTCTCGAGCAGATAGTTTGAGAGAGGAGGGTGATTTGAATAGTGCCATTGAAGCAGGTAAGGCAAGATTTGCAGAAAATCCCAATGACTTCAACAACACGTACAATCTCGCCTGCAATCTGTCGCTGATGCGAAATGCTGATTCCGCCTTCCACTATCTCAAAATTGCCATGGATGGAGATACCTCTGTTCGGGCATTGACAGATCCTGACTTTCTCTTCATAAGTAAATTCCCAAAATGGGAGGAAATTGCAAGAAACCAAATTCAAAAAGTAGAGATCAAATATGGCAAATACGAAAACCTGGAATTGTCCAAGGAATTGTGGCGTATGAGTATGAAAGACCAGGCCTACTACTATCATATTGACATCGCCGGAAAAAAAATGGACAGAAATTCTCCAGTAACCTGGGCATTATGGGATTTAAAACAGGAATTGAACAGTAAAAATTTACAAGACCTGGAAGAAATCATTGCAGAGCATGGTTGGCCCAAAAGCTCTATCGTTAAGGGAAGTGCTGCACAGGCTGCTTTTTTAATTGTACAACATGCAGACTTGGAAACCCAAAAGAAATATTTGCCAATGATGCAAAAAGCTGCAGAAAATGGAGATGCAAGCTGGAGTTCCCTTGCTTTGCTTATTGACAGAGTAAGAATGCGAGAAGGCCAAGCTCAATTGTATGGTTCTCAGGTCATTAGAAATACAGAAACGGGTGCTTTTGAACCATTTGAAATTGAAGACCCAGCCAATGTGAATGTGCGCAGAAAGGAAGTAGGCCTGGGACCTATCGAAGATTACTTATCTAATTGGGGGATAGAATATGTGGTGCCTGAAAAAGAATAAGTTTAAGCTTAAGTCTAAGTTTAAGTGTTTTAGACTTAGACTTAAGCTTAAGAATAGCCCAAAGATTTCATCACATTTGTCTGCAAAATAAAAATGGCTCCTATCAATGCTGGGAGCGCTAAATTGATTACAAACAAGCTAAAGGAAGCTGCGAGGATATTGACTTCGTTGGAACTGAAAAAACCCCAAACAAAAAGGGCAATTTCTCCTCTGGCGAGTAAGCCCATCAATGGCGGCAGTGGAATACTGGTTTGCATTAAATAGATGGTGGCAATTCCTGCAAACCCCTGGATTATTCCAACTTCAATATCAAAAAACTGAAGTGCCAGGAAGTATTGAAAAGAATAAGTCAAATACCGCATAAGAGAAAATAATAGGACGTGACCTAGTTCTTTGTTGGAATAATTTTTAAGGACTGCCACATGTCGCAGGTATTTCTTTATTTTTTCGGGGAAAGGAATCCTTTTCGCAATGGGGATCACTAAATCAATATTGAAAAAGCAAAACAGCATCAAACCAACAAAAGCAATTCCAAGAAAGAAGACCAATCCAAGAATATAAATTTCAGGATCCAAAAAAGTTTTTGAAAATACAATTGCACCAAGCAAACCCATTGTCAGCAAGGTGAGCAATTGACTAAAACTCCCAACCAGGGTTGCTACTACTGCTTTCCAGTTGTTTTCTGGCTCTACCAACAAAATCCTGCCTCCATACTCCCCTACTCTATTTGGTGTAAATAGTGAAACAGTGACACCTGCCAGAATAGCTTTGTACGTTTTCCAGAAATTGAGCCTAGAAAAATTCTTGATGAGCTGTTTCCATTTGATGGCTTCAATGCCCCAATTAACTGGCACTAACATAGCAATTGCGATCAACCACCAAAGATTTGGGAAATTGAAATTTTGAAGAAAGGCACGCCATAATTCCTCAATATTATCCTTGGCAAATACCTGGCGATAGATGGTCCAAAGCAATAAGCCCACAATCAAAATTTTGACAGCGGCATTTAAAAATTTGTTATTTAGCAGTTGCTTCAATAGGCAGGATTTTAAGTACCTAGACAGCATTATCTTTAATTTTTATCAGGTTCTTTTTTCGCTATTTTTCCTTAAAAAATCTTTATATAGCTAAGGCTATGGGCAGCTTTTTTAAGAAAAACTATCAAAAAAATAACGTTCCTAAAATTTTAAACATTATTCTGTCCAGGTACTTAAAAAAATTAAATGTATAATTTTATATGTAAAATACTCTCGGTTTCTTTGCACAATATGAAAAAAACAGAACCATACCGATTGTTAGGGGTTGATCCAGGTACCAATGTTTTAGGCTATGCAGTAATTGAAATTGTCAATAATGAAATCAAGCCTTTAGATATCGGGGTGGTTACTATGAGTCATTTAAAAGCGCAACAACTCAAACTCAGAAAGATATTTGAAAGATTACAGACCCTAATTGACGTTTACCAACCGAAAGAAATGGCAATTGAAGCACCCTTTTTTGGCAAAAATGTTCAATCCATGTTAAAACTGGGAAGAGCTCAAGGTGTAGCGATGGCTGCTGGTATAACCAAGGGGGTTACCATCACCGAATATTCTCCAAAAAAAATAAAGCAATCCGTTACAGGCAATGGAAATGCTTCAAAAGAACAGGTGGCAGCAATGTTGAAAAACATTTTGGATTTCGAATTAGGGGAACATTATTTGGATGCTACGGATGCACTTGCTACTGCAGTCTGTCACTATTACCAATCCAAAAGCATTTTTGGTGGAGGGAAAAAGTATGGCGGTTGGGATAGTTTTATCAAGGAAAACCCAGATCGCCTCGCCGGGTAGCCCAGTCTTTCCCAAAGGAACTCTTGGAGAAGGCTGTCGGGTTCCGAGGCATTTATGTGTAAGAATAGATGGGTGATGGGTGATAAAAAATAATCTGCTAAACACAGGAATTGAATAATTCAAATCGCCTCCCGAATTTCTTTGGCAATAGCTTCGAATTCCTCCTGGGAAAACTGAAGCGTAGCTTTACCAAACATCATATCTCCTACTGTATCAAAAGGGATTAAATGTACGTGGGCATGGGGCACTTCATCACCAATTACGGTTACTCCAACTCTATTACAAGGAATAACATTCTTGATGCCTTTGGCTACTTTTTTGGCAAAAACCATCAATCCACCAATTGTTTCATCATCTAAATCAAAGATGTAATCTATTTCTATTTTGGGAATGCAAAGGGTATGTCCTTTTGTTAGGGGTCTGATGTCCAAAAAGGCAAGGTAATGCTCCGTTTCTGCAATTTTATGGCAGGGGATTTCGCCATTAATAATTCTGGTGAAGATAGAAGGCATGGTGAGGGTGATTCAAAATTGTTCAAAGTGGTTCAAAATTGTTCTAGAAACTTTAAACCATTTCGAACAATTTTGAACCACTTTGAACGCAATAATTTATCCGATGGTTATTTCAAGGACTTCAAATTCCAGATTTCCTCTGGGTGTTTCTACAATTGCAATTTCCCCAACTTTTTTTCCCAAGACTCCTTTTCCTACTGGTGAGTTAATAGAAATCTTTTTGGCTTTCAAATCTGCTTCGGTTTCCGATACTATTTTATAGGTAATTTCTTTACCGTTTTTGACATTTTTGATAGTTACATTAGAAAATACAGTGACCTTGGAAGTATCTAATTGGCTTTCATCCAATATCCTGGCATTCGCCAAATCATTTTGCATTTCAGAAATTTTCAATTCCAGCATTCCCTGTGCATCTTTTGCAGCGTCATATTCGGCATTTTCAGACAAATCTCCTTTGTCTCTGGCTTCAGCAATGGCTTTTGCCACGGCCGCCCTACCATCGGTTTTCAATTCTTCCAATTCTGCCATTAACCTGTCGTACCCTTCCTGCGTTAAATAGGTGTAATTTGCCATAATACTTAAATTTAAAAACGAGAAATTGAGAGTAGGAAAGAAAGAGAATTTCTAACTATCATTTTCTCTAAATCAGTCAATTCCGGCATTTCCAAGGTGTCATCTCCTTGAAATAGGTCTGTACACAAAAATTGAAAAGGTAAAGTGCCGGTTTTGAATTGAAGCTATAAGGCTAAAAATCCGGTATTCGTTCTCGAAATGTCGCCTTATCAAAATAAAATACAAGAACGTTTCCAAAGGTTAATGGAAACGTTCTTATAGATTTAAAGCACAAAGATACGAATTATTTGTAGGAATTCTAAATTGGATTTTCCCAGGTAGGCATTGTTAAAGATTGTGGATAAAGAAATTCCCTTTTTCAGTTTCCCCGGACTCTAGAATAAAAACGAGAAAAGCCTAATCCAATTAAAATTGAATTAGGCTTCTCAAAGTGCTTCATTATAGAAACACTAAACCCTCAATAAATTAAATTTAAAGAGATATTCTTACGGCAAAGTTATGGGTGCCATCATAAATTTTGGTAGCACGGTAAGCATAATCAAATGCGATTCTTGGTGCATTCTCCTTTTTGCTTACTGGAACATTAATGGTCACTCCACCTGCCACCCCTGTATACAGTGCTTCTTCTGCTGCATCGAGCGCAGTAGCACCAAAATCTACTCTATAAGCCCCACGTACCATAAACATTTCGTTGAATGCAAATTCCAAACCACCACCAATTTGATCTTGGGAAAAGGCATTGGAAGTATAATTTCCAACCATTGTAATTCTTCCCTTCTTACCAACCAAAAAGTCGTATGAACCACCTATGTTCAATACGGATTGCAATTCAAAATCATCTGATCTCAAACTGTTGGTCAAGCCAAAAGAGCCACCATCTTGTTGGATTTCATTATCGATGTCAAATCCCTCCCCTTTAAAAGACAAACGAGCACCTACATTACGAAGAGAAATTCCAAACTTAAAATTGTCTTGCTCACCAGTTACGTATTGAACTCCTGCATCCAAAGCAATTGCAGAAGCAGAAGCATCGGCAATAGATTCAGAAACAGCTCGGAAAGTAGCTCCTACAGATACCTTGTTTTCAAAAACATTGGCATAGGAAATTCCCAAATTGAAAAATCTGGGAGAGAAAGTAGCACCAGTTCCATCGGGTTGATCGGTGGTTGTCACCATAATGTCGCCGATATCCAAAGCCATCAAGCTGATACCCAATGCACCACTCTTGCCCATTCGGGTAGCAACACCAAGTGCATTCATTTTGATATCTGTGCCTTTAAGATATAATGCATTCCCTAAAAGAACTTCAGTTTTATTGATTCGAGCAAGGCCTGCCACATTCAATCGCATAGACTCTACTCCAGTAATCATAGAAGTAGTCATTGTATGCAAGCCAGCACTCCTTGCCCAAGGATTCATTAGCAACTCAGAAGCACCAGCTTCTCCCTGACGATCGGGATTTCCTGCAAAGCTAATATCGGAAACCGTTACTGCCAATGCTAACGAAAGGATGAAGTATATAAAACGATTCATAATATTTTCTTTGAGTTCCCTGTTCCGTGTCCCTAGTTCCCCATTAAATTAAGAGGGAACCAGGAACTGGGAACAGAGAACCGATGAAGATTACAATGCTGATGGGTCAAACTGCCTTGGCATACCGAACCACTTAAGGGTTCTTTCACCATAACCAGGTGCATCAACATGAATCAGGTAAACTCCGGCAGAAACTGGAATCCCCTTATTATTTTTCAAATCCCACTCTACGTCAGGAGCAACTTGTGCAGCTGGAATTCCACGATTGTTACCCGTTGGAATTTGTGGGACTTCATCTCTATTATACTGACGAATGAATTTTCCATCCAAAGAGTAAATGGTAATCGTACATTTAGCTGGCAAATTCGTGATTTTCACTACTGTCTCTGTTCTTCCCGTCTCATAATCCTTGGCATAACCATAATATGGATTGGGTACCACATTGATCATATCCAAAGCTGTCTGAGTAGTTACCTCATCCAACTCATCAGCCTGCAAGCCTTCCAACTTGAATCTGTAAGTAGGATAACCATTAAATTCACCTGTACCTTCTACAACTGAGTAAGGATTGTCCACTCTCAATTTGACTGTCAAATCTTTTGGTATCAAACCATCAGCATAAGAATTGAATCGAGTTCCGGTTTCGAGCATTGGCATAGCAGCCCAGGTAATTCTCTTCAAAGCACTTACTTTCTTTAAAGAAGAAGGATCACTGAACCGGGTATGCATAAACTCACACTCATCATATTCATCACTTGTCACATAAACGAAATGCTGCCCTCCAAGGTAATAAGACATCATGTTGCCAAAATCACCAACACCAAACAAGGCTAGTTCATCATTTGGATTGAACATCATATCACGTCCTACTGGAGGATTGTTGTAAGCTTCAACAAAGCCGTTTTCTTCATGGAAAACAGAGTTTTCTCCAAAGAATATATTGAGTCGTTTTCCGGTTTCTACATCTATTGCATAACCTGGGAACCAACCCATACCCAATCGACTTTCGTTTGGATCCACATCTGGAAGTCCATCGCCATCTGCATCATCCTGAGTTACTGATGGAGCCTGACGAACATCAAATTGTCGTGCTCCACCTTCAGTCTGAACTTGAGTACCTTGTTCTGTTTGAGCAAAGGCATCGTAGTAAGGTGTTTTGGTTTCGACAACCACACAACGACTCCATTTAGACTTATCTGAAGTAAAGATAATATCGACATTGTTCAACTCGGAAAGTGCTTCCTGAATATTTCCTCGAACAATACTACCATTGGATTTCCATACAGGAGTGAGGTAGAAAGGAATGGAACCAGGCGCATTATCACGATAGTTACCCAAGCGATATGGGAACCAGCCATTGGCAAAGGTAGATAATGCTTGTTGTTGATCGTGTTCTTCATCAATTTGTCCTGTACCAGTAGCAATATAGTCAAATGGGTTTCCACCAAAGAATACAAGCCCTGGAACAGTGAGATCATCTTCAATTCCAAACCACCATGGTGCACCTCCATCTTCAGAATAACTAAAATCAGCACCAACTACTCCATTGTTTCCTGCAGGTTCTCCACCGACATCAATAGTTTGTCCTAGCTTGATAGTAAAACCATATCTTGCTAAAACTTGCTCATTGAGTTTTTCAATCGTCGTTTCAGAGAAGATAGGATCATCATTTGTGGACAATGCTGTCAATTTCCAACGTGCTCCGGGGTCAATTTCATCATTACTCATATCACTATCAATAAAAGTAATTTCAAACTCACCATCCTGTACTTCTAATGGATTGTATACGGTTACATCAACAGGACCTCTACCTGCTTTATAAAGAATATCTCCATCAAAGCTTCCATCAAGTATTTCAGCTACGGTTTCTTCAGAAATATCCAGGAAATTTCCTCCTACTCCAGTTCCATCAATTCTTGTAATTACAGCACCATCGCCATATTCGGCATTTAGTGTTCTATCTGTAATTGATCGAGGGATAACCGTATAAGTCTGAATATTCAAACGACCTTCTATATAAGGTTTCCTTTGACCTACATTGTCCTTTGGATCAAACTGTTGATACTTGTTGTAACCATATGCAACAGCAGTGTAATAATATTTCTTATGGTTGATCAATGATCTGTCTGAAAGCGTAGAAAATTGATCTTCTCTTATTTGAACGGTATGACTAATTCCCGCATCAGCTCCTTGAACCATGATTTCGGGAATCCAGACAGGATCTGCTCCCAATTCTGCAACAGTTAATGGAGACCAGTTCACAATTTCACTGATACCATTTTTCAAATCGCATTGGAAGACCAATCTCGCTTTTTCAAGATTGTCTAAATCACCAGTTCCAATATTTGGACCTGCCAATTGATACAATTTGTATCCTTCAAAGAAATAGTGGTTAGCTGGAGAATCCAATGGTTCTAATTTGCCATCAACTGTGATAAACTCAGGTGATTGCAAATCAAATTCTGCGTATTCTTCACGTGCATTATTGAAGAATTTTGTTTTGATGGAGTCATTTGTCAAAACGGCAACCACTTGGCGGTCCAACTCTATCCAATCTATGTCTGGGGCAGTAGGACCATCCGGAATTTCAAAACAATTATCAAATAATGATTGTGAGATATCGTCCGCAAATAAAATTCTTGTAACATCAGGACAGGGATAAGCAAAATCAGGCACCCAAACCACACCAATAATCAACTCATTAATCGCACCAGGAACCAATCTAAATGGACCGGAAGCCTGAACCGTACGACGGTCGTATTCAGGTAAAGACTCAGTACACATGGACCAGTGTGAAGTACCAGTTAAGCTAGGATTGGAAGGGAAGGCATATGCGATGGAATCCGTACTACCAGGATTGTAACCGTCTCCACCAAATGTAAATGGAATACCGTCTCTCCATAATCCTCTGAGGTAATTGTAAAATTCAAGTGCGGTACCAGGGTCTTGTGTACCTGGAGGTCCTTGTCCATTATTGAAATAAGTAAATGAAGACATACCCAACTCAGTAGGACGCATCGTAACAGGATCAATTAAGTCTGGGTCGATAGGACCTCTAAAGTAATCCACACCTACTACAGGGACTTCAAAGCCATAAGTAGTAACACCACCAGCACAATCTGTACCTGGTTGTCCATCTACTGCATCGGCATTATATATAAATGCGAAACTACGAGCAGTATCACATCCTACATAGTCATCAAGGTGGCAACCCAAATCAGGGTCAACCCACATTGCGAAATAAGTATTTTGAATGTCCTCATCCGCACGGTTAATCAATTTATACCGTTGGAAAGTCATGTCATTGATCTCGTCATTGGTTTCGAAAGCAAAAGTCTGTACCTGGACTTCCATTTTGATGGCTTGTCCATTTGACTGACCGTGCGGAGCTCCTCCACCCTGATCATTATAAATCCAGAAGATCATTTCGTCTGGATACAAAGGTTTTTCACAACCACGGATTTCAATAATTGGATAGTCACCTTTAAGTGGATCATAAAATCCATCTCCATCCGCATCCCAAAAACCTGCCAATGCCTGAGGTGTATTTGGCAATTCAAATCCCCAAACATCAAAGAAATATTGATTTCCTTTTCCAGGCCATCCTTTTACACCAAAGGGAATTAGATCTTCTGTGTAATCCAACTCTCCTCTTTCGGCAGCTGTAAATAGTGCCAGGTGTTGATCAATTTCAGTTCCTTGAACTTCAAAGAATCTGTCCCAATCTTCACAAACAGGAGCATCGGTAATTCCCGTTTCAGGATGAATAGGACCAGGCCAAAAATCAGAACGGTTGTTGCTATTACCATAAGTTTGGCAAGCAACTTTCAAATTTCCTCCCGGGTCAACGCCGCCTAGCCATACAGCTCCGGCAAAAATAGAAGACACCTCAATTTCTCCAGGTGCCACTTTAGGAACCACATATTTCCCGTCATTTCTATCCCACCAGACGTCACCGCCAGTGGTCAATCGGGCACGGACATTATTAACATCCTGGTCAATCTGAGCACGACCTGTTGTACAGGCTTCTCTAAAATTGACATTGTCATTTTCTTTAACGACAACGCCAGCCTCTTTAAGAGGAACGTGGGCATAGGACGTCGCAGTCAAAAATGCAATTCCCAACAAACTTGTTAGTAAAATTTTCAAACTACGCATGATTAAAATATTTAAGAGTTCTGAGTTCAATATTCCCGGTTCCCTGTTTCCGGGCTTGCGTAACAACCGGGAACTGGGAACCGAGAACTGGGAACTCATCAATTAAAAGTCAACGATAGCTCCGATATACATTCTTCTAGGAAGACTGAAATTATTCGGATTTAACATTCTCCAGTTATATTGAGCTATAAAAGCCTCAACTGGTGCACGGTTGGAATCAGAAGCAATGTCTGCCAATTCCAATAAACCACGACCACTAGCCAAATATCCATCATCAGTCGAAGAACCGGTAGCTCTATAAACGCCAATAACGTTTCTTCGATCCAATAAATTTGTCACACGGAAGTAAACATTGAGGTTCATTTGTCGTGCAGCATCCGGTTTAGTTAGATTAAAGCTTTTATCCACCTGAAGATTCACTGTATAGTTCCAAGGTCTTCTGGAACCATTGATAGCTCCTTTGATACCACTTGCACCCAATGTATTGGGCTCATCTGCACGGGTATAGGGGCGACCAGAAACGGCTGTCAGTTGAAGATTTGCACCTGCATTCGCAAAAATATCTGAACCAAACCATACAGGACCATTGTAACGCTTTCCAGAACCATAACGATAATCCAGGACACCAACAATTCTGTGGCGTTCGTCAAATGACAATGGGAACAATGTTCTTTGAATACCTTGAGAAAGGTTGGCAGAAGAAGTTGCATCGGAACCTGTTCCATCCGCAAATTGCAATGTATAAGCCAGGTTGAAGGAAACATTGTTGGTTCTTCTTAAATCATATTGAAGCGTAAATCCTTTCACAGTTCCGAAATCCAGGTTGTCATAGGTTTGGTATTCAATACCGTTAAAATCTTCAACTGGAACACCCAAAACGAATCTGGATTGGATCATATCTCTTAACTCACGATAGTAAGCAGCCAGTTTCAAAGCCGAAGCATTGGACAATTTTTGTTGGAATCCAACTTCATAATCAATTGTCTTCTCTGGTTGGAGATTTGGATTATTTCTGATTCCCCCTCTGTCTCTGAAGTAGAAATAATCAAGTGGAGTCAAGATTACATTTGATGGTGGTCTTTGAACCAAAATATCATAATGTGCAAAGAAGTTAGCCTCATCAGAAATCGGGAAAGAGAATGCCAATCGTGGCATCCAGTTTACTCTGGGTTTGTAATCTTCAAAAGTAAATTCGGGCTTAAATTCACGACTTTTGATATTCCTCTCTGCAGAGTTTTCCAAAACGTAAGCAGGGTGGACAATAGAACCCAAAACTTCTAATGGAGTATTGGCTTGTGTACCATCTGAATCATACCAGGTATCGCCATCACGGTATGCCTCAACTGATGGAGTTGGACTATCAGGACTCGTGATATACACTTTGAAATCATCATCAATATTACCAGGACGAGTACCACCATGTTGGGCATGGAAAGCAGCAGCATCCTGTATTTCAGAAAATGCATATTGGTCTTTCAATACTTTTGTGTTGGCATCATACCTATCTACGCGAACACCTACTCTGAAAATGATGTCGCGGAAAGTAAATTTATCCTGAATAAAGGCAGCTGTGTAATTTGGACGGAAAGCTCCAACTGGGAAAGTCCTTACCCCATTTGCATCTGTTGCTGTGAAGAAATCATTGAAAGATACGTTATCCACTTTGTTTCCAAGGTAATCATAACCTCTATAGCCCAAACCAATAAAGTTTTGGTTGGTCAACTCAAATGGAGAAAACATATCAAGCCTCAATTGAGAAGGATCCAAATTCAGGATATCCACAAATTCATACAACTCTAGTCCCAACTCATTTCTGATATTCCTATAAAAAACATCATCTGCAGTCAAATCAGGTACCTCTAAAGCATAAATGGGAACCTGAATATCCATTGTATCTGTAATTTCAAATAGTACGGGAACCTGTAAATTCAATAATTGAATACTTACGTCAAATGCCTGTGCATCCTGAGTACCGATCTGGTTGTTCAAATCCAGATTCAAACCTGAGCGCGGTCCATTTGCCAATGTTCTTGCTAAATCCCACAAATTGAATGGATTCAAACCATATGCACGGCTTGTTCTTTGTTCATATAAAATACCAAATTGAATATTGTGTCGTCCTTTTTCAGAACCACCAGGCAGCAATTCGAAAGATGTATTTGCCTGGAAGGTTACTACTTCTCCTTCACTTTTCGAGAAATTATTGTACACATTTCCAACACCTGTATGAAATCCATTCCACGATGAGTTAAAAATGTTGGAAAACTCACTATTTCTTAAAGCAGGAAGGGTATCATAGCTGAAGAAAGGATCCGGAATTTGGTCTGCATAAAACACATAATTTGACAATATTGGATTGTATGGGCTCTCCGTATAGCCAAACAATAACTCCGAGTTGTCAATGTGCTCTGGGAAAGTATTGAAATCAATTTGCAAGATTCCACTGGCTGTATCCAAAACCCATGCATTTAAAGTTGCATTGGACACACCATTAAGAGAATCCAACAAATCTGGAATATCCGGGAAAAAATTTGGAGCTCTCAGGAAAGGAAGCTCTTCCTGATCGTAAAAACCGAAGTGACCATATTGGAAGAGGTTGTCTCCATGGACTGGATCGCTTGTCTCGGAAGTACTCTTTTCATAACCCAATTGTAAGGTATAGGATACGTTTTGTATAAATGAACCTTTCTTCCCCTGCGCTTCTTCGTCTGTCTCCAATGCACTATTCCCACCTAGACGATGACGGATTCTGGCATTTACTCTATACCTGTCAGAGTTGGTTGTTGGATTTCTCTGAGCATTCAATAAACGCCAATTCCCTGGAGTAAATTGATTTTCTATATCGGCATAGGTACCTGAAAGGGTAAAGTCCAGATTTTTGGCAAGTCTAAAATCCAACTTACCATTTAAATCAATATTTGTTCGGTCTTCGAAAGGTTTGTAATCCAGTTCGTTGACATCATCATTCGTCAGGAAGTCTGCATTTGGCAACCAGGTACCTCCAACCTGACGAAGCGGATTTTCTTCCAATTCCGCAATCACCTCATCTTTAGCTCTGTAAACTGGAATTGCAGGTGGGTCTTCATCTGCAACTGTCAAATACTGACCAGAAAGACGGAACCCAATAATTGGATCTCCTTTCTTGCCCTCAACATCAGATTTTTTTCTGAGCAATGGTCCACTGACATTCAAACTTGCCAGATTGTAATCGTAGTTGTCAAACAACTGTGAGGTTTCTAACTCTATACCTCCTGCTAATTTGCCAGAAGGCCCCTTTGTGGTAATTGAAATAATACCACCAGTCACATCACCATAACGAGCTTCGATTCCGCCGGTTATCACCTGCATTTGATCGATATCCTGCTGAGGGACCATTCTTCCAGAAACCCGAATACCATCCAGGTAGTAATCGGTTGCATTACTTCTGGAACCTCTAATGTTCAATGCTCCACCTTCATCAGAAGATGCTACACCTGCGGTTGTTGCTGCAAGTGCATTTACACTTTTAGTTGGTAATTGCCTGATTTGATCGCTGGTAAGCGTTCCTCCCTGAGTGGTGTTGTCTTGTTCGATTAGGGGAACTTCATAGGCGACAACAACAATTTCATTAAGATCCACAGCTCCAGACCCCAATTGAATATCCAGTTTATTAGCTTTACCTGCAGAAGCTACAAAGCCAGTAATACGACTTGTATTATAGCCTACATAGGATACTTCTACGTCGTAATTACCTGGATCAATAGGATTAATACTGTAGTTACCA
Source organism: Saprospiraceae bacterium (assembly GCA_041941305.1). Taxonomy (GTDB): domain Bacteria; phylum Bacteroidota; class Bacteroidia; order Chitinophagales; family Saprospiraceae; genus JANSWP01. Next base: position 49,418 of record JBGTQJ010000022.1, read on the forward strand.
TCGAAATCTGTTTGAGTACCTGTGATGAGCACCCCGTTTTTGATAAGAGCCACATTTCCAAAAATGATAGGCTCTCCCGTTTCACCATCAGTCACTTTTCCCTGAATGGAGGCGTCCTGTGCAAAAAGCATCAGGCTGCCCATTAGAAAAGTGAAAGTGAGTAGTAAATAACGTGCCATAAAATTTAAGTTTTGAAATCTTCAATAGTTACTAAAAATAATGTCAGGAGAACGCACAATATTAGCTACAAAAACAGCGGTCAAAAGGAAATTCCTTTAAAATTCTACCTCCGACATGTTCTTGAATTCATTTTCAAAATTAGTTGTAAATCCAAACTTACTAATACCATTGTTGAATTAAAAGTCAGGTTTCTGAATCTGATTTTTGTCTAATTAGAGGACTTGGGCGGACTGTTTGACTTTTGAAGAAATTTTTCAGCTTGGTGGGGTTTCGACCAAAACGCACCAAAGGTATAAAATGCTTTTTGATTGGCACGCATGATAGAAAAAATTTATAAATGTTGTCTGCCTGTTTGCAAAGGGATATGAGTTCTCAGTTGCCAGTTGTCGGTAGTCTCTTGCTGGTTTTCAAGTAAATCTACAAGAAAGTGTAGCAATGAAGAATTATTTCTACATTCCAACATTTCTACTATTTTTAGCCCACAAACAGGAAAAAAACAACGACAATTTAACAATACAAAAAAATGAAACGCTTGTGACCCTCAACCGACAACCCACAAACGATAACTGTATCAATCAGGTCTTTATTCAAGATTTCTAAATATGAAAAACCACTTGTTCTATATTCTTTTTATAAATATTTGTCTTTTGGGATGCAATTCAAATTCAGACCAACAAGCACTTTCAGCCCATTTAGTTGCCAATTATTACATCCGATACCTGGAGCCAGAAAAACAGGTAAAAGCGGAAGTCAGTTTTTTCAAAAAAGATACCTCCGGTTATGATACCCCATTAAGGATGAATAACCCAGTCAAATTTCAGGGCCAAGCAATGGGACATCGTGAATTGCCGGACGGTTCGGTTCGCTATAATTTTGAAAACTTTTTCTCCTACCCTACTGAATTTGTTTTTGAGTTTAACAATCTGGAAAACCTGATCCAAAAACAAGTGTTGAAATTAGCTGCCCTGCGCTCCTTTTCCATGGTTGGAGAAGCTAGCCGAAGTAAGGGTGCTCAACTATCTTTAGAGGGCAATGAATTTCAAAAAGATGAATCTCTGGTTATACTCCTTAGTGATCTCAGAACCAATACCTTTTCAATTGAATTTGATCTGGAACCAGGAATGACTTCCCTGGATATTCCTGCAGAAAAATTAGCGCAACTAGAAGCTGGAGCAATCAAGATGTATTTGGTGAGAAAACAGGTCCAGCAAATCGAAGAACCGGGTTATATCCTAAATTCTACGATTGAGTATTATTCTAAGGACTTGGGATTCCTATTGACTGATTAATTATGGCAAAAAACAAAATATGTATCATTCCGAATTTTTGCAAAAAACCCCATTCGTTTATCACCTTACTTAATCTGTTGAAATTCAATTTGTTGCGGAGCACGATTTGGTCAAACCTGCAACTCGCACCCTGCGACAAAAGCACCTCAATTTTATGCTAACACCATTTTGCTACCCGCTTTTCAGGACTCAATGGTATCAGCATTGACAATCCATTTACTTAAATTTTTGCAGCCAATCTGGAGCCTTGGTTTATTGCCCGTTTTGCATCAAGCTCTTTTGCCTCATCGGCTCCACCTATTAAATGAACGGAAATTCCTTTTTCTTTCAATGGTTCAAACAAATTGCGCATGGGCAACTGTCCAGCACAAATCACGACATTATCTACCGGCAAAACCTTCATTTTATCTTCATGTAAAACATGTAGACCTTCATCATCAATTTTTTGATATTGTACTTCCCCCAACATTTTCACATTTTTCATACGAAGGCTGGAACGATGTATCCAGCCAGTGGTTTTCCCCAAATTTTTTCCATGTTTACCAGTGGAACGCTTTAGTAAATAAACCTCCCTGGGAGAGGGTTCTGGTTTGGCTTGTTGTAGTGCTCCTGGTAGGGAATAATTCTGATCAACCCCCCATTCTTTCAAAAATATTTCTTTATCAATGCTTGAGGAAGTTCCACTATGCGTCAGGTATTCAGCGACATCAAATCCAATTCCTCCCGCACCAATGATGGCCACTGACTTTCCAACTTCTTTCTTGTGGTATAAAACATCTATATAAGTCAATGCTTTGGGATGATCCATTCCTTCGATGGTTGGTTTCCTTGGAGATACCCCGGTGGCCAAAATCACCTCATCGAAACCATCATTGGAAAGATTTTCTGCGGTAGCTTTTGTATTTAACTTCAGATGCACTCCTGTTAGCTTAATTTGCTTACGGTAATACCTCAATGTCTCATGAAATTCTTCCTTACCTGGAATCTCTTTTGCCATATTAAATTGTCCACCAATCTCAGAAGCGGCCTCAAACAAATGAACTTCATGTCCTCGTTGTGCAGCTGTGGTGGAAAAAGCCAAACCTGCTGGCCCAGCACCCACTACTGCTATTTTCTTTTTAGTTTGGGTAGGTAAATAATTCAATTCAGTTTCATAACAAGCCCTCGGGTTGACCAGACAAGTTGATATTTTCCTCGCAAAAGTGTGATCAAGGCAAGCTTGATTACAAGCTATACAAGTATTGATTTCATCCGAACGACCTTCCTTGGCCTTTTTGACCAAATGAGCATCTGCCAAAAAGGGTCGAGCCATTGAAACCATATCTGCACAACCATCTGCCAATATTTGCTCAGCAATTTCGGCAGTATTGATTCGATTGGTTGCGATCAAAGGAATTTTTACCTTACCCATCAGTTTTTTAGTAACCCAACTAAAACCACCTCGAGGAACCATGGTTGCTATCGTTGGAATCCGGGCTTCATGCCACCCAATGCCTGTATTGATAATCGTTGCTCCGGCTTCCTCTATCTTTTTTGCCAATAATTCTATCTCCTCCCAGGTACTTCCATCAGGAACCAAATCCAGCATGGAAAGGCGGTAAATAATAATAAAATCCTCCCCTACTTTTTCTCGAATTCCCCGAACAATTTCCAAAGGAAAACGCATCCGATTTTCATAACTGCCTCCCCATTTATCCGTTCGATGATTGGTTCTTTTAACGATAAACTGGTTGATAAGGTACCCTTCAGATCCCATTACCTCCACACCATCATAACCAGCCTCTTTTGCCAATGCTGCACATCGGATATAGGCGTTGATGGTACGTCTAACTCCTCTCCCAGATAATTTCCAGGGTTTGAAAGGTGTAATTGGCGATTTGATTTTTGAAGGAGCGACGCAAAGTGGATGATAGCCATATCTTCCAGCATGTAATATCTGCATACAAATCTTGCCTTCTTCTGCATGCACCGCATTTGTAATCAGTTTATGTTTATTGACTTCACTCTGGTTTGTTAACTTGGCGGAAAAAGGACCAACCCATCCCTCCATATTTGGGGCAATACCACCAGTGACGATAAGTCCAACATCACCTTGAGCCCTTTCGGCAAAATAGGCTGCCAATCGTTCAAAACCGTTTTTCTCTTCTTCAAGACCAGTATGCATTGAGCCCATGAGCACACGGTTTTTTAATGTCGTAAATCCTAAATCAAGTGGTTGGAAAAGGTGTGGATATTGCATAGTTTGGGTACTATTTTATTTCAAGGGCGACAAAGCTACTATTTCGACAAACAAATCCATTTGTTTCTATTGCAAATCGAAAACGCCAATTTGAATTTAAATACTGACCAAAACAAGAGGAACCCCACTAATGGACCAAAAATCAACAATTGCCCCCTTAAATAGTTTGTAAAAAATTCAAGCGAACAGGGTACATTTGACCGATCAAAAAACTGGTATTGAAAAATAATTTCGCCTTTTACAAAAGCGCCATTTTCTTACTCATTACTCCAAATTCAGACTCCAGTTTGTAGAACAACATTCCTTCAGCAGGTAAATCATCGCGATTTATTGATATTTCATTGTAGCCTCTTTCGAAATCATTCTCCACAGTCTTCAAGGTTTTGCCAGAAACATCATAAATGGTCAAGATTGCTGAGGTTTTGGTGGGCAAACTAAAGCCGATAAAGGTATTCCCTACAAATGGATTTGGTTGATTTTGATACAATTCATAGGCGTGTTGAGCCAACGATCCTTCAGTTCCTTCAAATTCTAATACTACATTCATTACAGCCAGGTTTTGTGTGATTGCAAGGGCATCTGTAATTCGGGAATTTAAGGTCACTAAATTCCGAAGATGTTTATGATTCGATTTCGAGACGAAATTTATGGAAAATAATTCTGAATTGCCCAATTTTTCCACATCCCCTACCCAACTTGCAGTAATTGCCCCTTTATTTTCTATTACATGAAAATTATTTTCAGATAAATTATTCAAATTTCTATCCTCTATGCCTTCAAATGACAATGAGGTTGGGTCATAATTAAAAGTAAACTGAAACCCTTCGATATGATCAAAATTATTTGATTTAAAAACCACTTCCACATTTTCTCCATAATCCAAATCCTGATCATTTATTTGAAAGACCAGGGGTTCCACTACTGTTCTATCATCTATACTCTGTAGTTGCTCCGGATTTGCAGAAAAGTTAACGTCTCCCATTTTGAAAGCCACAAAGTCTGTATAGGCTGGATCCTGTAAATTGAGCACGTTTATAGAATTGGGAATCGAATCCAGGAATGGATTGCTTGGGTCGGTAAATTCAAAACCTTTTGGAACAAACCTCCAGGAATCAAGATCATCAATATCCGTGATGATGTTTAAAATAATCTTTTGTATTTGAACCAAATCTATTGTGGTTAATGATCCTGAACGGTTGATATCACCAGCCAGGATTTTATAAGGTGAATCCAATTTCTTTATGCCTAAAATATCCTTTCGAATCAATACCAAATCGATAGTAGTAACGCCATTGTCCCACTCTGAATCTTTGCTTGGTCGAATCATATAATCTTCACAAGTTTCCATATCAACAAATTCAAAATTGCCATTGGCTAGCATAGAATATATTGGATCCCCTGTGTCCATTGACATGACTTCCACAGTAGCATCTTTAACAATGGAGCCATCTTTAGCAAAGGTGAGATTTCCTGCGATATCAGATAGTGGTTCGTCTGTTGTACAAAGCAATTCGAATGGGGTCATGATGAACACATTCTCCTGAATGACTTCAATATTGGTATTTCTTTTTATGATTTCAGAAAGTGGAGTATGCTTGATGTTGAATATTTCCTGTGGATTGAGACCAGGATCATTTTCATAATAAAAGCGGTCGCCATCTCTTAAAGCTCCAAATTGTTGCTTCATAATTGCCATAATGGTTTCACCAAATAATGCATTTTTTACGTGATCTTCGGCCAACATACCCACCCAGGCATCCAGTCTATCCATCGTTTCATAAATAGCAGTCATTTTATCCGCCCAATCAAGGTGTTCTGTCAAAGCGTAGAAATCATCGTAGGCTTCCAAACCAAAATTTTCCCGAACTGTATTAAAGTCAGGAATACCGCGTTCTCTTCCACGATTGATATTCAGAGATGCCAAATCCAGGCCTCCGGCACCTGGAGGACCAAAGAGGAAATTCCGCAAATCATTTACCATTTTCACATCGCATTCCTGTTGCATTTGGGTAGCCATACCTCTGAAATAAGGCTCTAAACCTCCGGCAATTGCCAATTCGGAAGGATTGAAAAACGCATGTTTCATATCGAGATTGCCTTGAGGGATGGTTTCCCCCTGATCATCCAATCTTACTATGATGTCATTAATCAAAGTATGTCCCAGACGAAAAGCCGCAGCTGAAAAAACATTGGAAATACCTGGGTTGATCAACTGGTCATAACCTTGATAAGAAGGAAGGCTAAGCCCCATAGCTGGCAACCATTCTTCATAAACAATTGCCTGAATGGCAGCACCTACTCTACGACGAGCTTCCTGGTACAGTTTTTCATCATCCCAAAGTGGATTTGCTCCAGCCAATTCGGTACACAGGCGATTGTGTTCTCTTACAAAAAGGGTATGGAAGGAAAGCAAAAGTGCATTCTCATTTCCCCTCACATCTCCTGCTACAAAATGTTTATCAGAAAAGCCCACCGGATCTGCCATTTCTGGAGCTGTGGGGTCAATGTCACTGTTTAACTCTCCATCTATTGTATTGTAGGGCAGTAAATTTCCAGCAGATGTTTTTAGTTTCCCACCCTGGAAAGTTCGCAACCAATCAGCTCGTTCTTTAGTAGAGCCATATACCACAGAACCATCAATAAATGCAGTAATATTATTGATGTGCTGCCTTGGATTAGAAGGATCCGTTCCAGTAGCAGGGTCAAACGTTGAACGAAGCATCGGAATCAAGACTACTCCAGAACAAAAAGGGTCAAACCAGGGATCGCATTCAGGAACCTGAACATAAATCCAGGCATTTTCTTCATCAGGGACCAATGTTATGTCATGATCAAGGAATTGTCCAAAAGCCCATACAAAATCGCTCAAGCCCAAAGCATCTTCAATGGATTCAGCTTGGTCAAAAATGAGGTTACTAATTTCTCTGGGGTTTGGCCAATCTTGTCCTCCGGGTTGCTTGAAGCCATCTCCATAATTGATGGTTGTCAAGCGGGGCAATTGGGTATCCACTGAACCCCAATCCGGATGGTTAGGATTGTTATCAGTTCCATCAAAAGTTCTCACTTCCTGAGAAAAAGTAGAAAGAGTCAAGCAGGCAAATAGGGTGATAAATGTTTGGCGTAACATGGTTATGAGTTTGGTCAAGTAGAAAAACTACGTTAGGTCTAATCTTTGGGAAACCACCTTGTCTGGTCTGGGTCTAAGACTCAGGCTTATCAATTTTGTTAGAGGAAAAAGCAGGATATGTTGTGAGTGAAAACTCCAGAACGGGGAGTCATAGGCAAATGTAATTAAAAATTGGTGTTGAGAAAAGTTTTGGAGAAATGTCTTTAATATTGCCTTTTATATACAGAAGTCATTTATAATAAAACAGATGGATAAATTCTTAATAGCTGCCATTGAAGAAGCCCAGTCTGGGTTAAATGAAGGCGGCATCCCAATTGGATCCGTCCTCGTTCACAATGGCAAAATTCTGGGCCGAGGTCACAATCGCAGAATTCAAAAAGGTAGTGCTATCCTGCATGGAGAAATGGATGCAATAGAAAATGCAGGAAGACTCCCTGCCAAAACGTATAGGGAATGTACCATTTATACAACTTTATCCCCCTGCTCAATGTGTACCGGAATGATTCTACTTTATGGCATTCCTAAAGTGATAATCGGAGAAAATCAAACTTTTATGGGAGAAGAGGAGCTTTTAAAATCCAGGGGGGTTGAGGTTGTTGTTTTAAATAATACGGATTGCATTCAAATGATGCAGCAATTCATTCATAATAATCCTGAACTTTGGAATGAAGATATTGGGGAGTGAAGAATTATCAGTTGACAGTTGGCAGTGATGATTATAAAATTTCTTTATTTGGGTGCCTATTTTTTAATTTTCATTTATTCCTTATATTTGGTTGGTCAATCTTAGGGATTGAACGACAATCCTGAATCAGTACTAGCATATCTCATCTTATTAAACTTTTTCGACAATTGGTTATGTAAAGTGGTTAATATCATTTCGTTCCTTAGTAAAGAATACTCTAAAAAACAGCACATAGATTTTTTTGTAGCGTATTCGAAAGGATACATGTTTAAACCTTTTTACAAGACTTTTTTCACTTCCCAAAAATCGAATCCATATTTAATGACAAATTCATAAGGCATATAGCCATAACCAACTGCCCCCCAATCAGCTCCGTAAGAATTTCTGAAAATAAAATGTTGTTTCGCATCATCATAACCTACAGCTAATACTGCATGCCCACCAATCTTCTTTTCTTTTTCTCCTGGCATTGGAACCATCCCCGAACTCCTGGTGCTTTCAGACTCAAAACTTTCATAGACGGTAATCCCAAACAAAAATGGAAATCCGCTCGCCAAACAATCTTTCAAGTGCTTCAGATCACCTTCTATCCATTTATGGGAATAGGTATGATGCATATTTGCAGAATCATAAGCAGCGTCTGAAGGCTTTGTATAAATTTTATTCACATCGTATGGCCACAAAGTTTCGCTGCAATAGCCTTTTCGATGAACCGCCTTAATACAGTTTTTCATACTTACAGTTGCACCAACGGCTCCATATTTGGATTCATTGAGGGTATGTCCAATATCACGTTCCTCGTAATAAATGAACATTCTGGATGGAACAAAAGGATCGCGCCATCCTTGTATCACCATATCGTAATAGATGGCTGCAGAAACAGCGTTGGCCGTACAACTGTTGATATCTCCTTGATTGAATACTTCAGGGAAAGCATTTTGTGCTGCTTTTCTGAGATCAATTGAAGTTGGGTGACCAATGGAATCCATTTGAAGTACATATTTTTCTTCTCCTTCTTTATGCTCATCAGGAACAAGATTGTATTTCCCTACATTAGGATTGCTTCCACAAGTGAGAAACAACAATAAAACCACACTTAAACCACTAAATTTTAAGGCGTTAGACATAACCGAATATTTTAATTTGACTAATACTCACCAAAGTGGAGTATAAGGTTTATTGAAGTCTTAATAGATAGGTTACGTTTAGTAAGATGAATTGACTCCCGTGAAGAAGTCATGGATGGGAAAAGATTATTGACGAAATTTGTGAATTTGATGATTTAGAAAGCCACTCTCTTTTCAAAAACACCAAAATACAGTTTTTACAAAAATCAAAAAAATTTATGGCATATTTACCACAACAATCATTTCAAAAAGCGGATTCCCTTGCTCAGGAGGTTTGGACTCAACAAATAGAAGATCATGGAAGAATGACAAATATGAAGCAAACTTTAGCCCATTCGGGAGTTGCGCTTCGGGCTTACATGGAATGGTATCCTTTGAAAGATGAAGTAGCTGCCACCTTAGGAGAACGAGCAGCTATTTTATTTGCACATGCCATTTCAGTACAGACAGATTGTCTCATATGCTCTACTTTTTTTAGAAGAATAATGATAGATTGGGGAGAAAATCCAGATGAATTATCGCTTAATGAACAAGAAGCCTTGCTCATTTCTTTTGGTCAACATTTGGTTAAGAATCCTCATCAAATTCCTCAGGAATTAATGTCACAGCTAAAAAAATGGCTACAACCAAAAGATTTGGTCAACCTTACTGCCTTTGGAGGCATTATGATTGCTACGAATATTTTTAATGACGCTCTGGATGTAGAGCTGGACGAATATCTTTATCAATATCGGAAATGAGTTGGCTGGGTGTTGGGCAATTAGAAACCAGTATTTCATTATATTTGCGCCCCTTTAATAAGAAAACAATATAACCATTTAACAATCCATCCATGTTTGACAGTTTACAAGATAGATTAGACGTTGCTTTTAAGTCCCTGAGTGGGCAAAGAAAACTTACCGACATTAATATTGCGGAGTCTGTAAAAGAAATCCGGCGAGCATTGGTAGCAGCGGATGTGAATTATAAGATAGCAAAAGAATTTACCGAGAAAGTAAAGGAAAAAGCCCTGGGAACAGAAAATGTGTTAAAAGCTGTAAACCCTGGACAATTGATGGTCAAAATTGTTCAGGACGAGTTGGTAAGCCTGATGGGTGGACAATCCGTGGGTATTAATATTTCGGGCAAACCAGGAGTTGTTTTAGTAGCGGGATTACAAGGTTCGGGTAAAACTACTTTTTCTGGTAAGCTGGCTCATTTTTTAAAAACCAAAAAACAGAAGAAACCACTATTGGTCGCATGTGATGTGTACCGACCTGCGGCAATTGACCAAATTACTGTTCTTGGTGAACAAATCAAGGTTCCGGTATATAAAGAACCAGAGAATAAAAATCCGGTTGAAATTGCCCTAAAAGCCATTGCCCATGCCAATGATCATGGTTTTGATGTAGTCATAGTGGATACAGCTGGTCGCTTAGCCATTGATGAGGAAATGATGGACGAGATTTCCAGATTGAAAGAAGCAGTGATGCCAACTGAATCGCTATTTGTCGTAGATTCCATGACTGGGCAAGATGCCGTCAATACTGCCAAAGCTTTCAATGAGGTAATCAATTATGATGGAGTCGTTCTCACAAAATTAGACGGGGATACGAGAGGTGGAGCCGCGCTTTCAATTAAGTATACCGTAGGTAAGCCCATCAAATTCGTCAGCATGGGGGAAAAGATGAATACCCTGGATGTTTTCCACCCAGACCGGCTGGCTCAACGGATATTGGGGATGGGCGATATCGTCTCTTTAGTGGAAAAAGCCCAAGAGCAGTTTGATGAAAAAGAGGCAAAGCGACTCGAAAAGAAGATTCGAAAAAATAAATTTGACTTCAACGATTTTCTATCTCAAATCAAGCAAATCCGAAAAATGGGGGATATGAAATCCCTTATGTCTATGATTCCTGGAATGGGCAAAGCCTTGAGAGATGTAGATTTTGATGATGGCGCATTGAATAAAGTCGAAGCCATCATATTTTCCATGACTCCGCATGAACGAGGAAACCCGGAAGTACTCAACATGAGCAGGAAAAAGCGAATTGCATTGGGTTGCGGTCGTGACATCCATGAAATCAATATGTTTATCAAACAATTTGATCAAATGCGGAAAATGATGCGCAAAGTCTCAAAAATGCAAGGAGGAGCTGGAATGGGACAGGCAATGCAGAGAGGTATGTCAAGAGGAGGTAGTAGGAGAAAGAAGCGAAGGAGATAGTTGGCAGTTAAGGTTTCAATTATTTTTAAACGGAGGAATCAGCTTAAATTCTGGTACGATTACTTTAAACAGTTGATTATCACTTCTTCTTTGCATTAAAAAGGTACCATACATTTTTCCAACATCGGTCATCAATGGACACCATGAAGAGTATTGATGTGCACGCCCTGGCTCAATGATGGGTTGTTCTCCCACAACTCCTTCCCCTTCTACTTCTCTTCTCAAACCATTTGAGTCTATAATAAACCAATGTCTTCTCAACAATTGCACGGTTTCCTGGCTTTGGTTTTCTATTGTTATACGGTAGGCATGATAGTATGCATGCTGAGCCGGTCGGGATTCTTTTGGCAAGTAGACCGGTTCTGCTGTTATTCTTATCCCCTTTGTGGTCGCTGTTTCCATTGTTTTGTTCCTTATTTGATGCCTTGATGATTTTATGATAATCCTGGATAAGACCGAAACCATCAAAACATCATACTTTTCAAATTTTCAATTTTACCTTCCAACCAACTTTGGTTAAAAATCGTTTCGACCGACTGTATTTCTTTTCCTAATTTTTCCAATTCTGCCTTTGATTTTGATCTAGGTACAAATTCCAAATTGGTCTTGATATGAAAAGCTTTCCGGGCGAATTTAATCAAATTGTAGTACCCAGCTTTTTGGAATTCTGAAATAAGCCGATTTCGTTTCAAAAATTGCCTAAATGCCTCAATTAAAGAATAAAAAGCTTCTTCCTCTTCCAAATCATACCAGGTGCGTAAAAGCAACGATTTTGCATCTGTATTGTATCTAATATCCGTATATTCCACTTTAGTCAATAGGTCCAATACTTTCTCAAATTGCCTGGTGCTATAATAATAAGAAGCCAAATTATAGCTATAAGCATTTTCACGAGTCGAGGGTTTAAGTAATCGTTTATAATCTTCAATAAAAGAGCGAACCCAATCATTTTCCTTTAGTCGAAGTCCTGTTGTTACTATATTTTTATAATGCCATTCCGGCAAAAATTGATCGATTAACAAAAGGCCCTTTTCTAACTGGGATTGGTAAATTTTAAATAGCTCTAAAAGGAAAGATTGCTCTCCTCGATTGATTTGACGAATACAATAGTTTTGGAGGTAATTATAAATATTTTGCAGTTCACTAAGTGGAAGCCAAATCTCATGTTTTTTCAGGACTTCCAAAGTTCGATAATAATCTCCTATCTCTTTATTTGTCAGAGTTTTATAAATACTTGAATAAATCGAAATAGAAGGATGGCTTTGAAAGTTTTTAGGCTTGCTTTCCACTTCCTGTAGCACATTTTCCAACATATTTAGTTCAAAATCAATATTTAGAATTTGGTTCCGAAATTTCATTTCACAGGCGTCTTTGAGCTTTTCTGTAAAAAAGAACAGATCCAGGTATTTTTGCTTTTGTTCAAGGTTATGGTTTTGATCAGTTTTATACAATAGATTGTAATACAAATCTTTCTCTCTGGCTAAATGAAATGGCAATTCAAAATTATTTTGGTCTTCCTGGTTTTCTGATAGCCCCCCCCTCTCTAATTTCATCAACTGCTTTTCATATTGCTCAAATAAATTCCGTTGCCTCAATTGTTTTAGATAGTTTAACTTCGACTGAAAATATTCATTCTCTAATTGTTCTGTAACTAAAAAACGCTCAAGAAGTCTAAGTGAATACGTAAATAACAAAGCCAACTTAGGTTGATTGTGTTTTTCTGTTGGGTATATTTTTTTAAAAATTATTTCCCGTTGACATTTTTTGTCAATAAAATCAGGAAAAATACCACCCAAATAAGCTATCAAAAGCTGAACCTCTTTATTTTTATTGAAATAAGGGGAAACCGAAAATTCGCGAAATCGCGTCATCTCTTTCCTCGAAAGTGTTTCTAAGGTCTTTATTAAAATATTTTTTCGCATAAAATTATCAATAATTCAACAGAACAATTTCAACTTAATCATCTTATTATCAATAAATTACAATTTAAATATCCACAAAAAACCCTTAAAAATATTCAAAAATATGAAGGTAAAGTACTTTCTTGAAGAATTGTTTACCTACATATTTGCATCATCGAAAGCTATTTGCTTTCAAATCATTGAGCTTTATGATAGAAATTGAAATAAAAATTTTTCACCTATACTCACCCACCGACTAGCGGTGGGTTGGTATAGTTTCTAATTTACTGATGCATTTATCCTTACTTCCCAAGGAATTTTGTATTTTAGATTTCTACATAAAGCCTAAAAAATCAAACGAGATTTTTTCAGAATAAATAGGTTGGAAACAATAAACAGTAGCACGGTCTTCCCAGACCTTGCCTCAGTGGCGTGGATCTATAATTGTGCATTTTGACGGGAATCTAATCGCACAATTTTAGAAAGCCGCGCTACTCAGGCATGCAAAAGGAAATCGGGCTACAATGCAAAGTCTTAGAGTATGTTAGTATTTTATCTTCCTGAAAATCAAAACATACTCTTACTGACAAACTCTCATAACTGACCACTAAAATCTTTGAACATGAAAAGAATTGCTAAAGCATCTTTTTCGCTTTTGATTCTCTCCATTTGCTTGAGCTTTCAAGCAAAATCCCAATGCATTATTACAGATGTTGTTGCAGATCCAACCCCTTGCAACAGCGATGGCTTTTTTTCCGTAGTTATCAATTTTGAACACGGTGGCACAGGACTGGAAGGTTTTCGCGTTCAAGGAAATGGTAACAACTATGGAAACTTCAGTTATGATGATTTACCGATAGAAATAGGACCATTAGAAGCAGATGGAACGACGGAATACGAATTTGTAGTTATTGACAACCAATTTGATGATTGCAAGGATTTTGTGGTCATCGATCCAGTCGATTGCCCAGTTTCAGATTGCCACATTTTTGATTTAACTGCTATACCAGGAGATTGTGATGCAGATGGCTTTTTTAAAGTAGATCTCAATTTTGAATTTGAAAGTGTCAGTGACGAAGGATTTGCAGTTGTTGGGAATGGCAATAATTACGGAAATTTCAGCTATTCTGATTTGCCAATTCAATTGGGTCCATTTGAGGGAAATGGCACCCTGGATTATGAATTTGCTGTTTTTGATTTACTCATCGATGACTGCTTTGCCGAAATTGTAATTGGCTCCGTGGATTGTGAAAGTGGAGGAGATTGTCACATTTTTGATGTAATCGCAGAGACGCACCCATGCAAAGACGACGGTACTTTTTTGGTAGACATCGATTTTCACGCTGAAAACATTGGAAATGAAGGTTACAAAGTTTTAGGCAATGGAACTAATTACGGAAATTTTAGCTATGATGAACCCTACATTACAATAGGACCACTTGAGGGTGATGGAAGCACAATTTATGAATTTGTAATAATTGACAATCAGTTTGGTGATTGTTCAGATTACACCACCATCGGTCCAATTGATTGTTTACCAGAATGTGATATTACTCATTTCAGTTTTGAAGTAGGAGAATGCAAAACACAAAGCAGCTATGAATTAACCGTCAAATTAGAAGTTGAAAACCCCACAAGTCCGTGGGTAGAGCTTTTCTATGATGGTCAAACCATGGGATTGTTCAACATTGATCATTTCCCCCTTACCTTCAATAATTTTTATGACAATGGAGAAAACTCTCCACTTCTTTTCGCATGCCTGTATGACTCCGACTGCTGTGCCTTTGCAGAATTTGATGCACCCAATTGTGAAGACAATTCAAATGCATGCTACATTGGGGGCATCTTTTCGATTACTACTGATTGTACCGACGATGGAAATTATAATGCCACCCTGCTTTTCGATGCAGAAGAACCTGGAAACGATTTATTTGATGTCTATTTAGGGGACAATATTCTAGGCACTTTCCCACTTGGCGATATGCCTGTTACAATAGATAATATTCAAGGGGACAATACGCCTTATCATACTTTTACCATTTGTATCAACGATAACCCCGATTGCTGTCGGGAGGAGGTCTTGGAGAACCCTTGCTACGGTCTGTTAAGTTGTGAAATCTGGGATTTAATTGCGGAAGCGCATCCATGTGATGATGATGGTAATTATTATGTAGACATTGCTTTTCAGTCAAATAACACGGGAATGATGGGCTTTTCAGTCAAAGGAAATGGACATGTGTATGGCTCTTTCGATTATGGCCAACCTTTTATCACTTTGGGTCCTTTTCCTGGCGATGGCTCAATCAATGAGTTTGTAGTCATCGATAATGAATTTCCGGATTGTCATGCAGGAATTGACTTTGAACCTGTGTTTTGTGGAGCTACTGATTGCGTTATTTGGGATTTGGTAGTTGACCCTGGAAATTGTAATGATGATGGCACTTATAGTATCCACATCAATTTTGAATATGAAGGTGCCAGTAATGACTATTTTGATGTTTACGTTGGAGATGACCTTTTAGGATTCTTTCCACTGGATGAGTTGCCGGTATTCATTCCCAACTATCCAGCAAGTGGCAATGAATACGACCACCTGAAGGTCTGTATCAATGATAATCTGGATTGCTGTAAAGAGATTGAATTCATGGCATTGGATTGTACCGGCGATGACTGCAAAATTTATGATGTAATCGCAGAAGCGCATCCTTGTGACGATGACGGTAACTTCCTGGTTGACATTGATTTTGAATATCAGAATGTAGGAAATGAAGGGTATCGGGTTGTAGGCAATGGAAACAATTACGGAAACTTCAGTTATGATGATCCTTTTATCACCATTGGTCCACTAGAGGGTGATGGTACCATATACGAGTTTGTGGTTATTGACAATCAGGATGACAACTGTATGGATTATACGACCATTGGACCTATCTTTTGTGGAAATGATTGCCAAATTGTGGATCTGCATACTGAAACGAGTCCATGTCACGATGATAATACCTTCACTTTATGGGTCAATTTTGAAGCCATCAATCCTACACATAGTCACTTTGATTTATTTATTGGAGATGATTTCATTGGATTTTATGCACTGGCTGATTTGCCAATCGAACTGACACTGGATGGCACCCCCAATTCAATGGTATTTGATCTTACTGTTTGTATCAATGATAATGAAGATTGCTGTGCCAGTACCGAATTTGAATCACCAGCTTGTGACCCAATAGGCGACTGCGAGATAGTAAGCCTAAATGTCGACCCCGCAGATTGTAATGACGATGGTACTTATGACCTCTGGGTGAATTTTGAGGTCATCAACCCTGGAAATGATTTATTTGAATTGTGGGCAGGAGACCATTATCTAGGATTTTATCCATTAAATGAGCTGCCTGTAATGATTGAAAATTATCCAGCCAGTGGCTTTGATTATGACCATCTCCTTGTTTGCATAAATGACAATGAAGAATGCTGTAAGGAAATCGAATTTATGGCTCCCAATTGCAATTTGATATGGCCTGGTGATGCCAATGATGATAACATTGCCAACAATTTTGATTTGCTTAATATTGGTTTGGCTTTTGGGGCAACTGGAGAGGACAGAAGTACTCAAGGTATTGAATGGTCACCCACCGTTTCCTTTGATTGGGATCAAAAATTTGAAGATGGGGTGAATTACAAACATGCCGATTGTAACGGTGACGGAGAAGTAGCAAATCCAGATATAGAGGCGATTAAATTTAATTATGATTTGACGCATGGTGAATATGAGCCCTTTGAATCACTTCCTGCAACAGATGCTGATGCTTCTATTTTTGTGGATTTACCAGATCCTGAGGACATTATATTTGGTGTCCCATTCGAAGCTCCAATCATCCTGGGTACAGAAACACTACCAATAGACGACATCTATGGTTTGGCTTTCACCCTCAATTTTGACCCAGAGATTGTCAATCCTGCCTCGGTGGAAATTTCTTATGAACCCAGCTGGCTGGGCGTTTTACCAGTTAACTTAGTCACACTTGATAAAACCAAAGCTGATGAGGGTAAAGTAGAAATGGCATTAGTCAGAACCGACCAGAATAATGTTTCCGGTTTTGGTCAAATAGCTGCATTTATTGGCATTATTGACAATATTGCGGGCAAACAAGAAATGAGTATTTCCATTTCGAATGTAAAAGCCATCATGGAAAATGAAGCATTGATACCATTACGTGCGCCTATTGAGGTGATTGAACTAGTTACGGGTATTGATAATCCTGACCAAAACCTGAAGTTGAGGATTTTCCCTAATCCAACGACTGATATGATCTATATAAAAAATAGTATGGATTATCAGTTGGAACAAGTTGAAATTCAGGATATTAGCGGAAAAACGCTTTCAGTTTTTGAAGAGCCAGTTGGAATGATTCCAATGAATGACTTACCTGCTGGGACTTATATTGTTAGCGTTACAGTGGACGGGAAAAGTTTTCATGAAAGAATAATAAAAATAAAGAAATTCTAAGTTAATTAAAACCTAAACCTTTTGTATCTGTTTTCATATCAAAGGTTTTAGTTAAAAATAGTTTTGTGAGAGCACTCGGTCAATTTGCCCGAGTGCTTTTTTTTGTTTGTAAAGAAAATTTTTGAACAACTTTAGTAGTGATTAAAAAATAACTTCATCCTTTTGTTTTCGTCAAATAAGCTCAACTTCAATTCTTATCAGCCTTTCAGTCTTCGCTTATTTGGCGAGATGAGGAAGTTATTTTTTAAGGATTCCCATCAATTTTGAACCCTATATTAAAACCGCTTACTTTGTTTTATGATTTGGCTTTTTGTACTACTCTTCCTAATTCTATTATACCTTTTCTGCCCAAAAGGAAATCCCCTCCATGAGCTTTTACACCTTCCTTCCTGGTGGATTCAAATGTGGCAAATCCCTACAAACAACATGAAAAAGACCAAAATCAAGTATGGCAGACATTTTCGACAATATTTTTATTTGTATGAGCCTTTGGATTCAAATACATCAAAAAATAATGTGATAGTCTATTTTCACGGTGGTGGATGGCAGTTTGCCAAACCCGAGGCTTTTGCAGCAAATGCACAGAGTTGGGTGGATGAAGGATATGCTGTATTTATGCCTTCCCACCGAAGGATTCCATTTTTTGACTATTATGATATGCGAGAAGACCTGAATTTAATTCTGGAGAAAGTGCAGTTAGTCATGAAAGAAAAAGGATTGGTCGAACAAGGTATCATTTTAGGGGGTATGTCTTCGGGGGGAAACCTAGCTGCGCTGGTATTGTATGATCGGATGGCACTTGAAAACATAAACTTGAACCAAGATCTTTTCTCCGGGTTGTTTCTTTTTGGAGCTCCCCTCAATTTAGAGTTGATGCGCCCCTCTCCTCCAATTTGGTTTTACGCTGGAAAAACAGGCAGTCCAAAGTTTCAGAAAGCAAATCCAATCAACTACTTAAAAAAAAATGAAAGCGTTCCCGTGCTTGGAATTCACGGAACCAAAGACGGCTTGGTTGAATACAAAAGTGCCAGTTCCTTTTTTGATAAATTAGAAACCATAAATCCTGAAATCATACAATTTTTGCAACTTGAAAATGGAACTCATTTAGAAGCTGCCGGCTGGAGTTTTATGGATAATGAAGTGCGACCAACTCTTTTTGAGTGGTTGAGAAATCTCGAAAAGTAATATATTGCAGTATGTTATTTGACTTTCTCATTTCAAATTATCACAAAAATATCAACCAGATTACCATCAAAACTAAATTTCAACATATGAAAAATTTGATTCTTTCCTTTGTTGCCATTTTGGCAATTTCTTTCTCCACGAATGCACAAGAATTTGAAGGCATCGTGAACATCAAACACAATTCCAAGCATGCAAGTGATGTAAAAATCACCAAAAAAGGAGATAACTCTTTAATGGAGACTTCGACTGCCGAAGGCGATCTTCAATTGCTTTACAATACAAATACTGAAGACATGATCGCCGTCACTATCAAAGATGGCGAAAAAATGGGGGTAAAGACGAACAACAATAACAATCCGTACCTCAAACAAATGCAGCACATGCAACGCTATAATGACCGTTCAAAAGAAAAAGATGTAAAAATCACAGTCACTACTGATAAGAAAAATATCCGTGGTTATGAATGCGTAAAAGTTTTGGGAGAAGATGAAGAAGGAAAAGGTTATGCCTGGGTTGCTACAAGTTTAAATTTGACTTTGTCCGATTTAATGCCGTTGGCAAAAACATATTTAGGGGGTCAGGATCCCATGCAAAGACTTTCCGGTATAGAAGGCTTTGTAATGGAATTGCATATGACTGATAAAAAGACAGGAGAAGAAATTATCATGGAAAATGAAGTAATTGAAAAGAAAATTGATGACTCCGTATTCAGCTCTGTTACTGAAGGAGTAGATATTTTAGATACCTCCAATATGCAACAAATGATCCAGGAGGCTTCCAAAGATCCTAAAAAAATGGAACAGTTCAAGGAAATGATGAAACGGTATCAGAAGGGGAACTAACGCTGTAATATTACGATTCTACGATACTGCCATGCTACAATAGATAATTAAAAAGAATTGTAGAATCGTAGTATTGTAGTATTGTAGAATCAGAATTCTTACCTTTACACTTCACCAAAACGAAACGAAAATTGGAATACCTTGGACTTCTTTTTGAAATTGTCATTCTCATAGCTGCCGTTTATTTGTATTTATTTTCTATTGGAAAAGTCAGTTCAAAAGATCCTGAAAAGCAGAAAAAAGCAGAGGCTTTTCGAAGGCAGAATGCTGGATGGCTAAGGCTACTTTCCTTAGCCCTTATGGCTATCATGGTCATCAACGTTTTTTTGCATGTCAGAGAGGTGTTTCTTTGAGAATACTATTCCCTGAAATAGCAGGCAACTTTTAATAAATCCTAATTTTTCTTCAATGAAATCTTCAACCAGCCCAATAAATTGGGCGGTTACGATCAGACCTATCGGCAAGTTCTTTCCACTTGATAATGAAGGGTTTGTAATTAATGAATCTGCTATAGAAAAAATTCCCAACCATTGGATTCCAGTCATTGAAGCAGTAAAAAACAGTTATCTAAAGCATTTAAAAAATCGTGTTCACAGTATTTATTTGAGGGGTAGTTTGCCAAGAGGGTTGAATGTGGATGGGTTTTCCGATTTGGACACCTTTGCCTTAATTACTGGTGAAAACATCCGTTGGCAAAAAGCTGACTGGAAAGAGAATTTGCAATATCAACTTCAAAATGAATTTCCCTTTGTCAAGGAAATAGAAGTCAGGCTGAGTAGTTTTCACACTGATTTCTTTGAAAAAAACCCTCGTCTTTCCATGATTCTTCAAACGCAATCCTTATGTATATGGGGAAAAGACATTATTCCCTCTTTGCCAAAATTCAAACCTGGTAGGGATATGATGTTGAATATTAACTGGATAGAAACGGATGTGAAAGATTTTTTGAAAAAAGAGCGCATTTCAAAGGCAGCGTGTCAGGAAATGATGAAAGTAATTTTAAGAACCGGTTTTGAATTGGTGATGCCTCGAGAACAGCAATATACTACAGATTTATACTTTTGTTGGAGCACCTTTTCAAAATATTATCCTGAAAAGAAAGAAGAAATGAAAAAAGCGCTTTTGTATTATTTAAACCCTGCAACCGACAAGGAAAGTATACAGTCTTTTATAAAAAGTTTTGGAAACTATTTGATCCAACAAGTCTCTGATAATGTTTAAATGAGTTTACAATCCAGATAAAAAGCCATTCGAAAAATTCTCCTAAATTTGAGTAGTTTTCTTCACTAAACGCCTAAGTCAATGTTCAAAACAATCTGGTTACTCGCTTTCTTATTTCCCTATGTCTTGATTGCACAAAACGATTTTTCAGAAATAGACAAATATGCTAGGGAAGCTCCTTCATCTGTTTCCTCCAGCATTGAAGAACTTGCTGATTACTTGACCAAAAAAGCAGCAAACGATCTGGAAAAAGTCCGTTCCTTATACGTTTGGATGACTGAAAATATTCGATACGACACAAAGCTATATTTTGATGAAAAAGCCACCGCAGCTAAAAAAGCTGAAAAACAAAAAGCGGCAACTGTGCTTAAGACAAAAAGAGGAGTCTGTGAAGGATATACCAATTTGTTCCACGAATTGGCATTAGCGGCCCATATCCCATCTGAACAAGTAAGTGGCTATACCAAAAACCATAGAGGTAGAATTGCCAGAACCACTCATGCATGGAATGCTGTAAGAATTGATGAAAAATGGTACCTGTTGGATAATACCTGGGGTGCTGGCTATATTGATAGCGATACCGAGCGATTCAAGCGTCGCTTCGAAGAAAAATACTTTATGACTGAGCCAAGTCAGTTTGTATTGGATCATTATCCGCATGATCCTTTATTTCAAATGATGGAAAACCCTGTGACCTGGGAAGTTTGGCAAGAAGACGAATCTGCTATACAAGCTTACTTAAATAAAAAAAACAATCCACTTTTTGCAGCCCTAATTGATTCTCTCGATTATTTTAATTCACTTGAGGGAAATGAAAAAGTATTCAATACGGCTTTCAGGAGTTTGAGTTTTGACCCTCAAAATGGTTATGCCAATTTTGTTGTCGCCAATTATTACTATGATGAAGCAAAAGTAGATTTTGATTTATATAGGAAAGATTCTGAACCCTATACCATGAATCCCAAAAAACTCACTGAGAAAAAAATAAAAAGTTGGTCCAGGATTATTTCAAGAAGTCAGGAAAAATTGGAAAAAGCGCGTGGATATTTAGAAACAATAGAACCAGGCAATAAATTTTATCGACATTCCCGATCCGGCAAAAAAAATGTCAACGCAGCCATGGTCAACATCCGCAAAGCCAAGCAACAGCTGGGTGCATTTAGAGATTATTTGAAGAAAAGGGGGTCTTAGGACAAGAGACAAGAAAGTCAAACTTTGATTTTCTTGCCTCTTGCTTCTTGCAAAATTCATTTCAAATCCTACAATCTAAACCCCGCACCGACTCGGAATATGGAAATACCACTAAAACCCAATTCAGAATTCAAAGTAACTTTTGGCGAAACTGCATATTTAAAGCCTATATAGCCTCCAGGAACAAAGGTCGACCGTTCGGGCAGAATACCTCGGTGATGAGCAATTTCATCCATTTCTTCATGTGATGCCGTAATCCTGGCTAGATTGTAATTCAGTGTAAATCCACCATAAATCGACATATTGTCAAATCGGGTGACATGCAGACCAGCCTTAGCTGATGCCTCAAAAGTGGAATTTCTCCACGTTCCAAATAACCCATCAGAAAATAATTCCTGCTTGGTCTGGGTAACTGAATGTCCTAGAGAAAGTCCCAGGCTGAAGTTATCAGAAACCATATAATCAGCACCAAGAATGATTGGTGGCACAATACTTTTTCCTTTATCTGCGAGAAAAGTAGGTGCTAAACCTATACTTGAATAAACATCAAACTGGCCTTGTTTGAAAATGCGATTTGGTTTTTTCACTTGAGCTTCTGAGGAAATGGAAATCATACAGAAGAGTGCCATCAAAACTGAAGATAAAAGGATCTTTTTCATAGTTCAATTATTTTTTTTAGAGCGTGAATAATCGGGATATGTTGGTTTGGTTTTGACAATATTTTCCAACCTGAAACAGACTTTACCGTTTCCTTATTCCAAAACCTAAACTGCCATTCCCAGGGTGGAAATGAATGAAATTTTAATGTTAGAAAGAGGTCATTGAACCCGTCTTAAAAGGTGGGTGGGCTGCAACTCCTGAGGTGAAGCTACAGCCATCCACCGTAATGAGATGAGAGTGCAAGACTTAAAACAGACTATTTTTTATGTTGCTTACCGTATAGACATCAAAATGAAAAACATGCAGAAATTGTAATCATGTAAAACATTCAAGAAACAGCAAACAATTGATAATCAAAGGCTTAATCATTTAAAATTAAATTTAGTCAAGGATTTGAATTTCCTGAATTTTCCTGTGTTTTTTTCGTAAATTCCGAACAATCATCAAAAGTTTCACATTGAAATTCAGTTGTTGGAGGAATGTCAATCATACTGTAACAACCGATGTTTCTATACTTTTTGTTGTTGGGGGCGCAAGAAGCTAGCAGCCCAATAAGTGTGACGATGAGTGTTAGAGAAAGCGCAGATTTTTTCATAAGTTTCATTGGTTTTAAATTAGAGTATGTTTAAAGTTTTTACGAATTGAAAATCAATAGCTTATGGTTCTTGCGAGGAATCAATGAGGGCAATTATCGGGATAAATAACTGAATTGATTCAAAGCAAGGTTCAGAAGACATTGGTTTTTCCCATCCCAAAGGGAGTCCCCTGGACAAGAGATGCCTGTGGCACAAGAAGAAAAAAATTAGATATACTCTTAAATAATCAGGTTTCACATCTATTAGTATCGTTTACTAAAAAAAGGTAATCAAAAAAGAGAAAAATAATTTGTAGTGGAGAATTTCCCTCAATTTATGCTTAAAGACGATAGAATGTCAAGTATTGGTTTGAGCTTTGACCAATTTTAACACTTTTTTGCAAAATAACTTGCCAAGAGCCTCAATCAATGTAAAACAACCGTCAAAACACTTTTGGTACTAACTTTTCGAAACCTGGGTTTTTAGAAATTTTGTTCTAATAGCATTCAAATAATTATCTCTCGTAGTTGCCAAACGAATCTTTTTTTCTCAATTGTTTGGGCGCTTTAGTCTGGGTTTCTTTTCGTTTTTTAATCAAGTTGTTACTAAAAAAAATAAATTCAAATAAAATAAGTAGTCAATAGTCAGGTTCCTGAACGACTGTAAAATATTAGGGGAAATAAGTAAGGAGCGTGGAAAGAATGAGAAAAGAAATAAAAAAGGGGGGGAATCTTTGAGTGAACAGTGATATCAAAATCAATCATTATGCCAATTTGTGCTGTCACAGCGTTTTTTTCCTAAACAATAGCGTACTTTGAATTATCGTGACATTATAAATCAAAAAATCTTAATTAGCGATCAAATAATCCAAGCAATTAAATAGAAGGCTTGTGACATAATTTTGCAATTTATCTTCTTTCCCAAAAGAATTCATCTCCAAATTGTAAGGCTTATTTTTACTTTACAGTCCAATCTTACAATTCTGTGGAAAATTCTTCCAAATCAAAAAACGACTCTCCCTTTTCTCTCCTTACATTTGCCGAATGAAACATTTAATCGCCCCCTCCGTATTAGCAGCAGATTTCACTAAGCTGTCTACAGAATTTGAAATAGTCAACCGCAGTGAAGCTGATTGGTTTCACCTAGACGTCATGGATGGCAGGTTTGTACCGAATATTACCTTCGGAATGTTTATTATTAAAGCCATGAAAAAACTGGCAGAAAAGCCTTTAGATGTGCATTTGATGATAGAAAACCCTGAAAACTATGTTGAACAATTCAGGTCAGCTGGTGCTGAAATCATTACCGTCCATTATGAAGCCTGTAACCATCTTCATAGGGTCATTCAGCAAATAAAAGACACCGGAGCCAAAGCAGGGGTTGCCCTCAACCCTCATACTCCGGTCAGTCTGTTAGAAGACATCCTCCATGAAATTGATATGGTATGTTTGATGTCGGTCAATCCAGGCTTCGGAGGTCAAAAATTTATTGAGCAGACTTACGTTAAAGTCAGGAAACTGAAGCAGATGATAGCAGCTCGAAATTGCAGTACTCTAATTGAAATTGATGGTGGTGTAAGTATGAAAAATGCAAGGCAATTGCTGGAAGCAGGAGCAAGCGTTTTGGTTGCGGGAAGTGCGGTTTTCAAAGCAGAAAATCCTGTTCAAGTTATTTCGGATATGAAGGGTATTAATGTAGATACCCAATCCGTTTGAGTTCTAAAAAATTACTAATGCAAAGATTTTTTACGTTTTTCCTATGCTCTTTTTTCCTATTTACGGTATCTATCAATGCCCAGGAAAGAGGGGTCATATTTGGTAAAGTGACAGATGCACTCAGTGAAGTGCCAGTAGATTTGGCGACTATTTATATAAAGGATACCAATATCGCAACGGAGTCTGATGAAAATGGGGAATACCGTTTTGAAGTACCTGCCAATCAAAAACTTACCCTGGTCATTTCCAGACTAGGTTACAAGGAAACATCCATAGAAGTACAGTCAATCAGCCTGGAGAGTCAAAGGCAGATTGATGTTTCATTGCCACCTGCCGATTCAGATATTGAAGTGGTCGTCCGGGAAAGTAGAATTGACGATGCTGGTATGGTGCGGGAAGATGTTGAGGAATTAAAATTATTGCCAACGACGACAGGAAATCTGGAATCCGTCCTTCCCCATATTGCATTGGGGGCATCCAGCGGAAGCGGTGGAGAGTTGACATCTCAATACAATGTTCGTGGAGGAAATTACGATGAAAACCTGGTGTATATCAATGATTTTGAGGTCTATCGTCCTCAATTGATTCGTGCAGGACAACAGGAAGGATTGACCTTTCCCAATGTTGATTTGATTCAAAGTTTATCCTTTTCTTCTGGTGGCTTTGAAGCAAAATATGGCGATAAGATGTCTTCCGTTCTGGACATTCGATACAAATTGCCTACGACATTTAAATCCTCATTGGGCTTGAGTTTATTAGGTGGCTCAGCTCATTTTGAAGGCAGTACGATTATTGGAGCAGATAGCTATCGAAAATTTAGATACCTCGTTGGAGCACGTTATAAAACCACAAAATACCTCCTTGGATCATTGGATGTAACTGGTGAGTATGCGCCTAATTTTTGGGATGTACAAGGCTATTTCACTTTTGATATAACCCGAGATTTACAATTGGGCCTTCTGGGAAACTTCAATCGAAGTGAATTTAGCTTTATCCCTGAAACCAGAAATACTGCCCTGGGCTTAATAGATTTTGCTCTCCAACTATTCACCGTTTTTGAAGGACAAGAGATCGATGATTTCACCACCAATATGGGGGGTGTTTCACTAACTTATCTTCCTGACAGGGAAAAGAATCCTTTTTTCCTGAAATTCCTTGCTTCTCATTACCAAAGTGACGAAAACGAGCGCTTTGATATTATTGGGAGATATAGCCTTCGACAAATTGAATCCAATTTGGGAAGTGGTGATTTTGGGGATGTTATTGCGGAACTGGGAACTGGAACCCAACATCAATTTGTGCGCAATTTCTTACAAGCTAATGTGACCAACCTTGAACTTAAAGGAGGGATTGATTTCCAAAAAGACCTGCCAGAAGAAGGAAAAACCAAAAGCCATTTTCTGCAATGGAGCGTCAAATATCAACATGAACGCATAGATGACTTTTTGAATGAATGGGAAAGACTGGATTCTGCAGGTTATTCGCTTCGCTTTGATAGCACCCAATTATTGCTTTGGGATGTCAACAAATCTGATGAACCTCCCTTGAACTCCAATCGTTTAAGTGCCTATATTCAGGATACTTACACCTGGAATCAGGATAGCACTGGAGAGTTAAAGCTTTCGCTAGGTGTGAGAGCTGGTTATTGGGATTTGAATAAGGAATTTATTTTTTCTCCAAGAGCCCAGTTTTTGTACAAACCCTACTATAGTAAAAAGGACATCTCCTGGAAATTGGCTGCAGGATTGTATTTCCAACCTCCATTTTATCGCGAATTGAGAAATTTTTCAGGAGCTGTTAATCAAAATGTCCTCTCCCAAAAATCTGCACACTTTCTAGGGGGTTTTACCTGGGATTTTTATTTAGGAAAATTGAGCAGCAAAAAATTCCGCTTCATTACTGAAGTCTACTACAAAAAACTCTGGGATCTGGTCTCTTATGAAATTGAAAATGTAAGAATTCGATATTCTGGCGAAAATGATGCAACCGGATACGTTGCAGGAATAGATTTGCGTCTTAATGGGGAGTTTGTGCCTGGGGCTGAGTCCTGGTTCAACCTTTCTTTTTTAAGAGCTCGGGAAAGCCTCGATGGTATTACTCATCTGGAGAGAGAAATCGGAGAGGAAGAAGCATCTGAAGTAAAAGATGTTCCAAGACCTACGGACCAATTTATGACGATGTCCATATTCTTTCAGGATTATTTGCCCAGAAATGAGAACATCAAAATGCACTTGAATTTTACAGTTGGGACAGGTTTACCATATGGTTTGAGAGATAACAATAGAATTTACAGAAATACCTATCGTTTTTCCCCCTACCATCGAGTAGATATTGGTTTTTCCATTTTGCTGTGGAACGATTCCTGGAAAGAACGCAAAACCAAACATCCATTGCGCTTTACCAAAAACACCTGGCTAAGCCTAGAGGTATTCAACATGATGAAAGTTCAAAACCAAGCTGCCAATACCTGGATAAAAACAATTTTCAATCAACAATTTGCAATACCAAATTATTTGACCTCCAGAAGGGTAAATCTCAGACTAAAAATGGATTTTTAGGCATGAAAGCTATAATTTATCATTCCTTTAAATCTAAACCAACAATAGAATCCTTACCTGATCCTACTCTCCATGCAGATGGAGTCATCATACGTGTAATGGCGAGCGGACTCTGCCGAAGCGATTGGCACGGATGGATGGGGCACGATCCTGATATTGCTCTTCCTCATGTACCTGGGCATGAATTGGCAGGTACAGTGCTAGAAGTTGGAAAGGAAGTAAAAAAATGGAAAAAAGGCGACCGCGTCACCCTACCCTTTTGTTGTGGATGTGGTTATTGCTTTCAATGCCATTCGGGCAATCAACAAATCTGTGATAATTATTTTCAACCGGGCTTCACTGCATGGGGGTCTTTTGCTGAACTGGTAAGCATCCGATATGCCGATGTAAATTTGGTCCGACTTCCTGAGACAATGGATTTCGTTGAGGCAGCTATTTTAGGATGCCGCTTCATTACTTCCTGGAGAGCAGTGGTTGATCAAGCCAAAATCCAGCCTGGACAGTGGCTAGCTGTTTTTGGTTGTGGTGGAGTTGGTTTATCAGCGATCTTGATTGGGAAAGCAATGGGTGCACAGGTTTTGGGAATTGACATTGCTGATGACAAACTGGTCTTTGCCAAAGAAATGGGCGCACATCAGGCACTGAATGTTAGCGAATTAAATAATGTTTCGGAAGCTGTAAAAAGCATCACTCATGGTGGTGCACATGTTACGTTGGATGCATTGGGAAGCATCAAGACATGTATTCCCGCAATTGAATCCCTGAGAAAAAGAGGAAAACACATTCAGGTAGGTTTGATGACCGAAGAGCACAGCCACCCTTCTATTCCAATGGGTCCTGTAATATCAAATGAGTTGGAAATCATTGGAAGTCACGGAATGCAGGCACATCAATACCCCAAAATGCTGGATACGATTTTGGCTCAACAAATACCTTTGAAGCAACTTTTAGGAAAAACGATATCCCTGGAGGAGGCAGTTGAAGATCTCGTAAATATGAATTCATTTTCTGGTACTGGGATTCAGGTTATTAACCAGTTTTAAATTTTCTCAATTACAAAGACCTGATAACACCATATGTATTATCAGGTCTTCATATTTATGAAATGAACCTCTCTATTATTTTCCGTCAAAAAGAGTAAGTAAATCACCTATCTTTTCCTTCATCCCAGCTCTATTGACAATAAAATCCAGGAAGCCATGTTCCAACAAAAATTCAGAAGTCTGGAACCCTTCTGGAAGATCTCTTTTTATCGTTTCTTTGATTACGCGTGGTCCTGCAAATCCGATCAAGGCATTTGGTTCTGCAAAATTAATATCGCCAAGCATGGCAAAAGATGCAGTAACCCCACCTGTAGTCGGATCAGTCATCAAAGAAAAGTAGGGAATTCCAGCTTTAGCCAATCTGGTCAACCTGGCAGAAGTTTTTGCCATTTGCATTAAGGAGAAAGCAGATTCCATCATTCTGGCTCCACCAGATTTGGAAATCATGAGGAAGGGTGTTTTGGTTTTTAAGCTTTGATCAATCGCTAATCCTATTTTTTCCCCTACTACACTTCCCATAGATCCACCAATGAATGAAAAATCCATTGCAGCGATGACCAAACCGTATCCATTTACTTTTCCTTCTGCCACAGAAATCGCCTCACTAAGTTTGGTTTTTTTCTTTGCTGATTCTAAACGCTCGTGGTATGGCTTCAAATCTGTAAATTCCAAAAAGTCTTTTGAAATCAAATTTTCAAACAAAACCTGATAGCCCTCATCCAGGATGATATCAAAGTAATCGTGAGAGCCAATTCGGACATGGTAATCGCATTTTGGACATTTAAAATAGTTTTCTCGCATTTCCTTGGAAGTGCTCGTTTCCCCACAATTTCTGCATTTGTACCACAATCCGTCGGGAGTTTCCCTTTTATATTTGGTAGCTGTTTGAATGCCGTCTTTTAATCGTGTAAACCAACCCATTAGCAATAATTGATGTTCAAAGTTTTAAAGTTCAATGCAAAAAGGCGATAAATTGGCTAAACATTCAAATTTAAACCATGACCATTTTTACGTTTTGAACTTCAAGTAGCAAAGAAAGGCAAAAATTAAAAACTGTGGTTAATATTGATAAGATTTTACAGTATCAACAAAACATTTTACACCATCCAGGGGCGTATCAGGATACACTCCATGCCCCAAATTGACGATGTGTTTTTGATCAAACCTGGAAATCATCTTGAGCGTTGCTTGCTTAATTTCAGCATGTTGAGCATACAACTGACATGGATCCAAATTACCTTGAAATACTTTTTCACCTCCTATTAATGCTCTACTTTTTTCAGGGTTCATATTCCAGTCCAGTCCAATGACATTACAATCCAATTTGCCCAAATCTTCTAATGCAAACCAGGCACCCTTGGCAAAAACAGTAATGGGTACTTCACTAATGTGATTGCATATTTTTGTGAGGTAAGGAATGGAAAAAGTCTGATATTGTTCCGCCGTCAATACCCCTGCCCAGGAGTCAAAAATCTGCACCAAATCAGCCCCTGCTTCAATTTTCTTTTTTAAATAGGCAATGATGGTATTGGTCAATTTATCCAATAATTGGTGAGCCGATTTGGGATGCTGATACAAAAATCGCTTCGCTTTGGAGAAAGTCTTGCTACCTGAGCCTTCGATCATATAAGACAATAAAGTCCAGGGAGCCCCAGAAAATCCAATTAATGGCACCCGGTCTTTCAATTCGGCTTTCGTAATTTTTAAGGCTTCATAAACATATTGAAGGTGCTCCGCTGCTTCAGTTCCCTCGATCAACTTTTCTATATCCTCTCCCCTTTCAATTGTTTTGGGAAAAAGAGGTCCTTTTTTCTCTATCAATTCATATGGCAAACCCATCGCTTCGGGTATCACCAAAATATCGGAGAATATGATTGCAGCATCAACATCCAATTCATCTACTGGTTGAATGGTTACTTCAGCCGCCAGGTCTGGTGTTTCGACCAATTCCTTAAATCCTGAAAGTCGCCCTCTCAAAGCCCTGTATTGTGGCAATATGCGTCCAGCTTGTCTCATCAGCCAAACAGGTGGTCTTTCTACTTGTTCTCCTCTGGCAGTTCTCAATAGTAAATCGTTCATAAGAGAAAAATGGGTTTTGTTTGTTACTTAACCCAAGTTGCGAAAAATCAAAGTTAGCACAGTAACCCTCCTTTAAGCCGCACAAAAAGCAGTGCGAGACATATAGTTCGCAACTTGCGTTAATTAAATACTCTGTAAACTAAGTTTTCTAATACTCTTCGCCGCCTGCGGCGGCTCAGGAAGGGGGCTTGGGGGAGAAACGAGGTGCGATGCACCTCGTTTCTCCCCCAAATCCCCCCTGTTTTCGCGCCACAGGCGCGGAAACTAAATGATAGAAAACTTAGTTTACAAAGTAATAAATATTGATGCTTTGAAAAATAAATGCAATAATAGAAGTAAATTGTATGTGAAATTAAACCAAACCCTTGTTTTTACTTTGATTTTACAAAATCAAAAAAAAACCGCAACTCCTGAAATCAAGAATTACGGTATTGTTTCTTTTTTGTTAGTTCCAATCCTGAATAATAAATGAAGTTTGTTAGCTGATAACCTCTTCTCTGCCATCAGGTAATTTTCTACGGATGTAGTTAATCTTACCATCTTCTCCATACAATTCACGAGACTTTTTGTTGTAAGCCAGGGCAGCTTCTTCTGCAGTTGCAAACATTCCGATATGGACAGATTTGCGATTAACTGAAATGACTGCCCGAAAACGATTGTTTTCTTTGTAAACACCGGTATAACCAACTTTGGAACTGGTTTTACGTTTACGGCTGGCCACTGCTCTGGAACGATAAACGATATTCTCCAGGCGACAATCTAATTTGTTACCGTTATTAGCTCCAACAAGGTTTTTCTTGGAGGATTTAGTCTCTCCTAAAAACTTTTCAGCAATGTGTTTATGCAGGTAAATGGTCTCGGTTTTGTAGCCACCATCGGCTTTTTTCCATGTTTTTTGAAACACAGCACACCCGGAAGAATGTCGTCTAAGATTGTTGATAAAGTCAACTTTTACTAAATAAGGGTCAGAAGTTAACCACTCGTACACGTGATCGTCTAACAAGACGTGCTCGTCAGCATTCTTAAGCTTTACTTTGTATAACACTTTGTACTCGTTTTGTACCTAAACAAAAAGATACTGAAAAGGGCAAGAATTAAATTGGATAATAAATCTAGTTTTATGTAATTTTCTTGGAGAACAGGAATTGGTTCTTTTATTTGCTCTTATGACTATAAAGTTGTTATGATTATGCAATCATTTCTCTGTTGGTCATTATTATCCGTTATCGTTTCCAGAACCTTGATTATTTAGGCAATTTTCGAAATGTTAGACGTAAAGGTAAAGTATGCACAGGACATAAACAAGTTGCTGAAAAAAAATCTCAACATTTTACCCCCTTAATATGATGAAATAAAAAGGGGATAGCTTTACAAAAAATGCAATTTCATGTTATCACCTGAATTGATTCATTTATAGGTTTTTTTTGAGCGATTATAATAAAATTAAGATTTTGTAGATATGATTTATATTACAGGTATTGCTCATGTTCATGATGCTTGGTGGTCTCCTGCTTTTAATCTACCAGCTAGATTTCAATAAAAATCAAACATTATGCAAACTAGATTACAAATAAAAAAAATGCCAATAAGAAGTTATCGGCACTCCAGCATTTCGCTGTTAAATCTTAAATGACTTTATCAGCACATGAAGAACTAGCGAAAGCATCTGGTTTTGCTTTGAAGACAAATCCCATGCTTAAAATATACCCCATTGCTTCGCTAAGTGCAGTGTTAGATTTAAAATGTGGATCTGTATTAATGTCTGCATGTACCTCTAGAGCTACGTTGTATTTATCAAGTAAATCACAAAGTGCATAAGCAATTTCCACAGAACGCCCAACTTCGGCAATCATTCGTTCTCTCAATCCCATGGTTCGCTCTTCTTTTGCGTTGTTGATAAACATAAACCCACCTTTTTTCTCCCGAAGGAAAACAATTACGGTGGCAAATTCAACAGTTCCTCCTTTTACTTGAGAATCTGTTCCTATACAGACTTTTAATTTGTGTCCTGCTGATGTTTCTCTGAGAATGGTTTTTTCAACAGCTTCCTTGATAGGCAATTCAATTTTTCTTCCGTCTAATCTACGCCATTTTTTCATGGGTACTTTTGTTTGTTCGCTAAATGTATAAAATAATCTTTGTCAAATTTGAGTGGCCACCAAAATTTAACGATGAATTAATGCAGCGTTGGCAAAAAAAGTTTCATTCTCTTATCTTTCCTTACTTTAATAGACTTTAAGTTCCTGTTCACAATTATTGCATCGCTATTTCGGCTTCTTTTCTAATCAAGCATCGTTTGCCAAGGGCATCCCTTGTCCATGGGACTCCCTTTGGGATGGGGGAAAATACTCGCCGTAGCTATGCTATGACATCCCATCCGCTAGTGGTTCACTTCGTTGAAAAGATTCCCCAAATCTTTTCTGCTAAAGCACCACTGCGTTCATGTTTTGCGCCTCAATTGATTAAAAATTAAGCTTTAAATAATTTCATTGACGATTTCAAAACAGCTTCTAAAACCATGAATCCATGAATCAATTCTTATTTTTGCGCCAAAATTTCTAAAGAACCCTTAAAAAATAACTTCATCGTTTCGTCAAATAAGCGAAGGCTGAAAGCCTGAAAAGAAATGAAGTTGAGCTTATTTGACGAAATCAAAAGGAGGAAGTTATTTTTTAATCACTACTAAGATGATTTCAAAGCTTTTTGTTTATGGAACTTTGATGGCTGGAATTAAAACGAAAGTGAATCGCGAATTTCATCAAAACAGTACCTTTTTAGGGGAAGGGTATCTAAAAGGCAAAATGTACGATTTGGGACATTATCCCGGAGTTGTTTACGATGAAACAAGTGAGCAAAAAGTCTTTGGACATGTTTTTGCCCTAAAGGAGCCTGAAAAAATGCTCAAAAAATTAGATGAATACGAGGATGTAGGTCAACGATTTGGACAATTCGAAGAATATGTTCGGGAGCAATGTCCCGTAAATATGAAGGGGGAGATGATTACTTGTTGGGTGTATTTGTACAAATTGCCGATTGATCATCTTCCATTAATTGAATCTGGAAATTATCTGGAAAACCTTCACCATAACAACTCTCATCAACAATTTTTAAAATCTGTTTAAATTTAAAACATGAAATTTTTACAATTATTAATAATTCCATGCACTATTTTTCTATTGTTTGCATGTGTCCCACAACAGGCACAACACGGTGATCATCAATACACCAACATGCTCATCAATGAGAGTAGCCCGTACTTACTTCAACATGCACACAACCCAGTCAACTGGCATCCCTGGAATGAGGCATCCTTAAAAAAGGCGAAAGAAGAAGACAAAATGCTTTTGATTTCTGTAGGTTATGCTGCCTGCCACTGGTGCCATGTGATGGAACACGAAAGCTTTGAAGACACAGCTGTAGCAAGGATAATGAATAAACATTTTATTCCTATAAAAGTAGACCGTGAAGAACGTCCTGATGTAGATGATGTATATATGACTGCCTGTCACATTGCAACAGGAAGAAGTTGTGGCTGGCCACTCAATGCCTTTGCGCTTCCTGATGGACGTCCCGTCTGGGCTGGAACTTATTTTCCCAAAAAGGAGTGGGTAAAGGTTTTGGATTATTTCGTGGATGTGCGCCAAAATGAACCGGAAAAATTGGAGGATTATGCTGGAAAACTGACTGAAGGGGTACAGACAGCAGAGGAGATTAGCATAGGAAGCGGTGAATTCAATTTTTCGAGAACAGATTTGGAGTCCATTGGAAATGCTTTTTTGCAAAACATTGATTTCAAATGGGGTGGACGCCAGGGCGCTCCAAAGTTCCCAATGTCCAATAATTATGAGTTTCTACTAAAATACCACCATTTGACTGGTGATGAACGCGCTTTAGAAGCCGTAACCACCACTCTAAATAACATGGCGGATGGAGGTATCTACGACCAGTTAGGCGGTGGATTTGCGAGGTATTCTGTAGATGGAGAATGGATTGTTCCCCATTTTGAAAAGATGTTATATGACAATGGACAATTGGTAAGTCTTTATGCTCAAGCATGGCAATTGACTCAGGATCCCTATTACAAACAAATCGTCAAACAAACACTCGAATTTGTAAAAAGAGAAATGACGGCTCCAGAGGGTGGTTTTTATTCTTCCTATGATGCAGATTCTGAGGGCGAAGAGGGTAAATTTTATGTTTGGACCAAGCATGAAATAGATTCTGTTTTAAACGATGAAAAACTATCCAAAATATTTTGTGAGTACTATGAGGTGACGGAAAAAGGAAACTGGGAGGAAGAGAAAAATATACTATACAGAAGAAAAGCAGCTGCTGATATTGCATCAAAACATAAGGTATCAGAAGAAGAATTGAATCAATTGATACAGAGCGGAAAAGATAAATTGTTTAAAGTCCGGGAAACAAGGGTTCGTCCTGGCTTGGATGATAAAGTACTCACCTCGTGGAATGCCTTAATGCTCAAAGGCTATGTAGATGCGTACAAAGCATTTGGAGCAAAAGAATATTTGGATGCTGCACTGAGAAATGGAGATTTCCTAATAAATAATATGCTCCAAAAAGACAATCGCCTAAATAGAAATTACAAAGATGGAAAGTCCGTCATCAATGCTTTTTTAGATGACTATGCACTCACGATACAGGCCTTTGTTGCCCTATACGAAGTAACTTTTGATGAGAAATGGTTGGATACAGCCAATGATTTGGCAAAATACACCATTGAAAATTTCAGTGATGAAAAAACGAATATGTTCCATTATACATCAAAACTCGATCCGGCTCTAATCGCCAGAAAAATGGAAGTCGCAGACAAAGCCATTCCTGGTTCCAATTCGACCATGGCCCGCGCCTTGCACAATTTGGGTTTGTATTTTTACAATCAGGATTATATCAAAAGAGCCAAGCAGATGATGCACAACCTCTCAACTGATTTGGTCAATCAATCCCAACCCAATTTTTATTCCAACTGGTGTAGTCTCTACCTCGATCTTGTCAAACCTCCATATGAGGTTGCAATAGTTGGTGATGATTTCGAGGCCAAACGGAATGAATTGATGAAGCATTTTATTCCTCATTCCATTTTGTTGGGTGGCAAGGATGAAGGAAGTTTGGAATTGTTGAAGGGAAAATTACAGGAAGGGGAAACCATGATTTATGTATGCCAAAACAAGGTGTGTAAGTTACCTGTAACTGAGGTAGAAAGAGCTTTGAGTTTGATGGATTAACCTCCCACAATACCAAACGATGATGGTTCTTTTATAAGGAACTCATTTAAACTTATTCTGATAATTTGAATGCAAATGACGAACGAAAACTTCCCATACATTCACAGGGACATCAGTTGGTTATCATTTAATTACCGGGTTTTACAAGAAGCCAAGGATCCAGCTGTACCTCTTTTTGAACGGTTAAAGTTTCTAGCCATTTATTCCAACAATTTGGATGAGTTTTTTAGAGTTCGTGTAGCCTCAAATCGCAATGTACTTCGAGTAGGAAAAAAGACCAAAAGACATTTGGATTATGATCCTAAAACTGTAATCAAGGAGATTCTAAAAATTGTCAATAAACAGCAGGAAGAATATAGTCACATCTTCGAAAATCAAATCATTCCTGAGCTTAGAAATCACGGTATTTTTTTATTGAGGCGATTAGATTTGAATGAAGAACAGCGCGAGTTTGTAGAAAATTATTTCGACGATCACATGTTGCCTTATGTGCAACCTGTACTTTTGGTAAAGCATAAAATTCGTCCCTTCCTGAACAATGCTGCCTTGTATTTGACAGTACTACTAAAAGATAAGGAAGATTTAGATGGACATAACAGGTACGCAATTGTAAAAATCCCTTCAGATCACCTTCCACGTTTCATCGAATTGCCTTCAGCTCAAAACAGACGGGACATTATTATGCTGGATGATATTGTTCGACACAGTTTAGAAATGATGTTTCCTGGATATTTGATTCTAAACACATTCTCCATTAAACTGACCCGGGATGCAGAGTTGTACATAGATGACGAATTTTCAGGTGAGTTAATCAGTAAAATTAAAAAGAGTCTTATCAAAAGGCATGTAGGACCCGCCACTCGATTTGTGTATGACAGAGAAATGTCGGAGGAGTTATTAGAGTTTATGATGGACTCCTTTCACCTGGAACGATTTGATTTGTTAGTTGAAGGTCGTTATCACAATAATTTTGATTTTTTCAATTTTCCGGATTTCGGGATGATAGCGCTTAAAAATAATCCATTGCCTCCTCTGCCCTACAGACCATTGGAAGAGGCAATGGATTATTTTGCTGCACTTCTGGAAGGGGATCATTTCCTCAATATGCCATTTCATTCTTACGAGTCCGTCGTTCGATTTTTTGAAGAAGCTGCCAAGGACCCCAAAGTCACCCATATCAAAATCGTTCAATACAGGGTGGCTAAAAAATCAAGAATTATGGATGCCTTGATCCAGGCTGTGAAGGCAGGAAAACAGGTATTTGTATTTATAGAAGTAAAAGCCAGATTTGACGAAGAAGCAAATTTGAATTGGGGTGAAAAGCTGGAAAAAGCTGGTATTAAGGTCCATTACAGTTTTCCAGGCGTAAAAGTCCATGCAAAAATTGCGCTCATCAGAAGAGAAGAAAATGGAAATCCTCAGTTTTACAGCTATTTGAGTACAGGCAATTTTCACGAAGACACTGCCAAAATATACTCTGATTATAGTCTTTTTACTGCCGACCTCAGACTTACTTCAGAGGTCGCCAGGGTGTTTAATTTTCTGGAAACCGTAAAAGTACCACCACAGAATTATGAGCATTTATTGGTTGGGCAATTTAATTTAAGAACAGACTTAGTGGCTTTAATTGAACAAGAAATCACCAATATTAAAGCTGGGAAGCCTGCAAAAATCATCTTAAAGATCAACAGCTTACAAGATAGAAAGATGATTGACAAGCTATATGAAGCAAGCAAGGCCGGGGTCAAAATCAAATTGATTGTTAGAGGTATTTGTTCTCTGGTTCCCGGTCTAAAAGGTATCAGTGAAAACATAGAAGCCATTGGTATAGTAGATAGGTATTTAGAGCATGCCAGGGTTTTCTGGTTTCACAATAATGGTGATGAAAAAATTTATTTATCCTCAGCTGATTTGATGGTTCGCAACCTTTATCATCGGGTTGAAACCGCCTTCCCAATTTATGATGAATCGATAAAATCTCAGATAAAGGATATTCTTAAATTACAGTTGCAAGACAATGTAAAAGCGCGAATTATTGATAAAGAACAGCACAATGCCTATAGAAAAGATGGGTCTGATCTAGCCATTCAATCACAAATTGAAACCTACTATTATTTCAAACGTTTGGGCGAAACTTTGGCGATGGAACGGGCAGGAGGATGATGAGGGCTTTAGAAAATAATATCCTACGCACCTTGCTTGTTCTTTTTCCATTTAGCTTAGTTTATTAATTTCAAAACCCCTAAAATCGAAAAAAAACCACTCTTAGTCCAAGCAAAATCACATTTGGGAACATACTGATTTAGTATTGTCTTCGTTTTGAAATACGAGTCTGTTCAATACACTGTAACCGAAATGCTTAAAGGTTGTTTTAAATGAAAATGAAAATGAAAAATAATTCAAACTGGTTCAATTTTTAATTTTTATTTCAATTTTCATTTTCATTGAATTACAGAGTATTCAATTACAATAAGCCTACCTTTAAAAAAGGGATATTTCAAATCGTTCTTAAAAAGTAAAAAATCACCTAAAAAATTTGAACAAGATGAAGGATTTAAAAAAGTTTTTCCTTTCGCTTTCCCTTTTGGGGATACTTTTCACTGCTTGTCAAGATGACGTTTTTCAAGCTAAGGATGCACTCACCAACATTCCCGAAGATGTTACAGGAGTCACATCGATAGATATTCAGCAATTAATGGAAAAAGCTGATTTTGAAGCAGTAAAAGAAATGGATTTTTATAAAGATATGATTTATGAAACAGAACGGCGAAGCCCTGCTTTGGCTGCTGTTATGAAAGACCCCGCTCTTTCTGGTGTGGATTTATCCAAAAACCTGTACGTCACTTATGACGTGAATCCGGAAAACCCGGAAGAGGTTTTTGTTGCCACGGTCTTTTCCATTAATAATATAGAAGACTTTGAAAATTTATTGAAATCATCTGATGAAGTGGAATTTGAAGATAGAGGAGACTTTAAAGTCATAACCAAGTATAGTCAGCAGATAGTTGCCTGGAATGACGAAATTGGAGTGTTTGGAGGGAGTAATTCCGGCTATATTGATTTAGAAGAAAAAGCCAATAAGATTTTTAGCACAGCAGGTGAAAATTCCATTTCAAAAAATAAAAACCTTCGAAATGCCTTCTCTGGAGATCACGATATTTCTGGTTGGATGAGTTCTGACCCAATAGCCAGCAATCCACAAGCGGGTTTGGCACTTTCTGTGCTCAACATAGATCCAGGGGCATTGAAAAACAATCACATCCACACTTATATGGACTTCAAGGATGGCACCATTGAGGGGCATTCCGATTTTTATTTGTCAGATGGGCTTGGAAAGGATTTTATTGGCCGGTTTTTTAAAGATGAAGTAAAAACGGACTTCTCCAAATATTTACCTGGTGACAATCTCGTTTCCGTTACTACTGCAGCTGTTGACATTCGAGGCATTGACCAATTTCTAAGTGAACGCCCACAAGCCAAGGGATATGTCGATTTCGCTCTTAAAGAATCTGGTCTCAAAATGAAGGACATTATTGCTGCATTTGGAGGAGATGTAATGGTGGCTGGCTATGGTGAAGGTATTGAAGATGGCAATCCTTATGGCTTATTTTCCACCAATATCAAAAATGAAGCTGCCATGAAAAAAGTACTCGATTTGGCCATTGAGCGTAATGTTTTGGTCGAATTGGAAGATGACTACTATAAGATCTTGACTGTGGGTATTCCTGGAGGCTTCACTTTTTCACAAGGCAGTGGTTTCGGAAAAATGTTGGTAAAAGATGGGTTATTATTCGTTTCCAATAATGAAGACCTTTTGCACCAAATCAAAGATGGCAATATTAAAAAGTCAGAAAGGGTCAATAAGGAAGTGCGCAATCTTTTGGAAGGCAATACCTTCGCTTCGTTTTTTGACTTCAATTTCCTTCAGACTTTTGCAAAAGAGCTTAAAGATGTAAAGGTGAAGGATATGAGATTTAATGTCAACGGCAATGGTGCTGATTTCAAACTCAACCTCGACGAAAAAGATGTCAACAGTCTTAAAGCCATTTTTCAGATGATTAACAATGGCTACCTGGAAAACCAGGGACAAGAGAATATGTAAATACAGTTCTGAGTTCTCTGTTCCCGGTTCCCTGTTTTAAGAGGACCTGGGAACCGGGAACCGGGAACCCTGAACTCAAATCATGATCCAACTCACCGATATTCAGCCAATTCCCCTTAAGGAGATGACCGATGGTATTAGCAAGGACTCTGAAGCCTTTGCCACGAAATGCCATTTTGAGAAGGGGAAAAACTATTTGGTTAAAGCACCTTCAGGCAGGGGGAAATCTACATTGCTGCATATCATTTATGGTCTAAGAAACGATTATGAAGGGGAAGTTTCATTTGATGGAAAAGATGTCAGGGATTTTCAAACAGATGAATGGGCAGCCTATCGACGGGAAAAGTTTTCCATTGTTTTTCAAGACTTGCGTTTGTTTCCAAATTTAACAGCGTTTGAAAATATATTGCTAAAAACCCAACTGAAGGAATTTAAAACAGAAGAAGCCATCAGGGAAATGTCCAATCAATTGGGAATTGAAAATTTGTTGAATCAGAAGGCGGGAACCTTATCTTATGGTCAACGGCAACGAGTTGCCATTATCCGGGCTTTGAGTCAACCTTTTGATTTTTTGCTTTTGGATGAGCCATTCAGTCATTTGGACAAGGAAAATACCGCAATTGCTTGTCGGCTAATTGAAAAAGAATACCATGCACAGGAAGCTGGAATTATTTTAGTGAGTTTGGGCGAAAAGTATGATTTCAAATACGATAAAGAATTAATTTTGTAATTTTTAACTCTTTAATAGTCAATACCTTAAATCGTCATTTATTATTTCCTGAAGAAAGAAACTTTTTTTTTCAAAAATAAGTTTGACTATTTGATTTCAATTACTGTATATTTGCGTCGCTTTTCCCCAAAGGGGTCTTTTTTTAAGAGCAGAAAGGCATAAAAAAATAAACTGATTTTTGCGAAAGTAGCTTCCCGATAGCTATCGGGAGTTGAGCACGACCACAACAAGGTCTTGTTCCTGAATAAGCGAAAGTAGCTTCCCGATAGCTATCGGGAGTTGAGCACGACCACAACAAGGTCTTGTTCCTGAATAAGCGAAAGTAGCTCAGCTGGTAGAGCACGACCTTGCCAAGGTCGGGGTCGCGGGTTCGAATCCCGTCTTTCGCTCAAAAGCCTTCAAAAGTTGAAGGCTTTTTTTTTCATTTTCCAATCGCTTTAGCGATTAAGCGTTTGTTTAAACAGGATGCCCGGATGGTGGAATTGGTAGACACGCCGGACTTAAACCAAATTTGAGTGCTCCCGAAGAAATTCGGGAAGTAGAACCTCTCAAATTCGGGGAAACCTTAACAGGTTAAGCTGATGGCAATCCCGAGCCAAGCCCCAAGCTTTGGGGAAGGTGTAGAGACTTGACGGGAGGTACCTAAGTTCATATGAATATGGTAAAGAGAAAGTCCAGACCACAAATTCAGTTAAGAAGCGTCGAAAGGCGTAGTTGGTAAGAAAATCCTGTGAGCTTCGGCTCGTGCGGGTTCAAGTCCCGCTCCGGGTACTATTTTTAAAGGGTGAAATCCTATGATGGGGATATCACCCTTTTTTTATTCTCCTTCCAAAACCTAGTAAACTAACTATTTATTTCCAGGTTTCCCGCCCTTTTTCTTCAATGCCTTATAAGTATTCTCCACACTACTTACATAACTTTTAGCATAATATTGAACCTTCACCCAAGATAAAATCAAAAGGACAATAAAGAAAATAGTAGCGTCTTCAGAGGCATTTATAAGACTTAATACAATACCAAATAAGAAGGCGCTTTGAAGAGAATTGGACAAATCCTTCATGACTTCCACGACTTTTTGCAATATTTGTTCTTGCTCTATTGATGGTGTTTATGTATTCCATAGGTTTTGTTTGAAGCACCGTCCAGAATTCTGCCTAAATCGTTTTTTCTTTAATTGGAGTATTTTGTGTTTATACCATTTGAGTCAACTAATATCTCAATATGGTAATTATCATCTGTTCTGGCAAATGTATACCCTTGTGAATTCAAAACATCAATAACTTCTTGATGAGGGTGATTATAAGGTCTATTATGGGTACTCATTGCTAGAAAGGCATTTGTCGGACAGTCCGTAGTCCATGTTCCATTTCCTGAATGGTCAAGTGTACCATTCCTTGAGCCATGATGAGGAATTTTAAAAAAGACTGTATTGTCAGGAATTTGGGACTTGATTACATCCCATACATCTTCTTCAGCATCGCCAGTTAACATACAAGTCATATCATGAAGTGTTAATGACATAACTATAGAATTATCGTTTTCGTTATCTGAAATTTCATCCTCATTCGGCCATAAAACATTAATTTGGACATCACCAAAATTGGGAAAAATTCTATTATTATCAATGGCTTGATGATTAATCCCTGCCCTGTTGGCATAATTTTGTAAATGTGCAAGACTTGAGTTCAAAACACTTTTGGGGTAATAAAATCTTCTTGTACCAAAAGTCTTCATAATTCCTTTCAGTCCTTCCCCGTGATCAAGGTGTGCATGAGTTAGCATTACCCAATCAAATAATGGTTTGTCAATTCTAGCTGTATTAAATTTTCTTTGGAAATATCTTTTTAGAAAAATAAAGCTTGATTTGAGATTTGAAGTATCATTAGAATCAATAAATGCATAGTGTTCGTCTCCATTGTTGTTAACAGTTTCAAGAAAAATTGAATCTCCCCAACCCACATTGATTAGAATTATTTTTAATTGGCTCATTATTTTATTTTTTGTAAATAATTTTTTCGATTTCCCTGATAAATTTCTTGTGATTGCAGAATCTGGTTCTTTGTCCATTGCTGGAAAACAGATGTTTCTTCTTCTGAAAAACTAATAGTAGGATCCTTTATATATTTAGTTTCGGTAATAAATTCTTCAGATGAGATAATATCATTTCTTAGTTGCCAACATAGAGTGAATTTCTCCTGGGAGATGCGAAATACTAAACCCTGTTTGAGTTTAGGTAAATCAAACCAGGAAGACGGTATCCAAATATCATTGATGTCTACAAATAATCCTTCCTGTTCCTCAACAAACTCATACATTGAATCAATATCCTCAACCGTATTAAATTTCTCCACATCCTGGGCTGGTCCAACCAAAATAGCTTCAAGGTTTAATAGAAACATTGAAGAACTTAAACCCAAACCACTAATATTTAAATTTGGTAAAGGAGTATCAGATTGAATTGAATAATAGGAGCATCTAATCATTTTAATCCCATCAATATTCCTTTCCACGTCAGTAACAACAGGGATACTTAAGGAATTTTGCTGTATCATCTTATTTAAATTTTATTTTGATTTAATTGTGTATCGCTCGAAACTACTTACCATTTGGAATGGCTGTCTTCTTTCCAAAAATAATGAAAATCCAAAATATTTATTACAAAAATACCAGAAGTTAATTAAGCAGGGAATTTTATTGTTTTGATATGGTCTCAAAGCTCGGCTAAGCGAAACAATTCTCCCGATTAAAGTATTACTTAACGTGTCAGATTTTCCATTTTGAGCTTTTAATTCTTTGATTTGTTGGTCTTTATTTTCTTCAGACATGGAAGGGGATTAGATTAAAGTAAATTATTTAAATATGCAAACCCATACTTATCCTGGTTTTATCATTGAAATTCAACTCCCTATTCCACCAATACAAAGCCAGCCCAGAAATAAGGTTCTTCATAAAGAGCACGCATTTCTTTTTGTGCATCTGAAAAAGCCTCTTTGATGGGTTGCCCTTTTTCCAACCATTTTGAATAAAACAAATTCATCAGTTTAGAGGATTGGCGGTCTGGTACTTGCCACAAACTCATAATGATGTATTTGGCACCTGCTATTTTAAAAGCTCGCTGTAAACCATAAACCCCTTCATTGCCATCTATACTG
Source organism: Saprospiraceae bacterium (assembly GCA_041941305.1). GTDB lineage: Bacteria > Bacteroidota > Bacteroidia > Chitinophagales > Saprospiraceae > JANSWP01. The sequence continues at coordinate 92,969 of JBGTQJ010000022.1, forward strand.
CCCAGGCCTGTTTCACATGCAGATAACACCACTAGCTCAGTATCTGATAAATCCAGTTGACTGATCTCATATGCGGTCAAAATACCATCTTCCATTCCCTTTATGGTTGGATTTCCACTCCAGCGGTGATTGGCTCCTGCCATAAGCAATCCTGACCGGACCATTGGATGTTCGGATAGTTGGACGGGAGGAAGTTCGTCTGATTCAAGCATAGATGGGTCTACATAATCCTTTGGATCCGGGAAAAAGTAACCATGTGTGGCAATGTGAAGGATTTGAGGTGACTTGACGCGCCCTCCCTGCCTGTAAAAATGATCTTCTGTGGCATTATAACCTTTACGTAAAGTAGCTGGAATTTCTGATTGCTCAAACAAGTGATAAATTTTGGCAACTTCCCTATCGGTCCATTCCAGGTACTGCCAAAAATCAACTCCGCCTCTTGTCCCATGATCCTCAATTTCCGTCAGGGAACCAAAAGAACCTTCAAAAGTCTCTTTATGCAAATCTGATAATGAGTTTAACATCGCTGTAGTGTCCATATCGTAACGGATACCGCCCCACAGCGAAATATCTATGGGATGAAAAACTTCAGTATCCTGCCTGAAAACAAGATTCCTGGTATTGCCCATTGGATGGAGATTGTACTCATCAGCGATGGTAAGTTCAAAATCAATCGGGATGGCACCAAGGTTGATCCTATGGAGTAATCCGGAAGGAGAGCAATAAATATCCTCGACTCCTTTCAACAAATTGCCCAAGGGTTGCCAAACGAGTTGAAACAGGTTTTTTTGCTTATCAACCAAAGGTTTCAGACCTCGGTCTGGCCTTGCATAAAGGTCAGCCACAAATTCAGCTCTTCGGGCAATATCTTTCCTGAAAATCTGTTTCAGTTCCTTTTCTTCAAAGAGGTATACTAGTTTTGGTTCTGCATACCCAGGGCGCAACACATAGGCGACGTACAACACACTATCGGTCAGTTCACCTTTCTGATTGTAATAATTAAAATGACTAAATTCAATCGCTGCTTCATTTTCACCAAGCATGTTTTGTATTTCCTTGAAATCAATTACTTTCCTTCCTTGTCGAAATTGAGAGGAACGGTTACTAAGCTTAACTTCCAGATTTTGACAGTGGTTTCTCAGGCTGTCAAATGCAGGAATCCTGTCGCTTTTGGGTTTTGAATATTCTCTTGCTAAACGCCTATACAGAATTTCCCATTCTCGGAAAATTACCCTCGATGTGGAGTCCTCCTGGGTCCTGAGATTTTGAAGCCATCTTTTATTGTTGTCCTGCATCAACCCTTTTAGCAACAGCTGATTGTTAAACCCAGCTGCAATCAGATCAGGGTGGTCAGGGCGGTCGATCAAATAGGAATAGGTTCTGTGAAAATAGGGAAGCAGTTTTTTGATATATGAATACTGGGAACGATCATCTAAAGTCCGAATGCGGTATGTAACCTGATGAACTACATTGTGATTCAACCTTAAAAAACATTCTGCAGCTTCAGGTGCTTCCATTTCGCGGTACACCCTGCTCAGCACGCCAAGGTCCATGCCATACAAATAGTGCTCTTCGCCTAAGCTGTTGCTGGCATTTTCAAGTCCGTTCTTTATATAGGGAATTGCTTTTTCGTATGCTCCCATTTTGTAGTATAATAAACCGAGATTAGTGTAACTTATCCCAGTTTTGTAATGGTCTTCTCCCAGGCTCCTTATTGAATTTTCCAGGGCTTCAGTCAGCAGCGGTAAGGCTTTTTGATAATCCCTCATTTCTTCGTAAACCATTCCAAGATTGTTTAGGGACACTCCATACTCTACATGATCCTTCCCATATTTTTCCTCAGTAACCTGTAGACTTCCTTTAAATAATGGCAATGCCCTGTCAAACTGCTTCATTTCAACATACACAAGTGCCAGGTTATTTTGTACGGTACTGTAATTCGGATGACCTATTCCAAAATACTTTTCACGATTTTTCAAAGCATCTTCTAAAAGTGAGGCTGCTTTTTCGTAATTGCCCATGTCGAGGTATAATGAGCCGAGGTTGTGCTGATAAGCTCCATAGGTCTGGGTTTCCTTACCTGAGGTCCTTCCTGCCCATTCCAGGACCTGAACCATCAGGGGCAGGGCTTTTTCAAAATTACCCATTTCCTGGTATATATATCCTATGCCACTAACTGTCTGTATGTACCATAGGTGTTCTTTACCAAAGGCTCGCTCATAAATCTGCAAAGCCTTTTGAAGGAGGTCCAAAGCTTTGTCAAGCTCCCCTGTCACCTGGTAGAGGTATCCCAACCGCGCAAGGCCAGAGGCATAAGATGTATTGTCTTCACCAAACTTTTGTTTATACAATTCAGCAGCCTCCATAAACAATTCCAGGGCTTTTTCATATTCCCCCATTGTTTGATAAACTCCACCCAAACTGATAAGATTATTCTCCCTGGCTGGATAATGATTAAATTTATCTTGATGTTGGTTTATGATTTCTGAAACCCTCAGAAATTGATCTAGGGCTTTTTCATATTCTCCTTTAGTTTGGTATATGTTGGCCAAACTATTATGGTCAGACACCTTATAAGAATGATAATACTTGTGGTCAGAATTATTGTCGTGTATTTCGGAAACCTTTAGATATAAATTTAGTGCTTTGTCGTATTCACCCATTTCCTGCAATAAATAACCCATTGCAAAAAGGCTGCTTGCATAGGGCAAACTATCTCTTCCATAAATTTTTCCCATAACCTCAAGTGACTCCTCTCGGAATGACAAGGCCTTGGGGTAATTACCTGTCTGCTGATAATGAGTACTTAACCAACCTAGAATCCCTCCATAATAACTGTGATCCTTTCCCAGGGTCTTTTCTATATATTCTTTTCCTTCCAATAATACTGGCAAGGCCTTCTCATAATCGCCAATTCTATGATAATAATTTGCCATTGAAGCAGAAGTACCTGGGAATTTTGGATCGGCTCTTTTTTCCAAAAGGTAATTCACACAATCATGGTGAGATCTATTGGCTGCAAAGGACAGGGCAGTGACTCCATCAACCTTTTTCGTTCTTGCATTGTATTCTTTATCATTGACATCTATTTTGCAGGTCTCAACTAGGTATTTGAGTAGTTCAAGGTTGCCAGTACCAGCAGCCACACCAAGGAGATTGCCATAAAATTGCTGGCCCAGAAAATAAATGACGCCTTTCATTGTATAATCGGCATCATTATCTACAAGATACTTTACTATTTCAAGGTCTGATTTATAAGCTGCCCACATCAGAATAGTCGCAAGGTTTGTATCCCTGGCATTGACATTTGCTCCCTGGTCAATCAAAGTTTGCACTTTTTCAAAATCGTTTGCTATTACTGCTTGACGTAATAATGTATCTAAAGTTGCCTGATTCTTTTGAGCAAAAGTGCTGAGTCCAAAAAACAGGAATAGGAGGAAGAACGATTTTTTCATTTTTCAAAAATTTTTGAACAAAAAAATCTTCCCGGAATGCTCTTAAAATTAGTGAATTATTCCAACTCTAACAATATTGTCCTTTTTGTATGTCTGGTAAAATAAATTAATCTGAATTTTAAGGTATTGATTACCCAATCGAATTCAATCTTTTCAAAATCCTGGTTATTTTATCATGTTAATGGATCGCCGAATTGGCTATTCCATTCAAAAGTTTTCGGTATAAAAGTAACGTCCGCGAAAGGAATATCTCTATGAACCGTTGGGAGTTAAAATGAAACCAAAAAACTAGTTGGATCCGCACCCCTATTCAATTTGTCACGGCTTCTTTTCCTTATGGAGGACAATTGATTTGGGATGATCCAATATTACCTACAATTACTTTCATAATTCCAATAGCCTAATTGCTATCTTTATAATGGTTTTTTAGGACAGTTCCCACAAGTCCTGATACTGTTTTTCTAGCAATTTTAATAAATTGTTCTGTAATTTCTCCTGCAACAGTTTCTGGTACCTTTACAGCAATCAAAGTTTCTTCAAAAGCACTAAATATTGATGAACTTAAAATAGGAAACATCTCATTTAAAGGTATTTCATCTTTTTGCTTCCGTACAACAAGTTTTATCCCTATTATAGTTACTCCAAGCACAACCAATAATCCAAGCCATTTTAAATACAAAAGTACTGGATTGCCTATTGACGTAGCTTCAGATTTCATGAATATATCTTGTGCATTTTTTTTGTCTTTAATAAGAGAATCCATGAATAAGTCCTTAGCAGTTTCTATTTTTTCATCCAAAGTAGTTATGCTTCCTATTTTAGATTTAAGCGTTTTATTTGAAATTTCATTTGCAATGATATCTTGCAATTCTTTGTCATCACGTTCTAGCAATGGCAATGAGCTTGCCTTTTGAAAAACTTTTTCTGCAACTACTGATTGACCAATTCCTGAAATTAATGTACCAGCAGTTTTTAATGCCTCCAACAGCTCTTTCTTTGCTTCATTGGCCTTAAGGGCTGCCTTACCATATTCAATAAATTTTACAAATAATTCTGGTTGGATTTTTCTTAAGGTTTTTAAGCTTCTTTTGAGGGACTTTCGATTTTTTATATTCCTCGGTTTCACTACACGAAGGCGTTGGCGAACCTGGTCAATGGCATCATCAATTTTTTCCAATCGTTCTTCAAATTGGTCAGCCAATTTTCTAACTTTTTTAAGTTTTCGAACGTTTTGAATGACCAAAACAAACGATTGCATGTTACAGTTGGAAACAGACTTCGACTGAAGCCTATTCAAGATGGAGACAAAACAAAATGGAAATGGAAAATAATTGAAATAGACTGCAATTCATTTTTAAGAGAAGTAGATGATCCTATAGCTGAAGAATGTTGGTGCCTTGGACAAACTGCTCAGCGAGACTGTGACAGATATTATAATACAGAAGAACCCTATACTCATTATAAGTACAAATGTTCCTATAAAGATTCAGAAGTATGCGACAATTTGGTTCACGTCTTTTGCCCATCAGATTAAGTATTATTTGTCGTCTCGTTTAAAAATACAGTCCAAAGGTATATTCTGCCTTTTACTGTCAATAACAGATCAGGTGCTACTAAATTAAGTTCTTATTCAATGCTCTATGCTGTGTGACCATTTAAAAACTACAGGCACTTTTTGTGGTACATTCGGCATTACACCTCTTTTGGTCACTTTTCTAAAATTAGGGTTTCATTGAATTGAATCTTAATAAAACATAACCAATGTTGCGTTTTCCAAAGGTTTGGGTTTTTAATATCTTATTTTCTAGTTGGTGGCAAAGCGCAGAAATAAGTGGCAACAAGATTAGTTACCACGACGTTGCTCATGCATTCTTTGAAATTCTGCACGGAGAGCATCAATATCCATACTTGGTGGTATTGAATCTCCTGCATGATATTCACTAGCTCTTTGTTGTATTGGTTGTGGTTGTCCTACTTGTGCTTGGCCCCGAGTCCATGCTGGAGTAGGTTGTGCTGGGCTCAGTGGTAATTGCATTGGCATATCACCTTCTACTTTGTGCACCCTTCGTCTTTGAGAGTCTGTATCTCCTCCATGCCATTCAGCCGAAACCCCTGCTAGGTTTGGACGATCTCCACCTCCCAATCTTCTTCTTTCATTAAGCCTTTCTCTCATTTCTGGCAATCTTGAGTTTAATATCTCATAAGTATTTACGGGGCGTTGCCTATAAATTTCAGGTCTCGCCTGAATGACTTGTGCTGATCGCTGTGCATTTTGAGGTGAAGCTTGGGTATAAATTGCTCTTTGAACAGTGTCATGACTTAGTTGCTCACCCGGTTGTCTTGATTCATCAATCGTTTGCCGGTCTGTAAAGTAAACTCCTGGACCGAAATGTGCAACAGGTCTTGAATCTAATAAAGAAGGATACATCACATTGTCTTCACCAATTGCTGTAGCACCCTCATCAGAACTAAAATGAACCATGTCCCCTTCTTGTTTAGGATGACTAAAGACAAGATTATCACCTTCTTGTCCGATTTTAGGAACTGCTTGTGGTTGGGTTGCATGCATTATTGCGGGAGGTGGAAGATGATCATGTGCTAATGGTCTTGGCGGTTGAAGAGGCTGAGGAGGCTGATTAAACCTACCAAGCTTTCGAGCTCTACTATCATTACCTAAATGAGCCTCTAAAGCTTTTTTTCGCAAAAAAGGTGTGTTAGGGTTTCCAAAGTCTCTTCTCTTTTGTCCATTCGATAGCTGCCTTGTTTCATGTTGTTCTGTTAGAAATCTTGTTCGATGCCCAACTTCTGGAGGAACTTGTATTTCACCTTCACTGTTTCTTCTCCTTAACCCATTTGGCCTCACAGCTGAGGAGCCTGAAAAACTTTGAGATCGCTCTCTTTGCATATTCGTCTGATTTTAGAAGGTTAAAAATTTATTTTTGCAACTTTTAGTAGCAATGCTGATTATCGCACATGGCAGGAGCCCTGTGATTTGATTCGTTTCGCTAGGATAGAAGGTATCGACGAGTAGATTTAGATTATTGTTTCCAGCTGGGATTAGTAACAAGTTAAGACGAGAAAAATGTTACGAGAATATAAAAAAACATAAATCTCTCGAAATCAACTTCTATTGAAGGTAAATATAATTATTATTCTCACATATGTAAATAAATCAGAATGTTTTCTAACAATCAAGATTCTTTTTTAAATTTATAGGGATTTATTGATATTAAAAATTCACAATTGTAGCACTTCTGGGGCATCTGTTTTGTTTTCTACCCTAACTGATATTTAACCCTTAATTCGTGCATATAGACATAATATAACTACAGACATGGTTCAGGACAGGTTATTTCAGGATACAGATTTTCTAAGTCGTATCCATAAATGAAGGAATAATTGTATAAATGTTTTCCGCTTAGACTAACTGCTTGGAATCTAAAATCATCTTTATCAAATCCTTCAGCACATGTACCGGACAGATTGGAATACCTACCCATTGTTGTGATAAAACCTGATTTTGCATTCCATTGAGTGAATAACATAAATTCCCCGCTAGAAGGGCTGGGCTTCCATGATAATTGAAATCTAGTCTCTCCTCCACAAGCCAATATCTTCCCAAATGCTAAACAAGAACTTGGGGGATCAGCGTAGTAGGGGTGGTCACTTCCTACTTTGTGAGACCAAGCCTTTAGTTCATTATCATGAAATCCATAAGATAAATAGTCTACGCAGCTCCAACCAAAATATGGTACGACCGGTTCATCTATACAGAAATACCTGTTTTGAATAAATTTATTGAATTCATAATTAAAGTTCCAATAAAAATCATGGTTCCAAACTGGTGAATCATCACAAATAAATTGGTAGGGGCCTGGATAAGGAAATGTTATATATTCTAAGTCAGATATCAAGTAATAAGTTTTCCCAGAAGGATTCATAATCCCTTTAGTCATACTTCCTGCGAGTTCAGTCGGCACATTGCCTTTCATCAACTTGTTGAGAAGTATAATCGGGTCAACAATGGAATCATACAACATTCCATATTTAGGTAGAACGGCGACTGAAAGCTCTTCAAGAAATCCTATATCGCCATCAATGGCTCCAAATGCATAAGTATATAATTGATTTTTATCATTAATTACAGCTAATGTATTTTTGCCAAATGGTAACTGATTTGAAAAGTTCTCATCGTTTTCTAAATTAATCTCAACTTTATCTCCATCACCATTCCTATTTTGGAATTGCGATTTTTTTTCATAACATCCCATAAAACTCAATAATAAAGTTAAGATTAAATAGGGTAAAATCGTATTTCTGGTTTTTACAAATTGAAAATATTTCACTCGGTTTTTTTTTGTTGAAGATTAAATTTAAATCATAAAAAGTTGAATTATCAATTTTTTATGAGATTCATTGTTATTGGTAAAGCGATTTATTGAATTGATGGATATGCTAAAGTCTAGTACAAACCTCAGAAAATTTTTCAATGGTTGAAAAAACTCCATTTATTCAATTAAGTGAATAAGAAAATAGGAAATACAATATTATTGACTAAGTTAATCCAACAAAAACCTAAAACTCTCAATATCAAATCAAACCAAATACCCTCGATTGTCGCAACTCTTTTGGATTCCGCCATTCGTAACTTTAATAAGGCTGGATATCTTAAGTATTCTATTCCATTGAGGGAGATTTTTAAATTTGGTTCGGTTTCCAAGATGTTTAAAATGTTTAAATAAGCATTAACTCATCCACAAGGAGATTTGAGGGGAATGTAAGCCTCAACTATCAATTATCATTTCACAATCTTGTATTTAGCAAACTCTAAAGCAGCCTTTTTATCTGCACTAATTATTTTCAACACTGTATCTGATAATTTATTGGTATGCTCTAATTGTGGTGATTTACCAGCAACCAATTTAAGTTGCCCATCATCCTTTGCATAATAGTGCTTGATTTTGCCCAAGACCTGCAAAGTATTATTGTGCCCTATTTTAACTATATAAACAACAAACCTATTTAATATATACGGATTTTCAATCAAAACTTTAGGGCTGTCTACAAATCGAAAAGTTGCTTCTCCTGTACTAGAATTATACCGATAATCCCCATATGACCTGAGTTTATTACGTTCATCACTTGTGTAATAAAATAATTGTCCTCTAGGATCTACAAATCCAATATCCATATTATCAGACGATATATATAGACCTTGACTTTTAGCATCCTCTTCAGTAAAATCATCATCGTTCGACACCACAGCCACTTGAATTGCCCGAATAGATTTTCCTCCTTTTACACATGCAATCTTTAGGGTTACATCTATACCAAACTTGGAATTCAGACCTCTGGGTCTATATTCATTTACTCCTCCAGATTCAATTTCTATTTTTGGCTGGCAATCATCTTGTTTAGCTTTCAGATTAGGGTCTGGATTGTTAAAATCACTATAACCTGAATAATCATCTTTAGGACTTTGATAACCTGGAAGATTACTTTTGAATGAATTGTAATTAAATTCTTTTTCCATAAATAATATTTACTCTTTTGAGTATTCGAAATTTACCCTATTTAAACTCTCATCAATTTCGAAAACAATGTTTGAATGATTACCAAATCCATAATCTACTTCTAATGCATTTTTATCATTAGTTGAACATTTTGCCTTTAATTTGATACCTGCATTTAAATACCATTTGGTAATTAAGATTAAATGTTGTTTTAAATTATCACTTGCTTCCTGGTCACCAGGAATTTCAAAAGAAGACAATGGTCGTATTTGAAATGACAAATAACGTTGTCCATCAATTGGATTATTGAATGCATTATCAAGGCTGACGAACTGGTAATTATTGGTACTGCCAACCTTCCTTTTTATCTCTTTTAAATATTCACCCAAAAAATTATTTTGAGTTTTAAGAGAAGATAAGTCCGCTACATTTCTTCCGCTCCCTGAATTTCTATATTGGTTTGAAGCTATCGAATATGCGGAGTTTAAATCAAACTGACTTGTTGCATCCAAATTTGCTCCTACTGCTCCTGAATCATTCGGGAAAAAGTTATCAAAGGCGTGATCACTATTATTTAATAACAGCACTTTATTTGAGTCTCTTCCCTTTAAATCATCCAGGTCTACCAACAGCCCCTGGTCTGAAGGGTTGTTGGTCAGATCGGATTTTTTAATAGAAGGAATAAACAGAAAGAGTAAGTAAACTTTACCAAATACATCGTCGTTGTTTTCAATCAGGACAAATTGTGGAGGCAGTGGAGGCAAACTGGATTTATCAGGAAGCTTATTGTTTGTTTGGGCAAAATACAACTGAAAAAAAGCGCCAAAGCTTATGTCATCCAATGTTTTCTCTTTTCCCTCTCTTTTAAATTTATTGTCGAAAGATGGATACCAAATGTCTCCAAAATAATTGATCAATGGATCATTAAAAACATTTATTGAACCTGGTGTATGATAACACCTTTTCTTGACAACCAGACAAACATCATAAAAATGCTTGGTTACTTCCCAATTCCTATATCGCCCATTCTTGGTTTCAATTTCGCTATTCTTTTTGAGACTGATAAAGTAGCTCCATTCCTTGTCATCTAATTTTATTTTCCCTTCGTCAATTGGGTCTTCACACCCAGAACAAGACGTTGGTTCTTTTTTGGAAAAAAAAGAATCAGCAGGTGTAGGTGAGTAAGCTCCATTTGGAAAGGAATAAGTCAAATAACTCATAAAAAATTAATTTTCTTCTGTGTGGTTAGATGTCAGAAAAAGAATCCTTTTTAAGTTAATGGATATTCAGGCAACTTATCATTCTCGTTTCTCAAATATACCAGTTTAGTAGGAATCACAACTTCCCATGGAGCGCCAACAAAAACAGCCCCTACGGAATGTTTAAAAATGCTGGTAGCATCTCCTTCGAATCGCCTGTCCAGCGTAATATTCCAGGTGCTATTATCTGAGGGATTGTCCTGGCTAATGTCTACAATTCGATATATTTCCAGGTCAATGAGTATCTCTCTGTCAATATCATTATCGAGGTTGAGTTTGTGCTCTACCCCATTTATTATGTCCCAATAATAGAGGCTATTGGTTAATTGGACTACTTTCGGATCTGTAGTAGCTTTAATATCTCCATCTCTTTCGGAATAATCTCCCTGTCTGGCTTCTTTGATTTCCTGAATCATGGAGACATACTCATCATCGCCGTAAACTGGTGGCACTCCACTGGCACCCCAAATTTGTCCCGTTCTTAGAAACCAGTTAAAAATATCCTCCATTCCTTCTCTGACAGGTACTTGTACCCTTGCAGCACCTGAGGTTAAAAATTTATCAAAAAGAGGATCACCCGAATCTTCTTCAAATAACTCCACCCATTTACACTTCCTTGCCCACATGCTGTGATAAAACAGATAGGTCACATATTTCCATTCGAACACCTGTTCAAAGAATTGGATTACAGGTGCATCTTTTTCCAATTTTTCAAAATTAATTTCAGGAAAACCACAATCTTCAACTTTGTCCATCATTGAACCTATTCCGTTAAAGTAATTGCACATCAAAATGGCAATGATGTGTCGTTTTAACTCGTTCCGCTCTATTTCTCTATTCAAAAATGGATTTCTTCCTTTGATTTGGATAAGTTCTTCATCAGCACTTTGTTGCGCTTCAAATGCTCCCAATTTTCTATTGTAGTCATCCATGATCAAATTGTAAATCTTTAATTTCCAATTTTCCAATGCCTCATCCTTTAAGGAACATTTTATCGTAACAGCTCCAGCTAATGCAATTCCCAATGTACCAAATCCTGCAACAGACAATGAAACAACGCCTTCAACATCATCCAAATTAACAGCCCCGCCACTGTTCCAACTCTGGTTGCTTTGCCCCGAGCTAACATACTCATTGATTTTTTTCAAGAAGATATTTGATTCTCCAATATTTACGATTACTGCGGCTTCATCTTTTGGTCCAGTTCCTTTTGGATGTCCTGTTTCGCATCGAATATCATATTCCACAGAGGTTGCAGCATAACCCTCAGGAACTTTTTCGGATTGGATTTTTTTAGAAAAACCCAGGACCTTTTTACCGCTATCTTCATCAATATGATGCTCAAAGGATATTTGAAGGGCAATCTTGTTTTCAGGAGGTGCTTCGGCTCCAGTTACCCCATATTGTTGTAGTAATTGGTCATAATCATTCCTATTGATATCTGCCAGGGTAATATCGGGTTTTGTGGGTGCAACCGCAGGAACTTCTTTTTGTTTTTCGTTCTTGAGCTTAAACAACTTTTTATAAAGCGCTGCAGGTTCCGGTAAATAGACATCAAACATCATGTGCTTTCCATGATTGAAAACCTGGGCATTTGTAATCTTATTCACCCAATAATAGATTCCAGCCCTATTGCCTCCCTTTTTGTTATTGATAGAGTGTCTATTCTTTTCCTCCAACTCATTAATTACTCTACTTGATTCAAATTTCCGGACACTCTCCTGGAGTTTGGTTACCGACCTTTCAACCACATCTCTGGCATAAGATTTCGCAGAAGATTCTGATTTGGCTTTGGAATAATTTCCAGCAATATTCGCATGAGCCGTAATGGAAGTATTTGGACCAAATTTGCTGGTTGCTGTAACTCCTGCATCTACACTTAAGCTGGCTTGAACTGTTTTATTCACCTGATTTTGCAGGGAGAACTGTTCGCTTACCTGATGATCCCTTTCCTCAGAACTAATTACCTCGGATTCAGACTCTCTAATTGTTTCAGTGACAAATAGACTCCTATGCTTTCTAACTTTTTCTTCACCTGCCAGGGTGTTTTCAATACTTGCAATATCTCCTTCCTCATACCTGGCCAATTCTTCTTTTACTATCAACAAGTCGGCAACGTATGGCTTAATACATATACAATGTTTACTTGGACTCTGGCATTTTTCCTCACAATTGCATTCGCACTCTCCATCTTTCACCGCTGGATTAGGAAGTTCAATCCGACCTGTCTTACAACATCGTATATCAAAAATATCGGCAGGCAGTAACAATGGAAGATTGAGGATATAATTAATAAAATCAATTGCCCCTCCACCTGAATAGCAGGGGATCTTAAATAATTTGCCGTTTGAGAAAATTTCCTTCCTGTCTTTTACATCAGATTTCAGGTAATATAAAATCGTCTTGAGTTGATCAAGAATGTAACATACTTTTATCAACAATTGGAAATCAATCTCACTATTCAAACTTGCATCACCATTGTATACCCGTACCAAATAATTATCTGCGTACTTCTTCCACTCCTCCTCTAATGAGAAGTCTTTTTGCTTTTTTATCTTATCAAGATATTCAAATTGGATAAACTTTTCGAAATGGGAAACCCTGATTGGCTTGGCTTTATAGTCCAACCAATGATACATTTCCAAAATTACCGGATGTACCTCTTTTAAATCTTTTATGTACCCTCCTGCCTTTCCTGCATCAATAAACCCTTTAATAAGTTTGGCATATTTATCCTTATCACATTTGACATCTTTTAAACTTGCAAGGAAGTCTGAAATGCTATTGTTAGGATACAAGGACAATCCCACTAATTTTTTTTCTTCTTTGGAAATTTTTTGAGTTGGACGAACCTGGAGGAAGCGAAATATTTCGTTCATGATTTTTTGGTTTAAGATTTATTCTGTTTGGTAAATGTAATGCTGCGTTTTGTAGAAGGTGGGATTTTTATTCATCCATGATAAGTCATCTTATTAATCCCTACAATTACCTTTATCCTTTCACAAAGCATATCATTATCTTTTTGCAAGGATTTTTTTAAAATTTATTGGATTCGAATTTTCTTTGGATTAGATATACCGAAAATTGAAAGCTTCAAAAACCTTGAACCTCAAAGCATTGTGCTTGTAGTTTATGTGCTGTATTCCCCAAAACGTCATCTACCAATATGGCCAAAAAAAAATCTGCAGGGAGAACAGTTCAAAAGAACCTACCTTTTCCTCTGACTACTACTCAAAGTCATTGATCATGATTTCGATTTCAAGAAAGTTGGTTTATTAATTAAGATTAAGTTCAGTCAATGCCTTCTGAGCTACCTCATGTCCTTGCCTCGCTGCTTTGGTATACATTTCAATTGCATAATCAATGTCTTTTTCCACTCCCAATCCTTCATGGAAAAGGTATCCCAAATTGAATTGGGCTCCTGGGTGTCCTTGATTTGAAGCCGGCATCCACCATTCAAGAGCCATGGCATAATCTTGCTCCACACCCCATCCTTTAAAAAATAAATAACCCAGGTTAAGTTGGGCACTGGCATATCCCTGATTGGCAGCCTTCTCGTACCATTTCATTGCGAGGTGGTAGTCTTGCTCAACGCCCAATCCACTTTCATACATTACGCCCAAATTATATTGACCAGCAGCAAGACCTTGTACAGCTGCTTTATGATACCATTCTACCGCCTTGACATAATCTAGCTTTACTCCCCAACCTCTATAATACATAAATCCAAGGCTGTTTTGAGCAGTGGCATCACCCTGTTTGGTAGCTTCTTCCAACAATTCAATTGCCTTACCAGCATCTTTTTCCACACCTAGACCATTTTGATACATGGAACTTAAATTTACCAATGCCTTTACATATCCCTGTTTGGCAGCCAAACTATACCATTTAATGGCTTCCACGTAATTCCTTTCTACGCCAATTCCCTTTTCAAACATGTAGGCAATATTGTACTGGGCTTTTTCATATCCCTGATTGGCGGCATTGGTATACCATTTCAAAGCTTTATCAAAGTCCTGTTGTACACCTAATCCTTCAAGGTACAAAACACCTAAATCGTACTGTGCATCTACCTGCCCTTGCATTGCTGCCTTTGTATACCATTCAAATGCCTGCTCTATATCTTTATACTCATCAGGTCCTACATGAAGTACATTCCCCAAATAATATTGAGCATCCGCATATCCCTGCACAGCAGCCAAACTAAATAGCTCAATGGCTTTGCCATAATCTTGCTTTATCCCTATTCCATTTTGGTACATCAATCCCAAGCCAGCTTGAGCTTCTGCATATCCCTGGTTTGCTGCTTGCTCATACCATTCTGAAGCTTTTTTGTAGTCTTGCGCTATCCCTATTCCCTCAAAATACATATAAGCTAAATTTGATTGTGCAATCACATTTCCTCGCTCCGCTATTTCCCTCAGCAAATTGGTCACTTTTGTGAAATCTCTCTCAACACCCAGTCCTTCACGATACATTAATGCTAAATTCAATTGTCCCAATTCATCCCCATTTTCAGCGGCTTTTGTGAAAAGTTCGACAGCCTTTGCATAATCCCGAGTTATTCCTATTCCTTTTTTATAAACGATTCCCAAATTACTTTGCGCGTGCGCATTTCCCAGATTTCCTGCCCTTTCAAAAAGATTTATAGCCTCCTCAATGTTGCCCAAGAAAAATGCAGCATTTCCACGATTAAAAAAATCAGAGGCTTCTATTTCCGCCTGATTCACCATCTCTTTTAATTGCCGAATACTATACCCAGTTTCCGCTTCAATTCTATTTTCACAAAACAAAACACTCGCAGAATCACACTGGCTTCTCAATTCAAACAATTCTTGAAGCAGCATATGCATTTCTCGATCTGTTTTTAGTATCTCCTTGGTTCGTTCACCCACCTCAGAAGGAAGAAAGGTCAATAACAAAGTAATAATTGCCAGGACGCCACCGATAAAGGTGATTTTACTAGGCATAGACCATCCAAGGAATTGCTTCCAGGTAGGAATCAGTTTTACCTTTTTTTGGGATTTGGTCATTTTTGAAGATTGGATTTGGAATTAAAAATCATCTCAAGGTAAGGTTATTTTTGGATAGAGGAGCTAGGATGAATAGATGGAATCTGTTAACTTTTGTTGATTTCACGAGATAAAGAGATAAATATCCTTGCAACAATTTATCAATAAGCCATTTGAACAATTTTACAAAATAGAATAAAAATATATCGTAGAAATATGCCAAAATCCCAGTGTTAGCAAAAGGCATTTTGTTAAATTTAGGTCCTGAACAAAAAGTCAAAAATTTCCAAATTAAATTATGGAATGAAAACATCCCAAGAAAAAGCTAAAGATCTAAAAGAAGAGATAATCCTATATATCACAAATGCGAACCTTGATGAGGCATTAAAACTAATGCTTGATTTGGCTATGTTGATAAATCCGGAAGACCTTCCAACTGTTCAACAAATGATGTCGCAACATAAAAGAATCGTGAAGGATAATATAAAAGGAATCATTTCACGAGATCGTTATAATCTGGAAATAAACGTTGTTTCAAACAATATATTAACCTTAACCAATTCATTGTTTGATGAAATAAATAAGGAGCGGCCTAATAATCTTAAACTAAATGATGACCCTCAAGAAATAATTGAAAAACAGGAATTAAATAACAATATTATATTCGAATCCAAAGATTTAGGTAAAACTTATAAAAGAACAAAGTTTGCTCTTTCGAATATCAATTTAACTATCAAAGAGGGAGAGATCACTGCTATTGCTGGTGCAAATGCTGTAGGAAAAACGACACTCCTAAGGCTAATCGCTAGTGATTTATTACCAGACTATGGAAATGTATATTATCCACTATTTTCTAATAAATCAAAGTTGGATTACTCCGAAATAAAACAGCATATTGCATATATCCCTCAGGAAATCCCTAAGTGGTTTGGGTCATTGAAGGATAGTATTCATTTTGAGGCAGCAATGCATGGTATTAAGGGGAAAGCAAATGATGAGGCTGTAAACTATATTCTTGCCCGGCTAGGTCTCGAAAAATACAGTCAAAATACATGGAAAGAGCTTTCAAGTGGTTACAAACTCCGTTTTCATCTAGCTAAAGCTTTGGTTTGGAAACCAAGACTGCTTATTTTAGATGAGCCACTTGCTTTTCTTGATATTAAAGCACAAAGAATTGTATTAAATGATTTAAGAAACCTAGTTAAAAATGGTACATCTCCTCTTTCAGTAGTTATAAGCTCCCAACATTTACTAGCCATAGAAGATATTGCTGATTATTTTGTTTTCCTAGACAACCAACGTATTCTCTATAATGGCGATGCAAATGGTTTTAATTCAAATAGTACTGTTAAAATCTTTCAAATAAGAACATCGGCAGCTCTTGGAGAACTCAAAGCAGCCTTTCAAGGTATTGATTGCAAAATATGGTCTTTATATAGAAAAGTATTCATTCTTGAAATAGATCAAAAAGTACAAGTTCAAGAAATTTATTCGCTTTTATCAAAATTTCCAAAAGAAGTCAATCAGGTACAGGATATTACTCTTTCATTGAAAAGATTTTTCTTATGAATCCTAAAAAATCATTCATAGGAACTTTAGTCAAGAAGGTAAATCATTATGTACTTACCCATTATCCTATAGTATGGAGTATTAATGCGCATTACTTTTTTCTACTATCTTTTATTGTAGGAAATATTCTGGTTTTATTTATCGGTTATTTTTTTTCTTTTCCCCTTGATTTTCTCTCTTCAGAAAGTTTAAAGGCTGGCGATACCAATTTATTTTTAAATTATCTGGTTGTAATTATTTTTTCAATTGCCACTGCTATTATTTTGATTTGGTCGATATTCCTTAACAGAAATCGACCAAGAACTTCCTCCATCAAGAAGTACAACTTATTGCTTTTGTGTTGTTCTTCTTTAGCTTTAAATATTTGGATATTTCAAAATTTAGTTACGAATGATGTGGCTCAGCTTGAAAAAAATGAGGACATTTTACAATTAGAAAAAATCCTTGTTGGCACAATTCATTGCCAGGAAAAAAATAATAGTGGATCTTTTATCAAAGTAGATAATCGAATATATTCGGTTGGCTCAACCCCCACTTTTTCAGATGAAATAATACAAATAGATAGTTTCATAAAATGCAATGAAGATTCCTTAAAATCTTTTGGAGAACATGTAATTTTTTTTCGCGATCAGAAGAGTTTAATTTATTTTTCAAAATATGTTGATAAATATAATTTGCTAAAAAGTGAACGCAATCTATTAAACTTAGAGGAAAATTTTGAGTGGAATTTTTTGATGAATTCCCCAAAGGAGATTAATCAGGATAGTATTTCAAGTTTCCCAATAATATTTGGTAATATCCATAGAACCAGGCATTACAGGACTCCCTTATTATTTATTACAAATGCAAAAAAAGGCACTTTTTATTTTTGGGGTGACAATCAATTTCGGCTACTTTTTTTTCTTGCATTTATTTTACCAGGCTTGATTTTCATTTTTACAGAAAGTGTTTTGTTTGACTTTATTCTTTCCGTATTTATTTTCCTAATACTTAGTTCATTATTATCACTATTAGTTTCTGGTGGTGGTGACTACAATGTTTCTACGCATTTAAATTATGTGTTAGTATTTCTAAGTGGGTTTATAGTTTACAGAGCAGTCCTATTAATATTTTCAAAAGAACTTGATAGGTTGTATAGGCTTATTGTGAATATCGGCTTCTTTTTTATACCATTAGCTTTTATGAATGTCTTTGAGTTTGGTAAGGTAAAATATGAAGAACTTGATTTATCTATGATTCTAACATCAATAATCGTTTACGTTATTTTTACAAATATCTACTTGTACATTTTTGTTTCCCGGAAGGAAAAACACCCTAACAGATTTTGAACAACCGAATAAAGATGAACAATACTTAAGATAATGAGCTATGTCCCTAAATTTTAAATTATTTCCAGATTTTTTGCATAAAATTGATAGACACCTTTTATTGAATCATCCAAGACTCTGGGCTAGCAAGATTCATTACATCCTATTTTCATTTTTGATTTATGGCAATTTGTGTATGCTTATTTTGGGGTATTTTTATCCTATTTCAGGCAAATTAATACCTAATTCAATAGATGACCCTCAATACTTATATTTTAATTATGAACTAATACAGTTGGATGGACTTTTTATATCAGTATCTTTTTTTTGTTTTCTCCTATGGGTTGTCTATCTAAGGCAAAATTGTCCCAAATCTGTTTCTCTGTCTTTGTTTTATATGTTTTTAGTTTTTCTATCTTCTATCGTATTGAATCTATTCACTTTCAACAACGTCTTAAGTAAAAGAGTCAGCAAATATTTAGAATACGAAAAGTATCTGGAGTATGAAAAAATACTTAAAATGGATCAAGATGTTTTCTATATTGAAGATAACAATTACCTAAAAATTGATTCATCGTACTTTCACCTGGAATCAAAAAGCTTTGTTTCATCCCATGATATAGATATTCGTAATCTAGATGAAAAGTCATATAAATTTGACCTTATTTTA
This sequence comes from Saprospiraceae bacterium, assembly GCA_041941305.1. Lineage (GTDB taxonomy): Bacteria > Bacteroidota > Bacteroidia > Chitinophagales > Saprospiraceae > JANSWP01. The sequence continues at coordinate 111,754 of JBGTQJ010000022.1, forward strand.
TTAGAAAATTTAGAGAGTTTAAGCCGTTTAAAAGATTATACTTCCAGTTTCCAATTAGATAAAATGGTAATTAAAGCCAATGATAGAACTGTAAGTTCAATGGCTGTAGAGGGGGAACATAACATTCTAAAACCATTAAATCCCTACTATAATAATCATATTTCTTCTGACACTTTAAACTTTCCCTTTATTTCATATGCCATATCTTCTGCAAATAGACAATTTTTCGCCCCTTATAAACTTATCCAAAATGCATTAGAGGATCAACCTTTAATCAAAGACCAGACTACAATCTTTAAATACATTACAAGCCCAATTTATTTAATAATTCCAATGTCCTGTTTGGCCTGCTTAGGCTTCTTGTTTTATTCTTTCAAGCTAAAAATAGCTTTAGGAGGTATTCTTTTTGCTTTTATCCAAATGATAATAATCTCAAATTTGAACTTTGGGTCTAAAGAATCTATCATTAATAATATCGTTGTATTAACTTTCCTATGGGCAATTCTTTTACTTTTAGCATATCTCACACGTCTAAAAAGAACCAATTTTAAATTATTGGTTATTTCTTCAATACTAGCATCCTGCTCTATAGTGGAACAATTCTCTTCAGAACTACAAACGATTACCACTTACTCAAATGATACACGCTTTATGACACTGTTGAACTCTTTGGTTTTTATAGTATTTATTAGTTTTTGTATTCACTTTCTCGTTGTTAAGAACAAGGATAATCCCCAAATCGAATAAAAGATTACATAATTTTCCTTTTCCAGTTTATCCCCTTTTTGTATCACGTAAACATTTTGAATTGTAAGTCTCTGCTATTTGTTGGTGGGTGATTGGTAACTAGCAACATAGATTAATTAGTGGATTAGGAGTTGGGAGGTTTAGCTTAAGTTTTTTAGTGTTTACGAAATTAATTTTGAGGCAATACATTCATAGTGTTGCGAAATTAAAACAAATTGATTAATTTTGATTTCAATTAAAAACAAATAGTTTTTCGAGTGTTTGCCAAACTTTTTCTCGTTGGTTCTGCTTAATTAAAATTAAGTTTCTAAAGACCTAACGGACTATACCTTTATTCCTCACTCCTAAATCCTCCAAAGCCATGAAAAAAGTTGTCCTTTTTATCATTTCCGTTTCCTTTTTTGCTTTTGATGTTTTTGGTCAATTTGGTTGTCCAGTATCACCAAACCCAATAGAAATCAATATTCCTATACCTTCTTATTGTCCCATTTCTCCACCTTCAATTGATTGCGATGGAGACCCTGATGATTGTGAAATCTCACTTCTTGCCATGGCAAACAATCCATCATTTCACTTAACTGTAACTTATGTAGGAAATAATACTTATCGTTTAAAGTGTAAAAATTGTTATAGAAATTGTGATGGTGATTGGATAACCAATGGTTGTGAAACAGAAGTTTGTTTTAATGAAAATCATTGCGGAGCCTGCGGAAATGCTTGCCCAGACCTACCGAACACTGATGATGATTGCTTTCTTGGCATATGTTATGCTGATTGCGAACCACTATGGACAGATTGTAATGGTATTCCTGGATTTCCCGGACCTGATGGCTGTGAATGTCCGGTTCTTCCCAATGTAATCAGTTGTCAAAATAATCAATGTGATCCTAAATGTGAAGATGGCTATTTTGATTGCGATAATAACATTGATGAGCCAGGAGGAAATGGCTGTGAAACCAAAGAAGATGAAAACAATTGCGGTGACTGTGGGTATAGTTGTTTTGATCATGCACCACCAAATGCAAAACCAGCAAGCCCAGGATGTGTAGATGGAAAATGTAAGTTTGTTTGCCAATCAGGATATGTAGATTGTAATGGAGACTTAAATGAAAATTCAAGTGATGGTTGCGAATGTGAAGTAGTGCCAAATGCTAGTTTGGAATGTGAGAATGGTCAATGTGTTTATACTTGTGCAGATGGTTTTGATGATTGCGACAATAACATGGGAAATGGCTGCGAAACCCACATTGCTGAGGATGTCAACAATTGTGGTGAATGCGATAGGGTTTGTACTCCACCTAATAATGCAATTCTCAATAACCCTGGCTGTGTAAATGGTTCCTGTAAATTTGTTTGTAAACCTTGGTATATAGATTGTGACAATGACTTAAACGAGGATGTTTCAAATGGTTGTGAATGCAAAATTAAACCGAACGCCAATTTAAATTGTGATATCGGCTGTCCTGAAGGGTATTCCTGTGTGGAAGATTATAGAGATTGTAATGGAGATTTGTATTCCTCTGGTGGCGATGGGTGTGAAACCAATATTAAGAATGATGAATTTAATTGCGGAGATTGTGATATCATATGTGACGATAATGATCCTTGTACAGAAGACAAGTGTATCAACGGGATTTGTGAAAACATTCCAATTTGCGATGATGGTGACCCTTGTACCATCGATCATTGCAATAACGGAGATTGTTATTATACAGACAAGTGCCCACCTCACTTAACGTGTTGTGGCAATGGTTCTTGTCAACCCGACGAAGCAGAGTGTAGAGGCGTTCAGGGTAATAGCTGTGGGCAATCTTTAATGGCAGGTGAATTTGGAGGTAAAATCTTTCTCAATGGAGAATACACTTTCAGCAGAGGAGAAAAGGATATAATTATTGCTCGATATGGAGAAGATAACATTCCAATTTGGAAGAAATTTGCAGGTGGAATAGGTGATGACAGGGGTAATGCCATAACTGTAGATGGGATGGACAATGCAATCGCCATCGGATACTTTTCTGAAACGACTTACTTTGATTCAAACGTCTTGAATTCACAAGGAGACAAAGATGTATTTCTTGTAAAGTATGATGTTTCAGGACAGCTTCTGTGGCTTAAAAGCTTTGGTAGTTCCGGAGAGGATATAGGCTATGGAGTCACGGTTGATAAGGAGGATAATATTATCATCACTGGACATTTTCACAATGATTTTGAGGTAGATGGAGTTATCCTATCAAGTAGCGGAAACGATGATATTTTTCTCATAAAATTTTCAAGCCATGGAGATCTTATTTGGGCTGAATCATTAGGGGGAGCCTATCACGATTCCGCATTTGGAGTTAAGTCTGATTCAAATGGTGACCTCATTGTAACAGGACATTTTGAAGGAACCGTTTTCTTCGGGAATACCGCTTTTACGAGCTCTGGGATAGCTGACATCTTTATAGCAAAGTTTTCATCGAATGGTGAAATCAAATGGGCGAAAAGAGGATGGGGTTCCAATGGAGATTTTTCCAAAGCAATTGCTATAGACAATTCCAACAATATTTTCATTACTGGTGACTTTTACGGCTCTTTGACTTTTGATGGAGACCAAGTTCTACAAAGCAGTGGTAGTGCTGATTTTTTTGCAGCCAAATTTGCATCAAATGGTGACTTCCAATGGGTGAGACATGGAACCAGCAATCTTTCAGCGGAAGGAAAAAGTGTAACCATTGATACAACAGGAAATGTTGTCGTTACAGGTTTATATCAGGGAACATTCAACTTAGAATCTCCTGGGCATATCTTTCCAAATTTAGGACTCAGAGATATTTTCTTAGTCAAATATTCCAATTATAATGGAGAGATCTTGTGGAGTAAATCCGAAGGTGGAACAGATAATGATTTTTCATTAGCAATTTCAAATGATACAGAAGGAAATACGAAATATGCTGGTTGTTTCTTTGGTACCTCTACAATCAATGGAGTTACAAGTACTGCGTTAGGATCTTCGGATTTGTTTGTAACGGGAATTGTTGATGGAGAAACTGGGAACAATGGAGCGTTGTTCTTCGGTGAAATAATAGCTATAAGCCAGACTTCATGTATTGGTGATAGTGATGGGCAAGCATCTATTGAAGTTTTTGGTGGATCGCCTCCGTATACCATTGAGTGGTCTAACGGTGATTCTTCTAAAACAGCTTATAATTTATCTTCTGGTACTTACGAAGTTGCAGTATATGACGCAAATAATTTTTCATTTTCAATTGAAGTAGAGATTGAAGAGCCAGAACCCTTAGAAGTTGAAACAATCTCAATCTCGAATGTAGGTTGCTTTGGGGAAAGTTCAGGTTCTATCACAGTAAATGCCCTTGGCGGTACACCTCCTTATTATTATCAATGGGATAACGGTTCGGTTGAGCCCATTGTTGGTTCTTTGTTAGCGGGAGATTATTTAGTTACTGTAACCGATAATAATGGGTGTACCAACTTTTTAGACATTACCCTTTCTGAGTCTCCAATGTTAACTGCTGATTTGACCACGATAGATGAATCTTTGTTTCGTGGAGATAATGGCTCAGCTTCTATTTCTCCATTAGGTGGTACACCGCCTTATACCTATCAATGGGACAATGGAGCAATCTCTTCTGATATAAACAACCTTGCTCCTGGAAACTATGGCTTTGTAATAACAGATTTTAATGGTTGCATTTTTGAATCTTTTGCTACAATTAACCCCGTTACCTGCAATTTTGATGTAGAGGCAGAATCGAATGATATAAGTTGCTTTGGAGCTAATGACGGACAAGCATTCGCAAATATCAATGAGGGAGAACCACCGTTTACCTTTATTTGGTCAACTGGTTCAAGTTCCTCCAATTTAGAGAATCTGAGTTCTGGTATTTATAGCGTAACTGCAATAGATGGCAAAAATTGCCCCTTTGTAGGTACAGTAGAAATAATTGAACCTCTTCTTTTATCTGCACATACGGTTTCTGTGCAAAATGTCAACTGTAGTGGAAATGAGGATGGTACAATAACAATCGAAGTGCAAGGTGGGGTATCGCCTTATACTTATTTATGGTCATCAGGTGGTACATCACCAACAGAAGGCAATCTTACTGAAGGAGTCTATTCTGTAACGATTACAGATAATAATTCCTGTACAACAATTCTGTCGAACGAAATAATAGTAGATGATGAAGAACTACCGGTTGTACAAATTCAAGATTTAGTTGTGTATCTTGATAATGCTGGAATGGTATCAATCACTCCCGATAAGGTAGATAACGGTAGCAACGATAATTGTGGAATAGCTTCAACTATTTTGGATGCTACGAACTTTTCTTGCTCTAATGTTGGGACTAATATTGTGACAATCACAGTAACCGATGTAAATGGAAATCAGAATGAGGCTACTGCAAATATTTCGGTATTAGACACCATCCCTCCACAAATTAACTGTATTGACAATATTATTGTTACAGATTGTAATTTTTTTGTTGAATACGACCTGCCAGAAATTTTTGATAACTGCGGGACAGCCTCCCTAATAATAGAAAGTGGTATTGGAAGCGGTAATGAGTTTCCATTCGGAGAAACAATTGAGACTTATAGTGTAAGTGATAATTCTGGGAATACGAATACTTGTAGCTTCTCGGTGACTATACTTGGGGAATTTAGTATTTCGGTAAATATGACGCAACCAACTTGCACAAACTTCTCTGATGGTTCGGCAACCATAGATGTTACTGGAGGAACGCCTGGATATTCTTATTCATGGAGTAATGGGCAATCTGGAGCTCAGGCAACGGGTTTGGAAGCAGGAGTTTATTTTGTAACTATAACGGACAATGAGGGTTGCACGGAAATAATAGAAGTCGTTTTAAATGCTCCTCCTCTATTAGTTGTTAACGTTGATGAAATAACGAATGCCACTTTTGGTCTAGATGATGGTTCGATTGAAATTAGTGTTAATGGCGGAGTACCACCCTATGCCTTTACCTGGCTACAGGATGGAAATATATTCTCTCAAGAAGAAGATATATTTAACCTCGGACCAGGGTCTTATGTTTGCCAAGTTGAAGACTCCCTTGGTTGTATAATTGTGGTTGATTCTATAGAAGTTGAAAATATTGTATCGGTTGGTGAACATGTTTCAGCTGAAAAACTAATTAAATTATTTCCAAATCCATCCGATGGAACCGTCACCTTATTCACGCATCAAAATCTAGCTGTTCCAAGTCAATTTTCTTTATACGACATCACAGGAAAGCAATTAATGATGGTTGAAAACCTTTCAAGAAAGATTGAATTTGATTTATCTAAGTTTCCAAAAGGAGTTTACATATGTAAGGTTGTAGTTGGCAATAAAATAATTGGGAAAAAACTGATGCTGCAATGAGTTGGTGGTATTTCGAATTTAGCAATCTTTTGGTATCCCTTTGACGAAGTTTATTATAGGATCAATCTCAGACTAATTATTTTTATATGCTATTAAATCCAATAGTCAATCCCAGGATGATAAACTAAATCTAGAGAAATTGTAAAATCAAGTAAATCTTGGTCTGATGGCACTAGTCTTCTTGCATAGAGTTTAGTTTTATTAGAGTATTTTACTGAATGAGATACTACCCCTAAAATTCGAGGACGAAAACGAAAATCTTCATCCATTGACCACTGATAAATCGGTGAACCGCTATGACCGACAGATGTTTGGTTGCTATATTCAAATATCTTATACTCTCCATCAATTTCAGTTTCAAAGCTAAGCACAGAGCCGTAATTCGGGTCTCCCCACATTTGAAATGGTAAGCTCCCAAATGGAGCTCTAGGGTCATTTGGATCAGGGTAACCATTATTTACCACAGCAGCACTTAATAATTCCTCTTCCGATAAAAAAGCATAATCAAAATACCCAGCCTCGGAATCTACAGAAGTGTTAAGAAGAACTGTAGCAATATCGTCTTTCCATTTAGAATTAATGAATTGAGCAGGGATGACTCCATACGGTTCTAAAAAGCCTTTAGGGACAAGAACTCCTTCTACCTGGTGAGCCCCGAAAGGCATATTCATACAAGATTCATTGTTTGGTATACAGTCAGAAACTCTATCTAATCCTGGAATTACATCAAAATCTTTCCATCTAATTTCGGCTGTTGGAAATTGTCTATGACTCACTACACAATGAGCAGCTGTGAGCAAAACTCGATCACTTATTAAAGCACCAGAGCAATTGGATTCGTATTCTCCTTCGCTTTTTCCAATAAAACTAATTGCACTATATGGAAATATGTCAGTAGGTTGAATTCGTTCTCGGGGGTAAATATCTGCAGCCAGGTCATCGATTACCGGATCTTCCTTACTTTGGTTTATAAATTTAAAAGGTTCTTCGGAGGTTTGTCGTTGATTAATTTTCCTTTTTTTAAATACTCCAGGTCTTAATTTCTGAAGATCTAATGAATCAAAAGTTAACTCATATTGTTCTTTTTCCTGGTAATCAAGATAGTAAAATGAAACCTCCCTATTTAAAACATTAGAGTATCTTTTTCTTTTTGAAGCATTCTTCTTCTTCTTGTATTTTTTCTTTGTCTCATAAAAATTTTGATTTCCCTCAATTTGGTTGTCTCTTTTAATTATAGTTGCTGGACCTAGATGTTTTATTGATTTAGGTTTAATTCCTAATCTATGACCAACCCATTTTTTGCTTAGAATTTTTTTTTGGAGTCTTTTTATTAGTTTCATGATGATTTTTTTTTGGATTAAAATGGAATTTTTAAACAAACATTAATTATCTGTTTAAGTAAAATTTCCTAAAAAAATTAGTGAGACTATTTCGGTAAGCACTAGAAATAAGGTAGGAAGTGTTCTTTGTCATAGTTTTAAGTGGTTAAACTTCAAAATTGTAAAAGTGTTGATTCAAATATAATCAAAAATCATGGTCTAATCAAAATAGAAACTTCTAGAGTTAAGACTACTTCTGAGTCGAGTATTTGCCTAATATCCAACCAATCAACCCTCCCACGATGGTACTAATCAATGCAAATATTAGAATATGCCTAAGGGTCCCACTCAAGGTTAATACATTAGATGACCCGTAAAAAATAAAACTAAAACTCGACCATATTAGGAGCCCCAATATGAATCCTGATTTTGCGCCTTTTGAAAAAGTTTTGAAATCTGCCCATTTTCCTATTACAATAGTGAGTAAAAGTCCCCAATATAGATGAGCTGAGAAAAACAAAAAGAAATTCAAGTCCTTATAAATTCCATTCGCAGCGCCAATGTCAGCCTCAATTGCACTTGAAAAAATAAATCCAATAACAAAAGCAAGAATAATATGGGTTATAGCTCCTACGATGGTAGCGAGAAAAAATATTTTAAAACTAATAGGGGATAAATGTGATTGGCTCTCTGTTCGATTTGCAATGCTTTGTTTAATTTTTTCTTTATTTAAATAACTCAATAACCACCCAATCACCACTCCAGCAATAGTGCTAATCAAAGTAAAGCTTAAAATTTGAACTATAGTTGAAGTCAGGGTATCAATATATGTAGAGCTGTACCACATCAAATGAAAAGTAGACCCTGCCAAAAAACCTACCACTGCTCCAATTTTTGCCCATTCTGCTAGTTTTCTAATAAATATCCATCGTCCAAAAACGATAGCAAGTATGATTCCATAAAACAAGTGTCCTATAAAAACCCATGATAAAATAGGATTCTCCCTGGCAACTCCTGTAGCTGGTCCCCTATAAACATTAAAGAAATCGTTAAGGATTAAACCATGAATTAACCAACCTAAGATTAAACAAACAACCCCTCCCGCAAATCCGGCTAATAAAATTTTCCCATAATTGCTTTGGAGTATTGGAAAGGGTTCTTCTTTAACCTGATTTTTAGGAATCTTTTTCTTAACTGTTGGTTCAGGTTCTTCTAATTTATGGCCATTCTCAATATTGCTATCTTCAATTTTTTCAATTTGAGGATGTGGATCTGTTTTATCGGTGGTTTCTTCTTGTTTATTATCTGGTGTTATCAGGATTTCTTCTTTCTGTTGCTCTTTATCAAAATCCTTTTCCTCTGGTTCTGAGCCTTCTTTTTGAGCTTGATTTATGGGTCTATCCTTTTCACGTAAAGCTTCAATACGTTTTCGAGCCTCATCAATATGCTCACCCTCTTCGCCAAATTGTTGAATGTAATTTACAAAGTCACTAATACGAGCCCTTCTAATCGCAGCTTTCCAGGCAGTCTCATCTTCTAATTTTATTAGCCTTTTTTTCGCTATTTGTCGAAGGTCTTCAAAAGAGCAAGTAGTGATAAAAGTAGCGTAGGCATATTCTGTTTTAGCCAGGTCGAGCTTGGCTTTTTCCTTTAACCAATATAGTCGTTGCTGAGCTTCTATTGCAAAATCACTACTGGAATGCCGATTCAGAAAAGTCTGGAAGGCTTCTTCGGTGTCTTTCTCTTTGGCTAAATTCCAGTCCTCTTTTTCACTCGCTTTTAGATGAAATATGAATTGCCCTCCATCATGATTGGCTCCTTGCAAAGGAGCAGCTTCGGCTTGCTGTTCATAGTTAAACTTCACTCGTTTGGTCACCTTATCAGCAAGCAATCCGATATTGAGTGGTTGTGTATTTTCCCTGAGAATTCTAAGGATTGCAGTTGCAAAAGGACTGTTCTCCCCGGGTTCACCATCCAGCACGATTCCTTTACCACTGGAAAAGACCCATCTGGAAGCATTGCGCTCCCAATCCTGGAAAGCACCTTCGAGGTTCTTCCCGCCTCTTACCAAAAGTTTACCACTAAAACAGGAATCGCTAATCAGCAATATATGCCGACAAGGTATGTTTCTGATTATTTCCCGGATTCGGGAATTGGCCACAAATTCTTCTATCTCATTTTTGGGAGCGTCCACAGGTACCCAAAAGCCGCTTTGGGTGATTTTATCCCAGTAACCATGTCCAGAGTAATAGATGAGCAAGCGGTCATTGGGCTTAATTTTTTTGGTATCACAAAATTGGCGCAAGCCATTGAGGATGTTTCGCCGAGTGGCTTGTTCATCAAATATTAGACCCTCTTTTTTTACCTTAAAATCGTATTTACGTTTAAGTAATTCTACAAGGTTGTTCGCATCCTTTACCGCATTGTTGAGTGGTTGGTAAGCTTGATAATCATTTATGGCGACAACAAACAAGTGGTTAATCCCTGCTGGCCCTGGATTGGTGGGCAGCTCCTCATTTGATGCTATGTCAAGGTCTTTATGGCTGTTTTGCTTTGCCATGACTTGGTTTTCGAAGGATGAACGAGTTTTACAAAGATATTGAAAAAACAGATTTGCATTCAGGATATTCAATTCAAATAGAATTATTTTTTTTGATGATTAACTTATCATTAGTTTAGGAATAATAAATTATTGTTATGAGCAAGACTAGAACTACGATATTTATAGCTTAATAATTGCTTTTTTCATTTTTTTGTAAAATATTGCAATTATTCATTATTCAAACTAGAAGAAATTTAATTTTAAAATGCAAGACGAATACGGTTGAGTTACTTACCATTTATCAATCAACATCTCCTTTTTTAATTATTCTATAAATTACAAATTCCCTTTTTCTTTTAAGGCAATTCAAAGATTCACATTGCGTCTTTGATGTTAATGAATTATACAAAATTGATTTATAACACCAATTATTCAATTTTCTAATTCATTAACCATGGAAGACTCGGACTCGAATCATTATAAATTCTATTTTTTTTCTTTAGTAATTTTCTTTGTAGGAATTACCCTTTGGAAAGTCTATTTTTTTATCATAACACATTATGAAGCTATTATTTATTGGGGAAAAATGCTTAGTGGAATAATAGCATTGATTGCCCTTACTGTTGGTTTAATTATGGAGATTATTCGGCTTAAGAAAGATCGGCGATATAGAGATAGCCCTGAGGGAAAAATTGCGATTAAAATGGCAGAAATAGAGGAAAAAATTCGAATATTTAATAGACAAAAAATAAATCTAGTTGGCAGTATAGAATTTCTTCAACGAGAGAGAGAAGAATTAAATAAACGAAAATCAAATATGAAATCTCAATTGGAAGAAGAAATAACTGTCAGACTTTTTTTGCTTGACCTAATTGAAACAATTATACATTTTTACGAAACACGACATATAGAACTCTGGAATCTATATCAAGATTTCCTTCTTTCAAATCAATTAAGTGGATTGGCGCCAGAAATCCAAAATGTGGTGAATCGAATCGTTGATAGTATAGCCTGGAATCAGGATGTAAAAAATATCACAAGCCTTGATAATAAAAGTTTTGTTAATTTACTTGAAGAGCGATCATTTGAAACACATAATTTTTTAAGAGAAGAATTAGATTATTTGAAAAATCAATCTTTGATTTTAAGTGATATAAATGAATCCACAGGGAATCATGTTTTTTCTGAATCTAATCAAGTAATAAAAACCATAGAAATTCAAACTAAACAATTAGAAACTATTTTAAAGCTGTAAGGATTTGAAATATGATTGTTATAATGGTTCTGTTAGTCCTTTATCTTGGGTAACTACATTTATAAAAATTCCAACAAATAAGGCTAAAACAGTATTTAAAATCAATAATCTTGGATAGATTCCGATTTTTCTTTCTAGTATTTTACCATGGAAGGGTTCTTTTTCTTGATTAATTTCGTCTTGATGTTTTTGTGCAAATCCTAATTGATAAACTAAATCACGTTCTATAAAGCATCCTTCATACTTTAGTCTATTCATCAAAAAATTGTTTTTTATTTCAAAACTTGTTATCACATTTTTAAAGTTATTGAATTTATTTCTCAGACTATCTTGATAAGAAATTACTTTGACTCTATTTACATCAAATTCTTTTGCAGAAGCAATCAGGGCTTCCTGAGTTTCCAAAAAATCACGTCGTAAAGTTTGACGATTAATTTTTATGTTGCTTGAATCGTATATAGGGACCTTGGGAAAAGCAACAGATGATAAGATACCCTGAAATCCACTATTTAAAGAGGAATCCTTGACAGAAAAGATTGTGGTATCATTTAAGAGTTTGCTCAACAAAAAACTCTTTTCATAAATAGTTTGTTTTTGGTGCTCTAATGAACTGTAAATTTTATCGAAGATTAGATTTGGTGATTCTCCAGTGTAATTTTGAAGATTAAATCTCGTAATATTTTTAAAGTGCTCTCGCTCACAATAAGCTCCAATCGACTCCATATTTTCCAAATATATATTTTTATGATTTAAATCTTCCAAAACTCCGTCAACAACTTCCTCAGGATAGTACTCAAACCATTGACTCAAAACGTCACTATTGTATAGCATATTCTTGCCAATAATACTCATAGAAACAATCCCAAAGAGAAAGGAAATCAAAAAACCATAGAATATTAAAAAGCCACCTCGAAAAATCAATGCTTTCCAATCAAGATAAAAAGATCTATTTGACATAATATAAGCCAAATAAAAGAAAGCAACTAAACTTAACAATAGCACCCCCATTACTAAGACAATGGTATCAATTCGAATATTTGCCTTCCACAATTCTTCAGTAGCGACCAATATGATCCAACTAGCAACAATACCCATTTGGAGTCTAGGTAACAATAAATTAAAAGTAAAAAAATTAAGTCTTGGAACTTTTCTCTTTTTTCCCAATAACTGAAAAACAAGCAAAAAAAACAGTAAAGTTATTATTACTACTATCGGATTATTTATGGTTAAATAAATAATTATGACACATAAGAAAGAAATTATTTTTTTCCCTTTTTTTGATATTTTATCAAAATCATTTAATAAAAAAAATAGCCCTAGAGCAACTAAGAAAAAATATAGGAATATTGTATTTGGAGCCTGTTTTGAAATTGCTAACTGGGAAAAAGTTGCTAATGCTAATAGAATTAATATACTGACATCTCTTTTGGGGTTAATAAAAATATTACTTCCACCTTCCTTTATATAAACGTATCGATAAAGAACATTTGACAGTGCCATGCCAATTGTTAATAGTATTCCCATTATTAAAATACCATAAGTAATTATTTCAAAGTGTAAAACGAATTCATTGTTAGAATTTAAATAATTATTTGAAAGAATATCATTCTGAGGGAAAATTTTAAACCATAAAACTCTAAAAATTATAGCAGAAATAATTCCAGCAATAAAAAGGCCACCAATTGAAACTACCTTTCTAAATTCAATAGGAATACTATTACGGAATGCATGAGCAAGATTAAATTTCTGTAGAAAAAAATTATTTACAATCCTTTGAACATTATAAGATTTTCTATGAAAATTTTGTCGTTCAGTTTTGTACTTCTCTTCATCTTTTTGTTCTAATAATTCTATTGACTTTTTTATTTCCTCTTCCCATTTTTCTCTTTTAAATGGGCCCCAATTTAAATTCTTTTTTAATGGAAAAATAGAGCATTCCAAATACAATAGAAGTCCAAATAACAGAATAAATAATCCTAATAAAACATTAAGAAAGGGTTGATGCTGTGAAACTAATACAAAATGAGAAAAGGAAATTGGGATAATAAAAAGAGCATAGAAAAAAATAATTGTAGCGAAAACAATAGCATTCGCGATTACGGGCAAGCCAATATTTAGTTTATCAAATAGGTTACCAAGTCTTCTAAACTGAATTGACCCAAAAAATGAGTCAATTAATTTTTGGATGTTATTGTAACTGCTTAATAAATTTTTTTCATAAAATATTTGATGATATTCAATTTGAGGATTATCATTAAATATTACTGCTTTCATTTCTTTTTCAACATTGTAAAACCAACCATTTGAATTTTGGAATAATTCTAGACTTTCATCCCTGTTTATTACTTTTATCCAAGACAGTTCACTAATTTCTAATAATTTTGACCATTCGTTTTTAAGAGCATTTACACCTTCACCTTCTTGAGCGTAAAAAAAATATTTCGAATATTGCTGTCGACAGTAATAATAATCACACTTAGCAAAAATAGCTTCCACTAAAAAACACTCTTTCATTTTTGTCTCAATTATCTGAAAATAGGGACTACTTCTGAAAACACTTGAATGTTCTAGGTCAAAAAGAAAATCAAGAATTAATTCTCGCTTAGGGAGATAAAAAAGTTCATTATTTGATTCCTTCAATTTATCCAGAGAGGTCGTCATGAATAAATTAGCAGAATTTTGGGTTGTAACTTCCGTAGAAAATTTCACATTTCGTTCAAGTGTAGAAAAGGTGACATCCTTAGTAATTTCATCATTTGTATCTTCTTTAAAATCCTCTTCCCAATGATATATTTTACTATCAAATTCGATGGATTCATTAATAGTTCTTTTCAATATCTCTGTAAGTTCATCTATTATCTGGAGATTATGAGATAACGGTAGAATTAGGGCTTCATGATGTTGAGATCGAACCAAGTCTCTATGATTTCTATTTTCATTGTTTGGATCTCTTTTTAAAAATTTCAAACCAATAAAGTGAAAAGTAATAGCCTCAGGATTTAGGGTTACATAAATTGGATATTCTGGATAGGAATCCTCTGGACTTATCAGTTTTGAGTCCGTTTGGTTTTTTTTTGTAATTTTTCTATACCTGAAAATATGTTGTAATTTCTCTTCGTGGGAATAAGGGTCGAGAAAAAAGAATTTTCCTGCAGCCATAAGCCTGGGTTATTTATTGTAAGTGCCTAATCGGGAAATATAATCTGCAATTGAGGCTAATTTTTCTTTAAATTGTTTAAAGGATTGAAAATTTCGCTTGTCTTTTAATTTTAGTCCTTTTTGTTTTTGCTCTATGATTTGAAGCAAGAATATGTATTCTTCCCACATTTCTTGTTTTTGTTGAAAAGTCCCATATGTAATAAGGTAAAAAAAGTGTTGAAAATGATCCCATGCAAATTGGTCAAAGTTGAAGAAATAATTTTCCAGAATACCTTTGGCTAATTTACTCTTTTCTTTATGAGCAATTAATTTTTTGAAGCGAGCCCCCAATTCGACAATTTTTGGAAACAATTTTAGTGTTTCATACTGAAGATCACGGGCATTATTACTATCATAAGCCTCAACAATTCTTGCCACATATTTTAAAAGCAAAGATTGCGGGGCACTTTCTTTTTGATAAGTTCTTAAATGTGCTTTATCATAAAACCCATTTTGGATTGATTCCTGTATTTCTTCTTTTTTCGAAATAACAATCTCCCTCTGAAAGAAAACAAAATTCTCAAGTTGTTTACGCAATAAATAAAATAAACGGTATCGAAAAAGTTGAGGTGTTGTAATTGGATCTACGCCAGCTCCAATTTCCCAATAATTGTGTGATAGTGGAATACCAAGATCGTGCAATTTACCCTCCATTGCCCCATCATAAGTAGAGACTGGAAGAAAGTACAATTTTTCTGTGGGTCCCAATCTTTGAAGCATTTCTTCATAAAGCGTTTCATTTTCTTCATTTGCAATTGTCCATGCATTTATATTTTGGAGCAGATGAAAACCATATTTAACTTTGTTTTTATTAACTTCATATTCTCCTTTTTGAGAATCAAAATCAAAAAGATAATTAAGTAAAATCAGATCATATTCTTCGATTACGTCTTGTTCATCTTTTCCCTGAGCAGTGATTTTACTATAACCTTGATTTATATTTTCAACACAGATAAGATCAATATTTGCAGCTTTGATCTTTTGAGTATTTTCATAAGCCGGAAAGCTTCGATATTCTTTTGGCAAGTGTTTACCTGCAATACAATCTTCTATTAGTCCTTGTTTGGTTTTTTTCGTTTCTCCTTTCTCAAAGACCTTAGAATAATTTAAAGGTTTATCAGCTAAATCATCTATGAATAACAGCTTCCATTTAACATCCAAAATACTAGCCTGTTCTTTCATAGCCAACCTTCTCATTCGGCTTTCAGGGTGAAATACAAAAGGTGTAACTATAGGTCCACTAGGTCTTTCAGCAAAATTGATAACATAACTATTTCTCAAAAGCCTTAATTTGAATTCAAGACTTTCCATGGCTTCAACAGTTCGATATATTCCATTTTCCCAATTATAATGAACATTGTGTATGGCCATTTTCAGATCACGCACAAAACGTTTAGTCACAGCAACGTATTGAAACCAAATAGAACTATCAAAAAAACGAAATCGATTATCAAGTTGAAGCAATCGATATATTTCCCAAGCATTTTCTATATATTCAAATTTAGCATCCAAATCCCTAGTCCTTCTATCATGATAATAAGTCATCACATTCATCAAACCAATTGTGACAACTGGTAAATAATCAAAGCTCATATGTTCATCTCGGGAAATAGCATCTTCATTGTCTATTCTGAAACTCCTTCGTACACTAAGTTTATCATAAACTTGACTGATATTGAAATATTGCATCCGCGCAAATGCAATAATTAAATTTGGATCATCCTCTGCCTCAACCAATTCAATATTTTCCAGTTTTTGGTTAATTTCATTGCAAATTAATTCTTTACATTTTTCCCATAATTTATAATTATTTGAATCTTTTAAAGAAACAAAAAGCTGCTCCTTCTTCTCATCAAACAAATCTACAAATTTCACTCTGAGAGTTCTACCTCCAATCCAGGTTCTACTAATTTTTGCTCTGGGAGCCTGAAAAAGAGGTTGTTTTTTTTCTGTACTTGGTATTTTATGGCGTTTAGGTAAGGGATATATTGGTTCTCCTTTTTTAGTTTCTATAATATTTTTCCAAGAATCATTAATATCATCATCCCAATCTAAATCACTTTCAATATTATCCAATTCTGCTTTTTCGAAAAATTCTTTTTCAACGCTTTCAAATAGCTCTGATTTTTCTATCGGTTTATAAAAGTGTGTCTTGAAATTTTCAAAAATCGTACTATCCAAAATATTTTCCCAAATTTCATTTTCAGTAGATAATTCACAGGAATAAGGGATCACCTCAATATCCGTAATTCCTACTACCATTTCTTGCATTCTTGAATTTTGAATATGCTGTTTAAGGTTTTGGGTTGCAAGTTCCGACTCACCTCCCCAATGTGGATACAAAATTATTTTCCATTCAATATTATTATCAATTTTAATATTTTGTTGATTTTCTATTTCTATCACATCTAAGGATGGGGAATCTAATGCCTGTCTTCCAATATTGACTAATGTATTAATAAAGTTTTTGAAAAACTCCGAAGGAACTTTTTTCGGTTCATCCTTTATATATTTCCAAAAATTCCGGGTTTCCTCAAAGTATTGGCCTGAATCACACATGACATTACCATCCACTTTCATAGGTATGACATATTGTTCATTTTGTTCAAGATAATACTTGACAAGAATTTCTGGCACTCCCCCTTCTCCAAAGAAGAGATTATCTGGTTTTCCTGTAACCGTTTGTTTAATAAATGGAAGTATTTTCTTAATACCATCAAGGGGATGTTCACGACTAGTAAGACAGGTAATGAAAATATGTAATTCAATTGTTTTTTTCATGTGAAAAAATTGTTCCTTTCTATTTTTTATTTCTCAAAATCACTACGGATGGTTTTTAATAGTATTTGTGTTAGCAAGAATTTTTCCGGTCTTGACTGTAAGATGTAATTTTCAATATTTGAAAACGGTAAAAATTTAGCATATTGAGATAAATCAGCAGGCTCTCCTTTACCCGAAGTAATAATTACACTTGGAATATGGTTTAATTTAATAGCCCTAATAAATTTATCAGCATTAGTTTCAATGCGTAGATCTGGAGTTGGAGATTCTGGTAATTCTTCACTTCCAAAAAACCTTTTTATTATGGAATGGTGAATAACCAGATTGCTAATTCTGAATTGAAAATTACTCGTATTATTCAACTCAGTCGTATTCTTTGGATTGTGAAAGTGAATTTTTATTACTTTATCTCCAATCTCAACTTCAATTACAGATGGAGTGCCATCCAAATCTTCCTTATTTGCTTTTGGCGTTCTGAAAATATAGGAAGAAGATAGCCTTGAACTATCCTTAGTTGTCAGAAAATTAGTTTCTGATTTTTGATCGATACTGGTTTCTTTAATTTCAATTTTATCCGGAACAATAATATTTAGATTACTTAATCTTTGCCTGAATTGGTTATGGTTAACATAGTCTATTACACGCTCATCAATAATCATTATTTTAGGAATAGGGTTTTCCAATAACTGTATTAAAAGTCGATTAAATGGATAAATATTTTTTTTATCTATAGGGTATTCCTTTAGAAGGGAATAAAAAATTTGCCCTCCACTTAAGTAATCTAAATAGAAATATTTTCCTTTTTTTTCATCACCATGTTCCTGACCATGCCGCAAATAGCCAATTGGAGGTAAAGTATCCTTATTCTTGGTCTTGTGAGTTCTGTCATATACTTTATAATGGTCTTGAATATCAGGAAGCAATTCTTCCTTCCAATCTCCATTTTGTAAAAGATGGTTTACATAAATATTCTGTCCTTCACCCATGTTTAAATCGACATTATCAGTAGGATTCAAATTTTCAATTGGTCGATAAATCATAGGAAGTGTCTCTATTTGGTCAGCACGCTTAATATATAAAGTACAATACAGCTCTTTATATTTTTCAAATACTTTAGTAAAGTTTTCTACAAGTAAGTCATTCATAGGAAAAGACTTATCTGCTTCACCAAGCCATTTTTTCAAAAAAGTAGTTTGCCCACTAAATGTTCTTTTGTCTACCTCACTGGTTCTTAAAATATCAATTGCCTGGATACTTAACTTTTCCTTTCCATAAACCTCAATAAATTCGTCTAAAATAAATTTTTTAAAGGTTTGAAAGGTACCTCGGATAACACCTGTATCAATCAATTGATTTTTTTTATAGCCTTTTTCACTCAAACCCAAATCAAAAATTACTGGTTGGACTTTCCGCTCTCCTTTTATGCCACCTGGGATCATCATTTGAAGCCATAAATCGTAAAGTCGAATTTTAAAAGCATCAAGTGGAGCAATGTTTTTTCTTTTCTCTTCTTTTTTAATAAGTGATTCAAATTCTGATTGTTTGATAAAGTATATTCTCTGTTTAATAAATTTGACAAATTTGTCTAAATCATCTGTCAATTTTAAATCTTTCTTAAAAAAGAGAGATTCATCTCTCTTCTTATCAGGCAATACCAAAAAGAATCGATATGGATAAAACTCTATTATATGAAGAACATCCCTGATAATCCGTTCTAATTCATTTATACTTAGCTCATCATTGAAAAATTTCTCTTCTAGATCTTGTAACAGGTTTAAAAAAGAATTTTCTCGTTCAGTTCTCTTCTCTCGACCTTTTAATCCTTGAGTATGTAAAACATAAAAATCGTAATCAAGAGAGAAATCCAGCCTTTTGATAAAATCAAAATAACTTTCTATTCTACATCCTTTTTCTTCTCCATCAAAAAAAGCTTTCCATTCTTTTTTATAATACTTTTCTGTCGATGCTTCTTCATCATAAAGTATAATAAGTTCTTTGGGTTTTAATAGTTTTATTTTGTAACCCAACCGTGGTACTAACTCCAATCCATCTGCTTCCCAAACAGCTGAAGCCTTAATAAAGCCTTTATTCTGATTGCTAATATCTTGAAGAATAATATTCTCCTTTTTACCGGGAAATCCTCCAATAAGTTTAAGCTTTTGGTTGCTCAAAAAGCCTGCAGCAATTTTAGTTTCCGAAATACCAAGATAATTTTTCTGTAGTTCTCCATTATCATCAATAAGTTGTTGTCGTAAAATACGATTTAAGCGATGGTGAACGGGGAGTTTAGGATCTGGTAATTTGTGTTTTTCATCAAATTCTTTATCTAAAATAGTTTCTTCAATAAAAGTACCATCACTTCTCAAGTCACTTGCATTTGTCCATATTTTGCATATAATAAAATTTTTATCTTTTTTTTCTTCCAATTCAATTTTAATCTCAAGGTTTTTACCAAACCTATCTTCCCTTTTTAATCTAATCCAATCGTGTTTAGCTGCATTTCGCATTATGTTTTCTAAAATAGTATAAAAAGCTTGATAACCAATGACTCCTCCTGGAATTGCAATTAACATATCTTGATTGAGACGATCATCATTCTTATACCTGGTAAGGCGTTCACCAACTAAATAATTGATACCTACAACTTCTAATATTTCTGCTTCTTCCAGCGTCATTAAAACGGATTCATCTGTAAGTTCGCTATGCAACTTAATTATGCCTTCAACAATTATCCGCCTACCCGCCGTTAAAAGAATCTTTTTATTTTCAGATACAGGATTTTTCAGAATAATATGTAATCCACGACCATCCAATTTAGAAGTATCTGGATGTTTAACCGAAGAGAGCAAAATAATTTCATTCACCTGTTCTTCACCTTTTTCCCCTTCATTAATAGATTGCCATATTACACCATAAACCTTTGTCCTCTTTCGATTTCCTTCTTTGAAGCAGTAGTTCTTTATTAGGCTTTTTTTTCCAACATCAATTGCCTCTTGGATATGTTCTGAACTATTAAGGATATTATTATTTATTAGGTGATCTTTCCACTTACCTTCAGGGGATATCCTTAATTTTCTAAAATCAGCGAAAATTCTTTTACGAATTTTTATGACCAATTTTTGATGAATAAGCTTGCAATCTTTTAATTCCTTTTCTTGATGCAATTCGCCCATTACACGAATCTGTAAACCCCTTTTGAAAGTTAATGATTCATCATCCTGATATCGATAATGGCCTAATGGGAAATTACATACAAATTCATTATTCAAATTGTCTTTTTGAAAAGGATTATCTGGGTGCCTTTCAATAATAGTAATGACAACATTCTCTTTCGTATTTTTAATGATTTGGTTAACAAATCCATGAACAATAATTATTGTTCCTCTTTTTGGTTTATTTTTTCTATGTAATCCTTTTTTATAATCGTTAAACCAATTTCTTTCGACTACTTTTTCACCAAAATCAAACTCATAAGCAGTAATATCTTCAGTTTTCACCAAAGTATTTAATATGGTTCTTTGTAAATAAAACCGCATCATTAAATCACTAGTAAACCACGCGGGGAAGGACCAACTTGGAAACTCAGATGCTACCTGAGCAATAAAATCCAGTCTTTGTTCCAAGTAGGTAAATAGTTGTTGATTGTCATATGGATTGTGAGCAATGTGACTTACAGTAGGCAAAACATGACTTCCTAGTCCATGAGAACCATTTCGAGAAATAATAGCAGCTACAGCTGCTTTTAGAGCTCGTTCTAAAAAATCTTTTCCTACAGATTCAACAACATTGACTTTATAAAAAATCAAATTGCAAACGCGGGCCAAATTCCGGTTTCTTTCACGAATCAATTGTTTAATATTATGCAAGTTGTCAAAATTTGGAATTTGATTTTCAAATAAGATGATCCCTCCTGGCCCCTTACCAGCAGTTTGGTCTTCAATAATTGAAGATGGGAAGTACATTAGATGATTTTTGTAAGGCTCCAAACTATGAACAGTAACAGCACATATTAAGGCTTGAATAAATTCTTTATAAATTTTTTGTTTGTCTTCTTCATGTGAAAATCCAAATCGCTCAAGTATTTCTAGGCTATTATTTTCTCCAGGTTTCAATTCAAAATCAGGAAAAGAAATGTTTATTTTATAATGTGAAGAAACTCTATCAATATAACTTTTTCCAAATTCATATTCTAGAAGTTCTTTTCGATGTATTTCAAATTGCCTATACTTTAAAGTATTTCTATCCAAGTCGATTCCATTATTCCCAAAGGTTATCCATTTTCCTTCTTTGTCATTAAATATTTCCGGCAATAAAATGGTCATAAAAGTGACCTGGTTTTTATCATTTAAGGTCAATTTAAATCCTATCATCCCTTGAGATTCCCCATTAGTGAATATTTCTAATTTATGAAAAGGTCTTCCAGAGCCTTCACTAGATATTTTCTTCTGTTCAAACTCCAAAATAGATGAGTTCGCCACCACAATTCTTACAGGAAAATTGTGTTGAGTTCTCGAAAAGAAGAATTCTTCCAGAGAAATAATATCACCATTATTTGTGGACAAATATCTTTCAAAAACATTTTGTGTATTATCTGAAAATTCCTTTTCAACGCTTTCAGAATTTGGAATTTTCTGAAATTTATTTTGGGCGTATAAAATCGGGTATTTATAGTTATTTCTTATACGATCCCAGCCAACGATCGCACAATATTTTGTAACGAAGGGCAAAAAAGTATCATGAGTCAAAAGAAGGTCAAGGACTTTTTTTGCAAGGGTAGAGAATTCATGGTCATTAATCCTTTCAATTTTATTCATTAATTTTATAAACGACCATTGAATCGAATGATTTAGTTTATTGGTTCTATTGCCATAATCAAGATTAAACTTTTTTGCTGCAGTTAGTTCGATTTTTTTTTCTAAAACAAAAGATTGCTTGGACGGTTGGTGTTTAAAATCCAGCAAATCCTTATAATTAATATCTATTCCAATATCTAAACTACTTATCAATCCTCTTTTATCATTCCCACGTCGAATCCATTCTTGAATTATTTCATGACAGGAACATTCCAAAGTTTTAAAAGAAACTTTTACTTGACTGGATTTCTCAAAAGCACCAAAAAGATGTTGATCTAATACTTCCACATTTGACATTCTAAGTTCTGGTTGCCAAAAAAAGGATTTACCACTACGGTAGGCATCCAATTCCTTCATGAAATCAAAAAAATGACAAAATGCTTTATCCTTGTTTTGCAAAAGCACATTTTTTCGGTCAAATCGACAATCAAGAATTTCAAAATCATCATAAACACGTGCATATACAAAACATCCACCATGATTTAATTGCATAAATAGATGATGGATCCACAATCGCCAATTTTGTTGAAAATGAAGTTGAAAACAACAAAAAATTAGGTCATACTTCAATTTTGGGGATTTTTCAAAATTTATTATTTCCTCCTGTCTAATAGTTTCGAATATTATTTTAATTGGAAATTTTTTAACCCCATTAATTAAAATTCCATCTTCGTTTTTGAAAGTTTCTTCAGGCTCTTTTGGTAATGATTCAATATTAGCTTTTTTAAATACGGATCTAAACTCTTTGAGAAATTCTTCCCTTTCATCCACTACTTCATCTTCCCTATTTCGAAAAACATGACAATAAACAGCCTTTAACTTTTCGCCTTCTAATTCAAGAAGAAATGGAAGAAAGAAATCACGAGTGTGATTAATACTAAATGATAAAATATTTAAGGTACCGCTATGTTGAGAAAAATCTTTAGCTAATTCTTCAAAAAAGTACTTAAACTTAGACTCATCCTCAGGAAGGCAATTTTTTTGAGAAAAGTTATTTATTTGATTTTTTATACTGATTCTTCTGTTTTGTGAGGTCATTTAGAAGTTGGTTTTCGTCCGGAATTTTATTGTGAACACAATATACATACTTTTACTATAGAATAAAATTTAGTGAAAAAACTGCGAGTTTAAGCCTTCCTATCAAAACGTAAATGAGAAAATACTTTAGGCCAATCTTAAAAAATAAAGCCTGTTTGAGAAACTGAAAACGTTTCAGTTTTTAAATAAACTCTCATCGCATATTAATTGTTAAAATATTCTTTTAGCCCCCTAAGTTAAAATGAAGATGTTCTCATTTGGTAAAACACGATATTCAGTTTTATTTTTTAAATAATAAACCTCTGGTGGGGTTATACCCAAACTTTGAAGCGTCCCATTGGTAATCCTTATGCTTTCCAGACTTCCTTTTCTTAGGCTTAATCAACAAAAACAAGCCCCAAAAAACTATCAAAAAAGCAAGTACAGCATATAAGTAAGTCCATTTTTTCATCCTTCCTCTTTTATAAATTCACGAATCAATTCAATATCCATTTCAATTTCGCCTTTCAGTATTTTCTGAATGATTTCCATTTGTAGGTTGTGGCGCTTTTCCTTGCGCCTTTCTTCTCGGAATTTCTGCCATAAAGAGAAGATAACTACACTTACCCCACTTAGTGCAGTCAATACACCTCCGTCGCCCTCGATCGGAATGGAAAGTCCGGTAAGGATGGTTCCAAACAGACCGAAGGCACTCCATTTTTCCAATAATGCGTTGGTAAATAACGTCATCTTGTTTGATCTGCGAAGGTTAGGTGTGTATCCCGAAACCATAGTAATGATCGGTTTTGTTTTTAGTGTTTTTGATCATGGGATATAATTGTTTTTCAGACATGATAAAGTAGGGTTGTTGGTGTTTTTTGGTTTCACAAACTCTTTTTACGAAGTCCAAAAAAACCAAAGCCTAAACGTGTAGTTAATCCTAATAGTAGGATTAGCTTATCTAAAAGTGAGACTTGCTCACTGTAATTGCTTTTTCTTTTATCTCTCCAAAAAACACGAGTTGCAATTGATATTTTCGATACCATTTATCGTAGGTAGCATCTGTAATCGTTCCTTTTTTAATGTACTTCTCCTCCAATTCCTCAATTTTCTTTGTGACCTCCATGCTTTTAGTCTCTAGATACCTCAATCTTGCACCCCAGAAATTTTCAATGATTTTTTCCAGCTCCACTTGAAGCTTTTTGATGAAGCGTTTAGAAAAGGATAAAGCCTTCACGATTTCCTCCATTTGGGGGTGGGCTTTTTTAGCGCTGTGGTTTTGCTTATCGCCATTGCAGCGATAATAATAGAAATAATCACCATGCCTTCCTTTTGAGCCTGCTCCTGTAAATTTATTCCTACATATCTCACAGTGAATTAAGTAAAATGACCAATCTGGCATATGAAGTCATAAAACTTCGTTTTTATGTGAGAATAGGCGTTTAATATAACTCTTTAGGAGAAAACAAGCTTCATAGCCTTTTTGAAAGTGCCTGAAAGATCAGATCGTGGCCAGAAGCATTGTATTAGTCTGCATTTGATCGCAAAGTTTGGGCATATTAAACCGAACTTTATCTGAAGTTGAGTTAAAAAAATCTGGGTTTTAACAACCGGGATTTTGCGATCCCTTATCGATTTAAAGCGCCTTCTTTTTCCATTGCATAAATGGAAAATACAAGTATCTAATTAATTCCTAATTTTAGCCCTCCTTATACTATTTTAATCAATAGAAATCAAATTTAAAAGATGGTGAACACCCGATCAATCATAATCCTGTTTTCTGTCCTTTTTTGGGCGTTTACTGATGGATATAGTCAAAACCAACCTGGTACGGAATTACATATTAAAAAGGCCATAGGCACCATAACCTTGGATGGGATATTGGATGAATCCGACTGGCAGACTGCCGATGTTGCGGATGATTGGTATATGAGCTATCCCGTAGATACAGTGAGCGCCCCTTTCCAAACGGAAGCCCGTTTTACGTTCGACGACCAGTTCTTCTATGCATCCTTTGTTTGCTATGACGATGAAACACCAGACATTGTCAACTCGCTCAGGCGTGATTTTAAATACGACCTAAATGATAATGTTGGATTTGCAATTGGCCCATATAACGATAAATTGAATGGATTTTTCTTTGTCATCACCCCTGCTGGTGTTCAGATGGAAGGTACGGTTACCGGAGGGGGGACTGGTGATAATTCCTTTAGTACCTTTTGGGATAATAAATGGTATTCCAAAGTAGTTCGCTATGATGATAAATGGATCGCCGAATTGGCTATTCCATTCAAAAGTTTTCGGTATAAAAGTAACGTCCGTGAATGGAATATCTCTATGGACCGTTGGGAGTTAAAAAGAAACCAAAAAACTAGTTGGATCCGCACTCCCATTCAATTTGTCACTGCTTCTTTTCCTTATGGAGGACAATTGATTTGGGATGATCCAATTCCTCCTGCTAAAACCAACATTTCTTTTATCCCCTATATCACTGCGAGTACTTCCGCCGACAAAGAAGTTGACCCAGTCGATCGAAATTCTGATTTCCAGGCTGGCTTCGATACTAAAATAGCGGTCACACCGTCTTTAAACCTGGACCTGACTTTTAATCCGGATTTTTCACAAGTGGAGGTTGACGATCAAATCATTAACCTGACCCGTTTCGAATTTCGGTTTCCTGAAAGGCGCCAGTTTTTTTTGGAAAACAGTGATTTATTCGACTTAGCTGGTTATCCTGGAGCACGCCCATTTTTTTCCCGACGAGTTGGATTAGCACGTGATTCCTCAGGTTTGTTTCGACAAGTTCCTATTATGTACGGCGCCAGGCTTAGTGGTTCGTTAAATGAAAAATGGCGGGTGAATGTTTTAAATATGCATACGAAAGAGGAAACCGCTATTGGATTGCCTGCTCAAAACTATACCGTTGCGGCGATACAAAGAAATTTTTGGGCGCAATCTAACATTACACTTAGTTTCGTGAACAAGCAAAGTTTTGGAGTAGCACCAGGTGATTCCACTAAATTCTTCAGCGAAAACATTTTTCGTGAAATACAGGTGGGAACCAATACCGAATTAAGGCCAAATACCTATAATCGAGTTGTCAGTCTTGATCTGGAAATGTCGAGTAAAGACACTAAGTGGTATCACAGTTCCTTTATCAGTAAATCCTTTGATGATTTTAATACCCGGGAAAATCTTTCCGGATTGTTATTTGGTCGTTATTCAACTCGTACATTTAGTGTTTTTTCCGGATTTGCTTTTATCAACGAATTTTTCAATGCGGAAGCAGGTTTTGTGCCCAGTGCACAGGTTTATCCTGGTCAGTATACTTTTTTTGGCAACGTAACCTATCAAATTTTCCCGAAAAAAGAATCCATTATTCGAATGGGACCATTCTTTAATTATGATCATACCTATATACCGGGAGGTACCAACACCGACCAGAGCTATCGACTTGGTTACCAGTTCGATTTCATTAATGCTTCCTCCTTAGAGATGAGTTACAACTACGTTTACCAAAAGCTCACCAATAGTTTCAATTTATTGGATCCGAATAAATTCATGGGTTTTCTCGAAGGGGAGGAATATGATTGGAACGCCGTCTCCATTGGATACAGAAGTAATCCCAGAAAGAAATTTTTCTATCAAATCAGTAGTAGTTTTGGTGGTTTCTACAATGGCGAAAACTTTAACTTGAGTGGAGAGCTTACCTATCGTTACCAACCTTATGGGAATGTTGCTTTGCGCTTCGATTTCAATGATTTGCGACTTCCAGAAAATTTTGGACAGGAACAATTATTTCTAATTGGTCCCCGTATCGACCTGACTTTTACAGACAAGATCTTTTTAACAACCTATGTTCAGTACAACAACGTTTTAGACAATATCAACTTTAACGCCCGCTTTCAATGGCGTTATCAGCCGGCGTCGGACCTGTTTATTGTTTATACAGAAAATTATCTCCCTGAAGGCTTCGGGAGTAAAAATCAAGCACTTGTTCTTAAGCTGACCTATTGGTTGAATCTTTAAGAAGCTGTTTGAGTTTAACCTTTTCCTCATAGGAGGCTATTTTATTACTTTCGCCTTTATGGCTTATAGCCGTTGTAGGCAGCTTTTTCTTAAAGAACCAGTCATATGTTTAATTGCATATTAAGCGAACTTTAATTTGGAAAGCATCTCATCAGCAATACTGCTTGAATACATACCGTAGGCATTAACCATTGTGCCTTTCATGTTATATTTTTTTGAAGAAATTGCATATAGTATAGAAGAATTGTCTGCGCTTGAGTCATCTCCTTCTATGCGAAACCATTTATCTATTTCAAATTCGTTATGGAATACTTTGTATTGTCCGTTTCTGCATTCTAAACAATTTTCTTTTAAGTTGAAGTCTTCTATATAACCTTGTTTTTTTAAGTCGTTTATTCCTTCGACTAAGTTGTTGTAACTTTCCATATTTTATTGTTTATCGTATGCTTCAAATTGTTTATCAACCACCCGTTTCCATTCAGGGTGCTTTCGGGTGTATGCAAATACATAAAGGCAAAAGTGAAGTTAAGTTTTGTTGTTTTGCTCCATCCAGTTCAATGTTTTTTCCACTAAGGCAAACATGTTTCATCCCGAATTTTGGCAATAAAAACCATTTCATTTATCTTCTTTACTTAATCTA
>JBGTQJ010000023.1:0-139272 GCA_041941305.1 Saprospiraceae bacterium
GCGATAAAATGAAGCTAAAATTACTTGTAGATAATTGTGGTTTGGTGCTTAAGTTATTGAAAATGAATTCATTGAACTCAAATCTTACGTTTAATTAGGAACTAAAAAACGGCTAAACCCTAGGCATTTATTCCAGAAATATGTTCCAATGCCAGCGTTAAGGCATGGGTTCCTTTTTTTCCATGACCCTGTGCTTGGACAGCTTTGTACAATTGATGAACTAAAGCTAAACCTGGTAGTGCCAAATTCATATTTCGAGCTTCTTCCAGAGCAATTTCCATGTCTTTTATAAAGTGCTCAACATAAAAGCCTGGGTCAAAATTTCGATTGACGATCCTGGGGGCGAGATTATTCAAGGTCCAACAGCCTGCAGCACCTCCACTGATAGCTTGTAACATGACATTCAAATCCAGACCTGCTTTGTGGGCATACAATAAACTCTCACAGACACCTATCATCGTTCCGGCAATGGTGATTTGATTGCACATTTTGGTATGTTGTCCTGCGCCAGCCTTGCCTTCATAAATCATATTTTTGCCCATGATTTCAAAAAGCGGGATTACTGCATCTACAGCATTTTTGTCACCACCAATCATGATGGATAAAGTTCCATTTTTCGCTCCTACATCTCCACCCGAAACAGGTGCATCTATTGAAGAGATACCATTGGCTTTGGCGGCATTGTAAATTTTCTCTGAAAGACTAGGTTTGGTTGTAGTCATATCTATCAAAATACTCCCTGGTTTTGCACCATTTAGAATGCCACTTTCGTCAAAATAGACTTGTTCCACGTCATTGGGGAAACCCACGATACTAAAAATAACATCCGATTGAGCGGCTACTTCTTTTGGGGAATCTGCCCATACTGCTCCTTTGTCTATGACTGCACGAGCTTTTGATTTGGTGCGATTGTAAACAGTAAGGGAGTAGCCTTCATCCAATAATCGCCCACTCATGGAGAGCCCCATGACGCCTGTGCCTATCCAGCCAATTTTGGTGGTTTTTGAAAGAATAAATGACATAAATCAAGATTTTTTTTCACATTTTCGCGAATTAAACACAATTTCTTTGATTCTAAAATTTAATCTTGAAAAAGAATGATAGTACAAGCATATGCAGCTCATGAAGCTCATGGAACTTTGAAACCTTTCGAATACAAATTAGGTGATTTGGAAGCTGATGAAGTAGATATTGCCGTGGAATACTGTGGAATCTGCCATAGTGATTTGAGCATGTTGAACAATGACTGGCGAATCACTCAATTTCCTTTTGTACCCGGACACGAGATAGCAGGACGAGTGATTGGAAAAGGCAGTCATGTACATCATCTGGAAATTGGTCAAAGAGTGGGAGTGGGTTGGAATTCCGGTTCTTGCCTTACTTGCGAGCAATGTATGAGCGGTGACCACAATTTATGTTCAAGTAAAAAAGATACCATCGTTGGGCGTTATGGAGGATTTGCAGATAAAGTTAGAGCACAAGCTGCCTGGGCAATTCCATTGCCAGATGGCGTGAATGCTAAGACTGCCGGACCACTATTTTGCGGTGGGGTTACCGTTTTTAATCCAATCATTCAAAACAAGATCAGTCCGCTCCATAGAGTAGGGGTTGTTGGAATCGGCGGATTGGGGCACATGGCATTGGCATTTTTGAAAGCATGGGGTTGTGAAGTGACTGCTTTCTCAACGAGTCCTGACAAAGAAGCAGAAGCAAAAAAATTGGGAGCACATCATTTTGTGCCCACCCATGATAAAGATGCTTTGAAAAAATTGCGGAATAGCCTGGATATGGTTTTGGTGACTGTGAATGTTGAATTGGATTGGGAAACTTACCTGAGAACCTTAAAACCAAAAGGCATTTTACATATTGTAGGTGCCGCACCTTCCGTAAACTCCAGGATTGGTTTTTTGATGGGAGCGCAAAGAAGCATTTCTGCCTCTCCGGTAGGTAGCCCGCAAACGATAGCAAAAATGCTGGAATTTGTAGCCCGCCATCAAATTGAACCAATGACAGAAATGTACAAGCTATCTGAAGTCAATGAAGCCTTTGAACGATTGAGGAATGGAAAACCAAGGTATCGTGTGGTATTGGAAGTAGGAGCTTAAGATATACTTTGCCAATTTGTTTTTCCAGATTCTTTACATTTGCCAACTTTTTTAACCAAACTTAAAAACAACTATACCAATATGACAGCAGAAATCCATACCGAAAAAGGATTGATGAAAGTAGAATTCTACGAAGCGGATGCTCCAAATACGGTGAAAAACTTCGTAGATCTTTCCAAAAAGGGCTTTTACGACGGCTTGACTTTTCATAGAGTGATTCCAGATTTTGTGATTCAAGGCGGATGCCCTCACGGAACTGGTACAGGTGGTCCAGGTTACAAAATTGATTGTGAACTAGATGGCGACAATCAATTTCACGATCGTGGAGTCTTATCTATGGCTCACGCCGGAAGAAATACCGGAGGCTCCCAATTCTTCATTTGCCACAGCCGAAACAATACAAGTCATTTAGATAGAAATCATACTTGTTTTGGAAGAGTATTCGATGGGGTAGAAGTAGTAGATGAGATTCGTCAAGGAGATAGGATTGAGAAGATTGTGATAGTAGAATAAAGCTAAAGAATAAGATTAAGTATAAGTTTAAGCTTAAACTTATACTTAATCTTATTCTTTAGCTTACAACCCATACTTCTCCAGTCTCCTATACAAAGCTGCTCTGGTAATGCCTAGCTCGCTCGCCGCCTTGGTAATGTTTCCCCGATGTTTAGTCATCGCCTTTTGAATCGCCCATTTCTCCAATTCGTCGAGATTATAGGTGTGTAGGGTGCCTTCCGAGCCTTCTTCCTGATGAGATTGCAGTAGGAAATCGTCTGGTTTTAGTACCCTGCCTTCGCACAAAATGACTGCGCGTTCGACAGAGTGACGCAATTCACGAATGTTGCCTTGCCAGGTATAGTCCTGTAGAATTTTCATGGTGCCTGCCCCAAACTTTAGCTCAGGCTTCTGGTATTTTTTAGCATAAATTTTCAGGAAATAATCTGCTAACAGTGGAATATCTTCCGGGCGCTCGCGTAGGGCTGGTAGTTTTATTTCTACGGTATTAATTCGATATAGTAAATCTTGTCGAAAGCGATTTTCCCTTACCATTTCATATATAGGCATATTGGTAGCGCAGACTAGTCGGATATCTACAGAAATAGATTGATTGGTGCCCACTCGCATGATCTGCTTACTTTGAATGGCGGAAAGTAACTTTGCCTGAAGCGGTAGGGATAAGTTTCCAATTTCATCTAAAAATAAGGTGCCATTGGAAGCTACTTCAAATCTTCCCACCCGGTCTTCATATGCATCTGTAAAAGCGCCTTTTTTATGTCCAAACAATTCACTTTCAAATAAAGTCTCTGGTACAGCCCCCAAATCTACATTAATAAAAACCTCTTCTGAACGTTTGGATTGTCGATGTAAGGCTCTGGCTATCAGTTCCTTACCAGTTCCATTCTCTCCCAGAATCAGCACATTGGCATCTGTCTTGGCTACTTTTTCTATCGTTTTGAAAATGTCGTTCATTACTTTAGAGTCACCAATGATATCTCCATATTGCTGATCCATATCCTGACTCAATACCCGTTGTTTGGTTTGGAGCTGTTGTACTTCTTGTTTGGACTGACTGAGTTTATAAACGGAATTGATGGTCGCTAAAAGCCGCTCATTTCGCCAGGGTTTTTCTACAAAATCTGCAGCACCTGCCTTCAGCGCATCCACTGCTACATTGACCCCACTATAAGCTGTAACCATGATGACATTGGCTTCTGGATTCAATTCAATGATTTTTTCCAGCCAACGCATTCCATCTTTTCCACTGGTATCTCCTTTTCGGAAATTCATATCCAGCAAAATGACATCCGGCTCGTGCTGACGCATGAGGCGAGGAATCAGATTGGGATTGTGTTCAGTGACGACTCTGGCGAAGTGTTGTTTGAGGAATAAACGAAGTGATAATCGAATGTCTTCTTCGTCATCAACAACGAGTATGGTGCCTTCTTTTCTCATAGACCAATCGGGTTTTTCGGGAATAAGTAATGATGGAAAACCAAAATTAAGTTCAAGTTCAAGAATCAAGTTCAAGTTCAATTTTGGGTTTGAACTTGATTCTTGAACTTGTGAATCATTAATATTCCCTGGTGCCGAAGATAAAAAAATTAAGAAACTATTGGTTTTGGTCTCTTCCTATACAAGCATATCTCTGAAACAAAGAATACTTTCTGGATTTTCCTTTCTTTGAGGCAATTAAAGTTAATAATGAAAACCAAATATTCTTTACTCGCTGTCATATTCATCAGTGTTATTCTTATCGGCACCCGTCTTTTCTACATTCAGGACAAGATTGAAACAGAAGGGAAGTTTCAGGTAACCACCTACGATGCCTTAGGTTATTATGTTTACTTGCCCTCGTTTTTTATTTATGAAGATGCAAAAGAATTAACATGGTTCCCAAAAATTGAGGAAACTTATCGGGTTACTGGCGGTAAACTTTATCAGGCCAATCGTCATGACAATGGTAATTATGTTTTTAAATATCTGGGAGGAGTTGCCCTGCTACAGAGTCCATTTTTTGCAATTGGACATTTGATAGCAAAAAACACAGCCTATGAACCCAATGGCTTTTCATTACCTTATCAGGTCTCAATTTCCTTTGGAGCTGTTTTTTATTGCATCCTTTCCTTGTTTTTGCTTCGAATTATTTTGTTGCGGTATTTTGAAGACAGGGTAGTGGCACTGACCCTGATTTTTGGACTGTTGGCGAGTAATTTTCCTCAATATGCTGCTGTAGACAGTGCCATGAGTCATGGTTTTATATTTCCATTGTATGTTTTGGTTTTGTATGCGACTATCAA
The DNA here is from genome assembly GCA_041941305.1 of Saprospiraceae bacterium. GTDB lineage: Bacteria > Bacteroidota > Bacteroidia > Chitinophagales > Saprospiraceae > JANSWP01. The sequence continues at coordinate 4,901 of JBGTQJ010000023.1, forward strand.
ATGGCACGAAAACCCACAATTCAAGTGGGCAGCCTTGGCAGGCTTGGTAATGGGTATGGCTACCATTTCAAGACCTACTGAAGCCATCATGTTGTTTATTCCACTATTTTGGAATACCCAAACCAAAGAAGCAGCAAAGGCAAAATGGAACTTGGTCAAAAAACATCGCTCTCATGTGTTTGGTGCTATAATTTTTGGCTTTTTAGGAATATTGCCACAACTGCTTTATTGGAAATATACAACTGGTTCCTTTGTATATGATGTGGGGAGTAAATGGGATTTTGCCTCCCCTCATTGGCGGGTTCTTTTTGGCTGGGAAAAGGGTTGGTTTATTTATACACCAATTTCTATTTTGTTTATCGTCGGTTTCTTCTATTTGAAAAACCTTCCTTTTAAAAAAAGTGTATTAATCTTTTGTCTTTCAAATATTTACATCATCATCGCCTGGCATGACTGGCGGTATGGAGGTACGTATTCCTGTAGGGCTTTGGTGCAGAGTTATCCTTTGTTTTTGTTGGCTTTGGCTGCATTTTTTAACTATCTAGAATCCAAAAAATGGCGATGGTGGCTTTACGCTATTTGTGTTTATCTGACTTTGGTGAATTTTTTCCAAATCTGGCAATACAACAAAACGATTATTCACTATGACGATATGAACCGAATGTATTATGCAAGTATTTATTTAAACCCCAATCCAAGTCCTTTGGATATGAGTTTATTGGATGTATCGGAAAGATTAAATAGAGAAGCAGGTTATACCGCCAAGGAAATTCAAGTAGATACTGTTTATTCCATTCAATACGAAAATGGGATTTCAGAAAACTGGATCGAATCAAATTTCTCCAGTTCCTTCAGTCCAGATAAATGGCTCAAGATTGAAGCATCAATTGCAGTTGAGTATGGATTTTGGAACACGTTTTTGAATGTGGAAATAAAAAATGAAGATGCCGTGAAACATTCCAAACTAAGGCTGTTCAATGGAATTAGCGAACCTGGTCTTGCTAATGACTATGCCTTTTATATGAAAATACCAGAGGACTTTGACGAATCCCGGATGAAAGTTTATTTGAGCTCTGAATCCAGGTTTAAGGGCAAACTCCATTTCCTGAAAATTACACGCTTTGAAAAAAAGTAATCCGACTCTCCAGAGTCGTAAAAAAAGTATCACGGTTTTCCAAAACCGTGCAAGCACAAAAACGGCTCAGGAGAGCCATGCTACACTCTTCGAATCTCTGCCCCCAATGCATTTAGCCTGCCATCAATATTCTGATACCCTCGGTCAATCTGATTCACATTGTCAATAATACTTTTTCCTTTAGCAGAAAGTGCTGCAATCAATAAAGCAACCCCTGCACGAATATCTGGAGAAGTCATGCGGATACCCCGCAATTGGTGCCTTCGATTCAATCCAATGACTGTAGCGCGATGAGGATCGCAAAGGATGATTTGCGCACCCATGTCGATGAGTTTGTCTACAAAGAACAAGCGACTTTCGAACATTTTTTGGTGAATGAGCACACTGCCCTTTGCTTGAGTTGCCATTACCAAAATGATACTCATCAAATCGGGGCAAAATCCTGGCCAGGGAGCATCGTAAATCGTCATGATAGAGCCATCAATAAAAGATTGGATTTCGTAACTTTCCTGGGCAGGTACGTATATATCATCACCTCGAACCTCAAATTGTACCCCCATTCGTTCAAATACAGGAAGGGTATTGCCCAGCTCACCCACTTGCACATCCTTAATAGTTATTTCAGATTGCGTCATGGCAGCCAAGCCGATAAAACTTCCCACTTCGATAAAATCTGGGAGCAAACGATGTTCCGTTCCATTTAAAGAATTGACGCCTTCAATGGTCAATAAATTGGAACCCATACCAGAAATTTTTGCCCCCATTCGATTCAGCATTCGACACAATTGCTGTACATATGGCTCGCAGGCAGCATTGTATATTTGGGTAACTCCTTCAGCCATTACCGCTGCCATCACTACATTGGCGGTTCCCGTAACGGATATTTCATCCATCAGGATGTGCGTGCCACGAAGTTGTTTGGTAGATATATCATAAGCTGATTTGTCGGGATCGTAGTTAAAGACAGCCCCCAATTTTTGAATGCCTCGAAAATGAGTATCCAGTCTACGCCTTCCAATCTTGTCACCTCCAGGTTGTGGTAAAAAAGCCTTTCCAAATCTGGCAAGTAAGGGTCCTATCAACATTACCGAGCCCCTGATTCTTCGGGCATTGGCTTGAAATTCTTTTGAGTTAAAAAAGGAAATATCTACCTGATCTGCTCGAAAATGATAAGTATCTGAAGCTTGTTTTTCAACCTTTACATTTAAGCCCCTCAATAATTCCAAAAGACGATTTACATCTCGAATATCTGGCAGATTGGAAATCGTAACGGGGTCTTCCGTCAGCAAAACAGCACAAAGCACTTGTAGGGCTTCATTTTTTGCTCCTTGTGGAATGATTGCTCCTTTCAGGCGATTGCCGCCAATTACTTCAAAAGAATCAGTTGTCATTTAGGATAAATTTTGATTCTATTCCGGTAGACGGTGATCCCGATAGTTATCAGGAAACAGTGGACGGAATGATTTTAAAATTATTGGGTGCGTTAATTTTTGGCGAATATCCTATACCCTTAAACAATTACCAAACTTGTTGATTTAAAAAACCAATAAAAAATATAATAATTGAATTTACTTTTTGTGTTTTTTACAATAAGTGTATTTTTGAGAGAAAATCCATAACCATGAAGCAAATCATCCTTTCCTTATTTATCTTTTCTACAATTGTTCTTACTGCTCAAAATGCCGATAATGCAGCATGGCAGGTACCTGCAGAGAATATTGATCCTTCCAACTATTTTGGTGTTACCGTCGCCAATGGTATGATAGGTATTGTGTCATCGTCCAAGCCCATGCAGGTTCAGGATATGGTATTAAATGGAGTTTATGATTACTACCAAAGGGGACGCGTCTCCAATATTTTAAAGACTTTCAATGCCTTGAATATGCGGCTTGAGATAGACGGAACCTGGGTAGATGAACGCTCCATTTCCAACTATGCCCAGACACTGGATATGCAAAAGGCGGAATTAAAAACTACTTTTAATGTAGGAGACAAGGCAACCGTAACGCATAAAATGATGGCATTGCGGCACCTGCCATATACAGCCTTGGCAATTATTGAAATAGAGCCCCAAAAAGATATGAAGGTCATGGCGGCTAGTGTGATTGAAACCCCCAATCATTTGAAGGATGTTCGAAATTTATTTGCAGAGATAGATCGCCCACACGTGAAAATTCCATTGCTCACTTCTGTAGCTGAAAGCCCATCTGGTAGCCAAAAAGTAGCAGTATCCAATAGTTTTATTTTCACGGAGGGGCATGGTCATGAACCAGATCTTATCCACGAGGATTGGGATTACAATATGCATCTCGCCAAGTTTTACAAAAACCTGAAGGCGGGCGAGAAATACGAATTTGCTATCGTTTCTTCAACCTGTGCGACTGAGCATTACGAAGATCCTCATAATGAAGCAGAGCGATTGTCCATATTTGCCATGTTGGAAGGGAAAGACCGACTACTTAAAAGACATTACCAGGCTTGGAATAAATTATGGGAAAGTGACATCACCATTGAAGGGGATTCAGAGACGACAAGAGATGTGCGATTTATGCTGTATCACTTGTACTCCTTTGCCAGAAAAGGTACTGCTTATAGTTTGTCACCAATGGGTCTTTCTGGTTTGGGGTACAATGGACATGTATTCTGGGATACGGAATTGTGGATGTATCCACCACTTTTGATGCTCCAGCCGGAAATTGCCAAATCCATTTTGGATTACCGTTTTGAACGGTTAGGTGCAGCCAGGCAAAATGCTTTTGCTCATGGATTTGATGGCGCTATGTTTCCCTGGGAATCGGCAGATGACGGCTCGGAAGATACGCCAGTATGGGCATTGACCGGACCTTTTCAACATCACATTTCGGGCTGTGTAGGCTGGTCTTACTGGAAATACTATCAGGTAACCAAAGACAAAAATTGGTTGCAGGCGCAAGGATATCCGCTTTTAAAGGAAGTCGCCGACTTTTGGGCAAGCCGTGTGGAAAGAAACGGACCAGGACAATATGACATTAACAACGTCATCGGTGCCAACGAATGGGAAGAAAATATTGACAACAATGCCTTCACAAACGGGATGGCAAAAACGGTTTTGCGATATGCAACTCAGGCAGCCGAAGAATTGGGTCTGAGGCCAAATCCAGACTGGAATCACGTAGCTGATAACATTCCAATATTAAAATTTGAGGATGGCACTACGCGAGAAAACAGAACTTATGATGGGGTTATGATCAAACAAGCAGACGTCAACTTGCTCGCCTTTCCCCTCAATTTTATTACAGATGAAACCGCCATTCGACGCGATTTGGAATATTATGAACCTCGAATGTCTCCAGAGGGACCAGCGATGGGTTTTTCAGTATTGGCAGCGCTACACTCCAGGCTTGGAGATCCTGAAAAAGCTTACCAGATATTTCAGCATGCCTATAAACCCAACGAAGTACCTCCTTTTGGCGTGATATCAGAAACTGCCGGAGGCACCAATCCCTACTTTGCTACCGGTGCAGGTGGAGCCCTTCAAGCCATCATTTCAGGTTTTGGAGGTTTGGAAATTACAGATGAAGGAATCGTTCAAGGCAAAACCAAATTGCCTGCTGCCTGGAAGTCTTTGACTATCAAAGGAGTAGGAGTAGAGAAGCAGACGTTTGTGGCGAAGTGATTCAAAAAAAGCCCTCGCAACCCAAAGAGCGAGGGCATTCAAATGCCAGCCCAAACTGAAGATCAATTCAGGTCATTCATAGCACAGATTTTCCGAAAGAGTAGTTTATGATGGCAAGAGCAGAACCGGTCGCTGACCGGAGAAATGCAAATTCCACTTTTTCGAGTTCTACCTGGCTTTTTTTCAGGTTCCTGATTCTCTAACGATTCCAAATGAGCATTGCACCGATAAGGAGCAAAATAAAAAGTACCATAAACCAGGGCTTCAAATAGAATGGACTTAAGACCTGTACACTAAGGTGCAATTCCTCAGATGACCATTGCCTGCTGGAAGCTTTTCCTTTTATGATGAGCAGGTGATTTCCGAAGGGCAGTCCGCCAACCCGAATGAAGTTTTCATCAATGTAATTCCAGTCTTCATGAAGTGCCTCAATTTTCCAGGCGAAGTTGTTAAATTAGGGGTCTTTGAAATCCAGAAGTGTAAATTCAAGCCTGAATAAACCATCCTCAGGCTTTAATACAATTTGATTACTGTGTGAAATGTCGCTTGTCTTATTTACCATTTGGCCTGTCTTTCCATCCAATTGGTGGAAATTGGTGATTACCAAAGGGGCATTAAAGTCAGTTCTTCCTTCAAGAAAATCATTAGGATGGAAAGCTGTGATGCCATTCAAGCCACCAAAATAAACCAATAGCTGATACATTTGATTTGTGGGAAGAAGTATTGGAAAGTCAAATATATCTTTTGGATTTTATTGAAAGAAGTAAACAGTATGAATTCGTAGGGTCCTTATGTAAAGTAAATAAATCAAAGCTTCTTAGGCGGCGAAATTCATAGGGTATGCGATTTTTATAAAGAATCATAATTGTTTAAACATATGAAAACAGGAAACATCCAATCCCTGGTAGCTGTAGCTATCGCTTTGATGGCTTTATTCATCTCGGTATGGCAAGGTTGCGAACAAAGACGACACAATCGCCTGACCGTAAAACCAATTTTAAACTTCGAAGCCATTTCACACAATAACTACAAAAGCATCCGTTTGTCAAATGATGGCTTGGGACCTGCCCTTATCACAAAGTTTTTAATTATTGAAAATGGGAAGAAGTACAATGCAAAAGAGGGAAATCCCTGGACAAAAACGGAAGCAGTTTCCTATATACCCTACTCTGAAATGTATTATTATGATGAAGGTGCCACCGTCAAACCCACAGAAAGTTTAAACTTATTGACCTGGAAGGCAGATAGCATTCGAATACTAAACCTGAAAGTGATAATTGAATATGAATCAATTTACGAAGAAAGTTATAAAGTAAGTAGTGACTTTTAAATCAGAAAGTAATTTTTAATCGAGACACATCCATTCCAATAAAAGTTCAAGTACAAGAACCAAGTTCAAGTTCAAAATTGTAATTGAACTTGATTCTTGTACTTGAACTTAAATAAAGCACTGACAAAAGGTAGGCTGTGAAAATCTTCTTGCTACGGTTGAGCAAAACAAGATTATTAATAAGGGGAGTACGTGATTTTCCCTAGCCATTTCCCGAAACTTACCGATCCCTTTCTCAGTAAAACAGAGGATTGTATAAGCAAAATCACAACAGTAATTTTGCAGTACCAATTGTAAATTCCCTCTCAGACTTTCCTCCCACACTGATTACAAATACATCACGATTCAAACAAACACTGCAATGAACAAACACTATTGGCTCACCGTGGCATGTATATGTCTTTTTCTGTCTGCCTCCGTTCATGCTCAAACCAATCAGGGAAGGACAACCCAATTGAGGGTCAATAAGAACACGCCACTCAAAACACAGCAATCTGAATTATCTGGAATTACCACTGCAATTAACTCGGCTTCTGCTTTAATTGAAAATACCTTTGTCGGCAATAATTGTGCTGCGGTCTCCAATATCACTTCCACTGGCAATGCAGGGGCTTTGGGCAGTTTTTCAAATGGCATGACTTCGATTGGAATGGAAGAAGGATTGTTGCTTTCTACAGGTCATGTAGCCAATGCAGTAGGGCCAAACGCCAATTCGGGTACAACATTCAATTGGCCAAACAATGGATACGATGTGGATTTACAGCAAATTGCAGGTAGTAATACAATTCACGACGTAGCTAAAATTGAGTTTGACTTTACGCCAACTGTTTCTATTGTCACTTTTGAATTCGTATTTGCTTCAGAAGAATACTGCGAGTATGTCAATAGTCCCTACAATGATGTTTTTGGTTTGTTTGTTAGTGGACCTGGTATTGGTGGCAGTTATAGCGGAGGAGCACAAAATGTAGCACTGATACCTGGTACCGGAACTCCAGTTTCGGTAGCCAATGTCAATCATACGGTGAATCAAAATTGGTACATTGGCAGCATCCCGGCAGGGGATCCCTCTTTGAATCATCCAAACTGTACAGGACATCCTGGTGGCACCGGAGCTACCAATCATATTGAATACGATGGCTTTACAAAAGTGATGACAGCTACTTTGAATTTTATACCCTGCCAGACCTATCATTTTAAAATGGCAATTGCAGATGTTTATGATGATGCTTATGATTCTGCTATTTTCTTAAAAGCAAAAAGTTTTCAGATTGGTGGACAAGTTGATGCGGTAGCAATTGTGCCTTCCAATAATAATTCCAGTACTGCATTTGAAGGCTGCAGTGATGGTTATTTTGAATTTACAAGAACAGATAATGACACCTCTTTGCCAGTTACCCTTAATTATGCGCTTTCCCCCGGAAGTACGGCTACTCCTGGAATCGATTTCGCTACATTTCCGATGGCTGTTACCATACCGGCAGGACAAATGTCCGTTCAAGTTCCGATAGAAGTGTATGCAGACCAACTTTCCGAAGGAAATGAAAGTATTATCCTGGATTTGGCGGAGCCGTGTAATTGCTCTCTTTCTACAGTTGAAATGATTATCTCAGATACAGATGCGATTTCCATTCAGGCGGCTAACGCAATGATTTGTGAAGGAGAAACAGCCAACCTTTCAGCTTCTGTCTCAGGAGGTGTGCCTGGTGTTTATACATACAACTGGAGCAATGGTGCCACTACCTCCTCAATTTCAGTAAGTCCATTAAACTCAACAACCTATACAGTTACCGTGAGTGACCAATGTGGCAATTCAAATAGCCATGCTGCTTTGGTAACTGTTTTTGATAACCCTACAGCCGAAATAGTTGGAAACGAAACGATTTGTGCCAATGGAGGAAACCCCGCAATAATACAAATCAACTTTTCAGAAAGCGGTATTTGGCAATTTGTCTATTCTATCAATGGGATTCCACAACCAGCATTGATTACTGCTAACAACCCCTTCCAATTACAAGCATTCTCTACAGGAGTATATGAAATATTGTCTGCAACATCCCCTAACGGTTGCCCCGTCCATCTTTTGGGTACAGCTCAGGTTACTGAAACGCAAATTGATTTATCTGCGAACCTTTCTGATGTCAATTGTTATGGAGGAAATGATGGTTATATTGAACTAGGCATTTCAGGAGGTACCGCACCCTATAGTTTTTTGTGGAGCAATGGAGACATCAATCAAAATCCGACTAACTTACCACAAGGAAATTATTCAGTAACTGTAACAGATGCAAATGGTTGTACTCAGGTTCATTCAACCACTTTAAATGAACCAACAGAATTAATTGCCTCAATTACAGGAACAAGTGCAGCTACCTGTGCAAATCCAACAGGAGGAACCATTTCTACTATCGTTTCAGGAGGGACTTCACCTTATCAATACATGTGGAGCAATGGAGCCAATTATCAAAACCCCATTGGTTTGCCAGCAGGGTATTATACACTCACAGTGACGGATGCAAATAATTGCACCACAACCACTTCAGGCATTGTCATCTCTGATATGAAACCTCCAATCGCAGAAGCGAATGCTTTTGAAATTATCTCCTGCTATTTGGAAGAAGCATTGATCTCAGGAGCAGGAAGTACCACATCCGGTAATATGACTTATGAATGGACGACTACAGATGGCAGTATTGTTTCTGATGTCAATACCTTGTATCCAACAGTCAATCAGGGAGGTACTTATGAATTGACAGTTACGAATCTGGATAATGGCTGTACGGCTACCGCTACAGCTCAGGTTTTTGAAGATACAGAAGCACCATTTGGAGCAGCCATTCCTTCAGGGGATTTGACTTGTAAGGATACCCTTGTGACCATTGATGGCAGCTATTCCAATTCGGGTTCAGCATATGCGTTTTTATGGTCGACCGCTGAGGGCAATATCCTTTCTCCAAACAATGTCCACGAAATTGAAGTCAATGCTCCTGGGATGTATGAATTGGTTGTAACCAACATGGACAATGGTTGTACTTCACTTTCCGAAACCGAGATATATGGAGATTATGACTTGCCTCAGGTCGAATTTGAAGTACCCGACACCATAACTTGTATAAAAAATGAAATATCACTAGATGCGTCTAATTCAGATACTGGAAGTGAGTTTATGTATCAATGGACGACTGTTCAGGGGAATATCATTTCCAGTGATACCAGTTTGATCACCGAAGCTAACCAGGCTGGGTTTTATACCTTAACCATTTCGAATACAACAAACGGATGTGTTGTTGTTGATTCCATCAAAATCGAAGTCAATCAGGAGCCACCAATAGCAGATGCCGGGTCTCATACAGAACTGAATTGCTATCATCCAACTTTGCTTTTAAATGCTGAAAATTCCAGTATTGGTAGTGAATTTCAATATACCTGGAATACCTCAGATGGAAATATTTTGAGTGGAGCATATACCTTGTTTCCAGAAATTGATGCCCCTGGAACCTATGAATTGAGTGTTCAAAATTCCCAAAATGGATGTTTTGCCACCAGTGAAGCATTGGTAACGGCGAATTTTAATTCGCCAGTTCCCCAGATTGCACCTGCCGAAATATTAAATTGTCAGACGGAAAGCTTGTATTTAAATGCAACAGCATCTCAAACTCCAATTAATTCAAGCTTCCAATGGACTACCTCAAACGGAAATATCCTTAATGGAGATACCTCCTTACTTGCTGAAATCAATCAGCCAGGAATTTACAATCTGCAAATTACGAATCTCAATTCTGGTTGTACGGAGAATCAAAACATTGAAATTATTGGTGATTTTGAATCACCGATTGTCACCATCAACACTCCTGAACTAATCACCTGTGACCTTACCGAAATCAACTTAATCGCCGTGAATTCCTCCCAGGGTGCTACATTCTCTTATGAATGGAGCACCCTAAACGGTTTTATTGTTTCGGGAGAAAACACCTTAATTCCAACAGTTTCGGCTGCCGGCAACTACGAATTGAGCGTGACTGATTTGAATAACTTTTGTACAACTCAAGCAGCAATCGAAGTTTTAGCAGATGCCGATTTTCCTCAAGTAGATGCTGGTGAAGGCGAGGAGTTGGATTGTGGAAATCCTGGTGTTGAGCTAAATGGAAGTATTTCCGGAAATAGCAATCTAAGTTTCGAATGGACAAGCACAGATGGAAATTTCACCAATAATCAGAATTCATTAAATCCAGAAGTTGATGCACCTGGAGTTTATGTGCTAACGGTAACCAATTCAGAAAATCAATGCTCGGCAAGCTCAAGTGTAACCATAACGGCGAATTTTAATTCGCCCCTTATTCACATTGAAACTCCTGAAATAATCACCTGTAATAAGCCAACTCAAATCCTTAATGCTTCAAATTCAGATTTTGGGCAAAATTTTCAAATAAACTGGAGCACCATAAATGGTAACTTTTTGATCAATCAAAACTCTTTAACACCAGAAATAGATCAACCTGGTATTTATGAATTGACGCTACAAAATGAGGACAATCAATGTATTAGTAGCCAGATCGTAGAAGTTTTTGAAAATAAAATTACTCCTGAAATAAGTATTGCTGAGCCATTATTGATCAATTGCGAAAATCCAATTATCACATTGGAGAGTGAAGTCATAGTACATACTCAAAACCTGATGTATCAATGGCAATCATCCAATGGCAATATTGTCCTGGATGAAAACACTGCCAGCATAGAGGTAAACCAAGCTGGTATTTATGAATTGGAAGTAGTAGATGTGGATAATGGCTGTACTGGCAATGCTGTAGTAGAAGTATTTTCCAACTTGAATTATCCAAGTTTTGAAATTTTAGACTTGCCGATTTTAACTTGTGCATCGCCTATCGGCTCAATAGAAGTTCAGGCTGCCGGAAATTTTGAAAATGTCATTTCCAAGTGGCAATCTGCCGACGGCAATATCCTTTCGGACTCAGGTAGTTTGAATATCCAAATTGACGCAGTTGGCAATTACACCTTGTTAACTACTGATACGATAAGCCAATGTACGACTTCCCAAAGTATTGAAATTCAGGAAGATGTCGATTTGCCTATTGTGTTAATTGAACAAGAAGGAATGCTGGATTGCGATAATATGCAAGCGGTCTTGAATGCGGAGAATTCTTCCAATGGCAGCCATTATATTTTTGATTGGTATACATCAAATGGCAATTTTGTATCCTCAACAGATGTTTTGAATCCTGGTATTGATGCTCCTGGCATCTATACTTTGACGATTACCAACCAGGACAATAATTGCCAGAATTCAGCCAGCATCGAAGTAGAAATGAATGCAGAATTACCCTTACTCGAAATAACAATGCCTGGGAAATTGACCTGCACAAACCCTAACCTTAAACTTCAGGCAAATGCAGATAAAGATAACCTAACGATATATTGGACTACCCAAACCGGGACAATTGAAAGCGGAGCAGAAAGTTGGAATCCTATTGTGAGTGCAGAGGGCATGTACCAGATACATGTTGCTCATGGCAGTGGAAATTGTATGGTGACGGATTCTGTTTTTGTTGAAGCTGATTTTGAAATACCCATCTCACAAATCGAGTTACCGCAAGCCCTAAATTGTAATTTCGCTGTTGTAACATTGGATGCCGGGGGGTCTACTTCCGGCTCCAATATCAATTTTGTGTGGAGCACTCAAAATGGCAATATTCTTTCCGGGCAAGGAACAGCAGAAATTGAGGTAAATGGAACGGGAGTTTATGAATTGTTGGTGACGAACACTGAAAACGGCTGCTCTTCGAATAGCGAAGTAGAAGTAGCAGAGGACTTTAAAGTTCCTGTTATAAATATTGCTCCTGTCTTGCCCATCACCTGCTCTAGGAAAGAAGTAACCATAGATGCTACTGCCTCGGATTCAGGATCTCCTTATTCGATTTCTTGGACAACTATTAATGGCAATATACTTTCTGGTGAAGAAACCTTGTCACCAATTGTGAATTTGTCAGCTATTTATCAATTACAAATAATAGACAACAGTAATGGTTGCACAAATACAAAAGCAGTAGCAATAAAAGATGCTCTTAATCTGCCAGCAGTGGATGCAGGAGACGATGTTTTTCTGTTGTGTGATGAGAATAAGGCAGTGCTGGATGCCAGCAATTCTGACCAGGGTTCACAATTTATAGTTAATTGGACAACCGAAGATGGTGTAGTAGTCGACAATCAAAATTCATTAACGCCTACCGTTTCAGGAGCAGGCAGCTATTTTTTAACTGTTCAAAATATCGAAAATGATTGTTCCGCAATTGATAGTGTTGTGGTTTCTCAAATTGAAGGTCTAAATGCCACAATTGAAGTAACACAACCCAAATGTCACGATGATTTTGGTAAAGTGACCATACAAAATACCACTGGCGGAACCGCTCCTTATTTATTTTCCATTGATGGAGGCAATCATTTTTTCTCCGAACCTCTTTTTAAAAACCTTCCGACTGACAATTATAGTGTTGTCATCGAAGATATAAATGGATGTTTGTATGAAGCGGAGGTATATGTTCAGCAGCCAGCTGAATTGAAGGTGGAGTTAAATGCAGAGAAAGCAATAGTTGACCTTGGGGAAACTGTTCAATTAAATGCCTCTGTAAATGAAATTCCCGCCAATATTCAGCAAATTACATGGACGCCCAGCGAAAAGCTTTCCTGCTCAGATTGTTTGCAGCCGATTGCAAAAGCAGTAGAAACTACCCACTTTGAGGTTGAAGTAACCAACGAATCAGGTTGTATAGCCAAATCAGAATTGACCATTCAAGTCAATTCTGAGGCGGGTATTTATGTGCCTAATGCTTTTAGCCCAAATGGAGACGGTCACAATGATTATTTTACTATTTTTTCAAGAGAAGGGGCTGTAGCCAAAATCGACCATTTGCTGATTTTTGACAGATGGGGAGAACAAGTAGCCTCGATTCAAGATTTTTCTGCAAACAATCCTAAGGAGGGATGGGATGGGAGGTTTAATGGCAAAATTTCAGAGAATGCAGTATACCTATGGCTTGCAGAATTGGAAATGAGCAACGGAAAACACCAAAGTTTGACTGGCAGCGTGACCTTATTGAAGCATTAATCTTTTATGTAAAATAGTCACTTGGTATGTTTTTAGGGCTTCCTTAGAATCGTTTTAAACTGCATTTGATGTCCGATTTACTGCCGTTTATAAATAATACCTTCCCAGTTATATCACTTATCAAATGGAAAATTTAACAGATTTAAACTTTGAAATTGTGCAATTGACCTGTCACAAAATTGAGTATTTTTAAAAGATTTGAAAATTTTCAAAACAGATATTGTCGGCTGATTAAAAAATTATTAATATAAAAGGCTAAACATAAATCTCATAAGGAGGTAATATCGGCAAAAGTGCTTAAGGGTTAGCCCTTCAAGATAAACGCACATTAATCTTCCTTCCTGAGATACTCCATCAATTCTTAAAAAACGCGAAAGCTAAAGTGAAAACATAGTTTTTACCCAAACCCAGATATTCATTTTATTATTTTCGACTTTTAGACGTGTAAAGAATATAAAAAATTAAAGCATTTATATTCTATTCAACAATCACGCCTGTTGATGTCCCTCTGGAATATATTCTGCAATTCCCAATTTTTTAAGAAAAAATATAAAGCCCGGTCTATTCTTGGCGATCAAATTGATTGGCAGTAATAGTCCAACCTTACATTTTACATAATTATTTTGAAGTTTTTAAATCCCCTGAAAAGAAAAAAGGCTACTTGTTGGAGCAAGCAGCCATGGTAAGCAAAAGGGAAAGTCCCTTTAAGACTAAACCAAAATACATCAAAAATCAAGCCCGATTTGGGTAGAATTTACCTGACTTTCCTTTTTTTGCTCACCACTTTCTTTTCATCTTATAAGATTAATTGTTTGTTGTATTTATGAGGTATTGATTATCAATGCCTTAAGGAGTTTTTTTGTTCTGGAATACAACAGTTTATAATTTTTTGAAGATTCGTACTTCAAAGGAGCATTTCTGCTATTTCCTTTGAACGGCGCATCCTATTTTGGCAAATAACAAAGGTTAGTCTCATGAAAAATACTTCTACTACTGCTTCTGATCTAGAAAGATTAGGAAGAAAGTTTACCCACGCCATTTTGAGCCTATTGGTCTTTTCTTTATTACCAGTAGCCATATATGCCCATAATCCGGAAATGTCCTTTCCTGAAAAGATGCTTCATCAACTTAAGGATTCAATACAAGAGGTTTTTGAAAAAGAAGCTTTTATAACATTGTGGTTGCAATTCACAATGATGGAAATTTGTGATAATGAACTGGATGATGACGGGGATGGATTGGTGGATTGTTTCGACCCGGATTGCTTTTCCTGCACTGGGTTTTATTTTGGACAACCCACTCCCACTTGTCAATATGTCCCACCTACAGCAAGCAGCTTTCAGTTGGAGTTGGTTTTTCAAACAGATCATAATCTTTATCCAATTGATCAGCGCTGTGCGGTTTATGTAGGTGATATGGATGGCGACGGTGTTCCAGAAGTGGTGAGTAAAGGAACTGCTGCGAACCAACTATTTGTGTTCAGTGGAGTAGATGGCAGCCACAAACAGACCTTTTCTTCTCCTGCGAATAGCCCTTTTAGTCAGGTGGCTTTAGGCGATGTGGATAGAGACGGTTTGGGAGATGTTTTTATAGTAAATAACAGTGCCAATATCATGAGGTTTGAATTTGGGACAGCAGCAGCAGCTTGGACTTCTTCTGCCGCTACTCATCATTCATACGATACGCCACAACTGGCAGACTTTGATTATGACGGCACACCAGAAGTATATTCAGGTGCCAGGATTTTCAATGCAATTGATGGGACTCGCCTTGCTACGGGCTCCGGCAGTATTGGACAATATGGTAGCAATGCAGATAAATTCTCTATGGCTTATGATGTCTTCCAAAATGGCGATCCCAAGCCCGGCGGAGGCAACTTTGGAGCTGAAGCAGATGGCCTGGAATTGGTTGCTGGAAATAATGTATATACTTATGAACCTGGCAATGGCTCTCAGGACAATGGTACACTCACCGTGGTTTCTTCTATTTCTGGAGGATTAAATGATGGCTTTACCAGTATGGCAGATATCGATGGAGATGGAGCGGTAGATATTGCAGTGATGTCTGCGGGAAGCATTTATGTTTGGAACCCCAGAACGGAAACACAAATTGGAACGACCTATAACATTCCTGGCACTAGTGGAGGTGGACGAATCAATATTGGAGATTTTGATAATGATGGAATGGTAGAGTTGGGAACAGCTGGATTGAATATTTATGTCGTGTTAGAGTACAATTCCGGAACCAATTCTTTAGACTTAAAATGGTCAAAAACTGGCTTGGATGATGGCTCTCAGAGAACAGGTAGTACCCTTTTCGATTTTGAGGGAGATGGGAATAATGAAATTGTTTACAGTGAAGAGGAATATTTATACATTTTGAAAGCAAGCGATGGCACCGAATTAACCAAAGTCCAATCTCAGTCTGGTACTCGTACCGATTATCCCCTCGTTGCAGATGTCAATAACGACGGAGCTTCGGAAATTATTCTCACTTCCCAAAACGGAAACGGCCCTGGTTTCAGCGGTGCAGGCTACATTCGCGTTTATCGTTCTGCCAATCTGCCGTGGATGCCTGCTCGAAAAGTCTGGAACCAGTCTGGTTTTATTTCTACAAATGTCAATGAAGATCTTACCATCCCAAAACAACAACAAAATCCATTGCATGCTTCCTTCAATGGAGCTATGAATGGCTTTTTGGTGCAAATGACGGAAATGACAGCTACTGGCTCGCCCACCTATAAGGCTGCCGATGCAGTGTTGACCATAGATGGAACAAGCTTTCCGGAATGTGATTCCTTACAAATTAATTATACAGTCGCAAATAATGGACTTGCAGAATTGCCAGGTTCGCTTCCAGTCTCAATATATCTTGGTGATCCACAAAATGACAACCCAACGCTTCATGAAACTATTCCCACAGGTACTTCAATCGCAGGAATGGGTAGTGCCAGTTTAAGTTTAAAAACTGATATTTCCAGTCTAAGTGTTCCTTTCGATGTGTATATAGTCGTGAATGACAACGGAAGTTTGTCTGGCAGCTTGCCTTACGACCTGGCAACAGATTTCCCAATTACAGGCACCGGGGAATGCGATTTTACAAACAATATTGGTTCTGCTACTGGTTTGACCAATCAAGGAGGAGAAATTTGCAATAATGGAATTGATGATGACTGCGATGGAAGAATAGATTGTGATGACCCGGATTGTTATTCAAAAACAGTTTGCAGTACTTGCCCAACTCCCGGAGGTCAAATCCTCAAGCCTGGTTATATGGCTATTACTTGTCGTCCTGTTTTGGGAAATATTACACTGGCAGTTGAAGATATGACTGGACTGGGAGCACATTACGATGCCGGTAATTTTGGACTGAACTGGCAGTCCATCAACATGGTACGTGGATGGACAAATACAGAGTTTGGAGGAGATGAAGTGATGGGACTGGCAATTGATCAAAGAGCAGGGATTATTTATGCAGCAAATACCAGAATCTGGAATGCAACTCCTTCTCAACCTAAAATATATAAAATAGATAGATTGACAGGCGATATAAGCACTTTCGCAACGCTTCCCGGAAGTTCCCTGGGGGTAGGTTATATTGATATTGATACCACCCACAATCAAATGTTTGCCTCCAATTATGACGATGGCAAAATTTATAGAATTGATTTACATACCGGAGATATCCTGAGCACATTTGATTATGGTAGTACAGGCACCGTGAACGGCTCTGCAACACCAAGAGCAGAAATGGTGGTTGGGGTAGCCTACAATCCTGTTGATAATCGCCTGTATTATTCGCTTTACGGCAATGCCAATAATAGCAATATGCGATCCATTGGCTTGGATATGAGCGGAGATTTTGATACCCCTACGGATCAGGAAGAATTTGTAATCGGACATAGCTATCCAGTTGGCGACATTGAGTTTAATGCTGCTGGAAATAGAATGTTACTCTCTGAAATTCAATTGAATACAGCTGGTACCGCAACTGGTTCCCATGCAGTTCATCAAATGGAATATGGACAGTGCCAAACTGGGGACTGGGTTGAAGACTTAAGTGTTGTACAAGGAAATGGAACCAAATATGCCTCAGGATTCTATGCTGGAGGGCCTAATGCGCGTGGAGGCATTGCCTGGGCCTATCACCATGTCACCAATGATACCCTTTATGGATTTGAGGAGTATGTCGTGTTTACCAGTGATGCACTCAATTTCCCATCACCCTATATTTATGGGATGCAATACAGCTCATCAGCTGGTGGCAATGCTGGAAATAGTGTTTTAGTGGATTTGGATAATGACGTTGGAAGTACAGACAAAAACTACTATGGTGAAATAGACATCTATCATGGAGGCTGCGGACAGGTTGGAGCTTCTACTTCTCCTTATGGCCTGGCTAGCTGCCCTCAGGAAATCTGCAATGATTTGATAGACAATGACGGGGATGGAGATATAGATTGTGCAGATAGCGATTGTATTCCTGGTGACCCAGGCGCCCTGACAGGGGCGGCTGATCCTTGCGAAGGAGATCCCAACAATTACAGTATCAGTGCTGTCTCAGGTGCAGCAAGTTATAATTGGACAGTTCCGGTGGGCTCAAGCATTAACAGTGGTCAAGGTACAACCTCCATCTCTGTAACGTTTGGAGGCAATAATGGCGATGTCTGTGTGGAAGCCTTAAACGACACAGGCAATTGTGCCAGCACAGATACCTGCACAACGGTGACAATCAGATCAATATTGGGACCGATTGATAATATAATTAGAAACTAAAGTAGCTCCGGTCGCTGACCGGAGTTGCTTTATCAAACTCCGGTTGCCAACTGGTGATATCCACCCTCTAAAACAAACACAAATAAGGCTGGAAATAAACCTGTCAAGGAGTCTAAGTGACAACCTTGGCACTGGTTGTTTTTTGCCTGGAATTAAGCATATAAACATTGTTAAAATAGAGATTAGAGCTCGTTTCCCCCCCTTCTTTTCTCCCCCATAACTGATACGAACGAACCCATTTTGGTTATTAACAAATTACTTCATCTCATGAAAAAAGCGTGTACTCAACCAAACAACCTAATTGCTAATCAAACAATTGATTTTGGCTATCTAAACCAGCATGGTATTGACATTTTTAGAAAAACCATGTGCTTATTTGTTTTGGTAGCAATGACCAATTGCCTTTTTGCAGAGGGAACCAAGCAATTATCACCCACTTCGAGTGATTTAATTAATTTAAACCTAAACAATAGTGCCTACAATTATTTCGGAAGATATGATGGTGCGGATAATCAGCGAATGTATATCCATATTGAAGATCCGGATAATGAACAAGTATTTTTAGGTTTTAGCCAACCTCGTAACAGCATTGCCTATCCCTGTACTACAGGTGATATCACCGCTTATTACAGGATTAAGGATCCCAGTGGAAATGTGGTATTTGGACCAAATGCTATTCCAGTAAACATTTCGGGCCATGCCAATGCCGTTGCCGGACCAAATCAGATCGTAGGATCTGGTGGATACAATGCAATTGCCTTTGACCCTTCAGGTTTAGCAAAAGGAGACTACTATATCGAATTTAGCCGGACTTCCAATGCATTTAATGGAAGTTCTTTTGCAATAGAATGGTGGGATATTACAGTAGCAACCACAGGAGGAAGCCCAAGTGCAATTGATGGTAGAGTATTCGCCAAAAACTGGGCTTTTTATGTGCCAGCTATCAATTGCAGTGGTGGTGGATTTGGTTGTTCCTCCCCTAACCAATTTGGTTTCTTTGATCGCCCCTTCAATGGCTCTTTTCATATCTATGCTACCAACGATAGCATTGTAACCAAAGTGGATTTCAACGGTTCTGGTTTTCAACCGGTAGCCTTCAATATATTTTTCAATGAAACCGGACCTGGCAATACAGGAGATGTTTGTGCAGACAGACGCTCTGTGAACGGAGCATTGACTGGATTGGCACAGCACCCTTTGTTTTTGAATAATCCGGATCCCAATGTATACCCAAGTGGTTCAATTGGAACATACGAGGGCAGTCCATTCGTTGTCGCTTGTGATAATAACAGTGCTCAATTCTTTGTCACTGTAACGAAACCGGGGCAGATAGATTTATTAATTGATTTAGATCAAGCTTCAGGGCAATATGTGTATGATGCTGGAACACGAGATGTTGCACTGGCTGTAAAAGTTGAGGCACAACCAGGCGAACAACCTCCTTATGTCCGATCACTATACTGGGATGGAAATGACGGACTGGGCAATCCCGTTGATTTGACCCAGCATTTTAATTTTATGACAACCTACTCTCAGGGAGTTTTCCATTTACCAGTTTATGATGCTGAATTTATGACGGGTGGTTTTTCCTTTGAAACGGTCCGTCCTACTCCCCCGCCTTTGGCAAATCCAATTAATCAGTATTATGATGATTCTAATATTCCAGATAATAATCTTAATGGAGCCCCCAAAGTAGAATTCAATGGTTGTGTTGCTCCTTGTCATACCTGGAATAATGGCTGCTATGGAGATGTCAATACCATTAATACCTGGTTTTTTGGTAGTGAGGAGCGGAAGCAAGAAAATCAACCTGCTATTTGTTTGGTAGATGCTGTGAACGATACTGTGACCATTTACAATCAGTCAGTGGCTAATATATATACGCTTTTGAATGATGTGGGGATTGCTGTAGATACTTTTACTGTTTCCACAACAGGTGTTCAGCAACCATCAAATGGTTCTGTTGTAAGTGTCAATAATAACAATGGTTTGATTGTATATGATCCCAATAATTCCTTTGTAGGAACAGATGTGTTTGAGTATATCTTATGTGATACCACTCCATACCTATGCGATACTGCCAAAATTTTCGTCAATGTACAAGCTCCTCCTCCTGAAATATGTGATGATGGAATAGACAACGATTTTGACGGTTTGATAGATTGCAATGACCCTGATTGTTATAATGATGCAGATCATTGCTTTTTGTGCAAACAGGAGACCAATAAATTATTTACGACGGCTCCTGTAGCCAATGCGACGAGCTATTCCTGGGAGGTGCCAAATGGTGCAGTCATTGTGAGTCAACCTGTAGATACAGCAGTTTATGTTAATTTAATAGGCACTACTGAAGGTACACTGGATAGTGTCTGTGTACAAGTCACAAATTCCTGTGATTTGAAACGTTCATGCATTGCCTTTAATATCAAAAATTGTAATGACCCACCTGTGGCTACCAATGATACCTTAACCATAGATGAAGATAGTGACCCAATCTCAGTTGCCATTCTTAACAATGATTTTGATGTAGATGGTAATTTGGATTCCAATTCTGTGAATACCAATAATTTAACTGCATTCCTCGGAGGAGTGGCTAATTATGATACCCAATCTAGGGCATTTATCTATACACCTGATCCAAACTTCTTTGGCTTGGATAGCATGCAGTACGAAATTTGTGACAGTTTCCCTGCCTGTGATACTGGTTGGGTCTTTATCAATGTCCTTCCAATCAATGATCCCCCAATCGCAGATAATGAAACCATTACAACCCCGGAGGACACAGATTTTACTTTTTTTGCAACCCATTTTAATGACGGATATACTGACCCGGTCGAAGGCGATGCTCTAGACAGCGTTGTCATTTCGACCCTTTCTCCCTTGGGTAATTTGCTTTTGAATAATGTTCAGGTTAGTCTGGGTCAAAAAATTGATATTGATGATATCGCCAATGGGGATCTCATCTTCCGGCCGGATCCTAATGACAACGGGTCGCCCTACACCACTTTTGAGTTTCGACCACAAGATGCCGGTGGGGCACAAAGCATTTCGGCTTACACGGTATTTGTCAATGTCACACCTGTAAATGATGTTCCCGCCGCTGATGATGAAGTCGTCAGCACGCCAGAGGATACAGATTTTACCTTCACAGCAGCTCATTTCAATGATGGGTTTTCGGATCCTGATGGGGATGCTTTTGGTGGCATTGAAGTATTTAGTTTACCATTTGATGGAACACTATTATACAATGGTGCGTCGGTTAATGTTGGGACGATAATTAACAATAATAACATCGGCTTATTGGTCTTCAGACCAGATCCCAATGAAACCGCTGCGCCCTATTCTGCTTTCAATTTCAAGGTAGAAGACGTCAATAGTGGTAAAAGTTTGACACCAAATACAGTCATCATTAATGTTACTCCTGTAAATGACAAGCCGGTAGCTAATGATGATATTTTAAATACGGCAGAAGATGTCACAGCAATCATTGAGGTACCATCAAATGATACGGATGCGGATAATGATTTGGACGTGACTTCTGTGCGCATTTTGACCAATTCTTCCAATGGGACATCCACCGTAGATGCCATAAGTGGTCAAATCGAATATCAACCAGATTTGAATTACAATGGTCCGGATCTAATCATCTACGAAATTTGTGATTTAACAAATCCAACACCACTTTGCGATACTGCTACTGTAAATATTATGGTAACTGGAGTGCCTGATCCTGTTTTGGCAAATGACGATGCTGACAATACTCCTGAAGAAACACCTGTTACCTTGAATATTTTAAATAATGATGTAGATGTGGACAATGATATCGATGTGACTGGTGTGACCATCACCAATCTTCCTGCAAATGGTACAGCTGTTTACCACAATGATGGAACAGTGACTTATACCCCAGATCCCGACTTCAATGGAACCGACAATTTTATCTATCAGGTTTGTGATTTGACCAATCCAAGCCCATTCTGTGACAATGCGATTGTACACATTACTGTAACGCCAAGCAATGACGATCCTGTTGCCTCTGATGATGCTGAGACTACTGATGAGGATACTCCTGTTGTGATAAATGTTCCTAATAACGACCTTGATCCAAATGATCCAAATGGAGGAATCGATAATACTTCTGTAACGATTCAGTCTGGTCCTTCCAATGGTTCAACGAGTATTGATCCAATTACTGGAGAAGTAGAATATACGCCAAATCTGAACTTCAATGGAGTGGATCAATTCACTTATCAAATTTGCGATACTGGTAACCCTATTCCGGCAAAATGCGATGTTGCAACTGTAATCATTACAGTTAATGATATCAACGATGGTCCGATTGCCACTAATGATTCTAAAACAACTGATGAGGATACTCCAGTTGACATCAATGTACCTATTAATGACACAGATGTAGATGGCACTATTGACAAAACTTCGGTTGCCATTACCTCCAATCCTGCAAATGGTACGCTTTCCGTACATCCAACAAGCGGAGTGATTACCTACTCCCCCAATCAACATTTCTACGGTACGGACATGTTTAAATACACTGTCTGCGATGATGATGGTTTATGCGATGAGGCAATTGTAGATTTAATTGTAAATTGGATTAATGACAAGCCCGTAGCGGTAGATGAATCTGAAGAACTGTATGAGGATACGCCTCAAACAACTGATGTAGTGAATAATGACTCTGATGTGGATGACAATTTGGATGCCACAACAGTTACTGTAATTGTAGCCCCTTCCAATGGAACTACGGAGGTGAATCCAGTTAGCGGGCAAATCACCTATACACCAGATTTACACTACAACGGACCCGATGTTTACCAGTACAAAATATGTGATACAGGAGCGCCGATCTTGTGTGATACAGCGACTGTGACACTTGATATATTGTCCATCCCAGATAATATTGTTGCGAATGATGATGCAGATTTTGGAGACGAAGAAACGGATATTGTAACATATGTTTTAAATAATGATTATGATCCCGATAATGATATTGATCCTAGCAGTGTAACTGTGATTACTGCACCTCTAAACGGAACGACCGCTGTGAACCCGGTTACAGGGGAGGTTACCTATATACCTAACCCACAATTTTACGGAATTGATAGCTATACCTATGAAGTTTGTGATTTGACAAATCCAACTGAAAATTGTGACGATGCTATTGTTTTCATTACAGTTAATCCAGTAAATGATAAACCTGTAGCTGCCAATAATATCGCCTCTACCGACGAGGATACCCCTGTGTCTTTTGATGTCATGTTTGATGATGTGGACATCGATGGCAACTTGGTACCTTCCACAGTTACCATTGTTTCTGCACCTGGAAATGGTATTGCAGAGGTAAATATGTTTACGGGACAAGTAACGTATATTCCGAACCCGGAATTTCACGGAACCAACACCATCGAATACCGAGTTTGTGATGATGGAACCCCTCTGCCAAGTCTTTGTGATACAGCTTCTATTACGGTGACTGTTAATGCAGTAAATGACAAGCCAATCGCTGTGGACGATGTACGTGTAACTGATGAGGATACACCTTTGGTTATTGATGTAAAAAACAATGACTCAGATCCAAATGATCCGAACGGTGGCATTGACCCAACTTCTGTGAATATCATCACAGGACCTGCTTTGGGAATGACTGCTGTCGATCCTCAAACAGGAGAAATTACTTATACGCCATTGATAAATTTCCACGGACAGGAAACCATTATTTACACTATTTGTGATAGTGGTTTCCCAACCCCTGTACGCTGTGACACCGCAACAGTTAACATTACTGTTAATCCTAAAAATGATGATCCAAGGGCATTGGACGACATCAATGTGACTTTTGAAAATACACCCGTTGATGGGCAGGTATTGCCAAACGACTGGGATGAAGATAATGACCCATTATTGGTAAGCTCCAGCCCTGTTTCAAATCCTTCAAATGGTACTGTTAGTTTGAATCCTGATGGAACCTATACGTATACACCTGCAAATGGATTTGTTGGAGAAGACAGCTTCACCTATCAAGTCTGTGACAACGCAATGGGCTGCGATACTGCCAAAGTGGTGATTGAAGTAAGAAGAAATGACGAACACAATAATGATGCTCCTATTGCCAACAATGATAACACCTTTACTTATACTGGAACGCCAGTCAGTGGAAGTATGACGACCAATGACGGCGACCCTGATGGAGACCCCATCACTGTGAACACCGCGCCCGTCAGTAATCCTTCAAATGGTTTGGTGAGTATACAATCGAATGGTACGTACACATACACACCAAACGGAGCATTTGAAGGAACTGACACTTTTGTTTATCAAATCTGTGACACACACTCACCCTCTCTGTGTGACAATGCAACAGTTACAATCGAAGTGCTTCCTGACCCCACCGGGCCACTCGTGAATGATCCGCCCATCGGTGGTCAGGATGCGATTGTGACAAGTGAGGATACACCTGCTAATGGTAATTTGTTGAACAATGACCATGATCCGAATGGAGACAATTTTACTATAAATACCAGTCCAGTATCCAACCCAACTGTCGGAACTGTCAGTATTTCTCCAAATGGTGATTACCATTACATTCCACGAGCAGGTTACAAGGGAAATGACAGTTTTAGCTATGAAATTTGTGATGATGGCATACCAGTACTTTGTGATATAGTTACTGTAGCCATTACTGTTTATCCTTTGAATGACAATCCTGTAGCAACCAATGACATAAACAACACCTTGATAAATGTTCCTGTGGTCGGCAATGTTTTAACCAATGACTTTGACATTGATAATGACCCAATTTCTGCAACTACAAACCCAATCGCTAATCCTGGCAATGGAACTGTCTTACTAGGCGCCAATGGTGACTACACCTATACGCCAGCAGTGAATTTTACAGGTACAGACAGCTTCCAGTACCAGGTCTGTGATGATGCCAACCCTAAACTTTGCGATATAGCAACGGTAGTCATAGAAGTAAGGGAAAATGATAAATCCACGAATCAAGCCCCTATAGCGAATGACGATAACACAACTACGTATAAAGACAGCCCTGTTAGTAGCGCAGTTATGACTAACGATGGTGATCCAGATGGTGATGATATAACCATTAATGTTTTACCTACACAAGCACCAACCAATGGTCAGGTAGTCATTGGGACCGATGGGAATTATCTCTACTCACCAGATCCTGGTTTTGTGGGAACAGATGTTTTTGTTTATCAAATTTGTGACGACGGAAGCCCACAGAAATGTGATTTGGCAACGGTAACCATAGAAGTAATAGAAGATCCTTCCAGTCCGGTAAATAATGATCCTCCACATGCTGGAGATGATGCAATAATTGCTCAGGAAGATACGCCAGCTACTGGAAATTTGCTATTGAATGATTCAGATCCAAATGGGGATGGCTTGACTATCAATACCACTCCCACAGTCAACCCAACAGAAGGGATTTTAATAATTGAGTCAGATGGTAACTATACTTATATACCAAGACCTGGTTTCCAGGGTGATGATAGTTTCAGATATAGAATTTGTGATGATGCTACACCAAGCTTGTGCGATGAGGCTACTGTCTCTATTTCAGTTTATCCGAAAAATGATGGTCCAAGGGGTATGGACGACATCAATAACACTTTGGTGAATACGCCGGTTAGCGGAAACGTTTTGACCAATGATGATGATATTGATGGTGATCCCATTTCTGCAAATACAACTCCTGTTTCAAACCCTACTAAAGGTTCTGTGACACTGAATGAAAATGGTGCTTATACCTATACACCAAATGTTGGTTACATTGGTTTGGATTCGTTTGAATACCAATTGTGTGACGATGCTAATCCGAATCTTTGTGATGTAGCAATGGTAGTGATTGAGATTCGGGATAATGATAACATGACCAATCAGCCACCATTGGCAAATAATGACAATATCCAAACTTTTGTAGGGATTCCAGTTGGTGGTAGCTTGACCAGCAATGATGGTGACCCTGATGGCGATGCAATTAACATCAATACCACAGCTATCAGCAATCCTTCCAATGGTTTAGTGACTATTCTTGGGAATGGAAATTATAACTATACGCCTAATCCAGGTTTTGAAGGAGTAGATACCTTTGTCTATCAAATTTGTGATAGTGGAAGTCCTTCTCAGTGTGATAATGCAACTGTAACTATTGAGGTCATCCCCGACCATGATGGTGGAACAAAGAACGATCCTCCAGTTGGTGGTGATGACGCTTTGATGGTTCAGGAAGACCAGCAGGCGAGTAGTAATTTATTGGTGAATGACAATGATCCTAATGGGGATCCGCTTACTTTGAATACAAGTCCTATAATTGCTCCTGTAGAGGGTACTTTGGTCATTCTACCTAATGGTGATTATTCATACGTGCCACGTCCAGGCTTCCAGGGCAATGATCTCTTTACGTATGAAATATGTGATAATGGCAATCCAGCTCTTTGTGATGAAGTGACTACTGTGATAACCGTTTATCCTAGAAATGACCGTCCGGTAGCGATGGATGATATCAATGATACTTACAAGAATGTACCTGTGAGTGGCAATGTATTAACTAATGATGATGACATAGATGGCGATCCTTTGGTAGCAACTTTAACTCCCGTTTCAAATCCTTCCAATGGTGCGGTGAATTTGAATGTGGATGGTACTTACACCTATACACCAAATAATGGATTCATAGGAACAGATGCCTTCGATTATGAAGTTTGTGATGATTCGAATCCAATGCTATGTGATGTTGCAACAGTGGTCATTGAAGTTAGAGACAATCATAAGCATGTCAACGATCCGCCAATTGCAAATAATGACAATACTCAAACATTTGAAAATACTCCTGTCAGTGGCAATTTAACATCGAATGACGGTGACCCGGATGGAGATGCAATTATTTTGAATACAACTCCGGTTTCCAATCCTTTAAATGGAACTGTAACAATTCAGCCAGATGGTAGCTTCGTCTATACTCCTAATAATGGCTTTGATGGAGAAGATACTTTTGTTTACCAGATTTGTGATACTGGAATTCCATCACAATGTGACCAGGCCACAGCGACAATTGATGTGAGACCTGACCACGATGGTATGACAGAAAATGATCCGCCGGTTGGTGGTGATGATGCTTTGATTGTACAGGAAGATGTTCCGGAATCTGGCAATTTATTAGTCAATGACAGTGACCCGAATGGTGATCCGCTAACGCTGAATACGACACCATTAACAGCTCCTGCTGAAGGAACTTTGGTCATTCAACCTAATGGAGATTATACCTACAGTCCAAGACCAGGCTTCCAGGGTAATGATTCCTTTACTTATGAAATTTGTGACAATGGCAATCCAGTCTTGTGTGATGAAGTAACGGTGGCTATGACTGTTTATCCAAGAAATGATGCGCCCGTAGCAGTAAATGATCTGAACAATACGGTCATAGACATCCCAGTGAGTGGAAATGTATTGACCAATGATAATGATATTGACAATGATCCACTGGCAGCCAAGACGACGTTGGTTAGCAATCCAAGCAATGGTTCGGTGATCTTGAATACTGATGGAACGTACACTTACTCACCTAATCCAGGTTTTATTGGGGACGACCTGTTTGAATATGAAATGTGCGACGATGCCAACCCAAATCTTTGCGATGTAGCAGAGGTGGTCATTGAAGTGAGAGATAATGACAATAGAAACAATGATCCTCCGGTAGCCAATGATGATTATGGCATGACTCGCCCAGGCCTTGCATTATTAAGCAACCTGAAATCAAATGATGGTGACCCTGATGGCGACAATATTCAGGTAATTGTAACACCTACTGACAATCCTGACAATGGAACAGTGAACATTAATTCTGACGGTAGTTTCCTATACACACCCAATGCAGGATTCATAGGAACCGATGAGTTTACCTACAATTTATGTGATGATGGTAGTCCTCAATTATGTGATGAGGCGAAAGTTACCATTTTGGTAGAAGAAGACCACGATGGAAATACCCTGAACGATCCTCCGGTTGGTGGCCACGATGCTGTTTTGACCAAGGAGGATTTTCCAGCAACCGGAGACTTGTTGGCAAATGATACCGATCCAAATGGCGATCATTTGACTATCAACACGACTCCAGTTACACCGCCTGCAATTGGTACTTTGGTAATCAATCCTGATGGAACCTTTACTTTCTGGCCAAGGCCAGGCTTCCAGGGTAATGAGTCATTCACTTACGAAGTATGTGACGATGGCAATCCTGTAGCATGTGATACTGCAACTACTGTCATCACGGTTTATCCAGAAAATGATCCGCCAATTGCTACTGATGACATCATAAATACTTTGAAAAATAAGCCTGTTAGTGGTTCCGTAGTGACGAATGATGATGAGCCAGATAATGACCCAATGACAGTCAATACGACTCCAATGATTGCTCCTTCAGATGGTACTTTGACTTTGAATGCTGATGGTACTTATGATTACCTGCCAAATCCTGGCTTCAAAGGAACAGATTGGTTTGAATATGAAATTTGTGACGACGCGATTCCTTCGCTATGCGATACAGCTAGAGTAGTTATTGAAATTCGGGAAAACGACAACATGAACAACGACCCACCGATAGCCCATGACGATAACACAGCTACACACCAGGGAGATCCCGTCGCAGGTGACTTGCTCGCAAACGACGGTGATCCCGATGGTGACGACATTGCGGTAAATACAACTCCAATAAGTAATCCAGCATCTGGTTCTGTAAGTATTCTCCCAGATGGAACGTACACATATACGCCAGACCCTGGTTTTGAGGGTACGGATTCCTTCATCTACCAAATATGTGATAACGGGACACCAAGTGCCTGTGACCAAGCTATGGTAACCATAAAAGTCGCTCCTGATCCTAATGGTTCCCTGAATGATCCTCCGGTCGGGGGCGACGATGCCATCATTACAATGGAAGACCATGCACAAACTGGAAATCTACTTGCAAATGACCATGATCCCAATGGCGATGTGTTGACTATCAATACATTGCCTTGGGATGGACCGAATGAAGGGATAGTAGTGATTGAAGCAACTGGGGATTATGTTTATACACCAAGACCTGGTTTTGCAGGGAATGATGGTTTCAAATACCAGATTTGTGACAGCGGTGCACCTGACTTGTGTGATACGATGACTGTACACATTTCTGTGTATGCCGAAAATGATCCTCCGGTTGCCACGAATGACATCAATCATACGCCTCAAAATGTTGCAGTAAGTGGTGAAGTTTTGAACAATGATAGTGATATAGATGGTGACCCAATTTCTGCTACCCTATTGAGCAATGTGAACAATGGTTCTTTGAGTTTTAATAACGACGGTTCTTATACTTACATGCCAAATAATGGCTATCTGGGCATAGACTTATTTGAATATGCAGTTTGTGACGATGCAGTACCTGCATTGTGTGACACCGCACTGGTAGAAATTGAAGTGAGAGGAGTGGGCGATCAAACCAATGAACCTCCAATTGCCCACCATGATCATACAAATACCCAGACGGGGACTCCGGTTTCTGGAAATGTCCTTTCCAATGACGGAGACCCAGATGGAGATGCTATTTCCATGAGTTCAAACCCTGTGACACTTCCGACGAATGGTTCGGTGATTTTGGATTTTGATGGTAGTTTCTTGTACACGCCAAATCCGGGATTCGAAGGCACTGATACCTTCGTCTACGAAGTGTGTGATGATGGCTTACCGAGTGAGTGCGATCAGGCAACTGTTACGATTGATGTAAGGCCTGACCACGATGGCGGTACAGAAAATGATCCGCCAAATGGAAGTGATGACGCCGTCATTACCATGGAGGATCAACCTCAAAGTGGACAATTATTATCCAATGACAGCGATCCTAATGGAGATTTGTTGACTATCAACACCACTCCAGTAACTCCACCTGCAAATGGTTCTTTAACCATCAATCCAGATGGAACCTATACCTATACGCCAAATGCGAGCTTCCACGATAATGACTTCTTTAGCTATGAAGTATGTGACAATGGAAGTCCAAGTTTATGTGATACAGTATCAGTTCCGATTACAGTGTATCCTGTAAATGATCCACCTGTAGCAGTGGATGATTATTTTACAGGGTATGAAGATAAAAATATGGCTATTTTGTTGATTTTCAATGACTACGATACAGATGAAGGTGGATTGGATATGACTTCCATAAGGGTTGTGGAACCTCCTAAACATGGGGTTTTCCCTACTGTAGTTCCCCAAAGTGGTTGGGCACAATACAAACCTGATCCAAATTTCTTTGGATTGGATACGATGACTTATAAAGTTTGTGACCTTGGTTTTCCTGTTCCTGGGCTGTGTGATACCGCAACAGTTTACATGGAAATTTTGCCGTACAATGATTCACCACTGGCACAAAATGACATCAACAATACCGTAGTAGATACTCCAGTTAGTGGAGATGTCCTGTTGAATGATTCAGATATAGAAAATGATGAGCTAACAGTTAATACAAGCCCTCAAAGCAATCCTTCAAATGGAGCCGTTGTGTTGAATGCTGATGGAACTTACACCTATACACCAAATGCAGGATTTGTTGGTACTGACCAATTTGATTACAAAGTTTGTGATGATGGATTTACGTCAAAGTGTGATGTGGCGACTGTAGTTATTGAGGTTCGTGATGTGGAGACGACCAATGCGCCTCCAATAGCGAATGACGACAATCCAATGACTTATATCGACACGCCAGTTAGTGGTAGTTTAGTAAGCAATGATGGCGATCCGGATGGAAATGATATTAGTATTTCAACTACTCCAATTTCTAATCCGACGAACGGTACTATTGCAATTCAACCAAATGGTGACTTTACATATACACCTGATCCAGATTATGAAGGAGAAGATGTATTTAGTTACGAAATTTGTGATAATGGCAATCCTGTGAAATGCGATACTGCTACAGTAACGGTCTCAGTCATTTCTGATCCAAATGGTCCTTCAAACGATGCACCTTTGGGTGGTGAGGATGCTATTGTAACTAAAGAAGATACCCCTTCAACTGGTAGTTTAATTGATAATGATTCAGATCCAAATGGAGATAATTTGAATATCAACACTAATCCTGTAACCCTTCCATTAAATGGTTCTTTAAGTCTACAGTCTGATGGAACTTTTACTTATACACCAGATAATGGCTTCACAGGAAATGATGGATTTACATACGAGCTTTGTGATAGTGGTAATCCAAGTCTCTGTGATACCGTCGCTGTAGTTGTGACTGTATTCCCAGGAAACAAAGCACCGGATGCAGTAGATGATGTTGCTTCAGTAGATGAAGATACTTCCGTAAATATCGATGTGATGGGCAATGATACAGATGATGGTATTGGAGGTGGACTTGATGTAGCTTCTGTTTCTCTGGACACCAATCCTGGCAATGGAGCTGCAACAGTTAATCCAGATGGTACGATTGACTACACACCAGATACAGATTTTAATGGTACAGATACCTTTACATATGAAATCTGTGACAGTGGCAATCCAACCCTTTGTGATGTAGCCACTGTGACAGTCGATGTCAATCCAGTAAACGATGAACCAGTTGCAGAAGATGATGCTGAAACCATTCCTGAAGATGCTACTGTAAACCTTGAAGTCTTGAATAATGACAATGACGACAAAGATGGTGGTTCTTTAGATCCGACTTCTGTTACAATTACCAATCCTCCTTCCAATGGAACCGCGACCGTCAATCCAGATGGCACCATTGATTATGAACCAGACTCAGATTTCACTGGTACGGAAACATTCACTTACCAGGTATGCGATAATGGTGCTCCAATGCCGGCTAAATGTGATGAGGCAACTGTCACATTAAACATTGACCCAGTCAATGATGAGCCAATAGCCAATGACGATGCTGAGACCATTCCGGAAGAGGGCAGCGTAACCCTGGATGTCCTGGCAAATGACAATGACGATAAAGATAGTGGCACAATTGATCAAACTTCTGTTACAGTTGTGACACCTCCTTCCAATGGAACCACTACAGTGAACCCTGATGGAAGTATTGACTATGAACCAGATCCTGATTTTACAGGAACAGATACCTTTACTTATCAAATATGTGATACAGGTAACCCATTACCTGCAAAATGTTCAGAAGCTGTGGTCACCATAACGGTTGATCCAGTCAATGATGAACCAGTTGTGACAGACGATAACGCAACTACTGATGAGGAAGTCCCTGTGACTATTGATATTTTGGCAAATGACAATGATGATAAAGATGGTAGCACAATTGATCCATCTTCTGTTCAGGTTACTTCAAACCCGGCCAATGGTGCAGCAAGTGTAAATCCCGACGGATCTGTAACTTACGAGCCAAATACAGGATTTATTGGTACAGATACTTTCAACTATCAAGTATGTGATACTGGTAACCCCTTACCTGCTATGTGTGCCGAAGCCACAGTAACCATAACTGTAGATTCTTCTCATGATGCACCAGATGCAACAGATGATACGGTCACCATTGATGAGGATACGCCAACACCAATAGATGTTCTGGTAAATGATACAGATGATGGAACCCTTGATCCAGCTACAGTGACAATTGTTATGGAACCTAACTCAGGAACAACTACTGTGAATCCTGATGGTACGATAACCTACACACCAGCTTCAGATGATACCAATCCTGATTCCTTTATGTACCAGATATGTGATGATGGTGCACCACAGAAATGTGATCAGGCAACTGTAATAGTAAACATCAATCCAGCCAATGATGATCCTGTAGCCAACGATGATACAGAAATGATTCCAGAAGATGTAGTGGTTACAATTGATGTTTTGACAAATGATAATGACGATAAAGATACGGGTACAATGGATCCAACCTCTGTTTTCATTACCAACCCACCTGTGAGTGGAACTGCTACAGTGAATCCGGATGGCACCATCGATTATGAACCTGCACCTGATTTTACAGGAACAGAGACCTTCACCTATCAGGTATGTGATACTGGAAATCCTTTACCTGCCAAATGTGATGAAGCAACAGTTTCTGTAACGGTTGATCCGGTCAACGATGAACCTGTGGTAATAGATGATTCTGCAAATACCATAGAATTAGTACCTGTTACGATAGATGTTTTGGTGAATGACAATGATGATAAAGATAGTGGCAATATTGATCCTGCTACTGTTCAGATAACAGGAAATCCTTCCAATGGATCCGTTACTGTGAATCTGGATGGTACTATTGATTATGAGCCTGATTTAGGATTTATTGGTACTGATAGCTTCACTTACCAGGTTTGTGATGATGGCAATCCATTGCCAGCACAATGCGCAGAAGCCACAGTAACTGTAAATGTGGATGCTGCTCACGATACACCAGACGCTAAAGATGATGCTGCAACAGTAGATGAAGATACGCCAACACCAATTGACGTGCTTGGAAATGATACAGATGATGGGACACTTGATCCTACTACAGTTACGATTGTTACTCCACCTGCTACAGGTACTACCACTGTCAATCCAGATGGTACCATTACCTATGATCCAATTGATGACGATACAGGTATGGACACTTTCGTTTATCAGGTATGCGATGACGGTGCACCTCAGAAATGCGATCAAGCAACCGTAACAGTGGATATTTTACCAGTCAATGATGAACCATTAGCTGTAGATGACACTCAGACAATTTCAGAAGATAATCCTACAACGATAGACATTTTGAACAATGATAACGACGATAAGGATGCTGGAACCTTGGATCCCACGTCAGTAACGATATTAGGTCAGCCAACAAATGGTACCGCAAATGCAAATTCTGATGGTACTGTGACTTATGAACCAAATCAAGACTTTACTGGAACTGAAACCTTTACTTACCAGGTGTGTGATACAGGGAATCCATTACCAGCCAGGTGTGCTACAGCTACAGTAACACTTACAATAGATCCTGTAAATGATGCACCAGTAGTGACGGATGATATGACGAATACAGAGGAGGAAATGTCAGTTGTGATTGATGTTTTGGCAAATGACAATGATGATAAAGATGGTGGAAATATAGATCCAACCTCCGTTCAAATTACTGGAAATCCAACTGGCGGAATTGCCACAGTGAACCCTGATGGTACTGTGACCTATGAGCCAAACCCTGGTTTCATCGGTTCTGATACCTTCACCTATCAGGTATGTGATGACGGAAATCCACTACCAGCTCAATGTGATGAAGCGACCGTAACAGTAACTGTGGATTCGTCTCATGATGCACCTGAGGCCGTTGACGATGCAATAACGACCAATGAAGATATACCAGTCCTGATCGATATACTGAATAATGATACAGATGATGGCAATATAGATCCAACATCAGTTTCAATTATGGTACTTCCTTCTAATGGAAATGTATCGGTGAATCCAGATGGTTCGGTAAACTATCAGCCAAATGCAGATGGAGTAGGTACTGATAGTTTCATTTATCAGGTATGTGACGACGGCACTCCTCAAAAATGTGACCAAGCGACAGTAACAATTGAGATCCTTCCTGTCAATGATGCACCAGTTGTTCTGGATGATGTTGTTAACCTTCCAGAAGATGGAACTACGACAATAGATATTTTGGCAAATGATGATGATAATACAGATGGAAGTCCACTTGATCCAGGTTCAGTTTCTATTTCCAATCCTCCGGCTAATGGAACTGTAATTGTAAATCCTGATGGGACAATAGATTATGAACCTGTTCCTGACTTTACAGGTACAGATACCTTCACTTATCAGGTTTGTGATACTGGAACTCCGCTCCCAGGAAAATGTGGTGAGGCAACAGTCACAGTCATAGTAGATCCGGTAAATGATGCACCTGTTGTAGTGGATGATATGGTGAATACGATAGAAAATACGCCATTGGTTGTGAATGTTCTAGATAATGACAATGACGATAAAGATGCTGGAACAATGGATCCGACTTCTGTACAGATTATTGGAAATCCAGCAAATGGGACAGTGAGCGTGAATCCTGATGGAACGATTACCTACGATCCAATTCCGGATTTTATTGGTACAGATTCATTTAGTTATCAAGCTTGTGATACTGGAAATCCTTTGCCAGCGGCTTGTGGAATAGCCACCGTAACTGTTCAGGTGAATACAGCCAATGAGCCGCCAGTTGTCGTTGATGATGAGGCAAATATGGATGAGGATACGCCAGTAAATATTGAAATATTGGGCAATGATTCTGACGATGGTGGTTTGGACCCAGGTTCTGTAACCATTACCAATCCACCAGCAAACGGGACCATTATAGTGAATCCTTCAGGTGTTGTGACTTATACTCCATTGCCAGATGTTTTTGGTCCCGATTCCTTTACTTATCAGGTATGTGATAATGGAAATCCACAAAAATGTGACGAGGCAAATGTAAGCCTCAATGTAGCTCCAGTAAACGATGCACCAAATGTGGTAGATGATGTGGCTAGTATTGATGAAGATGGGGCTGTATTGATAGATATATTGACAAATGACGATGATGACAGTGATACTGGAACAATTGATCCAAGTACGGTGAGCATCGCAATACCTCCTTCCAATGGAACGGTTTCGGTCAACCCAGATGGATCCGTGTCCTATGTTCCAAATCCGGACTTTACTGGAACGGACACTTTTGTTTATCAGGTTTGTGACCAAGGTGCTCCATTGCCTGTAGAGTGTGCGGAGGCAACAGTAACCGTTACTGTAAATCCTAAAAATGATGCACCTATTGTAGTGGACGATATATTTACCATGGAGGAAGACGAAAATGGAATTTTTGATATTTTGTCAAATGATAATGACGATATTGATGGTAGTACACTGGATATTGGTTCTTTAACTATAACCAATCCTCCATCAAATGGTACCGTTTCCATCAATCCGGATGGTACTGTGACTTACATTCCAGTTCAAGATTACAATGGTACGGATGTATTTACCTACCAAATTTGTGATAATGGAAATCCATTACCAGCTCAGTGTGAAGAGGCAACGGTTTCAGTGACAATAGAGCCAAGAAACGATGCACCTATTGTAGCAGATGATGTTGCTACTATTGATGAAGATGACAATGCGATTATTGATATTCTCACCAATGATGAAGATGATGGAGATGGCGGTGGAATTGATCCAAATACGATTTCGATAATTGATGAGCCAGACAATGGTACAACCAGCATTGATCCGGTCACTGGAATTGTTACCTATGATCCTGCTCCTGACTTTAATGGAATAGATGTATTTACTTACAAAGTATGCGATGGAGGATCTCCACAGCTTTGTGATGAAGCTTCAGTGACACTGACTGTTAATCCTGTCAACGATGGTCCTAATGTAAATGATGTGAGCGTTGTTGTAGATGAAGATGGTTCTATTCCAATTGATGTGACCAGCAATGATGATGACGACGCAGATCCAAATGGTAGTATAGATGTCACCACTGTAACCATAAGCTCAGATCCAGAGCATGGAACAGTAACCGTAGATCCTGTTACAGGTGTAGTGACTTATGAGCCAAATCCAGATTTCAATGGTACGGATAGCTTTGACTACCAGGTATGTGATGATGGATACCCATTGCCGGCACTATGTGAGCAAGCTACAGTTACGATTGATGTGAATCCTGTAAATGATCCTCCTGTAGGTATTTTCGATTTCAATAATACCTTGTCAGGCATTCCAGTAGGAGCTAATTTGCTCATCAATGATTTTGATTTGGATGGAGATAATTTAATTATCAATACCACGCCATTTACGTTGCCTCAATTTGGTTATGTCAACATCAATAACGATGGAAGCTATACATATTTCCCTGAGGATGATTATGAGGGAGATGACAGCTTCTCATACATTGTTTGTGATGATGGTAATCCAAGTCTTTGTGATACTGCTCACGTTCAGATTTCAGTAGTTAACCCCGGTGCTGCAGATAATCACGTACCGATAGCCAACAACGATAACCTGATTACTTTGAGAGATGTACCTGTAATGGGTGATTTATTGCACAATGATGTGGATCCAGATGGGGATAATTTATTGGTGGATACTTCACCATTCTTCCCTCCATCCGACGGTTCTGTGATCATTTTACCTGATGGCACCTTTACATATACTCCTGCTCCTAATTACATTGGAATTGACGAATTTGTCTATAGAATCTGTGATGATGGTAGTCCAAGTTTATGTGATATTGCCACAGTAAGAATAAAAGTATTAGGTTTTGAAACACTTGGTGGCAACGTAACATTTGCGACAGATGATGCCTATCTTCTAATTGAAGACGGGGGCGTGAATTCTAATGTTCTGGTAAATGACTTTGACCCAGAAGGAGATAACAGAACTGCCAGCCTTGAAATGGCTCCATCCAATGGTTCCATTTTATTCAATAATGATGGAAGTTTTGTGTACGAACCGTTTGAAAACTACACAGGACCTGACCAATTTGTCTATAAGATTTGCGATGATGGCAACCCTCAGGCTTGTGATATGGCAACGGTCATATTTGTAGTCTTCCCAATTAATGATCCCCCAATTGCTGAAGACGAATCAGTTTCGACCATCAGCCAATTGCCTACAGACATCACCATATTGACCAATGATAAGGATGTAGATGGCAATCTTGATTTGACAACCTTGAGTATCATTGATGGGCCTGAATTTGGAACGGCTTCTATAGATTCAGATACAGGGATATTAACTTATACCAGTAATGACGACTTCTCGGGTTATGACCAGCTAGTCTATGAAGTGTGTGACGATGGATATCCAGATCCAGCACAGTGTGATCAGGCAACAGTAGATATTACAGTACATCCAAAACAGGATACAGTAATCTTTGTGATTGAAGATCCAGAGCCTCCGGTTGAAATTTGCTATGAGGATTACTTGCAGCTGCCTGGTCCTGCTACTGAGGCTACGGTTTGTAATAATCCATTGAACCTTTCCTATGCTTTCAATTCTCCTGAGTGTGTGACGCTAGGTTCTATTGGTGGATTTGTTGGAACAGAAGAATTCTGTGTAACCGTGATTTCAGATCCAGAACCTCCATCTCCAGATGTGACGATATTTATTGTCACTGTGCAGCCTCCAGAGGATACTATTTATGTAGATCTGCCGAGAGATGGCGTAATTGATACCTGCTTAACTGCTGCAGACTTGCAATTGCCAGGAAATATCATATCAGCTGAAGTCTGTAATGATAATATCGCGACTGTTGATGCGGAAGCAACTGCTGATGGATGCTTGTCATTGGATGTCGATCCACAGTTTGTAGGACAAGATATGATATGTGTCATACATTGTGATGATAGCCCGATTCAGATTTGCGATACCACTTTTGTAATGGTGAATGTACCATTCCCAGACGCAACATTTGAAGCGGCTTGTAATTCCGAAACTCCTGCAGTGGAGAATTTGACGACAGTATTGCCATGTGGCGTGGTATCTGCGGTTCCAAATGACCTGCTCTTGTATCAAAATTGCCCAAATAGCTTTGAAGTCGAACGAACCTGGACATTTACAGATTTGTGTGGCAATACGTTTGAGGTTCAGCAAATCATTACGATAGAAGACGATGAAGCGCCTGATTTCTTATTGCCAATGCCAGGTGATGTCACAGTTTCCTGTGATAATGTACCCAATTCATTGCTATTAAATGAAGATGACATTTCTGATAATTGCTCTGATGAATCAGATGTACTAATCATCTTTACAGAAACACAAACGCCAAACGGTTGTGCGACTACTTACTTTATTACGAGAACATGGCGTTTGGAAGATGAGTGTGGCAATTTCAGAACCCATATTCAGACTGTAACCGTAGAAGATACAGAAGCTCCTACAATCAATGTGGCAATGCCAGCTGACATTTCAGTAGAATGTGGCAATGTACCTGCTGCTTTTGTTTTGACTGCTTCTGATGTTTCTGACAATTGCCAGGTAGACCCAGTTATCAACTTCAATGAAGTACAAACTTTGGGCAGTTGTGGTGGAAACTATCTCCTCACGAGAACCTGGGAGGTCAGCGATGATTGTGGTTTGACTATAACACATGTACAAAAAGTAACTGTAGAAGACAATACAGCACCTGCGCTAAGTTGTCAGGACATCACAATTACTTTGGATAATAACGGACAGTTTACACTTGATCCAATGGAGTTAATTGTTTCATTATCAGATAATTGCTCCAATACAAATGATTTAATTACCAGCGCGAATGCATCTGCTTTTGATTGCTATTCAGTTGGTGTAAATACAATAACTGTTACTGCTTCTGATGAATGTGGAAATGCGGATACTTGCGATGCTCAGGTTACCGTAATTGCTTCAGATGTTTGTGCACCTGATTTTATTAGCAACCAGGGCGGACCACAAATTTTTGACCCATGTGAATGTGCTGGTGATGGCAAATTTGATGAAGAAGTCTATGTGAAAGCATTGCCAAACCAAAGCTGGGAAGTATTGTGGACAGATATGATAGACGAAGCAACTGGCTTGCCTTTTCCTCCAGGAACACCAATGCCAGCACAGCTTGGAATGGCAGATACTTACTCCTTGACCGGACAGCATTTTGATGGTGTTGGATTTACCTTCCAGGCAGTGAGTCCATTTTATCCCGGACTCGTTTTGGAAGTTTCCAATACTTGTTATTATCCCGATCCTGTGATTGAAAACTTGTCAGATGGAGCCGTATTCTGTTTGAATAGTCCTCTGTTGACTTTGACTGGTGCTGAAGCCAATGGCGCTGCAGGAACTGGCTACTTTACCGTGGATGGTGTTCAAACAAATGAAATTGATCCCGGTGCCCTAGGTCTTGGTACTTATGTGGTTACGTATACCTTCGATGCAGGAACTGCAGCTAGTATGGATCCAACTGACCCAGGTTGTGAGGAAACACTTGAAGTTACCTTCCAGGTGACGCAATCTCCAAGTTTGGTTGTCTGTAACGATCACATCAATGCTTCTTTGGATGAAAATTGCGAAGCGCTGATTACACCAGATATGGTGCTAGAGGGTACCTACGGATGCTTTGGAGACTTTGAAGTTGATGTGACACTTCCAGCGGGACAAAGCATCGGGGATTTGGTGGATGGAAGTCATGTAGGGCTTGACTTGACGGTTACGGTAACTCATTTGATTTCAGGAAGCTCTTGTTGGGGGAAATTGACGGTTGAGGATAAATTGGCTCCAGTCTTTGATTGTCCAACTGCTCCTGTTCAAATTACCTGTGAAGAAGATGCAGCGAATGTGCCTGCACCTGTAGCGATAGATAATTGCGATAATGATCCATTAGTCAACCTGACTTTGGAATTGTTTACAGACGATAATGTTTGTGATGATGGTATTGTTAGAATCGAACGCACATATGTTGCCTTTGACCAATACAATAATGAATCCCTGCCATGTACACAAATCATAGAGATAACAAGACCAGATGTAGACTTCCCGGATGATATCATGTGGACTTGTGACAATTACAATGTATTTCCGAATATTACTTCTACAGACCCATTGCATCCTTTTATAACAGATAGCGATCCGGCTTCGGCAACTATCATCAATGTGACATTGGATGAAACTTGTGATGATGAAGATTTGGAATTCCCAGACGTATCATTCTTGCCAGGTCAGGATGACCCGACTATAAACTCTACCAATGTTGAAAATGGTGGAAATGGTTGTCCGGGAGACTTCCCACCTAATAATGGATTGGATGATGCAGACGTACTTGCATTGACAGGCTCT
This sequence comes from Saprospiraceae bacterium, assembly GCA_041941305.1. Lineage (GTDB taxonomy): Bacteria > Bacteroidota > Bacteroidia > Chitinophagales > Saprospiraceae > JANSWP01. Next base: position 45,743 of record JBGTQJ010000023.1, read on the forward strand.
GGCTACCCAACTGGAATTGAAGGCTTGTACTGTATGAGACAGGCAACTTATTCTGACGAGGTACTTCCGAGTTGCGGCAATGATTTCAAAATTGTTCGTACCTGGACTGTACTGGATTGGTGTACCCAGGATGTCATTACGGAGAGCAATGGTGAGGACAACATCCAAATCATCAAGATTATTGATGACAAAGCACCTGAATTGTCAGTTGGCGCATTTAACGTCAGTGCGGATATTGATGGTGCACATCCACAACCATGTGTTTCTCAAAGCTTTGTAGCTCCTCCTACAGTTTCTGACAATTGCAACGACTGGACTGTGAGCATCTTCACACCTGCAGGTGAATTGAACTACATCAATGGTGTAGATGGCAAGCAAGGTGGTTACATTCCTGCTCCAGGACTCGAACTTGGTGACCATATTTTCACATACATCGCCGAAGATGATTGCGGAAATCAAACTGAATTAGAAGTACTGGTAACGGTAACCGACACCAAAGCTCCAGCTGCAATTTGTGATGAAATTACAGACGTAGTCGTTTCTTCCGATGGACAAGCAGTTGTGAATGCAGCTGTCTTTGACGACGGAAGTTATGATAATTGTTGTGTGGATAGATTTGAAGTCGCGCGTATGGATAGTCCTTGTAATTCTGCAGATTTGAATTTTGGACCAGATGTGACCTTCTGTTGTGAAGATGCAGCCAATAGCCCTGTGATGGTTACTTTCAGAGTAGTAGATTGCTATGGCAACCACAACGACTGTATGGTTGAGGTTTTTGTAGAAGATAAATTGCCGCCACTTGTACAATCTTGTCCTGGTGTCCAGGATATCACTTGCGACTATTACTGGGATGAAATTGAAGTTGGTTTGGCATTGGGAGATTACAGCGTACTAGACCAATTTGGTGAACCTGTATTCTTCGACAATTGCCAATTGGATATTAACTACACAGTCAATACCAATTTTGACCAATGCGGCAATGGAACCATCACAAGAACATGGCAGGCAGTTGATCCATCAGGAAATGGACCTGCAACATGTACCCAGGTTGTTCGCGTCAGTCATGTTTCTGATTGGGTGGTAGAATTTCCTACAGATCGAACCGTAACCTGTACAGATGAGGTTCCAGATTTTGGAGAACCAGAAATCACAAGCGAAAGTTGTGAATTATTGGCAGTATCCTACGAGGACACCTATTTCAGTGTGGTCAATGATGCTTGCTACAAAATTGCCAGACAGTGGACCATCATTAACTGGTGCGTAGTAGGTGACGATGTAGATAACGAAACGATTGAACATGCTGAAAATGAGTTGGGATTGCCATTCCCACAATGTGATTTGGATGGAGATGGTGACTGTGATGACCATACTTACCAGGATAGCCGTCGCTCAACTGGTGTTTCAGACACCGATAGCGATCTGGACATCTGGGATGGCTATATCACCTATCAGCAAACGATTAAAGTTATTGACGATGTAGCACCTGTGTTTGCAGATGGTTGTGAAGTACCTGATGTATGTATCGAAGATAATACCTGTGGTGCCACAGTTACACTTCCAGTACCTGCAATTCAAGATTGTAGCGAAGACGTAAGTATTACAGTCGAATCTGACCTTGGAACTGGTTTTGGACCATTTGATGATATGGCTCCGGGTACTTACGAGGTGACTTACACAGCAATGGATAATTGTGGAAATAGTCAATCTTGCCAGACGACATTTGAAGTCAACGATTGTAAGAAGCCTACGCCTTACTGTAAGAATGGATTAATTGTAGAAATTATGAATTCCGTTCCTCCAATGATTGAAGTATGGGCGAACGATTTCAATGACAATAGTTTTGATAACTGTACCGACTCAGGTGATTTACTTTACAGCTTATCTTCCGATGTAAACAACACAAGCGTCATTTTTGATTGCGATGATATCGGACAACAAAGTATCGAGCTTTGGGTAACTGATGAAGCAGGCAATCAGGACTTCTGCAATACTTCCATCTTTGTTCAGGATAATATGAATCTATGTCCATTGGATGATGACCCACTCGTGAGTGGTATGATTCAAACGGAGAAGGGTGAGGCAGTTGAACATGTAGAAGTGTCTATCAACGGCGCCATGAACGACATGCATATGACTGGGCAAGACGGGCAGTATGAATTTGGAGTAGATGCGGGTGGTGACTACACGATTGCTCCTGTCAAGGACATCAATCCATTAAATGGCGTAACGACCTATGATTTGGTCTTGATTACCAAGCATATTTTGAATACGGAACCATTGAATAGTCCTTACAAAATCATTGCTGCGGACGCTAATAACAGCGGAACGGTGACCACATTTGACCTGGTTGTTTTGAGGAAATTAATCCTCGTGATTGATACAGAATTCCAAAACAATACAAGCTGGCGATTTGTGGACAGTGACTACGAATTCCCGGACGAAGCGAATCCATGGTCAGAAGCATTCCCGGAAGTAATAGGTCTAAACAATGTAGCTTCTGATAAACTTTCTGAAGATTTCATCGCCATCAAAGTGGGTGATGTAAACGGAAATGCAGACCCGAATGATTTGGCAAGTACGGATGATCGAAATTTCACAAAAGCTTTGGTGCTGACTGCCAAAGACCTCGAAATGAAAAAAGGCGAGACCTATCAAATAGATTTCAATGCAAAAGAAATCGCCTTGCTGGGTTATCAATTTACATTGAATTTCGATACTGATGTCCTTGAGTTGAAGGAAATCATTCCGGGAATTGCGAAAGAAGAACATTTTGGAAGTTCACTACTTGAAAAAGGAGCCCTTACGACCAGTTGGAATGTAGCAAATGCGGAGCGATTGGCAGAAAAAGACATTCTATTCAGTTTGTCCTTCTATGCAAAAGAGAATGCCTGGCTAAGTGAGTTACTGGAAATCTCAAGTCGCTTCACCATAGCTGAAGCCTACAACGAAAACAGTGAATTGTTAGACGTGGCTATTGAATATTCTCTAGATGAAGTGTTGAGTTTTGAACTCCATCAAAATCATCCTAATCCATTCGAGAAGAAAACAACGATTGGCTTCCAGTTACCTGAAGCCAGCAAAGCCACATTGAAATTCACAGATATTTCTGGAAAAGTAGTCGCTACTATAAGTGGTGAATATGCAAAAGGTTATAATAAAGTAACCCTTACAAAAGAAGAACTCAACACAGTAGGAGTCATCTATTACCAGTTGATTACCCCAACTCACACTGCGACGAAAGAAATGATAGTTTACTAGTTCAGCGTTCTAAGGTCCCTGTTCCCGGTTGAATATTATATTAACATAACTGGGAATAGGGAACCCAGAACAGGGGACCGGAAAGACCATGAGATTGATTTGTTAAATACCTGTTTTGAGTTAGTGAGGTGCACAAGATTTTGGCTTGATTTGCTACCTCACTAGCCCAAGGCTAGGGTTTCGAAAATCAATAGACTTTATTCTAAGATGGTTTAAATTGTTTTGGAAAAGAGTCTATAATTGAAAGACTAAACGCGGTGTTTAAAACGCTTACTTACCGTGTTTTATATTTAGCCGATTTAGCACCGGGCACATCGTCCCGGTGCCTTTTAACCTTTTGAGATGTATAGTTTGGAATAATATTTGTTTATAGCCGATATAATTCTTAGTGGGAAGCAACCACTTCCCCTCTTTTCATTAATATGATATTAGCTCTAACAAATTAAACCAAGGCTTCCCTCCGCCAATTTTCCCTCCAACGAAGATTCTGTAAAACACCTATACTTATCACTCATCCGTATACTTTTTCAAAAGGTTAACAACTCCATTGAGTTGATTATTCATTTTTTTGATAATTTTTAATTGTTGCTTTTTGTAAAATAGGCGCAAAATTAAAATTACATCCCCCTATCAAAATCAGTATTATAATTTCTCCAGGGACGGTAGCATCGGCATCGACTTCAAGGAATTATTTTATTAGAAGCTAAATTAGAAAATCCGAATTGACTAATCATCTTTTTTCATATTGAGATTTGTTCCTGATTTTAGATAAACCCCTGATGATTAAGATCTTTTTGGTATGCTCTAAATGGCTAATTAAGGAAGGTTTTATTACGAACTAAACACTTAACTCTGCTTACATATGAACTCAAGAACAAAAACTTGTGCTGTTTTCACTATGCCCAAAATTAAAGAAAAACTTGTGATGCTGTTATTTATGTGGGGATTGTTGTTTTCGGTAAATGCCTCAGAATCAATTTTTTATGTAAAAAAAGGGGCTGATGGCGATGGAACTTCATGGCAAAAGGCATTTGGTGATCTCCAACAAGCATTAAATGATGCAACCTATGGAACTGAAATCTGGGTTTCCACTGGAATCTATTATCCCACAAAAGGTACAGATAGGTTCAAATCATTTGTAATTCCTGATGGAGTCAAACTCTTTGGTGGATTTAAAGGTAATGAGCAGAAAAAAGATTATCGAAAGGTTGATTTGTATAAAACGATATTGAGCGGAGACATAGGTTCGGATGATAACAAAGACAATACATACAATGTCATTTATACCAAAAACGTAAGTTCCGATACTGAGGTCAATGGTTTTTATATCGCAAATGGATATGCGATGGACAACAAGAGCGTACAAAATGACCCAACTCGTTCGGGGGCAGGTTGGTATAATGTAAGTCAAAAGCAAAGCTCCAGTCCAGTTATTAAAAACTGTTTTTTTATTGGAAACAAAGCAGTGGATGGTGGAGCTATATACAATAATGCGACAGGGGGAAAGACGGAGATGGTAATCATCAATTGCTATTTCATCGATAATGAAGCAGTTATGGATGGCGGTGCTTTTTACAATGATTGTCACTTCAAGGGATATTCAAAAGTCATTTTTGAAGATTGCACTTTTGAAAAAAATGAAAGCAATAATGGAGCCTGTATTTTCAATTACTCCTTCAATGGTTATGGTCACGGCGAAATATTGAATAGTAAATTTCAGGGAAATAAAGCAAGAATGAGGGGAGGTGTGGTGTATAATGGTTCCAAAGAAGAGCGATTATTTGATATAAACAATTGTAATTTTTTAAATAACACAGCAGTGGAAGGCTCCAAGTTTTTCAACATTGCAGAAAAAGAAAAACAAAGAACTATGACGGTAAACTATAATGATATGTAGTTCTGGAAAGAGTTGATTGGTAATTTAAGCAGTAAAAAAGGGATCGGCTAATTCCAGATTTAGGAAAATCGGAAAATCATGGTAAGAAAACTACTTTTTGGGTTTTGGTTAAGTATTGTATTTATTCAAGTGATTTCAGCCCAAGCTCCACAGGCAATTTGCTATCAGGCAGTTGCCAAAGATAATTTGGGGAACAATATTATTGAAACGACTATTGGCATTCAGGCAGCTGTCTTGAAAGGAGGTCCAAATGGAATTGCAGAATGGATTGAAACCTTCACACCCAAAACAGACCAATTTGGATTATTTACGGTCAATATTGGAGAAGGCACCAGAGCTGGAGGTATACAGACTCAATTTGATAGCCTCCAATGGGGAGCAGGAGTTTATTGGCTCCAAATCAGTATGGATATTGATGGAGGACAAGATTATTTGTTAATGGGTAGCAATCGAATGCTTTCAGTTCCTTATGCTATCTACTCCAATCGTACAGAAACAGCAGCCTCCGCATTGAACGCTCTTTTTGCGGATTCCTCAGCCACAGCCAATTATGCAAATCAAGCCCAGCAAGCTCAATTTTCAGATTCCACATTGGTCTCAAGTTACGCCCATGAAGCCGGAAATGCCCAGACAGCATTAACAGCCTTATCCACCTTAGGCGACGATGACCAAAGTCCTACCAATGAATTACAGGACTTGTTGTATCAAAATGATTCTTTGTATCTCCAGTCTCAGGCTGGAAACCTAAGTCAGGGCTTTTTTATCCCCAATCAGGATGCAGATCACGACACCTTGAATGAACTTCAAACCCTTATCGTTCAAAATGATCTATTGCATCTACAGACTTCTAGCGGCAATATTTCCGGAATCGGAATTCAGATTGATCAAGACAGTACAAATGAGTTGCAAAGCCTCGATTTTGATGGTAAAGAGTTAAGTCTTTCCAATGGCAATAGCATTATGTTAATGGATGAGCAAAGACCTTTTTCAGCGGTTGGGGCATCTTTCGATCTGCCACAAGGGATTTTGGGAGAGCATATCGTCCTGGGTTTGGGCGACTTTCAAGTACCTGCCAACAAGAATTTTTATGTCATGGCTTCCGGTCCCAGCATTAAGCTTAAAAATTATGGCAATCCTCCATTTCACGACCTCCCAACTACTCCCAATATGCCGGCTTTTCCGGCAAATACCGAAATAGAAGACTGTATGTGTACCGGTGTTTTAATCGATACCAGTGCATCCATCCATCCTATTATTATTGATTTTATTAGTGGTGCTGGTTCCTTCTCAGTTCCGCCAGGTAAGATTTTATTCATTAAAAGTGGAATGAAAAATGACCAGGCGGCTCGCTTAATTGTGAATGGCGCTCCAATGGAGTTTTTACGTCCCAATCTAGCGAGAGGAACCAGAATCATCACATTTCCTCCAGGAACAGAACTGGAACCATTTCCTGTCAACCAAACTATAGATTTAGTATTGACTGGGTTTCTGATTGATGAAAATTTGTAAATCTGCTGATGTCACTGTTTGCAGGCTTATGGGCTGTTTGACAGTGTTGAATTTTTTTTTTAAACAAACGCTTAAATCAGAAGCCATGAAGAAGATATTTATTACGGTTTTAATCAATCAAATAATGTTGCTGGGACTTCAGTCGCAAAGTATTTCCAGAAGTGCCATTTGTAGCTTTGGAAGCACTCAAAGCAATAGTGTTTCTACCCTTACTTCCACTTTTGGACAATGCCCTGGTTGCACATCTTTAAAAAATGGAAGCACCATTTTGACACAAGGCTTTCAGCAAGCAAATGAAGGAATTGATTGCTTTTTTGTCGCTTTTGATTATGAATCTGAAACCAGTGTTTGTGGGCAACTTTTTGATTTTTTTTACAATGGAAATGCCAATATTGATGAGGTTATGATAGAGTGGGACTTTGGTATGGATGGCTACCCTCAAACTTCGAATTTGGCGAATCCCGCAGGGGTGGCTTTTTCAGAAACCGGAACCAAAACGATTGCTTTAAGGATCTTTAATGATAGTTGTGATTTTTCAGCTTCCGCTATTATCCAGGTGGATAGTGCCGGTTTTGGCACCAACCCATTGGTTCAGGATATAGATTGTAAAGGAAATGATTCAGGAATAATTGCTTTGGAATTGACAGGAGGAATGGCTCCATTTAGCTTTCAATGGTCCAATGGTGAAAATAGCCAGTCCCTTTCCAATTTAACACCAGGAGTTTATGGATATACGGTTACAGATGTACTGGGATGTGAGAGTGCTAGAACTTTGACTTTGACAGAACCCGAAGAAGATCTTATCCTGCAATTTGATGTAACCTCCGAAACATGTATTGGGACATTTGATGCATCTGTTATGGTGACTGTTCAAGGGGGGACTGCTCCATATGAATTTAGGTGGTCAGATGGATTCTCCTTTCCAATCATGAACAATATCGCTTCCGGAGAATATTTCATCACCGTTACAGATGCAAATGACTGTCAAACAGCTGCTTCCCTTTTGATAGGACAAAAATGCCAACCTCAGATATACAACACCATAACCCCCAACGAAGATGGCATAAATGATTTTTGGAAAATTCCGGATATAGAGCTATTTCCTGAAAATGAAGTTAGAATTTATAACCGTTGGGGGGAGTTGGTATTCGAAACAAATGGATACGCCAATACCTGGAATGGAAGGTCATCTAATGGAAAAAATCTTTCCGATGGTGCCTATTTCTATGTAGTCCGACTGAATAATGCAAACGATAGTGTATTGACAGGCTCAATAACAGTAATTCGCTAAGAGGTACTACGACTCTGGAGTGCCGTGCTAAAGTAAATGTTCATCAATATGAAAAAACCATTACTTCTGATAAGCTTGTTTTTATTTCAACTGATCGTATATGCTCAGCAATATCCTCTATTCACCAATTATGTCTTGAATGATTTTGGATTCAATCCTGCTATCGCTGGAAGTACGGACTATTTGGATTTGCGTATGACTTATCGTACACAATGGATTGGTCTTGAAGATGCACCTAAGACGCAAATTATAAGTGCCCAGGGTGTCTTACAAAACCTTCCTGTTGGAATAGGAGGGTATGTATTTAATGACCTTGCCGGTCAAATCAAGCGAACAGGAGTTTCTATGGCATTTAGTTATGCTTTGAATTTAGGATTTGGAAAGTTAGGACTTGGAGTATCGGGTGGATTCTATAGTTTTCGCCTTAGTGGGGAACATGAGGCAGAGTTGAATACAGATCCAACTTTAGCGAATGCGATGACTGGTAGGTGGACCCCGGATTTAAGTGTAGGAACCTATTTACAAATGCACAATGGTTTGTTTGTGGGATTTTCGGTTCCCCAGGTTCTGAAACAGGAGGTAAATTTCAATTCTGATCAAAATACATTTACCACTAATATTATCCCTCATTATTATGCCATGGCGGGGTATCGAATGGAGGTAAATGATTTATTGGCATTTGAACCCAGTATTTTGTTGAAAATGACTAATGCGGTGCCTGTGCAGATAGATGCCGCTCTTAGAGCTATATTCAAAAAACGGTTTTGGTTAGGCGGAAGTTACAGAACTCAGGATGCAGCAACCATTATGTTGGGTTATGATATTTCCCAAAAAATGGGCTTGGCTTACGCTTATGATTTTACCATTAGTGGTTTGAGAGAGGGCTCAAAAGGTAGTCATGAATGCTCTTTGGTATTTCGATTGGGAAAACGCGACCAGGATGGAGATGGTGTTCCTGACAGGCTTGATGAATGTCCTGATGAACCTGGAACAAAAGAAAATAATGGTTGCCCGGAGCCATTTGCTTCTGCTGAGGATAATATTGCCTTTAAGGATGATTGGGACAAGGATGGCATCAGAAATGATATTGACAAATGCCCAAAAGTACCGGGTGTGCCCAACAATCAAGGCTGCCCAATCGACGACCGTGACAAGGATGGAATTGTAGATGCAAAAGACAAATGTCCGGATGAACATGGCATTTTGTTAACGGAAGGCTGCCCACCTCAAGATATTGACCAAGATGGTATAGTGGATGCAGCTGATCGTTGCCCGGAGATAAAAGGAACCATTTTCAACCAAGGCTGTCCAGATAATGATTCGGATAGGGATGGGGTATTGGATTTTGAAGATAAATGTCCTGAAACTCCGGGAAGTAAAGAGCGTGGTGGCTGTCCGGTGGTAAAAGCCTCAGAAAAGGAAATTCTGGATTTAGCAATTAGAAACCTATACTTTGCCACGAATAAATATGATATCAATCCTGAGGCATATCCATACCTGAATGATTTAGCAGAATTATTGGTCAAACATCGCGACTGGAAAATCTCTCTTTCGGGGCATGCTGATGACAGAGGAGATGAATTATACAATTTCGAATTGTCTAAGAGCAGAGCTGAAAGTGTACTATTCTATTTATTGAATAGGGGAGTGAAGCGAAGGCAGTTGGTAGTGGAATATTATGGTGAGCGGGTTCCTACAGCTTCCAACTACAGCGAAGATACCCGCCGTCTGAATAGAAGAGTGGAAATGCGCTTTATTTGGGACTGATTTTAATGAAGGAATGAATAATTTATTCATTATTCAAGACTTCTTCCTCAAACCACCTCAATGGAGCCTGTATTTTGTCACCAGTTTGGGTATCACATTTAAAAAAGTAGTAATAAAGCATAAGGTTATCGCCCAGGCGCTTCAATAAGTTATTGAGTTTTGCGGTACCCGCATCCTCTTTGCCATATAGTTTGAGGAGTCTCCAGGCATAATAAGCTTCATCATGTAATTCTATGATATCCAAGACATCCTGTTCTTCTGTGTATGCTGCCATAAAGTGTCTTGCAAGCATACTATGGTGTTTTGACCAATCTCTTGGATAGGTTTTACTTTCTGCGTATTTGAAGGTATCGTGAACAATGGTGATGAGTCGCAATTTTCGGCGAGATTGGGCATCCAAACTCAATGCCTCGATATTGTTCAAAACTTCTCGAACGTGGAGAACGACTTCTCCTTCAGGGTGTCCATACCTCGGTTTTCCCCACATCAATCCTTTGCGAATTTCAGGATTATTCAAAATTTGAGTTTCGAGTTCTGTTTCAGGCTTTACTAATTCTTCAATATTGATTGCCTCTTGCATTGGCAATTTAATCATTCTAATAAGGTTCGATTTGGTCACAGACAATAGTTTGTAAGCTGTTTTCATATTGGCGGTTTTGGTTTCATTTCCCTCCGTCGAGGAATTTGGTTGTAATAAAAATTCCATTAACACTTTTAAAATCGGTTCCGTGTTAATGGAATTTAAAAAGGGCGGTTTTGGTCGTTAATGTCAAGTTAAATGGAAATAGGGCAATAACCTTGCTAGCTCAATGTCGTTTATTTTTGCGAAAGATACATTACCTTAACTGCCCAGTCAAATTTTGATATAAATTTCATAAGCAACCCTTAAAAATTATCTTCATCATTTAGCTCGGCATAACGCCTCATGAATCTTCGATTTCGTCAAATAAGCGCAGGCTGAAATCCTGATAAGAAATGAAGTTGAGTTTATATGACGAAATCAAAAAGATGAAGGAAATTTTTAATCACTACTAAGAAACGACAAAATGAAACAAGTATTTTCCCTTATTGCTGCTGGTATCATTGGAGGCATGATTTGCCTCGGCGGTGTACAATTATTAAATAGCAATCAAGCTCCTACCGAAACACTCTCCTTTGCAAAGCAAGTTAATAATGTAAATGTAAAACCAAATTCGAATCTGGTTCCTTTTGATTTTACACAAGCTGCTGAAGTTTCGATGCCTGCAGTTGTACATATTTCTGCAAAAGAAAGTGAAGCTACTGCAAGAAATAACAGAAAGAGCGATCCATTTTCTCGCCTTTTTGGTGAAGATTTCTTTTTTGGAAGCCCTTACAATATGCCAAAGCAAGGAACTGGCTCAGGAGTGATATATACAGAAGACGGTTATATTATTACGAATAATCACGTGGTGGAATTTGCTGATGAAATAGAAGTGACCACCTACGACAATCGAAAATTTCAGGCAACGAAAGTAGGGACTTATCCAGCTTCCGATTTGGCTGTATTGAAAATAGATGGAACCAATATGCCTACTTTGAGAATTGCCAATTCAGACGAGGCCAAAGTAGGGGAGTGGGTCATGGCAGTTGGAAATCCATTGGAATTGTCTTCAACAGTTACTGCAGGAATTATCAGTGCCAAAGGGCGAGATATTGACATCATTCAATCTCAAACTGAATTGGCAATTGAATCTTTCATCCAGACAGATGCCGCAGTGAATCCTGGCAATAGTGGAGGGGCTTTAGTAGATATTGATGGTAAATTATTGGGTATCAATACTGCAATTGCCACGCGGACAGGGTACTACCAGGGTTATTCATTTGCCATCCCGGTAAATATTGTTGTCAATATCGTGGACGAAATAATTGAGAATGGAACCTACGAACGTGGTTTTCTCGGCATAAATATTGCAGAACTGACTAATGAGGATATCGAAGAACTCAAATTAAACATCACTCAGGGAGTTCTCGTAGATAATGTAGTAGATAGGGGTGCTGCCCAATTTGCCGGTATATTACCTAACGATGTCATTGTAGAGGCAAATCAGAAGAAAATTCGTTCCACACCAGATTTATTGGAAATATTAGGCAGCGCTAAAGTGGGCGATACCGTTGAATTGACAATTAATAGAGATGGGGAAACCCTGGAAATACCAGTTAGGCTGAAAGCAGCTGAACCCCGATATTAAAAGTTAATATTTTTTGTAAAAAAGGTTGATTCTAAGTTATGAAAATCAGACCTTTGCAGAAGAATACAATTAACCACATATTAAGATAGTTTTAACATTTGAAGTGCAACAAAATTTCGCTTAATGTGGTTTGATAAGATATAATAAGAGACTTGTTTAAAGTTGGTTTTTCGTTTTGTTTTGATGCGTCTGTCTTGCTTTGCAAGGCAGGCGTTTTTTTATGCAGATACCTTAGATACGCTTTATTCTCCCTGTGTTCAGAATAGTTAGGACACTTGTTAAATACGCCATAACTTTAAAATATTTAAATAATGAAGAAACATGCTCTCGAAATAGGGGAAGCCTTTATGTCCCTTTTCTTCCCAAGACTCTGTTTGGCCTGCAATGAAAATATTCCTGCATTAAAGGAAGAAATCTGTACCGAATGTGTGGTACGCCTACCCAGGACTCAATATCATCTGGAAAAAGAAAATGAATTTACCAAACGTTTTTGGGGAAGAGTTAAACTGGAAGCCGGCTCGGCGATGTATCTTTTCTCCAAGGGCAGTCGAGCTCAAAACCTTATTCACAATCTAAAATACAAGGGTAAATCACAGGTGGGGATTTCTTTGGGAAAAATGTATGGTAGAAAGATGCAAAAGTCTCCTCTGTTTGACGGAATTGAAATTATAGTGCCTGTGCCACTACATTGGAAAAAAGAAAGAAAAAGGGGGTACAATCAGAGCGAAAAATTTGCCCAGGGTCTATCTGAAGTTATGAATATTCCCTATTTGAAAGATGGATTAGTGAGAAGCATTCATGCCGAATCTCAGACCACCAAATCGCGGGAAGCAAGAATGGCCAATGTCTTAAAATCCTTTGATGTCAACTTGCCGGAAAAACTGAAAGGTAAAAATATACTATTGGTAGATGATGTTTTAACTACCGGGGCGACAATCGAAGCTTGCGCTGGTAAACTATTGGAATTGGATGGGACAAAAGTGAGCGCAGTAACCATTGCAATGGCAGAATATTAGACTTTATTTGGTTGAGGGTAAATGGTAGACAGCTTCTCTGACGAAATCTTTTCGGATAAAGTAGACTTTATTCGGTTGACGGTAAACGGCGGACGGTTGACGGCTTCCCTTACAAAATCTTTTCGAATAAAGTCTAGTCTATTGAATAGAAACAAAAACATGAATTATCCAGAATTTTGGCAATAAAAAACCTTTCGTTTATCTTTTTTACTTAATCTTTTGATATTCAATTTGTTGCAGGGCGCGAGTTGGGAGTTGGTCAAACTCGCACCCCGCAACAAAAATACCTTACATAGTGAGTTGAAATTCAGTGATTTAAGAAGTAATCTGAAGATTCAGCTTGCCCCTTTGGGGCAGGGGTGATTGGTTCTAAAAATATGCTCTGTGATTTTTTTCAAATTCAAGTTCAAGACCAAGTTCAAGCCCAAGAATTGAAATTGAACTTGGTCTTGAACTTGAACTTTCAGGAATTTAGAAGAAAAAAACCTGCATAATCCTTTAGCACATCATGAAAATAATAGAACCAATCACCCCTGCCTTTGGGGGGATGATTCATATTCTTGTGGAAACTTTCTTCTTATACCAACAAACGAATCGGATCCTCCAAAATCTCTTTCAGTGTTTTCAAAAATTTTGCACCAGTAGCTCCGTCTACTACCCGGTGGTCGCAAGAAAGGGTCATTTTCATCATATTGCCTACTGCTAATTCTCCATTTCTAACGACCGCTTTTTCGATAATGGATCCTACCGCCAGAATACAGGCATCGGGCGGGTTGATAATTGCAGTAAATTCCTCAATACCAAACATTCCTAAATTAGAAATGGTAAAGGTGTTTCCAGACATTTCCTGGGGCTGTAATTTTCGATTTTTTGCTTTTCCTGCCAAATCTCGTACTTCTACATTGATTTGTGAAAGTGTTTTGATATCAGCATATCGAATTACAGGGACCAGGAGTCCCTCGTCTACAGCTACTGCAACCCCAATATGAATATTTTGGTTTCTCCTGATTTTATCACCTAACCAGGAAGAATTAACCGCGGGATGGGCTCTCAATGAAACGGCAGCAGCTTTGACTACCAAATCATTAAAAGAGATTTTTGTTGGGGCAACTTCATTCAGCTGTTTTCGCAATTTGATTACTTTCCCCATGTCTGCTTCGATGGTCAGGTAGAAATGGGGTGCAGAAAACTTGCTTTCACCCAAGCGGCGGGCAATTACCTTCCGCATTTGGCTCACAGGAGTATCTTCATAAGCATCTTCTCCGGAAAAACTGAAAGTGGGCACAGCAGGCGTTTTTGGAGCCTCATCCGCAAGTTTTGGAGCAGGTGTAGGAGCAGGTTTGGTTTGATCCTGAACAAATGCTTCTACGTCTCTTTTTACAATTCTTCCCTGTGGACCGGAGGCCGAAACTTGTGCAATATCGATTCCTGCCTCTTTAGCAATACTCTTTGCCAGAGGAGAGGCTTTTAATCGTTGACTTTCACTTGAACTCGATGGGCTTGGCTGATTGCTTGCAACTTCTGCCACAGTAGTTTGAGTACTTACTTCTGGGCTAGGAGCTGCAGGAGCACTTGCTTCCTCAGAAGCTCCATTGCTGGAAGCATCGGGTGCAGAAGCACTGTCCAATAATGCTTTCCAATCTTCTCCCTTTTCTCCAATGACTGCAATCACGCCTTCTACAGGGACTGCTCCTTCTTTGATTGCGATGTGGAGCAAAACGCCTTCCCAAAGACTTTCAAATTCCATTGTGGCTTTGTCAGTTTCAATTTCAGCGAGTAGATCGCCAGGTTCAACTGCATCTCCTTCATTTTTCATCCAGCCCACAATGTTTCCTTCTTCCATGGTGTCGCTCATGCGAGGCATCCTAATAATTTCTGCCATAGTTATTTTATTTTCAAATTAGAATCTTCTGAATTATTTGGCTAGGCAAGGGTTTAACGATTTAAACTAAGCAAAGTTTTGAATAACCATTAATCCTTTTTGAGTTGCAAAAATCACTATTTATAGTCAAATCTTTAAATGATTGTTTAAATTTTGATTCATGGAAACAGAAAAAATAAGCTCCTCTAAAAGTTAGATCTTGCTTGCTTCTAAAAAACGACTGATTATCAGTCGTTTTTGTATTTAAAAAAAGTTATTTTTTTCAAAAAATGACTTGTAGGTATAATTTTTGTACATTTGCAATGTTAATTTAATGTAAATTAAACATTACAAAATCGTAAATTTTACGTTATTTTATTGTAAACAATATAAAAGTTAAGATCATGGCAAAGAAAATATTTAGAGAAAATCAGAAATACAAAAGATGGGAAATTATTGGATTATTAGTCTTTATGATAGGTGGTTTAGCTTACCGTTTTATTGATGCACAATTTATTTCAGGTACAGAAAACGCTCCTGCCGTTTGGAATTACATCGTCCCTCTTTTATTGCTTGCAGCTGTTTTAATACTGATACTTTCAATAAGGCTTTCCATTCGAATAACCGATAAACACATTTCTTATCAATATTTTCCCTTGGAGCGCAAAAGACACAAAATCAAATGGGATAACGTTGCAGATTGCAATTTTGTAGAAACACCTGAGTCTGCTCAATGGAGTGGCTGGAATGTGAATTTCAGTGATGAAAAAATGTATTCCATATGTGGCAGAACAGGGTTGAGATTAAAAACCAAAGATGGAGAGGAGGTTTTTATTGGGTCTCGAAGATTGGGGAAACTAAAAAAGGCGGTTAAAAAGGTTTTTAAGAAGTAATGTGAATTAAGGGTAGACCGAATTTATTGATTGTGAGGTAAACATGTGTCATCCCGAATTTTGCATGTAAAAATTGGACTGAGTAAAGAAAATCACTCAAGTCTTTGAGAATCAATTTGTTGTCAGTTGTCTGTTAATCTAACTAACAACAGACAACTGACAACAAAAACGTAATCAATAAGTAATTGAATATCAATACCTTAAGCATTTAATCGAAAATTCGGGATGACGCATGTTAAGACACCCAAGATCAGGGTTGTGCAAATTTCAACGCTTAATTCACATATATAGCAAATTGTGTGAAGACAGTTTTTAAATCTCTCCCTCGACAAAATACATATCCACTTCCCCTTTATTTTTGGCGGTGAGTTTGCCACGGTAGGTACATTTAAAATGGTGTTTGACCAATTGGTAAGTAGATTCTGAGATGTTGACCTTCCCCGGCTCGCTCATCTCTTCCATGCGAGCTGCGATATTTACAGTATCACCCCAAATGTCGTAAGCAAATTTTTTGATGCCGACGATTCCAGCTACTACTGGTCCGGTGTTGATGCCAATTCTTGCTTCAAAGTAATGTCTTCCTTCAGCTTTTCTTTCTTGTTTTACTTTTTCCAGGAATTTTTGAATATCAAGCGCTGCTTTAATGACATTTACGGGTTCATCATCACAATCATTGGCGATGCCCCCCACACACATGTATGCGTCTCCGATGGTTTTAATTTTTTCAAGACCATGCACTTCCATAATTTCGTCAAAACCCCTGAAAAGGTGATCTACCTCTGCTACCAATTCTTCTGGTTCCATTTGCCCGGTTATTTTCGCAAAATCTTTGAAATCGGAAAAGAATACCGTGACACAATTGTGTCTTTTGGCTTTGGCACTTCCAAATTGCTTTAACTCTTCTGCCATTTCAGCGGGGAGAATATTTAAAAGCAATTCATCCGATTTGTGTTTTTCATTTTCCAACTCCGCAGTTCGTTCGTTTACCAGTTTTTCCAATTCCTTTCTTCTTTGAGCATCCAAATAGAGGCGATATTGTGGGATTCCATATATCAAAGCCGCAACTAAAAGTCCACAAAGCACTAAAAACCAGGTGCTTCTGAAAAAAGCTTCTTCAATTTTTAAAGCGATGTGAAGCTCATTTTCACCCCAATTTCCATTGTCTGTAGATGCCCGAACTTTGAAAGTGTATTTTCCTGCAGGGATGTTATTATATCGGGCAAAATTCAAGTTGGAAGCTGCGGACCAGTCCTCATCATATCCCTCGAGTTTAAAACTATAAGCATGACCCCTTGTGTTTGCATAATCAGCTAAGGCAAACCGGAAGGTGAAAAATTTATCACGCCAGGAAAGCGTGACCCTGTTGTTTTTAAGGTTTTCTACATCCAGATTGACCAGACTATCCAAATGTCCATCATATTTAGAAAAGCCGGTGAGCAATAATCGCCCTTCCTGTTTTTCCTTTGTATTCTTCAAAAAGGGATTGCTTGGATCAAAGGCATTTACTCCATTCAAGCCCCCAAAGTACATTTTTCCATCTGAGGACTTGTAAAAAGAAATGCGATTAAATTCATTTCTGGATAGCCCATCTGTTTCCGTAAAATTGGTAAAGGTTTCTGATGCAATATGCATCCTCGAAAGTCCATGATCGGTGCTTATCCAGAGCACAGAGTCACCATCCAGCAAAATGCCATTGATAAAATTATTAGGCAAACCTTCTTCCGTTGTGAAGATTTTAATTTCCTCAGTGGGAATATGTATTTTATTGATGCCAAAAGCAGAGGCTACCCACAAGTTTTCATTATTGTCTTCCGCCAAAGCCAAAATTCTGTCATGGCTTAATTGAACTAAACTTGTAGAATCTGAATGATAATGCCTTTGCCCGCCTTTCGATTTACTCAATTTAAAAATGCCGTTTTCCTTGGTACCTATCCATAGAAGGTCCGTGTTTTTGCCTTCCAGAAGATAGGTGATGGTTTTGAAATTGATAGTGTCCATCAAACCTGCCTGATCTTCAAAAGGAGTTAGAACTTTGTCATCAGGATCGTAGTAGCAAAGGTTGTCGGCACAGCCAAACCAGATATTTCCATTTCTATCAATCATATTAACTCCCTCGTCACCTTCCTCTCTTGGCACAATGGTATCGATAGCCATGGTTTGCAAATCAATTCTCAAGCCTTCGCCAGTCCAAAGTGCCTTGTCGTGGTATGTGATGCTATAGGGAAATTGAAAATATCGGTTTCTTCGAAAAAGTGGTCTGGTTATCCCAGTTGTGGGATTTAAAACATGAATAGAATGGTAATAGCTAATGTAAATATTTCCATCTTCATCTTCTGTTATTCCCCTGGTGCTACAGGTTCCATCCCTGCAAAATTCATGACCTTCACTGAGATAGTTTGCAAAAAGCTTTTCAAAGCGATGAATGCTCAAAACGCCAAAATCAGTGGCTACCCAAACTACCCCCGTTTTGTCCTTAAAGATTTGTTTGATGGTAGCGGAGTGCTCAAAAATTTCCTCCATTTGAGGGCTGTAATCGATGGTCTTCTTTTCTATGTTGTCGTATAGCCACAATTTATTGATTCCACCAAGCCAAATATCTCCAGATTCTTCTACCAATAAAGAAGTTACTGAATCTTGTGCATTTAAACTTACAGAAATGGGATGTTTTTGAAAATCTGGGTCTTCGTCTTTTTTGTAGAAAAGTCGCCCATCGTTTAATAAAACCCATAGGGTAGTATTATCTATAGATTGCAATTGAACAATCCGGGTCAAAACATTCGGATTACCATTAGGAGAGAAAGTACTATTAGAAGAAAAACCACTTTCTCCATCAGAAAACCACAGTTCATTTTCAAATGCCCCCATCCAAAGCCCTTTAGAAGTTTGTACCGTCGGTCTTTGAAAATAACTGCCAGGCAAACTATGAAGATTAAGAAGTGATGTCCCATTATTACTTTTTTGTACCCAGGACTTTCCAGTTTGTTCCAGGTATCCAGCCGTCCAAATATTCCCATCGGCATCCTTAAAAATATTGTAATAATGAAAGTTCTTGCTGGCAAGTCTGGCATCATCATTTAACACAATTTCTTTTACTTCACAGTTCGCAGCATCCATCCGTATCATTTCATGTCCACAGCCCATCCAAATTTGATTCTCTTCATCAATCAGCATATCAGTGATGTAATTGCTGGGAAGGTGATGCTCTGGATCATCAGTAGTGTAGTGTGTAAACTCATGCCCATCGTATTTATTCAAACCATTGATGGTAGCAATCCAAATATAACCAAAAGTGTCTTGCTGAATTTTTAGAACATTTCTGTGAGTTAAACCATCGTTGAAGTCATAGAGGCGAAATTGAATGGCTTTGGATTGGGAGAAAGAGAAAAAAGGGAGTGGGAGCAAAAGCAGAAAAACTAAAAGCCTCCCAAATCCAATGAAGAGGTCATTTTGAAATAACAACAGTTGTATTTTGAGGTGGTGTAGCATTCAGTAAGCTCACAGTTTTGATTCCAGGCGCAAAATACGAAAAGATGGGTTTTTATAGCCTGGAAGATAATTATAATAAATGTGAGTTCAGATAAGATGCAGACATTGCAAAGCGATGTAAAAAACGGCTCTATTTTTGAGTTTTAGGGACTGAAAAGGCTTTTTATTTTGATTTATATAAAAACACAAGCGATAACATAAAAATTACGAATGGTTGCAAAATAATAATTTGGCATTCGCAATAAAAAACTTACAATATTTAGCTTACATAATTAAAAATCCTTATGGTATTATATTTGTATAAAATGGAGAGCTGGAAATTTTTGGAACAATTTTCCATTTTTTGCAAAAACAAAAAGTATTGCTGTATGTCCAGAATGAAAAAGAAGGGATGATTTTTTGATTAAGGAAATTTTTATTTTTTAAGTTATTGAAATTGAACGATTTGAGTCTGTATTGTGACTTGCTTTGAATTAGTCATTTTTTACGAATTGAATCTCAAAATATTAAGTTTAGCATAATTTGCCCTGTCACAGTTTGATTTTTTGTCATAAGAAAATATTAAATTTTAAAAAATACGAAATAAGTCATTGCATTAGAACGGAAATCGACATACCTTTGCGTCAGTTTTTTGATTAAACTTTTCCGACTTGTTTCTCCCCCACACAATTTTTTCCCCCAAGTAGTAACAAAATGCCAAACTTGTACAATAAAGAAAAAATAACAATCGTTGGCAAAAGTCGACGAATAGGAAGAAAATTAAAATACTAAGAGAGGCTTAAGGATTTAAGAATTACAAATAAAGATTTCAAATTGATGCTTTTTGAATGTTCCCATGTTTTTGAAAATCAATGATTTAGAAATCTATTTGACCTACTGGATAATTATTGGAAAAGAATTAAAATAAATTGAAGGATGATACTTTTTAAACCCATGAAATCATTCGTCAATTTTAAATTAAAAACTTTTCATATTTAAACTTTTCTTAATAATTGTTCAATTCTCCTGCCTCAATACTCTGATTCAGAGTAAAACATTCAAGCATAAACGGACGAAGAACCCAACTACCCTGATAAAACCAAAGATATTGCTATGAACAGGCAATTTAGTATTACGAACATATCCAAACTATTAAAACAAAATCCCTCTTTGACAAATCCTGTGATTTTGTCGAAGAAGCAACAAATTGTATTAACCATGAAAATCCCGTGGACATTTATCCTAATGCTTTTTGCATTAAACTTATCCTCGTCACCCCCCACTTACAGTACTTTTGAAAACCTTACTGAAACCAGATGGATTACTTTTCACAAAACAATGATTCAAGAGCAGCTTCCAGACATGGAATGCCTTTTTGAACCAAGGTACACTTCTGAAGTAGAATCTTACCTGAGAGCATACCTGACTTATGGAATTAGAGATACGGAGTATTTACTCGGTCGAGCTGTCATGTACTTTCCAGTTTTTGAGCATTATACACAATTGTACGATTTACCTGATGGACTCAAATACTTGCCCTTAATTGAGTCAAGATTGCGTCCTGTGGCTACTTCTACTGTTGGAGCCGCTGGTTTGTGGCAATTCATGCCGCCAACAGCCCGCTCCAAAGGATTGCGCATAGATGGCTATGTAGATGAACGTCGAGATACTTATAAATCTACTCAAGTTGCATTAAAGTATTTGAGCGATCTATATAAGCGATTTGGACAGTGGGAACTTGCTTTGGCTGCTTATAATTGTGGAGCAGGCAGAGTGAATAAAGCGATTCGCTATGCAGGAAGCAAGGATTTCTGGAAAATATTGCGCTACTTACCGAGAGAGACGCGCAATTATGTGCCGCGCTTTATAGCAGCCACTTATGTAGCCAATTTCTATCATATGCATGGTCTGCAATTGCGTTATCCCGACTTTGAAATGCAATGGACCCGCACGACCAAGGTATATGACTATACTACTTTTAAGCAGATTACCAATAAGACTGGCGCAAATACCCGAATTTTATATCGATTGAATCCCGGGTATCGAAAAGGAATCATTCCGAGAAGTGAATCTGGTAATTTCCTCATTCTTCCAGAACAATCTATGGCACTTTTCAAAGATTGGAAGAGGGACAAAACAGACCATCAAACCATTGAACTGAACACTAAAAAAGTAAAAAGTACCTACGTCGTTTTGGCGGGAGATACCATTGAAAAGTTGGCTCGGCTCTTCAAATGTACCGAGGCGGAAATCATTGAGTGGAACAATCTAAAATCTAAAGAATTGTATTATCGTCAAGAATTGATCTTGTATAGAGATAAAGGAAACGATACACCTTCCCGCGCTTAAGGAGGAAGGCTTAAGGTCAAAGTTTTGTGTGTTCAAAGTCCAGGGTCCGATGTCCTGGACTTTGAACTTTTTTTGTATATCCAGGTAGTTCAGCATTATTGTTTTTACAAAGTTATTTCGGTAATTGTAGCACGGTTCTCCTTAGCCGTGCCATCTCGTACTCTTGTTCTGCACGGCTAAGGAGAGCCGTGTTACAGTCTATTACCGATTTATTTATTGAATCCAAATCCTGCTTTACGATACAATAGCAATTATGCCAACGGTCTAAAAGTGGGCTTAGCAATATTCAATTTTAGTTGTGACTTAAAAAGTCTAATTTCGCCAATACGACATTCAGGGCAATTATCTACAGAACTTGGGGGCTTAATAGTAATTTTGTCAAAACTAAAATTGATTGACTATGAAAAGAATCCTTTCCCTGCTTCTAATTTGCTCCTGTTCATTTACTTTCCTTTTTGCTCAGGATTGGAGCGCAGTTGAAATCAAAACAGAAAAATTATCTGATAATGTTTATGTACTTTTTGGTCGTGGTGGCAACGTTGGCTTGTGCGTTGGTGAAGATGGTGTTTTTATGATAGATGATCAATATGCTCCGTTATCCGAAAAGATCGTTGCAGCTATTGCGGAAATTACGGACAAGCCTGTGAAGTTTTTATTGAATACCCATTGGCACGGTGATCACACGGGAGGGAATGAAAATTTTGGCAAAAAAGGGGCTGTATTGGTAGCACACGAAAATGTCAGAAAACGCTTGAGTACCGATCAATTCATGCAGGCATTTAGTCGTAATGTAGAAGCTAAACCCGATAGCTTTTGGCCAGAAGTGACTTTCAAAAAAGATGTGACCTTTCACATGAATGGTGAGGAAATAATAGCTTTTCATGTTCACAACGCACATACTGATGGAGATGCGATTGTCTATTTCCCAAAAAGCAACGTCGTACACATGGGTGATACCTATTTTCGGGAGCGGTTTCCTTTCTTCGATGTTTCCTCCGGTGGTAGTGTTAATGGTATGATCAATGCCGCCAATAAAGTTTTGTTTCTTGCCAATGAAGATACCAAAATCATCCCAGGACATGGCATCGTATCCAATAAAGTGGAATTGCAAAAATACAGGGATGTATTGATGGCTCTGCGCGACAGGGTACAAGGAGCAATTGACGATGGCAAAAGCTTTGAAGAAATCATCGCTGCCAAACTCAGTACTAGCTTTGAAGGCTGGGGCGAAATGTTTATCAATTATGACAAGATTGTTGATTTGATTTATACAGATTTGTCTAGAGAAAAATAATTTTATAATGCTATAATACTACGATGCTAGGATGTTGAATCGTAGAATCGCAGCAACACAACATTAATAAAATGCGGTTAAAAATTTTGGCATTTGGGATAGCTAAGGATATTCTGGGCAATCGCGAATTTGAATTGGAAATTGAGGAGGGCGCTACAACCAATGATTTGAAGAATGCCCTGAAGCGACAATTTCCTGCTTTTCATGATTTGGCTTCACTTGCAGTGGCTGTGAACAGCACTTATGCGCGAGATGAGGTATTGCTTTTTGAAAATGACGAAATTGCCTTGATTCCACCCGTGAGTGGTGGTTGAATAGACCTAATTCTTCAGAGGGACGTTTTATGAGATATTCCACCCCTCAATTATGGTTACGATTTCGAAGATTTGTAATTATTTATGGAAGACATTAAAATTTTTGCTGAACCACTTGATGTTCAATACTGTGTCAATTTTGTGAGTACAGGTGAGGCTGGTGCAATTGACGTATTTTTAGGTACTGTCAGAAATCACACAAAAGGTAAAAAAGTCCTTCGCCTGGAGTATGAAGCTTATGAACCCATGGCGATTTCGGAGATGAAAAAAATTGCGGCGATCGCCTTTTCAAAATTTCCAGTTCATAAAATTGCGATTCATCATAGAATTGGCGTCCTGAATATTGAAGAGCCTGCGGTAATTATTGCCGTTTCAACTCCTCATAGAAAAGCATCTTTTGAAGCTTGTCAATTCATTATTGATACCTTAAAACAAACCGTCCCTATTTGGAAGAAAGAGCTATTTGACGATGGGGAAGTCTGGGTGGCGGCACATCCTTAATTCCTTCAAAGTTATTTTTTGCGCAAATGTGGCAAGAAATTCAAGGAAGTCTTTTCTGGCTTGAAGTTAAAGAGTGTGAGAATTTGAGAGTGTGAGCGTGTGAGACATGAAAAAAATATTTCTCAATCTCTCAATCTCTCAAATTCTCAATCTCTCAAATTCTCAAATTCTCAATCTCTCAATCTCTATGGTACTGGCTGCGCCAGGTTAGGAGTGTAGAATGAATAATGAATAGCCTGCTCCGCAGAATTATGGGAAATAATGGGGTTATGGAAAAAATTTAACATTAATAAAATAGCCTTGATAGGGGAAAAGGACTAATTTTGTCATCATCCTTTCTGTAAGAACGTTGTGAATCCTTGTCTATTAAAGTCTTAAGTTACCAAAACAAAATTGTACTTATGAAATCTATCTACGTCGCGCTGGCTTTTGTTTTTCCACTTTTTCTTTCTGCACAGGATTTTGCCCAAACCATAACTTCCAAGGATTTTGAACAAGATGGTTCGGAGTTGGTCATTTGGTTTGACATTCCTCAAGGGGAAGCAGCCTTTAGTTACAATTTACATTCTGCCAAGATTTACGATAAGGATTATAAAGAATTTGAGGTGCGAACTGTAAAGGGTGATCGCCAAAATTTGAGAACTGGCAGTACTTATCAATTGAGATGGGAAGTATTAAAAGATTTAGATGAGTTTTATGCTCCCAAAAAAGCGGAAATTAATTTGGAATATACAATTGACTCTGAATTGCTTGCAAGAGAGAAGGAATTGCTGGAGCAAAAAGAAAGAGAAGCTAAAGCAGCCCAAGAATTGGAATTGAGAAAAAAGGCTGAACGAAAAAAGAAAAAACCGTTCAGTGTCGGATTTATGGGGTATGGAGGATATGTTCATGGCTTGTTGGGCGATGCAGACGAAGACATTACTTCGGAGGTTGGTTATGGCATTGGAGCAGGTGTCTTTTTAGAAAAAAGGGTAGGAGATGGTTGGTATTTTCAATTTGAGGGCAGCTATCAGCAACGCAGATTTTATTTTTCGAATACAGGCAGTAATGTAGAATACAACTATACTACTGAAGTATATTACGATACCAAAAAGGCGAATTTTGATTTTAGAGATTATCGCTTATATGCTCGCCTCAAATTCAAAAACTTCTTTTATGTAGGTGGGTATTATGCCTGGTTTCAAAGGGTGGAACGAAAAGGAGAGCAAAATCTGGATGTCGTTTATCCAGACCAACCATGGCTCAATCAAAGCTTGCGGGTGCCAGATTTAAGGTATAGCCTTTTGGACGGACAATTACATGCGCCAGATCAATTTGGAAATCAACCTATTCAAAATGACTATGGTGTGACACTTGGGGTAGAAACACCTTCCTTTAAAAACATCGTTTTTTCCCTTGGATATGATTTGAGCCTTGGCAATATTTTGAACGATAATTACTGGCGTAGATCGCCCACAGATAATACAGATTTATACCCAACACAAGATGTGAGATTGAGGTTGGGGTATTTGTATGCCAGGTTTGGATTGAGGATTTAAGTAATCACCCCAGGAGCATTTATCATCCCGAATTTCATACAAAAAATTTCGGTGTCCTGTATTTCTATAAAACTCCATGACAGTCAACATCTTGGGGGGTACGAGGTGCGGGTTAGCCTAACCCGCACCTCGTACCCCGCAACATAGAACATAGCAAGAATATGCGATTGTTAAAAAAACAAGGACTTAGGATGTGTATGTGAAAATCGGGATAACTCATGTTCTACACTTAAAACAAATCTTTAAAAAAAGCTATAATCTGAGCTCCAAAAACGAAAGTTAGGGTCCATTTTACTACGAAGTAAACGCTAAAGGCAATTACCGCCTTCTTTCCGTGCTTTTCATACAAGTTCAATAGTGTCCGTTTAGGGTTTAGTTTAAGATTCATTGTCATCTCGATATTAAAAAATCAGAATTCATTTCTGACTCTTTGACAATTGCGGCGCTGTGAATCAATCAAAACAAAAATCTATTATCTAGGGTTTTTGCTTATGGTCATTGATAAACCACACAATTTCACAAGAGTTCATTTTTGTTCCCAACTGCCTCCGAACTGGATGCATAAGCATATTAATCTTTGACCAGCACAGTGCAGGGATAAGCTTTATTGGATATTCGAATGGAAATGTGGGAGTAGGTTGGTGTTCGTAGCGGTTTAAAATATTTTTTAGTGGTGCTTAAACCAATAATGCAAAAGAGAGTCCAAAGTTGCACAATTTGTCGAAAAAAAACTAATAAAGATCTATTGCGTGATTTTACAAATTTAGGAAGTGTCTTGAAAGAGGCACTTCTTTTTACCTAGCTATTACCATCCAATAAAGTTAAGTAAAGTCTGATTTTTGCCTTGATTTTAAAAAAACTTGGTACGAGATAACGAATCATTTCTACTATCGCTTAACTAGTTTAAACCCAATATCTCTACCCATGCCTTGAAAAATGGCGAGGTTGATCCAGGAGAGTGCGAAATTTTCTAAAAGTTCGACTTTATCTCCATTTCCAAAATCGAAACAATTTTCAAAACCTACATCTTTGGATAATTGTGTCGCAATTGCTTTAGCTTCCTCGCTATTGCCTGCCATAAACATGTCTAATGTGACGTTATCGTAGTTTGGGTTTTGCATGTTTTCGAAGCCTGTTGTGTTGAAACATTTGACCACATTGGCTTTGGTTTGGGCTTCAAAGACATGATAAGCGGTTGGGTGTTTTTCAGGCTTGGTGCGTATGGCATTGGTAGCATCAATAATCGTTTTTCCATCTGCTTCGCCAATTATTGCCGCTAAATTATCTGCAAATTGAGGAGGCGTCGCCACTAAAATGACTTCGGCATTTTGTGCTGCTTCAGCAATGGTATGAGCTGAAGTGTTTGGATTTGATAAAAGATGTCTGCCTTTGAAATTAGCGGTATCCCGAACCCCTAACAAAATTTCATGCCCTGCCTTTGCCCATTGAGTGGCAAGTGCTCCGCCTACATTTCCTGTACCAATGATTGCAATTTTCATATGCTATTTTATGTTTTTATAGAAGGTTTTTGTGAGGTGCCGAATCAGAATGATTATCTAACAAAGAGACCAAAGTTATTGTTTATTGAGTCTTCCCAGGCTGCCTCTGATGCATTATTAGCCAAACCAAATTGGAAGCTATCATGAGCACTTTCTTTTTGGAAGCATTTTTTCCATGTCCAACTGAATGACCTACATATTCTACAATATTTGTTTCCACGGGTTAATCGGTTTTTCCTGCCGAGGATTGTGAATAAGTGGCATTACTAAAAAATCCAAAAAGGAAAGCAAAGCCAAACAACAAGTTCTTTTTCATTGAAATATTTTTTTGATTAATTATGGGACAAAGCTACAGGCTATACCTACCTTTGTAAATATACTTACCTAAATGTTCTATACTTATTTTTTAGAAAGAATGTTGATAATCAAATGATTATAAACATATGCCTGATTTTTTACACCGAGGAAAAGTGTATTATAACCCCGTTGAGTTTACAATGGATCAACTAGGGGGTAACTGGAAAATGCCCATTTTGTGGAGGCTAAAAGATAAAGTTTATCGCTATAGTGAATTGAAAAGAGCGATCGCCCACATATCAGATAAAGTGTTGACGACCCAATTAAAAGAATTGGCAAGAGATGGGTTTATTCACAGAGAAGGTTATCCTGTCCTGCCACCAAAAACGGAATATTCTATTACGGATAAAGGGAAAAAGCCATTCCAATTGTGAACACCTTGCGCAATTTTGGTATTGAGTTAATGGAAATGGAGGGCATTGATATTGAGCATTATCAGAATGAAGGCTAAGCTTTCTGGTATTTTGACAAATCCTAAAAAAAGGAAAGATGACAAGTAGGATCTTCATATATCTGTTAATAATTTTTCAATTTAAACTGGCAATTGCTCAAGAGCCTGAGCCAATTCATTTTGACAATTTCATTAAAAATGCCATATCGCTTTCCGAACAAGCACTTTATCAAGCAGAGTTTGAGGAAGCACTTCATTTTGTGGAAGGTTCCTACTTTGAGCAGTTTAGTGAATATGAGGACAAACACCAAATATTGCTAACCATTCAACGGATAAGGGTACAATTTTTTCAGGCACGTTTGCATCAAACACCTTATAATTCAGATGAGCACCTAAGTCATTTACTTGGACTATTGCCTCAAGTTGAGAAGATGCAAGATGACCTTCCCAAAGGAAAATTTTTAACCTTGCTCTCTGGCTTGAATCGATCAAAAAATCTCGATTTGTGTGAACAATATGAAGCCCAGGCATTGAAAATATTTCAAGAACAAGCTGATTATAAATCATTAGCTGAGTTGAAAGCAACCCAAATATCAAGAGAATTAGACGTTTACTTTCGTGATGAAAATAAGGAAGCAGCTATTGCATTGATTCCCAAATTTAGAGAAGAAATTGAATATTCGTCCAAGCATAGTAAATATGCCCAAGCTTATAACACCAGGCATTTGGCCAATATTTACCGGATTTATGATATTGATCAGGAAGAAGCTTTAAAATTGTATGAGCAATCTCTGGCTTTAAGAGAAGCAATCGGATTTAAACCATTTATTCCAGCTTCTCATTATTCCTTAGGGGAAGTGTACTCAAACTTAAATAAGTATGATTTAGCAATTAAAGCTTACACGAAATCAATAGAGCTGGCAGAGGAGATCAGGTTCATTCGATATACCATTTTACCAAATATTAAATTGGGAGATATTTATGTTGCCAGTGGAAATGAAGCCAAAGCGAAAGCATTTTACATTAAAGCAATGCAAGCTGCCTCAAAAAACAGATATACTGAAGACGGCGTAGGGCAAATTATCGATAAGATCATTGCTCTTGAAAAGGATTAAGGCTTATCCATTTATTGAGGACTCCTATTTTAAAAATGAGTTAAACAAGCCTAATTTTATTTCCTAAAATGGTGACTAAAACTGGATTTCGTCGTTATAAACTCTAAATATTTCATAACAAAACCTATAAATTTTGAAAGCAACAAATCAAGTATTCCTTTTATTGAGCCTTTGTTTTGTTTTGGGCTCCTGTGTAACAAAAAAACAATTTTTGGATGTTCAGACCCAATTGGAAAAAGCCAACTCAGATTTGGGCAAATGTGGTGAAGATTTAAACAGCTACATGAATCGCCTTTCGGCCTGTGAACAGGAAAAAGCAAGCCTTCAGGGCAGCATTAGTCAGGCAGAAAGCAATTTGCAGCTTCGCCAAGAGCAAATAACCGATTTGAAAAATCAAATTGCTGATTTACAATCACAACGCGATAAACAGTTATCACAGGTGGATGACCTCACTACCTTGTCGCAGTCTGCAACTGAAAATATCAAAGAAACACTGGCACAGCTTGAAGGCAAAGACAAATACATCCGTTTTTTACAATTAGCCAAATCAAGAGCGGATTCCATCAATCTGGCATTGGCAGTCAATCTGAAGAGTGTTTTGAAGGATGGTATCGAAGATGAAGATGTAGAAGTGAAAGTTGACAAGACCGTAGTTTACATCAACCTTTCTGACAAAATGCTATACCAAAGTGGTAGCGCCAATATTACCGCAAGGGCAACTGAGGTTTTGAGCAAAATCGCGACCATTATTGAATCCAGGCCTGATGTGGAAGTAATGGTGGAAGGTCATACTGACAATGTACCCATCAAGAATGATTGTGTGAAAGACAATTGGGACTTGAGCGTAAAACGAGCTACTGCTGTAGTGAGAGTGCTTCAAAATCAATTTGACATCGCTCCGGAAAGAATGGTGGCTGCAGGAAGAGGCGAGTATAGCAGTCTGGCCAGTAATGATACAGAAGAAGGACGTACATTGAATCGTCGAACCAGAATCATTATCTTACCAAAACTGGGTCAGTTTTACGATTTGCTAAATCCAGCTAATGTACCGGATTGATAATGAAACAAGCGTCCTACTGGATTTTCAGGTTGTATCTTAAATCATTGATATTCAATTTGTTGTGTGCTATTGTTGCGGGCTGCGAGTTGCGGGCTGTTCAAACCCGCAACTCGCAGCCCGCAACAAATTGAATATCAACGGATTAAGTAGAAAGTGTACATGAAACGGTCTTTGTCGCCAAAATTCGGCAGGACTAATGTTTCATTCCTTCATTCTTCATTGCTATACGGCTCTGATGACGTCGTACTTTGTCAATACATGCATCTGACCTGCGCGATCTTTGGCAATTACTGCGGGTACTTCTTTACTCATATACTTACTCAATTGTCGAAAAGCCAGTTCTTCATCTACAATTGGGAACGGATTGCTCATAATTGATTCGACATTTTTTTCTGTATTGTTCATTGGATTTTCGAGCAAATAACTCAAGACGGAGCTTTCGGTAATGGAGCCTACCATATCTCCATTATTCATGACGGGCATTTGGCTGATGTCCAGCTCCTTCATCAAATTAAAAGTATGTCGAACAGTATCTGAAGTCTGGACAGAAATGAATTGCTTGTCTTCTTTCATGGCGATCAAATCCCGAACTCTCAACTCAGTATCTAAAAAGCCTCGTTCGCGCATCCAATCGTCGTTGAAAATTTTCCCAACATAGCGACTTCCGTGGTCATGAAAAATGACCACCACCACATCGTCTTTGGTCAGTTTATCTTTCAACTGCACCAATCCGGCTATTGCACTTCCTGCAGAATAGCCCAACATGATGCCTTCTTCACGTGCCATTCTTCGAGCCATCACCGCTCCATCTTTATCACTTACCTTTTCAAAGAAGTCGATAATGCTAAAATCTACATTTTTTGGAAGGATGTCTTCACCGATGCCTTCTGTGATGTAAGGATAGATTTCCTTTTCATCAAATTCGCCAGTCTCATGGTATTTTTTGAAAACGGAGCCGTAGGTGTCAATACCCCAGATTTTAATGTCTGGATTCTTCTCTTTTAAATACTTACCTGTACCCGAAACTGTTCCACCAGTCCCTACACCGACTACCAGGTGGGTAATCTTTCCATCCGTTTGTTCCCAAATTTCAGGTCCTGTCGTTTCATAGTGGGCTTGTCGATTGGAGAGATTATCGTATTGGTTGCACCAAAAACAATTGGGAATTTCTTTGCTTAGTTTTTCAGCCACCTTGTAGTAGGAACGAGGGTCGTCAGGCTCTACATTTGTCGGACAAACGATCACCTCTGCACCCAATGCCTTGAGCATATCCACTTTTTCTTTAGATTGCTTGTCAGTGGTGGTAAAAATGGTACGGTATCCTTTGACACATGCTGCAATGGCGAGCCCCATTCCGGTGTTTCCCGAGGTACATTCGATAATGGTGCCACCGGGTTTGATATCCCCACGATTTTCAGCATCTTCCAGCATTTTCAATGCCATTCGATCTTTGATGGAATGTCCCGGATTGAAGGTTTCAATTTTGCCTAGAACTAATGCTGGAACTTCGGCTACCACCTTATTCAGTTTAACAAGTGGTGTGTTGCCTATGGTATGGAGGATGTTTTCGTAGTATTTCATGCGGAAAAATTATGGTTAGGGGTTTAGAAAAAAATAAACTACGCAAAATTCAAATCAGTCATTTTTTTATTTGGGTAGGCAAAAATTTTTTGCGTAGCAGCGCTACGGTAAAAATTTTTAACGCTGCCAAATAGAAAAATGGCGATTTAAATGCGTAGGTTATTCTTTGCTAAAGCCCTTAATATTTGGTATTCCGTTTCGGGCTGCAAAGGTAGGGTCTAAATATTAGAAGAACAGCTAAAAGATAATAAAAATAGAAAGTGGAGACTTGGTTACCTAATAAATAAATTAAGCAGCAACACCCCTACAGATATTCCTGAAAATACAACACCCAAGGTTCTGGAACTCACTTCCTTCGATTTGGCTTTCAAAGGCTCTACATAAATCACATCATTGGGTTGTACATAATAGTACGGGGTGAACATAAAATCAGACTGGCTCAAATTCAGGTAAGTTGTTTCGGAGCCGTGATTGGTTTGGCGAATGATTTTTACTTTTTTTCGGTTACCAAAATCGGTAAAATCACCAGCTAGTCCAATGGCATCAAACAGAGTGTTTTTTTCATTGTATAAGTAATGTACTCCTGGATTATTGACTTCGCCAAAAATGGTGAAACGCCGGTTGGAAAGTTTGACACTCGAGTTGGTAAATTTTAAATAGGGCTCATAATCCTTATCCAGTTTGTTTTTTAAATCCAACAAAGATAAGCCTGTCACCTTGGTTCTTCCTATCATCGGCAAAATGATGTAGCCAGTTTCATCTACTTCATAACTATTGAAATACAGAGAAGCTGCATCGTAATTGATATTGGAGCTAAAAGTATTTTCCGAAGAAAATTCCCGACTCAAAAACTCTTCTGTACTACCATCAAAGGCATTGATTTTTATCATGAGTTGGTCATAAGCTTTGATTTTATAGGGTTGAAACTCGTAAGGCTTGGCTGTAGACACAATTTCGATAGAACGGATTCCTTCAGGTACATTGTCATTGGCGTTTAATGTAACGAGTTCTTTGGGACCAACGCAGGAGCTTATAGAGATTAAGAACAACATTCCAACCAGGCTATGGTTAGATTTACGGATGAGTCGCTTGCTTTGTAAAATAAAAACAATGAACCAACTTGAGGAATTTGACAGGTTACCCCAAATTAATGAATGCAATGACCATAGATACAAACCTAATTTTTGCAATTTCATATAGATACGACAATACTGATGAATAGAGTGTGGAAATGATTGGGCGAGTGCAATTCATATTAGACCCAAAAACAATACCATATAATAGGCAGGGCTGCAAAGCTTTCTGTTTAATTAAAATTTAAATGAAAATTAAAATAAAAAGCAATCCAGTCAGTTAATTGGTAATTTTCATTTTCATTTTCATTGTTTTAAGATCCAGCAAAACCTGGCAACCCTGACAGAATGAGGGAGATATTATCTGGAATGTGAAAAGAATTTACTTCAAAGCAACTGATGTCCCTAACTCATTTGTAACTTTGCGCTTTTTCAAGCCAGTCGGATTAAGCATTTGGCAACAACTGACAACCGACAACTGACAACCGATAACTGAAACAAATGGGCAATATCGTAGCCGTAGTGGGGCGCCCGAATGTAGGGAAATCAACACTTTTCAATCGCCTGATAGGAGAACGCCAATCCATAGTAGATGATGAGAGCGGAGTCACCCGTGATCGCCAATATGGTACCTGTGTATGGAATGGCAAAACTTTTACTGTTGTCGATACCGGCGGATTTGTTGAAGGGTCTGACGACGTTTTTGAAAAAGCGATTCGTGGTCAGGTCAAAATTGCGATACAGGAAGCAACTGTCATTATTTTTATGGTGGATGTAACAACTGGCATTACAGATTTGGATGAAGAAGTAGCAACCATGCTTCGGCGCACAGAGAAACCAGTTCTATTGATGGTCAATAAAGTGGACAATCAGGATCGGATGTTGGAGGCCAATGAGTTCTGGAGCCTGGGTTTTGAAGAAACTTATTTTGTGTCATCGCTAACAGGCAGTGGAACCGGTGATTTGCTCGATGCAGTGACCGAAAATATGGATGATGAAGCACCCTTAGCAACCGATCTTCCTAAGTTTGCTATCATTGGACAACCCAATGTGGGTAAATCTTCGCTCACCAATGCCCTTTTGGGAGAAGAAAGAAATATCGTAACTGATGTTGCTGGTACCACGCGTGATAGCATTCATACCACGTATAAAAAATTTGGAAAAGAATTCATCATTGTAGATACAGCAGGCATTCGCAAGAAAGCCAAGGTGCACGAAAATCTTGAATTCTATTCTGTGATGCGGGCTATCAAAGCCATTGAGGAAGCAGATGTGTGTTTATTGATGATAGATGCTCAAACAGGTGTAGAAGCTCAGGACATGAGTATTTTCAAGGTGATGAAGCGAAGAAATAAAGGGGTCGTCGTTTTGGTCAACAAATGGGATCTGATGGAAAAAGAAACCAATACGGCACGCGATATGGAAAAGGAAATTAAAAACAAACTTGCGCCCTTCAATGATGTGCCCGTTTTATTCATTTCTGCTAGTGAAAAGCAACGCATCTTTAAAGCCATCGAATTGGCCTTGGAAGTGTATGAAAATCGCATTAAAAAAATCAAAACTTCCGAGCTCAATGAAGTCATGCTCCAAGCTATCGAAAAATATCCTCCTCCAGCCCATCGTGGAAAATACATCAAAATCAAGTACATCACACAACTGCCTACTTATTACCCGGCATTTGCCTTTTTCTGCAATCATCCGAAACATGTCAAAGAAAATTATCGAAACTATTTAGAAAATCAACTTCGGAAAAATTTCAACTTTACGGGAGTGCCGATTAGTGTCTTTTTTCGACAGAAATAAAAATCCAAAAAATTTCAACCCCATTCCGGTGGCCGAACTACAAGCCCCTCACTGACAAATTCGATTTTTATCGTAATGCTGCAAGTGCATATGAAATTTCACAAACATGCGCTGCAAGTGCTCAAAAAAGGCATCCGCTGGGGGTACTTCCTGCTGTTTTAGATAAAACAATGCATCGCCTTCTACCTCTACCAAATCCAAGCCCAATTGTTCTTCATATACCAATAGATTAAGTAGCTCTGAAATAATGTGCTCCTGATGGCTGATCTCCGTTCGATTCACGAAATTGGCGAAGCCGGTGATGTCGGGTAGGAAGAAGAAGGACGGTTTGATTTTAGACATAAAGATTTTGCTTTCCCTAAAATACAGTTTTAAAATAAAATTGAAGGTTTAAAGGTAAATTAATACATTTTACAGCTTTTGATAGGTACTTTTATCAAAATCTAGTGTATAATTTATTCAAGTTGCATTAATTAAAAACTCTTCCAAAATTTTCTGTAGTATGAATTGTGCCAGACTATTATTTCATGCTCTTGTTGTTACTGCTATATTATGCATATTCAGCTGTAATTCGGGCAGTTATGAAAAAGCAAAAGATTATTATTTGCAAGGTGATTTCGAACAGGCTTATTATTTTTCAAAGTTTCTAAGAGAAAGTGATACCAAGAGCGATCCTTATCATTTGTTTAAGGAATTAGATTTTTTGAATCACATAATTACAATCAAATACCCCTTTAAGAAAAAAATAAATTTGTACAAAGCTTTCTTTTTATTCTTCCCTGACAGTAAAATGCAAACCTATGTGCTTTCAAATTTGAAAAGGTATATAGAAGAAAATCCCGTCCAAAAAAAAAGAAGGGGACTGTTTGAGCAAATTGATATAGAATATCTGGAGAATCTTGAATCACTTGTAAGTTTTTTGTCTCCAGAAGAATACAAAACAAAGTATTCAATTGATCATAGAAAGTCATATCTTGATTCATTGAAAACAAAATACATTTTAGCACATGATGATCAAAAATATTATGGTTACATGGCTGGAAACAAGATAATTCCAGGGCAATTTCAATTGATGTGGAAAGAAGTCTTCCCTCCCGAAATGCAAGCAGATCTCATTGAGTTTTTGAAAATCAAACATCAACAATATGCATTTGCCTTAGACAAAGAGTTAGGTAACAAGAGAATTCTTACAAATTATTTTGTGAATAAAATGGTAGAAGACGAAGGACAATCTCTTTTTAAAAAGTATATAAATACACGTCAAACAGAAAAAATATATTTATTCTATAAGACTTATGACCTGTTATATATGATGGAATCAGTTTACGATAAACTCGCATTTGAACATAAAAGAAAAATTACCCATAAAGCGATTGAACAAATGAAGCCTGACCAAAATAATCCCATGATACCAAAAACTGCTATCAGTGCAAGAATCATGAATGGAGAGATTCGTTTAGCGAGATTAAATTCTTCAAAAAACAACCCGCTCAAAGAGAAGATAACAAATTCATTTCACGAAATAGGGTATATTCTAAAGATGGAAGAGACTTTTCAAGATGTGGGTAAATGTGATTATATCAGTAGCCATTACGTTAATGGTGAATACAGAGGAGGAGGTCCTACAAAAATTCCCAAAAAACAGCCTATCATTATAGCAACCTTAATTGATCTATCGAGTCAAGAAATTCTTGGAACTAAAAAAGTTATAGGTAGCATTCCTGCATGTCCATACGAAATTAGTGCTACCGCAGGGCAAAATATAGTAAAGGGAAATTTCGAAAAACAAAGTCCGGTAGTCTGGAAGTGGATCAGTAAATTGATTCAATAGGTTTTAAAAGTTCAAAATGAGTTGCTTCCAAAGAATTACTTTTGGCGGGTTTAGCCGCCAAAAGCACTCCCTTTCTAATTAAAGATTTGGAATATCCTCCTTTGAAAACTCATACAGTTTATTGGCTTCTTCTTCCTTGAATTTCATAACCAATGACAGGGCATCTGGAACCACATCGCTGCACATAGTAATCAAGGTACCAGGCTTAGCATTTTTGATTGCAAATTTTACAGCTTCTTTCTCAGAAGGAATGACTTTTACAGGCTTATCGGGATCGTAGCCATGTATGCCTTTCAATAGCAAATCAATCAATTCCTGCTCTGTTCGACCTCTTAAATGCTTGTCCTGTCGTATAATGATTTCATCAAACATTTCAGCGGCTAAGCTGCCCATTTCAATATTGTCTGAATCTCTGCGGTCACCAATACCAGCGATGATTCCAATTTTGGGTTTACCGTCCAGATTTTCAATAAATTTTTGAAGTGCTTTCATCCCGGCTGGATTGTGTGCATAATCCACCAACACATTGAAATTCTTGAATTGGAATAAGTTGAGCCTACCAGGAGTCTGTGAGGGCGATGGAATAAAGGTGGTCAGTGCCAATTTGATATCCTCAATCCTAAAACCCCGGATGTAGCCGGTAAGAACAACGGGCAGAACATTCTGAATCATAAAAGTGGCTTTACCGCCAAATGTCAAAGGAATATTGACTGCTTTCTCAACTCGTATTTTCCACTCGCCTTTTAAAATTGTGATGAATCCATTTTCATAGATAGCAGTGATGCCACCATTTGCTGCATGCTTTTTAATCCGTGGGTTATTTTCGTCCATAGAAAATAAGGCTATATTGCATTCTACGTTTTTACGCATATTGTAAACCAGGTCATCATCTGCATTTAAAATTGCATATC
This sequence comes from Saprospiraceae bacterium, assembly GCA_041941305.1. GTDB lineage: Bacteria > Bacteroidota > Bacteroidia > Chitinophagales > Saprospiraceae > JANSWP01. Next base: position 82,527 of record JBGTQJ010000023.1, read on the forward strand.
CATCCGGAAGGACAGATTCTGGAATTACACCTTTTGCCCTTGCAAGTTGTTCAATAGTATTAATTCCCTTTAGTCCCAAATGATCTGCTGCTACATTGGTCACAATTCCAATATCACAATTGTGGAATCCCAATCCCGCTCTGAGCAATCCTCCACGCGCAGTTTCCAACACTGCAAAATCAACTGTAGGATCTTTGAGGACAAATTCAGCACTCACTGGTCCTGTACAATCTCCGGTCATCAACAATTGATTTTGAATATAAACCCCATCAGAAGTTGTGAAACCTACCTTGTAACCCATCATTTTGACCATGTGAGCGAGCAGACGGGTTGTGGTGGTTTTTCCGTTGGTGCCGGTGACTGCCACAATTGGTATGCGTGACGTGGTGCCTGGTGGGTATAGCATATCTACCACAGCAGCTGCAACATTTCTGGGCAATCCTTCCGTAGGTGCAAGATGCATCCTAAAGCCTGGACCTGCATTCACTTCCAATACCGCCCCTCCACTTTTGGCAAGCGGAACACTTATATCATGGCACATCACGTCTATCCCACAAATATCCAATCCGATGATTCGGGCGATGCGCTCCGCCATAAAAACATTATTCGGATGAACGATATCTGTAACGTCAGTTGCAGTGCCACCTGTACTTAGGTTTGCAGTGTCTTTCAAATACAACACATCGCCTTCGACCAAAACAGTATCCAGGGTATAATCATGCTCATCAAGAATTTTTTTGGTCATGTCATCCACTTTGATCAAGGTCAGTACCTTTTCATGACCATAGCCACGTCTTGGATCTTTGTTGACTTCATCTATCAATTCCTGGATGGTGGATTTGCCATCGCCAACTACGTGAGCTGGGGTTCTCTTGGCAGCTGCTACTAATTTGTAGTTAATGACCAATAATCGAAAATCTTCACCAGTGATGTATTTTTCTACAATTACTGACCGGGAAACTTTTTTTGCCGCCTCCAAGGCGATTACTGCATCTTCCCAATTGGTAATATTGGTTGTGATGCCTCTACCATGATTGCCACTAATGGGCTTAATTACAATTGGATAATCGATGTAGTCAATGGCATCTTTGAGTCCCCGCTCGGTACGAATAATATCTCCTTTTGCGATGGGCACTTCTGCTTCTTTCAGCAAATGTTTGGTATCTTCTTTATCGCAAGCCACTTCCACACCAATGCTGCTCGTTTGACTGGTGACCGTTGCCTGAATCCGCTTTTGGTTGGTACCATAACCCAATTGACACAATGAGTATTTATTCAATCGGATCCACGGGATGCCTCTACTCATTGCCTCCTTAATGATGGAGCCTGTACTGGGGCCCAATCGTTCCCGCTCCCGAATTTCACGCATTTCCTGAAGATCCTCTTCCAGGTCGTATTCCTCTCCTTTTATCAAAGATTCAGCAATACGCACTGAAGCGCGTGCAGCATATTTTCCAACCTTTTCTTCCATATAGGCAAAAACAACATGATAAACACCTTCTTCTCCATAACCTCTCGTACGTCCAAAACCTACATCCATTCCCGCCAGGGTTTGAATTTCCAGAGCAATATGTTCAATGACATGTCCCATCCACGTACCTTCTTTTACTCTTAAAAAGAAGCCCCCGGGTGTCCCTACTGAACAGCGATGTTCATACATTCCGGGAAACATGGCTTCCAATCTTTCACCAAAACCTTCAATTTTATTGGTGGGGTACTCCTCCATCTCTTCCAAATCAAGTGTCATTACGATGAGACGGTGGCGACGGATAGACCAGTAATTGGGTCCGCGCATAGCTCGTATTTCTCTGATTTTCATAAGTTGGTATTTATGTGTGTAGTTTTTAAATGGATATTTCTTTAATGATTCTTTCAGGCAGGGATTAAGATAACCATTGTTTCCAAAAGGCAAAATACATTGATCTCTCTTCTTTACCAATTTATGCCTTAGGTTTTAAAAACAAGGAGCATAAACACATATAAATTTTTCTTTTTCCATAGCTTTGCACCTGGAAACAGCTTCTAATGGAGCAAAATATTTTGGATTTATATAAAAAGTCCTTCGGCTGGTAAAGTCATCGAAGGACTTTTTATACAAATCAAATAACCAAAGTGATATGAAAATTAGAGGGACATTGATTCCCATAGGAGGAAATGAAGACAAAGGACTAAATCCTGATGAGAAATATTCGTTGGATTTTATTGAAGAAGGTATACTCAGCATCGTGGTGAGAGAGGGGGGAGGGACAGATAGTAAAATCGTTGTTATACCGACTGCCTCCAGCATTCCAGTGGAGGTCGGAGAAAATTATAAAACAGCATTTGCTAAACTGGGATGCCAAAATGTATCCGTTTTGGACATTCGGGAAGAAAAGCAAGCCTGGAAAGAGGATTTTATCAAACAGGTTGCTGAGGCGAATACGATAATGTTTTCCGGTGGTGACCAATCCCGAATTATTGACATCATTGGACAAAGCCCGATTCATAAGGTTTTGCAGGAGCGCTTTGAAAAAGAGCCCATTGTAATCGCAGGAACCAGTGCAGGCGCTATGGCTATGTCTACAGAAATGATAGCTGGAGGTAGTGTTGCCGAATCATTGCAAAAAGGTTCCGTAAGAATGAGGGAGGGACTGGGATTATTACCTGAGTTGATTGTGGATTCTCATTTTATCACACGGGGCAGGTTTGGTCGTTTGGCAGAGGCAGTAGCCAAATTTCCTAAATTATTGGGCATCGGTTTGGCAGAAGATACTGGAATGATCATCAAAAACTGCAATGAATTTACGGTTATAGGATCCGGCATGGTCATTCTATTTGATCCGAGCCAATTGCATCACAATAATGAAGAAGTATTGGACCCAGGCACGCCAATGTCTATGACGAATTTAATCGTACATGTACTTTCAAACGGCGATAGATTTGTGATTGATGAACGAAAATTGGAGGTTCTTCCACTTGAGGAAAGTTTTATCAATTGATGCTATTCTAGGTGCTGGTTTTCTGGTTGCTGGGTTCTGGTTACCTGGCTTGACTAGAACCCAGATTATCAGCAACCAGATTACCAGCACCTAGGCACAAGCCTCAATCAATAAATCTTGAATCGTTTTGGGTCTCTCAAACAACCCCCTCTATCAGCCTCCCTAAAATCCCAATCCAAATTTATAGCTTTCTACGAGCAGCTCATCGAGGTTGGCTTCTCCCTGATTGGTCAAAAGAATTATACCAATTTTTGTAGATGGATTAAAAGCCATAATGGTTGCTACCCCCTGTTCTCCTCCATCATGCCCCCATAAATTATTTTGAGCGTTTAATTGAAATAGATGCAATCCCATGTCATTATTGATTGAAGGAATTTGAAGGATGGTCATGGAATTGATAGTTGTAGGATTTAATAGTTGATAATTATTGACGCTTCCATCCTGAACAAAAGCACTCAAAAATTGAAACATATCTCTTCCGGTAGATCGCAAGCCTCCATTTGGATAATCTGTAAAGGTGTAATGCTGAATGGCTTCATTTTTACCATTGATATAATCATAGGGCTGGACAATGATTTGGGTGATTTCATCCAATCGCCAGAAGGTGTGGTTCATCCCCAAAGGACTGAAAATATTTTGCTTGCAATATTCATTAAAATTGATACCAGAAATTTCTTGAACCAATAAACCTATTAGTGCATTTCCGGTATTTGAATATTCATGATCTGTGCCTGGTTCAAAGTCATAAAAATTCTCATTTGCACTATAAAATGCTCCGTTGGGAACAAAATAGTTTTCTAGGAAGTAGTCCAATGCCACCGGGCTATCCTCTCCATAACAATATTGGTCATCCAAAGCAGCGCCATCCGCAATTGCAGAAGTATGAGTTAATAGCATTTGAAAAGTAATAGCTGTGGCATAATTGGGGATATTGACCTCAAAAGGGAGATAATCATTGATGTTATCATCCAGTGAAAAAAGTCCATTTTCATGTAATTGGAGCAATGCAGTAGCAGTGATCACTTTTGAAACTGAAGCCAACAGAAACAAATGATCACTTTCAAGCTGAATATTTTGTTGTATCTGGGATTGTCCAAAATAGTGCTCATAGAGAATATCCTGCTCCTTAAATATTAAAACAGATAAAGCCGGAATGTGCTGATCTTCCATTTCCTCCTGAAGGTAGGTTTCAAATTCGTCTGTATTATCGAAATCAATGGTATCCTTGTCGCAATTCTGGAAAAGCAGAAAAATGGATAGACCAAATATTAAATGCATCATTTTATTTTTCATGAAATTGACTTTGTGATGGTTAATGGCAAATGCTGACACTGTTGAGCATGAGGATGGGGGATTGCAAAACAATGTTAGCATTTCTGGAAAAAATAACCTGCTATTACTGCTAACACCATTTTCCTTCCCACTTTTCCTGACTCAATGGTATCAACAAGGCTTATTTTTTATAAATCTCCACAAGCTCAGGACAAGTATTGGAAACACATCCCCTATACATGCCTTCTGTATTAAATGGCATGGAGATATTTCCGTGTCGGTCGATAGCAATCAAACCGCCGTCGCCATTGATGGTTTTTAATCTTTTTTGAATCACTTCTTCGCAGGCTTTTTCAAGTGACAGATTTTTATACTCCATTAGGCAGGATACATCATATGCCACAACTCCTCTAATGAAAAATTCTCCACTTCCCGTGCAAGAAACTGCACAAGTGTGATTATTGGCATACGTGCCAGCACCAATAATTGAGCTGTCGCCCACTCTTCCGAATCTTTTGTTAGTCATGCCACCAGTAGAGGTAGCTGCGGCAAGGTTGCCTTCCTGGTCCAGGGCTACTGCTCCCACAGTGCCAAATTTTTGATCGCTGTGATCCAACTGAAATGAATCACTGTCCTTGATGCTTTGCCATTGCTGAAAACGCAATTCGTCATAGAAATATTGATCTTCTACTGTCTCCAATTGATGCAGATGAGCAAACTTCATTGCTCCTTTATCAATTAGGAAAACATGTTCCGATTCTTCCAAAACCTTTTTTGCCAGCAGAATGGGATTTTTCAGGTTTTGGATGCCCGCCACAGCTCCACATTGTCGAGATTTACCTTCCATAATTGAGGCGTCCATTTCGTGTTTTCCTTCTGCACTGAACACCGATCCTTTCCCAGCATTGAACAGCGGGCAATCTTCCATACTGACTACGGCTGCGGTTACCGCCTCAAGAGCAGATGCTCCACTTTCCAATAATTGATAGCCTGCGCGGAGGGATTCAAGAAGAGCTTCCTGGTAGGCTTTTTCTTTTTGGGGAGTCATATGTCGTTTCAGGATGGTGCCAGCACCACCATGGATAGCTAGGCCGAAATTGGTCATTTGTTTTTTGATTTAGGCAACTTGCGTTAATTAATCAACTTTCCTGTTGGTATTACAAATCCTGTTTTTCTAATCCTGCTACAAATAACCGCAATACGCCATCATTACTACCTACTAAAACCCCATTAGAACCTTCTTTACCAATTTTTATCAATTGCAAATCCTTTACATCATAAGGAATAAAAAAGCCACTTTCGTTTACACTTGTAGAGCTTAAAGAATGACCGCCTTCATTTTTTAGGAATAGTCCAACCGAGGCATCTGCTCGAGTGGTTTCCACTTCAGCATGGTAAAGATTACCGCCCAGAATGATATCGGTTTTTCCATCCTGATCAAAGTCTTCAGCGATGATGCCCTGGACAGTGGAATATTGGGCTTCCAATGGAAGCTTTTTGACCAGGAAAGTATCGCTTTCATTGAGGAACAGCGTAGATGCAAACCACTGGGCTTCGTAGTGTAATGCTGCATTTAATCCATCTCCATATATATCATTAATGCCTGCATCAGCAAATTCGTGGAAGGTCGGAAATTTCTCTGCGACAAAAGGCATTTGCTGCGAGCTACATTCTCTGCCACGCACAGGAACTTGCTTGTCACCATAATATTTTGCGAGCACTACATCAAATGAACCATTGTTGTCAAAGTCATTGCAATAGATGTGGAAGGGTTTTTCCTTGCTTGCTTTGAATTTGTAGTTTTTGCCCAGATTTCCTGCAATGTAATCCAGGTCTCCATCTCCATCGATATCACTTTCAATAATTCGGTTCCACCAACCTGTTAGGTCGTCTGAAACATAACTGGAAGTTACATCTTTCAACTTACCTCCTTCATTTTTCATGAATTTTACCGGCATCCATTCGCCAGCGAGGATGAGATCAGCGCTGCCATTTTTATCAAAATCTGACCATATAGCGGTGGTAACCATACCGGCAAGTCTAAGATTGGAAGCAGTAGCTGAAGTTTGATCTGTAAAGGTACCACCATCATTAATCAAAATATGGCTGGAAACGGGAAGTGGGTACCTGTCGGGAATGCTGCGCCCTCCAACAAATAAATCCAAATCGCCATCGCCTTCAAAATCGCCGGCAGCAACACAGGATCCACTGGTGGTGAACTTCGGCAAGCCAGAAGATTTAGTGAAGTTTCCTGCACCATCATTCAAATACAAACGATCCTGATAATTATCTGAACCTTCTGGAAATTCCACACCGCCACTGACAACATATAAATCCTGATCACCATCGCCATCTGCATCGAAAAACAAAACGCCCATATCTTCATGAGCTTTATCTTTAGTAAAGGCAGCCATGTTTTTAGCTTGAAACCCACCTATATTTTGTATATACAGTCGCCCCGCCTGGTTGGCAGCTCCGCCTACGTAAAAGTCCTCCAGTTCATCTCCATTGACATCTGCAACTGCGATGAAGGGACCTAACTGAGAAAGCTTATGGGGTAAGAGAATTTGAGTTTTAAAGTCATCGTAATCGTTTTCCTGATGCACAAAAGGTTGTGCAAAGGCTTCATTGGTAACTTCCCTGAAGAGGGTAGGCGATTTCGCTTTTTCCGCTACCATACCGGTCGCATCTTTGTAGCTAATGGTTAGTTCAGCATTGCAAGCCACATTTTGTATGGTACTGACCTTTCCATCCAGCCATTCCACCTTCACTTCGTCAATTTGAGAGGCTTTACCCAAACCAAAATATATTTTTGGCTCTACAGTTCCCAAATAACCTCGACTGATTTTGAATTGCTCCATTTGCATTTTTTCTCCAAAATTCAAAATCACTTTTGCGCCAAAACCATGAGGATTTTTTTGAGGACCCTCCAGTTTGATTTTCAAATAATTATTGCCTGATTTTTCTCCATTATTTCTAAAAACAAAAGCCTCTTGGTTTAGATTGTTGATGACTAAATCCAAATCACCATCGTTATCTAAATCTCCTATTGATGCACCATTTGAGAAACTGGAAACATCCAGTCCCCAATCTTTGGTTTTATAGGAAAAATTCAAATCGCCATTGTTTTTGTAGATGTGATTTTCCAATTTTTCGGAATGGTAAATGTCCATTACTTCATTGATGTCTGGAGCGCCAGGTTTGTTTTGCTTGCGATGTTCCTCAAAAAATTGAGTCATTTTTCGCTCTGCATCCCTGTCAAAAATATCTCTGCGATAGCCATTTGCCACAAACACATCGCGCAAGCCATCATTGTCGAAGTCACTCAGGAAACACGCCCAACTCCAGTCTGTTTTGGACAAGCCCGCCAATTGGGAGACTTCGCTAAAATGTCCATTTCCAAGGTTTTTCTGTAAAACATTGTGCATGTAGCAGTAATGGAAACCATTATCCACCATCTCAAAAAAGCCTTTAGGATTCATGGCTGCCATATTGATTTTGGAGCGTTTGTAATCCTTGGGTAACATTTCTGTGATGAAAATATCTTCCTGCCCATCGTGATCCAGATCCGCAATGTCAATGCCCATAGAGAATACGGAAATGTGACGCATTCTATCTTTTACACTTTCTGTGAAAGTGCCGTCGCCATTATTCAAAAACATATAATCCGCCTCAATGTAATCGTTCGTCACATAGACATCCAGATAGCCATTATTGTCCAAGTCAGCAGTAGAAACGCCTAGTCCAAAACCAAAAGTTTGCCCCATGCCTGCTTCATCTGTCACATCTTTGAAGGTATTGTTCCCCTGGTTTCTATATAGTCTGTCTTTTGAATGAACAGGTCCATTTTTATGCCCCTCTAAATATTCTGCAATTCCCAAATTCGATTTTTCAGGATGATTGATAACATAAACATCCAGGTCGCCATCTTTGTCATAATCGAAAAAAGTAGACTGGAAAGAATATCCTGGATCCGCAAGACCATATTTCGCGGCTTCTTCTTCAAATTTTAAATCTCCTTTATTGATAAATAGCAAATTGGTCCGCAAAGCGGGATCTTTGTGCCATCCACCCCGACAAACGTAAATATCCAGTAGTCCATCATAATTGATATCTACCATGGCCACGCCATTGTGCCAACCCCCACCACCACCAACTCCTGCAGAAGCAGTGATGTCTTCAAATTTTAAATTGCCTTTGTTCAAATACAATTTGTTGGGAACTTCATTTCCAGTAAAATAGATATCTGGTAATTCATCATTATTAATGTCGCCAATTGCCACGCCACCACCGTCATAGATTGGATTGAAATTGACATAATGGCGTTCAGGAGATTCCTCCAGGTGGTTGTTGAAAAGAATTCCAGTTTTGGAAGATTCGAGATGGGTAAATAATTTGATATTGCTATTTCCAGTTTCAACAGCTTCTTGTCCACAGCCAAATATGAAGGAACTCAGTAAAAGACATGAGATTATTCTGGATATGTTCATTTTCTATCGTTTTAGAAGCTATTAAGATTTAGCTTTTTCTTCATATGAGAAGTGTTTTTCTGTCAAATGAAGGGTATTTCGAGATTCATAGCAGCGCTATGGAATGAGAAATAGCTGAAGTTTGACTGGAAAAGACGCTCATATGATGGAAAGTGTTAAATTTTAGCAGCTTCTTACTATTTGGGATGAAAAAGGGTGGCTAAATTACAGGTTTCAGCGAAAATAATAAAACATTGAAAGCGGAAAGAGGAGTGGTTGTGGAAAAGATTAGTCTTTGTAAGTTTTTTAAATTCAAATACTTACAAATTTATATTCCATTAAATTTAGAATTAGATTAATGGGATTTTTTATAGGAGTCATTCAATTACAAAAGGAATTGCAGGGATTTTAAGCCCTGGTTAAAATTAATTTCTATAAAATATTCACCATTAGCTAAATCACTAAGGGGTATGGTAATAATAAAAACCTAAGATGGTCAAGATTGAATGCTTTTATGGTTCGGGAAAGGTAAATTTGGTATTGGTCGTCTAATGAGATTGTTTCAAATAGAGCTTGATTTATCATTTTAGCTATTTTAGAAGTTAAATAATCAATTCAGTATTCTGTAGCGTGGCAGGGTTTTGAGCTAAGTTTATCAAACCTTGATTTTCAAAACACCAATGTTTTTAATTCAAATGCAAACATTCATACCCGTTAATCGCTACCTTCCGATTGGCATTCCAGCGATATTGCCCCATTTCTCCATTACTTTTGATGACTCTGTGGCAAGGGATTAAATAGGCAATCGGATTTTTCCCTATTGCTGTACCAACAGCTCTCACCGCTTTTGGGTTGTTAATTTTTGCAGCAATATCCTGATAAGATAAGACCTGTGAAGAAGGGATTTGCAGCAGAGCTTTCCATATTTGAATCTGAAAAGGTGTTCCCCTTAAATCCAATCCAATTTGCCTTTCGGGCACTTTCCAATTGTGAAAATATTGAAGCACCAATTGTCCATTAGAACCAAGTCGTTTTTCCAAAACTGCCTTCGGATATTCATCAATAAAACTTGCTTCTGCTTTTTGGAAATCATCCTGAAAAGACAATTTACAAATGCCCTTTTTTGTTTCGGCAATTAACGCTTGCCCAAATGGTGTTTCGATCTCCTCATATAGCATATGGATTCCTTCACCTCTTTTTTTGAATTCACCTGGCGTACAGGCTTCTACTTTTATAAATAAATCGTGCAAACGTCCATTTCCGGAAAGCCCAATATCGAAAGCAGTTTCCAGCGTTGATTTCCCAATTTTCAATGATTTCTTTGCCTGTTCGACAGTAATATATTGCAAAAAATCCTTTGGACTTACGCCAGCCCATTTCCTAAATAGCTTTTGAAAGTGAAATTTACTGACATGTACGTGATTGGCAATTTCTTCTAATGAAGGTTGTGCCTTTTGATTGTCTTTGATAAATTGAATTGCTTGTGCAATCAAGTCAAATTGATAAGTATTTTTCATGCCACAAAAATTCACCAGTTTTAGCAATTATACAATCCGATTCTTGCTACATTATCCCCACATTGTAGTATCGCAGTATTGCAGTACCGCAACATCAATAAAGCAAGGCTTTTTCCTCTAAAACCTGACTCACCCTAAAAACCAAATCAAACTCCATCTCTGCTTTTTCTGCAATGGCTAATAAATCATGCTCACCATCTGAATAATTCAAAACCCACAGCATCGCCATTTGCATTGCCTTGGAATCAGAATTGCCACCAATAGCATCATATAAACCACGTTTCCCCAGTTGTGGTTCGCACTTGGGATTTTGATTTTGATAGATTCGATTGTTTTCCAAAATTGAGACGATAGATTGATAAATCTGAAAGGATTCTCCCAAATATTGAGCTTGAATAAGATCCAGATTATCGCCCGAAGTGTGGTATTCTGGATATTGCCCAAATTGGGAACGCGTCAAATTGCCAACAGCCAGATTGAACCCAGGAGAACAAAATTGGCGTTCATCATAGCCATAGGGGAAAAAGTCAATGACTTCAAAAGGTTGACCAGCATGTTTTAATACATGAGCAGCAGCTCTATCTATTTCTGTATTGCCACGACGGCTTTTTTTATAAGAAAAACCTCCAGGATCACCAAGCAGTGAAGCTACCAGGCCGTGCCTGATATTTTTGGTTTTGGCTTCGTTTTGAGCGAGCCAGGTGATGGAGCCAATGGTGCCTGGGATAAAGAGGAAGCGGTAGGAGTATTTTAAGTCAGGAGGCAACCTGAAGTTGCCTCCTGATTTGCGATCACTTAAAAGAGCCGCCAGGAAAGTAGTGACCCCAATTCCCGATAAATTGTCATTGGCAAGAGAAGGATGACAAATATGAGTTGAAAACAAGACCTCTTCCTCGGTTTCTCCTGGAATGAAATACTCCCCATAAGTCAAATGACCTGCCTCAAGGGTTGAATCAATAAAAACCTCGTAATCTCCTTCAAGCAATTCTTCAAAAACCGAATGCTGTAGGCAAAAACCCCAGGTTTCTTTGTAGTAAGAAGTTCGATAGGGAATTAAATCAGGTTGCTCAGGAAGGGTATGTAAATGATTTTTAAGTTCAGAAAGTGGCATTTTTTGATGAATCGGGATGCTGTAATTGAGCACATGTAAATTGTGCTTTTTAAAATCAATTACCTTTTTCCCTGAGGGATCTTTGACCCAGGCATCTTTAATATTCCATTCCTTAGGAACTGTCCAGTCAAAAACGGAAGTGCCAGTTGGAACTTCACGAATCTCAAGAGGGATGAATTCCTGAAGGATTTTTAAGGTTTGCCGAACACCATTGCCAGTGATCGATCTACAGATGGGGTAGAGCCGTTGTGATAAGGCATAGATTCTTTCGCCTAGTTGGTGATTATCAGGCATTTGTGCGTAATTGACATAAATCTGATTTTGAGGAGGATGGATAAATCAAACGTTTCCCCAAAGTTAAAAAAAGCGACAAAGAATGAGGTGATTCATATTCAGCATAGTACTAAATAATGAACTATGGAATTAGTTTTAGGTGATAATTCTGTATTTTTAATTAGTACGGATAAACGGGAACGTTTAAAGCATTCTTCATCTCCCACGGCTTTTTCATGTCATTCTTTTTTCGATAAACCGGTTGTACAGGACGACCTTCCAAATAGTGCTCAATACCTTCATTCAAAGCTTTTCGATAAATTATTAAAGCCTCATTTATTACTTCAACTGTTCTATCAATATCTTCATCTGAATGTGCATAACTCAACACAAGATTTGGAGCCAAAATGCCTCTTTTTAGGATTTCCTGTATGAATAAAGTACGGAAAGATTGTGAAGGATTATGATGCTCATCCCCTGTGGAATAGACCAAACAGGCAGGGTGTCCGTGAATGCCTACAAATCCTTCCAAATTGTTCTCTGAGATTGTTTGTTCAAAACCCCTACGCAATCGCTCTCCCTGATATTTCAGGTATCCAATTACGTCTTTGGTTTTGTATTCCTCCAAAACCGCCATCATTGCTGCCAGGGAGTGATTTTCGGCTCCATGAGTTGTGGAAAGCAAAAAGACGCGTTCTTTGTCATGATACAAACCGCCCAATTCCATGATTGCTCTTTTTCCGGCAAGTGCAGCAATGGCAAAACCATTGCCTAGTGCTTTGCCAAAAGTAGATAGATCGGGAGTAATGCCATACAGTGTTTGAGCGCCCCCATTGTGCCAGCGAAAACCTGTAATCATTTCATCCAGAATCAGCAAAGCGCCCTGTTTGCTGCAAAGTTCTTGAAGTTCACGGACGAATTCTATATTTAATGGCTCGTACTTTTCTGGTTCCATGATGAAACATGCAATTTCACCTTTATGGCATTCAAAAAGCTGGCGAACACTTTTGATGTTGTTGTATTCGAATTTTACCGTTAAGTCTACAATTGTCTGTGGAATACCTGCATTGATGGCAGTTGCTCCAATAAACCAGTCATTGACAGAAAAGAAAGGGTGGTTGCCACAAATGGCGACTTTATTTTTTCCGGTATATGCTCGGGCCAATTTGATAGCAGCAGTCGTGGCATCAGAGCCATTTTTGCAAAATTTAACCATTTCTGCACCTGGGATCATGTCCAGGAATGCTTCAGCAGCTTCCAATTCTATCCTTCCTGGGCGTGCATAATTGCTGCCCATTAGCATTTGCTGATAGGCGGCTTCCACAACTTTTGGGTAAGCATGCCCCAAACTCACTGCCCGCAAGCCCATGCCATATTCAATGTACTCATTGCCATCCACATCCCAAACATGAGAGCCTTTACCTCTGGCTATAATGGGCGGGCAAAATTCCGGGTATTGATCGTCTCCTTTGGCATAGGTATGGCTACCACCTGGAATGAGTTCATGGAATTTGGGTTGTAACCCGCGAGATAAATGGAAAGATGGTGAGGTCATAACATTTGATTTATATTTTCAACCTACCCATTAAAATGGGCGGGTACTAGATCAAAAATTTTCGGACATGAAATGCTTCTGCATATTTGCTTTGTGCAGCAGATTCCATGCCTCTAATGCGCATCAGGGAAAGAAAAGTTTCCTTATCAAACCAATGCTTGTTTTTTTGACTATCGTAATGATGAAGAAGCAAATTTACTTTTCTATCTGCCTGATTTTCAGTCAAATGACAAAAACAATTTGGAATGCCTAAATCTCCATCATACTTTGGGATTTCGTATTCCAAAATCAAGTGATTGCGAAAGGTATTCCATGCCAAATCCGACAACAATCGATGATCCTGATGTCGGTCATTTCTGTAATGTGTAAAAACCAAATCCGGCTTAAATGATTGCTTGATGCTTTCAAAATATTCCTTGATTTCAAAAGCAGAAAAGCTCAAAAATGCATCGCGATAATCCAGTACGATGATTTCCTTATCCTTCAAATCTTTCAAAAAGCCCTCCGCACAGGCGATGGCTTCTTTTTTTCGCACTTCATTCGAAGCAAAAACAACCCACTTTAAATGAGCAACTTGCTTTTTTTTAATCATTTTCAAAAGCGTTCCACCACAGCCAATCTCGATATCGTCGCAGTGTGCTCCCAGGCACAGGATATTTAGATTTTCTTTTTGAAAAACGGTGGAAACCATAACAAAAGTGGTTTTAGGAGGAAATGAGCACCTTTAGCACGATGCTCCCCTTTTTATTGATTAAATTGTATTTTCCCATTCACTTGTTCAGTTTTCACAAATGCTCGTCTTTCAATAGCCTCTTTCCTTTTCCACACCTCCCAGGGTGCATTTCCTTTTTTATGCATTTCATCCAACATTTGCTTTTCTTTGAATGTATCCATCGCCAGGAAAGTACCATCATAGGGATAGGCATGTAGCTGATTCAATTCAATCAGTCGCCTGAAAGGAGCCTCAACCAATTCTTCACCGGGCTTCATGAAATCAAATATTTCTCTTCGGAGTAAAAAATATCCTGCATTGATGCGTAATCCAGAATCAGTGATAGAACTGATTTTATTAACAGAACCATCTTCCTGAATGTCTACTACGTGAAAACTATAACTTGGTTTGTATGCCATAAAAGTGGCAACTTTACCAGATTTCATGCCTTTGTCAATCAAATCATCCAAAGGCAAATCTGATAAACCATCAGAATAATTGGCCAAGAAATATTCGTCATCACCAATATACTTTTGGACTTTTTGCAAACGCTCACCTACACAGGAATTCAAGCCCGTATCCACAAAAGTGATGGTCCAGTTATCGGCGTCAGAATTCAGTAATTCTATATTTTGCCCATTTGGTCGTAAGACAAAGTCATTGGAAACATATTCGCGGTAATTCACAAAGTAGTCTTTGATGTAATCCGCCCGATGCCCCAGACAAAGAATGAATTCATTATGCCCAAAATGTGCATAATATTTCATGATGTTCCACAAAATCGGGCGGTATCCAACTTTAACCATTGGTTTGGGAATCGTCTCAGAATATTCGCGCATGCGCATTCCAAATCCCCCACAGAATAGTACTACTTTCATGTTTGTTCAATTTAAATGAATGAGAAAGGGGGTATTGTAACCGCCCAATTTATTGGGCTGTTTGAAATCAAAATAATAAAATGACCTTAAAGCCTGCCTAATGAATTAGGCGGCTACAAATCATTAAAAATTACGCTACTTCAAGTTCCACAACAGGTGCTTCAAATACTTCGACTTCCGGGATGGGCGTGACGAACATGCCGCCCCACTCGCCGATGTATGCCATTTGCTTTGATATTTCTTTTTTAAGGTTCCAGGGGAGTATCAGCACGTAATCAGGCTTGGTCTCCCGAATTTTTTCAGGATGATAAATGGGAATGTGGGTGCCAGGTAAAAAGTTGCCTTGCTTGTGAGGACTGCGATCGACCGTATAGTCCAAAAAATCGGTTCGGATGCCACAATAATTCAATAGCGTATTGCCTTTTCCCGGTGCACCATATCCCACTACTGTTTTGCCTTCCCGTTTGGTTTTAATCAAAAATTCTAGCAGTTTACGCTTGGTCTCTTTGACCTGCTCTTCAAATGCTTCGTAATAGGCTAAAGTTTCAAAACCCAAATTGACTTCTCTTTCCAATAGCTCCCACACCCTATCAGTGATTGGTTTGGATTCATCGTCGTAGTGTTTTCCATAAATGCGAATGGAGCCACCATGAGATTGCAACTCTTCAACATCGAAAAGGGTGATGCCGTGGTGGGCAAATATTCGATTGACGGCCACAAAAGAGAGATAGGAAAAATGTTCGTGATAAATGGTATCGAATTGATTGCCTTCAATCAGTCTTTGTAAATGGGGGAACTCCATGGTGATGACGCCACCTTTGGCAAGCATGACTTTCATCCCGGCGACAAAATCATTGATATCGGGTACATGCGCCAAAACATTATTGCCAAGCAACAAATTGGCTTTCCCATGTTTTTCAGATAAGGTGCAAGCTGTTTCTTTTCCAAAAAACCGGACTGCTGTTCTGATGCCTTTTTGCTGTGCAACTGCTGCTACATTTCCAGCGGGCTCAACACCCAAAACAGGAATATTTTTCTCAACAAACCACTGCAATAAATAACCATCATTGCTCGCAATTTCAACCACCAGGCTATTTTGATCAAATCCAAATCGATCCACCATCAAATCTGAATACTTTTTGGCATGTTGCAACCAACTATCGGAATATGAAGAAAAGTAAGCGTACTCATTCGCAAAAATTTCATCCGGACTGGCGAATTCTTCTAACTGCATCAACCAGCAATGGTCACAAATGAAGGCATGTAGTGGAAAAAATTGCTCCATATCGTTTGCGTTTTCAGGTTTTACATGTTTTTGGCAAAGAGGAGACATGCCCAAATTCACTACGCTGTGTTTCAATACGTTTGAACAAAATCGGCAAGTACTGCCAGTAGGTTGGTTTGATTTCTTTCGTACGTGATTTGTCATTTTAGTGATGTTTGTTTTTGTTCGTCAGGGAGTTAGGATTTTTTAAAGGATAATCTATTCAGGTCCTTTTTTGGGAAGCAGGGTTTTGAACCCTGCAATGCTAATGAAAACCACAGGGTTCAAAACCCTGTCCCTCACGAGCCCTAAATCAAAAGTTCAATTTTAGTAGAGTTCAAAAACAGATGCTTTTGATCTTTTTCTGATACTACAGTCACTTCCATAGGCCAATCTATTCCTATTACCGGGTCATCATATCGGATTCCTCTTTCGAATTCCGGCGCATAAAAAGCGGTATGGTGATATATCAATTCTGTAGCATCTTCAAGTGTTTGAAATCCATGTGCAAATCCCTTGGGAACATAGATCATTCGCTGATTTTCTGCTGTCAACGCTACCCCGATGTGTTGCAAATAAGTGGAAGAATGTGGTCGCATATCAACAATCACATCGTAGACACCTCCTCGAATACATCTGATCAATTTGATTTCTGCATGAGGCGCAATTTGATAGTGCATGCCTCTTATGGTTCCTTTTTGAACTGTATGTGAATGGTTGATTTGCACAAAATCTTTTTCATGTCCAATGGCTTCAAATTCCTTTTGGCAAAAAGTGCGGGCAAAGAAACCTCTTTTGTCTTTAAAAGGCTCTAAATCAATGATATATGCGTCTTTTAATATAGTCTCTCTGAAATTCATTTTTTATTTTTCCTTATTGACACCATTGAGGTTAGCTCATGTGAGATACAAAATGGTGTTGCCATTCTTTAATTTAGGCTAGCTAACACCATTTTGCTAATCGCCTGGCTTGACTCAATGGTATCAGCTATCCACTTTTACCCTTTCAAACCAAAACCAACTTGCTGTCTGTCTCTTTTTGGGTCAACAACTTATTGATGACATTTAATCTTATCAGTTCAGATTTTCTGAAATGCTTGTCATTGAATTGAATGCCACTCATGCCATCGATCAATCCTTGAATGGAGCTACTCAAATCGTATTGTGGTTGATGATTGGGTGCCAGTTTTTTAAATAAATCAAAATTGACGCGATAAGAGCGCTTGTCAGGTTCAGCATTTTGGTTGATAGAAACTTCTATGGAAGGCATGAGTTTCTGTACTTCATAGGCCAGATCTTTTACTTGATAATTCCACTCATTGCTTCCTGTATTCATAACCAGGAAATTGCCTCCGTTTTCATGTTCTCTTTCAGTTGCCCAACGAATAGCTCTGGCCATGTCAAGTACATTGATCAATGGTCGCCAGGGAGTCCCGTCACTAAGAATGGTGATTTTTCCCGAAGTCAGTGCACCTGCCACAAAATCATTGATGACCAAGTCAAGCCGCAATCGTTCGCTCATACCACAGGCTGTCGCAAAGCGAAGACAAGTAACTTGAAAATCCTCTGATGCAAGTTTTGATAAGGCTTCTTCTGAATATATTTTGGATTTGGCGTAAGCAGTTAGCGGATTGACTGTAGAGGATTCTGTGCGGGGGGCATCTTCTGCAGCGCCATATACACTGCAGCTAGAGGCAAAAACAAATTTTCGAACACCAGCTCTTTTTGCCATTTTTGCTATTTCGATATTTGCTTTATAATTGATATCGAGGGTGACTTCCTCAAATTTGTTTCCAATCGGATCATTGGAGATGGCAGCCAGGCTTACAACAGCGTCTACTCCTGAAAGGGCTTCTTCTCTAAAATTTCGGACATCGCCATAGTATTGAAGGTCCAAAAATGATTCAGGACTAATGGTCGTGCTAGTGATGTGTTTGGCAAAAAAGCCAATGTCGTATCCAATAAGGGTAGCATGCGGATAATATTTTCGGAATTCTTTAACCAGGCCAGGACCTACATAGCCTAAATTTCCGGTGATGAGTATTTTCATGTTCTTAGCTTTTTGAAATTGCCAAAGTGTTTTGGCAGTTTTAAAATATTCGAATAGTAGTTTGGAATGAAATGGTCAAAAAATATTGACGGTCATTATTCACAATATTGAATGGGGAGAAAACTAAAGGGGGAAAGACTCAAGTTTCAAAGCAAAAAAAAGGCCGAAATTTTAAAACGCATTTTTGCGTGCTTTTTTTCCAAACACGGTTAAGAAAATGATTTTAATATCCAACCAAAAGCTCCAATTTTCAATGTACCATAAGTCGTGTTTGATGCGCTCGCGCTTTTGTTCGGAAGTTTGGGTTGGGCCGCGCCATCCATTGACTTGTGCCCAACCACTGACACCGGGTTTTACATAATGCCGAACCATGTAGTCGTTTACTATTTTTCTAAAGTCGTTTTGCAAAAATGCTCTATGCGGTCTTGGACCAATTACACTCATATCTCCACGCAAGACATTTAAAAATTGAGGCAATTCATCCAAATCGTATTTACGCAAGAACTTTCCAACTTTGGTAATGCGTGGATCATTTTTTACGGTAGATTTGGTGCCGTTTACGGGATTGTCACAGACAGACATGGTTCTAAATTTCCAGCATTTGAAGGTCTGCCCATTTTCTCCTTTTCTAATGGGTTTGTAAAAAATAGAACCTTTCCCATCAGACCATACGAGTAGTCCAATAATGAAAAATATTGGCGATAATAAAGTCAACACAGCTAATGAGAAAAGCACATCGAATGCTCTTTTTAGCAAGAAATTGTTGAAGTCATCCAGAGGGCTTTGACGGTATTGGAAGACTGGTAGTCCATCCAATGAGGCGGGTTTGAAGTGATTGTCTTGATAGATAGGAGCATCCGGAATTAAGTTTACCCGCACCCCCCTGTAATCCGCTTCTGCGATGATGTTTCTGATTTCTTCTTTTTTCAGGGAACCACCATTAATGAATATTTCGTCCACTTTTCTGCTATCCAAAACAGTAGAAAGATCTCTAACTTTTCCCAATACTTGCATACCATTTGCATGAGCAGGTTTCCTTTTATTATCTAACACACCAATGCTTTGGTATCCAAGAGGTTGGAGTTTTTTGGCAAAATCAGCAACATGTTTCCACTGTCCATTGGCGCCTACTACCAAAAACTTGGAGCTCAGTTTTCGATGCTGTCTTCTCTTATATATTTCAAAAACAAGGCTGATAATGATGAGATTGACAAAGAAGAACAAAAAAATGGGCAAAAGAAGGGTCGTTCTGTTGAAGTATTCAATTTTAAAAACAATGCCCACTGTAGAAACTATCCCAATAAATAAGAATGTATTGAGGATTAGATATTTAATTCTTTTCCAAAGATCATTACTAAAATATACATCCTGATGACTGTTGTACAATATAATGCCTCCCCAGATTAAATTAAAAATGACAACCAATTGAATACAATCTCCCAGATAGGATCCTCCCAATGGAGAAGCGATGAGCTCAGTGTTTTTGAAATAAAGGACTAAAAAAATACAGAGATTCAGGAGCAGAAACTCGGGTGCAATGTGGCCAGAAATAATATGCAGTTTCTTCCGGTTCATAGTCTTTGTTTTTTGTGTGATGTTTGTTTTTCAAACCTAAAAAGTGAGATTCCTTCCAGGAGGCATTTTCTTTCAGAATTTCATCACTTTTTTCTACGGTTTTTCACTTATTTTCTAAGTGTTTTTATATTTCTGGCATAGAATTGGGAGGTAAAAAGTTGTTGAAATAATTGCCAGAAAAAGTATACCTGAGGGGAAGAATTTGATTAGTGATTTCGGCTTCCTTCAAACTTGACATAAGCAATACCCTTCCATTCCGAACCGGAATAGATTAAAGCATCATTTCTATTTTTAAACTTCCACAACTGCCTAATTAACAATTGATTAGACAGGTTCAATTTCCGCAATAGAAATTAACCTTTACGCATTGCAAAATGTGTAATACCGTAAAACTGGACACAGAAATCCAGCTCTAGTTAGTGAATAACCAGCCTAAGAGAAAATAGACTCAATAGAGTCATTTCATGACTTTAAAATCAATAAGATTTAGAGTGAAACTTGTTAATAATACGGGGGGAAGTAAATGCGAACACAAAATATAAATAATGGTGGGGGCTTCCTAAAAAATAACAATTGCAATTACATTGTTAATAGAATTCCCTAATATAGACTTACGTAAAAAAACGGAAATATTAAATGTTTCAATCATGTGAAAGGCTAATTCGCAAAACCTGGTTCAGAGGACAATGGATTTTGATGGTTGGTTTTGGAGAAAAAGCTTCTAAAGATTATTCCAATTTTACTAAAATAATACCTCCGAAAGATAGATTCTGGGCAGATCCATTCTTCATATCCAGACAAGGTAAATATTATCTCTTTATTGAAGAATTGAGGTATAAAACTGAGAAAGGCCATATTTCTGTTATGGAGTTGTCGAAGGATGGAACCTACTCCAAGCCCAAAAAAATTATAGAAAAACCCTACCATCTTTCCTATCCTTTCCTATTTGAATTTGAAGAAAAACTCTATATGATTCCCGAATCCTGGGAGTCAAAAACCATCCAACTTTACGAATGTGTCCAATTTCCATTTAACTGGAAATTCAAGATGAATTTGATGAGTGACATTTCTGCAGCTGATACTACGCTACATTTTCAAGAGGGAAAATGGTGGCTATTTACATCCATAGACAAAAAAGGAATGGATGCACTTGACGATCAATTGTATCTTTTTTACGCAGATAATCCAATAACCTCAAATTGGAAAGCTCATCCAAAAAACCCTATCATTTCGGACATTTCCCGTGCTCGCCCAGCAGGCAATTTATTTTTTAAAGAAGGAAAATTGATGCGCCCTTCCCAAGATTGCTCAAAAGCTTATGGATACGCTTTTAATTTTAACGAAATTGAAACCTTATCTGAAACGGATTATAAGGAAAGGCTCGTCGAAAAGGTCAAACCAGATTGGGAGAAGGCAATAAAAAGAACACATACCTACAATTGTTCAAATGGATTGACGGTAATTGACGCCCAACACAACTTATTACGATTGGATGTAATGGTACATTCTTTGCGATAAATTTGTCACTCTCCATACGCTTCCTGCTCACTAACAATTATGAGTCACAATTCTGCGAAATCACTGTTTAATCAGTCTACGTATTTTCCCTATGTCTTGGGAATGCTGCTTATTACATTGCCTTATCTCATTTTCTTATTGCCCCAGGCAACTTGGGAGCATTTGACCGATGAAGACAAACTCTTCGAAGGCCTAAGTGCTTTTAGTTTTCTAGTGGCTGCTGTTTTTCTATTCCTTTGTTTTTTGAAGTCAAAACGCAAAGAAGTTCCGATTTGGCAAAAATGGGCTTGGCCATTTCTTTTGCTTAGTCTGATGTTTTTTCTTGCTTTTGGAGAAGAAATAAGTTGGGGACAGCGATTCTTCGGTTGGGAAACGCCTGAAGCACTTGAGGAAATAAATATGCAGGATGAATTCAATATTCACAATCTGAAATGGTTCCAACCTGGTGATCATCGAAGTGGTCTCGCAAAATTCATGACAGCCAAATGGCTTTTTGCCTATTTTGGATTTGCCTATTTTTTCCTCACGCCATTGTTGTATCCAAAATGGAATTTCTTCAAAAGGCTTTGCGATAATTTTCGATTGCACATCCCCCCCCTATGGTTTGGTATTCTTTTTCTAATCAATATTCCTTTCAGCGAGGGGGTAGAGTATTACCTACTTTCAAGACCTGGGGTCACGCCGGAATGTGCCTATGAATTAACCCATTCTGTTTCGGAATTGATGGAATTTGTTTGGGCAGTCTTTATTGCAATATTGGGCTATTTGTTTTGGAAAACTCCAAATCATTCCTAAGCTTGAAAAAGGCCAAATGCACTTTGACAATTTTGCTTGCTTCGAAATCCTTTGCTCGCTCATAGCCTTTTTCAATAAATCGATTTTGGAGGTCTTTCTTGGCCAATACGAATGATAGTGCATTAGCGAGAGAATGGATGTCGCCTACTGGATACAGCATGCCGAATTCCGCTTGTTCTATGCAAGGTTTTGGATTTGCTTCTGATTTTAAAGAAGGCTTCAATTGATACGATAAGTCAGTATTTGGGGCTAAAATCTCTCTTGGGCCTGAAATGCAATCAGATGAAATAACAGGAGTCCCACAAACCATAGACTCAATGATGATATTTGGCAGCCCTTCCCATTCACTGGAAAGCACAAAAACATCGGACTTGGCGATGTAGGGATAAGGGTTGGTTTGGTAACCCAAAAAATGTACAGACGCCTCAATTTTTAGCTTTTCGGTCAATTTGTACAAAGTAGATTTTTCATTGCCATCACCTATAAAAAGCAATTCTAAATTTGGGATTTGCTTTTTTACTGTAGAAAAAGCTCGAATCAAATCGTCCAAACGTTTCCCCTTTACGATTCTACCCACGGAAACGATGTATTGTTTGTCTTTTGAAAAATGAAAAATTTCTGGTTGAATTTGCGATTTTTCCTTGATCTCCAGCAAATTATGAGGATTGTAAATGACCAAATGATTGGGATGCTTTTTCAAATCTAAATATTCATCCAATTCCAACTTCATGGTTTCACAAATCGAAACGACTGAATCGGCATGGTGTAAAATTTGGCGGTAAATCCACTTTGCAATCATTCGATACCAAAATGGCTTGTGTTCAAAATTGATTCTTGAATGTAGCACAATCTGTGCATGATGCCTGGAGCCCAACCATTTTGCAATCACATTGATAAAACTAGCTCTCAATAAGTGACTTTGTACTATTTTTCGGGAATGACTTTTCAAATGTTTTTTCAGTCTCCATGCACATAAGAACAAACTTGGAAACTTTAATAAACTATTTTCAAGTGATTCATAATCACTCAAATAGGTGGTATTGACCCCCCTGGGGATTTTATAGAATTGTTCTTTTTCAATACACAACAATTCCAGGGACTGTTCCTCTTCCTGAAATTTATTCAACAAGGTCAGTACTACTTTTTCTGCGCCACCTGAGGTCATTGAATTGATGAAAATTGATATCATCTCTTTGTCGTTTGTGAACTAACGTTTAGGAGTTGTGAGTTGCCGGCTGGGGCTTATTCATTTTGTGATTTTTTTCCGGCAACTCAGAACCCAAAAACATCTCTTTATAAATACCCAAGTAATCTTTCTCCATTCTTTCAAGTGAAAACAATTCATAAACCCTTTCTTTTCCTTTCTGACCCATCTCTAATGCTATTGCAGGGTTGCCTAATAAAAAATTCATTTTGTCTACCAAAACTGCTGGTTGCCCCGAAGGAATCAGGAATCCCGTCTCACCATCTACAACTATTTCATTTGTTCCCCCACCTTCCGTTGCGATTACAGGTTTCCCCAAAACCATATACTCCAAAATCGAATTGGAAATACCCTCACCATGTACTTTTGAGTTGGTGCATAATACACCTATGTCAAAAGTATTGATGACAGATTCTACATTGTGTAGTAAGCCAGGGAAGAGGATGCGACTTGTGCAAGCCCCTAATCCTCTGAAGGGGGGACGGTTTGTTGCTTCCCCATCTGAACTCAGAATCTCCTCCAAAGGAGTTTCTTTGGGAATCCCTGAACCAAGGGGTAATGGTTCTTCTTTTAATAAATTAGGAGGTTGCTGAGCAAGAACTTTAACCTTATCCAAATTTGGTCCATCTCCAATTGCTAAAAAAGTGGTATCTCTTCTTTTTGATAGAAATAATTTAGCGGCTTCCACAAAGGTATGGTAGTCCTTCCGGTCAAAAAAAGCACCCACCATGCCTATGATTTTTCCATTGGGCATTTTGAGTTGATGAATCACAGATTCTTTTGCTTGTAAGTTGCTAACTCTTTGAAAGTCAAAGCCATTATATACTGTTTGGCTTTTGTGTTTTGGTACCGAATATGCCTTCAAACCTGCTTTGGAATTGCCAACTATCCTATCCGAGAATGGGTAGGTCAATCTGGCTCTAAACAATCGCTCATCAAAAATAGACATGTTTTTTGGCGCATCAGCGATGATGGCATTTAGAAATTTGATACCCAATAATTTAACCGTAGGAATGGCATAAATCGAAGGCATGGTCCCCCAGCTGTGAATGATATCTGGTTGTTCTTTTTTACATAGTTTGTAAAATCGGAAAAATACCCTGGGATCTTTTTTTGGCTTCCTTTCCAGAAAATGAATTTTGACAGGCAAGTCGTAAACTTCTTCATATTCCACCCTTTTGGAAAAAATGACCAAAGAAACCTGCAAATACTCAAGCCGAGAAAAGCTTTTCAACAATTCTATTAAACGACGTTCTCTGCCGCCTTTCACCAGGCTATCTATGAGCATCATTATTTTCATATCTCCTTCTTTTGTTCCAGCCAGGCATCCAAAAAGATTAGTGACCAAATCTTTTCATTCATATCGCGCATGCCCTTGTGATGGTCATCTACAATTTGTTGAACGTATTTCATATTCAGATAGTAGGAAAGCGAAGTATTTTGAGCATTCAGTCGATCATTCACGTATTCTTTCAAGGAGTCCTTGAACCACATTTTCATTGGTACGGAAAAACCCTGCTTTTTGTGATTCAATACAGAATCAGGCAAATATTTACCAAAGGCTTTTTTGAAAATGTATTTTTTTTGATTGCCTTTAAGCTTGAATTTGGAAGGGATTCGGGCACTTAATTCTGCTACCTTATGATCCAAAATTGGGACTCTGGCTTCGAGAGAATTCATCATTGATGCTCTGTCTACCTTCGTCAAAATATCATCTACCATATAGGTTTTTATATCCAGGGCTTGCATTTTGAACAGAAAATCTGCTCCGTTGGCATCTTGAAGGAGCATTTTCTTATAGTTTTCTGCTGTGGTGCCATTGAGGCTATCCCAAAGTTCAGGATGGTATAACCTTTTTCGTTCAGATTGCATCCAAAGAGCAAAATAAGCACCTACTTCTTTTCTGTGTTTTGACAAATGGTAGCTTGCTCTCTTTCCCTTGATCTTATTTGGGATGACTTCATGAACAGCTCCCCAGAATGCTTTATTGAATACATGGGGCAGTCTGTTGTATTTGTGCAATCTGCTTAGTCTGGGATAAGTATTGTATCCCGCAAAAAGTTCATCCCCACCATCACCGGAAAGGACTACGGTGACATGCTCCCTTGCAAATTTGGAGACGTAATAAGTTGGAATTGCAGAAGCATCTGCAAAAGGCTCATCGTAGGTAGCTACTAATTTGGGTAAGAGACTAACGGATTCTGGCTCTACAATCTGCTCATAATGTTCAGTGCCATATTTTTTAGAGACTTCCCTGGCATAGGGCAATTCGTTGAATTCTTTTTCAGGGAAGCCTATGGAAAAGGTTTTTACCGGCTTTGAAGAATGTTGCGCCATTAAAGCCACAACTACACTGGAGTCAATTCCACCACTCAAAAATGCTCCTAATGGTACATCACTTATCAGACGCATTTGGACAGCATCTGAAAGGATTATTTCTAATGCTTCACACCATTGCAATTCTGTTTTGGAATTATCGGGCTGGCAATGCAGATCCCAGTATTTTTGAATCCTGAAATCTGGTTGATTCCCTTTCCAGGATATTTCCAGCGTATGCCCGGCTTTTAGTTTTTTTATGCTTTGGTAAATGGTTCGGTCATCAGTGATGTATTTGTAGGTGAGATAGCTGTCCAGGGCAGCAAAGTCCAAATCCTGATTTACTTTTCCAGCATTTAGAATGGTTTTAATTTCAGATCCAAAAACAAAGCGATCGAAATCGATATAATAGAAAAATGGTTTAATGCCAAAGCGATCTCGAGCGCAAAAAAGCTGCTTTTTGTTATCATCCCAGATGGCAAAGGCAAACATACCGCGTAGGTGTTGCACGCAGTCTTTTCCATATTCTTCATACAGATGAACAATAGTTTCGGTGTCCGTTTTGGTTTTAAATTGATGCCCTCGACTTATCAAACTCTTCCTCAATTCGGGGTAGTTGTACACTTCACCATTAAAAATTATCCAAATCGTACCATCTTCATTTGAAATGGGCTGATGCCCGGTAGATAAGTCAATAATGCTCAGACGACGAAACCCAAAACCAACATTTTGATTAATATAGAATCCTTCATCGTCTGGTCCACGATGAATAATAGAAGCAGCCATTTTTCGAATGCTTGCTTCATCAACAGGTTTGTTTTTGTCTAAATTCAGTATGCCGGTTATTCCACACATGGTTTATGTTTATGAATGTTTTATGTCTGAACAATTTCTTCACTTCTCTGCTCGGTCGACCGAGCTACTTCCTTTTCAGAAAGCAACAAAGCTTTCATTTTTTCCCCTAAATCTTTGTAATTGAAATACTTCAAACCCATTGCTCTTCCTCTTGCTCCAATTGCTCTTGCCTGCTCAGGATTGTCCAAAACGAACTGCATTTTTTCTGCAAACAGCACGGCATCATAATCATCGGCAATCAAAGCAGTTGCTTCATCCAGAAAATCATAATGGTTGATTTCTCCAAAAGCAGTAGTAATGACAGGTTTGGAAGATGCCAGGTACTCACCAATTTTGTGTGGGAATCGGGCTTTGTCTTGTAGTGTAGGACGCAATGGAATGAGCAGGGCAGTGGCTTCTAAATACTGTGCTATCACTTCTTCTCTAGGAATGTTTGGAAATACCCTTATGTTTTGTTGATACTCACTATTAGCTATGATTTGATCGGCTTTTTCAATGTCTGTAGAACTACCACCCATCACAATATGCAGAAAGATTGATTTGCCATTTATAACTAGTTCTTCAAAAGAATCTATGACAAATTGGATGAGTTGCAGGTAGGAGGGAGAGCCACAATAAAGAAAGCGGATTTCCCTGGAAGTCCCATTTGGGCTTTCTGGCTCCCTGAAGAAATGATTTATTTCCTTGTGAATGGGAGGAGGATTGTGTTGGTTGATACTTTCAAAATCACATATAATAGGAATCTTTTGAACTGGTTTTTTAGGAGAAATCCTCAATGTATGATCCTTCAAATATTCACTAATCGCAGCAACGCCATCCGCCAACTTTACAGCAAACCGATCAAAGAGCTTATCATTTACCTTTTCCCAAAAACCTGAACGAGATACAATAGCCGAATTCAATTCCACCAAATCCAATACAAAATGGACGTTGATTAACTTTAGCCAAAGCCAATACAACAACAGACTGTCAATATCCATCGTGGTAATCAAACAAGCTTCCAGGCTGCCTTCTTTTTTCAATTTTTGAATAAGCCTTAATTCCCGCCACTTCCCTTTCAACTTTTGCCAATTGCGCTTCAAAAAGCCACCAGGTTTATAGATGTTACCGGAGGTATAGATATAATCCACTCCTTCAAAATTGCCAACTGTTGGTAATTGTACAGCCTTGCCATGTTTTCCTTTAAAGCTAATGACGGTAACGCGACATCCCGCTTCCACCAACCCTCTGGCAATCAAGATTTGCCGTTGTATGGCTGCATAACCGACCGGGAAGCCCGTTTCGCCCAGGTATAGGATATGTGGTTTTCTCTTCTCCAATGTTTATTCTTTATCTGAAATCACTTCTTTAAAAAATCCTGTTCCCTCACTTCGAGCATACAGCTGATGCTCAGTTTAGTGTTTTCAATAGTGCTTCGTTTTCTGAATCTTGTTCTTTTGAACTAGTCAATTCTTCATATATCTTCAAGAGAGCTTCTATTATTGTATTCAAATCATTGCGTGCTTTTCCTCTATTTCTGGCATTGCTCCCCATTCTGGAAGCTTTCCGTGGATTATGGTAGATCTCCAAAATGGCACCTGCTAAGGCATAACCATCGCCACTTTGTACTAATAATCCCTCTTCGTGATCTTTCAGGAGACAGGGGACACCACCTACATTGGTCGCTACAACTGGCAATCCCATTAGCATAGCTTCGCAAACACTATTTGGACTATTGTCTATGTGGGTAGGGTGGACATATGTATCTGCATGGAGCAACTCTTTGGCGAGCTCTGGTCCAGACCGGAAGCCAAGGAAGTTTAAAAAAGTGTCTGATTTTGAATAAGTCGTTTTCGCTTTACAAGCTTTTACGTAGGGATCATCTTCAGAAATGCCTACAATCCGCCATTCCAATTTTTTTGGAATTAGAGGTGCCAGTAACTTACTAGCCTCCATGACGGTTTCCAAACCCTTGTACGGGTTGGAACGAACCGTTGTAACCAATACAAATTTGTCTCGATTTCGATGTGGATGCCACTCTTTTTGATGAAAGGGTTCGCGCATAGCTTCTTCCAGATGAAAAACTTTTGCCTGAGGTGCCATCACACTGACGAGGCGTTTGTCCCAATCTGTTCGGCAGGAAAAATTTTGGGCATAAGAGAAGATTTCCTTTTCGCGTTTAACCAGTTTTTTGTCTTGATAATAATCATGAGCAATGGATTCGCCATTTAGAATGTTCCAAAGCTTTTCATATTTGAATATCTTCCAAATGGAAAAAGCGGATTCCCATTTTTCGTGATAAACTGTCAAATTTCCTTGAAACCATATAATGGAAGGTATTTTTAAATGAGGAATGATTAGTGGGAAAATGGACTCTGTTCCAAAGAAATGAACGACTTCCGGTTGAAATTCTTCTACTACCTTGAGGTAGTCATTGAGTGCAGTGAGTGGCTCCAAAGAGCAGGTGTGGCGGTAAAATAGTTTTGTCCATTTACCAAATGGGTAGCGAGGCATCTTAAAATAATGAGTAGGATGCTCAGGTACCTGAAATCGCTCTGTTTTTTTAGCATTCCAGGAAAAAGCAATACCTAATTCAATGTCTTTATTGCTAACAAGTCCTTGTTCCAAAGACTCAATCCAACTGCTCCCCACATTATAGGTTTTGGCAATTTTTTGCGCCGCCAGAGACGGAGAGTTTGTAAACCAAAGTATTCTCATGGAAGGGTCTAAATTTTAAGCCTTTTACATGTGTCACTTTGAGAATTAAATGCCCATTGAATTTTTCTTTTTTTTGGATTAGGTTAGGTATAAAACCGCACTAGGTGCGAATCCAGGATTTCAGGCAATTTCCGTCTTCTCAAAATAACATGACAACCAAAATTGGAGGGAAGTTTTTTAATGCTGCTATTCTACTATTCTGCAATGCTACTATAAAGATGCTTCAATTAATACTATCGCAGCATCCGAGTATTTATAACATTGGATACTAGCATCGCAGCATCATAGTATTAGTTTTAAGTGTTCCATATACCTGTCGGTTTTCCTTTCACAAATTTATAAAACTGGATGGGGGCAAGGAGAGGACCATAGGCAATGCTAATGGTACTAGCTAAAATCACACCAGCTACGCCCAATCCACAATATTTTGCAAAAAACCAGGACATGGGGATATTCAAAATGGCTCCTATTACAGAAACAATCAATTGCAACTGCACTTTTCCGATGCCATTGATAAACACTACAAAAATGTTGCCCCAATTGAGTGCCAATACATAAATACACATAAATACCGAGAGGATTGTTGGTACCTCGATTTCAGGTACCCAAATGCTGTAAAACCAATTGGATATCAGTAACATACCTATGCTAACCACCACTAAACCACCCCAAATCCTGACTAAGGACTTGTTGGTAGAAATGATCCAATCCATATCTTTTTTATGATAGGCTTCCGTGTATGCTGACCAAAATGGTACGCTGATGATAGCAAAACAACTTGTAATCAATTCAAAGTACTTGTGTGCTACACTGTAAGCAGGAACAGCTGCTGGGCCATACAATTGGGTGATGATGATATTATCAGTAGAAAAAATGACCAAACCAGTGATGCCGACCAGGAAAAACTTGAAACCTAAACTGACCAAATCTTTGAAATATTTCCTACGCACATAATGATAAGCTGGGGCAATGTGTCGATATTCAGATTTGAAAAAAAATAGACTGGCAAAACTCAAAATGACCAGAGGAGTAAGTCCTACAGCCAAGGCCAAATAAACAAGTGAACCCTCTGTAGTCTTAGTTAGTATCAGAATTATTACCAATGAAATGAAATTGCTGATGAGGTTGAAAAAGCCAGTTCGGGCTGGACGTTGGTTGGCAAGAAAAATGGAATGAATCAATCCCAGCACAAAATTGATACAAAAGAAAGAGAAAACGATGAGCGCGACTAAACTTAATTCAGCTCTTTGTTCTTCGGCGGCATTTAGTATTCCAGCCCAGTTCAAAAAGGGATTGATAAACAAAAATACCAGCAAAATCGCTCCAAAAACAGATGCCAGAATGGCATAGGTCGAACTCACATAAATCCTTGCTTTTTCAAAATCTTTTTCTGCTAATGATTCTGCTAATTTATTGCGCATTCCGTTCCCCAGTCCAATGTCAAAAAAACCAAACCAGGCGACTACAGAACTCAACGTTATCCAAATACCGTATTGCTCTTCTGCAACATAGCCTAAAGTGATGGGTACTGTGAAAAATCCAATTAGAACACTAAATCCTTTTATCAAAAAAGAAGCGAGGATCTCCTTTTTGGCGCGGACACTGCGTTGGTGTCCTCTGTTAAGGAGTTCACGGATAGTACGACCAGGGTTTTTGAAAAAGTCTTTAATGTTTGGGTTCATGATCAGGGTTCGCGATTATCAATATGCCTCGAAAAAATAATTGCTAAAAATAGACCGTGATAGAATAGATCCAGTTCTACCAGGGTACAATTGGCAACTACAAATGCCAGGATGGCAAAAAAACTTCCATAGTACTTCGAGAGCCTTGCTTTTTCCCACATGTGATATAGCAGGGCTGCCACGAAAATCAAATAGATAATGCCGCCAACCAAGCCATAGTAATAGAATAATTTGAGCCAGCCAACATGGATCTGAGAGGTTTTTCCTTTGATGAGCCTGAGCATTTCCTCCGTATCCGCAGCTCCAGTTCCAAAAATGGGTTGATCTGGAAATACTTTTCCAAATACTTCAAACGCATATAATCTTGTATTCGCCCCTTTGTCCAACAATCTTTTTTCTATAAATGCCTCTATATCAACTCCAGCAAAACTGGCTGCGTAGCCTGTTAAAAAAATTAACCCTACAGCCAGTAATGAATATTTTATCAAACTCAACACCCAGTTTTTTTGGCGAATGATGGTTTGGAAGGCAATCACGAAGAAATTCAATAATATCCAACGGGCACTGGACAGAAAAGCAAATAAAGCGGTAGCTAATCCAATAATGATTTTATTCCTTTTGTGATAGGCATCCCAGCCTAGCAGTATGCTGAAAATTGCCAAACCATCCATCCCAACCGATAAATTATTGATCCAGGAATAAATAGACATTCGGTAACCCGCCAGCATTCTGTCTTTGTCTCCATCTATCAACTCCGGATTTTCATCCAACATTTCGATAATTCGCTCTGTATTTTGCCCGGTCCATTCGCCTACAGGCTGGTATAGAAAGAAAAAAGGATCAGAAATTTGAGCCACTGCTACCCCGGATGCGATAACCAACATAGCCGAAAGTACCAAGGCTACTTTCTTTAACTGTTCCGTAGAAAATTGAATGTTTTCTACCACTAACAAGGCTACAAAACTTCGCACATAAGGGTCAGAATAGAAGTATTTTACAGCACCTTCTTCTTCAAAATTGTCTGAGACAAATATGGAAGTAAGTATGGTATATCCAGTAAAAATTCCAAAAATGGATAAGTAATGGGGCAATCGGATACTTTCATCAGTTAGGTACTTCTCAACCAGGATCTTTCCCAAAAAAGCAAAACATAAAAAGCCCAACACATAATCAGGTTCCATATCTAATTTGTCCCGAACCGCGTAGGCGATAAAGGGGTAGAAGGCAAGAACAAATATGAATATTAGGTTTAGAAATAATTTCATGGGAATGCGGCTGCAAAAGCCGCCACATTAATGTTTATGATACTTGCCCATTCCATTCGCACGGCTCTTCACATCATTGAAAACCAAATAGGAGTGTTCCATATTCCCTTTATTCCTTAAATGCTCAATTTCATTCAAAAATGAAAGCCTGGACATCTTACGACGGATAACAAACAGATGGATATCTACAAATTTTGAAATCAATAAATAATCTGAAACAAGGCCGACAGCAGGAGAATCTAAAATGATGTAGTCATAGTCAAACCTCAATGCAGTAAGGAGGGTTTTGAGCTTTGGATTTGATAATAATCTATGTGGGTTAGCGACCTCTTGTTTTGTGGAAATAAAATGTAAATTTGGCAAATCAGGGTAGGGGCGAATGATTTCTTCCAGAGGAATCGTTCCTTCTGAAAGATATTCTTCAAGTCCACAGCCATATTCATCATATTGATCTTTTAGCAAAGCAGGTTCTCGAAAATCCAAATCAAGCAATAAGGTTTTCTTTCCTGCATTTGCCAGACCCATGCCTAAATGAGTAGCACAAAAAGTCTTTCCCTCACCAGGAATCATAGAAGTTAGTCCAATGATATTCTTTTCTGTATCGGGAACCAGGAATTGCAAATTGGCACCCAAATCCCGGAAAGATTCTTCTACAAAACGGTGCTTTGCATGACTCAATGTGACTCCCTTGACTTTTTTCTGATGGTTGATACGAGCTGCCACCGGTATAGGCGTCAGGCTTTCCAATTGGTTATCTCTATCAATCGTACCACCTAGTGAGCCAGAGAACAGGACAAATACAAATGGAAAGAAACATCCGAGAACCAATCCTACTGCCATGGTCAATAGCTTATTAGGCGAGACTGGACCACTTCCCATCATCCTTGGAGGATCCAAAACCCTCGTATCTGCTATATCCTCTGCTCTGGCTATACTCGTTTTTGCAAGCTCTTGATTGAGATAATTATAGAGGTTTTCATAGAGGTCATTTTTGCGCTGATAGTTGAGCAAAAGTTTTTCACTACCGGGAAGGCGGCTCATGCGCTGTTCCAGTTTGGCGATGCGCTGATTTTTGTCTCTGAGGTTTAGTTGTGCAGTTTCTATCAGATTTTTCAGGTTTTCGATAAGCGCATTACTCGTATTTTTGATTTGCTTGTCGATGACCTCCAAATCATAACTTTTGGCTCCTTTGTAATATGCCAATTCTGTTTTTTTAGAAATGAGGCGTTTGAGCTCCAAAAGATTTTCATTTAATAGCGGATCTTCAATGCCTACCGCAGAAGGAGCAATGATTTTATCAAAATCATCTTTTGAGCTGATGTATTGGACCAAAGAAGTATAGTATTGAATATTGAGTTCGATTTGCCCTTTGGAAGATTCGAGCTGGTTGATTTGTTCCAGATTATTAGAGGCAGTCAAGTCAAGGTTGACGGCATTGGAACTGCTTTTGAAAGACTCCAATCGTCTTTCGGCTTTTGAAAGAGAATCTGAAACACCTGCTAGTTGACTTCTAATGAAGTCTTCTTTGCTTGCGGCAATTTCATTACGTTCTGAGAATTTGCTTTTGATGAAATTTTCGCAAAGTCTTTGTATGAATTTGATTTCTTTCGCAACTACCGGCCCTTCGGTATCCAGTCTTAAAATATCAGCCTTGATATCAGTTTTGGCTACTTCCAGCTTATTTTTAAAGTAATTAGCCAAATCTTCAATGCTATTCACTACAAAGGACAAATCCTTGTCTTCAAAATCCTCAGTAATAACCTGATAGGATGGCTTTTGGATAATGAAATTGAAATAATCGTGCTGAACGACTTCGCCAAATTGATAGGTTTTGGAAAACTTAAAATCGCGTTTAACTTCTCGAATGGTATTTGAAAGCGGATCTGAGACGTAAAATTCTTTAGCTTCAATTGACAGTGAATATTTTTCGTCGGAAAGCATTTTTACCGAAAAAGGTGTGCCATACAATTGGGCGCTTGAATCAACTAACTCAACCTCAAATGGAAAATAGCCATACTGCTCAATCATTTTATACCATTTTCCGGCATAATAAGAAATGCCAAAATCCAGTTCTGCAATGGTTTCTTCCACTAAACTGTAGGAAGTCAAAATGCCAATTTCATTGTACAAATTCTTCTCTGTACCAATCAACCCAACGCCACCGTCGACGTATTGACTTTCTCCTAACATTCTGCTTTGACCAGAGGGGTCTATCAGCATAGTAGCTCCTACTTCATAAATAGGCACTGCTGTTTTGATCATCAAATAGGCAATAGCCAGGCATGTCGAAATGCTCAAAGCAAACCACCATTTTTTCTCCCAAATTCTGCGCACAAGTGCCTGCAGACTGATCTCTGAATACGCTGTACCTTCTATATTTCCTGATGTGTTCATTATCAATTAATAGACTCAAGTACTAAAGCCAAAGAACTGTATAGAGTCTTCACCCTTAATACTTGATCAGAAATTCTCCAAACTTATTTACCAGGAAACTAACTGAGTATTTTTAATAATTAATTCAAGATGCAAAGTATTCGCCTCGCCAGTTGTGCTGGCTCGGGAGAGGTTTTAAGTTCTCCCCGCGCAACCCCTTTATTGCTTTGCTTAATGTCCACTGGACATTGCCTCGCATCCTGAAGGGGAAAATCCGCCCGCTTCTAAGTACTTGATTTTCAGTGGGCGGCTGCTCCTCCTTTTCCCAAGGGGACTTCTTCCCAAAGGGATTCTTTGAATCGGAGAGGAGGCTGGGAGGTCTGCGAAGGCAATTTTCGACAGAACTTAATAACCCCTCCCGAGTCGCCCGGTAAGGCGGCGAAGCTGTTGTTCGCAACTTGCGTTAATTACTGAAGTGTGTGGTCGTTTTCTCACAGTTAGTTTAATACTTAAGTTCTTATTCATAATTGTGAACAAGAACTTACTGGCATTTATTAAAGTCGAATTGACAGGGGGATGATGTTAACTTGCACAACCGAATAATGGTCTGTGCACTATATTTTTCTGCAAACTACAGGGGGGAAATGTTTGCGTGGAAAAGCATATGCAAGCTATATAATTTTTTTTAGAATACAAAACTCGGCAAAGGGCAAGTGGTATAGCGGTAGGATTGATGTTTATTTCAAAGTTCTTGAATTACTTTACCAAGAATAATACCATTTGATAAAATATAGGCTTTAAGTGCAATTTTGCAACGCTAAAGTGTTTTTGCGAAATTGTTTTTGTTTAAACCTTAAAATTTCCTTAACGCTTGTCGAGATTCCCACGATCTTGGACGAGATAAGCTGCATTTGGTCAGGAAAAAAGGCATACTTGTGGAACAATTTTGATACAAAAAAATCCTAACCTACTACCACCAAATATTTGAAAGAAATTATCTGACTTTTTACAAGAATTTGAAAATCAGCCAGTTAAAATGATACTATTGAAATTATTAATTTTTTTTCTGGTTTGTGAGCTGATTGCGGGAATGTTTTCTAAGAAATAACTCCCATAATTTGATTCGCTTTACAAAATGCATCATAAAAGTTACGCATATCTCTAATTTCTTTTCAAAGTCATGCTCAATGTTGGGAGGTAACTTCGGTTGCCTTCCAACTCTCTGAAAAAGAGGGTTGAATTAAGTGTTCTCAGATCAGAGATGAATGCCTAAAACCCTGAAAAAATGATTTTACTAATTGTTATTTTCATTATTCTTTGTGTAATTTGTAGACTTGTATTTGAGGAAGATTTTGATCATTTCAATAGACAGATGGCAAAATACGTTGACAGGCTTCCAAATTTTTTTTGACAACTAAATCCAACAATAAAAATGCACGAACTCTTGCAAGCTGCCATATCTCCGGTAAATATCGTTTTTACCACGCTCTTGATAGTCGTTTTGCTTTACTGGTTGTCTGTAATCCTTGGAGCTTTGCATATTGATTCCTTTGATTTTGATTTTGACAAAGACATAGATTTGGATATAGATGTGCATACTGATGTGGATACCGACATAGATGTAGATGCTCATGCAGATCATGATGTAAATTCAGGACATGGGGCAGGATGGTTTGCTGGCGCTTTGCACTTTTTCAATTTTGGGAGATTGCCCTTTATGGTCATCATGACCTTTTTGATACTGAGTATGTGGAGTATATCAATATTGTTAAATCACTACTTTGGAAATGGCTCCGTGATATTTGCCTTGATGTTATTTTTCCCTAATCTTGCTGTGAGTCTGGTGATTACAAAAATATTTACAACTCCTCTGGTACCTGTGTTTGAAAACCTGAATGAAGGTGTACAACCCGTAGATTATATAGGTTTGACCTGCAAGTTGTTGCTCCCCGCCTCAACTACCCAAATGGGGCAGGCGGAGGTAATGGTGGAAGATAGTCCATTACTAATTAACGTGAGAGTTTCAGAAGATAGTCCAAAACCCGTTCTTCGAGGGGAGGAGGCTTTGATACTTTCAAAAAGCGGTGATGATAAGTATTTTTTAATAGAAAAACTAAACCCTTAAATCATGTCATTTGCAATTGCAAAAGTTGTTTTTTATCTGTTTGCAGGGTTCTTTGTGGTGCTATGGTTTTATGCACTTATAGAAATAATCCAACATAAATTTAAAGACAATGAAAAGATAGTCTGGCTCCTTTTAGTTATTCTTTTGCCTTGTATCGGAACGATTTTGTACTTCTGGTTTGGACGAAAGAGTATCCTACAGGAGGTAGATGAATACGTCTAGTCCTTTTTTAGAAATCACCTTTAAAATTTGAAAAAATGAAATTCTTAATTGTTGCGATGGCTTTTGCCCTTGGTATGTTTGCTTTATATTACTGGATTTATACCATGGTTCACATTTTGAAAAATGAAGTAATTAGTTCCGGAGAAAAAGTGGCCTGGTTATTTGGTGTTGTTTTCTTCCCTCTGGTTGGAACCATTTTATACTGGGCAATTAGCAATAATCATAACAAACCATTTAATGATAATTATCGCGATAGCGAAATCGTACCAAACCCACTTTAAACAAGTTGTTTGACTTCAAAACCCAATAAATTGTAGCGAGCGCCGGAGGCGCAATGCTACAGTTTATTATAATCAACGCAAGTTGTGAACTAAAATGCTCGCCAGCAAAGCTGGCTCACATGGGGGTTTTAGGGGGTAAAGGCGGGCAAATAATTTGCCCGCCTTTACCCCCTAAAACCCCTCCCGAGCCGCCCGGCAGGGCGGCGAGGTTCCCAGTTCGTATCCTAGATTAATTTTCAAGCTCAAAATTCACGCTCATGAAAACCATTCTTAAAATTTTTATTCATTTAGGTTGGTATAAGATCACTACCGATGATTTGGCAAAGTGGAAGGCTGCTCGCAGCGTGATTTTGTTAAGATTGGCTTTGCGAAAAGGCACTTACAAAGTTCGCAGAGAAGCTGCCAAAATTTTGGGCAAACTAAAGGACAGTGGTTCCATAGTTTCCCTGGCAAAAGCAGCAAAAGATGAGGTTCGTTCTGTTGCGGAAGCTGCAATTAGTGCCTTGCACATATTCTTGCCTAACAAGGAAGTTGAAACTTTGCTTGTGAGTGCAGATGCTCACTGGGCAGAGCAGGATAGAATTGCAGAAGGTTGGAAGAATTAATAATGTTGACCAGTTTATTTCATTTTTTAAGTCTAAATTTACGGACGCTGTGCTTGTAAGTTCCCGAAGCTATGAATCGACAGAGATTTTGAATAACCCTCAGGGATTTAAGACAGAAATTTTAAAAAATATTGGAACAGAATTAAATGGAGTTGTTTTAGACGATTTGCTGATAACCAAATTGTCAAAAATAATTGCTTAAGATAAATTACATAACTCTCTAAAAACAATAAGATATGTTATCCAATGTAGGAATCGTAATAGCTATTATCATTGCTGTGGTCATTTTAGGGCTGCTGGCGATGTTTGCCTCCTGGTACAAAAAAGTTCCTCAGGGGCAAGCCTTGGTGCGTACAGGTCAGGGAGGAACGAAAGTCGCTTTTGAAAGCGGAATGATGGTAGTGCCAATTCTGCATATTGTTGAACAAATGGATCTATCCGTAAAAACGGTAGAAATTGCGAGATTGAAGGAAGATGGATTGATTTGCAAAGACAATATGCGGGCAGACATCAAGGTGGTCTTTTTTGTTCGTGTGAATCAGGAAACTAAAGACATCACCAAGGTGGCACAAACCATTGGTACCCATCGTGCTTCTGACATTGAAACCTTGAAGAATTTATTTGAGGCTAAATTTTCTGAGGCATTGAAAACAGTTGGTAAGCGCTTTGATTTTGTAGAACTCTACGACAATCGCGAAAAATTCAAGCAAGAAATCATCAATATCATTGGAACAGACCTGAATGGTTATGTACTGGACGATGCTGCTATTGATTATTTGGAGCAAACGCCCATTGAGTTTTTGAAAATAGATAATATCCTCGATGCAGAGGGTATCAAGAAGATTACAGAATTGACTGCGACTCAAAAGATCAAAGCCAATTTCATTCGCAGAGAAGAGGAGAAAACGATTAAAGAGCAGGATGTGGAAGCTCGGGAAGCCATTTTGGAATATGAGCGGCAGTTGGCAGAAAAAGAGCAGCGCCAAGCTCGAGAGATTGCCAATATCACAGCACGTGAACAAGCAGAAATTGCAAAAGTCAATGAGGAAGAAAGGTTGAAATCTGAGATGGTGCGCATCAGTACAGAAGAAGAATTGTCCATCGCTGAAGAAAACAAACAAAGGCAAGTCATTGTAGCTTCCAAAAATAAGGAACGTGCAGATGCCGTAGAAACGGAAAGAGTGGAAAAGGATCGCTTGTTAGAGGTTACGGAAAGGGAAAGAATAGTGACACTAGCAGAAATTGAAAAGGAGCGCGCTATCGAGCAAGAAAAGAAGAATATTCAGGATGTGATTCGCGATCGCGTTATGGTAGAAAAGAAAACGGTTGAAGAAGAAGAGAAAATTAAAGATACCCGCGAATTAGCGACTGCCAATCGTGCGAAATCCGTTGCGATTATCAAGGCAGAAGAGACTGGAGAGTCTACTGTAATTGAGATGCAAAAAACCGCTGAAGCCGAAAAATTGGCTGCTGAAATCAATGCTGAAAAGTTGCTGATTGATGCAGAAGCACAGAAGAATGCAGCAGAAAAGGAAGCAGAAGCAAGAAAAATTCAGGCAGAAGCCAAAGCCGCTGAAGAAGCTACTATTGGCATGTCTGAAGCACAGGTTATTGAAGCCAAAGCACTCGCCAAAGAGCGCGAGGGAACTGCTGAAGCAGCTGTGATTGAGAAGAAGATGTTTGCAGAAGCCAAAGGTACCCAAGCCAAAGCAGAAGCAGACCACAAAGCTGGTTTGTTGATGGCAGAAGTCATTGCTGACAAAGGTTCAGCAGAAGCCAAAGCCCTACAGGAGAAATTGGTTGCAGAAGCCAAAGGAGTGGAGGAGAAAGCATTGGCAATGCAAAAACTGGATGGTGTAGGTAAAGATCATGAGGAATTCAAGCTCCAGTTGGAAATGGAAAAAGCTGTCAAGCTAGCATCCATTGAGATTGAAGAGAAAATTGCTGAAGCGCAAGCCAAAGTACTTGCAGAGGCCTTCAAATCTGCCAATATTGAATTGGTAGGTGGCGAAGAAGCTTTCATCAACAATGTCCTCAAAGCGGTTGGGCGTGGGAAGACCGTTGATCGTTTGATTGAAAACTCAGATACCCTGGGTGAGTTGAAGAAAGGATTATTGGGCAATGGCTCCTCCAACGGAAACGGCGGCATGTTTTCGATTATCCGGAACCTGGTTGACCAAACGGGTATGAAATCCGCAGATGTGAAAAACCTAACGCTTGCAGCCCTCTTGTATGAGTTGAGAGGAAAAGTTACTGGCGAAGACAAAAGCCTGGTTGGCGAGATTATGGATGCCGTGACCCAATTGGGCATGGGGGAGGAGAAGGCTGGTAAGCTATTGTAGTATTAATTTTCATCAGGTGACAATCAGTCACCTGATGACTTAACCCCAAATTACTAAACCAATAGACTATTGAAAAAAAGTTTCCCCCCTTCTCACCTTTTTTACTTTCCTTAGATTTTATATAATAGATTGATTATTAGCTGTTTGCCCTTTTTGTAATCCGTTTTCGATGGGATTGTTTGGTTACGATGTGCTGCACTTTGGGAACAAATGGTTGAAGCTTAGTTTGAAAAGTAGTACTAAGTAAAGTGGGTGAAAAAATACTAAAATGCTAAAAGGTGCCATAGCACCACAATTTTAGTAAGTCAAAGCTTGATCCTTCAATGAAAGGTGCAGCGCACCGGAACCCAGTGAACTAAGCCCAAATTGGAATTTTTATATTAAACTTCAAACCAAGAGTCTAGATTTTTTCGTTGCGTTGCCGAAAAAATCTAGATTATTTACTTTTGCTAGTTATTACTAATGTGGGGGTGCTAACGCACCTATTTCTTACCAAAGATAAAATTCTGTTGAGCTTAGTGTTAATGGAGGGGAAAGAAAATGAAAAATAAAAAAATGGTGATGAATATGATGAACACTATGGTTGGGATTAGAAATTCTTAGATGGCAATCGCCCTTTCAAGGCTACTTACAAATCAAACAATTATGCTAAAATTCTTTCGCCAAATTCGGCAACGGTTGATCAATCAAGGTCAAATAAAAAAATACACCATTTATGCTATTGGCGAAATCTTGCTCGTTGTCATTGGCATTCTCATTGCTTTGCAAATCAACACCTGGAACAATGAATCAATCAAAAGGCAGGAGGAGATTAAAATGCTTAAAGAAATAAAGGTTGGATTTGAATCAGACTATAGGGACCTGGAAGGCAATAAGCGTGTTTTGGAAGAAGCAATGACCTCTACACAAATCATTAAAAAAGTGTTTTATAAAGATTTTGCCTACCACGATTCCCTGAGTGTGCACTTCGCTAGGATTTTCGCAACGCCCATTTTTGTTGCCAATACCAGTGCTTTTGAAACGCTCAAATCAAAAGGGGTAGATTTGATTTCAAATGACACCCTAAGGGTGCACATTTTGAACATGTATGATTTTGAATATGAGCGAATCAAGTTGATTGAAGGTGGCTTTTTCCTGAACCATGAGTTTATTTCAGAGAAGATTGTCCAACACTTTGACCATGTGGCTTTATTTGGAAAAGGTGGCTACCTTCAATTGAGACCTAATGATTTTGAAGCCTTGAAAAAAGACAGAGAATTTTTGAGCATTTTTAAAACCAAAGCTCACCAAACAGAAAGCTATAATATCGCTTTGGTTGCTGTTATAATGAAAAAATTAGAGCCCCTTTTATTGAAAATCCAAAAAGAAATAGATCACCTGGAAAAATGACTTTTCCTTAGCTTTTGTAGAAGAAGGCTTCCCTTTTATCAAATTAGAACCATTCTCCTTTCGGATGTCGCAACATACCCTTAACTTTAATGGTTAATCTTGAAGGCTAAATCAAATAGCACTGTCCCTAAACCATCTCCAGTCAAATCCAAAAAAATGCAGAAAGCAATCGAAGTACCCAATGTTTCTCAGGAAGGCTCCAAACAATACATAACGCTTCAGGAATTCCAAAACTATATGGATGACCGAAAGACGCCTTACAATTGTAAGTTTAGTCTTAGACCATTTTTGGATAAGATGCATGAGCATTTAATTGCAATAGACAAGCAATCAAAGATTTGGCAATTGTTTGATGAGATTGAAAAAGAGCTTTCTGTCTATTCTGATATGGAAGTTCTAGAACAAAATCGCGACAAACTACAGGAGCTGTTGGCCTTTCTCTTTCCTTCCTTATTTTTTGAGGGTCAATTGGGCTTCATTACCGTTCCTTTTGCCAAATTGTTTGTGTATGTAACTCCCGAAATGGCAGATTTTCTTTATACTGATAAATGGGAAATGAAAATCCCGGATTTCATGCATGAAGGGGCTGAGCATAAAGCGAATATGGATGTTGCCAACCTCACACTTAAAACATTTTATGGGGTAGATGTGGATTGTATGACGGGTGAGGTTATTTCTTTTCGGAATGCGGAGACTTTGCTGGAAAAGCATTTTAAGATAAATGTAATTGGAGATTTCGTGAAAGGAATAGCAACAAAGCCCTTAAA
The DNA here is from genome assembly GCA_041941305.1 of Saprospiraceae bacterium. Lineage (GTDB taxonomy): Bacteria > Bacteroidota > Bacteroidia > Chitinophagales > Saprospiraceae > JANSWP01. The sequence goes on from JBGTQJ010000023.1 coordinate 124,616, forward strand.
AAAACTGAATAAAAAACAGGTCTATGAATTGCTAAATGAGTACCACAATCCCGAATTACGACTAAAATATTTACCGCCCGAAAATTTTGCATTCGAAGGAATGGCAATTGGCTATTTGACAGATGTGACAGATGTCGAGATACTTTCAAAGGTTAAAGAAATGATGGTGGAGATGAGGCAAAAAGAAGATCATTTGGAGGATTTAGATGTCTTACAGCAAATGGCAAGGTCATTTCTCGGGATGCCAGAAGTAGAAATTGGGATGATCCATACCGTAGAGCGTTTTTGGCAGGAAAGCACGCTTTGGAGTTTATTGAGGGTCTTTAAAAGGGACATAATGGTCCCTTCATTTAAGGATGAGAATGGAGCTTACGGAAAGGTATTACGCAATGATGAGACGGTCATTATTACGGACTTGCAGGCACAAAAGCATTTATCTATTATTGAGGAACAATTGCTTGAGAAAGGGTATCGAAGTTTGATGCTTTGTCCTTTGCACAATCGGGACGGCGAAATCCTTGGGGTTTTTGAAATGGCTTCGCCGCAACCATACCGGTTTACGCGGTTGATTCATTTACAGATGAAGGAAATTATTTCCCTTTTTGAATTGGGAACCAACCGTTTTATTCAAGAATTGGAGGATTCTACCAGACTCACGATACAGCAGCAATTCTCTTCCGTTCATTCAAGTGTTGATTGGCGTTTTAGAGAAGTTGCGACAAAATTTTATTGGCAAAAACATGTAGATGGGAAAGAAGCCAAAATTGATCCGATTGTTTTTAAAGATTTATATCCCATTTATGGGCAGGCAGATATTGTAGGCTCTTCAAAAATCAGAAACAAATCCATTAAAGCTGATTTGATAGACAATTTGCAAAGGGCTATTGAGGTGATGCATCAATGTCGCGCAAGGTTAGAATTTCATTTATTGGATGTATATACTGCCAAAGCACAAGCCAATTTAGATAGATTGCAGAATGGAGAATTTATTTCCAGCGATGAAACACAAATAATAGACTTGTTGACGAATGAAATTCATCCCCTTTTGATGGAATTGAAATCACGTTATAAAAAATTGCCCAGGAAAGTACTCAATGATTATTTCAAATACCTGGATCCCAAGTTAAATATTGTATACCGTCATCGAAAAGCCTATGAAGATAGTGTGCATCAATTGAACCATGCCATGTCTCGATTTATAGAACAGGAGGATGAAAAGATGCAGGAATTGTTGCCTCATTATTTTGAAAAATACACCACGGATGGAGTGGAATACAATATTTACTTAGGGCAATCATTGCTTCCTCAAACTACCTTTAGTGATTTCTTTATAAAGGACTTTCGCCTATGGCAACTTATCAAAATGTGCGAGATCACACATCTGGTTGATAGAATTGGAAAAGAATTGCCTGTTCAGCTTAAAACTGCTCAGTTGATTTTCGTCTACAACAACACCATGAGCATTCGCTTCAATATGGATGAGAAGCAATTTGATGTAGATGGAACCTACAACGTTCGATATGAAATATTAAAAAAACGTATCGATAAGGCAGTGGTTAAGGATACTGGGGAACGTTTGACTCAAAGCGGAAAGATTGCCATTGTCTGGCTACAAGAAAAAGATCGGCTGGAATATCTAGAATACCTACACCATTTGCTCCAGAAGGGCTATATTTCCGACGATATTGAAGAGTTAGAGCTTGAGAAGTTGCAAGGGGCTGAGGGATTGAAAGCATTAAGGGTTGAAGTTGTTTGATTGATAGATTGTCAATCAGACGATCCAACACTCAAATAATGAAGTTGTTCAAAAATAGATAGATGATTTATTTGCAAGTCATTGAAATCCAATACTTCAGCTTTTTCTCCTTCCGTACTTTCTCACAAAGTGATCCCTTTGGGACAAGTACGAAACTCAAAAGGAGCATCGCCTTGAATTCCAAGCACTTACAACTAAATTCAACCTCTATTTTTGAACAACTTCAATTGAAAAAATATGGCCATCCTACTCATCACTATAGTTATCGGCTTATTCGTTGCCATGCTATTTGTAAATGTTTATTTCAGAGTTAAAGTCTTGAAAACCTACAAAGTATTGGTTCAAAACAAGGTGGAATTTGGCGCTTCCCATATTTTCAACAAGTCCAGGATGGAAAAGGAAATTTATCCGAAATATCCCCACATGAAAAACGAAATCAGCACCTTTGTCAATCACATGCAGTATTCTATCAAGATGGCGAGTGTGTTGATTGCACTGATTACCCTTTTTGGAGCTATTTTGATGTATTTTAGGGAGTAGGGTAGCTCGCTTCGCTGTCAGAGGTCAGACCGATAGACCATTTTATTGTCGGACTGTCTGACCTCTGACAGCGAAGCGAGCTAAAATCTGACAGCAAAGCGGCCTATCATATACAGCGAAGCGATCTGAAAGAAAAACGATCTAAAAAATGTTCAAAAACTTTAAGCTAAACATTACCCTGAGAATACTCTTCCTGATTGCACTGGTATTGGGGTTGGTGTATTGCTTTATGTATACGACTTATTACATCACCATGTTCATTTTGTTGGTGGTAATAATTTTGACTGTTGTAGATATGGTGCATTATGTGAATCAATCCAATCGCGATTTTACAGCTTTCCTGTTGGGTATCAAATATGAAGACTTTTCAGCGACCTACTCAGGTCATCACAAAGGGAAAACCTTTGGGGAAATGTATGATGCCTTCAATCAGATTAATCGTAAATTCCTGAATATCAAGGCAGAAAAGGAAGCGAATCATCAATATTTGCAAACGATCGTGGAGCATGTTAGGGTTGGATTGTTGTGTATTGATGATGAAGGAAATGTGTTTATGATGAATAAGGCTTTACAGGAACTCTTGCGAAAGCCCTATTTAGTAAATGCAGCCGCATTGAAGCAGGTAGATGAAAACTTGTATGAGGTCGTACAAAAGTTAAAAGCAGGGGAAAAAGAGTTGGTCAAAATAATGGTGGATAATAAAATTGTACAACTTTCCATTTCTGCGACAGAATTCAAATTGCAGAAACAATCTTTGAAATTGGTGAGCATGCAAAATATTCAACTTGAACTGGAAGAACGCGAATTGGAAGCCTGGCAGAAGTTGATCAAAATATTAAGGCATGAAATTATGAATTCCATTTCTCCCATTGTTTCCCTTACTTCCACGATTGAAGGCATGTTGTCCAATGGTGAGTTAGACGAAGAATCCTTAAGTGATATCAAAGCAGGAATGGGAGCCATTCGCAACCGCAGCGAAGGTTTGATGCACTTTACAGAAACCTATCGCAACCTGACCCGAATTCCTCCGCCTAAATTCCAAATTGTGGATGTGCGATTGCTCCTTCAACGGATTGGAACACTTTTTCAGCCGGTATTTGATAAGAACGGTATCAACTTTCAAACGCAAAGCCCTACTTCTCCTGTCAATTGTACAGCCGATCCTGAATTGCTCGAACAGGTAGTTATAAATCTTCTAAAAAATGCCATTGAAGCAGTCAAAGAATCTGATGATCCTACGATTGTTCTCAATACCCAAAAGGATAAGTCTGGAAAGAGTATCGTTTCTGTAAGTGACAATGGGAAAGGTATTCCAAATGAAGCCCTGGAGGAGATTTTTGTGCCCTTTTTTACTACAAAAACGGAAGGAACTGGTATAGGCTTGAGTTTGAGTCGACAAATTATACGCATGCATAAGGGACAACTCTTTGTACAATCTAAAGTAGGAGAAGGGAGTGTGTTTACCATAATGGTTTGAAAGAATAATCCTTCTATCTTTGCCAAAACTCAGATACAATGCTCAAAATATTGACCTATCTAATTGCTTTTTATTTAGCCTATCGCTACTTCATCAAACCCGCCTTGCTTCCTACCTCGGAAGAAGAAAACAAACCAAAAGTCAAAACAAAAGAACAGGAGCCTAAGCAAAATAATGATGGTGAATATATTGATTATGAGGAAGTTGAGTAAAATCTGAAGTACAGTAGATGGAATGATTGTCATAAATTCATTAACGAACAAAAATTTAAATGACTCACGGAAAAATAGGAGATTGGCTATTGTATAAAAACAATCAATTGATTGCATTCAATAAACCTGCTGGCATTCCTGTGCAATCTGATAAAACAGGAGATAAGGCCTTGCTCAATTTGGCAGAGATATACTCTAAAAACAAACTGGATTTGATCCATCGGCTTGATCGACCTGCAAGTGGAGTTGCACTTTTTGCAAAGACGAGGAAAGCTCTGGTAAGTTTGAATGAGCAATTCCAAAATAGAAAAGTGCAGAAAACCTATTTGGCAGTTGTGAAAAATGAGCCTTCTGAAAAAGAAGGAACCCTAACTCATTTTCTCCAAAAAAACAGCAAACTCAATCGTTCCTTTGCTCATGAAGAAGGAAAAAAAGGGAGCAAGCGAGCCGAACTAACTTACCGCTTGATTGATTCAATTGAAAATTATCATTTGTTGGAGATAGAGCTAAAAACCGGGCGGCATCACCAAATAAGAGCCCAATTAGCAGCGATTGGTTGCCCCATCAAAGGAGATGTCAAGTATGGGTTTAAACGTGGAAATAAGAACAGATCCATTCACCTGCATGCCTGGAAGTTGGCCTTTCGACATCCGATATCACATGAAAAAGAAGAAATAGTAGCACCGATTCCGGAAGAGCCAGTTTGGCAGGCATTTTCAATAAATAAAGTCCCGATTTAGCCTAAATCGGGACTTTATTTATTGAAAACAAAAAGAAATATTTTGCTAACTAAGTCTTCGAACCTCCCATCATACCATACATTAGCTCATTGATCATTTCAAAGATATGCTTCAAGGAATTCACATCCTTGTTCACCAAATTGATACTAAACTCACCGTTAATATAATTGCCTACTTCTTTAGAGGAGGTTATTTCAATACTCTCAAAATTTTCTTTAACTATTTTCAGGTTATCATTATTACCCAATAAGTTTGCTTCTCCTGCTTCAATTTGCTTGATAATATTGTTCATGTCAAAATGCATCGCAAAGGAATTCTCAGCTATTTTTTGACAATGTGCTTTACTGATCCTCGATTTCTTTTTGTAGCCTCTATCCAATTTTTTGGTAATCAAATCCACACTATTGGAAATGATCAAAACATCATCTTTTAAAGCGATATAAGCATCTAAATCAGCTGCTGGAATCATGAGTTGATAATAGCTTCCTTTATTTTCCAGGAAGGCAGACTTCAGGCCCAAATTCACAAATTTCATCCAGTCTGATTTGCTTTTATGAGACCAAATCATGGTAACTTCTGGAATGTTTTGTTCTATCGTTTTTTCAACTTCCCCAATTGGATTAAAGTCTTCATCAAATTCGGTATCGATGATGGTTTTTTGAATTTTTTGCATGCCAGTCATTGCCATGATCATATCTCCCTGAAACAGATTTGGCATGGCATTTTCGTCCAGGAAAATGCTGAGGATATCTAAAGCGCCCACCGCCATGTCTCCATATCCTGGAATTTCAGCTACTTTGCTGTAAATCAGTTTTTTGTAACCCTCCATTAACTTCTCAGTACTCATGCTAAATGACATATAGCCCATCAATTCATCACCTCGAATGTATTTTGCTAATTTCTTGTTGAATTTATGGTCTACCGCATTTTTAGTGATAGCCAGCATTTGCGGTGAAGTAAAGGATTGAGTGTTGATGGCAATTTTACCTTTATCAAAATTTAACCCCAGGGAAATATTGTTGTCTTCGTAAAATGATTTAATCATTCCCATCACCATTTCAGGATCAAAACCTTTGATTTCGTTTTTTAAGCCCTCATACATCCCACTATTCATTTGTTCTGTAATGAAGGCGTAATCCAACCAGAAGTGGGCATCAGAAGGTTTCGAAATTGCTTGTCGGAAACGAGCATTATTTGCAATGGAATTTTCTACTTTTCTGCTCATGGTTTCTGTAAGCCAATCTGCCATGTACTGTGATTCAGCAGTTTCGGATTCATCCAATGCGGATTCAAATTTTCCTCCACCCATAAAAGCCATTTGATCATTCCAGGCTAGCCAGGCATTGTTTTCTACTTTTAGTAAATGATAACCCACCTGTTGGGAATAATTGGTTGTATAGCCATCCTGCATCAGATTTTTCAGAAAGTCAGTGAATTTGGCTTCATCAGAAAGGTTTAGTAAAACGCCAAAATGCATATTGTCTCCAGCCATTTTTCCAAAGAAATGACTGCTTTGCATTAGGTTCATACCCACGCTATTGGCATCTGCCATGATATTGGTAAACATTTCAGATTGCGCACCCATAGAGCCAGCCATCTGCATCATCATCATGTTGTAGAAGTCGTATTCTTTGAGTTGACGGAGATTGACTTTGGAATTGAGGTTTTGAGGATTCCAACTGACTACAAATGTGGCGTCGCTTGGGATATAGTTCAATAAGGAAGTTTGTCCATTTGTAAAAGAGAAAGCAAATAAGAGACAAAAAGCAAATAGGAAATTTTTGGTTTTGATCATTTGGTATGAAATTTAAATTCGGATGTTAGAAAAGTTAGAGATTATGAGTGATTCCATATATTCTTAAGAATCATTCAAAAATTTGCCGCAAAGGTAGGTGATTTTGTTGCAAAGTGCTGCAAGGTAGAGTTTTGAAAGAGCAGCTTGCTGTATGAATCGATTAAGCGCTTAAAATGATAGAATTACGGTTTGGCTTTAAAAGAAATGGTATTCTCCAAGGTAGCATTGCCACTCGCCAGATCCGCTAAAGAGGTTTCCAACTTTATCGCTTTACCACTTGGAGATAATATGGCTCTTTTATTAGAATATTTCTCAATCGTACGTCCAAAACGATAGATGCTCACAGTTTTGGCAGATTCTAAAAAGTATCGTTGCATGGAAGGCAACTCTTTATATTCTGCTGGTTCTATTGGATAATCAAAATGACGAGTGAATTGATTGTCGGCGAAGCTGAAATTCTTCTCTTCCAAATGCGGAATGTATAAATAGCTCAATTGTTTGGTCACTGCTGAAACAGCCTCATTTACAGCTTCCAGATCATCAAATTTGGCGCTAAACGTAAAAATGAAATCTTCGTAATCTTTTTTGGCTTCGACCTGGCTCATCCCTTTGATACCTCGGAGTGTGACCAATGCATGATTCAATATTTTCTCAAGATTCTCAACATTAGGGACATTCACATCACCTGCTTTTCCAATGCCCAAATATTTTTTTACATTCTCCTTGCTTTCCGAAAAATTGACTACAAGCTTAATGTCACCTGTTCCATCATCCTTGACATTGACTTCTTCTCTTACTTCAAAACAGCTTGAAAACAATAGAGTCAATCCGAAAAGAAACGTAATTGCATTTTTGATATTCATGGTAATAAAGATGGTTTGAATTTTCATTCGTTGCTTTAAATGTTCCAAACGTGTTATTTTAACCTGGATTGCAAAGAAAAACTTAAGTAACCCTTAAAAAATAACGTTATCATTTAGTTCGGCAAAACGCCTCATGAATCTTCGATTTCGTCAAATAAGCGAAGACAGAATAGATGATAAGAAATGAAGTTGAGCTTATTAGACGAAATCAAAAGGATAAAGTTATTTTTTATCACAATTAATTCTGAGTTTCTACAAGATTCTTACCAAATAAAGAGGCATTTCTAATATTGGTTATGAAAACCCTTAAGTTTCTTTCTTTTTTAATCTGTTGATATTCAATCTGTTGTGGGGTGCGGGCAGGGCTGTTAAGTTCTATTATTGAAAGTCAAAATGTAAAATGTAAAATGATAAATTTAAAAGTATGGGCATTCATAAGGACCTGATAACGAAATTCTTAGAAAATGTGAACTTTTACATTTTACATTTATCATTTTGACTTTTAACTTTATTAGCATAGAACTTAACAGCCCTGGGGTGCGGGGTGCGGGTTGTTCTAACCCGCAACACGCACCCCGCATCATAAACACATTATTTAGTGAGTTGAATATCAACGAATTAAGAAGTGTTTACAAAAATCTGAATGTTTCATAATGTTACCATGGGTTAAAATTGATGGGGTAAACATCCAATGAGAAGTTTGATAGTTAATACCCAAACAATTTTCCTACATTTGAGAGGCTATCAAACTATTTTAAATGGAGAGACTCTTTTATAATAATAGGAAACTTTTAATGCTTTTTGGTTTCCTGGCGTTTTCTCACCTAGCTTTAAGTCAATACTTCCAACACTTTTCCAGTCACGATGGATTATCGACCAATTCTATTTGGGTAATTGAACAAGATCAAGAGGGCTTTATTTGGCTTGGCACCAATTCGGATGGTAATGCCTCCCTGGGTGCTTTGGATAAATACGACGGTTATTCCTTTAAAAATTATCGCAGTAATAAAGAAAATCCAGCTTCTATTCACGGTGGTAATGCGCAAGATATTTATCAGGACAAACAAAACAGGATTTGGATTTTTACTGTCAATGGTTTGGATATTTATTATCCGGGAAGAGATGAATTTGAATATATAGGCTATGTGCCCGACAGCTCGGGATATTGGCCAGGTTCAGGTGTAGTTATTCAAGAGGACAGTATGGGAAATATCCTGCTTGTTCACTCCAACATGGCAGGATTTGATGCTTATAATCCGACACAAAAAACTTTTGTGCATTTCAGGGAAGCAAAATGGAATTTGCCTAGGCTTTCCGGCAATAACATTTCTGCCCTACTGACTGACCCCAGTGGATTGATTTGGGCAGGCGGTAAAGAGGGGTTGGATCGCATCGATATACAATCCAATGAGATCCAAAACTTTCAATATGAAATTGGGAACTCCAATGCTCTAAGTGGGAATTGGGTGAATTCACTGGCTTTGGATGAACAGGGAAAAATTTGGATTGGATATTGGGGATTTGGGTTGAGTCAACTCGATCCGGAAAGCAATACTTTTCGTCATTTCCAATGGGATACTCAAAAAGTTGGGCTAAGCGCTGACTTTATCAGAATTGTAAAAACAGATACAGAAGGTAATTTATGGATAGTTACAACAGAAGGTTTGGATAGAATGGATATTGAAAGTGAACAATTTGAACATTTCCCTTATCCCCATGGACCGATAGATACCTTGTCTTATTACAATAATATTCTGGATTTAAAATTTAGCCCAGGCGGAGACATCTGGTTGGCAACAGACAGTGATGGCGTGATGCTTCTGGAGCATGGAACACAAAAACTCAAACATTTCCGGGCAGAACCCAATACGACCCAATCGCTCCGGCAAAACACAATTTCATGTTTGTCTATAGATAAAACGGGACTGGTCTACATTGGCTATGAAGAAGAAGGTATGAGTATTTATCACCCAAAATCCATGCAAATCAAGGAATGCTATGTGGCAGCTCAAATGAATACTGGTTTAGCAAATGAAGATGTATTGTCTGTCTTGGAAAGTAGGGATGGGATGGTTTGGATGGGTACCAAAAAGGGATTAATTCGCTGGGATCGAGCAAAAAACACTTTCGTCAATTTTAATGAAAGCTTTAGAGCAGCCAATGATAACAATTTGGCATGGGTAGGGGCTTTATCAGAAGATGCAGATGGAAATATTTGGATAGGAACAACCCAGAGTGGTGCTTTTATGCTCAATGCGAAAACTCAGGAAATTGCTTCATTCTATGGCAATATTCCTCAAAATAAAGCAATGGGCGGGATTCCAGCTATTTTATCCGCCCCAAATGGAATCACCTGGATTGCAACAGCGGGTTCAGGTCTGATTAAGTATGATCCAGTCACAAAAAGCCAGGTATACTTTTTAAATGATCGGGAAGATCCTTCAAGTTTATCGAGCGATTTTATCGGAAGTGCTTTTTTGGATGATGAAGGCAATATTTGGTTAGGGACCTACCAGGGCTTTGATCGTTTCGATACCAATACCGGAAAATTTGATAGGCTTGCAGAAAATATTGATTTACCATTATATGCCACCCCTTCATTTATTCATAGGAGTAAAAATGGATTGGTTTATCTCACAATTGGCAATGGGTTAATCGTATTTGATCCACAAACAAAACAATACGAATTGCACGGTTCAGAAAACGGACTTACCAATTTGGCGATTCAGGGGATTTTAGAGGACAATCAAAATAATTTTTGGATCAGTACATCGAATGGACTTTTTAAGTATTTCCCGGAAGAAAAGCGATTTGTTCAATTTGGAAAACCTGATGGAGTGTTCAATTATGACTTCTGGTGGCATTCCTGTGATAAGGGAATCAACAGTGGAAATTTGTATTTTGGTTCTTCAACAGGTCTTACTTATTTCAATCCAGAAAACATCAATTTCAATAATTCAATCCCGAATTTGGTTTTCACCAGTTTTTCATATCAAAGTAGCGCAGAAAAAGCGCCAGTTCAATTTATTAGGGGCATAAATCAAAATTCACAAATTGACTTGACCTATCAGGAGGATTTGATAAATATTCAATTTTCTGCGCTGGATTTTACCAATCCTTTACACAATCAATATGCTTATAAAATCGATGAATTACACGAGGACTGGATTTCTCTGGGCAACAAACGCGAGTTGACTTTTACGAATTTGGCTCCAGGTAATTATACCATACGTGTAAAAGGTTCTAATAATCATAACCTTTGGAATGAGGAAGGTATCTCCTTGTCTTTGAATATTGCTCCTCCGTGGTGGCAAACCAAATTGGCTTTTGCGCTTTTGGGGCTACTTGTGATTGGAATTTTGTATTGGCTTCTAAAAAATGAAATTCGAAAACAGGAGAAGAAACTGGAGCAAGAACAAAATATCAATAAGCAACTGCGAAGAATTGACCAACTAAAAGACCAGTTTTTGGCAAATACTTCTCATGAATTAAAAACGCCTCTTCAAGGAATCATTGGACTTTCCGAGGATTTATATGGTGAGAATTTGGGTAAAATCAATGAAGAACAAAAGGAAAACCTTTCAATGATTATTGCTTCCGGGAGGCGTTTGAATAATCTGGTAAATGATATTCTGGATTTTTCAAAATTGAGAAATCACGATATTCAAATCACCAAAAAACCTTTGCCATTAAATGTATTGGTAGATATTGTTTTTAAAAACCATATGCCTTTGATAAGGGGAAAACCCTTGAAACTTACCAATGCCGTTTCTTCAGAATTGCCATTCGTTTTTGGAGATGAGGATCGCATTCTCCAAATACTATTTAATTTAATTGGGAACGCCATAAAATTTACGATTGAAGGAGAGGTGAAAGTGGAAGCTTTTTCTAAAGACGAAATGGTCGTGATTAATGTCATTGATACAGGAATAGGCATACCTGAAAATAAACTAAATTCCATATTTAATGAATTTGTACAAGGAGATGGTTCAACGACCCGTCAATTTGCAGGAACGGGTTTAGGTTTGAGCATAAGTAAAAAATTAGTTGAATTGCATAATGGGGAGATGTGGGTGGAATCAGAAGTAGGGCAAGGTTCTGTTTTTACTTTTACATTGCCAATATCAGAGAACCAAACGGTAGCGCCTAAAATAATTGAATCCTCTTCTTTTTTTGTGTCCAATTTTAAAGAAGAAGAACCTCAAGATATGAAACCTCATCTTTTTGGACAAAAAGAGTATGACGGAAATGCAATTCGGATATTGGTTGTTGATGATGAACCCGTCAACCAACGAGTATTAAAAAATCATTTATCTGAAGAGTATTTTCATGTTACTCAGGCGCTGACAGGCACAGAGGCAATAAATATTTTGAATGCAGGTCAGACATTTGATTTGGTATTATTGGATTTGATGATGCCGCGAATGTCGGGTTATGAAGTTTGCCAGAAGATTCGGAAAAAATTCTTGCCATCTGAGTTGCCAATCATCATGATTACTGCCAAAAATCAGGTACAGGATTTGGTTCAGGGATTGTCAGCTGGAGCAAATGACTACCTCGCTAAACCCTTTTCAAAAGAAGAGTTTATTGCTCGGATAAATACCCATTTGGATTTGCACAATATCTTCAATGTGACGGGGCGATTTATTCCAAACGAATTTATTCGGGCATTGGGTAAAAACCGAATCACTGAAGTGATGTTGGGCGATCAAGCTGAGAAAGATGTGACGGTTATGTTTGCAGATATTCGGGATTTTACAACTTTGGCGGAACAAATGACTCCTGAACAAAATTTCCACTTTGTCAACGCTTTTCATGGAAGGATGGGTCCAATTATTAGAAATAACAATGGTTTCGTCAACCAATATTTGGGAGATGCCATTATGGCTATTTTTCCAGAAAATCCACAGGATGCCATTCAAGCTGCAATTGAAATGCAACAAAAACTCCAAGCTTACAATCAAAGAAGGCAAACCAAGGGGCGTCTTCCCATCCGAATAGGCATTGGTATGCACAGTGGATCTCTTATTATGGGGATCATTGGAGATGAAAAACGCATGGATGCTGCGACCGTTTCTGATACTGTAAATGCTGCTTCCAGAATAGAAGGTCTGACAAAATATTATGCTGCTTCAATATTAGTAAGTGAAAATTGTCTCCATCAAGCTTCCCATAAAGAACTTTTTCAAACCCGTTATCTTGGTAAAACTTTATTGAAGGGAAAAAAAGAACCTACCGGAATTTATGAATGCTTTGAAGGGGACTCTCCCGAAATCATTCTTAAAAAAACAGCTAGCAAGGAAATTTTTGAAAAAGGCTTAAAGCATTACCTGAATAGGGAATTTCAGGAAGCCATCCTTGTTTTTAAGGAACTTTTGGCGGCAAATCCATTAGATGGACCTGCCAAGCACTTCTTAAACAAGGCGACACAATATATTGTTAATGGGGTACCAGATGATTGGACGGGAGTGGAAATGATGAAGACAAAAGGATAGTTTTTGATTATTGTTCGAATCGCTTCATTCAGTTCTTTCTTTCTTCGCTGAAAAGTGGTGCCCAATCGTTGAGATCGTCAATGGCTATGAAAAGTACATTGGGATGTTTGACCAATTCATTGGTCTCCGCCAAGTAAAGTTGATCTTTTCACCAAACCGACAAAGTGAAATACATCCTCTATAACCTTCCATTCATGATTTCAATTCCAATTGGAGGCTGTTTCTTCACCTTAAATTTGAAGATATCCGGTCTGCTGTAATGACCATTTACATCAAAATCCAGCTTACTTTGGATGATTTTTTCCAAATCCAGCTCAGCTGTCAAAATACCCGCACGATCAAAAAGTGGTCCTGCTAAAATCTCTCCCAAAGGCGAAACGATGATACTTCCACCTCGACAAAGATTTTCAGGTTCTTCCTCTAACACCTTCAGATTTGGCAATTTCTTCTAATACCTTCAGGTCATTACTTTCTAAATCCATACTATTTTCATGGTATGCTGCAAATAATTGGCGACCCTCATTTGCTCTTCTCCCTACAGTTGTTCCAAAAGAAAAACCCCTTGGATAACCAGGCAAGAAGGTTTCTGGAAATACGACTAGCTGACAAGCTTGTGCTGCACAATGCTGTGTCAGGTTCTGTATTTTTTCAATTGTTTTTTCTTTATCAAAAAAGGCAGGACTGTCTTGAACGACGGCTACTTTGACTTTCATAAGATAGGTTGTTTTTGAAAAATTGTTTTTTATCAAAATTAATTTGGAGATCGATACTCGTACCAAATCATTGCTTCGTCATTTTTTTGAGCAATTTGTTTCCAGTTATTTTTCTCAAAAAAATGTTGAGCCTCGGTATTTGATTTTTCTACAAAACATGCCCAGTATTCATTATCCCCGAGTTTATAATGTTTCATCAACAATTCTATGACTCTTGTGCCTAACCCATTATGCTTCAATTTTGGGTCAACAGCAATATTTGTAATGATGTAGGTTGGATGCTGTTTATTTGGAAAAACAATTCCAAGGACGGAAACCAATTGATTGTTTTGGATCACAGCTAATTCTTCCCCATCTTTTTCAGATAAAATGTAATCGAGCCATTCTTGATCAATGCCGCCTAAAGTAGCGTTTAGATGTGCATTGCTAAACCATTTTTTATAGATGGAATAATCTTCTTTTTTAAATTTTCTAATTGTTAATTCCTGGTCTGTCATCAAACTTATTTAAATAGTAGGAATTACCGCCTGAGCTTCAATCTCAATCATAAAATCCTCATTTGCCAGTCCATCGACACTTAGCCAGGTACTTGCAGGAGGATGGACGGTTCCAAAATTATCGATTAACACCTGGCTTATGATTGGACCATCGGCTTTTTGATAGTTCACCTTGTAAATCCTAAGCATGACAATATCGGACAAACTGCCACCCACCGCTTCCATAGCTAATTTGAGATTATCAATGGCTTTTTGGGTCTGTGTCGCTAAATCATGCTTCCCTACAATGTTCATATGCTCATCCCATCCTGTCTGACCTGAAATGAATACCATTTTGCCAGGATTGGCGATGGTGATCTGTGAAAATCCGTATAGTTTGGAATTAAATAGGGTAGTTGGGTTGATTGTTTTTTTGCTCATTTATCAGATGGTTAAAAATGGTTTGAAAGTTGTTTAAAATCGTTCAAAAGTTTTGGTTTAGAAACTTTTGATTTTTAGCCTTTTTGTATATGAATATTCTACTGAGGAATAAATTTTTCTAAAGTGTAAAAATGCTGATACAGAGGATT